>NZ_FOHA01000024.1 GCF_900111355.1 Isobaculum melis
TGGGACCAATAGAATAATTTCTATCAGTCCCATAAATTATAGTGCCATTTTTTTCAATTAAGTAAGTTTCGCCAATTCAACTGCTAGTTTAGTCGCAACACGAGCGTTACTGAAAACAAGTTGAATATTTGTTTCAAGTGAGTCGCCACCAGTTATTTCTTTGACTTTAGCTAGTAAGAAAGGTGTGACCTCTTTTCCAGCAATACCTTTTTCAGCAGCTTCTTTGACTGCATCTTGAATCGCTTTAGTAATGACAGCATCATCCATTTCATAAGCTTCTGGTACTGGATTTGCAACAACTGCGCCACCTTTTAGGTTTAAGTCCCATTTGGTTTTTAAAGCTAAGGCTAATTCTTTTTCTTCTTGAATGGTATAATCAACACCAAATCCACTACGGCGCGTAAAGAATGAAGGGAATTCTTCTGTACGAACACCTACAACAGGAACACCTTTTGTTTCTAAATACTCTAAAGTTAATTTAATGTCTAAAATTGATTTCGCACCTGCACAGATAACAGCAACATTAGTTTGCGCTAACTCTTCAAGGTCAGCAGAGATATCCATTGTTGTTTCAGCGCCACGGTGAACCCCACCAATACCGCCAGTTGCAAAGATTTGAATGCCAGCCATTTCAGCAATAATCATGGTTGTTGCAACGGTTGTTGCGCCAGTAACTTTTTTAGCAAGGACAAAAGGAATATCGCGACGACTAACTTTTGCAACATTTTCTTCTTTTCCTAAACGATCAATTTCTTCAGCGGATAAACCAACTTTTAATTTTCCATCCATAATGGCAATTGTTGCTGGTGTTGCGCCACCTTCACGAATCACGCGCTCAACTTCTAGAGCTGTTTCAACGTTTTGTGGATAAGGCATTCCATGTGAAATAATGGTAGATTCCAAAGCAACCACTGCTTTACCTGCTGCTACTGCGTCTTGTACCTCTTGTGTTAATTCTAAAAATTGTTTCATGAATAAAAACCTCCATTTTTTTAAGAAATATTTTTTAATGCTTTTTCAACAGTTTCAATACTTAAACTTGGATTAATCGTATTTTCATGCTGCAAAGCCACAACAGCGGCAGCACTTCCAAACTTCGCCATGTCTTCAATATCATATTCTAATAAGTCGGTATAAATCAAACCAGCAGAGAACGCATCTCCAGCACCATTCGCATTAATTAATGGCTGTGGTTTGGGTGTGAATTTCCCTTGTTTTTTCTTATCTGCATAATACACGCCTTCACTTCCCAAGGAAATAAAGACTTTTCCAACACCTTGACGAATAAAGTAGTTGGCTGCTTTTTTGACATCAGCTTCTGTTTTAATTTTGATACCTGATAAGATTTCAGCCTCAATCCGATTGGGTTTTAAAATGTGAATATGTTTTAAGTGTTTCTTGATTTTTAAAGCTTTTTTAGATGAGACAGGATCTACAAAAATGCGATGGTCATGATATTTTGTCATCATAAAATCAATCACTGTTTCTGGAATATTTGTGTCTAAAATGATGGTTCTAGCACTTTCGATTAAATGGCGCTTACTTGTAATCATTTCAACATCTAAGTGGTCCATAATGTCCATATGGTTAATAGAAACATGCATATCACCATCTGCATCCATAATAGAAACATAGGTGCTTGTCGCCATATCAGATAAAATAAAACTATCCTGCATATCTAAACCAACGGCTTGTGCATCTTCAATAATCCGCTTGCCATACAAGTCATTTCCTAAAGTAGTGACTAATTTTACACGATTGCCAAGATGTACCAGGTTTTCTGCAATGTTGCGTGCAACCCCACCTGATGAAAGCTTGACTTTACCAGGATTAGAATCATGTTCAATTAACTGACTGGTTGGAAAACCAGAAATATCCATATTAGCCCCGCCAATGGCAATTGTGTAGTTGTCATCATTTAGGACATATTCTTTTCCTAAGATATAGCCTTTTTTCATCATATTGGTAATATGAACAGCTACCGAGGCACGTGTGATTTCTAAAGCGTTTGCAATTTCTTGCTGAGAAATCATTGGTTTATTGCGAATTAATTGAATGATTTCCTTTTCACGATTCGTTAATGTCATAAACTGCCCTCCTTTGATTGATTAACTATATTTTACTAAACTTTAGGGTGGTAAACAAGTGTTAATTTAAAAAGTTGGGAATTTTGCAAATATTAAGTATCAAATTGAGTTGACTTTAAAAGAATGAACTTATAGACTAAAGTCGAGGATTGCAGATAGATAAGGAGGGATTAGATGGAAATTATTAAGACGCTCAATCAACAGGTAGAAATCTTAGGATTACTATTTGTGACAACAGCTAAAATGGATCATAAAAGTAAAGTCATTGCAGATTTAGAAAAATTCGGCTTAAATGGCGAGTATTTTTATCAACAGCATTATGCAGAAATTGAGAAGTATATAGAGACTTTTAGAGAGCAGAAAGCGATGTCTGAAGCTTTTACTTTAGGTGAACTGAATGACTTTTCATTTTTTCTGATGATAAGTATGATATTGCTAGAAAACCCTGAATTATTTCAGAATATTGATTGTTTTTCAACGAATGAATATCGCGCCAAAATTCTAGCGACTTATGTAGCAATGTATGAACAGCAGGATAAAACATTTTGTGCAGTTACGGATATAGATTCTATTATTTCTTTTGTGGATCAAACTAAATTGAATGAAGAACTAAAGTGGCATTTGATGAAAGTCTTAAAAGAGCCTAAACCTTATTATCAAAAATTGATTCAGCAAGTGATAGAAAATCAATCAGCTTATGAAAAAGCTTTAAAGAAAGTCAAAAGTTTGAAAAAATATCTAGAACGCTATGAGGTAGCAGTTAAAGAAGAAAAGCTATTAAAAACCCGCTTCTTTTCACAATTTAATATTCAAAAAATCTATCCAAGTATTATTTTTTCTGGCTCATTCTTAGTGATGGAAGAGGTTGGCTTTTTGGGTATTTTATTAGATCAAATTGTACGTGGAGAAATTGATCGAAATAGTGAAAAAGAGACTCTATTATTGAAATTAAAAGCATTAAGTGATAGCAGTAAATTTGATGTTTTACTGTCCATTAAGGATGCGCCTAAATATAATCTTGAATTAGCAGAAGAAATGCATTTAAATCCTTCTACAATGTCTCATCATATGAATATTCTATTGGTTGCGGATTTAGTTAAAATTTCTAAGGAAAATGGAAAAGTTTACTATGTGATTCATCAACAAGGGATAGAAGCATTAAAAAAATCATTGGATAACTTTTTACTTGAATAGTGTTGTTGCTGTGAAGAATTTTTCTTTGCAGTTTTTTTATGGGAAGAAATAAATTTGAGGATAATCGAATTTGAGGATAAGTATTTGACGTGTATCGAATTAGGTGTTATATTAATTGATAGAAATGATGGTGTTTGATTTGTATCATGTATCTATGAAACATGGCAAGAAACAGAAACGAGGAGGAGTTTTATGAAACAAGTATTAAAAGAACATCAATTTTTATTTGGTTTAACCGTTTTTCTAAGTCTAATCTATGCAATTGCAAGTGTTTTGATTGCAAAAATATTACAAAGGGTGACAGATACGGCTTTGTCAGGTGATTTTGAAGCATTTAAGCAAGTGATTCTTTTTTCAGTTGGTTACTTAGTTTTTATTGGACTGGGTTTCTTTACTTATACATATGTTTCCAAGTTGTTTACTAATAAGTTGATTAAAAGTTATCGTCAAAAGATTTTTCATGGTGTTTTTCAACAGAATTATCAGGATTTCACAAAAAATAATACGGCTGACTATCTCTCTATTTTGACGAATGATATGAAAATGGTGGAAGAAAATTTTTTAGCACCTTTGTTAGGCACGATTCTGTTTGGTTTTATCTTTGTGATTGCTTTAATCATGCTCTTTATTATTAGTCCATTGATTACAGTTTGCTTGATTATTTCTGTTTTATTTATGTTTTTAGTACCAAGTATTTTTGGAAAATTACTTCAGAAAAAACAAAATCGAGTGTCTCAAGCTTTAGAGAGATTTACCAAACAAACGAAAGATTTATTAGCTGGGTTTGAAGTGATTAAAACTTTTAATCGCTTAGCTTTTAGTGCACAGCAATTTGAAAAGGAAAATGAGGATGCTACACAAGCAAAATTAGATTCAGATAAATTAATGGCTGTAAATGAAAGCCTTTCTTCTGTATTAGGGATGTTTAGTCAGTTTGTTGTCATTTTTGTTTCTTCCTATCTAGTTATTAAAGGTGAATTTACAATGGGTGGAACGATTGCTTTGATTCAATTAAGTGGTCAGTTTGTTTCACCATTACTGACGATTATGACAAATGTACCTAAAATGAAAGGGATACAGCCAGTTATTGCTAAATTAGATGTGTATGCAATGTCACAAGCCTTAGAGGGAAAAGGTACACTGAAGCCTGTGATGACACAGGAAATGAAGCTGGAAAATGTGAGTTTTGCCTATGATCCGGAGAAACCAATTTTATCCAATATTGATTTGACCCTAGAAAAAGGTAAAAAATATGTCATTATGGGTAAAAGTGGTTGTGGAAAATCAACGTTAACGAAGCTGATTTCAGGCTATTATGATCATTATGAAGGTGACATTCACTATGATGGTCAGGAGCTAAAAGAGTTAGACCAACAGCAATTAGGACAAGTTGTTGCAACGATTCATCAAGATATTTATATGTTCGATACAACGATTAAAAATAATTTATGTCTCTATCAAGATTTTTCAGATGCAGCAATTAAAGAGGCGCTAGCAAATAGTGGTGCCCATCAATTTATCGCAGAGCAGGCAGAGGGAATTGATAGCATGGTTGGTGAAAATGGTGCGAAACTTTCAGGTGGACAACGCCAAAGATTAGCAGTAGCTCGTGCTTTGATTCAAAAAACACCAGTGTTGATTATTGACGAGGGAACTTCTGCAATTGATAAAAAGACAGCTTATGATATTGAAAGTAAGCTATTTAATATCAAAGATTTGACCTTAATCACGATTACACATCAAACAAATGCTGATTTATTGAAAGAATATGATGAAATTATTTATATGGAGCATGGGAACATCATTGAAAAAGGCCACTTTAATGAACTAATGGCCAATCAATCTGCTTTTTATCAATCGCTGGGAATCGACTAAAAGAATCGCATCACAAGTAGTATACTTTCATTTAGCCATGACACTTTTTGTGTTATGATAAATGAAAGTATTTTTTTAGAAATGAGGAATTCATTTGGGTGAGAAAATTGTTTTTCCAAAGCTATATGAGCAATATGTTAATCAAGGGATGGCCTCCTTTGAAGCAGGGAGTATGCAAGCAGCTGCTGAAAGCTTTTCCTTAGCTTATGAAATTAAGCAGGAGGATATGGTCAATGTTTTATTAACAACGGCTCTTTTTCAATTAAATCGCTCACAAGATGCACTGGAATTAGTTGAAGAAAAAGAGGCTCTTTATCTGAATGATACGCAATTAACAGCCTTTTATGTTCAATTATTGATTCAAGCAGAACAATTTGAGGACGCTAAAGTATTAATAGCTGAAAAAGCAGCGATGAGTGAAGAGAAAGAATTATGGCAAAACCTATCTGAGTTTTTACAGCAAGAAGAAGAGCGCATTCAAGTTACTCAAATAGCTGAGCGTATCAAAGAGATTGAAGCGAAAACGGCAATCACAGTTGCTGATGCAACAGTGTTAATGACACATCTCACACAAATACCGCCAGCCTTTTTTCAGCAGGCAGTGAATGCCATTTTGCAGCATCCAGAAGTGCAACAATTAGCAAAAACAAATTTAATAGAAGCTTTAATTGATTTAGGAATTGAGGAAACGTATCAGTTGTTATGGTTTGGAGAAACAAAAGAGGTATCATTAAAACAAGTAGGAAAAGTGTCGGAGAGTAGCCACTATCACTATTTTCAAAAGGCATTGAAAAGTAGACTAGAAAATAGCAATCCGGTAGCTTATCAAGGAATTTTAGAAGAAGGATGCGCACATTTCTATTTAATGTATCCCTTTCATGAAGAAGTGATTGGTCAGGAGGACAGTAGCTGGTTAGACCTTTATCTAGCCTACTTAGCACAAGATCAGTCAGCTATGGAGCGACTGAATCAATTGTCAGAAGAAAGACAGCAATGGTACACAGAATGGTTTTTAAGATTCAGTGAACAGCGGATTATTGAAATGGGTTGCTGATTTTTAAAGAAAAAAATAGGATAGAGGCTTGAAAGAGTTTACTTTTTGAGGACTTTAGTGTACTATATATTAGTATGTAAAATGCATAAATGTGCATAAAACTGGGAAGATTTTAGGAGGAATATAGATGTCAGCAAAATGGGAAAAAAAAGGCGTTAATGATGGCGTTTTAACATTTGAAATTGATGAAGCAACAATTAAACAAGGAATTGAAACAGCTTTTAATAAAGTGAAAAAGAACTTAAACGTTCCTGGATTCCGTAAAGGGAAAGTGTCACGTCAAGTATTTAACAAAATGTATGGCGAAGCTTCACTTTATGAAGATGCTTTAAATGCAGTTTTACCACAAGCTTATGGTGCAGCGATTGAGGAAGCTGGAATTGAACCAGTTGACCAACCAAAAATCGATGTTGAAAGCATGGAAATGGGCAAACCTTGGGTAATTACAGCAACTGTTACTGTCAAACCAGAAGTTAAATTAGGCGAATACAAAAACTTAACTGTTGAAAAACAAGATCGTAAAGTTTTAGTGAAAGATGTTAACGAAGCATTGAAAGAAAAACAACAACAACAAGCTGAATTAGTGGTTAAAACTGGTAAAGCTAAAGATGGTGATACAGTTGTCATCGACTTTGAAGGATTTAAAGATGGTGTTGCTTTTGATGGCGGTAAAGGTGAAAACCATTCATTAGAATTAGGTTCTAACTCTTTCATCCCAGGCTTTGAAGAACAATTAGTTGGCGTTAAAGCTGACGATGAAGTAGAAGTAACGGTTACTTTCCCTGAAGAGTACCATGCAGAAGACTTAAAAGGTGCAGAAGCAGTCTTTAAAGTAACGGTTCATGAAGTAAAAGGAAAAGAAGTTCCTAAATTAGATGATGAATTTGCTAAAGATGTAGACGAAGAAGTTGAAACTTTAGATGAATTAAAAGAAAAAATGAAAAAACAATTAACAGATGCTAAAAATGCAGCTGCTGATAATGCAGTCCAAGAAGCTGCTTTAAAACAAGCTGTTGAAAATGCTGAAATCGTTGAATTACCACATGTTATGGTACATGATGAAGTACACCGTCAAATGGATAACTTCTTAAACAGCATGCAACAACAAGGTATTTCTCCAGAAATGTACTATCAATTAACTGGTACAACTGAAGATGATCTTCACAAACGCATGGAAGAAGATGCAGAAATGGGTACACGTACAAACTTAGTGTTAGAAGCAATTGTTGAAGCTGAGAAAATTGACCCATCTGCTGATGAAGTAGAAACTGAAATTAAAGATTTAGCAGCACAATACAACATGACAGAAGATGCTGTTCGTAAAGCTGTAAGTGTTGATATGTTAAAACATGATATTGCGATCAAAAAAGCAATTGATATGATTACTGAATCAGCTAAAGAGAAATAAGTCTTTTACGTTTAGTAAACAATTTGAAGACTTCAACTTGATTTTAAAAAGTTGAAGTCTTTTCTTAACAATTGATGCTACATAACGTCAAGCTGTTTACTGTCAAGAGTCAAGTATCTCTGTTAAAATAGAAGAAGTGAGTAGAATGTTTCTGAAAACTACGATGGCATCCAAATTTTTCAGTGATAATGGTGTAAATCTAGAAAGAAAACGCAGCTTATATGGTGTATAAACGTGTATTTCTGACGACGAGTTACACCATTAGTGCGAAAATATTTACTATTGGAGTTTTCAGAAACATCCTAAGAAAAGAGGTGGAATTGATGTTTAATTATGGAGAAGAAAAAGGGCCAGTGAAATGTTCATTTTGTGGGAAATCACAAGAACAAGTAAAGAAAATCGTAGCAGGTCCGGGCGTATACATTTGTGATGAATGTATTGAACTTTGTAAAGAAATCATTGATGAAGAGTTTAACGAATTATCAACTGGTGAATTTTTAGAAGTGCCAAAACCACATGAAATTAGACAAATCCTAAATGAATATGTCATTGGACAAGATCAAGCGAAGAAAGCTTTAGCTGTGGCTGTCTATAATCATTATAAACGTGTTAATAATTTAGAAGTGAAAACTGAAGATGGTGTTGAACTTCAAAAAAGTAATATCTGTTTAATTGGACCAACTGGTTCCGGTAAAACTTTCTTAGCACAATCGTTAGCTCGTATTTTAAATGTGCCATTTGCAATTGCAGATGCAACGAGCTTGACTGAAGCTGGATATGTTGGGGAAGATGTTGAAAATATCCTACTCAAATTAATGCAATCAGCGGATTATGATGTTGAACGTGCTGAAAAAGGGATTATTTACGTCGATGAAATCGATAAAATTGCACGTAAAAGTGAAAATGTCTCAATTACACGTGATGTCTCTGGTGAAGGTGTGCAACAGGCTTTACTAAAAATATTAGAAGGTACTGTGGCAAATGTTCCACCACAAGGCGGACGTAAACATCCACAACAAGAATTTGTTCAATTAGATACAACGAACATTCTATTTATTGTCGGTGGTGCTTTTGATGGCATTGAAACCATTGTTAAAAATCGTATGGGTGAAAAAGTTATTGGCTTTGGTTCAGCAAATACGAAATTAAATGATGATGAAAGTGTGATGCAAAAAATTATTCCAGAGGATTTATTGAAATTTGGTTTAATCCCAGAGTTTATTGGACGTTTACCAGTGATGGCAGCGTTAGAAAAACTAACGGAAGATGATTTAATTCATATCTTAACAGAGCCAAAAAATGCGTTGGTCAAACAATATAAGAAATTGCTAGCATTAGATGATATTGAGTTATCATTTGAAGAAGAGGCTCTCAAAGCGATTGCTAAAAAAGCGATTGAGCGCAATACAGGTGCACGTGGCTTACGTTCTATCATTGAAAATATTATGCTAGAAATTATGTTTGAATTACCAAGCCGAGAAGATGTTGAGAAATGTATCATTACTGAAGAAACAGTAACCGGTGATGGTAAACCAGAATTGGTTTTAAAAACGGAAAAAGCTTCTTAAAAAAAAGCACTAAACTGTGAAAGAAAACAGTTTAGTGCTTTTTCATCTAGCTAAATAATAGCCAAATGAATGTGATTGCAAAAATGACTTGGATACTTCCTAGAGAAAGGGCATAAATCAAGAATTCTTTTCCTTGCTTTAATAAGGTATTCATTTTTAATCTCAAACCAATACCTGCTAAGGCAATGATTTCAAACCAGCTACTGACTTGATGCATCAGCTGACTGACGGCTGCAGGAATCAGCTGCAAACTTGCAAAGCAACAAACAATTAAGAAGCCCAGCACATACCATGGAATTGGTAATTTAAATGTCTTTTTAGCAGTTGATAATGAAGCAGATTGTGGTTCTTTTTTAGCCATTTTACCAAAAATAAAGACGACCGCTACTAAGAAAATAATGCGCATAATTTTAAAAATTGTAGCAGTTTCTTGAACAGAAGTGTTGACCATACTCCCACTCGCTACCACCTGCCCAACTGATTGCAGTGTGCCACCAATTAATGCTGAGGACTTGATTTTATCATGATGATAAAGGGCAAAACTGATCACAGGTAAAAGGAGCATCAGGACTGTTCCCATTAAATTAACAATGGTAATCACTAAACCTTTTTCCTCATCAGATGCACCAACAGTAGGAGCTGTAGACGCAATGGCAGAGGAGCCGCAAACTGCATTTCCACTAGCCATTAGTAGATAAATTTGTTGGCTCAGCTTTAATTTTTTGCCAATCAGGATTGCTGCAATAATGGTCGCAGTCATTTGTAATATAATAAAGAGTACACCTGACAAACCGAGTAAACGAATGGTTTGAAAAGTAATGGTTCCTCCTAATAGGACAACGGAGTACTCTAACAGCTTGCTTTCAGAAAATTTAGTTCCCTTATCTAAAATCGGTTGTTTAAATACAGTGTTTCCTAGTAAAATCCCAATAAAAATGGCTAAAGTTGCTGCACCAAATTGTGGCACAAAAGTGGCTAAATATTTACTCATCAGGGTCACACCAATACAAAGTGCGAGTCCCGGAATGATGGATTTGATAAAATCTTTCAACAGTCGTTCCTTCCTTCTTTCTTTTTCTATTATTAGTATAGCCTTTTTCTTTCTATTTATAAAATAAATGTTTATAATAAGTTTAATTGGAATTTCTAATAGAAAGAGAGGTGTCTTTAAGTGTTTAAAAATTTACAAACCTTTAAAACCGTTTATGAAGAAAGAAATTTTACACAAGCTGCAGAAAAGCTTTATATTTCGCAACCAACTGTATCTACACAAATTCAACAGTTAGAAGAATTATTAATGACAAAGCTATTGATTCGCAATGGACGGCAAGAGGTACTCCCAACAGAAGCTGGTAAGCAATTTTATCTTCAGTTAGAAAAAATGATTGATTTATGGGAGGAAACCATTCAACAAGTTGCAGCCTTAAAAGGCAACTATCACCAGACTTGTCATATTGGTGCATCTCATACGATTGCTGTTCAAGTAATGCCAGATTTATTAGCTTATTTACAATCACGTTTTCCACTGATTGATTTTGATGTGCATTTAGGTAACTCTGAAAAGGTCATGAAGGAAGTCGAGGCAAGAAACTGGCAAATGGGCTTTATTGAGACACCACTCGCTACAACGACTTTGGTGAGAGAAGCTGTCATGAAGGATGAATTGGTTCATGCGGGAAATTTTGCTGAAAATCTTTGGCTGATTCGCGAGGTTGGCTCTGGGGTCCATCACTATACCATTCAGTATTTTGAAACAGCAAATATTGTTCCTGAACGAAAAATGGTCATTGAAAGCAATGAAATGATGACGCACTTGCTAGCTAAAGGTGTTGGACAGACCATTATTGCAAAGAATGCATTGATTGAAGGTACACCATATCGTCAGCTAGATGGTTATTTTACACGTTCCTTCTATTACCTGTATCCTGAGAAATTAAGTGGCACCTTAGAAGAAGTGAAACAGGCGTGTCAGCAATTTTTTCAAGAAAAAAAACATTCTTAACCCCTAGCGAGGCGTATTTATGTTAAAATAGAACAAGAATTCAAAAAAGAACGGAGCGTCAAAATGAAAGTAACCAAAGCGGACATTGTGATAAGTGCAGTTGGACCAGCTCAGTATCCAGATACAGGCTTACCAGAAATTGCCTTAGCAGGTAGATCAAATGTAGGAAAATCTTCTTTTATTAATAAAATGATTCATCGTAAAGGGTTAGCTAGAACCTCTAGTAAGCCTGGGAAAACGCAAACTTTAAACTTCTACATTATTCAAGAACTGTTTTATTTTGTGGATGTACCAGGATATGGCTATGCAAAGGTCTCTAAGACTGAGCGTGCCAAATGGGGCAAGATGCTAGAAACTTATTTTACTGAGCGTGAAACCTTAAAAGCAGCGATTTCAGTGGTTGACTTGCGTCATGCACCTAGTCGAGAAGATGTCCAAATGTATGAATTTTTGAAATACTACAATATTCCTGTCATTGTCGTTGCAACCAAAGCAGATAAAATTCCTAGAAGTAAATGGAATAAGCATGTGAAACAAGTCAAAGATGGGCTTGATTTTGATCCAAATGATGAGTTTGTCATGTTTTCATCTGAAACAGGTGAAGGAGAAAAGCAAGCTTGGCAGATTATTGAAAAATATATTGGTTATGAAGGTTAAAATAAAACAGACGAAAAATAGCGCGTAAAATCATCCTTTGATGACTTTACGCGCTATTTTACTTTTAGCATGAAATATTTTTTGCATAAAGCATAATGGTTTCTTCAGACTGAGGGGTTAGCCAAACTTTTTGAGTGGCTTGCAATTGAAAATTATTTTTATCATAAAACTGATAGGAGCACCTTGTATCAGTAAACAACTTAAACTGTTGAATCTGTAAGCTTTGAAATTGTTGAATCGCTTTTGCCATTAATTGTTTGCCAATTCCCATTCCTTGATGGGTAGGGGAGACAGCGAATAAACTCACTTCATTTGTCATTTTTTCTGTTTGTTTAATCAGTCTTTTTTGTGTATCAGAAATGTTAAAATACTCTTTTAGGTATTGTTTTGCTTCTTGAGTATAAAAAGGGAGGAAACCAATCTGTTGAAGCATTTTCATACCATAGTAGAGAAAGTTGGTTATTCGATAATGACGTGTTGCTTTGCCAATAATTAGCCCTACAATTTTATGGTCTAAAACAGCAAAAAAGGCAAAGTTATTTGTTAAAAAAAGCACAGTAATGAATAATTTAAGTACGCGCTCTCGATCAGCTTGTTTGGAAATCTGTTTGTCTATTTGCCAGGTTTCACTAATAAGTGTAATGACTTCTTGTTCCTGTTTTTTACTTAGTCGATTGATTGACAGAATTTCCATAGGTTCAGCTCCTTTATTTGTGCTATCTTGATACTAGCATTAAACTATGGTAGAAGGTCAAGGGAAAATTAGGCTTAATGTAGGGGAATTTGTTTATTTGGAGGCTCAAAATCGAATCATTTAATCTCTATTATAGATTTAAGAGGCGGAAAGTTAAATTTTTGGAGTGTGAATAAGGTTCAGAGTCGAACAGTATTCAATCTGTATCCTGTTTCTAAGGATAAAAAAATATGACAAATCACTCTCTAGAGAATGACTTGTCATACAAATTGGTACTTGCCTTGATGACAATATAAAACCTGCTAGAACTGAAGACCTTACTTCTTAAATCTCAGCTCTTGTGAATAGCTTTATTTTCTTAGCCAAATCAGTAATACACCAATTCCAGCGACAATAAAAACCCACCAATCACTAACTTGTCCAATAATTGGCGCTACTTTTACAATAGCTTGGAAAAAGAGGGTTATTAAAGCAGTTGCTGTGACAATAATCGGCGCAATAAAGCTTCCCTTTGAATGAACGGCTTGAATTAAAAGAGCTAAGGCTAAAATCAACAAGCTATATGGAAAAATATCAGGTAAAATAGCGACTTTTTCTTTTAGAATAAAATATAAGCTTAAGCCAACGACTAAAATAGATGGGGCAATATAAGCTGAATGCCCTTTTTTTAGATAACCCATTAAGAGAAAAACCATGCCAATAATTAAAAATAAGCTAGCAATTGGTTGATTTGTAAATACTTGAAGTGATGTTCTCATTAATAGGACATAGCTTGAAAAAGCAATTAATGAAAGACCTGCTAAAAAATTTGTTTGTTTCAACATCAAACATCCTTTCTTATCTCATATCTATGATTGTACACGGAAAAAATGATTGTATCAATGAAAACAAAAGAAAAAGCCAACAATCTAATTAATAGATTGCTGGCTTAAATTTCAATTAGCAATGGTCACATTTTTTCTTCATATCAACGACCATACGTCCTTTGATTTTTCCTTGTTCCATTTCTTCAAAGATTTCATTTACTTCATTTAAGCAACGCGTTTCAACCACAGGAACAACTTTACCTTCTGCGCCAAATTGGAAAGCTTCTTCTAAATCTTTTCTTGTTCCAACAAGTGAACCCACAATTTCAATGCCATCTAAAACCGTTTTAACAATTGCTAAGTCCATTGTTTCAGGAGGAAGACCAACAGCAACAACTCTAGAAGCAGCACGAACTGAATTAACAGCTTGGTTAAAGGCTACTTTTGAAACGGCTGTTACAACTGCTGCATGGGCACCACCAACTGCTTTTTGAATCCATTCGCCAGCATCACCATCTGTTAATGGGTTACAAACTAAATCTGCACCTAATTCTTTTGCAAAGGTTAATTTGTCATCGTTAATATCAATGGCAATGACTTTTGCATTAAAAACATTTTTAGCATATTGAATGGCTAAGTTTCCTAAACCACCAATTCCATAAATCGCAATCCATTCTCCTGGATGAACATGAGAAACTTTAATCGCTTTATAACAAGTAACACCGGCACAAGAAATACTACTTGCTTGAGCAGGATCTAAGCCTTCAGGAACCTTCACTGCGTAGTTAGCAGAAACAATACATTGTTCAGCCATTGCACCATCTACGCTAAAACCAGCATTTTTTACTTCACGACAGAAGGTTTCACGACCAGTTGTACAATACTCACAAGTACCACAGCCTTCAAAGAACCAAGCGATACTGACACGATCGCCAACTTTTAAATTGGTAACATCAGGAGCCACCTCTTTGACAATGCCAATTCCTTCATGTCCAATAACACGTCCTGGTACTTCACCAAAATCGCCATGAGCGACATGTAAATCTGTATGACAAACGCCACAATATTCCACATCTACTAAAGCTTCACCTGCTTTTAAATCTCTTAACTGTACGTCTTTTATCTCAACTTTTCCATTGCTATTATCTGTTACAACTGCTGCTTTCATATGATGCATCTCCTTTTAATTGTGAATAACTTCACTATCTATTTTTATTGTACGCCTATTTTCATGGACAAACAACGATTATTTTGAGGTAAAACAGGAAAATAATGACATTTTTTGTTAGGGAACAAAGAAGCAAAGCCATCCTTTTGAATGAAAACCATGGGATTATTCCAATTTCTAGCCAATTTTATGTTATAATCTAATGTAGACAAAAAAATGAAAACAATAAAGAATCAAATAGAGAAGATAAAATAAAGGATGATGATTTTGAAAATTTTATTATATGGTGTTAGTCATAAATCAACACCCATTCAAATAAGAGAAAAGTATGTCATTCCACAGGATTTAATTGCAACTCAATATCAAGATATTACCCAATTTGATGGTGTAACAGAAGTTGTTATCCTTTCAACATGTAATCGAACGGAGTACTACTTATATGTAGATGAAACAACTTTTATGCATGGTGAGATGTTAAGATATATTGCTGAATATACAGGTTTTGATGTTTCTGAAGTTATTTCGACAAGCTATGGTAAATCAAATAATGATGTTGGGGAGCATTTATTTCATGTGACCACTGGCTTAGATTCTTTAATGATTGGTGAAACCCAAATTTTGGGACAAGTCAAAAAAGCTTTAGCAGAAAGTCAAAAGCATCATGCTGTTGGGCCTATTTTAAGCAGCCTTTTTAATAAGGCAATTGCTTTTGCTAAACGCATGCATACCACAACTAAAATTGATCAAGTGAGCTTTAGTCCAAGTACTGCTGCCGTAAAAATCATGAATGCAGAATTTGAAGATTTAGTAGATAAGCGCATTGTGTTAGTTGGTGCAGGAGAAATGATTCAAATTGTCGCCAATCAACTAGCCAAACAAAAGGTAGAGCAAGTATCCATTGTGAATCGGACCTTAGCACATGCTGAGAAAGTTTCTGATGAAATGAATGAATATACCAGCTCTTTACATCATCCAGACAAGCTACGTCGCTATTTTAGTCCTTTTGAATTAAAAAGCTTACCTGTTATTTTGGCAAAAGCCGATGTTGCGGTTGTTGCGGCTTCTGCTGATGGGTATCTGATTACCCCAGAGCTACTAGAAAAAGTAGCAGAAATTCGTAAAACGGAGAAATCGCTCTTGTTATTAGATTTATCTGTGCCACGAATGATTGATCCTAAGAGTATTTTATTTGAAGGCTGTACGATTTTAGATATGGATCAAATTAGTGCTCAAAATGGAAAAACCAATGAAGTACGAGAAGAAGTCATCAAAACCATTAAAGAGGAATTAGAAGAAGAATTAGAAAAGTTTTCTTTTTGGTATCGTGAAAGAAAAGCTGTTCCTTATTTAAATGAAATTAGAAGTCGTAATACATTATTAAAGGATAGAACGCTAAAAAGTATTCAACAGAAATTGCCTGAGCTTTCAACCCATGAATATGAAGTCATTGATAAGCATATGGCAAGTATTATCAATCATTTAAGTCGGTCACCGATTCAAGCCATGAAAGAAGCCGCTAAAATGGAGAAATCTGAAAATAAACAAGATTATTTAGATATTTATGGCAAATTCTTTGGTCTTAAAATAAGTAAAGAACAGCCAGAAAAGGAAAGTGAAGCAGATGAGTAATCGTCCAACTGAAACATCACAAAAAATCTTTGCTGAAGCCTTGGATTTAATGCCGGGTGGGGTAAATAGCCCAGTTCGTGCGTTTAAATCTGTGGATGTGCCACCGATTGTCATGGATCATGGTAAAGGCAGTCATATTTTTGATGTAGATGGCAACCGTTATATTGATTATGTGCTCTCTTGGGGTCCTTTAATTTTAGGGCATGCCCATCCAGCAGTTGTTGAAGCCATTCAAATGGCAGCAGCGAAAGGAACCAGTTTTGGTGCACCAACGCTGATGGAAAATGAATTGGCTAAATTAGTCATTGCGCGTGTTCCTTCTGTTGAAATGGTTCGTTTTGTTAACTCTGGAACGGAAGCTACTATGAGTGCTTTACGTTTAGCTCGCGGTTATACAAAGAGAGATAAAATTTTAAAATTAGAAGGTAGTTATCATGGACATGATGATGCGCTCTTAGTAAAAGTAGGTTCTGGTGTTGCCACACTTGGACTACCAGATTCACCAGGTGTGCCGAAAAATACAACAAGTAATACCTTGGTTGCACCTTATAATGATTTAGCTGCAGTAGCAGAAGTTTTTCATTTATATCCAGAGCAAATTGCAGCAGTGATTGTCGAGCCAGTTGCAGGGAATATGGGTGTGATACCACCTGTTCCTGGCTTTTTGGAAGGCCTAAGAACCGTTACTGAAAAAGATGGGGCTTTATTGATTTTTGATGAAGTGATGTCTGGCTTTAGAGTGGGTTATGAAAGTGCTCAGGGTTATTATGGGGTGATACCAGATTTGACTTGCTTAGGTAAGGTCATTGGTGGAGGTGTTCCAGTTGGTGCTTATGGTGGGAAACGTGAAATCATGGAGCAGATGGCACCGGCAGGACAAGTTTACCAAGCAGGTACCTTATCAGGTAATCCAATTGCAATGGCTTCAGGCTATGCAACTTTAACTCATTTAACAAAGGAAGATTATCTTTATTTTGAATCACTAGGTACAACTTTAGAAACGGGTATTGCGACCTTGAGTCAAAGATATCAAGTACCAATTACAGTCAATCGTGCGGGGAGTATGATTGGGATGTTCTTCAATGAAGGACCTGTTCAAAATTATCAGGATAGTAAAGCAAGCGATACTGCTTTCTTTAGTCGTTATTATAAAGAAATGGCGGATCAGGGCATTTTCTTACCACCGTCACAATTTGAAGGTATCTTTTTATCAAAAGCTCATACCCTAACAGATATTGAACGAACATTAGAAGCGATGGAAACAAGCTTTAAACGCTTGGTATAACTCTTAAAACACCTAATTTTAAAAATTGGGTGTTTTTTTGTTGACTTTTTCCGTTTACGATTGTAAACTCTATTTAGAGATGAACGTTTACATATGTAATCGTAAAAGGAGAGAAGCAAGATGCAAACGACAGAAAAGAACAAAATTACTGAAGCAGAGTGGGAAGTGATGCGGGTTATTTGGGCCTCTAATGAAGCAACAAGTCAGCAAGTCATTCAAGCACTTGAGCATAAATATCAATGGAAGCCTGCAACCATTAAGACTTTATTAGGTAGGCTGGTTAAAAAAGAAAGCTTAACAACAAGTAGTCTAGGCAATAAATTTATTTATCATCCCAATATCACTGAAGAAGAAACGATTCGTTTAGCCTCGAATAATTTATTGGCGCATATATGTCATCGAAAGGTAGGACAGACCATTGCTGATTTGTTGGATCAGGCGACTTTAAGTCATGCGGATGTAGCTTTATTGGAGCAAATAATAGCGAAGAAAAAAGTGGAGGCTGTGGACAAAGTACCCTGTAATTGTGTACCTGGTCAATGTGCTTGTCATTTAACAAAATAAATGGATTAAAAAAGGGAGCGATGAATGATGGAAAAAACAATGGTTAAGGTAACAGGAATGTCTTGTGAGCACTGTGTAAAGCGTGTAACAGATGCGTTAGAAGGAACTGCAGGTGTTGCAAAAGCAAAAGTGAATTTGAAAAAAGAACAAGCCAAAATTAAATTTGAACCAGCAGAGGTTACAGTTGAACAATTAGTGGCTGTGATTAAAGAGACGGGTTATGAAGCTCAGCCTGAATAAAACGGTTAAGGAGAAGTGAAGCAAATGGAAACCAATCAATTTACCTTAACAGGGATGACCTGTGCCAATTGTGCTGCAGCGATTGAAAAAGAATTAAATAAACAGCCAGGAGTAGATAAAGCTGTGGTAAACTTAGCGACAGAAAAGGCGACCGTTACTTTTGAGCAAACGGAAGCAACAGTTGATAGTCTGATTCAAAGTGTAAAAGCTATTGGTTATGGGGCGATTTTATATGATGAAAGTCATCAAGAAGCTGCAAAAGAAGCAAAAATAAAAGAAATCAATACCTTAAAGTATCAACTCATTTTTGCGAGCATTTTAGCCGCACCAATGGTCATTGCGATGTTTTTTGATTTAGCTGGTTTTCATAGTCAACCAATTGTTGCATTCTTTCATCAGCCTATTGTTCAGCTGATTTTAACCACACCTGTGCAATTTGTGATTGGAGCAAGATTTTATAAAAATGCCTATAAAGCGATTAAAGCAGGTTCACCAAATATGGATGTGTTAGTTGCTATGGGAACAACTGCGGCTTATCTATTAAGTGTTTATAATGGGTTTATTAGTCAAACAAGTCATGCGCTTTATTTTGAATCAAGTGCTGTGATTATTGCTTTAATCTTGCTTGGAAAATATATGGAGCATGGTGCAAAAGGAAAAACCAGTGATGCGATTAAGAAATTAATGGCGTTACAGGCAAAAACAGCTCGTGTGATGCGTGATGGTCAAGAACAAGATGTGCCAATTGAATCCGTTATTGCTGGCGATATTGTTCGTATTCGCCCTGGTGAACAGGTTCCTGTTGATGGTGTGATTTTAACTGGTCAATCTTCTTTTGATGAAAGTATGGTCACAGGGGAAAGCTTACCTGTTGAAAAAAGAGAAGGTGACGCTTTAGTTGGAGGAACATTAAATGCTAGTGGTGCTGTCACAATGGAAGCAAAACGAGTAGGAAGTGAAACAGCGCTGGCACAAATCATTCGGATGGTGGAAGAAGCACAAGGGACAAAAGCGCCAATTCAACAAATTGCTGACCGTATTTCTGCTATTTTTGTACCTATTGTGTTAGTCATTGCCTTGTTCACATTCTTAATTACAGGTTGGTTAACTGGTTCATGGGAAACAGCAATTATTCATGCTGTTGCAGTCCTAGTCATCGCTTGTCCATGTGCGCTAGGCTTAGCAACACCGACTGCGATTATGGTAGGAACAGGCCTCGGTGCTAAAAATGGCATCTTAATCAAAGGTGGAGAATACCTTGAAAAAACAGCGACTATTACTGCTGTTATTTTAGATAAAACTGGAACGATTACAAAAGGAAAACCAGAAGTAACAGATGTTTTCACTGTACCAAATACAGATTATTCAGAAACAAACTTATTAGAAATTGCTACGGCAATGGAGCAAAATTCTGAGCATCCACTGGGCGTTGCGATTTATAAACACGGAATGGCGCAACAAGTGACGCTACCAGAAGTTGTCAATTTCAAAGCTGCTGTTGGATCAGGAATTGAAGGCGAAATAAATGGTATGAAAGTGAAAATTGGTTCACGTCGTCTGATGGATGAAGAACAAATCGACTATACGCCAATTGAAACTAGATTACAGAGTCTAGAAGAAACAGGGAAAACAGCGATGCTTGTTGCAATTGATGGCGCTCTTATCGGCGGAATTGCTGTGGCTGACCAAGTGAAAGAAACTTCATTAAAAGGTATTCAAAGATTACAAGCTGAAGGCATTGCCGTTTATATGTTAACCGGCGATAACCAAGCGACAGCGTATGCAATTGGCGCAACAGTTGGTTTAACAAAGGATCAAATTTTTGCTGAGGTGTTACCAGCTGATAAATCTTCTTACGTGAAGAAACTACAAAGTGAAAGAAAAGTTGTGGCAATGGTCGGTGATGGGATTAATGATGCACCAGCACTGGCTCAAGCTGATATTGGGATGGCCATGGGCACAGGTTCTGATATCGCGATGGAAACTGCTGATATTACCTTAATGAATGGTAATTTGAACCTTGTTGGCGAAAGTATCGTCCTTTCTCGTAAAACCATGCGTAAAATTAAACAGAATCTTTTCTGGGCGTTTATTTATAATATGGTAGGGATTCCCTTTGCAGCCTTTGGTTTATTAAACCCAATCATTGCAGGTGGAGCAATGGCTTTTAGCTCCGTTAGTGTCTTGTTAAACTCATTAAGCTTAAACCGTGCAACATTAAAAAAATAAAGCCCCTTCATTCAGTTTTTTCCTGAAATATGCTATGATAAATAAGGATAAAAGAGGGGGGAAAGCTAAATGAAGCGTAAAGTCATTTGTTTTATTGCCATGAGTTTAGATGGTTATATTGCGAATCAACAGGGGAGTTTTGCCTTTTTAGAAGAAACGACAGGGCTTGGGGATAACGGTTATACGGAGTTTATTGCCAATGTAGATACAGTGATTATGGGAAATACAACGTATCAGCAGGTTGCAGAGTTGACTGAGGGAGCTTATCCTTATGCTGGACTGGAAAATTATGTATTAACACGCAATCAGTCCAATACTAAGGATCAAAATGTGACCTTTATTCATGACCAGTCTTTGCAATTTGTGAAAGATTTACAACAGCAACCTGGTAAAGATATCTGGTTAGTTGGTGGGAATCAAGTCATTGAGCTATTTCAACAAGCTGATTTAGTTGATGAATGGATTGTGACTGTTGCCCCTTGGTTATTAGGAAAAGGCATTCCCTTATTTGGAAAAATGAACCAGACAGAGCGCCTTGAATTGTTAAGTATGAAGCAATATGGCGAATTTGTACAACTGCATTATTGTAAAAAATAGCATCAATCAACAAGACCAGCATGAATGCGCTCATGCTGGTTTTGTTGTTTATTCTTTTTAATAAATTCGTTCCTTTCATCACCTGCTTTGAATAGTGTAAAGACAAGTATGATTGGAATTAGTGCTACTAGCATACCAATTAGATGTTTTAAATAAAATTCATTCATGTATGTAGCTCCTTTCATTAATAAAAAAAGTATAAAATGTTTTACAATTTATGTAAAGAGTATTTTACATTTCAGACGGGGAAATCGTAGCACAATAAAAAATCCCTCTAAGAATAAAGGGATTTTTTATTGTAAAGAGAATTATTTAAATTTTTTTTAAGCCTCTTTTTTATAATAACTAATAGCATTACATAGCAAATCATTAAAAATATAAAACAAGGTGTGATTGCTAAAAATAAACGGATTATTTTTACTCACGTTGGGTAAAATCAGCATTTTCTCAACATCTAAGCTGAGTTTTTTTGCTGTTGTAATCATAAAGACCTTGGCCTTTGCCTTCAAGGCACCAGCTAAAACTTGATTTGTAGCAAGACTTTTGCCTGAAACAGAATAAACCAATACAACATCATCCTCATTGAATAAGAAGCTCAAATCATCAGAAAAATAAAGAGAATCCATCATTTGCACATAGACTTCCAAGGTTTGTAAACTATATTTTAGCTGTAGCGCGGGGGGCACAGATTTGCCAGTCCCGATGATTTTAACAGAAGAAGCTTTACAAATCTCTTCTGCCAAATAAAAAACATCCTCATCTTGAATAAAATTTTGTGCAGGGATTTCATCCAATTTTCCTTTATAGGCTTCAATAATATCTGCTACAAGTCCAGTTTGTTTCTGATTTTTTCGATCACTTTGTTGTGTAATATATTTGGAGAACTCGTATTTAAATTCAGTATAACCGCTAAATCCTAATGTTTTACAAAAGCGTGTAATAGAGTTGCGTGAAACATTAATGCTTGCAGCTAAGCTGGAAATATTTTTTTCTAAAATAAAACGTGGAAACTCAAGTAAATTATCAGCAACAATTTTTTCTTGAGGTGTGTATTGATCATAGTGATCTTTAATTAATTGCATTAGATTTATCATAATAGACAGACCTACCTCTCATTATCTCTATTAAATCATATTTTAAACAATTGGTCAATTGCACAATTTTTAAAATTCGAAATGAACCGTTGCACAAAAAGAAACATGGTGCTATACTGTGGGTGACAAATGTAAGCGCAAACATTTCGTTGTGATTGTACTACTTAAATTGAGGTGATGACAATGAAACAAATAAAGACTTTTCCTTCTAATTTTTTGTGGGGAGGAGCGATTTCAGCCAATCAAGCAGAAGGAGCTTGGAATCAATCTGGCAAAGGGCCATCTGTTGCTGATGTCATGATGTGTAAAAATAATCTAGATATTGCAAATTATACAGATGAGACATCTATTGAAGACATACAACATCATTTAAAAAACACCAATGATAAACTTTTTCCAAAACGGATAGGAATTGATTTTTATCATCGATATCAAGAGGATATTCGTTTACTTGCAGAAATGAATATCAATACTTTTAGACTTTCTATTTCATGGGCTCGTTTGTTTCCTAGAGGAGATGAGGAGAAGCCAAATCAAGCTGGACTTGATTTTTATCGTGATATTTTTATGGAATGTCAAAAATATGGAATTGAACCATTGGTGACACTTTCTCATTATGAGATGCCACTTTATTTAGTTGAAGCTTTTGGTGGTTGGCAAGACAGGAAAGTAATGGATTATTTTGTTCATTATTGCCAAGTTGTTTTTGAAGAATTCCACGAATTGGTGCATTATTGGATTCCTTTTAACGAAATTGACAGTGTCTTACGGCATCCATTTGTAAGTGCTGGATTGACAGCCGATGCTAAAGATAAAAGAACAATGTATCAAGCAATGCACTACCAATATGTAGCAAGTGCCAAGGTCGTCGAATTGTGTCATCGCATTGATAAAACAGCTCAAATTGGATGCATGTTAACTGGAATTATGGCTTACCCCTATACTTGTAGACCAGAAGATAATGATAAGGCACAGCAAATGCGTCATTATATGTATTTATCTGGCGATGTCCAAATTAAAGGCCACTATCCTAAAGCGGTTGAAGCAATGCTAAAAGAAACTTTGCAGCTTGATTTTACGGAAGAGGACAAACAGGTATTAGCTACGAATCATTGTGATTTCTTAGCTTTTAGTTACTATATGTCGATTACACAAGGCATTGAAAAAGACCAGCCAACAGCTGCAGGAAATACGATTTCTGGCATTAAAAATCCTTATTTAGAATCGACTGATTGGGGATGGCAAGTAGATCCTTTAGGCTTAAGAATGATTTGTCAGGATTTGTATAATCGTTTTGAAGTACCATTGTTTATTGTAGAAAATGGCCTAGGTGCAAAAGATGTGGTAACAAGTGATGGTCAAATTTTGGATGATTACCGTATTGACTATCATCGGAAGCATTTAAAAGAATTAACTCATGTCATCAATCAAGATCATATTGCAGTAATGGGTTATTTAACTTGGGGAATTATTGATATTGTGAGCTCTTCCTCAGCAGAAATGGAAAAACGCTACGGATTTATTTATGTTGATTTAGATAATCAAGGAACTGGCACGCTGAAACGTATTCCCAAGAAAAGCTTTTATTGGTATCAAGAAGTCATTAATAGTCAAGGAGCTAATTTGTTTGAAGAGGAAGGAGACTCATCAAAATGAATGAAAAAGAACTTGCTAAGAAAATTTTAGAAACAGTTGGTGGCGCTGGAAATGTAGAAAAATCATGGCATTGTGCGACACGCTTGCGCATTGTTCCTTTAGATCAAACGAAGATTGATGAAGAAGCGATTAAAAAAATTGAGGGTGTATTAGGTCTTGTTCAGCAAGGAGAGCAATATCAGGTGATTATTGGGAATCGAGTGAATCGTGTGTATGAGCAATTTCAAGAGCTTGTGGATCAACCGTCAGCCGGGCAAGTCAAAGCACCTACTTCGGCTAAAAAAAGTGAAACACCAAAGCAAAATATTTTCTCTCGTTTACTAGGTGCCTTAGTTGGTAGTATTACGCCTTTAATTCCTGTACTTGTAGCTGGAGGAATGGGGAAATGTCTTGTTCTAATATTAAAAATGGCCAATGTTTTGTCTGACCAATCACAAACCTATCAGATATTATTATTCATCTTTGATTCAGCCTTTTATTTCTTACCAGTGTTTGTCGCTATCTCAGCAGCAAAACAATTTAAAGCCAATATGTATCTAGCGGCCTTGCTAGGTTGTGCTTTAATTCATCCAGTATTTGTAGAAATGATCAAAAGTGGTGGGAAAATTGCTTTGTTTGGAATTCCAGTTATTTCCTTCTCTTATACAAGTACTATCATTCCAGCAATTCTAGCAGTTTGGGTTTTATCCCATGTTGGTCGATTTCTTGATAAGCATCTATGGGTATCGATTCAACGTTTTATGAGCCCTTTACTTAGTATTTTAATAGTTGTTCCTTTGACAATGATTGTGATTGGGCCAGCGATGTCTTATGTCTCACTTGGCTTATCAGAAGTAATCTTCTTCTTAAGTGGAAAGCTTGGCTTTTTGTCGATTGCTATCTTTGCGATGATTTATCCATGGATTGTGACAACAGGGATGCATTCTGCTTTAGCAATTGCAGGATTAGAAGCGATTAATAAAAATGGTTTTGATCCGTTTACACGTGTCTTAACCTTACTGCATAATATCACACAAGCTTCAGCAACCTTAGCGATTGCACTTAAAACAAAAAATAAAGCCTTTAAGGGCACAGCTATTTCTGCCAGCTTAACAGCTTTCTTTGCTGGGATTACCGAGCCTTGTTTATATGGTGCTACATTGAAACTGAAAAAACCAATGTATGCTTGCATGATTGGTGGCTTTGCAGGTGGTTTATATGCAGGGATTGTTGGCATCCATGCGTATGTCTTTATGACACCAGGGATTATTTCATTACCAATGTGGATTAATCCAGCTGAACCAAGTAATTTATCGAATTTATGGCATGCAGTTATTGCAATGGTCATTGCCGGAGTTGTGAGTTTTATTGCAACACTTGTACTCGGTTTTGAAGATATTCCTGAATCTGAGGAAGACAACCAGTTAGAAGCTGTTATGGGATAGCTAATCAGTATCAAACAAAAAGCCCTTCGTTTAAACGAAGGACTTTTTGTGATTAACACTACTTTGGTTGGAAATAATGTTAACAAGGAGTTTCTTTTTCTATTTAGGAAAAAGAAGAAAATGAAAAAAGTTTGTTGTTGGTTACAAGGACTATATTACGTGATAAATATGAAGAAAGTGTGACTAAAGATGAAAGGTTTTGTAAAATAAATAGTAAAGGATGGATGGGTTAAGCTTATCCTGGGTTTTTGAAGAAAGAAGGGAAGTTGAAAATAAAAAAAATAAGGCATATACTAATAGGGTAGAAAAGCCTGATGAGCATGAGTTATTTTACTCAATAAGGGAAAGAAAGAAGGATTCACAAAATGGTATTACATGAAATCATTATTCGTTTAATTCTCGCAGCTTTAGTATCAGGCATCATTGGATTTGACAGAGAATTTAAAAATAGACCAGCAGGTATTAGAACCCATATTTTAGTTTGTTTAGGTGCAACAGTAATTGCAATGGTGCAAACACAAATTTCGATTCATGCATTGGATACAGCAATGGCACACCCTGAGCTATCAGGAGTGCTTCGTTCTGACCAAGCAAGATTAATTGCACAAGTTGTCAGTGGCATTGGTTTTCT
Organism: Isobaculum melis; assembly: GCF_900111355.1. Taxonomy (GTDB): domain Bacteria; phylum Bacillota; class Bacilli; order Lactobacillales; family Carnobacteriaceae; genus Isobaculum; species Isobaculum melis. The sequence continues at coordinate 25,863 of NZ_FOHA01000024.1, forward strand.
AGGTGCTGGAACAATTGTGGTAACCAAGCGTTCTGTCTCTGGCTTAACAACAGCAGCCTCACTATGGGCAGTAGCAGGGTTAGGGATTGCGATTGGAATGGGCTATTATGAAATTGCGATTGCCGGATTTATTGCAATTTTAGTTGTCTTGACGTTTCTCAAAAAAATTATCAATATTCCAACATTGAAAAAATTAGAAGTCAAGTATGTTCATCGTGTGGAAACAAAAGAATTTTTAACACAATACTTTGAAGATAGTCATGTGGAAGTACGAGATGTGAATTTCAGTGTGGATTTACATGCAGATTTTAGAATTTATACCAATATTTATACAGTAGAATTACCCAAAGGCCTGTCTTATACAGATATTATTGAAGATATCTCTAAAAATAAGAATGTAACAAAGATTCGTTTAATAACACTTTAATAAAGGAGCGATTTAATTTGGAAACATTAGTAAACTTTCGAGACATTGGTGGCTATTTAACAGAGGATGGACGCAAAGTCAAAACAAAGAAGATTTTGCGTTCAGGAGAAGTGATTAATTTGTGTGAGCAGGATAAAAATAAATTAGTCCAAGATTATCGCTTAAAAAAAATCATTGATTTTCGAGGGGACAAAGAAGTAACTGAAAAACCAGATGATGTGTTACATAATGTCTATTATGAACAAGTGGATGTGATGAAGCGTTTAAATGAAAAAACAGCAAGTCAAGAAAATTTAAGTCATTCAATGAATCGTGCTCAGGCAGATGAAATGATGATGGAAATTTACTATCATTTGATGACAGAAGAGACTGCTCATGAAGGGTATCGTAAATTAATTCAGCATTTAATTACTGAAAAAGAGGGTTCCTTATTATTCCATTGTTTTGCTGGAAAAGACCGCACAGGTGTAGCAGCAGCGATTGTGTTGAAGCTGTTAGGCGTAAATGATCAAGATATTATCCAAGATTATTTGAAGACAAATGAAGAAAGAAAAGCAGCCAATGCTTTGATGATTGAGGAGGCTCGCCAAAAAGGTGTGGAAGGTGAGGCATTGCTAGCTTTAAATGATGTGATGACAGTTAAACAAGACTATTTAAAACATGCCTATGATACCATGCTTGATAAATTTGGCTCTTTTTCTGCCTATATTCAAAATGGCTTAGGCATCCATCCTCATGAAGTTGAAGCCTTACAAGCGATTTATTTAGAGCCATAATATAGATTCAAATTTTTTACTTTAAGAATGTTGATGGCCAAGTGTAGGATGTTATACCTAACTTTTATATAGAAGCAATCTACATGGTTGGGCTAAAACCTTTGCGTTTTGTCCCAACCATTTTTTATTTATCAATACTTGCCTATTTAGTAAAGATATAACAGGTCCATTGCGCTGTTTGATGAACAGTAAAATGATGAAAGTTTAAGGCTTTTAATTCTTTTTCGAATTGTGTAGGCTGTTTGTGTCTTGGTAAAAAATACTGAATTTTAGCTGTCTCACTTGCAAAAATGACACGTCCATCTTTTTTTAGTACCCGATGGATTTCCTGCAAGCTTTTAGTCAAATTCGGCCAATGAAAATGGGTTTGGAAAGCTGTAATGAGATCAAAGGATTGATTGTCAAAAGCAAGGTCTTGAACATCCATTATTTGATAGTCAATATTCGCTTCTGACTGTAATTTTTGAGCACTTGTAATGGCTTGCTTCGAAATATCAATTCCTGTGACCTGAATCTCTGAGGCTAACGTACTAAGATAACGGCTGGATGCACCATTACCAACCCCAATATCGAGTATCTTATTTCCTTTCTTGATGGAAGAAGTCATGGTTAGACTCCATTTAACAAGTGGCATATAAACTTTATTCCATAAGCGCATCATAAAAATACCGACCCTACCTGATGGCTTTTTTGATTGTTGTAATAGATAATAAAATAAGAGGGTACCAAGTAGTAATAAACTGCCAATCCAAATTAACATATGGTGTAACTCCTTTTAGTGGTTTTGTTTTATTTTATCATAGGTAGGATAAGTTACCATCAGTCTTAAAGCTGAATTTAAATTATGCATTAAAAATACATCATTTGTGCATAAAAACAATTTAAATGAATAAACGGTGTATAAAAATAAAAAATATTCCCTTTTTAATGAATAATCATTGCATATATACTGTTATAGTAGTATGATAGCTATAATTTAAAAAATGAAAGAGGTTATTTGGATGAAAAGAAAAGGACTCATACGTTCGATGCTAGTCAGTCTGATTGTGCTGATGCAGTTACTATTTGTTGCACCTGTCTTTGCTAAAGAAGACACATCATTACAAGACATCAAAGATAAAGGAACACTAATCATTGGCACAAGTGCTGACTATCCCCCTTATGAATTTCATACCATCATTGATGGGAAAGATACAATTGTTGGGATGGATGTCAAAATTGCAGAGCAAATTGCAAAAGATTTAGGCGTGAAGTTAGAATTCAGAGATATGGATTTTGACGGGTTACTTGCCGCATTAGAAACAGGAAAGGTAGATATCATTATGGCAGGGATGAACCCAACGCCAGAGCGACAAAACAGTGTCGATTTTTCAGATATCTATTATACTGGCGGACAATTTCTTTTAGTCCGTAAAGAAGATGAAGGAAAGTATCAAAATCTAGATGATTTAGCCGGTCGAAAAATTGGTGTTCAAAAAAGCACGATGCAAGAAGCCGCAGCAAAAGAACAAATTAAAGAGCCCAATATCCAAGGATTAGCTAAAGTAACAGATTTAGTTTTAGCCTTAACAACCAAGAAAGTTGATGCAGTCGTTTTAGAAGAACCTAGTGCATTAGAATATGCAAAAAGCAATTCAGATGTGTTAGCAGTTGACCCAGGCTTTCAATTAGATGTGGCACAACAGGGCTCAGCGATTGCGGTTAAAAAAGGCTCGCCTTCATTAATTGCAGCCATTAATGATACCTTAGCGACTATTAAAGCAGAAAACAAAATTGCAGACTATTTAAGCGAAGTTGATCAATATACAGAAACACCTGCAGCTGATGGTGAAAAACAAGCAGCTACACCTTTAATTAATTATTGGCAATACTATTTAACCGGAACAGGAAATACCGTTTTAATTGCAGGAGTCAGTGTAATTTTTGGGAGTATCTTAGGCTTTTTCCTTGCTTTGATGCGTCTTTCTCCAAGAAAATTGATTCGTATCCCAGCCTCCGCTTATGTTGAATTTGTTCGTGGCACACCGATGATGATTCAAGTCATGTTCATCTATTTCGGCTTAGGCTATATTGTGAATATTCCAGCGATGATTGCAGGGATTATAGCAGTCTCCCTAAATAGTGGTGCTTATGTTTGTGAAATTGTGCGTTCAGGAATTAACGCGGTGGAACAGGGACAGGTAGAAGCTGCGAGAAGCTTAGGCATGACACAAAAAACAGCGATGCGTTATATTATTTTCCCTCAAGCACTAAAAAATATTTGGCCAGCATTAGGAAATGAATTTATTTCAGTCATTAAGGAAAGTTCAGTCGTTTCCATTATTGGTGTGAGTGATCTCATTTTCCAAACCAGCGTTGTTCGTGGGATTACCTATCAAGCGATTGCGCCAATTGCAGTCACAATGGTCATTTATTTCATCTTAACCTTTAGCTTAACCAAATTACTGAATTTCTATGAAAGGAAGTTAAATCATGCTTAAAACAAAAGAATTAACAAAATCCTTTGGTAAACAAACCGTTTTAAAGGGCATTACTGAAGACATTCAAAAAGGCGAAGTCGTGGTGATTATTGGCCCTTCTGGCTCAGGGAAAAGTACCTTTTTACGCTGTTTGAATTTATTAGAAGAGCCAACTAGTGGTGTGATTACCTTTGAAGGCATTGATATTACCGATTCAAAAACCAATATTAATCAATTGCGTGAAAAAATGGGGATGGTATTCCAAAGTTTTAATCTTTTCCCCCATATGTCAATTATTAAAAACTTAGAAATCGCACCAATTAAAGTCAAAGGGATGAGTGAAGCAGAAGCGAATCAAACCGCATTAAGTCTACTTGAAAAGGTTGGCTTATCAGATAAAGCAGAAGCCTATCCTGGTAACCTTTCTGGAGGACAGCAACAGCGTGTGGCAATTGCAAGAGCACTTGCTATGCAACCAGAAGTAATGCTCTTTGATGAACCAACCTCAGCACTGGATCCTGAAATGGTAGGGGAAGTATTAAAGGTTATGCAAGATTTAGCCGAGTCAGGAATGACAATGGTCGTTGTAACACATGAAATGGGCTTTGCCAAAGAAGTTGCAGATCGTGTTTTATTCATGGCAGATGGTGTGATTGTGGAACAGGGGACACCAGAAGAGATATTTGACCATCCTCAGCATGAAAGAACACAAGATTTTTTAAATAAAATATTATAAAAAGATAGCGATTCAGATACTTTCGTATTGAATCGCTATCTTTTTATTTTTTTTCAGCACGAGCAATCATTTTTTCCAAAGTCTCATTTTGATTACCTAAAAGTGCTTGACCATGTCCACTATAAAAAGCAGTAATAGGCTCTGTTACAAGCTGTTTAAATGACTGAATCGCCAGTTTTTGATCCATTGTGGCATAGGCTGGGAAAGGAAATAACCATCTCTTATCTCCAGCAATCGCAGCACCACCAGCCGTTTGAATTAAATCACCGACAAAAGCATGTTGATTACGGGTATCAATCAGTGAAATCGAACCAAGAGTATGTCCAGGTGTTTCTTTGACAAGCAATGCACCCACTCGGTCATTTTCATTTAGCAGAATATCTGGCTGTAAAGGAAGAGGTGTTAACCCTTTTGTTCCAGCTTGGAGCTGCTTCATTTCAGTTGCTGAAATCATCACTTGAGCCTGAGGAAAAGCTTTTTTAATCAATGCAACATCTCCAATATGATCACTATGCGCATGTGTTAGGATAATATGCTTTAAAGGTAAATTTGTTGACTGAATGGCTTGGATTAATTTAGCTCCCATGCCTTTTTTACTACAATCAATTAAGGTACAAAAAGAATCTTCCAAAATTAAATAAGCATTGATTGGGAAAAATCTAGGCATGGTAATACACATAAGCTGCTGCTTCTGCTTAATGATTTTCATATTGAGTTCCTCCAATGTCGTTGAATATTTTATCGATAAAAGCATCTCCTTGAGCCTTCATGGCTGCTTCGTTTTCAATATAATCCTCAAAATTTTTAGCAAGAGGCACTTGACCTAATAGCTGAAGCATCATTTGATAATGGCGTACTTTTTTTTCTAAATCAGCTTTCTTCTTGGCAAGCAGTTGGTTACTTGATTGATTACATTGTGTTGAAGGTGGACTATTCAGCAATTGAACAATCATTTTTATTTCTTTTAAAGAAAAACCAGCATATTTCATAACGGCAATATACTTTAATGTTGTAAAATCCTGGGCTGTGTATTGACGATAATTATTTTCACTTCTTTTAGGGGATAATAATCCTTCTTTTTCATAATAACGAATGGTATCTACACTCATATAAGTTAGCTTCGCTATTGATTTAATAGTCCAATGGTCGTCTTTCATCACTAATCTCCTTATCTTTGTGACTTTATATTTATCTTAGCATTGGAGGGTACTCCAATGTCAAGGGGAAAATTCTTTTAGCTAGTTTGTCATTTCTTCTATTATATTTAAGTGGGAAATTCTTTTTTCTATACAAAAAATGACTCTGGAAAATAATGATAATAAATGTTTGCTTTATAAAAAAAATTTTTTTGATGATTATTTCTCTTTTTTTCCTATTTTTTTTTTTGTGTTTTAGATTAAATAATAACAGATAGCATATAAAAAAACTTAAAAAATAATGTTGTCATAAAAAAAATAAAATTTTATTATTATTATTAGTTTGTTTTAATTTTGAGAGGTTAAAACAAGTTTCTTTTTTTATTTTGTTTTAGTTAAAAGTAAATGAGGGAGAATCTTTTTATTGCAGTCTTTTGCAGTGATTGACAGCACTATTCAAATCGTTATAATATAATGTGCAAGTAACAACTGTTTTTT
>NZ_FOHA01000004.1:0-77990 GCF_900111355.1 Isobaculum melis
TTGATAGACATGCCAATTTAAAATATAAATATGGCAATAGAAAATTTTGGTGTAAAGGATTCTATGTGGATACAGTAGGCAGAAATAAAAAAGCGATAGCAGAGTATATAAGAAACCAGATACAAGAAGACGTAGTAGCAGAACAGTTAAGTTTGATGGAGTATGTAGATCCCTTTACTGGGAAAGAAACGAAGAGATGATAAAATAAAACAAATCCTTGAGGATTTGCGCGTGAATGTAGTACAGTTGGCGGACTTATTCGTAAGCCTTTAGGCTAAGGTCAGTAACATTGGCTTTCAGCCAAAGAGCAAACCACCCGTTCACACGGGTGGTTTTGATTAGAAAAAGTAAGAAAACAAAGGGGATTGATTGTATTATTTGTGATTATAAATTATCATAGAATAGATAAGAAAAGGTGGAGGGATAAACGAATGAATAGTGACTTAAAAAATGGCATTCACTTAAATATGATTCAAACTAAAAAATATAAAACAGTTCGTATTGTGTTAAAGTTTAAAACGACTTTATCTGCAGAAAATAGTACAAAACGAACATTAATTTCCAGTTTGCTAGAAACCAATAGCGAAAAATATCCAACACAAACCAGCTTTAGAAGTAAATTAGCTGATCTTTATGGAGCTTCTTTAAGTACTGGCATTAGTAAAAAAGGCAATATGCATATTCTAAGTTTGTCAATGAGTGTGGTCAATGAAAAGTATTTACAATCAGAAGCACAATTAATGGAAGAAGTTGTTCAGTTTATACAAGAAATTTTATTTGCTCCTCATGTAAAAAATGGTGCATTTGATGAAGCGACTTTCTTAAGAGAAAAAGAAAACTTAGCAGATTATTATCTCTCTATTTTTGATGATAAACAGGCTTATACTAGCCTACAGCTACAAGAATTATACTATGATGGTGTGCAAAAAATACCAAGTATTGGCTGCTTAGAGGAACTAGAGAAAATAGATGCAGCTTCCTTATACGCCTATTACCAAGACATGCTGCAAAATGATGAAATGGATATCTATGTGCTTGGGGATATTGATCCTGCAAAAATGGCAGCATTATTTAAACAATTACCATTTAAGAACCGTGAGACAATTTCAAATCCTGTTTTTTACAACCAAAAGGTATCAGAAGAAATCGTCACTAAGAATGAAGTCCAAGATATTACGCAAGCTAAATTCAATTTGTTATATCAGACAGGGCTTTATTATCATCAAGACGCTTATTTTGCTGGGCAAATATTTAATGGCTTATTTGGCGGATTCCCACATTCAAAACTCTTTATGAATGTGCGAGAGAAAGCTAGTTTAGCTTACTATGCCTCAAGCCAATTGGATTCATTTAGAGGAACAATGGTTGTTCAAACTGGTATTGAGACTGAAAAAATGCCTCAAGTAAAAGACATTATTGCAGCACAGCTTAGCGCTTTACAAGCTGGCGATTTTAGTGAAGAAGACTTTGTTCAAACAAAGGAAATGCTGAAAAATCAAGTGCTTCAATCTGAAGATAGTGGAATTGCAGTGATTGAAAAAGCTTATAGTCACGATTTGATTAAAAAAGCGCCTTTAACGCCTTCTGAATGGTTTGAAGGGATTGATCAAGTAACTCGTGAGGACGTTATCTCAGTAGCAAATCAAGTCCACTTACAAGCAAGTTTCTTCTTAAGTGGGGAGGAGAAAAATAATGGATAAACAATATTATGCACAATTAGATGAAACTCTTTATAAAGAAACCTTACCAAATGGTTTAAAAGTCACACTTTTACCTAAAAATGAATTTCATAAAACTTATGGTATTTTTACAACCAATTATGGGTCCATTGATCGTATCTTTGTTCCTTTAGGGAAATCTGAAAAAGTCACTGTTCCAGATGGTATTGCCCATTTTTTAGAGCATAAAATGTTTGAAAAAGAAACAGGGGATGTTTTTCAAATCTTTGGAAAACAAGGTGCAGCAGCCAATGCCTTTACTTCATTTACCAGAACCAGTTATCTATTTTCAAGTACCAATCATGTCTTAAAAAATGTTGGCACCCTATTAGATTTTGTCCAAACTCCTTATTTTACGAAAGAAACCGTTGATAAGGAAAAAGGAATCATTGCTCAAGAAATTAAGATGTATGATGATGAACCAAATTGGCGCTTATATTTTGGGCTGATTGGCAACCTTTATCCATTGCATCCAATTCATATTGATATTGCAGGAACCGTAGAGAGTATTCAAGAGATTACAGCAGAATGGCTCTATGAATGCTATCACACCTTTTATCATCCAAGTAACATGAATTTATTTGTTGTTGGTAAAATGGATCCAGAGGAAATGATGGCATTGATTAAAGAAAATCAAGCCAGTAAGCAATTTGAGCCAACACAACCAATTGAACGCTTTTTCCCAGCTGATCAGGAAGAAGTCATCACACCATTTAGCAGCATTGAGATGCCGATTAAACGCAGTAAAAGTATTGTTGGGATTAAAGGTCAGCCATTCTTATTGACAGGTAAATCAGCCCTTGCCCATAAGGTCACTATGAATCTGGCTTTATCTATGCTATTTGGAAGTACCTCAAGCAATTATCTACGTTTATACGATGAAGGGATTATTGATGATAGCTTTTCTTATGAATATAATCTTGATCGTACCTTTAACTTTGTGGATGTTGGTGGGGATGCAAAAGATCCAACGGCGTTATCTGATGCTGTTAAGGAAATCTTATTAAATGTCGCAACTAGTTCTGATTTAACCAATGAAAACTTGACACTTGTTAGAAAAAGAATGATAGGGCATGTGCTACAATCAATGAATTCACTTGAGTATATTGCCAATCAATATAGCCAAGAAGCCTTTGAAGATAGTAATTTATTTGACCTTGTACCGATTATTGAAAGTATTACCTTAGCGCAAATTAAGCAAACCATCTCTGCTTTTATGCAAGCAGATCGTATGAGTGTCTGTCATATGCTACCAAAAGAGGTGTAGCCATGAAATTTGCGCTCATTATTGGAGCCAGTGGAGATGTTGGAAAAGCAATCGCTGCTGATCTTGCAGCAGATGGTTGGTCTTTATATTTACACTATTATCAAGATGAAAAAAGTGTGTTAGAACAAGTAAAGGCTTATCATGAAGCTTATCCAAAGCAAGAATTTATTGCCCTTAAACAAGACCTAACAGATGAAGCAACCGTTGAGCAGCTATTAGGGGGTATTTTTTCAATCGATGCAGTGGTGTTTGCGAGCGGTTTAGCAGATTATCATTTGTTGGTAGATCTTCCTTTAGATACGTTAGATTTAATGTGGAAAATCCATGTGAGAGCACCAATTCAGCTATTACAAGGCTTACAATCTAAGCTTGCCAAAAGTCAACGGGGCAGAGTTTTGTTTATTAGTTCAGTTTATGCAGTAAGTGGTAGTCCAATGGAAGTGGCTTATAGTACAACAAAAGGCGCGCAATTGGCATTTGTTAAAAGCTATAGTCAGGAAGTTGCCAGCTTAGGGATTACAGTTAATGCTTTGTTACCAGGAGCAATTGATACAAAGATGTTAGCGACCTTTACCAAAGAAGAAAAAGCACAATTAATCGCAGAAATTCCAATGGGGAGACTGGCATTACCACCTGAAATCGCTTTTTGGGTCAAACAAATTTTAAGCAAACAAGGAAGCTATTTAACAGGACAGGGTATTGTTATCAGTGGTGGTTGGCTACATTAATGAAAAATTAATGAATTCTCTATTCTTAATGTGATATAATATTTTTGAGAGTAGGAATCAAAAAAATTCCTCATAAGTAGATTAGGTAGGTGAATGTCAGTGAATGAAATTGGAGAAAAATTAAAGCAGGCTAGAAAAGATAAAGGCTATTCTTTAGATGACTTGCAACAAATTACAAAAATTCAAAAACGTTATTTGGAAGCCATTGAAGAAGGTAACTTGGATGTGATGCCAGGTAAATTCTATGCCCGTGCATTTATTAAACAATATGCTGATACAGTGGGGTTAGATGGGGATCAATTGCTATCTGAAAACAACAATGAGGTTCCTGAAACACATGAAGAAGCATATACAGAACAATTAAATACAAGTCAGACGCGGGTCCGAACAAAAAAAAGTAATGATATTTTAGATAAGCTGATTAGTCTGTTGCCTACAATTATTGTGACACTCATCGTGCTTGCAATAATGGTTGGTATTTGGCTAGCCTTTTCAAATAATAAAGCAAATAAAGAAACCCGTATGATTGATACAAGTTCAGGAATTGTTGTGTCAAAAGCAGAAAGTCAAGCAACTTCTGAAACTGAATCGAAGGAAGAAAGTACGGCATCAAGCACTTCAGAACGTAAAGAAGAGAAGAAGGATAAAGAGAAAGACAAAGAGAAAAAGCAAACCATTACCAATGAAAGTGTGTCTGGACGCGATTCCGTTTATACGGTTCAAAATGCACCTGCTTCTTCAAGTCTAACTCTAACTGCTACAAATCCAGCCTGGATTCAAGTGAATGATGAAGCTGGTGCCAGTTTATTTGCAGGAACAATGGTGGCTGGACAAACAGAAGAAATTAAAATAGAGGGTGCTCAAACCATAACCCTTATTTTGGGAAATGCTGCAAATACAAAAATTAAACTTAATGGAGAAGATTTTGTGTCTGCAAATCCTTTAGCAACACAAAATGTTCAATTAAAACTTGTAACAGCTGCACCATAATAATGATGAAACAATTGAAAGGTGAGAAAAAAGTTTGAATTTGCCAAATAAATTAACTGTGCTAAGAATCATGATGATTCCTTTATTTATGATTGTTTTATTAGCACCTATCCAATTGGGGTCGTTGACTTTGTTAGGAACAACACTTCCAATTACACAATTACTTGCTGCAATTATTTTTGCAGTTGCAAGCTATACAGATTTCCTTGATGGCCAAATTGCCCGTTCTAAAGGACTAGTCACTAATTTTGGGAAATTTGCTGATCCATTAGCTGATAAAATGCTGGTCATTACAGCTTTTATTATTCTAGTTGGAAAAGGAATGGTGCCATCATGGGTCGTTGCGATTATCGTTTGTCGTGAGTTAGCGGTAACAGGACTGCGTTTACTATTAGTGGGAGACGGAGAAGTGATGGCAGCAGCAATGCCAGGGAAAATCAAAACAGCGACACAAATGGTTGCCATTATCTTACTGCTATTGAATAATTTTCCTTTTGCAGGGATTGGGATTCCATTAGATATGATCATGCTTTATGTGTGTCTATTTTTCACGATTTATTCTGGGTATGATTATTTTGTAAAAAATAAAGAGATTTTTAAAGATTCTATGTAAATACTGAAGCACCTACAAAAATTAATGGATTCATTAATTCATGTAGGTGCTTTTTATTAAAATGACTTTTAAAACAGTTAACGTATTTTAATAAATGAGGAGTGAACAACAATGAGAGCAGAAATTATTGCAGTCGGTACAGAGCTTTTACTAGGACAAATTACGAATACAAATGCTACTTTTTTATCAAAAGAATTAGCTGGATTAGGAATCGATGTTTTTCATCATACCGTTGTAGGAGATAATCCTGAACGACTTAAGGAGGTACTTCGCGTTGCCGAAAAGAGAAGTGACCTTATTATTTTTTCAGGCGGCCTAGGTCCTACAAAGGATGATATGACGAAACAAACAATTGCCAACTACCTTGGGAAAGATTTAGTACTTGATCAACCAACTATGGATCAAGTATTGGCTTACCACCAGAAAATAAAAAAAGAGATGCCAGAGAATAATAAAATGCAAGCGATGGTGATTGAAGGCTCAACTGTATTACCCAATACAACAGGCTTAGCAGCCGGGATGTTTTTACAGCACCAGGATACATGCTTATTATTGCTTCCAGGCCCGCCAAATGAATTATATCCGATGTTCTTAAATACAGGAAAACAGCTATTACTGCCACTATTAGGCCAGCAAGAATTCCTGTTATCTCGGGTGTTAAGATTTTATGGGATAGGAGAATCAAAGCTGGCAACTTTATTAGATGATCTGATTGAAAATCAAACAAACCCAACGCTTGCGACCTATGCAGGGACTTATGAAGTGACGTTGCGTTTAACGGCAAAGGCTAACAGCGAATCTGAAGCAAATCTCTTATTAGATGACCTAGAAAATCAAGTCCAAAGCCTAGTTGGATCCTATTTCTATGGATATGGCGATCAAAATAGTTTACCTCAAGTAGTTGTGCAAGCCTTACAGAAGCATCAGTTAACCATTACAGCAGCTGAAAGCTTAACAGGGGGGCTATTTCAAAGTGAACTAGCCAGTATTCCAGGGGCCTCAAAAATCTTTCCGGGTGGCTTTGTTACCTATAGTCCAGAAGCAAAAAGTTCTTTATTGGCTATTTCTCCTCACATCATTGAGCAGGAAGGAGTGGTAAGCGAAGCCTGTGCGAAAGCGATGGCAGAGCATGTAAGAGCAAAAATGGCAACCGATATTGGTGTTTCATTAACAGGTGTAGCAGGGCCAGATGAGCTAGAGCAACAACCAGCTGGTACAGTCTGGATTGGTTTAGCTAGCAAAGGCAAAGAACCAACAGCCTATCTGTATCATTTTGCACATCAACGCAATGGCAATCGAGAACGAGCAGTCTTAACAGCTTTTGATCTAGTGCGAAAATATCTAGAAAAACACTGTTAAATCAAGGTTTCCAAAATTAATGACAAAAAAGGCGAATGTTTGTTCGGTTTTTTCTTGATTTTTTGAAGAATAACCAGTATGATAAACATATAAGAAATTTAGATAATAAAAAGCGAGTGAAATTAGAGGAGGCATATTTGTGGCAGACGAACGCAAAGCGGCATTAGATGCGGCACTTAAAAAAATAGAAAAAAACTTTGGTAAAGGCTCAGTAATGAAACTGGGAGAAAAAATAGATACACAAATTTCAACGATTCCAAGTGGATCATTAGCACTAGATGTGGCATTAGGCGTAGGTGGTTTTCCAAAAGGTAGAATTATCGAAGTTTATGGGCCAGAAAGTTCAGGTAAAACAACTGTTGCTTTACATGCAGTAGCTGAAGTTCAAAAAAATGGTGGAATTGCAGCCTTTATTGATGCAGAGCATGCCCTTGATCCAGAGTATGCAAAAAACTTAGGTGTAGATATTGATGAGTTACTTTTATCTCAACCAGATACAGGTGAACAAGGACTTGAAATCGCTGATGCATTGGTTTCTAGTGGTGCAGTTGATATTGTCGTGATTGACTCAGTAGCAGCATTAGTACCTCGTGCAGAGATAGAGGGCGAGATGGGAGATAGCCATGTTGGGCTACAAGCTCGTTTAATGTCACAAGCCTTAAGAAAATTATCAGGTTCAATTAACAAAACAAAAACAATTGCACTATTTATTAACCAAATCCGCGAAAAAGTTGGTGTAATGTTTGGAAATCCTGAAATTACTCCTGGCGGACGTGCTCTAAAATTCTATGCAACCATTCGATTGGAAGTTAGAAGAGCAGAGCAAATCAAAAATGGAACGGATATTGTTGGGAACCGTACAAAAATTAAAGTGGTTAAAAATAAAGTAGCACCACCATTTAAAGTAGCAGAAGTTGATGTGATGTATGGTGAAGGGATTTCTCAAGTTGGAGAATTACTTGATATGGCATCTGATAAAGATATCGTTAATAAAAGTGGTGCTTGGTATTCTTATAATGGAGAACGTATTGGACAAGGTCGTGAAAATGCGAAACAATACTTTAAAGACCATCCAGAATTAAGAATTGAAATTGAAAAAATTGTTCGTGGTGCTTATGGCATTGGTGAACTTGTTGAAGAGAAAGCAGAGCCTAAAGCCAAAGCAAAAAAAGAAGAGAAGGCAGAAACAGCAGAAAAAGAATAACAATCAAAAATATCACTCAATAGGAGTGGTATTTTTTTTATGAGCTAAAGTCAGAAATTCTGATGAAATCAAGAAAGAAAACCTTTTCTCTTTTCTTTTTTAAGTTGACATGTTATGAAATGAGATTTAGAATAGGAGAGTGTGCATGATTAACTTACACACAATGCTGTATATTGAATTCAAATGAAGAGATGCAATGTACTTGCATACACTGAAAAATAAAAAATTAAATATGATACGGAGGTGAAAGAATGGAAATTTTGTTGATTATAGCCTTCGCTATCGTTGGTTTGATTGTTGGGATAGCTGTTGGTTACATGGTTCGCAAATCAACTCATGAAAAAGAAATTGCAGGTGCTAAAAATACTGCAACAGCTATTTTAGATGATGCGAGAAAAGAATCTGAAACGTTAAAAAAAGAAGCGTTACTAGAAGCGAAAGATGAAAATCATCAATACAGAACTGAAATTGAAAATGAGCTAAAAGATAGAAGAAGTGAAGTTCAAAAACAAGAAAATCGCATCATTCAACGTGAAGAAAACCTTGATCGTAAAGATGAAGGCTTAGATAAACGTGAAAGAAATCTTGAAGCTAAAGAAGAAAAACTAAGTTCAAGACAACAATTAATTGACGAAAAAGAAAGCGAAGCTGCTGCTTTACTTGAAAAACAACAATTAGAACTTGAAAAAATTGCCGCTCTTTCACGTGATGATGCCAAAAACATTATTATGAAAGAAACAGAGGAAGAGTTGTCTCATGATCTTGCTGTAATGGTCAAAGAAAGTGAACAACGTGCGAAAGAAGAAGCAGATAAGAAAGCGAAAAACTTACTGTCTCTTGCAATCCAACGCTGTGCTGCAGATCAAGTTTCAGAAACAACTGTGTCAGTGGTAACTTTACCAAGTGATGAAATGAAAGGTCGTATTATTGGGCGTGAAGGAAGAAATATCCGCACACTTGAAACCTTAACAGGAATCGATTTAATTATTGATGATACACCTGAAGCAGTTATTTTAAGCGGATTTGATCCGATTAGACGCGAGATTGCACGGATGACACTTGAAAAATTAATTCAAGATGGTCGTATTCATCCAGCTCGTATTGAAGAAATGGTTGAAAAATCACGTAAAGAAATGGATGAACGCATTCGCGAAATTGGGGAACAAGCAACCTTTGATGTGGGTGTTCATTCCCTGCATCCTGATTTAATCAAGATTTTAGGCCGTTTACGTTACCGCACAAGTTATGGACAAAATGTCTTAAATCACTCAATTGAAGTAGCAAAACTAACAGGTATTTTAGCTGCGGAATTAGGCGAAGATGTGACATTGGCTAAACGTGCAGGATTACTTCATGATATTGGTAAAGCACTAGATCATGAAATCGAAGGCTCACACGTAGAAATTGGAGCAGAACTTGCTGCTAAATACAAAGAGAACGCGACAGTCATTAATGCCATTGCTTCACATCATGGCGATATTGAAGCGACTTCTGTGATTTCAGTCTTAGTAGCCGCTGCTGATGCATTATCTGCTGCTCGTCCAGGCGCAAGAAGTGAATCACTTGAAAACTATATTAGAAGACTTGAAAAACTAGAAGAAATTTCTGAAAGCTTTGATGGTGTTGAGCATAGTTTTGCGATTCAAGCAGGTCGAGAAGTTCGTATTATGGTAAAACCAAATGAAATTGATGATTTACAATCTCATCGATTGGCTAGAGATATTCGTAAACGTATTGAAGAAGAGTTGGATTATCCAGGTCATATTAAAATTACGGTTATTAGAGAAACTCGTGCCGTGGAGTATGCAAAATAAAATGCGTAAAAGCAACTATTCTTTTTGGAATAGTTGCTTTTCTTTATGGTTAAATATTGGTAAAATAGAAGGTAGCGTAGAGTGAGAGAGGGAGCAGAATATGAAAGTATTATTTATTGGTGATGTGGTAGGCGAAATGGGACGAGAAATGCTTCATGATTACCTACCAAAATTGAAAAGAGAATACAAGCCACAAGTGACCATTGTGAATGGTGAAAATGCTGCTGGTGGCCGTGGCATTACAGAAAAAATTTATAAAGGTTTTCTCAGTGATGGTGTAGACGTGGTAACAATGGGAAACCATACATGGGATAACAAGGAAATTTTTGATTTTATACAGGATGCAAAAAAAATGATTCGACCTGCAAATTATCCAGAAGATACAACGCCAGGACAAGGCATTGTTTATGTAAAAGTGAATCAAGTAGAATTAGCAGTGATTAATCTACAAGGGCGTGTGTTTCTAAATGATTTAGATGATCCTTTTAGAAAAGCTGATCAATTAGTGAATGAAGCAAGACAGCGGACACCGTTTATCTTTGTTGATTTCCATGCTGAAGTAACCAGCGAAAAGCAAGCATTAGCTTGGTATTTAGATGGCCGTGCCTCAGCGGTTGTCGGGACACATACCCATGTTCAAACAAATGATGCCCGTATTTTGCCGCAAGGAACTGCATATTTAACAGATGTTGGAATGACTGGTCCTTATGATGGGATTCTTGGTATGGGCAGAGAAGCAGTGATTCAAAAATTCTTAAGTCAGATGCCAACTAGGTTTGAAGTACCTAAAATAGGACGTAAAGTTTTATCCGCATGTCTCATTGAATTAAATGATCAAACGGGTGCTGCTAAGTCTATTCAAAACTTCATGATTAACGATGACCGACCCTTTGGAGGGGATTTTTAATGGAACCAATTTCAAAAATGGATGAAGCAACGGCTCAGGCATTAGCCTCATTAACAGAGATGATTAAAGCCCATGAGGTCATTCAAGAGTATCAAGCCTTAGAAGAAAATGTTCAACAAAATCAACGTTTAAATGAATTAATTGAACAAATTAAAGACAAACAAAAAGAAGCTGTTGCTTTTTCTCATTATGAAAAACCAGAAGCTGAAAAAGTTGTGATTAAAGAACTAGATGAATTGACAACACAATTTAAAGAACATTTTTTAGTGCGCACTTACCAAGAAAACTTAGTTGAAGCAAATGCTTTACTCCAAAATATTGTAGAAAAAATTCAAGAAACAGTGAATGAAGAAATTCAAAAAAATGATGATGAAAAATAAAAATAAAGCAGGTGAAAATATTGCCACAAAAAACGAAACATACACCCATGATGGAACAATATTTAGCAATTAAAGCTCAATACCAAGATGCCTTTCTCTTTTACAGGTTAGGCGACTTTTATGAAATGTTTTATGATGATGCGATTAAAGCGTCACAAATTCTAGAAGTAACACTAACAAGCCGTAATAAAAATGCTGATGACCCAATTCCAATGTGTGGTGTACCCTATCATGCTGCAAGAGGTTATATTGATACCTTAATTGAAAAAGGCTATAAAGTGGCGTTATGTGAACAAGTTGAAGATCCTAAAACAGCCAAAGGAATGGTTAAAAGAGAAGTTGTTCAATTAATTACGCCAGGAACAGTTATGGATGCCAAAGGTTTAGAAGCCAAAAATAATAATTATTTAACGGCATTGGCAACTGATGGTCAGCAGTATAGCTTAGCCTATGCCGATCTAACCACAGGGGAACTAAAATGTACCTTACTATCAGATTTTGAAGATGTGATTAATGAATTATCCTTACTTCAAACCAAAGAAGTGGTTGTTCATTCAGATTTTGAAGTTGCCCAACAAAATATCATTAAGCAGCGTCTAAATTGTATGATATCTTATGATGATCAGGTAGCAGAGAATGCCACCTTTCAATTTTTAACACAAAATATTGCCCATAATTTAATGAAAGATAGTCTGAAAATTTTACTGAATTATTTAAATGTGACGCAAAAAAGAACCTTGGATCATTTACAAAGAGCAGAAGAATATACAATTGATCACTTTTTAAAGCTAGATCATTATTCTAAACGTAACTTAGAATTAACAGAATCCATTCGTGGTGAAAGTAAAAAAGGAACCATGCTCTGGCTATTAGATGAAACCAAAACGGCAATGGGTGGTCGTTTACTAAAACAATGGATTGATCGTCCTTTAATACAAAAGAAAAAAATTGAAAATAGACAACAAATTGTCCAAAACTTATTAAATCACTTTTTTGAACGAATGGATTTAAATGAAGCCCTCACAAAAGTGTATGATTTAGAAAGACTAGCAGGAAGAGTTGCTTTTGGGAATGTGAATGGTCGCGATTTAATTCAATTAAAAACCTCACTCAATCAAGTTCCTTATTTAATTGAAATCCTTAGCTTAATGAATGATGGTGAGTTAGATCAGATTTTAACAGAGCTAGACCCAGTCAGTGAGGTTGTTGAGAAAATCGAAGCAGCGATTAGTGAAGATGCGCCTCTTGCAATTAAAGACGGCGGTGTCATCAAAGATGGCTATCATGAGACATTGGATCAATACCGAGATGCAATGCGAAATGGAAAGACTTGGATTGCACAATTGGAAGCTGAAGAAAGAGAAAAAACAGGCATTAAAACATTAAAAGTAGGCTATAACCGAGTCTTTGGCTATTATATTGAAATTACAAAAGCCAACCTCGTCAACCTTCCTGAAGGTACTTATGAAAGAAAACAAACTTTAGCCAATGCAGAACGTTTTATTACACCTGAGTTAAAAGAAAAAGAAACCCTAATCTTAGAAGCTGAAGAAAAAAGTATGGATTTAGAGTATCAACTATTTTTAGAAGTAAGAGAAGTGGTTAAACAATATATTGACCGTTTACAAAAATTAGCTAAAACCATTGCTGCTGTAGATGTGATGCAAAGCTTTGCAACTGTTAGTGAAAAGTATCATTTTGTTAAACCTGAAATGACGGATACTGAGCAAGTCATTGAACTGATTGATGGCAGACATCCAGTTGTTGAAAAGGTGTTAGGGCAACAAAGTTATGTGCCAAATAGTGTCGTGATGGATAAAGCCACTTCTATGCTGCTGATTACAGGACCAAATATGTCTGGTAAAAGTACCTATATGCGTCAATTAGCTTTGACCGTTATTTTGGCACAAATGGGCTGTTTTGTACCAGCAAGTAAAGCAAAACTCTTAATTTTTGATCAAATCTTTACTAGAATTGGTGCTGCAGATGATTTAATATCAGGTCAAAGTACCTTTATGGTAGAAATGATGGAAGCCAATCAAGCCTTAATGCATGGGACACCAAATAGCTTAATTTTATTTGATGAAATTGGCCGTGGTACTGCAACCTATGATGGGATGGCGTTAGCTGAAGCCATCATAGAATATATCCAACAACATGTTCATGCAAAAACTTTATTCTCTACCCATTATCATGAGCTGACAGTTTTAGAGGATACTTTACCTGCCTTGAAAAATATTCATGTTGGTGCAGTAGAGGAAGATGGACAAGTGGTATTTCTACACAAAATCATGGAAGGTCCAGCAGATAAGAGTTATGGGATTCATGTTGCAAAACTGGCAGGCTTACCTGATGAATTATTAACGCGTGCAAATACCATTTTGACAGCATTAGAAGAAAAAGATCAAGGGCCTATTATTGGAAAAATTGACCCAGTCGTTATTCAGAAAAAAGAAGAATATCTCATTGAAGAAGAACAACAACTGTCCTTATTTGGTCAGCTTAGTGTCGAAGAAGAGGCCGTTGTTCAAGCATTAAAACAAAAAAATGTGATGAATATGACGCCACTTCAAGCGATGATGTTTTTATCAGAATTACAGGAACAATTAAAATCATAATTTAGAGAGAAGTGTGACAGATGGGGAAAATTCAAGAACTCTCAGAACAGCTCGCAAACCAGATTGCAGCAGGTGAAGTGATTGAAAGACCTGCTTCAGTCGTAAAGGAATTAATTGAAAATGCCATTGACGCTGGCAGCACACAAATAGATATTATTATTGAAGAGTCTGGCTTAAAAAAAATTCAGATTATTGATAATGGTTTTGGGATTGCGCCAGATGATGTGGTCAATGCGTTTAAACGCCATGCGACAAGTAAAATTCATTCTAGAGATGATTTGTTTAGAATTAGAACATTGGGTTTCAGAGGAGAAGCTTTACCAAGTATTGCATCAGTTTCAGAAATTCTATTGATGACGTCAACAGGGGAAAATCAGGGCACCTCTATTTCCTTAAAAGGTGGAAAAATTGAAGAACAGCATGCACATAGTATGCGAAAAGGAACGGATATCACTGTTTCAAACTTATTTTTCAATACTCCTGCACGATTAAAGTACATCAAATCTTTACAAACAGAATTAGCCAATATTGGGGATATCGTCAATCGTTTAGCAATGAGCCACCCAACAATTGCGTTTAAACTGATCCATGATGGCAATAAAATGCTAGAAACAACAGGAAATGGTGATTTAAAACAAACCTTAGCAGGTATTTATGGTGTTGCCATTGCAAAAAAAATGTTAACAATTCATAGTGAAAATTTAGATTTTTCCATTGATGGTTTTATCTCTCTTCCTGAAGTTACAAGAGCCAGTCGAAATTATATGTCCATTATGGTAAATGGTCGTTATATCAAAAACTTTCTATTAAACAAAGCCATTGTGGAGGGATATCGTTCAAAATTAATGGTTGGACGCTTTCCAATTGTCGCCATTGAAATTAAAATGGACCCACTCCTTGTTGATGTGAATGTGCATCCAACAAAACAAGAGGTTCGCATTAGTAAAGAAAAAGAATTAATGGTACTGATTCAAGAAGCGATTCATCAGCGACTAAGCACGGAACAATTAATTCCCAATGCGATTGATAACTTGGCAACCAAGAAACGATCTGTTGACCAAGGAGAAAAACCAGAACAAATGCGCATTTATTTAGATGCTGTGAAAGAATCTGTGAAAGAACAACCTTATATGCCACAATCAGTTGAAAACAATGCACCTAGTGAGCCACAAGCTTCAGCTATTTCTTATCCTGAAACAGAGTTGGAGGAATTGATTGGCACGACGGATACCGTTGTCCATGAAACCTTGGCAGAAGACGTGGCTTATGTACCAAGTGAAAAAGAAAAAATACCGCATCGTGGTGAAGTGATAACGGATGAAGTCAATTTAAAAATGCCAATGCTGGATTATGTTGGTCAAATGCATGGTACTTACTTGTTTGCACAAAATGAAGAAGGCTTATACATCATTGATCAACATGCTGCACAAGAGCGTATTAAATATGAATATTATCGTCAAAAAATCGGAGAAGTTGGGCGCCAACTACAAGACTTATTAGTGCCCATTACCTTAGATTTTCCAAATAGTGATTTTATTAAACTATCAGAACATAAGGAACTACTAGAAGAAGTGGGTGTTTTTCTAGAACCCTTTGGTCAAAATAGCTTCCTGATTCGTTCTCATCCAAGCTGGTTCCCTAAAGGTCAAGAGGAAGAAATACTACGTGACTTAATTGATATCTTACTTGAAAGTGGTAAGGTCAATATTGCAAAATTTAGAGAAGATACAGCCATTATGATGAGCTGTAAAAAATCGATTAAAGCCAATCATCATTTGAATGATTTAGAAGCAAGAACCTTACTGGAAGATTTAAGACACACGCAAAATCCATTTAATTGTCCACATGGCCGCCCTGTTTTGATTCATTATTCAAATAAAGATATGGAACGGATGTTTAAAAGAATTCAAGATCCACATTAAAAAGGAGCGAATCAGATGTCATTAATTTTAGCCTCAGCTTCTCCTAGAAGAAAAGAATTATTAAAGATGTTCACAACTGATTTTACTGTCGTTGTATCAGAGGTGGAAGAAGTTTTAGATGAAACAATGACCCCACAGGAATATGTTGCTGACTTGGCAAAACAAAAAGCACAAGCTGTTGCAAAGCTGCATCCAGCTGAGACTGTGATTGGCTGTGATACAATTGTTGTCTTTCAAAATCAAGTACTAGAAAAGCCAAAAAATCGTGTGGAAGCTAAGCAGATGTTACAAGCGATGAGTGATGATGTTCATGAAGTATTGACAGCTGTCACAATCATTAAAAATGGCGCAATATCTTCTACTTTAGAAACCGCAAAAGTCTATTTTTATCCCTTAACAGATTCATTAATTGAGTCCTATTTAGATCAAGAGGATTATCAGGATAAAGCTGGTGCTTATGGAATTCAAAGCTATGCTGCTTTATTTGTTGAAAAAATTGAGGGAGATTACTACACGATCATGGGCTTTCCTTTAGCAAAGGTTTATCGGATGTTACATGCATTAGAGGAAGCCGTTTAATCAAGCGAAATGTTTGTCTATTATTTATTTAGTAAGCAGTATAACAGTTTACAGGTCGACTCTTTGTTATAATAAAAGAAAATTATTCAAAGAGGTGATTGAAATGAAAGGCTCAGATGAAGAATTAAGACAAAAACTAACCCCGATTCAATATGAAGTCACACAAAAAAATGGAACAGAGCATCCTTTTACGGGAAAGTATGATGATTTTTATGAAGAAGGGTTATATGTGGATATTGTGAGTGGCGAACCTTTATTTACATCAAAAGAAAAATATGATGCTGGTTGTGGCTGGCCTGCATTTACAAAGCCAATAGCTGAAGCGCAGGTTGTTGAAAAGAAAGATCAGATGCATGGGATGACAAGGACTGAGGTAAGAAGTTATGAAGGGAATAGCCACTTAGGTCATGTTTTTCCAGATGGACCGACAAGTGAAGGTGGCTTACGTTATTGTATTAATTCAGCTGCACTTCGGTTTATTCCAAAAGACCAATTAGTTGAAGCTGGATATGGTCGTTTTACCTCATTATTTGAATAAAGCGAAAAAGGGAGGATACATCATTGTTTAACACTTATGAAGAAGCCCTATCATGGCTTCACAGTGGCTTAAAGTTTGGAATGAAGCTTGGACTTGAACGGATGGGCTGGCTTATGAAAAAATTAGATCATCCACAAAAGAAAATCAAGGCGATTCATGTTGCTGGAACGAATGGTAAAGGCTCAACGGTTGCTTTTATCCGTCATATTTTAGAAGAAACTGGCTTATCAGTGGGGACTTTTACTTCACCATTTTTAGAAAGCTTTAATGAAAGAATCAGCATCGATGGTGAACCTATTTCAGATGCAGAAGTATTGCGTTTAGTCAATTTAATTTATCCATTATGTATGGAACTAGCTGAGACGGATTTAGGTAGTCCAACTGAATTTGAGGTTGTTACAGCAATGATGTATGCATATTTTGGTGAAGGTCATGCGGATGTTGTCTTAGTTGAAGTAGGAATTGGCGGGCAACTAGATTCTACGAATGTGTTAACACCTGTTGTTTCCGTGATTACCACCATTGGCTTAGATCATATGGATATCTTAGGCAATACCTTACCAAAAATTGCACAACAAAAATCAGGGATTATTAAACCAGGGGTTCCTGTGGTCGTTGGCAAGGTAACAGATGATGCCTTTGAAAGCATTACACAGACTGCTCAAGAAACTGGCTCAAAAGTTTATCGCTTAGGAACCAGCTTTACCATCAGTAAGTGGCAGACAACTCCAAATTGGGGTGAACAATTCAATTTTGAAGATGATGATATTTTCTTAAAACAACAGCAAATTCAAATGCTAGGTAGACATCAAGTAGAAAATGCTGCTGTTGCAATTGAAGCAGTCAAGCAATTTTCACACACACTTGGTTTAGCAGTGTCCCATAGCCAAATAACTAAAGGACTAAAACAAACTTTTTGGGCAGGTCGGATGGAAAAAATTTCAGATCGTCCATTTATTGTTTTAGATGGTGCACATAATAAGCCTGCTGTAACAGCACTTGTTCAGACTCTGAAGGATGATTTTAAAGGCCAGCCAATTCAAGTCTTATTTGCGGCATTGAAGGATAAAGAAATCAGTGAGATGCTGGATTTGTTTGCAACGGTTCCTGAATTAACCTTAACAGCAACGAGCTTTGAGTATCCAAGAGCAGCTTCTGCGGAGGAAATTGCTGCCCAAACGAGCCATTCAATTGAAGTGATTGATGACTGGAAAACAGCTTTAGCCACTTTATTAAATGAAGTTGGTAGTGAAGGTATTTTGTTGATAACAGGCTCACTTTATTTTATTTCAGAGGTCAGACGTTTATTTTTTGATCAGTGATAAAAAGCTAAAATGGTTTTTGGATGTTGTGACGTATAGTATCTTCTAAAGGGGAGGAATTGTATGAAACAGCAATCAAAGACCATTTTAAATTTACGACCTAGAGAAAGGCTCTATGAACAAGGTGAAGCCAATTTATCCACACAAGAATTATTAGCGATTTTACTTAGAACTGGTTCAAAAAAACAGCCAGTGATGCAACTTTCCCTTGAAGTAATGAACCATTTTGAAGATTTTTACTTTTTGAAAACGGCTTCAATAGAGGAATTAATGAAAATAAAAGGGATTGGTAAAGTCAAAGCCATTGAATTGCGAGCAGCTATTGAATTTGGTGCACGAGTCGCTCAAGCAAGCCAAATAAAGCATGGTCAAATCAAAAGTGCAGAAGATGTTGAAAAGCTAGTTGGGATTGAATTAAGAAGCTTACAGCAAGAACATCTAATGGTGCTTTTTTTGAATACTAAAAACGAAATTATCAAAAAGGAAACGGTTTTTGTCGGTGGCTTAAACTCTGCTGTTGCGCATCCAAGAGAAGTTTTTCGAGCAGCGATTCGCTATGCATCTGCAAGAATCTTCGTCTGCCATAATCATCCATCTGGAAACCCATCTCCTTCTAAAGCTGATATTATTTTTACAAAAAAGTTAGCAGCATCTGGACAAATTATTGGAATTGAATTGCTTGATCATGTCATTATTGCAAGTAGTGGATATTATAGTATGAAAGAATCAGGTGTAATTTAATTTAGAAAAATGAAAACTTAATAAAAATTTAAATGGAGAAATGCTAAATACAACTCTAGGCAAAGAACATTTCCTATAATTTATGTTATAATAGCAAGTGAGTTTTAAATGTTAAATAAAATGATGAAGCTGAAACGATTAATGAAACATTAGTTGTGTAGATATGAAAGGGTGAATAGTGTGTTCGGATTCGGTAATAAAAGTATAGGAATAGACTTAGGGACAGCAAATTCAATGGTATTTGTGAGTGGCAAAGGGATTGTTTTAAGAGAGCCATCAGTTGTTGCAAAAAATGTGAGTACTGGGGAAATTGTAGCAGTTGGGGAAGAAGCAAGAAGTATGATTGGACGTACACCAGGTAGTATTGTCACCATTCGACCAATGAAAGATGGTGTGATTGCTGATTATGATACAACAGCTGCAATGATGAAGCACTACATTAAATCTTCATTAGGGTCTTCTACTTCTAAACCACTTGTGATGGTTTGTGTGCCAAGTGGTGTAACAGAAGTTGAGCAACGAGCAGTCATTGATGCAACTCGTATGGCAGGCGCTAAAGATGCTTATATTATTACTGAGCCTTTTGCGGCAGCGATTGGGGCAGGACTTCCTGTATTTGATCCAGCGGGTAGTATGGTTATTGATATTGGTGGTGGAACAACAGATGTCGCAACGATTTCTTTAGGTGGAATTGTAAGTAGTCGTTCGATTCGTTTAGCTGGAGATCGTTTAGATGACAATATCATCAGTTATATTCGTAAACATTACAATCTACTCATTGGTGAAAGAACAGCTGAAACCATTAAAATGGAAATTGGCTCTGCTTCTATTGAGCGTGCCAAAGAAATGGCAGGCATGAGCATTCGCGGACGTGATTTAGTTTCTGGCTTACCAAAAACAATTGAAATTTCAGCTGAAGATGTATCGATTGCGATTCAAGAAGTGATTGAAGGCATTATTGAAGCAGTGAAAGAAACCTTAGAAGAAACATCACCAGAAATTTCAGCTGATGTCATTGATCAAGGAATTGTTTTAACAGGTGGCGGTGCCTTACTTAAGCACTTAGCTGAAGTAATCTCAGATGCAACTAAAGTTCCTGTTTTCCAAGCAGAAGCACCACTTGATTGTGTGGCGATTGGTACAGGAAAAGCCCTAGAAAATATTGGGAATTTTAAAAAACAAGGGTAATTTTGTTTTTTAATAAAAGAAACTATTAAATATTCATAAAAGTTAGCGGGAAGTCTTTTACTTCCCGCTAATTTTCATGTAGAATAAAGTGAATGTCAATTTTTGACAATGAGTCATAAAGTGCATCATTTTGAACAAGGGTGGGGTGACGGATTTGCGTCAATTTATTTCAAATAAAAAACTTCTTATTTTACTTGTGAGTGTCATTATCTGTGTTGGATTAATCGGTTTCTCCATAAGAGACAAAGATGAAACACCGATTATACAGCAAATTGGAAAAGATGTATCTGCTGTGACGAACAATGTGTTAGGTGCACCAATTCGTGGTGTAACCAACTTTTTCAAATCAATCGATGATATTAAAAATACTTATAATGAAAATGAGAAATTAAAAGAACAACTGGATAAATTAACTGAAAATCAAGTGAAATTAGCTGGTATTCAAGCTGAAAATGAACAATTAAGACAGCAACTAGCATTAAATGAAACATTACGAGATTATACAAGCATTAATGGTGTTGTGATTTCAAGAAATCCTGATGGCTGGGTTGATAAGGTAATTGTCAATCGTGGTTCAAAAGATGGTGTCGCGAAAGATATGGCCGTGATGGCTAATGGTGGAATGATTGGTCGTATTACAGAGGTCAGTATGACTAGTAGTACAGTTCAATTATTAACCTCAGGCGGTGCGACAAACCGTATTTCAGTTGAAACTAAAGGTGAGGATGGCCAGGCTGTCTTTGGTGTGGTTCATGGTTTAGAAGACAAAGAAGAAAACAAAGGAAAAAATGATCAATTACTCATGAAGCAATTATCCACTAACTCAAAAGCAAAAGTCGGCGAAAAAGTCACAACTTCTGGCTTAGGCGGTGTCTTCCCTAAAGGATTAGTTGTGGGTGAAATTACCGAAGTTAAAATGGATTCTTTTGGCTTGGCACAAGAAGCGTATATTAAACCAGCAGCTAATACAAATGATATTTCAAGCGTATCTATTATTCAACGTACGGTAGAGAGTGGTGAATAATATGAAGCAAATTTGGAAAAAATTAGCGATTCCATTTCTTTTAATTCTTTTCTTTTTATTAGATGGCATATTCAGTGAAGCTTTTTCAAGTACACTGCATACCGCTGACTACTATATGACACCACGTTTAATTGTAATTTTGCTTGCGATGTTAGCCTTTTTCTTACCAAGAAGACAGATGATGATTTATGCTATTTTATTTGGGTTATTTTATGATATTTATTATACGGATATATTAGGTCTGCACATTGCTTTGTTCCCAGTGATTGTATATATTAATGAAAAAATGAAAAACTTATTAAGTGCTTCAGCTTTTGTTATTGGGATGATGTTGATTATTAATATCAGCTTACTTGAGTCTGGCTTGTATCTTTTTTATCGTACAGTTCCAAGATTTAGTTTAAATATGGATGTTTCTCAGTTTTTATCAGTAAGATTAGGTCCAACGTTAATGTTAAATATTGTTTTATTTATTATTTTATATTATCCAATTCGAAAAATGATTGATAAAACAACTCAGCATACAGCTAGAAACTTTTAAAGTAGGAGGACATCATGTCTACAAAAAATGTGAAGTTAAAAGGAACGAAAGAAGGCTATACAATTGTTTTGCATGATGTGGCTTCTTTTGAAGAAATTCTCATTGATTTAGAAGAGCTACTGTTAAATATTAGTAAACAAAATAATGCGAGTACTGAGATTTCAGTGCATGTAGATACAGAGAATCGACTACTCTCAGATGAACAATTAGCCAAAGTTTATCAGCTAGTTGAGCAACATAGCACAATGAAAATAGGCAAAGTTCAAACCAATGTACTCACTAAAGAAGCAGCCACATTATGGAAAGAATCCGAAAATGTGGCAACACTTGTAACAACAGTTAGAAATGGGCAAGTGGTGACCATGCCAGGGGATGTGATGTTGCTTGGCAGCATTCATCAAGGTGGTACATTAAAAGCAGCAGGCAATATTTATTTATTTGGTGAGTTAAAAGGGATTGTTCATGCGGGTTATCTTGGCGACGAGGATAAAGTTGTTTTTGCCAAATTTAATCATGATGCTCAAGTTAGAATTGGAGAGCAGGTCCAAATTATTGAAGGTAAGGGGAAAAATGAACCCTTAGAAGATACAACTTTTGCATATGTGAATGATTTGCATATTTTAAGTTTTGATCAACTTGACCAGATTAGAGCTATTAAGCCAAAACTGGGCAATCAAACAGGAGGTTTGTTGTAAAATGGCAATTTCAATTGTTGTAACATCTGGAAAAGGTGGCGTAGGAAAAACAACGACCACCGCGAATTTAGGTACTGGGCTAGCTTTACAAGAAAAGAAAGTCTGCTTAATTGATATGGATATTGGTCTTAGAAACTTAGATGTGGTGTTAGGCTTAGAAAATCGTATTATCTATGATATTATCGATGTGATTGAAGGTCGTGCTAAATTACATCAGGCCTTAATTAAAGATAAACGCTTTGATGATAAACTCTATTTGTTACCAGCAGCACAACATGCAGATAAAACAGCCATAAATGGTGAACAAGTAAAAGCAATTATTGATGAATTACGATCAGATTTTGATTATATTTTAATTGATTGTCCAGCTGGTATTGAAAGTGGTTTTCAAAATGCAATTGCAGGTGCTGATGAAGCAATTGTAGTAGCAACACCAGAAATTTCTGCTGTTCGAGATGCAGATCGAGTGATTGGTTTGTTAGAGAAAGCAGAAATGGCACCACCTAAATTAGTCATTAATCGCATTCGTTCTAAGATGATGCAAGATGGTGAAGTATTAGATATTGATGAAATTACAACACATTTGGCGATTGAATTACTAGGAATAGTAGTCGATGATGATACAGTCATTCGTTCATCAAACCAAGGAGAGCCTGTTATTTTAGATCCAAAAAATCAGGCTGCCCAAGGCTATCGTAATATTGTCAGAAGAATCTTAGGTGAAACAGTTCCATTAATGACGATTCACGAAGAAAAAAAGAGCTTTTTTGCAAAATTGTTTGGCAAAAAGAAATAAATATGTTATAGTTTAAAAAATTAATTGAAATGCAAGGAAGAGCAAAAGTAAACTTTGTGGCTTTTAAAGAGAGGTTACCATTGGTGGAAGGTAGCTAAAGACCTATTGTTGAACACACAGCTCAGAGCAGATTGTTGAACAGTGAATTAGATCAATACCTAGTAAACAATTCCGGGTGTACCCGTTACAGTACTAGCGTTTAGTTGTTTTGAACGTGAAGAGGCAGTTATTGTGAAATGACTGTGAAAAAAGGTGGAACCACGGTGATAACTGATATCGTCCTTTGATTTTCTATAAAGAAAATCAAGGGACTTTTTTTGTTGTCTAAGGACTGCAGCCTTAGCAAGTCACTGGAATTATTTTGATATCAGAAAGGGAGAAAATAAAAATGAAAAAAATCGGTGTGTTCATGTTAACCCTGTTAAGTGTACTCATGCTGACGGCATGTGGTAAAAATGAAAGGGCAGCAAAAGATTCCTATCCTGAAATTGAACAATCAGGAGAGCTAGTGATTGGCCTAGATGATACCTTTGCCCCGATGAGTTATCGTGATGATCAGGGAGAAATTGTTGGTTTTGATGTTGATTTAGCTAAGGCAGTTGCTCAAAAATTAGATTTAAAAGTGACATTTCAAGCGATTGATTGGTCAATGAAGGAAACAGAATTAAATGCAGGGAACATTGATTTAATTTGGAATGGCTATACCATTACTGATGAACGAAAAGAGAAAGTAGCTTTTTCAATACCTTATTTAGACAACACCCAAGCAATTATTGTTTTAAAGGATAGTCCAATTCAGACAAAAATAGAACTAAAGCAGAAAATTGTGGCCGCACAACAATCATCAAGTGCTGTAGATGCTGTGAATCACGATAAAGACCTTGCAGCTGACCAGCTAAAAGAGCTTTTGCAATATCCTTCAAATAATGATGTATTTAACGATTTGGAAGCAAAACGAAGTGAGGCCGCAGTGGCGGATGAAGTTTTGGCACGTTACTATATCCAATTAAAAGGAGAGAGCAAATATCGTATTTTAACAGATCATTTTGGCAAAGAAGAGTATGGTGTTGGCATACGTAAGTCTGATAAAAAACTCAAAGAAAAAGTAGATCAAGCTCTAACTGAGCTAAAAGAAGATGGCAGCTATCAAAAAATCTATCAAAAATGGTTTGGAGAATAGCTTAAGGAAAAAATGAGAGGTGAACCCATGTTACAATTAATCTTACCATCTTTAATGGATGGTTTAAAAATGACCTTACTATTATTTAGTCTAACTGCTGTGCTAACGATTCCATTAGGAATACTTGTTGCAATCAGCCGCATTTATGCGCCAAAAGTACTTTCTAGGCTTCTTCAAATGTATATTTATTTCATGCGAGGAACCCCTTTGCTACTTCAATTAATGGTTGCATTTTTTGGGCTACCACTTGTTGGCGTCACCCTTGATCGATTTTCGGCTGCACTCTTAGCCTTTATTTTAAATTATACAGCATATTTTGCTGAAATTTATCGTGGTGGAATTTTAGCCATCCCAAAGGGGCAGTTTGAAGCAATACAGGTTTTAGGAATTGGTAAAATAAGAGGTTTTCTGCGAATTATATTGCCGCAGGTTGGGCGGATTGTTTTACCATCTGTTGGAAATGAGGTCATTTCTTTAGTCAAAGATACCTCGTTGGTTTATGTGCTTGGCTTAGGAGAATTGCTTCGTGCGGGGCAAATTGCGGTAAATACTTATGCGTCACTTTTACCTTTTGTTCTCGTAGGTGCTATTTATCTCATCATTACAGGTGTGATTACACTAGGATTAAATCGAATTGAAAAGTCAATGATCAAGTGAGGTGGAAAAAATGACAGAAAACAGGACAATATTAACAGCTAAAAATATCAGTAAAACCTTTAATGGAAAAGTGCTTCTAAACAATTTCAATTTTAGCTTAAAGAAAAATGAAATTGTTTCATTAGTAGGTGCTTCTGGTTCAGGTAAGACAACCTTTATGCGCATACTAACAGCATTAGAACGCGCTGATAAAGGAAGTGTTCAAATCGACCAGCTTGCTTTATGTGAGACAAAAGAAAACGAGTGTCAATATGCACACAAAAAACAAATCAAAGCTTATTTACAGCAAATTGGACTGGTGTTTCAAGATTTTCAATTATTTCCCCATCTCAGTATTTTAGAAAATTGTCTTGAGGCACCATTAGCCCAAAAACTTGATTCAAAACAAAACCTGATTCAACAAGCAACAGCCTTATTAACACAAGTTCAGTTAGCAGATAAAATACATGTCATGCCACATACCTTATCAGGTGGTCAAAAACAACGAGTAGCAATCGCACGAGCATTAATGTTAAACCCAAAAGTTCTTTGCTTTGATGAACCCACTTCAGCACTAGATCAAGCAGCCAGCAAAACAATAGGTATCTTACTCCAAGAAATAGCCAAGACAGGAACAGCCATCCTACTTGTAACCCATGATTTAGCATTTGCCGAAAAATTTAGTACAAGAACAATTGATGCTACTACATTTTTAAAAAAATCAAGTCTGGCAAATACCAAAGACATTTCAGAAATGAATTGACTCTAGCGGATATATTTGGTATGATATTCTTGTTGTAAATGTGTAGCACCACAACTACAACCGCACGAAAATGAGTCCTGAGCATTTATTTGAGAAAATAAGTCACTCACAACGGCGAGTCTAAGTCTAATGAGGAGGTGCGAAAGAATGTACGCAATTATTAAAACAGGTGGTAAACAAGTTAAAGTTGAAGTTGGGCAAGCAATCTACGTTGAAAAACTTGACGTTGAAGCTGGTGAAACAATCAAATTTGATGAAGTCATCCTAGTAGGTGGCGAAAGCACTAAAGTGGGAACTCCAACAATCGAAGGAGCTACTGTTGAAGGTACTGTAGAGAAGCATGGTAAGCAGAAGAAAGTTACTACTTACAAATACAAACCTAAAAAAC
The DNA here is from genome assembly GCF_900111355.1 of Isobaculum melis. Taxonomy (GTDB): domain Bacteria; phylum Bacillota; class Bacilli; order Lactobacillales; family Carnobacteriaceae; genus Isobaculum; species Isobaculum melis. The sequence continues at coordinate 25,912 of NZ_FOHA01000004.1, forward strand.
ACACTCACCGTAAACAAGGTCATCGTCAACCTTATACAAAAGTTGTTATTAACGCAATTAACGCGTAAGAAAGAAGTGGCGTCATGATTCATGTATCCTTTAAACACAATCAAGATAAACAAATTGTTTCTTTTGAGGTTTCAGGACATGCAGGATCTGGCCCGTATGGATATGATCTTGTCTGTGCTGCTGTCTCAGCAGTAACAATCGGAACAGTCAATAGTTTGGAGAAGTTAGCTCAGTTTCAGCCGCTTGTAGAAGTGGATGAAGTTGAAGGTGGCTACCTCTATCTAGAGATTCTTCAGGATTTAAGTGAAGAGCAATTATCCACTACGCAAATTCTTTTAAAAAGCTTGTATTTAACGATGCAAGACCTTGTAAAAGAATATCCATCATTTATTGATGTTAAATCGTAAATGAATAAAAACAGGAGGTGCAATCCAAGATGTTGAAAATGAACTTACAAATGTTCGCCCACAAAAAAGGGGGCGGTTCTACTGCCAATGGACGTGACTCACAATCAAAACGTTTAGGCGCTAAACGTGCTGATGGTCAAACTGTTTCAGGTGGTTCAATCCTTTATCGTCAACGCGGTACTAAAATTTACCCTGGTGTAAACGTAGGTATTGGTGGAGATGATACTTTATTTGCAAAAGTTGACGGTGTTGTACGTTTCGAACGTAAAGGCCGCGACAAAAAACAAGTTTCTGTTTATCCAGTAGCTCAATAAGAGCTTATTATTTAAACAAATCGTTTATCCATTCTATTTTTACAGTAGAATGGATTTTTTTTAACAGGATAAGTAAGCGCTTTCTTTATGGATTTATCAGAGAATTAAAAAAAATCTAGGATGTATCTGAAAAAATTTGCCACAGGAGTTTTCAGAGACATCCTAATGTCTTGATGAGAATTTTAAATGAATCTCTTTAAAATATCCAAAAAGATCAATTCTAGCTTGAAACCTTAAGGAAAGTTCGTTAAAATGATACAGGTAGAGTAAAATGATAGAACAGAGATATTGTGGAAATAAACACAATATAAATGCAGGGAAAATGAGGTGGAACTTGTGACAAATACAGCTGTTGAACAACTCTTTAGTTGCTTTGATCAATCAACAAAAATACTACAGAATGCATTAGGTGTTTCTTATTTAGAAGCCTTAGCGGAAACTGGTGAAAATATGTTGAATGATGGTGTACCTCATGTTCAAGACGGGTTACCAAATGCACAAACAGTCATACAGTTAAAAGAGCTGTATGCTAAGCATGCTTTTAATGAGATGCCTGCAGAAGAAATCAGAAAAAGCTACCAACTGGCCTTATTGAAAGGTGCAAAAGAAGACCAACTACAACCCAATCATCAAATGACACCAGATGCAATTGGCTTTATGATGGGCTATTTGACAGAAAAAATGGTAGGTGTTAAAGCTGAGCAGTTGCGCATACTAGATCCAGCTGTTGGAACTGGAAACCTATTGTCTACAATTTACAATTTGTTTGAAGCAAAGAAAATTCAAGTTGCAGGAATTGGTGTAGATATTGATGATTTATTATTAGCACTAGCCGCTTCAGGAACAACTTTGCAACAACAAAATATTCAATTATTCCATCAAGATGGTTTGCAAGACTTATTAGTAGACCCAGTGGATATTGTCGTATCAGATTTGCCAGTTGGTTATTATCCTAATGATGATCGTGCGAAAAATTTTGAAGTTGCCGCAACAGAAGGACACTCTTATGCACATCACCTTTTGATAGAACAAAGCCTTCAGTATTTAAAAGAAGGTGGTTATGGGATATTTCTGGCACCTAGCAACCTATTTGATTCTGTAGAAGCACCTGCTTTACAAAAACTAATTGTTGCACAAAGTAATTTACAAGGGATTTTCCATTTGCCTATAGGACTGTTTAAAAATGAAGCATCACGTAAATCTATTTATGTCTTGCAGAAAAAAGGAACAGAGATATTACCTGTTAAGCAAGTGTTGCTTGCTGAGATTCCAGATTTAAAAAATCAACAAGGAATGCTTCAATTTATGAAACAAGTTGAAGAATGGCATAAAGAAAATAAATAAAAACGAACTAAGGGAGATTGAATACAAATGACAAAAACAATTGCAATTAACGCAGGTAGTTCAAGTTTAAAATGGCAACTATTTGAAATGCCATCAGAAACAGTAATCGCTAAAGGAATCGTAGAACGTATTGGCTTAAATGATTCTATTTTTACAATTAAATATGGTGAAGATCAAAAATTTGAAGTCATTCAAGATATGAATAACCATGAAGTAGCGATTGAGTTATTATTAGAAAAATTAGTGGAATTAAACATCATTGCAAACTTCGATGAAATTACTGGTGTAGGACACCGTGTAGTTGCAGGTGGAGAAATTTTTAAAGATTCTGCCTTAATTACAGACGAAGTTTTAGGTCAAATTGAAGAATTAGCTGATTTAGCACCATTACACAATCCAGCTAATGCAACAGGAATTAAAGCGTTCAAAAAATTATTACCAAATGTAACTGCTGTAGCAGTTTTCGATACTTCATTCCATACAACAATGCCAAAAACAAGCTATTTATATAGCATTCCAATGGATTACTATGAAAAATACGCTGCACGTAAATATGGTGCACATGGAACAAGCCACAAATATGTTTCAGAACGCGCTGCTGAAATGTTAGGTAAACCAATTGAAGAATTAAAATTAATTTCTGCTCACCTAGGAAATGGTGCTTCAATCACTGCAATTGATGGTGGTAAATCTGTTGATACTTCAATGGGCTTCACACCATTAGCAGGTGTAACAATGGGAACACGTTCAGGCGATATCGATCCTTCATTGATTGCTTACCTAATGGGTAAATTAAACATCACTGATATTAACGAATTCATTAATATTTTAAACAAACAATCTGGTTTACTTGGTTTATCAGGTGTTTCAAGTGATATGCGTGATTTAGAAACTGCACAATTAACAAATGAAGATGCAAATATTGCCCTACGTATTTTTGCAGATCGTATCAAAAAATACATTGGTTCATATGCTGCAACAATGAATGGTGTTGACGCGATTATTTTCACTGCTGGTATTGGTGAAAATGATATCAATATGCGTAAAGAAATCATTGATGGTTTAACATTCTTAGGTTGTGAAATGGATGAGGTATTAAACAATGTTCGTAGTGATGAACGTGTAATTTCAACAGCTGACTCAAAAGTTAAAGTATTACTGATTCCTACAGATGAAGAAGTAATGATTGCGCGTGATGTAGAGCGTCTATCTAAATAATTAAGTAAAAAAAGGTAGTGAAGAATGTTCTTCACTACCTTTTGCTTATGCTTCTTTTTTTTCATCAATCGGTTGATTATCTAAGCCGGTACGAACAATGAGTACATCACAATGTGCATGTCGAATGACATAATCAGAAACAGAACCAATAAATAAACGTTCTACAGCATTTAACCCTGTTGCACCTAGCATAATTAAATCAATATTATTTTCCTCTGGTAATTGTTTGGCAATAATGGCTTTTGGAGAACCATATTCGATAGAAACTTCAACTTTTTTAATTCCTTGCTTCTTGGCATAGGCTTGATATTCAGCTAAAGTGGTTTCAGCAGATTTAGTTGCTTGTTCTGCCATTGCACCATCATAGCTCGTAACGCTTTGGAAGGCGCGTGTATCGATAACATGAGTGAGCAATAAGGTTGATTGATTTCGTTTAGCAACTTCTACAGCCTTTTGAAAAGCGCGTTCTGATTCATCTGAACCATCGATTGCTACAAGAATGTGGTGATATTGGTTTAACATAGAAAACACCCCTTTTATTGAACTTCTTTACACCTTGAGTTTAACACACTCAAAAGAATTTTTAAAATAATAGTTATTAAAAGCTGAAAATGATAGAATGGAGCTAGGTAGGTGAGAAAATTGGAAAAAGGTAAGGTATTGATTGAAATTGCCTTTAGAAAAGGTCCCTTTAAAATGTTCTTAGCTTTTGCAAAAGAAAAAGGCATACGCTATGTAGGAGAGATTGATATGGCTGCCTTAGAAGAATTTTCACAAAAAAAGGGTGTTGGTTCAGTTAAAATGTTTTCTGTAATAGAAAGACTAGCAGGTCCATTAGATTATATTCAAGAAGAATTATTTCCTGAAAGAGACATAAAAAATAAGTAGTTTGCTCCTGTTTAAATACGAAGCAAACTACTTATTTTTATGATAATCTTTTAGTAATCCCACGTGCAAATTGAAAAATAAATAAGCAAATTAAGATTAAGAAAATATACCAAATCATTTTTGAATCAATAAAAATGAGGACACAAGAAGCGACGCCAAAAAATAACATGATCCATCCATTGATTTTAAAAAATTGTTTATTTTTTTCATTGGTTTGATTTTGAAGTAAAATATTACTACCACGGCCACTTAATAAATACCAGGCCATAATAAAAAAGATTGAGGCAAGAATGCCCATTAAGATATAATAAATCATATCAATACACCATACTTTCTGAAGCGTTACTATTTTTTTATTATAGCACATAATAAAAATTAGTTAAAAAATAAGACCTCAGAATGCATTAATTTGAAAAAGTAGTATTGCGGACTTTCCAATCCTCTAGTTTGATACTTACCCAAAGACCATAAATACCAAGTGTTATAATGGTTAATAGCAACCATTTAATCCAGTGACCAAATAAGCTAACGGCTGTCCCATTAAACTGTAATCTTTTTCCTTCAACTACGGTATGATTAATTTTCCAACCATATACCATACATAAAGCCCAAGGATAGCAAATACCAAGTGTAAAGATTGTAATGATTCCCCCTAATAATGACCAACCGATAAAACTTAATAATCCCCCATCAAAAAATGATGTTCTCCCATTTCTCATTTCCATAAACTTTTAATCTCCTTATAAAATAATCATTAGATTTTTATTCTATCATGATTTGATAGGCTTTCCAAATGTAATCTTAAAAAGTGGGGGCTTTTTAGTAGCAGATATCGTTATATTGTCGATTAAACAGAAATAAATGATTTTAGATAATGTGGCACAAAAAAACTATTAGCAAGAATTCCATTCTGCTAATAGTTCCTGATTAAAATAACGTGTCCGGGGAGATTCGAACTCACGACCGCTCGCTTAGAAGGCGAGTGCTCTATCCAGCTGAGCTACGGACACCTGTTAAATTTGTACACTGACCAAAGTCGTTGTAGCAAATAAATGAGTCACTCAAATGACTACGTTTCTAATTATACATAGTTCAGTGTAAATATTCAAGATAATTTTGATAAAATATACAAAAGAATACCAAAACCCTCTCATATCATTAGATAAAAGAGGGTTTTCTTACTTATTTAGTGGTAATTTCTAATAATTTATCACGTAAATCATTTTCCATGACAGCTAATTCTTGTTCAGCTGCCTTACGTTTATGACGACCATCTTCTTGAATCTTCAAGGTTTCTTGTAAGGTTTCAATTAAATCACTTTGTGTTTTTTGTAAGGTTTCCACATCAACAATACCACGCTCATTTTCAATAGCTGTTTCAATAGCGGAAGTTTTCAGCATTTCTGAATTTTTCTTCATTAAGTCATTTGTTGTTTCAGAGACTTGTCGTTGAGCCGTAACCGCATCTTTTTGACGAATTAAGGTTAAGGCAATCGCAATTTGATTTTTCCATAAAGGAATTGCTGTATGAATAGAGGATTGAATTTTTTCTGCCAAAGCCTGATTGGTATTTTGAATCAAACGAATTTGCGGTGCTTGTTGAATCGTAATTTGTCTTGCCAATCTTAAATCATGGGTCCGTTTATCTAAACGATCAGCAAACTGATTTAAATCATTAACGGCTTGGACATCCATTTGATCCCCTGATGCGGTTGCTTTTTCATTAGCTGCTGGAATTAATTCCTGGTGTAACTCCTCTAATTTCACTTCACCAGCTGCAATATAGATATTTAATGCATTGAAATAATCTTTATTTTTATCATAAAGCTGTTCTAATAGAGTGTTATCACTCAATAAAGCTTCTTTTTCTTTATCCAATTTAAAGGCAACCTTATCAATTTGCGCCCCAATTTTTTGATATTTTGCAGTCATTTCAAAAACAGACTGTCTTGCTTTCCCAAAGAACCGTCTCAACATACTGTTTTCCTGCGCTTGTAACTCACTTGGCTTCGCTTCAGTTAAACGATACATCAAATCATTAAGAGAACGACCAATATCACCTGTATCTTGATTTTGCACATGATTTAACATGGTATGAGAAAATTCTCCCAATTTTTGCTGAGCAGCCGCACCATATGACATCACAGATTGTGCATCTGCAACATTAATTTGTGAAGCTAATTCTCTAGCTTGTTGCTGTCTTTCAATAGGGAGCTTATCTAATAAAGAGGAGCTCATTTCTGCTTTGATTTCTTTTTTAGTCATTGCTGGTTTTGGATTTTCAACATCAAATGGGTTGTTTAATAAATCATCTAATTCACTACTCACATCTTTAACCTTTAATTCTACTAAATTATCTTTTTCTTCCATATAGATACACCTCTTAGTTTATATTCTCTTTATTTTATCATGAAGCTCTTACTTTTTCGCATGTTCTGCATCAGTTACTGCTTCTTCATTTTCTTCAGTAAAGAAAGTAGCATAGTCCTGTGAAATATCCTGACACAATTGATCAATTCCTTCAGCACTCTCATTAATGGCTTCATAAACTGCTTTATTTTTAATTTCTTGCTGATTGATCTCAAGGTAGTGCGTGGTTAATTCTAATAAGGAAGGTAGATGCACATAAAGGAATTGATCGACTTCATGTAAACGAAGCGGATGATTGGTAATCCCTTTGAATAGACCATGCATAATCTTCACTGTATTGTTACGACTTTCAATGGCTTGAAGCTTGGTTGTATAGATCATATTTTTTTCAATTGCGACAATTTGTTCTTTCGCTGTAGACATTGTTTCTCTAAAAAAATCAATTTCTTGCTTATCTAACCCTAAAGCTGCATATTGTTCTTGCTTTTTGATAGAAGCTTTTTTCTTTTTATCAGGAAGGATGATAATGAAGAGAATCAAACTAATGATAAAAAATGGAAGAAAATCTTCACTGATGCCATCGAAAAAGAAGTAGAAAACAGAGAAACCAGTTGTCACAATAAGTAAGTAAATCGCCATTTTTTTTATTTTATTCATAGTGGATCACTCCTAATTTCCAGTTTATAAAGTTGCTAGTTGCGATTCTTTATCATGCCCTTATATTAGCATAATTGTTTGATGAAATGCTATCAGCCCTAAGATTGATTTTTTATTAGTATAACCTAGATTCTTTAATTTTTCGTTAACTAATTGCACAAATTCGTAGTGGGCGGTATGATATAGAAGAGAAATTTGAATCTAGCTAGCAGAAGGAGTGACAAGATGAAATTTGAAGAAAAAACAACACATAGAGAAACCATTTATCAGGGGAAAATCATTGATTTATTCTTGGATGATGTGCAATTGCCTGATGGAAAAGCAGCAAAGCGTGAGCTGGTAAAGCATCCAGGAGCCGTGGCGATTATTGCATTTGTAGAAGCAGATAAAATGATTTTTGTGCGTCAATATAGAAAAGCTTTAGAAAAAACGATTGTTGAAATCCCAGCTGGCAAAATTGATCCAACTGATACAGATCATTTAGAAACCGCAAAACGTGAATTAGAAGAGGAAACAGCCTATCAAGCAAAAGCATTTTATTATGATACTTCTTTTTATACCTCACCTGGTTTTGCAGATGAATTGTTACATGTCTATGTTGCAGAAGGCTTACATCAAGTTGCACAGCCATTAGCACAGGATGAAGATGAGTTTATTGAACTACTGGAATGGGATTTCAATGAAGCTTGGGCAGCCTACCAAAATGGTGAAATCATTGATGCTAAAACAGTTTATGCTTTGATGTTTTGGAAATTGAAACGAGAAAAAGTAGGTGAATAAATTGTCAGAAGAAGGCTTAACACGAGCAGAAATACGTGCACAGAAAGAAAAAGAAGAGCAAGAATTGATTGAACGTGACCGTAAAAGAAGACAGGCAGAAAAAGAATATAAAAAGCAATTAAAAAAAGAGGGAAGATTAACAACTAGTCGAACAGAAGAACGATCAAAAAGCAGAGAAGCGGGTGCCATTTTAGATAAAGCAATTATCATTGTGGCCAGTTTAATTGTGATTGTTATGTTGATTTTATTTTTTGTATAGAAAGAGGGAATAGTGTGGCTAAGATTGGGATTATTGGTGCAATGGAAGAAGAATTACGGATTTTAAGAGAAAAAATGACGATTACCAAAGAATATACAATTGCAGGTGCAGCCTTCACAGAGGGATTGCTAGAAAATCATGAAGTCGTGGTAGTTCTTTGTGGAATTGGTAAAGTAAATGCAGCCTTAACAACAACATTATTGTTAAATCAAGGCGATTTTTCAGCAGTCATTAATACAGGGTCAGCAGGTGCTTTAAAATCAGGCATGGAAATTGGTGATATTGTGATTTCAAATGAAGTGGCTTATCATGATGTAGATGTAACCGCCTTTGGTTATCTGATGGGACAAGTTCCACAAATGCCAGCAAGATATCTTGCAGATAAAGCATTAGTTGAACAGGCGCAACTAGCAGCGGCAGAAACAGCTTTACCATCACATGTTGGATTGATTGTTTCAAGCGATTCATTTATTGCCAGTAAAGAAGCAAGTGAAAGGATTTTGGCACATTTTCCAGATGTTTACGCTTCTGAAATGGAAGGAGCTGCTATTGCTCAAGTTGCCCATCGTTTCAAAACACCTTTTGTTGTTGTTCGTGCCATGTCAGATACTGCTAGCGAAGAAGCAACGGTTGATTTCGATACATTCATTATTGAAGCTGGAAAACGTTCAGCCAATTTTGTTTGTCAGCTATTAACCCATCTAGCTTAACCATTACAATAGGAGGTATTTAAAATGAAAGCTCTTATTTTAATTGATTATACCAATGATTTTGTTGCAACAGATGGTGCGTTAATAACTGGGGAAGCAGGACAAAAGATTGAAGCTGAACTGGTTGCCTTGACACAACAATTTGTTGCGCAAGAAGATTTGCTTGTTTTTGCAGTTGATGGTCATGATCAAAATGATAACTATCATCCGGAAAACAAGCTATTTCCTCCACATAATTTAATTGGGACAACTGGTAGAGCGTTATATGGTCAACTTAATCAAGTTTATCAAGCAATCAAAAATTTACCTCAAGTCTATTGGCTAGATAAACGACACTATTCTAGCTTTAGTGGAACTGATTTAGATAGCCGTTTAAGAGAGCGTGGCATTCAAGAAATTCACTTAGCAGGTGTTTGTACAGATATTTGTGTCCTGCATACAGCGATTGATGCTTACAACTTAGGCTATCAAATTGTGATTCATGCTCATGCAGTTGCAAGCTTTGATCCTATTGGACATGATTGGGCACTGCGTCATTTTAAAGAAACATTAGGCGCAACCATCATTATGTAAAAAAAAGTTTGACATTAAAGTGAAAAGATTATATACTAAGAGAGTTGAGAAAACAAAGCAGAAGCTACCCGCTTCTCGCCTTAGTAACAAATGATGTTACTGGGCTAGATAACGAAACTATCTTACACATTCGTGTAAGTTCGTATAGTGGCGGGTTCAGTAATGAACTTGCCTTTTTTTCTGCCTTAATTTCTCTAAACTTATTTGGAGGTGGATGATCATAGCAAAAGATATGATGGTAAATGACGGCATTCGTGCTCGTGAATTGCGCCTAATCGGTAGCGATGGAGAACAGCTCGGTGTTAAGTCTAAAAGCGAAGCCTTAAAGATTGCTGAAGATGCGAATCTTGATTTGGTACTTGTAGCAGCGACTGCAAAACCGCCTGTAGCTAGAATTATGGACTACGGTAAACATCGTTTTGAACAGCAAAAGAAAGAACGTGAAGCACGTAAGAATCAAAAAGTTGTAAGCATTAAAGAAGTGCGCTTAAGCCCTACAATTGATGTGAATGATTTTAATACAAAATTACGTAATGCACGTAAGTTCCTTGAAAAAGGAGATAAGGTGAAAGCATCTATCCGATTTAAAGGTCGTGCTATTACTCATAAAGAGATTGGCCAACGTGTTTTAGATCGCTTAGCTGAAGAAACAGCTGATGTTTCAACTGTTGAATCAAAAGCAAAAATGGATGGACGTAGTATGTTCTTGGTCTTAGCACCAAAGAATGATAAGTAATATCGATTGATTTTGAGGAGGAAATACAAATGCCAAAACAAAAAACACACCGCGGTTCTGCGAAACGTTTCAAAAGAACAGGTAACGGCGGACTAAAACGTCATAGCGCTTTTACAAGCCATATGTTTGCGAACAAATCAACTAAACAAAAACGTAAATTACGCAAAGCATCTATGGTTTCAAAAGGCGATTTCAAACGTATTCGTCAACAATTATCTCAAATGAAGTAGTCTTTATTTGAAAAGCCAATGACTATAAAAATTATGAAGAAGAGTTTTCAATAATAGAGAACTACTTATGAGGAGGAATTTACTATGCCACGAGTTAAAGGTGGAACAGTTACCCGTAAACGCCGTAAAAAGATTATTAAATTAGCAAAAGGTTACTATGGTTCAAAGAGCATTCTTTTCAAGGTTGCGAACCAACAAGTAATGAAATCATATCAATATGCTTACAGAGATCGTCGTCAAAAGAAACGTGATTTCCGTAAACTATGGATTGCACGTATTAATGCAGGTGCTCGTATGAATAACTTGAGCTACAGTGTATTAATGCATGGATTAAAAGTTGCTGGTATTGATATTAACCGCAAAATGTTAGCTGATTTGGCAGTACATGATCCTGCTGCGTTCACAGCTTTAACTGATCAAGCAAAAGCTGCTTTAAACAAATAAGTCTCATATAAGACCAAGAAATAAGTTTTATTTCTTGGTCTTTTTTTTGTGCAATTTACAATAATAGCATAACTTGACTTAAGATAGGATGAAGAACAGTCGTTTTCAAAAAATTGAACGAAAAAAATGAAAATAATGGGGAAAAGGCTAAACTGCAGAAAGGTAAATAAGGTGTAGGGAGCCAAATTAAGAGCCAAAAATAGAAACAAGAATAAAAGATGAGGGAAAACTTAGTGAAAAAAGTATTTAATGAGAAATGAAGATAATAATTTACAAAATAAGAAAAATGTGGTAGACACAATATATAGTTAATATTTTGAAAAAAAGTTTAAAAATCACTAGATATTGGTTGTTTCTTTCTTGGAGATAAGGTAGAATAGTAAGTGCGAAAGCTAACAAGGAGGAAGATTAAGATGATGGTAAAAACAATTAAAGTCATTAAAAGAGATGGTCGATCTGTTGATTTTGATGATCAAAAAATATATGAAGCCTTACTAAAAGCTAGTAAAAACATTCACCTTGAATTAACAGATGAAACAACTGCAAACTTAAAAGAAATCATGAACAAAATTAATGAAGAGATTGAGACGCGTTTCTATTCTGATATAAAAATATATGAAATTCAAAGTATTGTAGAGCATACCTTGTTAGATGAAGAACAATTTGCCTTAGCAAAAGAGTATATTAATTATCGGACAAATCGTGATTTTGAAAGAAATAAAGCCACTGATATTAATTTTAGTATTGAAAAATTAATCCAAAAAGACCAAACAGTAGTCAATGAAAATGCAAATAAAGATAGTGAGGCCTTTAATACGCAACGTGATTTAACTGCTGGAATTGTTGGGAAATCAATTGGTTTAAAGATGTTACCACCACATGTTGCGAATGCGCATCAAAAAGGGGATATTCATTATCATGATTTGGATTATCAACCCTATCAACCAATGACAAACTGTTGTCTGATTGATTTTAAATCGATGCTAACAGAAGGCTTTAAAATTGGGAATGCAGAAGTAGAAAGTCCAAAATCTATTCAAACAGCTGCAGCACAAATGGCACAAATCATTGCCAATGTGGCTTCAAGTCAATATGGTGGCTGTAGTGCTGACCGTGTCGATGAAGTATTAGCGCCATTTGCAGAACGCAATTATGCGAAGCACTTAGAGACCGCAAAAGAATGGATTGAAGGCGAAGCAAAACAGCTTGAATTTGCTAAATCTCGCACTAAAAAAGATATTTATGATGCCATGCAAAGCTTAGAATATGAAATTAATACCCTTTATTCTTCTCAAGGTCAAACCCCATTTACTTCACTAGGCTTTGGATTAGGCACAAGCTGGATTGAACGTGAAATTCAAATGTCTATTTTAAAAGTCCGTATCAAAGGGATTGGGATTGAACATAGAACTGCGATTTTCCCTAAATTAATTTTTGCAATCAAGCGCGGCTTAAACTTAGCTGAGTCAGATCCAAACTATGATGTCAAAGAGTTAGCATTAGAATGTGCAACCAAAAGAATGTATCCAGATGTATTGATGTATGATAAGCTCGTTGAATTAACAGGAAGCTTTAAAACACCTATGGGTTGTCGTTCCTTTTTACAAGGCTGGAAAGATGAAGCAGGTAATGAAGTCAATTCAGGTCGAATGAATCTTGGGGTACTAACCTTGAACTTACCAAGAATTGCAATGGAATCTGGTGGCAGTCAAGAGAAATTCTGGAAAATTTTAGCAGATCGTTTAGAAATCTGTAAAGATGGTTTAGTTTATCGTGTGGAACGTGTCAAAGAAGCAATGCCAGAAAATGCGCCTATTTTATATATGCATGGTGCATTTGGTAAACGCCTTAAAAAAGGCGAGTCTGTTGATGAACTATTTAAAAACCGTCGTGCAACTGTTTCATTAGGTTATATTGGTTTATATGAAGTTGCTTCAGTCTTTTATGGTGGAGAATGGGAAACAAATCCAGAGGCAAAAGCCTTTACTTTAGATATTTTAAAATTAATGAAAGCACAAACAGATGCTTGGTCAGATGAATTTGATTATCATTTTAGTATCTATTCAACACCAAGTGAAAGCTTGACGGATCGCTTCTGTCGTTTAGATACAGAAAAATTTGGGGTTGTAGAGAATATTACAGATAAAGATTACTATACAAATAGCTATCATTATGATGTCAGAAAAAATCCAACACCATTCGAAAAATTAGATTTTGAAAAGGATTATCCAGCTTATGCTTCTGGCGGTTTTATTCATTATTGTGAATATCCAAATATGCGTCAAAATCCAAAAGCTTTAGAAACCGTATGGGATTATGCCTATGATCGTATTGGCTATTTAGGAACAAATACACCGATTGATCACTGCTATGAATGTGGCTTTGATGGAGATTTTGATCCAACAGAAAGAGGTTTTGAATGTCCTCAGTGCGGCAATCATGATCCAAAAACTTGTGATGTTGTCAAACGTACTTGTGGCTATTTAGGAAACCCTCAAGCGCGTCCAATGGTTCATGGGAGACACAAAGAAATTTCAGCCCGTGTGAAGCATATGTAATAGAAAAGTAAATCTGCCCAGTGAAAATTGGGCAGTTTTTTTTAAAAGAAAGAAGATGAATGTCATGCGTGATCCAAAACCAAAAGAATGGCAATCTAAAGATTTGACCAAAAATAAAGTGGCTGATTATAAAGCCTTTAACTTTGTTGATGGCGAAGGTGTACGTTGTAGTCTATATTTAAGTGGTTGTCTATTTGCCTGTGAGGGCTGTTATAATAAAGTTGCTCAATCCTTTAATTATGGTTATGAGTATACAGAAGCATTAGAAAATCAAATCATTGCAGACCTAAGTCAACCTTATGTCCAGGGATTAACCCTATTAGGTGGAGAGCCTTTCTTAAATACAGAAGTGGCCCTAAAAATAGTGAATCGTATGAGAGCAGAGTTTGGCAATACCAAAGATATCTGGTCTTGGACAGGTTATACTTGGGATGAAATGATGCTTGAAACTGAGGATAAATTAGCCTTATTAAACAAAATAGATATTTTAGTAGATGGCCGTTTTGAGCTTTCTAAAAAGGATTTAACCTTACAATTTAGAGGGAGTAGCAATCAACGCATTATTGATGTCCAAAAATCATTAGCAGAGAATCGTGTGATTTTATGGGGAAAAATGATAGAGGGAAACTAGTAAAGTAGTGAGAGCCTGATTTTTGACCACCGTTTACAGAAGCACTTTTTCTTTCGTTTTTGTCTGAGATAATTCTTACGAGGACATCATTTATCAATAAAATAAAAATAAAAGCTTTTACGCTATCCGTTAGATAGGTGAAAAGCTTTTATTTTTAATGCTGAATCTCTAATTGGTTACCTTGGTGATCATTATAAAAGGTGAGGAATGGAAAGAGGATTTGAATCGTTGTTCCTTTGTCTAGCTCAGATGTAACAAACAGTTCATGCCCTAATTTTTTACTTAAATTTTTTGCTAGATATAAACCAATGCCGGTCGAATGATGCTGTTCATTTCGGCCATTGGCGCCTGTAAAACCTTTGTCAAAAATTCTTTTTTGATCTTCAGGAGGAATCCCAATGCCTGTGTCTGTTACACTTAGCCAAATACCTTGTTGATTTTGTTCCAACGAAATAGAGATTTCCCCATGAGCTGGTGTATATTTAATGGCATTAGAGACAATTTGAGCTAAAACAAATCGTAGCCATTTTTCATCTGTTAATACTTGAAAATCTTCACCAACCAGCTTGAAGGTAAGTTTTTTTTGAATAAAATAAGGGGCATTTTCACGAATAACTGTGTTGATTACTTTGTGTAAAGGTGTTTCTTGAATCAAATAGTCTTTAGAAAATGCATCTAACCGTGAATAGTAAAGCACTTGTTCTACATAATAGCTGATTTTTCTCGTTTCTTCTTCTAATAATAGGAAATTTTTTTCTGAAATATCCTCTTCAATGGTTTCTAAAATAAGCCCAGTTGCAGTTAAAGGAAGCTTAATATCATGAACCCAACTATCAATAAAATCCTTTCGTTCAATCTGTTCATGTTCAAGCTGAGCAATTGCTTCTTGATGGTAAAGCAGTAGCTTATTTACATATTCTTGTGTCATTTTTTGTTCTTCGCTACGTGCTTCTTCTAAAGGTAAAAATAAACCATCTTTTTGACTAGACTTTCTTTCTTTTATCGCTTGATACCAGCTTTTTTTATAGAAGTAAAAGCCTGTTAAAAAAATAATGAAAAAGAAAAGGGAGAGGAGCGTTAAGTAAATAACATTGTTTAATTGAAAGGTCAGATGATGATCTAAAAATAAAATCAGTAAAATAATCATCAGATGAAAGCACCAAAAAGTGATAAGTAGTAATTGATCTTTTAAATATTTCAATATATTCATCGTCAGACTCCTTTAAGGAATGATGTATCCTTGTCCAATTTTTGTTTCAATAAAATGGCCCACACCAGCAGACTCAAATTTTTTTCTTAAGCGATTAATATTTACAGTTAAGGTATTATCATCTACAAAGCGCTCATCATCCCATAAGCTACGTAAAAGTTTATCTCTACTGACGATTTTCCCATGATTTTTCATTAAAATATGCAATAATTTATATTCATTTTTACTCAGATCAATAATTTGTTCATTAATCTTTAATGTTCCACTATCTAAATTTAAAATAATCCCTTGATGTTCTAAAATATCTGTTTGTAAATCAACATAATCATAAGAACGTCTCAAGGTAGCATTGATTTTAGCAATTAAGACTTCAATTGAAAATGGTTTGCTAATAAAGTCATCTCCACCCATATTCATTGCCATGACCATGTCCATATTATTATTGCGACTGGAAATAAAAAGAATAGGAACTTTAGAAACTTCTCTTATTTTTTGACACCAATAAAACCCATCATAGATTGGTAAATTAATGTCTAATAAAACCAGATGGGGCTTTTCTGCTAAAAAATCTTCTAATACATTTGAAAAATTAGTGGTAGTGAAAGCTTCAAATTGCCACTTTGTTAAATTTTCTGCAATCATTTCTCTAATTGCGCGATCATCTTCTACTGTCATAATTTTAAATTGCATATGATTTAGCCTCACTTTCGCATTCATCCTCATGGTAAACAAAATAAAAGCCAGATGCAACTGTTATTCTAATGAAGAGCAAAATTCAGCTAACAATTTTGTAAGATACACAAATAAATTGTAAGGAGTTTCCATTTTGTAGGGGAATAAATTTTGGTATGATAACGTTAGATCATTAATAAAGGAGAGAGACAAATGACAAATTTAGTAGAAGTCAATCATTTGAAAAAAACATATGGTAAAAAAGGCAATTTATATACAGCTCTAGAAAATATTAGTTTTACTATTGAGCAAGGTGAATTTATAGGGATTATGGGACCTAGTGGGGCAGGTAAAACCACTTTGTTGAATATTCTTTCAACCATTGATAAGCCAACTAGTGGCGATATTAAAATTGGTGGGGCAGATGTAACAACAATGAAGGATGCTGCGCTGAGCACCTTTAGACGTCATGAGTTAGGCTTTATTTTCCAAGACTTTAACTTAATGGATTCCTTAACTGTGAAAGAAAATATTTTATTACCATTAGCTTTAGACAAACAGCCTGTTTCTGATATGGAAGGTCGAGTGCTTTATGTAACAAAAATTTTAGGGATTGATCAATTATTAAAAAAATATCCAAATGAAATATCTATTGGACAAAAACAAAGAGTTTCAGCAGCGAGAGCGATGATTACAAAGCCACAATTGATTGTAGCAGATGAACCGACTGGATCACTAGATTCAAAATCGGCAACAGAATTATTGCAATATTTAACTGAAATCAATACAAAGGAACAGGCAACTATCCTAATGGTCACTCATGATGCTTTTTCAGCTAGCTATTGTAATCGTATTTTATTTATTAAAGATGGTGTGCTATTCTCTGAAATTAGAAGAACAGGAACAAGAAAAGAATTCTTCCAAAAAATTATTGATATGCAAGCCACTATAGGTGGAGGGGTTAGTCATGACGTTATTTAAACTGGCTTATAAAAATGTAAAATCACAGTTTTCAGATTATGTTATTTATTTTTTCTCTATCTCATTTTCTATTATGATTTATTTCAGTTTTGTGAGTATGGCAAATGATGAGGCGTTACTAGCAGCTGCATCAAAATCTGCCAAATTAGATGTAGCCTTACAGTTTTCTGGTGTCATGATTCTCGTTTTTGCTGTTTTATTTATGATTTATGCCAACAATTTTTTCATTAAAAAAAGAAAAAAGGAAATTGGCTTATATAATTTACTTGGTATGAAAAAACTTCAAATTTCTAAATTATTTTTTATGGAAAACATGGTTGTTGGAGTTGTTGCTTTAGCCTCAGGGATTGTATTAGGGGTTATTTTATCCAAGCTGTTTATGCTGATTTTATTACGAATGATGCAATCTGATGTGACAGCAAGCTTTAGCTTTTCAATGAATGCAGTGTTCCAAACCATTATCATCTTTGTGCTCATTTTTCTGTTTACATCGATTCAAAATGCATCATTAGTTTATCGTTATCGTTTAATTGATTTATTTAAAGCAAATAGTGATGGAAATAAATTACCAAAAATAGGATTTTTCTCCTATTTCTTTGGAATTCTTGGCCTTGGTATGATGTTATTTGGTTATTATTTAGCCAATGATTTTATGCATGGAGTTGAGTTGTTTCATAATGATTTCTTTATGGCCGCAATTGTCATTTTTCTTTCTACAATAATAGGAACCTATTTATTCTTTAACGCCTTTTTAGTTGTTTTTATCAAAATGAAAATGAAAAATAAGAAAACCTATTATCGTGGAATGAATTTAATTACTACTAGCAACTTATTATTTAGAATCAAGAAAAATGCGAGCACTTTAGCTACCATTGCGATTCTAAGTGCAACAACTTTAAGTGCAGTAGGTGGTGCTTCAATTGTTTATTCTTATGTGTCAGATCAAGTTGATAGAACAACAACTTATGATATTGTTTATGATGAATCAAATCCAGCAGCAGCGAGCGAAATTGCTGCATTGATTGCACAAAATCCTGATCACAAGATAACAGCGGAAACAGAGATTTCTTATAAAACCGTCGAGGCGACAACTAAAAATACTGTAAAACAAGGCAATGGCGAAGAGGTCGATGATTATTATAGTGTGATTTCAGAAAGTGATTATAATCAGTCGATTGAAAAAAATAAGGGAGGAAAAAAAGTTCAATTAGAAAATAATCAGCAAACTTTGTTGATTTCAATGATGTATTCTGATGAATTTTTCGACTCACCTAAAGGAAATAGCATTACCTTAAAGGATTCAAATGAAACTTTTGACATTCAAGATATTGCAACAGAGGCACCGGTTTCATCCGTAACCACTTATAATATGAATCTATTGGTTGTAAGTGATGTGGCTTACCAAAAAATCAAAGGGATTGAACCAGAATATCACTATCGTGCTGTCAATGTGACAAATGCGAAAGATATGAAAGCTTTAGCCAATGCGATTAGAAAAGTAGTGACAGAAAAAGTTTCTGAGAATCAGCGTATTCCCTTACAGGATAATCGGACTCAAACAACGGAAGCTTCAGCTTTTAATGATGCAACACGTGCAGCTTATATCACTAAATATGAAGTCAGCCAAGAAGTCTTTGCTGTCTTTGGTTTAATCATGTATGTCGCCGCCTTTTTAGGCTTAGTATTTATGGTTGCAACAGGAAGCATTATCATGTTAAAACAACTATCAGAAGCACAAGAAGAAATTGGACGCTATCGTATTTTGAAAAAAATTGGTGTCAATCGTAAGGAAATTAAAAAAACGGTCTATAAACAAACTGGGTTTGTCTTTGCCTTACCAATTATTGTTGGGATTACCCATGCAATTTTTGCTTTACGCTTAGCTAGCTCCATATTTATGAATCCTTCAATTTTATTAACTTTCCTCGCTTGTGGCATGTTTATCTTCATTTATGCTGTTTTCTTCCTCTTTACTGCAAGAGCCTATAATAAAATTGTTAATGGCAGTATGGTTCAATCATAAAGCCAAAACAGACTAAGCTAAAACATTTCGTTTGTTTTAGCTTAGTCTATTTTATTTGGGCGCAACTCACTAAAAAAGCAGTCTTTGCCTTACTTTGCAAAAACATGCTATAATTATGAGAAATAAATCATAAGGAGATTAGAGAAGAATGGATGCTAAATTAAATATGTTAAAAGCTTTAACAGACGCTAAAGGCGTACCTGGAAATGAAAAAGCAGTCTCTGATGTTTTTAAAAAATATGCCACACCTTATGCTGAGGAAATCGTATATGATGGTTTAGGAAGTATTATTGCACGCCACACTGGTGATGCAGCAGGACCTAAGGTATTAATTGCTGGTCATTTAGATGAAGTTGGTTTTATGGTAACCAAAATTTCTAAGGAAGGATTTCTTTCTTTCCAAACCTTAGGCGGTTGGTGGTCACAAGTTTTACTTGCACAAGAAGTGGATATCACAACTGGTAGTGGTAAAGTCGTTCATGGTGTCATTGGTTGTAAGCCACCTCATGTTTTAAGTCAAGCAGCGCGTAATAAGCCTTATGAAATCAATCAAATGTTTATTGATATTGGGGCAACAAGCAATCAAGAAGTTGCTGATTGGGGCATTAAACCTGGTGATATGGTTACACCTCATATTTCCTTTAGAGAATTAAATGATTCAAAATTTTTATTAGCAAAAGCTTGGGATAATCGCATTGGTTTAGCTGTTGCATTAAGAGTGCTAGAAAATGTTAACCAAACTGGACACCCTAATATTTTATTTAGTGCAGGAAATGTTCAAGAAGAAGTGCATTTACGTGGTGCGAAAACCGCTACTCATTTAGTTGATCCACAAATTGCTTTTGCGCTAGATACTGGTACAGCTGGGGATACACCTGGAATGACCCCACAAGAAGCAGATTCAAAATTAGGTGCAGGTCCACAAATTATTATTTATGATGCGTCAATGATTGCGCATAAAAAGTTACGTGATTTTGTGGTAGGTGTGGCTGAAGAACTTGAAATTCCTTTCCAATATACCGTGATTACTGGTGGAGGAACAGATGCAGGGAGCCAACATCTAACTAAAAATGGGATTCCTGCTTTAGCGATAACTGTCGCAACAAGATATTTACATTCCCATACCTCCATTATTCACCGCGATGATTATGAAAATACAGTCAAATTAGTCACAGAAGTTGTGAAAAGACTGGATGCAAAAACAGTAGAGCAGATTACTTTTGGGTAATCAAGGAGGAATAGAAATGAAAAGTGCTGATTATAAATTAAGCGCAAGACAGTCTTTAACGGGACAGTGGGGAACAATGATTGGTATGCAGCTTATTACAATCGTAATTAGTATCCTCATCTCATCTGTTTTGCTTGCACCATTTAATACGAGTGAAGGATCAGGAAGTGCTGTCTCAACAATTGTGGGCCTACTCATCACATTTGGATTTAGCTATGGCTTAACTTATGCAAGTTTAGAAGTAGTCAGAGGAAGAAAAGCTAATTTTGAAATGTTATTTGTAATTTTTAAACAAGAAAGATATCTTCCAGCAGTATTATTGAATATGACCACTAAAATCATTGATACAGTTGTTTCTTTTATTTTGATGTTACCAATTGTGATTGTGGCAGGTGTGAGCTTTATCAGTCTATACACCGTCTCAGCAGGAAATATTACAGAGGCTAGATATGTTGCGAGGTTAATTACAGGGATGTCAGGAATTGTTGTGTTCATCTTTTTGATTGTGATGTTGCTTTTCTTGGTTGTTGCCCTACTTTTAAGTGCTTATTTCCAAATGCTCGTATTAGTCAGATTAGACCATCCAAACCTATCTTTAGGAGAAGTTTATCGGGAAACCAACCGTTTATTAATGGGTAAATGGGGACAGCTCCTTAAATTAGAATTATCATTTATTTGGCTGTATATTGCAGGTGTTTTCACACTATGTATTGCCTATCTATGGATCATTCCTTACCAAGACGTAGCCGTATCTACATTTTATGATGTGATGAAAAATGGTGAACAAGAAGACCAATGGGTGGATTAAAAATAAACCATAAAAGGTATAAATGAGTGATAAATTGCTCATTTATCCTTTTTTTATGCTCAAAAAATGACTGAGCAAGTAGTTTGCTCAACTGAGATATGGTAACATGTAGAAAGAATAAAAATAAGGTCGTGTTGGAATGGAAAAAATTACTTCATTAAAAAATGAACGTGTTAAAAATTGGAAAAAATTGCATACAAAAAAAGGACGAGAAAAAGAAGGCTACTATTTAATTGAAGGCTTTCATTTGGTAGAAGAGGCTATCAAGCATGAAGCAGCCATTCATGAATTGATATATGTTTCTGGCAAAAAAGTCCCAGCAACTTGGCAGCATCAAGTGCATCACATTTTTGAAATTATACCTGAAATTGCTAAGGCATTAGCAGATACAGAAGCAGAGCAAGGTATTTTTGCGACCATCAAGCTACAAAGCACGCAACCGCAAGTAAATGAAAAACAAAGCTATTTATTATTAGATGCTATCCAAGATCCAGGGAATTTAGGAACAATGATTCGCACAGCAGATGCTGCAGGCCTTGATGGTGTGGTATTAGGTGAAGGAACCGTAGATTTATATAATGGAAAAGTGCTACGCTCTATGCAAGGGAGCCATTTTCACCTCCCCATTTATCGTGGCAATCTATCTGAATGGATTTCATTACTCAAAGAAAAACAAGTGCCCGTTTATGGAACAGAATTAAATGAACAGGCGGTGCTTTATGACCAAATTGGCAAACAAAGTGCCTTTGCTTTAATCATGGGGAATGAAGGCAATGGCGTTGCAAAAGAGCTATTGGCACAAACTGATCAAAACTTATATATTCCAATTAAAGGACAAGCTGAATCATTAAATGTGGCAATTGCTGCAGGAATTATTTTGTTCACATTAAAAGCATAAAACAAAAAGATTAAGTTAAGGTTAAATTCAACAACAACACTTGTAACTCCTTTAAAAGAGCGTATAATAACATTTATTAAAAGTTCAATATAAAGGAAGTCGTTAGATGTCCACTAAATGGAATGAAGACCAAGAGTATCTCTCTATTATTGAAAGCTTACTGGAAACAAAAGAAGTTCAAGCTTTAGCAAATTATACACAGCATCATTATACAACTAGATTGTCTCACTCAATTAGTGTTTCTTATCGTAGTTACCGCATTGCCAAAAAATTAGGCTGTAATGAAGTTGCAACAGCAAGAGCAGGCTTATTACATGATTTATTTTATTATGACTGGCGAACCACTAAATTTGATGAGGGAACCCATGCTTTTATGCATCCAAAAATTGCTGTGAAGAATGCACAAAAAATTACTTCTTTATCAGCATTAGAAATAGATATTATTGTGAAGCATATGTGGTTGGCAACCGTTGCTTTTCCAAAATATAAAGAAAGCTACATTGTCACAATTGTTGATAAATACTGTGCAGTTGCTGAAGTCTTATCGCCAACCGTTTCAAAATCACAAGTGTGGTTAAAAAAAATATGGCTCAAACTTAAAGTTGCCTCATAAGTACTATCTTAGGAAACAAATCTTTATTTAGCAAATAAAAGCTAAATAAAAAATTGTTTCCTTTTTTGATATTTTAAACAATAGATACAAAGGATGTACTATAATAAAATGTAGCAAAGTTAGGAGGAGTCAAATTGAATCAACAAGTGATATTTAAGATTAAAATAAGAAAATTAGTGAGTCAACTGTTCAAGAGGATAGTAGGATTTGGTTTAATAGGAATTGTGGTTTATGGTGTGTTGTCTACAACGCTATTTAAGGATGCACCTGAAACAATGATGATGGTTGATTTTGGTTACATCATACTTGGTGCTTTATGGGTTATCTTCAGTGTAATCAGCCTGCTCAAAAAAAAGATTGTTCTTGAAAATAACACATTATTTGTTAAAAAAGGAGATAAAATCTTAGACGAAGTGAATATCCTTTCTTATTTATTTGATACATATGTTTATAGGCAATATTATAATGGAATTCCAACACATACAAGTTATTCACTTGTACTAAAAAGAGATGGAACAGAGCGCTCAATTGATTGTAGCTTTCTTGGGAAAGCTGGATTTAATCAATTAATTTCAACGATTAGAAAGTATCAAAAAAACCTATTAAGTGATGTGCAGGAACAAGAAGTCATTGGAAAAAGTGAAGAAAGAGAAGCCATTCCTCAAACGGTCTTCCAACTGCATAAAAATCATTTTATTAGTGGCAGAATAAGAGCCATGCTTTTCTTTTATGTGATCATTGGTGTGATTCTCTATTTTATTTTTAAAGATTTGGAGATGAGTGAGCAAGTAATTGTTTGGGGTACCATGCTAGCGATTGCCATCATTATTGTTGTTCGAACACTACTAAGAGCTGCTAAAATACCTGATAAAATATTGGTTGATGAGAAAAAAATTATTTATGGAAATCAAGAGTTTATATTTGCAAATATCGAAAAAATTGAAATGAATCCAGCCTCAAAGTCCTATGCTCAAGTCTTAAAAATCTTTGAAAATGGTAAAAAGTATACATTGAAATTTGATGGAGCAACACTGGAAAATAGTGAAAAAACCTTGTTTCCAGAATATGCTGCTTTTTATTTATTAATAGAAGAATGTCTGCACCGCCATCATAAGGAATTTATTGTTAAAGTTGCCTAATTGAAACAGTATTTGAACCACTAATGAAAGTTTTCTACCAAAGATAAAGCAAAGTTACTTACAATAAAGAAGTAATAATGGTATAATACTTCACGAAGAGGTGATCATGATGAAAGTGAAAATGGCAGAACTATCAGTTATTTGTCCAAAGTTTGAAGAAACCTTCTCTTTTCTAGGGAAAAAATGGATGGGCTTAATTATTGATGTTTTACTTGATGGACCTAAACGTTTTAAAGATTTAGCTGAAAGTATACCAAATGTAAGTGACCGTGTCTTAGTAGAACGCTTAAAAGAGTTAGAAGAAAGAGAGCTAGTTGATAGAACCGTTTACCCTGAAACACCAGTCCGTGTGGAGTATAGCTTAACAGAAAAAGGCAGAGATTTAGAAAAAGCAATGGGTGAAGTGAAGACTTGGGGAGAAAAATGGCTCTAAGTCGGCTCAATCAAGAAAAAGACTTGACCTAAAAGGGTTTAATCGGTAAACTAGAAGCAAAGTATATCAATAAAAACGTTGAAGGAAACAAGTAATTTGTCCTTATTTAACAAGGGAAGGGATACCTTAGACTGGAAGTATCCTCTTAAATAACCAAATGAAATTTCAGTTCCTGAGTTGGCTTGTGTTATCTGAATCAATAAGCACCGGTGAAAGCCGTTATCCTAAATGAAGTGCAACTCTTATTTGAGTTGAACAAGGGTGGTACCGCGAATAGACCTCGTCCCTTTTTGGGATTTGGGGTCTTTTTATGTTGTCTAAAAACAAATGAATCATAAGGAGTAGAGCGCATGGATTTGAAAAGTAAATTAGCAGAATTAAAGCAACAAGCAATGAAAAAAATTGAAGAAGTGAATGATTTAACTGCCTTAAATGAGCTACGTGTCAGTTATTTAGGTAAAAAAGGACCTTTAACAGAAGTGTTACGTGGTATGAAAGATTTAAGTGCCGAAGAAAGACCTAAAGTAGGGGCTTTAGCAAATGAGGTTCGTGATAGCATTACGGCTTTGATTGAAGCACAGAAAGAACGCTTAGAGCTTGAAAAAATCAATCAAGCATTAGCTGATGAAGCACTTGATGTGACCTTACCTGGCAATCCAGTTTCAATTGGAGAACGTCATGTATTGACACAAATTATTGAAGAAATTGAAGATTTATTTATCAGTATGGGCTATCAAATTATTGAAGGACCAGAAGTTGAACAAGATCAATATAATTTTGAAATGATGAATTTGCCTAAAAATCATCCCGCACGTGATATGCAGGATACTTTCTATATTACAGATGAATTATTGCTTCGTACCCATACTTCGCCAGTGCAAGCTAGAACCATGGAGCAGCATGACTTTTCTAAAGGACCTTTAAAAATGTTAAGTCCAGGTAGAGTTTATCGTCGTGATAGCGATGATGCAACCCATTCACATCAATTCCATCAAGTAGAGGGATTAGTGATTGATAAGCATATTACCATGGCTGATTTAAAAGGAACCTTAGAAGTTTTTGCGAAAAAATTATTTGGTGAAGATCGTGAAATCAGACTTCGTCCAAGTTATTTTCCATTTACTGAGCCATCAGTTGAAGTAGATGTGAGCTGTTTTAAATGTAATGGTCAAGGCTGTAACGTCTGCAAAGGAACTGGTTGGATTGAAATCTTAGGTTCTGGTGTGGTACATCCAAATGTCTTAGAAATGGCAGGAATTGATTCAACCGTTTATGGTGGCTTTGCTTTTGGCTTAGGACCAGACCGCGTGGCAATGCTGAAATATGGTGTTGATGATATTCGTCATTTTTATCAAAATGATGTCCGTTTCTTGAATCAATTTAAGGTAAAGGGGTAATCAAATATGTATGTATCGTATCAATGGTTAACAGAATATTTTTCAATGGATGGGATTACGCCTGATGCTTTAGGTGATAAAATGTCTCGTACAGGAATTGAAGTAGAAGATGTTGTGACACTAAGTGAAGGTCTGAAAAAAATCGTGGTTGGACATGTCTTGTCTGCAGTGCCACATCCAGATTCTGATCATTTAAATATTTGCCAAGTAAATGTTGGGGAAGAAGAACCAAGTCAAATTGTTTGTGGTGCACCCAATGTTGCTGCTGGCCAACATGTGATTGTGGCGCTTCCAGGAGCGCGCATTACTGGTAATGTCAAAATTAAAAAAGGGAAGATGCGTGGGGAAGTATCTAATGGTATGATTTGTTCCTTACAAGAAGTAGGCTTTGATGATAAAGTGATACCTAAAGCTTATGCAGAAGGCATTTATCTTTTACCTGAGGATGCTATACCAGGAGATTCTGTTTTTCCTTATTTAGGAATGGATGATGCAATCTTAGAATTGTCCATTACTCCAAATCGAGCAGATGCTTTAAGTATGCGTGGTGTTGCCCATGAAGTGGGTGCGATTTATGATAAAAAGCCACAATTTAAAGCAGTTGAGTTAAATGAAGCACCAGATGATTCTGTGCAAAATTATGTGAAAGTTGCAGTTGAAAATGCTGAAGATGCCCCATTTTATACCATGCGTGTGATTAAAAATGTCACAATTGCGGAAAGTCCGGCTTGGTTAAAAAATAAACTGATGCATGCAGGCATTCGCCCGATTAATAATGTGGTGGATATTACAAACTATATTTTATTAGAATATGGTCAACCTTTGCATGCCTTTGATTATGATCGTTTAGCTACAAAAGAAATTGCTGTGAGACGTGCTCAAGCAGGGGAAAAATTCTTAACTTTAGATGGGGAAGAAAGAAGCTTATCGTCTGAGAATATTGTGATTACAAATGGTCAAGAGCCAGTTGCTTTAGCAGGTGTAATGGGCGGTTTAACAACTGAAATTGTGGATGAAACGGTAACGGTTGCATTAGAAGCTGCGTTATTTAATCCAACCTCTGTTAGAAAAACTTCAAAAGCATTTAATTTGCGTAGTGAATCAAGTTCACGTTTTGAAAAAGGCATTAATCAAGGAACTGTTGAGGAAGCCAGCCGTCATGCTGCTAGTTTGATTGCTGAATTAGCTGAAGGTACAGTGGTTTCAGGTGTTGAAGCTGTTGGTGCAGCAAAAACAAGTCCAGTTGAATTAGATATTACACTGGAACGCATCAATCATATTTTAGGAACGGCCATCACAGCAGAGGAAGTTGTCGCTATCTTTGACCGCTTAGGTTTTACGACAAAAGAGCAAGAGGGCTTATTCCAAGTTTGTATTCCTCCTAGACGTTGGGATATTAGTATTGAAGCAGATTTAGTTGAGGAAGTTGCACGAATTTATGGGTATGATCGTCTTCCTTCTCATTTACCAGTGACGGAAAGTCAACCAGGTAAACTGAGCCAGCAACAACAAATCATTCGAAATACGCGTGGCTATTTAGAGGGTGCAGGCTTATCTCAAGCAATTAGCTATGTCTTAACGACACCTAAAAAAGCCCAAGCTTACATGATGCGTGCAAGTGAACCAACCAAATTATTGATGCCAATGAGTGAAGATCGTAGCACCTTAAGAATGAACCTGCTTTCTGGTTTATTAGATGATGTTCATTATAATGTGGCTAGAAAAAATACAGATGTTGCTTTATATGAAATTGGCCGTGTATTCTACCAATCAGAAGATCCTTCACAAACCTTATTACATGAGGAAGAGCATGTAGCAGGTGTGATGACTGGATTAACAGTTGAAAATGATTGGCAGCATGCGAAAAAAGCAACTGATTTCTTTGTTTTAAAAGGAGTCGTAGAAGGTTTACTTGCATCTTATGGCTTAAAAGAAGCTGTGAAATATGTGCCAATGACTGAAAAAGAAGGCATGCATCCAGGGAGAACAGCTGCCATTTATTTAGGCGAAAAAGAGCTTGGTTTCCTAGGACAAATTCATCCATTCGCTCAAAAAGAGTATGAAGTGGGCGAAACCTATGTCTTTGAAATGAATTTACAAGCAATCATTGACGCAGCAAAAGAAGCTGTCGTCTATCAAACAATTCCTAAATATCCAGAAATGAAACGAGATATTGCGTTATTAGTAGATGAAGCCATTCAGCATCAAGAGCTGAGTCAATTTATTTATGAAAAAGGTGGTAGATTCTTAAAGGATGTCAAACTCTTTGATATTTACCAAGGTGAGAAAATTGAAGCGGGTAAAAAATCAATGGCCTATACCTTAACGTTCTTAAATAATGAAGCGACTTTAACGGATGAAGAAGTGACACTTGCTTTTGATAAAGTACAAAAAGCTTTAATTGAAGTATTTGCTGTAACAATCAGATAGAAAAAATGAGTTGCTAGCTGCTAGCAACTC
The DNA here is from genome assembly GCF_900111355.1 of Isobaculum melis. GTDB lineage: Bacteria > Bacillota > Bacilli > Lactobacillales > Carnobacteriaceae > Isobaculum > Isobaculum melis. Next base: position 53,902 of record NZ_FOHA01000004.1, read on the forward strand.
ATTTTTTATTGGAATATACTAAGTTTAGAGGAAAGATACTTGTCGTCAGGAATAATTTATAGTACATTTTTAACATTGAATAAAGTTTTGAATGAAATGAGGAAGTTGATGAGTAAATCGCATTTAAGAAAAGATGTTAGTGGACTGACAGCACTAACGATGGTCATTGGAACGGTAATTGGTGCAGGGGTATTTTTTAAACCAACTGCGGTATTTGGTGCTGCAGGCGCACCTGGCTTAGGATTATTGGCTTGGATTCTTGGGGGAATGATTGCGATTGCAGGTGGTTTAACCATTGCGGAAATAGGAACAATTTATCCTGAAACTGGTGGATTAATGGTTTATTTGGAAAAAATTTATGGAAAATTTATTGGTTTTTTAGTTGGATGGGCACAATTTATTGTTTATTTTCCAGCCAATATTGCGGCGCTCTCGATTATTTTTGCTACTCAAGCCATTAGCTTACTTGGCATGTCAGATCAATGGTTAATTCCAATTGCGCTGCTGATTGCTACAATAGTGATGGGCTTAAATTTTTTAGGAACCAAATATGGTGGAGCTGTACAAACGGTTTCGACGATTTTAAAATTGGTGCCATTAGCTGTGATTATTATTGGTGGCTTCTTGTCAGATCATGCTAGTTCTGTTCGTTTATTGCCTTTATCAGTTGAAAGTCATCCTGTCGTTACAGGCTTAGGATCAGCATTAGTTGCGACGATTTTTGCTTATGATGGTTGGATGAATGTGGGGGCTTTAGCTGGTGAAATGAAATCACCAGAAAAGGTCCTACCAAAAGTAATTGTTGGTGGGTTATCGGTTGTTATTTCTGTTTATGTAATGATTAATGTGGCTTATTTATTTGCAATGTCGGCACCAGAACTCAGTCAAACTGCAACGCCAGCTTCTGATGTTGCTCAAATCTTATTTTCAGGTCTTGGTGGAAAATTAGTGACAATCGGTATTTTAATTTCAGTTTTTGGTGGGATTAATGGCTATACAATGGCAGGCATTAGGATTCCTTATGCAATGGGCTTAAACGGTTTATTACCATTTTCTAGCTGGTTTACTAAATTAGGCGAAAAGTCAAAAATGCCAGTTAATGGGGGCTTGATTATGCTAGGTATTTCTTTAATGATGATTTGTTCTGGGCAGTTTAACCAATTAACAGATATGTTGATTTTTGTGATTTGGCTCTTTAATATTTTAGCTTTTATTGGTGTTTTTATTTTAAGAAAAACAAAGCCTGATATGAAGCGTGCTTATCATGTACCCCTTTATCCTGTTGTGCCTTTAGTAGCTGTTTTAGGTGGTTGCTATATTGTTCTAAATACTTTATGGACGCAACCCTTAAATGCACTTTTAGGTGTTTGTCTCACTTTGTTAGGTGTTCCTATTTATTTTTGGGCTAAGAAAATGAATGAATAAAAAAATCTAACAACTAATTTTGAGGAATTAGTTGTTAGATTTTTTATTCTACTAATCTTAATGCGATACTAAAGGCATTATTTATTAGCAATTTTCATAGCTTTTTCAGTATTGGCAAAGTGTAATTTAGCATAATGTCCTAAAAGTTTTGTTCCTCCACGCTTAATTAACCGAGCAGCGACAAGGTCTACATTTCCACCAGCACCAGAAGGAATTTTGAAGCCAGCATCCTCTGTAAGTTGATCTAATCCTTTTAAAAATGAATAGCGTGCTAGGATAGAAGCTGCGGCAACAGCTAAATGATGTTGCTCTCCTTTGGTAGCAAAATATACTTTTTCTTTGATTTGGAATGGTTGGTCGCTAATATGCGCAAAATAAGTTTTAGGAAGTTCAAATTGATCAATTAAAATTGCTTCAGGTGTTATCGGAGCAATCTTATCTAAAACATGTTTCAGCGCCTGATTATGCAAAATAGCTTTCATTTTCCCTTGGCTCATAGCGGGTTGAATTTGATTGTATTTTTCAGGCATAACATTTAGCAAACTATGAGGTAAAAAGGTCAGTAAATCTTTTGCAATGGCAATAATTTGTGGATCTTTTAAGTCTTTAGAATCTTTGACACCTAATTCCTTGAGCAACGGGATTTGTTCTTTAGCTACATAAGCAGCAACAACGGTTAAAGGGCCAAAATAGCTACCAGTTCCAACTTCATCACTGCCTAACACTGACCAGCTAGCAAAGCCACTTGGGAGACTGCTCACTGATTTGCTTTTCTTTGCTGTAGAGGCTGCCCCTTTTTTTTGTTGAGAAGTCCATTGATTGGCTTCGTTTTCAGCTTGATTTCCTTGGAAAAGTACTTTTCCAGAACGATAGGCTGTAATATTGACCGTCTTTTTTTTAGCCGCAAAAACCGCACCAGGAGGTGTTGTAGCTTTTAAATCATTTTGATACATTTGTTTCATTTTTTCAATCGTTGCATTTGAAACCTCTATGACAATATTAGACATGTTTTCACTCTTTTCTAAGAATCAATTATTTAAGTAGTTTTCTCTTTGGTCATTTCATGTTAAAATATAACAGATAGTATCTATGATAAGAAAGGATGAAGCCATTGGAACCTCATAAAAATAAGAATCGATACAAGGCAATCATTGGTGGTAGAGAGTATACCATTATTGGTGATGCCCCAATGGGACATATGCGCTTAGTGGCAAAATCAGTGAATCAGCAAATGGCTGAAATCTCAGAATTATCCCCTTATTTAGATACCACAAGAGTTGCAGTACTTACCGCTGTTAATGCTACCTCAGATTTGTTAGAATTACAAATTGAAACTGAAAAATATAAAGAAAAAATAGCAGCATTAGAAAAAGAAATGCTTTATTTGAAACAAGAAATAAAAGCAAATCAAGACTAATCATCAGACTTGATTGATGCAAAAAGGATGACGTAAATGGTTTCATTTTTATTAATGATTATTTTATTAATTGGTATTTACACAGGGGCTAGAAGAGGTCTTGTGTTACAAGTTGTTTATACAGTTGGTTATACGATTAGCTTTGTTGTTGCAGCAATGTATTTTGGGAAATTAGGTCCTATGTTAGAGATGTATGTTCCTTATCCATCTGCGACACAAAATAGTCAATTGCCATTTTTTGATGAATCACTAAAGTTTAGCTTAGACCAAGCCTTTTACTATGGTGTAGCTTTTGTCTTAATTCTCTTTGCTGGCTGGCTCATTACCAGATTAGTTGGTGGCTTATTCAATCGCTTAACCTTTGCACCTTTACTGAAGCAAATCAATTGGATTGGTGGCGGATTATTAGGATTTATAACCGTTTATGTTGGACTTTTCCTCATTTTATATTTGATGTCTATGTTGCCGATTACAGACCTTCAAAATGCATTAGAAAAAAGCTTTTTAGCAAAATTTATGATTCAACATACCCCAATCTTATCTAAACAAGTCTATGATTGGTGGATTCAAACGAAGATATAAAGTCGAGTCGTGCTTCATTTGTTTGAAGGCGACTCTTTTATTAGGAAGTAGCAGAAAAAAGTTCAAAAAGAAGGTGAATGGAATGAACAAGAAAATTAATCAAATATTAGCATTTGATACAATCAAACAGCATTTAACAGAATATGTAGCCTCACCATTAGGACAAGAGGAAATTGTAAAACTCGAGCCAGCTACTACCTTTGAAGAGATTCAAAATTGGCAAGAAGAAACAGAAGATGGCGTCAAGTTATTAAGAATCAGAGGGGGTATGCCCATTCCAAAAATGGATAATATTCAGCCTCATATTAAACGATTAGAAATTGGTGCTGTATTAAGTGGTGTTGAATTAGCACAAATCGGTCGGATTCTAAGTGCGACAACAGATGTCGTTCGTTTTTTTAATCAATTAAAAGAAGATGAAATTGAGTTATTTCAGTTGTATACACTCAGTACCGCTTTGGTTCATTTACCAGAAGTCGATTGTTTGATTCGTCAATCGATTGATGAAGATGGTCATATCTTAGATGATGCTTCTCCAGCCTTAAAAGGCATTCGAACAGGTCTAAAAAAATCAGAAGCAGCTATTCGTGAAAAATTAGACAATATTGTCCGAGGAAAACAAGCTAAATTACTCAGTGATGCAATTGTGACCATGCGAAATGATCGCTATGTGATTCCTGTTAAGCAAGAGTATCGTACCAGCTTTGGCGGAATTGTGCATGATCAAAGTGCATCTGGACAAACCTTATTTATTGAACCTCAAAGTGTGGTCGATCAAAATAATCGTTTAAGACAATTACAAATTGAAGAGCGTCAGGAAATGGACCGTATTTTAGCTGAAATTTCTAATGCGATTGCACCATTTTCAGTAGAGCTACTGCAAAATATGCGTATCCTTGGTAGACTTGATTTCACACAAGCTAAAGCCAAATATGGGCGAGAAATTAAAGGAAGCAAGCCCATTATCAACACAGAAAATCATGTCTATTTTAAATCAGCCAGACATCCGTTACTAGATCCTGATACAGTAGTCGCAAATGATATTATGCTAGGCAAAGAGTATCAGGCTATTGTCATTACTGGACCAAATACAGGTGGGAAAACCATTACCTTAAAAACATTAGGGTTGCTTCAATTAATGGGACAAGCTGGTTTACAATTACCTGTTGATGAAGAAAGTGAAATGGGAATTTTTACAGAAATTTTCGCTGATATTGGGGATGAACAGTCTATTGAGCAAAGTTTGAGTACGTTTTCTTCTCATATGACAAATATTGTCCATATTTTAGATAAGTTAACCCCTGAAACGCTTGTCTTATTTGATGAATTAGGTGCAGGAACAGATCCACAAGAAGGAGCAGCTTTAGCGATTGCCATTCTTGATTATGTGGGAACAACTGGCGCATATGTCATGGCAACGACCCACTATCCTGAATTAAAAGCTTATGGTTATAATCGTAAAGGGACAATCAATGCCAGTGTCGAATTTGATGTAGAGACTTTAAGTCCAACTTATAAATTATTAATTGGGGTGCCAGGACGAAGCAATGCCTTTGATATTTCAAAACGACTTGGCTTAGAAACAGTCATTATTGATGCGGCTAAAGGCATGATTGATGCTGAAAGTCAAAATGTGAATGAAATGATTGAAGATTTAGAGAATCGTCGAAAAATGGTGGAGACAGAGTATCTGGAAGTTCGTTACCATGTAGACGAAGCAGAATCATTACAAAAAGATTTAGAGAAGTCTGTTGCAGATTTCTATCAAGAGCGTGAACAGTTATTAGAAGCTGCACGACAGAAAGCTAATCTGATGGTTGAAAAAGCACAGGATGAGTCGGAGAAAATTATCAAAGACTTGCGAAATATGCAGTTAACAGGACAACATTCAGGTGGCATTAAAGAACATCAATTAATCGATGCTAAGACCCAATTATCTCAATTACATCAAGAAGAATTAACCCATAATAAAGTCTTGAAAAAAGCCAAAGCGAAGCAACAATTAGCGCCTGGCAAAGATGTAATGGTCGCTTCTCTTGGACAAAGAGGGACATTAATTGAACAATATGATGACAATCATTGGCAAGTGCAAATGGGGATTTTAAAAATGAAATTAAAGACTTCTGATTTAACCCTCACACAAGCACAAGATGAGCCAGTGACAAAGCGTGTGACTACGGTTCGTTCTTCCACTCAAAGTCATGTCTCAACTGAATTAGACTTAAGAGGAGAACGTTATGAATCAGCTTTAGCAAAAGTTGATCAGTATCTCGATGCAGCCATTCTAGCAGGCTATCCTCAAGTTACGATTATTCATGGTAAAGGAACGGGAGCTTTAAGACAAGGTGTCAATGACTTGTTAAAAGGTCACCGTTCAGTTAAAAGCTTTAGTTTGGCCCCGGCCAATCAAGGTGGCAGTGGCGCAACTATCGTTCTTTTTAAGTAGTGAGCAACTAATTGGTCAAACAACGTCAAATTTGATATACTAAGCCTACAATTAAATGAATGAAATGAAGGAGACGATAAAATGGTACAAGCAATTACAGATGCAAACTTTATGGAAGAAACAAAATCAGGTTTAGTGATTACAGACTTTTGGGCAGCATGGTGTGGCCCTTGTCGGATGCAAGCACCTGTTTTAGAAGAATTAGCAGAAGAAGTTGGGGATACAGTAAAGATTACTAAAATGGATATTGAAGAAAACCCACAAACACCAGCAGAATTTGGCATTATGAGTATTCCGACTTTACTGATTAAAAAAGATGGCGAAGTGGTTGAAACACTTGTTGGTTTCCATCAAAAAGAACAATTAGAAGCAGTTATTGCAAAACATGCTTAATAAATCATAAGAATCTGCCAAAAATTTGGCAGATTCTTTTTTTGGGCTTGACCCTAACGTAACGTAAAGGTGTATCATGATTTTATCAGGAGATGAGAAGATGGAATATACTGTACAAAAACTTGCACAACTGGCAGGGATTAGTAGCAGAACATTAAGGTATTATGATGAAATTGATTTATTAAAGCCTGCAAGAATCAATTCGTCAGGTTATCGAATTTATGGACAATTAGAGGTCAATTTACTCCAACAAATTCTTTTTTACCGAGCAATGGATGTTCAATTAGATAAAATCAAGAAAATACTGAGCAATCCACATTTTGATAGTCAACAAACCTTAGTGGCGCATCATCAACAGCTGCTTGAAAGAAAGGTACAGTTAGAGCAGTTGATTCTCACTGTGGAAAAAACAATTGCTGCAGAAAAAGGAGAGGGAAGTATGACAGATCAAGAAAAATTTAAAGGCTTTAAACAGGAACTAATCAATAAAAATGAGGCTCAGTATGGTCAAGAGATACGCATAAAATATGGTGATGAAGCAATCAAACAAGCAAATGCTCAACTACAAGGAATGTCTCAAGCTTCATTTAATCAAGCAACCCAATTAGAAGCAGCCATTATTGAGACTTTGGCTAAAGCGATGGCAACAAATGAACCAGCAGGAGCATTGGCACAAAAAGTAGCAGCAATGCATAAAGATTGGCTGTCTTTTTATTGGCCCAGTTATACAACAGAAGCTCATGCAGGCGTGGCAGAAATGTATCTAGCAGATGAGCGATTCACTGCCTATTATGATCAGCGTGTAGCAGAAGGAGCAGCTGTTTTTTTAAGAGAGGCGATTTTGGTTTTTGTAGCAAATAATTAATTATAAAAAAATAGCTAGCCTTCCAAAAATGGAAAGTTAGCTATTTTTTATGATTGATTTTGTTCGTTCAATGACTCTATAAACACTAAGCTTTTTTCAAAAATTTGTGCATCTTCAAAATTATATAAGAAGTGCGAACAATCTAATAGTGTATAGCGATTTATTTTTATCTTTTTGATGTAGTTCAGTAAGTAATCATGCCAGATGTCTTTTTTCATGCTCGTTCCTTTTGCATTTGAAATGAAAAAATACATTGGTGTAGCTGAAGGAAAAGGTAAGCTATTAATTTTTTTTACATTTTCTGGAATATGTTGAGCTTCATTTTGCAACGTAATATTACCAAAATTTTTATACATTAATTGCTTATTTTGAATATGTTCCTCTTCATTTAAAGATAAATTTTGCATTTTTTCAGAGGTAGAACGATGATAAATATTGATGAGTTTACCAAAACCTGTCCATAGTACAAACTTTAAAAATTTAGCCATTTTAACGGTTAGATTTAAATTAATATGTTGGTAACTATCTGGCACAGCAGGATCTAGCCCAATAATGGCTTCAACTTCATTTGGATAAGTCTGTGCCCAATAAATGGCTTCTAGTCCAGACATTGAATGGGGGACTAATATGTATGGTGCTGTTAATCCAGCCTTATTTAAGGCCAATCTTGTGTCGTCTAGGATTTCATCAATATCTCTAGAAACATCAGCAATATCACTATAACCATAACCTTTTTTTTCAACAATCGCTACTTTAAAAGTAGAAGCGAAACGATCACAGAGTTTTTTAGCATCATAAACGGGACTATAAACTGCTCCACCAGATAGATAGACCAAGGTATGTTTTCCTGTCCCTTTGATATAAACATGCATCTTTGAGCCGTTTACATCTACGATTTGACCAGGGGGAGTTAATGTGTTTTTTTGCCTTTTTTCAGTAAGTCGGTTGATAAAAATCAGTAATAAGATGCAACCGATAAAAATCATTGTGATTAAAAAGAAATTCATTTTATCCTCCTTTTGGATGTTGTATAAAAATAAAAAATGAACAGATTCCTTATTTTCTTTATTATTGTAACATGTTCAGTAAAATATTTTAATAAAAAAATTTCAAACTGCTTTTGATTGCTTCATTAGTTTCACACCTTATTCAGAGAAATAAGTAGAAAATAAAAGGTAAAACATTTGTTCGATTAGAAGGATATGTTATAATATAGTGGAATAAATTGATCGACAGAAGGGAGTTAGAAAGGTAAAAACAACACCTTTTGCAAAATAAATGAATGAAATGATTGAGCATAAATTAGCCTTATTACCAGATCAACCAGGCTGTTATTTAATGAAAGACAAGAATGGTACCATTATTTATGTCGGGAAAGCGAAAGTTTTACGCAACCGTGTTCGTTCTTATTTTAGAGGAAGCCATGATACCAAAACGGAGCGTTTAGTCAGTGAAATTATGGATTTTGAATATATTGTTACAGCTTCAAATATAGAAGCACTATTGTTAGAAATTAATTTAATTAAAAAGAATAATCCAAAATATAATATTTTACTAAAAGATGATAAAACCTATCCTTTTATTAAAATAACCAATGAAAAATATCCACGCTTATTAATTACCAGAAAAGTTTTAAAAGATAAGGCAACTTATTTTGGCCCTTATCCTAATGTTGGTGCAGCAAATGAAACAAAAAAGCTACTAGATAAGCTTTATCCACTAAGAAAATGTAAAGTATTGCCTAATAAAGTCTGTCTTTATTATCATTTAGGACAATGCTTAGCACCCTGTGTTTTTGATATTCCAAAAGAAACCTATACTGAAATGGTAGAAGAAATTAAACGCTTTTTAAATGGAGGTTATAAAGAAGTTAAAGCTGATCTAGAACAAAAAATGCTGACAGCTAGCCAGGAATTAGCCTTTGAAAAAGCAGGGGAATATCGGGATCAAATTCAATCAATTGAAGCGATTATGGAAAAACAAAAAATGACGAGTGCAGACTTTGTAGATCGAGATATTTTTGGTTATGCAGTAGATAAAGGCTGGATGTGTGTCCAAGTATTTTTCGTGAGACAAGGGAAGTTAATTGAGCGAGATGTCAATATGTTTCCATTCTTTAATGAAGCAGAAGAAGATTTTTTAACCTATATTGGTCAGTTTTATCAAGAAAATCAACACTTTATTCCAAAAGAGATATTAATTCCTAAAACGATTGATAAGGAAAGCGTTGAAGCCATTGTCCCCACCAAAATTTTACAGCCTCAACGAGGTCAAAAGAAAGAACTTGTCGAGCTTGCAATAAAAAATGCGCATGTTGGGTTAAATGAAAAATTCTCATTAATTGCTAGAGATGAAGATCGAACAATTGGAGCAGTAACTCGAATTGGAGATGCTTTAAATATTCCAACCCCCATTCGAATTGAAGCGTTTGATAACTCTAATATTATGGGAACTGATCCAGTTTCTGCAATGGTTGTCTTTATTGATGGAAAACCAGCTAAAAAGGAATATCGAAAGTATAAAATAAAAACAGTCGTTGGACCAGATGATTATGCTTCGATGCGTGAGGTCATTTATCGCAGATACTCAAGAGCTTTAAAGGAAGAAACGCCGTTACCTGATTTAGTGGTGATTGATGGTGGAAAAGGACAAATAGATGCAGCTAAAGAAGTTTTAGAAAATCAATTAGGACTTGATATTCCAATAGCAGGTTTAGCCAAAGACCATCGACATAAAACAAGTGAACTGCTTTTTGGTCCTCAGTTAGAGCCAATTCCATTAAAACGCAATAGCCAAGAATTCTTTTTATTACAACGGATTCAAGATGAAGTCCATCGATTTGCGATTACTTTCCATAGACAATTAAGAAGTAAAAATAGTTTTTCATCTAAACTTGATCATATTGATGGCTTAGGACCAACAAGAAAGCAACAGTTACTGAAAAAATTTAAATCCCTTAAGAATATTCAAGAAGCTTCAATTGAAACCTTAATTGAATCAGGTCTTCCTAAAAATGTTGCACAAAATGTTTATCAAAAGTTTCATGAAAATGAGCCAAGTAACTAGTATTTTCTAGTTATTTGGCTTTTTATTAAATTCTTATGAGGAATCTTAATGCTTTCTTATGACTTTATAGGTAAGCTTGTAGCGAGGTTACTTGAAAGGAGAAATGAACATGTTAGAAGTTAAAGGGTTAACAAAAACATTTGGTAAATTAATAGCGGTTGATAACATGAGTTTTACCATACCTGATGGTCAAATCCTTGGCTTGATTGGGCAAAACGGTGCAGGGAAAACAACAACATTTCGTTTGATTTTACGTTTCTTAACAGAGGATAGAGGAGAAGTGCTTTGGAATGGGGAAAAATTAACCAATGAGGATTACAATTTAATTGGTTATCTTCCAGAAGAACGTGGGCTATATCCTAAAATCTCGATTGAGGAGCAAATTTATTACTTTGCAAAGTTACGTGGTAAATCAAAACAAGAAATTAAACCCTTAATTGATTTTTGGATGGACAAATTTCAAGTGAAAGGGAAAAAAACAGATAAAATTAAATCTTTATCTAAAGGGAATCAGCAAAAAGTTCAATTGATTTGTACCCTGATTCATCAGCCAAAATTAGTGATTTTAGATGAACCTTTTAGTGGTCTCGACCCTGTCAATGCCGAACTGTTAAAACAAGGAATTATTGACCTCAAAAAAGAAGGCTCATGTGTTATTTTTTCTACTCATCGAATGGAACATGTGGAGGAAATTTGTGATGAATTAATCATGCTTAAAAATGGTGAAATGGTACTCAATGGTACAATTAAAGCGATCAGAGAATCATTTGGTCGTAAAAAACTTTATTTAGAATGTCCACTCAGCTTACAGGAAGTGCAAGAACTGCCAGGTGTTAAACAAGTTTCATTTGCACCAGAAGGGGGCTACTTACTTCAATTAGAGGATGAGCAGTTTGGACCAGAAATTTTTGAAATGGTCACCAAAAATGGCTATATTCCAACTTTTAGTCAACAACCGCCATCTATTGAAGAAATCTTTAAAATGAAAGCAGGTGATCATCATGAGTAAATTTTGGACAATTGTAGGAGAAGTTTATAAGAAAAATGTGAAAACAGCTTCTTTTATTTTTACATTATTATCACCCATTATTATTATAGGAATTATTGGTGTAGTCATTTACTTTGTTTCTGATAATCAAGAAACACCTGTGATAGCAGTTATCTCTGATGACAACGTTTACTCTGAAGTACTAGCAAAGCCAAACGATCATTTTGAAGTAAACACAAAAATTACAACTGAAAAAGAAGCAAAATCAGCTTTAGAAGAGGAAGAAATTGTTGGTTATCTAGTACTTGAAGCACAAAATAATCAAGTCAGTGGTACTTACTATGAGCAACCAGCAACAAGTGATAAGGTCAATGCTGCAGATTTAATTGCTTTATTAACTACTGAGAAAACCAATGAAGTCGCAAAAGAACTAGGATTAAGCCAGGAAGATATGGCCAAGTTAACAAGTTCTGTGATGATTGCGAATCAAACCATTCATTTTACTGATGGAAAGGAAGATGAGCAAGATGAAATGACAACCACCCTAAAAACAGTGGGGGCAACATTCTTAGCCTTTCTGTCGTTTATGTTCATTATGACATATGCGAGCCTAATTGCGACTGAGATTGCTTCTGAAAAAGGGACACGTATTATGGAAATTATTTTATCCAGTGTGACAGCAACCACTCATTTCTTTGGTAAATTAGTAGCTATTTTACTTGTTTGCGCCACACAACTTGCTTTTTATGCCATTGTAGCGATAGGTGGTTTTCAGTTGTTAAAAACAGATGCATTTCCAAAAGAAATCACTGATATCATAAGCGACTTTTATTTTTCTGCGATATTAGATGGGATGCTAGGCGCAAGTTTACTTTACTTCCTGTTAGGTTTAGTGATTTATTCCGTACTAGCTGCTTTCTTAGGTTCCTTAGTTAGTAAAACAGAAGAAGTGAGTCAAGTCATTATGCCGATTATGCTCCTTTCAATGGCTGGTTTTTATGCAGCAACATTTGCTGGTAGTGCATCAGGAAGTACCTTGTATAAGATTGGTTCTTATTTTCCATTCTTCACACCTATGATGATGCCAATTAGAATTGCAAATGGTACGATTACTACAGGTGGTATTGTTTTAGGCTTAGTTCTGATGATAGTCTTTGCTACACTAATGACCTACTTTACTTTAATGATGTATCGTTCTAATGTGCTTGTGTATAGCGATGCAGGAGTCTTTATAACCATTAAGACTTCATGGAGTGTGTTAAGAAACCAAAAAAGAAAATAATTAAGAAAAGGACAACAGATTGGTTTCTGTTGTCCTTTTTAGTTAGTCTAATTTAATAAAAGTATCAGGCTGATCCACAGGTGCTGTATCTTTTTCATCCCATTGTGCAGTAATCAAAATCAATTGCTTTTTATAGTCAATTTCTTCTGTTGCTTCTGTATAACGAGACGTTTGCATTTGTAATTGCTCAGCAATAAAGCCAGCTTCTAGTTTAAATGAAGGGTCTGTTGAAGCCTTAAAACGTGCACTTACAAGTGAGCCAGATAAGATAAATTGCATTTGATTTTTCTTTTCTTTCTCAAAGGTTAAATGACCAAAACTTGCATTTTTAAAGAAGATAAGCATATCTTCAATGGTACTAAGAGGAAATTTTCTAGCCAATTCTTTTCCAGCCCAATACAAAATGTCATCTGTGTCTTTTCCTAAAATATTAGGGATTAAAATATCTCTAATCATTTCATAACCTAAAAGGGTAATGGTTTCCTCTTCTTGATTTACTGCAGGCTGTTTTTTTTCCATGTTGATTCACTCCCACTCTTCTTTCCTTCCTCTATTATAGCCATGAAATGAAAAGATAAACAATCCCCTTTTTTTATCAGGATATAGAAACGTTGCTATCATGCCACTTTCTTGAAAGATTTAATGAAAAATTAACAGTTTAAAATAAAAATCAGAGAAATCATCCAATAAGCTTGAATTTTCAGTCAAAAAAAGGGAAAATGAAGAGGTTAAGAAAGAGCGTATTTAAAGATAAAATAAAGGTGCTGAAAATATGAAGAAACAGGGAATTGGATTTATAGATTCTGGAGTTGGGGGCTTAACCGTGGTCAAAGAAGCCATGCGACAACTGCCTAATGAGTCAATTTACTATCTTGGAGATACAGCACGCTGCCCATATGGCCCAAGACCAGAAGAGCAAGTCCGACAATTCACTTGGGAAATGACCCATTTTCTACTAGAAAAAGATATTAAAATGCTTGTAATAGCATGTAATACAGCTACAGCCGCGGCCTTGGAAGATATTAAGAAAAAGTTAGCCATCCCAGTGGTTGGTGTGATTTTACCAGGCAGTAGAGCCGCGATTAAAGCCACTAAAAATAATCAGATTGGGGTAATTGCAACAGCGGGAACGGTTAAAAGTGAGATGTATCCGAAAATGATTCATGAAAAAGATGCTACTGCAAAAGTAGCAAGCTTAGCTTGCCCTAAATTTGTACCACTGGTTGAAAGTAATAGCTATCATAGCCCAGTTGCTAAAAAAGTTGTGGCAGAAACCCTGCAAAATCTCCAGACTAGCGGTATTGATACATTGATTTTAGGCTGCACTCATTATCCGTTGCTTAGACCAATTATTCAAAATGTGATGGGAAATCAGGTAACACTAATAGATTCTGGTGCTGAGACAATTAGTGAAGTCAGTACCTTATTAGATTATTTTGATTTAGCAGAAAAAAGTGATTGTTCAGAACCGGCTGAAAGAAGATTTTATACAACTGGCTCTACGCAGCTATTTAAAGAGATTGCCTCAGAATGGTTAAAGATAGAAGAAATGTCCGTGGAACAAGCCAAATTAGGATTTTAAATAAGGGAGTTTGAAAAAATGAGAATAGATAATAGAGCAAATAATGAAAATAGAAAAGTAACCATCCAAACCGATTATTTAATGCATCCAGAAGGTTCTGTGCTGATTAGTGTTGGCAATACAAAGGTCATCTGTAATGCCACTGTTGAAGAAAGAGTGCCACCTTTTATGCGCGGTGAAGGCAAAGGCTGGGTAACAGCAGAATATAGTATGTTACCGAGAGCAACAAATTCTAGAAATATTCGGGAAGCTGCCAAAGGAAAGCTTGGTGGAAGAACAATGGAAATTCAACGCTTAATTGGGCGTGCTTTACGAGGAATTATTTCGCTAGAAGATTTAGGCGAACGCTCAATTGTTGTTGATTGTGATGTAATTCAAGCAGATGGAGGCACAAGAACAGCAAGTATTACAGGGGCCTTTGTTGCCTTAAAGATAGCAGTAGAAAAATTATTGGAAGCAGGCACACTTACTGTAAATCCAATTAAAGAGCATCTTGCAGCGATTAGTGTAGGCATCTTGCCAACCTCTGAGCCTGTTTTAGATTTAAATTATCATGAAGACAGTAGTGCGCTAGTTGATATGAATGTTGTGATGACAGAAAGTGGTCGCTTTGTTGAATTACAAGGAACGGGTGAAGAAGCAACCTTTACAGAAGAAGAGCTCTCAGCAATGCTCGCTTTGGCTAAAAAAGGGATTCAACAGTTAATCAACCAGCAAAAAACAGCTCTATCCTTAGCTAAAAATAAAAGAATGCCACATGAAGAACCAGTGGCTATGACAGATGAGATTTTAATTGCTACAGGAAACCCAGGAAAAGCTAAAGAATTTGAAGCTCTATTTGCTTCTAAAGGCTTAAAAATTAAAACCTTACTAGATTATCCAGAAATTCCAGAAGTAGAAGAAACAGGTGATACCTTCGTAGAGAATGCCTTATTGAAGGCAGAAACGATTGCTCATCATTTAAATATGCTTGTCTTAGCAGATGATTCTGGCTTATGCGTCGATGCACTACATGGTCAACCAGGCGTTTATTCAGCAAGATATGCAGGTGAACCGAAGAGCGATGCAGCAAATAATGCTAAGCTTCTTCATGAATTAACAGGTATTCCAGCAGCAGAGCGAACAGCTAAGTTTTGCTGTACTTTAGCATTAGCGATGCCAGGAAAAGAGAGCTTAGTTGTAGAAGGATCAGTTGAAGGCC
Source organism: Isobaculum melis (assembly GCF_900111355.1). Classification (GTDB taxonomy): domain Bacteria; phylum Bacillota; class Bacilli; order Lactobacillales; family Carnobacteriaceae; genus Isobaculum; species Isobaculum melis. The sequence goes on from NZ_FOHA01000004.1 coordinate 69,149, forward strand.
AGATTATTGGTATTCCAAGAGGGGATAACGGCTTTGGCTATGATCCATTATTCTTAGTTCCTGAATTTAATCAAACAATGGCTGAGCTACCAAATGAACAAAAGAATGCGATTAGCCATCGAGCGAATGCTTTAGAAAAATTAGAAACTGTTTGGGCAGATTGGATTCAAGATTAGGCATAGGCGTTTAATAGAATATAAGGAGGAAAACATCATGAAAGTATTGGTAGTAAGCGATAATCATGGAGATCAAGCTGTATTAGAGAATTTATTTGCTCATTATCAAGGGAAAGTCGATGCCATGTTTCATTGTGGCGATTCTGAGTTAGATTCAGCTAGTAGTATTTGGAAAGATGTTTATGTTGTGAGAGGAAATTGTGATTTTGATGAGGGCTATCCTGAAAAATTAGTTGCAGAGGTAGCAGGAAATCGCATTTTTATGACACATGGTCATCTGTATCAAGTGAAATCATCGATGAATCCTTTAAAATATGCTGCCTTAGAAGAACAAGCAAACTTTGCTTTCTTTGGTCATACACATGAATTAGGTGTAGAAAAAATTGATGATTTAATTGTTTTAAACCCTGGTAGTATTCGCTTACCACGAGGACAATATCCAATTAAAACCTATGCCATCGTTGAAGCAACTGATTCAGAGGTCCATGTACAGTATTATGATGTTGCACACCAACCGATTGAGGCATTAGCTTTTACATTTTTAAAATAATGAACAATGAATCATGGAGGTGCTTTTGTGAAAGCTGGAGTAGAATTAGTTATTTTTGATATGGATGGTTTAATGTTTGATACGGAAGCCATTGCTTTAGAAGCGTGGAAAAGAATGGCAGCAGATTATGCATTAAAAGATACAGAGGCATTTTATCGGACTTTAATTGGAAAAAGCATGAAGAGTTTTGAATCCTCTGTCAAGAATGAATTTGGACAGGATATACCAATTGATGAATGGTTGGCTACTTTACATGACCACCATCATCATATTATTAAAGAAAATGGTACTTTAGGAAAGAAAAAAGGCTTAATTGACCTATTAGATTACCTTAAAACACAATCAGTGAAAATAGCGGTTGCTTCTTCAAGTAAGCATGATGAAGTTGTTGCTAATGTAAATTTTGAAGGAATTGCCCATTACTTTGATTTTATTATTGGTGGAGACGAAGTACATGAAAGTAAGCCAAATCCAGAAATATTCCAACGACCATGTCAGCACTTTGGAATAGCACCAGAAAATGCAATGGTATTAGAAGACTCTATTAATGGTTTTTTAGCTGCTCAAGCGGCTGGAATCCCTCTTTACTTTATACCAGATTTACTTGCGCCAACTGAAGCAGTCAAACAAGGTGCTTATGGTATTTTTGATAGCTTGTTAGCTGTTAAAGAGTACCTGTCAAAAAATGATGATGAAAAATAAAAGGAGGCTTTACTGCTTCCTTTTTGCTTATCAAGTATACATAAAAAGGGGTTTAGCATAATGATTGAGAGATTACAGGAATTTTTACCAGCAGCATGTATTGAAAAAATCAAATTAACAAAAAAACCACGCATTTCTTTGACTTTTGAAGCAACAGAGACATTGACTCTAACCCAAAGCAAAATTGGCGGAAGAGGTTATCTTAGTAAAAAAATGCCTTATCCAGTTGATCAAAATCAAAAGCCACTTTCATTACTCGCACAAATTAATTTTGCAGAAATGCCTGTATTAGCTGATTTTCCAACAAAGGGTTTACTATCGTTTTATGTGAATTACCATGATGATTTATTAGGGCTCAATTTTGATGATCCAATTAAGCAACAAGGCTTTCGTGTGATTTATACAGAGAGCTTCTCAGATGAATCATATACCGAAGCAGAACAGAATGCCTTTTTTGAACAAACAATTGATGAAAATGATTATTATCCAGTTGTTCCAAAAGAAGCCAGCATCATTGGCAAGGAAACAGCGCAACTACTAGTGGCTGATAGTGTTGATTTTGAACAAGCTTATGGTGGCAATAGCTATGAATTACTAGAAAATATTGTGACCGATGAAAGTAAAATGGATGATTTTTATGATTTAAGCTATGATGCAATGAATGAAGCAGGTTATTTCAGTAGCCAGTTAGGTGGCTATCCTTTCTTTACCCAAGAAGATCCAAGATACACCAAAGAAAGACAATACTATGATACTTTATTATTTCAATTAGCCAGTGATCAAATTGATGAGCAATCTGAAATCATGTGGGGGGATTGTGGTGTAGGAAACTTCTTTATTCATCACCAAGATTTAATCAATCAAGATTTCACAAAAGTAATGTACAATTGGGACTGTTCATAATAGCGCTATTAAGCCTTTTCAATCGCGACTTGAAATAAAATGTTCTTTCTTAATGAAATCTCAAAGAAAATAACGTAAAATAGTAAAAGTAGGATAAGAAATCCAAGGAGGCACATTGTTGTTATGATTGGAAAAAAAATTGAAGCGATTTTATTAGAAAATAAAGAACACATCTTGGTGCCAGCTGAAAAAGTGGCCCATGTTCAAGTCAATAATCGATTGGATCATGCATTACTTGTCTTAACAAAAGTAGGCTATTCAGTGATTCCAGTTTTAGATAAAGATTACTGTATTAAAGGGTTATTGTCTTTATCCATGATTACGGATGCCATTTTAGGACTTGAAAAAATTGATTATGAAAAATTATCAGAAATCGAAGTTTCAGAAGTCATGAATACAGATTTTCCAATCGTAGAAAATCCTTATGATTTAGAAGAAATTCTTCATTTACTAGTTGATTACTCTTTTATTTGTGTGGCGAGTGATGAAGGCAGTTTTACAGGTATTGTTCCTAGAAAACAAATGATGAAGGGCCTCAATCGATTAGCACATGAATTTGAAGCAGTCTATCATGTTGAAGAAAAAGAACCTTCATAAATTGCGTTTAAATAAATAATGAAAAATCACAAAAAAAGGAGCTGTAAGCAATGGATGCACACGAAATTATTCAATTTATCTCAGAGAGTAAGAAAAAAACACCTGTTAAAGTCTATCTCAAAGGTCGTTTGAAAGAAATGACATTTCCAGCAACAATCCAACATTTTACAAACTGTAAGACAGGGACTGTATTTGGTGATTGGGAAGATATCGCACCATTTCTTAAAGCAAATAAAGAATGGATTGAAGATTATGTTGTTGAAAATAGTAGTCGAAACTCAGCGATTCCGTTATTAGACACTAAAACGATTAATGCTCGTATTGAACCGGGTGCGATTATTCGTGATCAAGTTGAGATTGGCAACAATGCAGTCATTATGATGGGCGCTTTGATTAATATTGGTGCAGTCATTGGTGAAGGAACCATGATTGATTTAGGCGCTGTTTTAGGCGGTCGTGCAACAGTTGGTAGGAATTGCCATATTGGCGCAGGAACTGTCTTAGCAGGCGTAATAGAGCCGCCAAGTGCGACACCTGTTATCATTGAAGATCAAGTAGTCATTGGTGCGAATGCAGTTGTATTAGAAGGGGTACGTGTTGGAGAAGGTGCCGTTGTAGCTGCAGGAGCAATTGTGGTCAATGATGTTGCACCTTATACAGTAGTTGCAGGTGTTCCAGCTAAAAAAATTAAAGATATTGATGAAAAAACAAAAAGTAAGACAAACATTATGGAAGAATTAAGAAAATTATAGACAATCAAGCTATCCTTTTAACCAAGGATAGCTTTTTAGAAAAATAGAAAGGTGTGATGAAACATGAATCCATTTATTCAAATCAGAAGAGAATTGCATCAAATTCCTGAAATCGGGTTACAAGAATTTAAAACACAAGCTTATTTATTGGAAAAAATTAACCGCTTACCACAGGAACATCTGACCATTAAAACTTGGGAAACAGCGATTTTAGTTTTTGTTAAAGGAACAGTAGGAGAGCAAACAATAGGTTGGCGTACAGATATTGATGGACTACCTATTACTGAGCAGACTGGGTTACCTTTTGCTTCTATTCATGAAGGGAAGATGCACGCATGTGGCCATGATTTACATATGGCAATTGCCTTAGGCGCCTTAAGTCGCTTTGCTGAGCAGCCAGCAGAAAATAATATCTTATTCTTCTTCCAACCAGCTGAAGAAAATGAAGCAGGCGGAAAATTAGTTTATGATGCAGGAATGATGGATGAGTGGATGCCAGATGCATTTTATGCCCTTCATATTCAGCCTAGTTTACCAGTTGGAACGATTGGAACCAAAATTGGCACATTATTTGCAGGAACAAATACGGTTAAAATTAAATTTCATGGCAAAAGTGGTCATGCAGCCTATCCACATGAATCAAATGATATGATTGTGGCGGCAGCACAACTGATTATGCAAGCCCAAACCATTGTGAGCCGTAGTGTCAATCCAGTAGAAGGAGCAGTTATTACATTTGGTAAGCTTATTGCCGGTACGGCTGATAACATTATTACAGGCTCAGCAGAATTATCTGGTACCATTCGCACCTTAACGCCAGAAATGAATGATTTAGTTGAGCAAAGAATGCGAGAAATTGTAGCTGGAATAGAAGTTTCCTATCAATGTAAAATTGACTTATCAATGGAGAAAAAAGGCTACTATCCAGTTGTGAATAGTCAAGAGCAAACAAGTGCTTTTATTACTTTTATGGAAGCACAGCCTGAAGTAAATTATGTAGATTTTCCAACTGCTATGACAGGAGAAGATTTTGGCTATTTATTAGATAAAATTCCTGGAACAATGTTTTGGTTAGGAGTAGGCTGTGACTATGCGTTACATCATGAAAAAATTTCACCAGATGAAGCAGCTATCCCATTTGGGATTGATCAAGTTGAAAAATGGTTAAGACAGCAAGATGTCATGCCTCTTAGGATTTTTAATCCTTAGAGACATGATACAGATCGAACACAGTTCGACTCTGAACCTTTTTATTTTCCTTATTACCCATTTTATGAAGCAAATCCTTCACCAAGTAGGTATTATTCATCATCGAATCACTTTGTTCTCCGAGATTCTTAGCAACTCTAGCATTGTCATGCTTCTTAGGATTTTTAATCCTTAGAGACATGATACAGATCGAACACAGTTCGACTCTGAACCATATTAAAGTTGTTGTGATCGAAGCGTAGTGTAGTAGCTACTAATCATCATCTACGACTTACGTTTGCATTAATTCTTGGCAATTGCGAACCAAATCTGCCTTTTGGGCACCATTTACTGAGACAATTTATGGGCTTTTAGAAGCAATTTAAGAGGGCGGGATAAAACTTTTCAGTTTTGTTCCGTCCTCTTTGAGCAAATATTTTGTAAAGTGCTCTAAATAAGCATAAGATGAGTTTGTAAGATAATCACATAAAGGAGGATGTTTTATGACAGATTCTAACGTGTTATATCAAACGAAAGCAGTAAATACAAATGGCCGAGATGGAGAAAGCCATTTAGCAGATCATTCATTTTCTGTTCGTGTTTCTACACCAAAACAGCTAGGAGGCCCTGGACAAGGAAGTAATCCAGAACAACTTTTTGCCATAGGATACAGTGCTTGCTATAACAGTGCCTTAGCGCATAAAATGAAAGAGCATCAGGTAACAGGAGAAGCGACAGTAGCTGCTACAGTTCAATTACTTTCAGATTCAACAGATAAAGGCTTCAAATTAGCCGTTCTAATAGAAGTTGCTATCACAGAACTAGAGAGGGCGCAGGTAGAACAATTAGCTAAAGAAGCACATGAATTTTGTCCCTATTCTAAAGCAACAAGAGGTAATATTGAGGTGGAAATAAAAGTAGTCGATAAAATTGACTAACTAAAAAAGATAAAAGAGAGCAAAAAAACTCTCTTTTATCTTTTTGTTTAAGTATGCTGTTTAAAATAAATCATCATCTTCATAATCGTCGTAGTCATAATAATCATCGTAATCATCATTATAGCGATGATTGTTTAAGTAAGATGGTTCTTCATTATTTAATTGGTAGCCAAACAAATAGGTAGTTGTACTTCCCAATAATAAGATAAATGAAACGATTAATGTCACAAAGCCAATCAGAAATAGTTTTTTTTCTGCTACTTTTCTTTCGTTTTCAACTTCTGGTTTTCGACTGTAAAGATAGACAATTAAACAAATTGTCGAGCTAAAGATTTGAAAAATGATCCAAGGTAAGGAAAACATGTCTCTTTTCTCAGCATCTTGATAAATCCAAATTGCTAAAAGAATTTTTGCAACAACAAAAATGAAAGCCAAGAAGAGGATCAAGAACAAATTAATTTTTAAAAATAACTCAGTATCTAATTGTAACGATAAATTCATGATAAAACTCCTTCCTTCAAAATAGTTACTCCTCAACTATAACAGAAATAAGTTAAAAATAAATCATATTTTTCCTAAATTAAGAGGAGAAGCTGGAATTGTAATATTTGCAGCCGTTAGTGCATCAATATATTCCTTCAATAGTAGCCTTTGAATACTAGACTGACTACCATTTTGAGTATGTGCGACAACTCGTACAGCTAATGCACCATTTCCTAAATCCTGTAAGCCAAGAAAAGTTGGACCATCAACAATTTCAGGATGATTCTTTACAAACTGTTGATTAATTTCTTCAATAATAGAACGAATTTTATCAAGATCAGCATCAGGCGTAACACGAACGTCAATTAATGCCCGCATATAGCCTCTTGACTGATTGCTAACAACAGTAATATTTCGATTTGGGATAAAGTTTAATGTACCATTTCCACTTCTGACCTGTGTTGTTCTAAGCCCAACTGCTTCAATATTCCCTTCCACCCCAGCAATCATGACATAATCCCCTACATCAATCTGCTTTTCTAACATAATAAACAATCCAGTTACGATATCGCTGACAAAACCTTGTGCACCAAACGCTAGTGCCAAACCAACAACTCCAGCTCCAGCAATTAATGTACCAACAGGAATACCAAAAATAGAAAGTAAAATATAAACATAAATAAATACAATCGTATAATGAAAAACGTTTAGAGAAAGACTTGTCAGTGTATCTATCCTTGAAGCTGAAACTGTTTCCTTTTTACGATATTTTTCAAAGCTTCTATGAATCATGCGCACGCCTACTTTTTTGATAAAAAAATAAAGCGCAGTAAAAATTAAAATTTGAATACTTATATCAATCCCTTTTGCAACGATTCCACCCCAATCAATTTTTTCCCAATACTTTAAGAAAACATTTGTATTTTGAGAAGCAGTCTGGATAATCTCCCCAGTGATAGAACTATCAACAACTTGTGACATCTAAAAACCCCTTTGCTTTTGCTTATCTGCTATCCATTTTATCAGAGATTGTCATGAAATCAAAAGAAAAATAAAAATTTAATTTTTAGCAAATGATTATTAAAAATAATAAAATAATGTTACAATAAAGGAGGTAAGATGATTCTTTAGGGGAATGCCTAAAAGAGTGGTCGAAGCATAAAAAGAAAGAATGAAAGTGTGGTGCTGGTATGACTGGTGTAGAAATAGCTGCTGTGATAGCTGCTGGAGCATCCGCAGTGCTTGTCTTGTTCTTAGTATTTACTTTATTAAAAGTGATGAAAGTTCTTAGTAAGCTTTCTGATACAGCCGAACAAGCAAATGAAAGTATTCGTGTGATAACAAAAGATGTTGATCATTTAGCAATTGAAGTAGAAAGTTTATTAAGTAAAACCAACACTTTAATGGATGATCTAAATGGAAAATTGCAAAAAACCGATCCATTATTTAACGCAGTTGGGGATTTAGGGACAAGTGTTTCTGATTTAAATGAATCAAGTCGTAACTTAGTTTCAAGAGTATCAGGAGCAACAAAGAAAACTGCTCAAGTTTCTGCTTTTACAAAAATGGGAAGCATTGCTTTAAAATTTCATAAAAATAGACAAGCGAAAAAGCAGTTAAAAAAAGAACAAAATAATTTTTAAAATCATATCTATATAAGGGAGCGAATGAAGATGGCAAAATCAGAAGGTAATGGTTTTTTATTTGGTGTCGTATTAGGAAGTGCAGTAGGAGCAATTACAGCATTATTATTAGCACCTAAATCAGGAAAAGAATTAAGAGAAGACTTAAGCGAGCATGCAAACAACTTTAAAGATACAGCAACTGACTTTAAAGATATTGCATTTGATAAAAGTTCTCAATTTGCAGATGTTGCAAAAGAAAAAGCAACAACTTTTTCAGCACAAGCAGGAGACATTGCAAATGTTGTGAAAGATAAATCTTCACAAGCTTATACCAAAGCTAAAGATGCAACAGAAGATATTCGTGTTAATCTAAAAGATCAAGCAGATCAAATTGCTTCTAGATTAAATAAAGCACAAAAAGAATTAAATGCTGATTTAGAAGGTATTCGTTCTGAATTGGAAGAAACTTCAAGTGAAGCAAAAGAAGAAATTAAAGATGTTTTAGATAAAGAAGAATAAAAATTTTTTTCCAGACCTTATTCTATGCTTAAAAAAAGCTTAGAAAAAAGGTCTTTTTTTTGTTTTTTAAACAAAAAAGTAATTCTTATTCAAATTTAAAGGTAAAAACAACGTTTTATTTAGGTATAGATTTTGTCGTTTTTTAACAAATTTAACTTGTAGTTAAAAGTAAAACTAGGTTCATTTTTATTGGTATAAGCAAAAGTTTGTTTTTATAAATTATTAGGGAATAGCTAGTTGAAAAGATAAAAATAGAAATATTAATATATTAAATAGAGATACTTAGTAGCTTGGATGTTTTATAAATGTACCTTATTACAAGAACTAGATAAAGTTTTACCTTTTTTTAAATAGTAATTGACAACTTGTGATGAATCATATAATATAAGGATGCAGATAACACTTGTTT
>NZ_FOHA01000004.1:78255-164236 GCF_900111355.1 Isobaculum melis
AAACAAGTGTTTATTGCACTGTCCCTATGATTGTACTTAAATTAAGAGCAGGGAGTGAAAGTATTGACAGATAATATTGATAAATTAATTGAAAGCATTTCGGAAGAATATGGAAACGTCAATGAAGAGAATAACAAACCACAAAAACAACCAGTTGTTTCTCAGAAAGAAAAATTTGTACCTATACATATACATAATGAAAAAAGTAAAACGCGTCCTTCAAAAAACAATACAGTAAATAGAACGGAAGCGCGCAATTCAAAAGAGAACTTTAAACGTTCAGCTGAAAGACAGCAAACGAAAGTTGCGAATAAGAAGCCAACTGGTTTAAAAAAAACCATGAAAATAGTATTTGATGTTTTGTTTTATGCTTTTATTTTGCTATTGATATCAGGTTCTGCATTATTTGCTTTAAATGGTAATCAACAGAAAGACTTTTTAGGCTTTCAGGTTTATACAGTTAAGACAAATTCAATGTTGAGTGATGGAAGTGAACATAAAGATGGCTTTGCAGCTGGTGATATTCTTATAGTGAAAAAAACACCATATGCTGATTTAAAGGTTGGAGATGTCATTACTTTTTCTCCTGGTGAAGAAAGCAAAGCATACTTAACACATAGAATTGTTGAAAAAATTTCTGATTTAAATGGCGAACAAGGTGAATTTCTGATGACTAAAGGGGATGCGAATGAAATAAATGATTCGCCCTTCAATGCAAAACTAGTATCAGGGAAAAAAATATTCACAATACCTAAAGTTGGACCATTGATTTTATTCGTTAGAAATAACTTTGTGGTCAGCTTAGTCTTTATTATTTCATTTTTTGGTTTTATCTTTGCAATCAAACATTATTTTTCAAAAGAAGAGATTTAATGTTGCGAAGAATTAATTAACGGGTATGAAGCTCTTAATAGAGCTTGATATACATATATATTATTATAGGAGGTTTTTTTGATGAAAAAAAACAAGAAAAAGAAATTAACAGTTGTTGCGTTGTTCGCAATGCTAGCAATTGTTAGTGCAACATTTGCTTGGTGGACAGCTAGTAAGAACGTGGAGAATGAGTTCTCTACAAAACGTATAACAGATGATAGCTTACACATCAACGAGATCTTTAAAAAGCCAGAAAACTGGCAACCAGGTGAGAAAATCGTGAAAGAAGTAAGCATTCAAAACTTGGGTGATAGCCCATTTATCGTTCGTGTGAACTTTAGAGAAGTTCTAGATCAATTAAAAGCGGATGGTACAGATGCAACTAAACCAGCAATGAAAGATGCAACTATTGCTGAATTAGCTTCTATTGACCCAAAATGGGTTGCTAAAGAAGTTCCTACAGCACTTTATAGCACTTGGAACACTGTTGCTGTTGGCGATTTAGACCCTTCTGGTGTTGCGGCATTAGATAATGGTCTTACTGTAAAATACAAAGAAGTTGCAGATGCAACTGATGCAACAAAAACAATTAGAACTTATGTAGCTTATCGTGATCTTGGTAACGGTAAAGCACAAAAAGTAAACGTACCAACAGATGGTATTAAAACAGTTGCTGGAAAAGTTTATATTGACCCAGCAATTACATTTGCTTTCTATGCAGAAAAAGAACATAAAGAATTAGATTGGGCTAATCCAACAGCTGGAACTCCATCTTATACAGTTTCTCCTAAATTTGTTGATGTATTTGATGTTAAAGCAGATGCTTTAACTGGTACATTTGTTAATGACCATGGCAAATTAATGAAGATTGAATTTAATAATGATGCTGTAACAAGAAATTCAACAACACCTGAAGCAAACAAATGGTTCTATAACGAAAAAGATGGTTATTTCTACTATATTGGACAAATCCAAGCAGGCGGAGAATCTCCACAATTAATTAAATCAGTTACTTTATTAGATAGTGCAAAAGAAGTATATAGTTTAATGGATGCTATTTTAGATATTCATGCAACTGGTTTACAAGCTGAAGAAGCAGCTATTAAAGCTACTGATGCAGGCGGTTGGGCATTCGGAGAAACTCCAGCAGGAGACAAAGCATTAATTTTCGATGCAATGAAAGCTGCAGGCGCATTTAGTAAATAATATGTTAGAGATTTAATCAAAGTAAAGGAGGAAGTGTGATGAAACCGAAGAAGAATATATTGGTTTTAATTTTACTTATAACAACGATGTTGTTTGCCAAACCAGTTTCTGCTGCGGAGACTCATCTCCCTCCTGGTTTGATTATAGCTGATGAAAAAGGAATAAATGCTGATGGACAAGGTAAGTATTTCATTGAAGCTACTGACATGGAACCAGGAGATAAATTTACAAAAGAGATCTCTGTTCGTAATTTGGAAGAAAAAAAACCTTTTTATTTATATTTACAGGTAGAACCGCTATCGAATGATGGGAAATTAAATTTATTTGATAAAGTTTCTTTAGTTATTACGTATAAAGGGAATGTTTTATATGAAGGGAATTTAGGCGGTAAAGGAAATATAGATATTTCTGCTGAAAAATTAGAAATTGGTCGCTTTGAATATGGAGACAGCGAAGTTATTGAAGCAACTTTCACATTGCCTGGAAATATTACCAGTGAATATTTAACTGAAAAAAATATTGCAAATATTCAATGGAATTTTACCGCAAGACAAGATGAATATACGCCAAAAGAAAAACCTGAAGGTCCTAAAGGATTCTTACCTCATACTGGTGAAGAGTGGAGAAATGCTATTTACCGAATTTGTGCAGGTCTTTTCCTAATTGCTATTTTCCTCTTTTTACTCAAGAAGAAAAGCAAAAAAGAAGACGAAAATTAAACGTGAGGAAGTGTAAGCTATGGATTTTTTAAGAAAAGTAATAACCCGTCTGAGCTACCGTTTTCTCTTATTCTTTTTTACTTTAACCTTCTCGATTGTATTAGTGGTAGGTAGTACATATTCTTGGCTTGTTACTGAAGACAATATAGAAAATCATTTTACAGCAGGTTATCTAAGTGTCAGAATACAAGAACTATTTAAAGATAAAAAAGATTGGCAGCCTGGCTTAAGTGTCAAAAAAGATATTCGTGTAGAAAATACATCTAATGTGCCAGCAATTGTCAGAGTATCCTTTGATGAGCATATGTTGTCATTTGAAATTGATACAACTGACGGTGTGGGAAAAGGTAATGGGAATTTGTTAAGGCAAGCGGGTAATCCCCCTGTTACGATTAAAGAAGATGATGTAGCTACATGGAAAAAAGGCGAGACTTTTTCTTATGGTCAATTAAAATTAAAGAGTAAAGAAGTAGAAAAAGGACCTTATTTATTGAAGGATCCAGCTCGTGCTAATACAAAACTACTAAAATATATGAATCTAAAATTTGGTGTATTAAAGGATTGGCCTATTCCACCAGCTGATATAAATAAAGCATTCTGGGTATATGAAGATGGTTATTTTTACTACTCCCAATTTGTAGAACCAGGAAAAGCAACAGAAATTTTGTTAGCAGACTTAGAGTTATCAGCAGATTCACCTAATGCTTTAAAAGCGACTCTTTATGACTTAGGAATTAATTTGGAAGCTGTATCAGCTACCGAAGGTGCCTTAGATACATGGGGTTTATCACAAACTACTAGTAAAGTTTATGAGCTTATAAATCCCAAAATTATGAACAGAACAAACTAAAAGGAGAGGATAATCGGATGAAAAAAAGACTAATCATACTTGGCTTCTTTGGTTCACTTTTTATTCTTTGCTTTAGTTTGCTTTTGTTAAATACACAAGCAACATTTAAAGATGAGGATAAACAAGCGAAAAATTATCAAGTAGGAAATTTGGAATTAGAATTGGTAAATGATGGATCAGATGTAATTCCCAATCCTTTAGTACCAAATGCAGAGATAACCAAAAGAGTAGCAGTTAAAAATGTAGCAAACAATGCTTCTTATGTTCGTGTCATGTTGTTTCCTACAATTATTGATAAAAATAAGATAACACTAGAAGCACAACATCCAAAACAGTTTAAGTATACGGATTTAGATACAACGAACTGGATGTATGGTGATGATGGTTATTATTATTATTTGAAAAAATTGGAACCAGGAGCAACCACACAAAATCTTCTTTCAAAAATAGTGATTGATGCGAATATTGATGCTAAATATAAAGATAGTCAGTTTGATTTCGAAGTAAAAGTAGAAGGAATCAATACAACAGCAGGCGGTTTTAGCAAAGCATGGTGGAATGATGAAATCCCACCAAATAGTGCTCGAGATAAAATTAACAAAAAATTAACTGAGTAAGGAGTGAATAAATCATGGAGGAAAAACGCGTACACAGAACGTTAGATGAGGAAAATAAAAGCTGGCTTCCTAAGGTATTAAGCAAGAAAAACAAACAAGAAGACATCTTTGAAGCTTATGAAGATGAAATCGAACGCTTAACCAATAAAAACAGAGACATGCAAAGCAAACTCATGGAATGTGTAGATGCATTAAAGAAAATTTCTGAAGAAAAGAAACAATTAGAAAAAGAAATTTATGCAACGAAAGCTTTGCCAAAACATTATGAAGGCTTAGAAGACAAATTAGCTCAATATGAAAAAACGATTGAACGTTTGTCTGAAAAGAATAGTCGCTTAGAACAACAAATTGCGGAGACTGATAAAATGACAGAAAACTATGTTTCAACTGAAAAAATGGAACAATTAAGCCAAAACTTAGCCCAAGAACAAAGTCAGTATGAAGCTTTGAAACAAGAATTGGCTATGAAAGAATACCAATTGTTACAACTTCAAGAAGAGCAGCGTCGCGCACCAGCTCCAGTTCAGCCGACTATGTCAACTCGTGGAACAAGCGAGCAAACACGTATCTTAGAAGAACAATTGAAATCAGCACGCAATGAAATCAATGTTCTGAAAATGTCACATGAACAAGTAGATACGCGTTTAAGTGAAGAAAAAGCGGAAATAGCAGAAGTGCTAGTTGAAGCAAAATTAAAAGCGAAGAAAATGTTAGACGATGCGATTAAAGAAGCAGTTCAAATTAAGAGTGATGCCTATGAAGAATTAGAACAAGTTAAAGGAAAAGCGAAAAACTTGAATCAACAACTAGAAATGACACAACATGAAGCCAATCAAGTCTTTTCAAACTTGCAAAATCAAATTACGCGTATCTCTGATTAACAGTAAATGGAAGGAAGTGAAGCATCAGTGTATCCAACAAGAAAAGAACGAATGGAAGAACTGAGAAGGAATCGACAAAATCAAACATTCAAAAAAGGAACAGCTTTTTTGAGTACGACTTTACTGTTGAGCACGCTAGCTCTTCCTTCATTTTCAGTTAAAGCAAGTGCAAATGAAACCGCAACTCGTAGTCATACAACTGTGAAAGCTTTAAGTGAAGAGCAGGTGTCATTAAAGAACTTAGAAGTTCCTATAGAAAAAGTTGAAAGTGAAGAACCTAAGGAAGAAATCCCTTCAGAAGAGCTACCAAAAGAAGAGGAAACTGGCGAGCAAACAAATCCGGAAAAGGAAGAAGTCATTCCTGTAACGCCACCAAAAGAAGTGGCTCCGACACCGCCAGTAAAAGCACCTGTGGTGCCATCGCCTGCTCAACAACCGCAAAGTCCTAAACCTGTTGCACCTAAACAACCTGTTAAACAAGCACCAGCAGCGCCAATACCTTCAAAAAACGAAGCTTCTTCAGAGCTAGAACCAGAGGAAGAGAGCATTCATTATGCGAAGACACAAACAACAGAAGAGTTTATTGCATCTGTGGCGCCATCAGCAGTGGAAGTAGGTACAGCTAATGATCTTTATCCATCCGTGATGATTGCACAAGCCATCTTAGAAAGTGGTTCAGGTGGTAGTAGCTTATCTAAAGCACCTAATCATAATCTATTCGGAGTGAAAGGAAATTATCAAGGTAGCACAGTTAAAATGAAGACACAAGAAGACAACGGTAGAGGAGATCTGTTCTCTATTAGTAGTCAATTTAGAAAATACCCAAGCTATAAGGAGTCTTTCTTAGACTATGCAAAAGTCATAAAAGATGGTCCTGGTTTCAATGCGGATTATTATAAAGGGGTATGGAGAAGCAATACAACCAGTTATAAAGATGCCACAAAATGGTTAACTGGAAGATATGCAACAGATACCCGATATGCAGCAAAATTGAATGGCTTAATTGAATGTTATAACCTTACCCAATTTGATGATGTACCAAAACAAAAGCCGGTTTATCATATTGTTCAAGCAGATGATACCTTATGGGAGATTGCGGAACAGTATGGTGTTAGCGTAGATGAAATCAAAGCTTGGAATCAATTAGAAACAAACCTCATCTATACAGGAACAGAGTTGATTGTTGGTTTCCCTGAACCAATAAATAAACAAGAGGCAAAAACAACAGAACAAGTTGTGCTAGACAAAGCAACAAGAACCATTCAACACATTGTTCAAGGAAAAGAATCACTTCAAAGTATTGCGAAAAGTTATCAAATGAATCCAAGAACATTGAAAAAAATGAATGGTTTGACCCAGAATGTCCTATTTATAGGTCAGCACCTAACAATTCAAAAAACAACCAATCAACAAAAAGACATGTTATAAGAGGAGGAAAGTTTAATGATGAATGAAATGACAAGCAAAGAAGAATTGACGGTAGATCCGGGTTTAGCGTACCACAGTAAATTATTTTGGTTAGCAAAAGCAATGTGGCGTATCGTAGAGCAAGATTGGCAAGATCATTTAAGAGGGCATCACCTGACGATTAATGAGTATAGTATTTTACGTGTGGTAGCGAAAAAAGACTCATGTCGTGTAACGGATGTTTCAAGCTATGGTTTGATGCATGTATCCACTGCGTTAAATAGTTCTCAAAGTTTGAAGAAAAGAGGGCTTGTACATTTAGAAAAAGATGTTGAAGATACTCGCGTAACCATCGTTACTATTACTGAAGAGGGAAGAGAATTACTTAATGAAGTAGATACATCAATCAGTTTTGAAGAAAGTATGCTAGAAGGTGGATTAGAAAAAATTGAGAGTTTAGTTGGCTTAAAACCAAGCTTTTCTGATACACAAAGTTTAATTTATAGTACTTTTGGTAGAGATATGTTTGAATACTTTTCAAATGCAACAGATATTATGTAGCTAAATGACCGCGCTATTTAAAAGACTTTTAAAACCTTGCTAGAGGTTAAAAGGTCTTTTTTCATTACAAACTAAAAAGCTTGCCATTAAGAAAAATCTTAATGGCAAGCTTTTGTTTATTTGAAGTAGTCTGTTAAACCTTCATATACACCATTTGCAACTTTTGTTCGATATTGATTAGAGTTTACAACAGCTGAATCATTTTCGCTGCTCATATAACCTAATTCTAAAAGAATTGATGGTTGTGTGTTCTCTCTTAGCACATAAAAGTTTCCTTTACGAACGCCTAAATTATCTAATGGGAGCGTATTTTCTAATGCATCATTAATCGAATCTGCAGCAGCTTTTTCTTTTGAACCATAATAATAAGTGGTTGTGCCAGATACAGCGTTAACCTGTTCAGTAGAATCATAATGAATACTAATAAATAAGTCAGCACTCATTTCTTGACTGATTTGTGCACGTTCTTTTAAGGTAACATATTCATCTGCTGTTCTGGTTAAGACAACATTTGCACCAGCAGCTCTTAATTTTTCAGCAACAGCTTCAGCAGTACTTAGGGTAATTTCTTTCTCATAGTAATTAGTTTGTGAAGTCGAACCAGGATCTTCACCACCATGACCAGGATCAATCACAATAGTTGCTTCTGCAAGAGAAGAAACCTTTGCAATAGGTGCAGCTTCTTCAGTTTGAGATAAGTCTACAACCCAGTTGGCAATGTAACCAGTAGTACCATCTGTAGCTTCTACAAAATACCAATCACCTTTTGTTTCTCGATAATTAAAAGTATCTCCTGCGGATGCAGTTGTAATAATACTACTTTCAATTGAGGCATCACTTCTGACTTTTGTGTTATCAGAACGAACCGTAACCGTTTGAACCATTGGTGTTTCAGTTGTTTCTTCTTTATCAGTGATTGCCGTTTCCTGAGTTGGAGAACCTTCAAGTGTGATGAATTCAGAGCTAATCCAAGCAACATTATTATTATACTGAATTTGTGTCCAGCCATTTTCTTGCGATAAAATAATCATTTTCTCATTTTTTGTTGCTTTTCCTATAATATCACTTGCAGTTGTTGGACGATCACGAACATTTACAGCATTTACATTAATAGTACCTGTTGTATTACTCGCAACACTGACATCAACATTTGAAATCAGCCAGCTAGCAATCCAACCAACACGGTCATTGCTTAATCGTACTTTATACCATTCATTTTCTTCATCAATGACATTTAAAATGTCTCCTTGTCTCACTTGAGATAAAATATCATAGGAGAGTCCAGGACCCGTTCGGATATTGACAACATTGGCTTCTACTCTAATTGTTTGAACATTTGCTAGTACAATTGTTGAAATGATTGTACTGGCAAGGAGCATAAAGACAATTAGAAAAACAGACAAGCTAGTCTGAAATTTTGTTTGATTTTTTTTCTTCATTTATATATTCCCCAAATCTTTCTTTATCATTGGTGAGTTTGTCCTTATTATTATACTTCAATATAGATTTTAGCACAAATAAATATCGCCTGAAAGAGGTATTTTAGTGAATTTAATGAGAGAACTCGTTATAATGAAGTAAAAAGGGTAAAAAGAGGAGGAAATGATGTACTTAGTTTTCGATATTGGTGGGACTTTTATAAAATATAGTTTAATGAATCAACATGGGAAAATCATCAAAAAGGATAAGGTAGCTTCTCCTAAAAGTTGCTATGATACATTTCTTCAGCTTTTTTTCTCAATTATTCAGATACATAGAAAAGACATTATAGGGATTGCAATGAGTTGTCCAGGGATAATTCAACCTAATAATGGTGAGATTAAATTTGGCGGTTCATTACGTTATTTAGATGGGAAAAATTTAATAGCAGAAATTTGGCAAGCATTTCAATTGCCAGCAACGATTGAAAATGATGGGAAATGTGCTGCTTTGGCTGAGTTATGGTTAGGAAGTATCAAAGGAAAGCAGCAAGCAGCTGTTTTGGTGCTCGGTAGTGGCTTAGGCGGCGGTATCATTGTTAATGGACAGTTATTACATGGACAGCATTTGCTAGCAGGGGAATTGAGCTTTGTAGCTTCTGAGATGGATTGTACAACTGGGAAAGGAATTTATGCTGGTAGTGTTTGTTCTTCGGTTCGAATGATTCAAAAAGTATTAGTAGCAAAAGGAGAAGTAGCCGCAGGGGGTGAACGTGCTTTTGACCATATTCAAGCTAATGATGCAGAGGTTATGCCTATTTTTGATGCCTACTGTCTAGCAATAGCCAATCAAGTGATGAATTTACAATATATTTTCGATCCTGAGCTGATAGCAATTGGTGGCGGCATTAGTAGTCAACCCATGGTCATAACAGGAATAAAAAAAGGCATTGAGAAAATCAAAAAAATGAACCCTTTTCATCTGGCCTCACCTCAAGTTGTGAACTGTACCTTCTATAATGATGCCAATCTTTATGGTGCCATGTATCATTATTTAGTTAAAAACGATTTATTGTGAAAGAAGTCCGTTCTTTCCTTGACAAGTAGGGCATATTCTTGTAATCTTGTGTAAATAGATAGAATATTTCTCGATGAAGGAAAAAGTAAATAAATGTGAGATGAGTACAAGAGAGAACTGCCTTAGCTGAAAGCAGTTTACCCATTCGTTTATTGAAGGACACTCTGGAGAGTTAGTAGTGCAAAGCTACTACGTTACGAGCGTTAATCGTTAAGGGAAGCAGCTCGCTTGCTTCTAAAAAAAGGTGGTACCACGTGTGGAATTAACAACTCGTCCTTAGATGAATGAATCTAAGTGCGGGTTTTTTTGTTTATCAAAAGAAAAGGAGAAGATTAAAATGGCAATTCAAAAACCAAGAGGAACCGCTGATTTATTACCAAATCAAACAAAAAAATGGCAATATGTAGAAGAGATTGCACGAATGACATTTGCTGATTATCAATTTCAAGAAGTACGCACACCCATTTTTGAAAGTTATGATTTATTTTCAAGAAGTGTTGGGGAAACATCGGATATTGTGTCAAAAGAAATGTATGATTTTTATGATAAAGGCGATCGTCATGTTGCTTTAAGACCAGAAGGAACAGCCCCAGTCGTTCGCGCTTATGTTGAAAATAAGTTATTTGGACCAGAGCATACCAAGCCTTATAAAGTTTATTATATGGGACCAATGTTTCGCTATGAACGTCCTAAAAATGGTAGAATGCGTCAATTTCACCAGCTTGGTGTAGAAGCTTTTGGTAGCGATAATCCAGCGACTGATGTAGAAGTCATTGCCTTAGCTATGAGTTTATTTGATCAATTAGGTTTGAAGCATCTAAAATTAATCATTAATTCTTTGGGGGATATTGAAAGTCGGATTGCGCATAAAGAAGCTTTACTTGCTTATTTAACTCCTCATTTTGAGGTATTAAGTGAAGATTCTAAGCGTCGTTTTGAAAAAAATCCTTTGCGTATTTTAGATAGTAAAGATCCAAAAGATATTGAAATTGTGGCGCAAGCACCTTCTATCTTGGATTATTTAAATGAACCCTCTAAAACGTATTTTGAAACGATTAAAACCATGTTAGAAGCTTTGGAAATTCCATATGAAGTGGATGCGACAATGGTTCGTGGGTTAGATTACTATAATCATACGATTTTTGAAATTATGAGTGATGCACCTGCATTTGGTGGGACTGCAACTACGATTTGTGCTGGTGGACGATACAATGGTTTAGTAGAAGAAATTGGTGGACCTGCTACGCCTGGTTTTGGTTTTGGACTTGGTGTTGAGCGTTTATTAATGGTATTAGATACTGAAAATGTGAAGATTCCTGACTTACATGAAGTTGAAGTTTATATCATGGGATTAGGGGAAGCAACCAATATTGAATCCTTGAAGCTGGTTCAAGCTGCTAGAGATGCTGGCTTATCTGCAGAACGCGATTATCTTAATCGCAAAATGAAAGGTCAATTTAAAGTAGTTGATAAATTAGCAGCAAAAACAGTGCTTATCATTGGTGAAGATGAGCTTGAAAAGGGTGTCGCAAGATTTAAGGTCTTAGCATCTGGTAAAGAAGTTGAAGTACCTTTAGCTGAAATTTATCAAGATTTTAGAAAATTTTATAATATCCAAACAACAGATATGACCGCATTTAATGAATTTTTTAATAAGGAAGACTAATAGACGAAGGGAGATTACAGTATGAGCAAACGAACAATTTATTGTGGTCAGGTTTCTGAAGCACAAATAGGACAAACAGTTACTTTAAAAGGGTGGGTTCAAAAACGTCGTGACTTAGGTGGATTAATATTTATTGATTTAAGAGATAGAGAGGGCATTGTGCAAGTGGTATTCAATCCTGATTTCTCAAAAGAGGCCTTAACAGGTGCGGAACAGGTGCGTAGCGAATATGTACTTGAGGTAACTGGAACGGTGGTTGCTAGAGCTGAGGCAGCCATTAATCCTAATATTTCAACAGGTAAAATTGAAGTTGAAGTCAAGGAAATGACGGTTTTAAATACAGCTAAAACAACACCGTTTTACATTGAAGATGGTGTCAGTGTTTCAGATGAGCTTCGTTTGCAATATCGTTATCTTGATTTACGTAGACCAGAAATGGCAAATAGCTTAAAATTACGTCATCAAACAACAAAAACGATTCGTAATTATTTAGATGAACAAGGCTTTTTAGATACTGAAACGCCTTATTTAACCAAATCAACACCAGAAGGCGCACGGGATTATCTTGTACCCTCTCGTGTACATCCAGGTCATTTTTATGCTTTGCCTCAGTCACCACAATTATTTAAACAGTTATTAATGGGGGCAGGATTTGATCGTTATTATCAAATCGTTCGTTGCTTCCGTGATGAGGATTTACGTGGAGATAGACAGCCTGAATTTACACAAGTTGATATTGAAACGAGCTTTTTATCTGCTGAGGAAATTCAAACAATGACAGAAGAAATGCTTGCTAAGGTCATGTTAGAAACAAAAGGTGTCACATTACAATTACCACTTCCTCGTATGTCTTATGATGAAGCCATGGATCGTTATGGTAGTGATAAGCCTGATGTTCGTTTTGATTTAGAATTACAACAAATTAGTGACCTTGTCGCAAATTCTGATTTTAAAGTCTTTAGTGGTGCAGTTGCAAATGGTGGTGAAGTAAAAGCCATTAATGCTAAAGGAGCTGCCGCAAACTATTCAAGAAAAGACATTGATGCCTTGGGTGAATTCGTTGGGCGTTATGGTGCCAAAGGGCTTGCTTGGTTAAAAGTTGAAGAAGAAGGCTTAAAAGGACCAATTGCCAAATTCTTTGAAGCAGATGCAGCAGCTTTGATTGAGCGTTTGGCTGCAGAGCCAGGTGACTTACTATTATTTGTTGCTGATCAAAAATCAGTTGTAGCAGATGCGCTAGGTGCATTACGTGGAAGATTAGCAAGAGATTTAGATTTGATTGATGAATCTGTCTTTGAATTTTTATGGATTGTAGATTGGCCATTACTTGAGTATGATGAAGAAAATGGTCGCTATACTTCAGCGCATCATCCATTCACGATGCCAAAAGCCGAACATATTTCATTGCTAGAAACTGATCCAGGTGCGGTGTATGCTGAAGCTTATGATATTGTCTTAAATGGTTATGAACTTGGAGGCGGTTCACTCCGTATCTATCAACGGGAAGTCCAAGAAAAAATGTTTGCTGCTTTAGGATTTACAGAAGAAGAAGCAAAAGCACAATTTGGTTTCTTATTAGATGCACTAGAATATGGTTTTCCACCACATGGGGGGATTGCCTTAGGCCTAGACCGTTTGGTAATGTTACTTGCGGGTAAAGATAATATTAGAGAAGTGATTGCCTTTCCTAAGAATGGGCGTGCAGCTGATCCATTAACTGAGGCACCAAGTGAGGTAGCAACTGCTCAACTTCAAGAATTAGCGCTTGAAATAACAATAGAAGAAGCTGGAGAATAAGATTTGAACGTCATTTAGTTGAACTAAATGACGTTTTTTTATGGTGTCTAACTCTTTTAAATAGGAAGTATTTCCCTTTGAGTGTATGCTTTCCTAAAGACTAGTAGATGAAAACAAAGATATTTCTTGCTAAAATTGCTTTTTTTTGTAACAATGGAGTATATATGGCATTTTTTAAATTTTAGTAAAGAATTAATGCAATCACTTGAGAGAAGGAGGCGGAAAAAATGAGTCAAAAACGTTGGTTAGCGATTGTCTTAGCAATAGCGATTTTTGTCTTTTCATTTGTTTCAATCGAAACAGTGAAAAATGTTGTCTCCGCTATTCAAGGTGATAAAGCTGCAGCAACTGCTCTACTTGATCAGTTTGATAATCAAGATGAAGCCTTAACCGAACAAATAATCCATAAAGGTAATTCTAAAAAACGAATTGTGATCTTAAATATTGATGGCACCATTGTCAATAACCCACAATCTGCTACAAATGGTTATGACCATGAAATTATTTTAGAAGAATTAACAGCCATAAAAAAAGACCAAACAATTGGTGGTGTTTTATTGGTACTGAATTCACCAGGTGGTGGTGCCTATGAAAGCAATCAAGTTCGTGAACGCTTGCTTGAAATTCAAAAGACACAAGCTATTCCAATTTATGTAGCAATGAAAAATATCGCAACTGGTGGTAGTTATTTTATTGCAACTAGTGGAGATAAGTTATTTGCTTCAAATGAAACGATAACAGGATTTATTCAAGCAACAATGAAGAACGCTGATAGTCCTAATAAAGAAGTTGTACAAAAAACAACGAATGACTCTTATCTTCGTTTTCTTGATATTGTGAGTCAAAGTAGAGAGATACCTAAAGATAAAATAACCGCTCTAGCTGATGGTCGTATTTTTAATGGAAATGAAGCCAAAAAGAATGGTTTAATTGATGAAATAGGCAATGAACAGGATGCTTTAGCGGTATTGATGAATGATCATCAATTGGAGGATGCAGAAGTTTTTATGTATCAACCATCCAATCCAACTGTATCTAACATGATGACTGATAAAATGCTTCAAATATTACAGCTCAAAAATGAACAAGAGCAACAGCCTAATGTTTCAGATATACCACAAATGATGTATTTATATGGAGGGGAGTAATTATGCCAGATTTTTATAAAGAAGACAAAGATTCTGCTGGATTTGGGCATAATGTGACGCCTTTTCCAGGAATTCATCACAATGAAACAGTAAAACATGAGGAAAATGAAGAAGATATTGTTTTGCATATGGAAGATTTAAATTTAACTGATTTTCCATTGAATATTCAAAATGCTATTTTAAATCATGATTTAAGAAGTGGCATAAAAGAACGTACAATTGAGGAAGAAAAGGTAGAAATTTCTAAATTATTAGGTGAAATTGATGAAGAGTTGTTTACAGAACAAGAAAGTGAAATGGAAGATGCAGCTTCTTATTCTGAAATTCATCGTGCTGAGTTAGAAAGATTATGTCGAGAGTCTGATATGGAAGCAGAGCAATTGGCTTATAAGGAATTTGCTGAAGTTGAAGTGTTGCAAGAAGATACTGTGGAAAAACAGCAAATGGTGCCTGTTCAAACAGAAACATCTGAAATTTTTGCTGAATTACAACGGTTGAAGCAGAAGCAAATTGAACCAGAGGTAGCGGCTCTTCCACTGCCACCAAGATCAAGTAGAAAAAAACATAAAAAAGTAAATGCTGTAGCAACAGAAACCAAAGAGCAAGTAATCATACAAGAAGAAATGGCTCCGGCTATTGAAATGAATGAAGCTGAGCAGGTACAAGAGCCAGCTGCAGTTTACCCAAATGTTGTATATGCAGGTTTTTGGATGCGGATGTTTGCCTATTTAGTGGATATTTTAATGGTGAGTAGTTTTCATCGAATTGTTGTGAATCAATTGAAGGAAGCCGCGAATGTTTCTTTATTAATTGGACCATTTTCCCTTAGTCAATACATTCAAGTACTTGTCTTTGTGTTATACTTTGTGTTATTTACTAAGATAAATAATGGACAAACAATTGGAAAAATGATTTTTGATTTAAGAGTGGTCTCTTTAACAGGCGGAAAATTAACATGGGGCGCAATCTTTTTAAGAGAAGGCCTAGGCCGTTATTGTCAAAAAATCTTGTTACCACTTTATTTAATGGTTGGTCTCACACCGAAAAAGCAACATTTAGTGGATATGGTGTCTAAAACAAGCGTTGTTTCTGGAAGCTTAGTTAAGGCCTATCAAGCCAAATAAAAAAAGTCACGTTACATAAAGTAGCGTGGCTTTTTAATAAACTTATTAATAGGAAATCCGATAATGCCGTTATATGGTTCTCTGAGTATTGAACCCGCATGTTTGCAGGTGGGCTCCTATGTCAGGCTTCTAACTTCCAAATGAAAAGGCTTGTTATCCACATGGCTTGTTTGGATCCCAAGGTAATAATAATTGTTCGGTCAACACGAATGAGAACGGAACAAACATCTCAGAATTCCTATCTTTATGTTAGCACAGGGGCTAAAAATTTACAATCAATGATACTCATAAATTTGGATTATTTTTTTGCTTTATTTTTTTCTTCTGATTAATTTGATCATATTGGGCTGCTAGTGCATCCTCATATTTACCTGTATGATTAGGCTCAAAGTACTTAGCATGTTTAAGTGTATCAGGTAAATATTGTTGATCCACCCAGGCATTTGGAAATTGGTGTGGATATTGATAGTCAATGCCTCTGTTTAAATCGGCTGCACCACTATAATGTGCATCTCTTAAGTGATTGGGTACCTCACCACTTTTTCCAGCTCTTACATCTGCAAGGGCTGCATCAATCGCTACGTAAGTCGAATTTGATTTAGGGGAGAGGCATAAGTCAACAATCGCATTGGCTAAGGGAATTCTGGCTTCCGGAAAGCCAAGTTTTTCAGCGGCCTGAATGGCAGTCACAGTTCTAGCAGCTGCCGCAGGATTAGCTAAGCCAATATCTTCATAAGCCATTACCATCATTCTTCTTGCAATAATCGGCAAATCTCCTGCTTCTACTAGTCTTGCTAAATAATGAAGTGCAGCATTCACATCACTCCCACGAACAGATTTCTGTAATGCTGAAATGACATCATAATGGGCATCTCCATTTTTATCATGGGTCAATGCTTTTCGTTGTAGACATTCTTCAGCTGTTTCAATCGAAATATGAATTTTTTTGTCTGTAGCAGGCTTGGTTGATTTAACCGCTAGCTCTAAGGCGTTTAAGGAACTGCGTAAATCCCCATTTGTTGCTCGTGCAAAGTGCTGTAATGCTTGCTCCTCTAAATCTACTGGATAGCTACCTAAGCCTTCCTCAGCGTCATGTAATGCGCGTAAAAGAGCTATTTCAATATCTTCTAAGGCTAATGGTTTTAATTCAAAGATTTGTGTTCGACTTCTAATTGCAGGATTAATAGAAATGTAAGGATTTTCTGTAGTCGCGCCAATTAAAATAATCCGACCGTTTTCTAAATGTGGCAGTAGGAAATCTTGTTTGGGTTTATCTAAACGGTGGACTTCATCTAAAAGTAAAATCACTGTGCCACTCATTTTTGCTTCTTCCACAACAATTTGTAAATCTTTTTTTGAGTCAGTAGCAGCATTTAAAATTCTAAATGCATATTTTGTAGAGCCGGCAATAGCACTGGCAATGCTTGTTTTACCGATACCTGGTGGGCCATATAAAATCATTGATGATAGCATTTCCGCCTCGACCATTCGACGAATAATTTTCCCTTCACCAACAAGATGCTGTTGACCAACAATTTGATCAATTGAAGTGGGACGCATCCGGTAAGCCAATGGTTGTTTCATAATAGGCATCTCCTTTTTTACAAACTTAATATCTTTATTATACCATGCTCTTTCATTGTAAACTACTAAAATAGAACGTTTGTTTCGTTTTGGTTAGAAGAAAAGGTTTACATAAGAAAAACCTTGATTTTTCAATGAAATAGCCTAAAAAGTGTGCTATATTAGACAGGAATAATATGGAGGGATTTTATGAAAATCTATAAGCAATTAACGTATATTTTGCTTTTTTCTTTTCTAGGGGAAATCGCATCGAAAGGATTAAACTTACCGGTTCCAGGCAGTGTTATTGGCATGCTGCTCTTGTTTTTAGCTTTACAGTTTAATATTGTAAAGCTTGAAGATGTTGAAGTGGTCGGGCACTTTTTAATTGACAATTTAGCCATTCTATTTGTGCCAGCAGGGGTCAGTTTAATGATTTATTTTTCTGTCATCAAGAACAGTTGGTTAGCGCTACTAGTTATTTCAGTTTTGACAACAGCTATTTCTATCGCGTTTATCGGTGTTGTGGTTCAGAAAATTAAGCTGCGATTTGAAGGGGATAAAGTGAATTTAACAGAGGAAGATAAAAAGGGGGAGAACCATGTATAATGAGTTAACAAGTAACCCAATGTTTGGTTTGATTTTATCGATGGCTGTTTATTTGATTGCTCTGGCATTCTTTAAAAAATTTCCATTTCCACTATTTAATCCACTGATTATTTCAATTGCAGTGATTATTTTAATTTTAGTCGTTTTTAAGATTCCTTATGAAAATTATTATATTGGGGGCGAAATGTTAAATGTCTTGATTACACCTGCAACGGTTGCATTGGCTATTCCTTTGTATAAGACGTTCCATTTGCTCAAAAAACATGCGAAATCAATTAGTATCGGGATTATTACTGGTAGTTTGCTAGGCACCTTTTTAACGGGTATTTTTGCAATTTTATTCGGAGTCGGCCAAAAAATTATTGTTTCTATTATGCCAAAATCAGTCACAACTGCGATTGCTTTGGGTATTACTGAAAAAATGGGTGGCGTGACAGCAGTGACTTTGGTAATGGTTATTTTTACAGGCGTAATAGGTGCAATTATCGGGCCTTCTGTTTTAAAATGGTTTAAGATTACAGATCCTGTCGCACAAGGAATTGCTCTTGGAAGTTCTGCACATGCTATTGGGACATCAAAAGCCTTAGAAATGGGCCGTGTTCAAGGTGCAATGGCAGGCTTAGCAATTGGTGTAACAGGTATTGTTACGGTATTTGCGGCACCATTTATGATGGGAATTGTGAATCAATTATTTTTCTAGAACAACAATTGTTGTGATTGGAGGAAAAGATGAAATTAACAACACAGGTCAGATATAGCTTGCTGATTGTGGTTTATTTAGCAGAGCAAAATCAAGTGAAAAGTTTAAAATGTATTGCTGAGAAGTATGATTTATCTATTCAGTATTTAGAGCAGCTAGCAAATGCTCTAAGAAAAAGTGGACTGATTAAGAGTGTTCGAGGTCCAAAAGGTGGTTATTACTTAGCGCGTGCAGCAAAAGAGATAACCGTTGCTGAAGTATTTCAAGTTTTTGAGGGACCCATTCAGGTGTTAGAGAGTGATGAAAAAGAGCCTCCTGAAACAAGAGAGCTTTATCAAAGAATGACAAGAGCATTAAATTTGGTTGTGAAGGAAACGACGATTCAGGATTTAATGGATCATCAGAGTGATGATGCAGTAGATGAAGGGTATATGTTTTATATATGATTCAATAAAGGAGACTACCTTAACTGAAGTGGTCTCCTTTATTTTTACGCTAATTGTCAAACAGTTTATCAAATTGTGGCTTAGTTGGGTTTATATTGATTGCCATTACTATCTTCTAAGTAGTCAGGCTCAATAATTAAGACTTCAGTTTTACCAAGATCATTTTCAGCACTTTCAAATCCTTTGATGGTACCAACTACTGTAATATTGTCATGAAACTGAAACTTTTCGTCTATTCCTTCTGTTTTAACCATTAAAAAGTAGGTTAAATGATCAATATATACCTGAATATAGCGCTTTCCATCTAAACTCTCTCGATTACTGGACTCAGACATTGCGATAGATTCAAAAGCAATCTTTTGGTCTAAATAATCATCAGCAGGAATTTCCTTTTTGATGATTTTTAAAAGAGTAGCCTCGGAAACAATAGATTCTTCGCTTTCTTCTTTTTTATTTTGAGTTATTTGACTGTCTCTTTTTTCAGAAGGAGCAGTTTTTTGTTGACGACAAGCTGTAATAAAGAATAATAAGAATAGTAAAAAAATAATTTTTTTAGCTTTCCCATTTTTCATTATTGATTAATCTCCTGTCTATTATCTAGTACAATTGAACCTAGCATGGTATAAAGTGGAACAATATCCGTTGATTTAGGAAATTCAAACATTTTAGTTTCAAAGTATTCAGTATGAGCTCTGCGATGAACATTTTTGAGATATGTAATTGTAATCTCGCTATCATCGACACCAAAACCTGCTGTCTCCATTTCAACATCCACAATGGAAGAAAGGTAAATAGATTTAAAAGAAGTTTTTTTACCTGTTGCACCTTGTTTATCAATAAAAATGATTCTAGCATTTGTAAAAATCAACGAGTCACGGACAAGCTTGTATCCCATTGTAATTTCTTCTTCTTCAAATAAATAAGCACCGTATTTTTCTGTTAGCTCCTCAATTGTGCGTTCGCTAAAGTTACCTAATGTGGCATTAATAAAATTGCCAAAACCAAATTTTGCCATGTTTTACCCTCCATTAATTATCTATTTTAATCATCTCTCTGTTGTAAATTGACATATTATGCTAAAAGCATAGTATTTTCTCATGATGTTCACCTTTTATTATATGATATATTTAAAATAAAGCTAGCCTATTTCCATTTTGTATAATCAGCAATCATGACTTTTTATGTACTTTAGGCTATAATAGAAAGGACATTATTTAGGAGGAGATTAATATTATGAATCAAAAAACACCATATGAAATGGTCCGTGAATTTCACCAGGTTTTCGCACCTGCTAAAAATACAAAACCTACAGCTTTTACATCAGAAGAGGCTCTTTATAGAGCGAACTTTACAACAGAAGAAATCATTGAGTTTCTTTATGCAACATCAGGTGGCGATATGAGTCAATTTGATACACTATTAGCACAATGGCAAGAAGGCATCCAAGATGCTGTTACCAAAATTAAAACCAAGGCTGAGCCAGTCGAAGATATTTTAGTAGGACAAGTGGATGCTTTAACTGATACAAATTATTTTGTTTATGGTTCTTTTGTATTAATGGGTGTGAATCCAGATCCATTATTCCAAATTGTTCATCAAGCAAATATGGGCAAGCTTTTTCCAGATGGAAAACCACATTATCGTGAAGGTGATGGTAAAGTCATTAAACCTGATAATTGGGAGGCAGACTATGCTCCTGAACCTAAGCTTCATGCTGAGGTTGCTAGACAAATTGAAAATAGTTAGGAGTTTTAAATGTGAAACATCTACAAGCAGATATTAAAAAATTAAATCTTTTTCCTGCTTTTTCAAGTGGTCAATTTGGGATGGAAAAGGAAGGCCTGCGTATCACAAAGGATGGACATTTAAGCTTAACGCCTCATCCTTCAGTATTAGGAAATCGTTCATTTCACCCTTATATCCAAACTGATTTTAGTGAATCACAATTAGAATTGATTACTTCCCCTGCACCAGATGTAGCAGAAATGTATCGTAGAATGATGGCCATTCATGATGTAGCAGGAAGGAGCCTTGCAACAGGAGAAGCTATCTGGCCTGCAAGTATGCCTGCTATTATTCCTGCTGAGTCAGAGATTCCAATTGCCAAGCTTGATGATAAGGAAGATGTGCTTTATCGTGAAGCATTAGCTGCAAAATATGGAAAAGCAAAACAGTTAGTCAGTGGCATTCATTATAATTTTGAATTAGGCAGTGAATTTGTTGAAGCTCTTTATCAAGGAAAAGGCGAAACAGGTTGCATTGAAACTTTTAAAACAAGCTTATACTTAAAAATGGCACAAAACTTTTTACGCTATCGCTGGGTACTTACTTATTTATTAGGCGCAACACCAATAGCCGATGAGTCTTTCTGGCGTAATCAAACACATCCTATGGAAAAACCTCAATTACCTGTAAGAAGTATTCGTAATAGCCATCTAGGCTACTCGAATGATAGCCATATTGCTGTTTCTTTTGAAAGCTTAGAAAAATATGTTTCAGATATTGAACGTTTAGTAGCGAATGGTGATTTTATTGCTGAAAAAGAATTTTATTCACCGATTCGTTTTCGTGGTTCTAAATCAGTGAGAGGCCTGTTAGAAACTGGCATTCGCTATATTGAAATTAGAGTCTTTGACTTAAATCCTTTTGCACCTTTTGGAATGACAAAAGAAGATATGGCCTTTGTTCATTTATTTATGCTTTATATGTTATGGATTGAAGAGCTTCATGAAAGTGATGCTGAAGCTAGCTTAGGGCATAAAATGAATGAAACAACTGCTTTAGAGCAACCAGATAAACCCTCTAGCTATCAAGCTGAGGCAATGACGATTCTCGCTGGAATGGAAAAAATGAGTGCTCAACTCGCACTCCCAACCTATTATGAGGAAGCATTAAAACAAGCAAAAGAAAAATTGGTATATCCAGAAAAAACATTAGCCAATCAATTAATTGAATTGATTCAATCAGAAAATGGCTTTATTTCTAGTGTCACAGCCTTAGCTGAACAATATGAAGCAGATTGTTTAGCTAAGCCGTATGCCTTAAGAGGCTATACCAATATGGAATTATCAACACAGCTACTCCTTTTTGATGCGATTCAAAAGGGAATTACAGCTGAAGTGATTGATGAACATGATCAATTCTTAAAACTACAATACCATGAGCATATAGAATATGTTAAAAATGCTAACATGACATCAAAAGATCAATATATTGCACCTTTAATTATGGAAAATAAAAGTGTGACAAAGCGCATTTTAGAGGCTGCTGGTTTCCATGTGCCTGCTGGTGAAGAATATCAGGAGGAAGCAGTAGCGCTTGCCAATTATTGGCGTTATCAAGATAAAGCCATTGTTGTAAAGCCAAAATCAACAAACTATGGACTTGGCATTTCTATTTTTAAAGAAGGACCTAGTTTAGAAGACTATACAACAGCGATTAAGATTGCTTTTAAAGAAGATCAAGCTGTATTAGTTGAAGAATATGTGACAGGGACAGAGTATCGTTTCTTTGTATTAGATGGGAAAGTAGAAGCGATCATGTTAAGAGTTCCAGCCAATGTTATTGGGGATGGAAAACGAACCATTACGGATTTAGTAGCTGAAAAAAATCAAGATATTTTGAGAGGTAGTCATCATCGTTCACCTTTAGAGCTGATTCAATTAGGTGAAATTGAACAATTGATGTTAAAAGAACAAGGGTATCAAATCAGTAGTATTCCTCAAAAGGGAGAAATCGTTTATCTAAGAGAAAATTCTAATGTCAGTACGGGTGGCGATTCAATTGATAAAACTGATGAAATTGATGTCAGCTATAAACAGGCAGCTATTGAAATGACAGCTGCTTTAGGTGCGCGTGTATCAGGTGTCGATTTAATCATTCCAGATGCAACAATCCCAAGTACAAAAGAGCACCCTGGTTATGCTGTGATTGAAGCAAACTTTAATCCAGCGATGCATATGCATGCCTTTCCTTATCAAGGTAAAGGAAGACGCTTAACTTTAGGAATTTTAGGTATGCTCTTCCCGGAATTGATCATAAAAGAACAACCATAATTGGTTGTTCTTTTTTTGCTTTTTTAAACTTATGTAAGAAAATATCACATAAAATATTGACAGATAAAAATAAATCGGTATACTTAAAAATAATAAGAGGGAGGCGAGCGTAGATGGGCGAAAAAGAACTCAGAAGATCCTTATCTGTTTTTCCAATTGGCACAGTGATGAAATTAACAGATTTAACTGCCAGAAAAATTAGATACTATGAAGAACAGGGTTTGATTCATCCCGAACGTAATGAAGGGAATCGTAGAATGTATTCTCTGAATGATGTCGATGTCCTTTTAGAAATCAAAGATTATTTAACTGAAGGGGTGAATATGGCAGGCATTAAACGATTGTATGAATTAAAAGAGCATGAAAAGGCAGATCGACTTAAAGCGACGCAGCATGTTTTAACCGATGATGATGTACGGAGAATTTTACGTTCAGAATTCCAAGCAGTTGGTGGACTTGATGGTGATAATCCTTATCAAAATTTTGATGGTTCTCATATTTTTAGATAAATAAAAAACAACAAATATTAGGAGGAAGACTGAATGGCCAAGTACACAAGAGAAGATGTTGTCAAATTAGCAAAAGAGCAAGATGTTAGATTTTTACGTTTACAATTTACAGATGTGATGGGTACGATTAAAAATGTAGAAGTACCTATTAGCCAACTTACTAAGGTTCTTGATAATAAAATGATGTTTGATGGTTCCTCCATTGAAGGTTTTGTTCGGATTGAAGAGAGTGATATGTATTTAAGACCAGATTTATCTACCTGGCTCGTTTTCCCATGGGGTGGAGAATATGGCAAGGTTGGTCGTTTAATTTGTGATATTTATGATTCAGAAGGAAAGCCTTTTGCAGGAGATCCTCGTAATAACTTAAAGAGAGTTTTAAAAGAAATGAAAGATTTAGGTTTTACTGATTTTAATTTAGGACCTGAACCAGAATTCTTTTTATTCAAACTAGATGAAAATGGCGATCCAACACTAGAATTAAATGATAAAGGTGGTTATTTTGATTTTGCTCCAACAGATTTAGGAGAAAACTGCCGACGTGAAATTGTTTTAGCTCTTGAAGACCTAGGTTTTGAAGTAGAAGCATCTCATCATGAAGTGGCCCCTGGTCAGCATGAAATTGATTTTAAATATGCAGATGCAGTTGAAGCTTGTGATGATATTCAAACCTTTAAATTAGTTGTTAAAACAATAGCGCGTAAACACGGACTACATGCAACCTTTATGCCGAAGCCTCTTTTTGGAGTAAATGGTTCAGGAATGCATTTCAATATGTCCTTATTTAATAAAGAAGGCAATGCTTTTTATGATGAAAAAGGAGAAATGCAATTAAGTGCAACTGCTTATCAATTTTTAGCAGGGATTCTTGAACATGCAAGAGGCTATACTGCGATTTGTAATCCAACAGTGAATTCATACAAACGTCTGGTTCCAGGCTATGAAGCACCCGTTTATGTTGCTTGGAGTGGCTGTAACCGTTCGCCATTAGTGCGTGTACCAGTTGCAAGAGGGATGTCAACAAGATTAGAATTAAGAAGTGTTGATCCAACAGCTAATCCTTATCTAGCAATGGCTGTACTGTTAAAAGCTGGATTAGATGGCATTATCAATGAAAAAGTGCCACCAGCAGCAGTTGATCGCAATATTTACAGTATGACAGAAGATGATCGCCATGCAAATGGTATTAGTGATTTACCTTCTACATTACACAATGCAATTAAAGAATTAAGAAAAGATGAAGTGGTAAAGGCAGCTTTAGGAAAGCATATTTACACAAACTTTGTTGAAGCAAAAAGAATTGAGTGGGGCGCATTTAGACAACAAGTATCTGAATGGGAACGTGAGCAATATTTAGAGCTTTATTAAGATAAAAAGATTTAATGTTTAATCATGAATGATTGAGCGTTAAATCTTTTTTTTATGTTCTTTATATAGTAGTAGCTTAAATATAAAAGCATCTGTTTAGCTAATTAATTATTTGATTCAGTACACTTTTGATTAAATTTAAGATATACTATATAAGGTAGATAATGAAATGAGAAGGACGTGTCGTACAATGGAATTTAACGAGTATCAAAACTTAGCAAACCGGACATTATATGGTAATGAACAGGTTTTAACAAACTGTGCATTAGGGATTGCAGGGGAAACAGGGGAATTAGTTGATATTATCAAAAAATATACTTTCCATGGACACACTTTAGATAAAGATGCGTTAACAAAAGAAATGGGCGATGTATTATGGTATTTATCTCAAATTGCACAATGGGCAGATATTCCTTTTGATGAAATTGCTGTACAAAATATTCAAAAATTGAAAAAGCGTTATCCAAATGGTTTTTCAAAGGAAGCAAGTATTAATAGAAT
Organism: Isobaculum melis; assembly: GCF_900111355.1. Lineage (GTDB taxonomy): Bacteria > Bacillota > Bacilli > Lactobacillales > Carnobacteriaceae > Isobaculum > Isobaculum melis. The sequence continues at coordinate 103,352 of NZ_FOHA01000004.1, forward strand.
AGATGAATAATCAACTGAAATATGATTCAGTTAGATAAAGGAAAGGAGCAAGCTGAAATTTGGCTTGCTCCTTTCCTTTTTACCAGATGATTTTTCTATTTTTGATAAAAATAAGAGAATACTTACTAGATGATCTTGTCTAACATAAAAAAACGATTGTTCCTTAGCATAGGGGACAACCGTTTTTTTTTTAATAAATATGGCTTCTATAAAGACCCACAACTTTGCCCAAAATGATAACTTCATCTAAGATAATTGGGTTCATTGTTTCGTTTTCAGGCTGTAATCTGAAATGCCCTTTTTCTTTGTAGAAACGTTTACAGGTCGCTTCATCCTCAGATGTCATTGCAATAACGATATCACCATTAATGGCTGTTGATTGCTTACGAACAATGACAGCATCTCCATCTAAAATGCCTGCCTCAATCATACTTTCACCACGAATGGTTAGCATAAATAAGGTATCATTTTCATATTTTAAGTTAGGAGGTACAGGGAAGAAATCTGAAGCTTCCTCGACTGCTAGGATGGGTTCTCCAGCGGTAACCGTTCCTAATAAAGGGATTTTATCAGAACGAATACCTAGTCTTGATAATCCTAACTGGGTTAATTCGATAGCACGAGGCTTTGTTGGATCTCGTTGGATAAAACCATTTTTTTCTAATCTTTCTAAATGCCCGTGAACAGTTGAGGTAGAAGCAAGGTTCACTGCTTTTCCAATTTCTCTAACAGTAGGTGGATAACCTTTTTCAAGTACTTTTTCATGTATATATTGTAGGACTTCAATTTGTCTCGTTTCAGGATTTTTACGCATATATGTTCACCTCGTTTTCTTTGATAAATTTATCATAACACAAACATACATTCTTTTCAAACAAATGTTCTATTTTTTTTAAGGGATAAAAGTTGTTCTTTAAAGTGAAAACAGGTAGAATAAAAATGAAATATGATTGGGGGAATAAGTATGTTAAAAGATTTTAAAGCATTTATTGCAAAGGGAAATGCCTTTAGTATGGCAATTGGGATTATTATTGGGGCAGCTTTTACAGCGGTTATTACGTCATTAGTCAATGATATTATTATGCCGCCTATTGGTTTATTGATTGGAAATGTTGATTTTTCTGATTTATTTATTAGTTTAAATGGTGAAAGTTATGGTTCTTTAGCAGCTGCAAAAGCAGCAGGAGCACCAACATTAAATTATGGTTCGTTTATTAACGCTATTATTAGTTTCTTGATTATTTCTTTTGTTATTTTTATGTTAATTCGTTTAATGACAAAATATGTTGTAGCTTTAGAACCGAAACCAGCACCAGAAGTACCAACGAAAGAATGTCCACATTGTTTATCTAAAATTCCAGCTGCGGCAACCAAATGTTCGTTTTGTACAGCTGATTTGGATGAGGTAAAATCGTAAAATAAAAATAAGCAACAGCACATAATAAAATGTGCTGTTGTTTTTTTGACTTGACCTTAAACTTAACTTTAATGTTATATTGAAGATGATAGGAGGCTGAAAACAATGAAGAAAACAATAAAAGAGACAGCTAAGAGATTAAATTTACGAGAATCAACCTTAAGATATTATGATAAAATGCATTTATTAAGCCCTAGAAGAGAGGCGAATGGTTATCGAATCTATGAAGAAATTGATTTGCTGACATTAAAATACATTCTTGTTATGAAATATGGAGAATTTCAAATAGAAGAAATTCAGCTAGTATTATCAGCAATGAGCAACATTCCAACTGCAGAGTGTATCCATAAAACAGAAAAATTGTTAGCGTTGAAAAAAGCAACATTTAAAGAAAAAATACATTATTATCAGCATATGCTTCATTTAATAGAAGAGATTCCTGAAATGAATGCGATTGATGCAGAAACTGAAAGTAAGATTGATGACTATGTTGAGAAAATTTATGCATCTATTTCATTAGAAGGTGAGGAATGAGATGAGGACTTTTTTATTTGCACCAGAAACTTTTAATTTAGCAGAGACAACTAGGATGATTGAAGTAGCAAAAGCTTGTAAAGAAGATGCTACTTGTATTTTTATGGGCTATAGTCAAAAATTTGCTTATTTAATTGAAACTGCTGGCTTCGAATTTTACTATTTAACCCCCCATTTAACAGAGCAAGATGTTACCAATATTATGAAATTTGATCAGATGAAAACAATCAGGATGCCATTTTCTTATGAGATGTTAATGGAAAGGACACAACAAGAGCTGCAATTAATAGGAAAGATTCAGCCAGACTGCATTTTGATAGGATCGACGATTAGTTTGTTTATTAGTGCAAGAGTTAAAAAAATTCCACTGGTTTATGTAAAGCCTTATGCTTATACAAGAGCCAATATTGAAAGTGTTCATTTTATGAAAGCATCCAATAAGTATATAAAAGAAATAATGCGTGCATTTTTCTTGCAATTAAAGTGGTTCCCTCGCAACCTAAAAAAGGTCATTAAATATTATCATTTAGAAGCTGATTTTAACTATACAATTGATTTTTTTGATGCAGATTTAAATTGTATTACAACACCGGAAGTTTTAACAAAAGAGTCAAATTTGCCACTAGGATCAGTTTATGTAGGACCAATTTTTGCTCATTTAAACGAAGCAATACCTTTTACATTAAAGAAATTATTAAAAGAGAGTACAGTACCAACAATATTTTGTAGCATGGGAAGTTCTGGAAATGCTAAAGTCATTCTTTCTTTACTACATCAATTTAAAGACTTGCCCGTTAAGGTGATTAGCCCAATGAAAAGCTTTCTAGCAGATAAGGAAATAGAGGAACTACCTGAAAATGTCTATATTTACGATTGGTTGCCAGCGCTAAAAGTGCAAAAGATGGTGACAGCCTCTGTACTTCATGGTGGAGAAGGAACCATTCAAACTGCATGTGTAGCTGGTAAGCCATTTATTGGGATTGGTCTTCAAAAAGAACAAGAATATAATATTGCAGCATGTGTGGCATATGGCAATGCAGTTCAAATCAAGAAATCTAAACTAAGAGATTATGAATATTTCAAAAGAATGCTTCATCAATTATTAAATGAGCAACATTATCAGCAAAGAGCAACTTTATTACAACAAGAATTAAGCTTGATAAATGGTTGTAAAAATGTGAGAGATGCAGTGATGTATTTACTTGAAAAAGAATAAAAAAGCAGTTCAATTGTTTTTATGACTAATTTACGTTATAGTATAAGAAATAAAAATGATGGAGTGAAGATACATGTTATCAAAAGAAAAATTAAGTCGTATCAATCACTTAGCTAAAAAAGCTAAAGGTGAAGGACTAACTTTGCATGAACAAAATGAACAAAAATTACTTAGAGAAGAATATTTAGAAGTTTTTCGCGGGGGAATGCGTCATCATATCGAAGGGATGAAAGTTGTCGATACTGAAGGTAATGATGTGACACCAGAAAAATTAAAACAAATTCAAAAAGAAAAAGGGTTACATGATCGATCCTAATTAAAAGAACTTGATTTATGAAGTTAACTACAAACTTCTATCAAGTTCTTTTTTTGTCTATTAGCATTTCAATCCATATAAAAAGCAAGCGTAAATTGGTTTTTATAGACAGTAGGGCAATCATTCCAAAAATCACAATTAATAAGTCGAAAATATTCGGAGGGGAAGCAGCTAAAAATGATTGACTATTCAATAAATAGAAAGCAACTGCCACTATTAAGAGATTGATGATAAAAAAGCTGAAAGAGTGGTTGATGGTTAGTTTCATGAGTAGTAGATGAATTTCCATTGCCACACTTGACATTAATGCTATCCCAAGAATAATGAGAAATGTCGTTATTCCCATTAGCCAGATGGTCAATCCCGTAACTATAGGAATCAGATAGATAGCTAATTTTTTTAAATCTGGTGGTGAAAAAAAGAAAGAGATAGGTAATGAAGCCTAGTGTGATGAAGCCTGTGAGCAAAATATCTAAGAGTAGTCCATCCAAATTGCATGCTCCTTTTTTAGTTTTATATACAATAAAATCCCAACAAAATCATATTTTGTTGGGATTGATAGTCAATAGATGATTATCTGTTGTAGAATTCGACAACGAAAGCTTCGTCGATTTCAGCATGTAACTCTTCACGCTCTGGTAAACGAGTTAATGAACCAGTTAATGAATCAGCATCGAAAGATACATAATCAGGACGACCTAATAATGATTCAACTGATGATTTGATGATTTCTAAGTTACGTGATTTTTCACGAACTGAGATTACTTGACCGATAGAAACGCTATATGATGGAATATCAACACGTTTGCCATCAACAGTAATATGACCGTGGTTTACTAATTGACGCGCTTGACGACGAGTAGATGCTAAACCTAAACGGTAAACAACATTATCTAAACGTTGTTCTAGTAAAATCATGAAGTTAACACCATGTTTACCTTCTTTATTTTTACCAGCTTTTACGAATAAGTTGTGGAATTGACGTTCAGTCATACCATACATATTACGTAATTTTTGTTTTTCTTGCATTTGTAAACCGTACTCTGATAATTTCTTACGGCTATTTGGACCATGTGGACCTGGAGCGTAAGGACGGCGTTCTAATTCTTTTCCTGTGCCAGAAAGTGAAATACCTAAACGGCGAGATACTTTCCAACTTGGGCCTGTGTAACGTGACATAATAAAATTCCTCCAATTGAAAATTGTTTTTTGTTGGAGTAAAATAATAGATTGTAAGTTCAGTATTCGTGCAGTTCATTCTTCAATCTTCACCTTTGCAGCCGCAGGTTACGCAATTGCACCGAAAACGGCAATGAACTGTTGACGTGGATACCACTAACATGCTGCATTATTTTACACAATGACTAGTATACCTCAATCACTGATAGCACGTCAATGTTTTCTATTAAAATACGCACGAAATCTTCTAAATAAAGCTGATCAACTTGATCAAAGCGATGATGAGTTGTGGAATCAATATCTAAGACACCAAAGTAGATGCCATCTTTTTCAAGTGGAATCACAATTTCAGCATTACTGTCTGCATCACAAGCGATATGTCCTTTAAAAGTATGAACATCTCCAACAATAAGTGTTTCTTTCTTTGCAAAGGCTGCTCCACAAACACCTTTACCATTTGGAATGCGAATACATGCTGGTTTGCCTTGAAAAGGTCCCAAGACTAAATGATCTGCTTGACGATCATATAAATAGAAACCTGCCCAGCTGACATCTGGTAGTTGATGGGCTAAAAGAGCCGCAGCATTGCTTAAATTTGCAATCGTATTTTTTTCTCCTGCAATTAAGCTTTCAAGCTGGCGATTCATTTGTTTTAATGCTTCAGTCTTTTTCATACTTATATCAGTCCTTTCAGATTTTTTAGGGAATTGATTTAGTTACCTTATCCTATCATAATTCTACTTGAAAGGTCTTGATTTTACATATAGGAAGCAAAAAAAAGAAATAATCAATAAATTTGGCTTTTTTTAGTGTAGGAAAAAGCTTGCTGTGGTATACTTTTACTTGAGTGTATATTTTTTTTAAAGAATTAAGAAAATAACCGTAAATCATATAAAAAATGAACAAATTAAATGAAAACAATTTAGTGGGGGTCTCAAAATGAATGTATTTTTGTATATATTAATTGGTATTATTATTTTAGCTGCTGCACTTTATGCTGCTAGCTATATTTTAAAGAAAAATCATTATAGCAAAATTGATGAACTAGAAAAGAGAAAAATTGAGTTAATGGATATCCCTGTCATTGATGAAATCAATCTGGTTAAAAATTTAAACTTAACAGGTCAGACAGAACGAACCTTTGAATCTTGGAATAAAGCTTGGCAAAATATTGCCAATGTCCGTTTCCCAGATGCTGAAAACTTATTATTTGAAGCAGAACAAGCAACCGATAAATTACAGTTGAATCGTGCAAGAACAGCAGAAGAGCAAGTTTCTACTTTACTTGAAGAAACAGCTGTGGATATTGATAAGATTTTAAAAGCGTTGAAAAAACTAACGGATAGTGAAGAAGATAATCGCACAGAAGTGAAATTAGTTAGAGATTCTTACCAAGATATTCGTAAAAAGCTATTGACTCAAAGCTTTGCATTTGGTGGCGCATTAGAAAACCTAGAAAATCAATTAAGTTACTTAGAAGTCAACTTTTCTAAATTTTCTGAGCTAACAAGCAATGGTGATCATATTGAAGCACGTGAAGTATTGGATCGTTTAAAAACGGAAACGGCGGAATTAAAACATTTAATTGATACGATTCCAGATATTTTAAAACAATTAACTGTTTCTTTTGAAGAACAAACAACTGAAATTAAAAATGGTTATGATTTTATGGTAGAGCAACATTACTGTTTCAATGGTACTGATTTAGTTACTGAAATGAAAGAAGTAAATGAGTTAATTGAAGCCACAAAAACGTTAACTGAAAAATGTGAAGTACAAGCAGCAACAGAGAATATTGAAAAAATTGAAGGGAAAATTGATCATTTATATGAAGTGATGCAGCTTGAAATTGATGCAAAACGCTATGTCGTCAAGATACAAAAAGAATTAAATGAAACATTAGAACGAGCGCAAGAAAATAATCGTAAGTTGTTAAATGAAATTGATATGATTTCTCAAAGCTATTCATTAGTCAATGGTGAACTAGAGGGTGCTAATGAAATTGAAGGTAAGCTAACAGATTTTTCGAAACAATTTGAACAGTATAAGAAGCAAATGGATGAGCAAATTGCTGTTTATTCTAATATTGAAGCAGAATTTAAAGTGATGACAGAAGCTTTGGCAGTAGCTGAAGCTCAGCAACAAGACATTTATACAGGTCTAAACTCATTACGAAAAGAAGAATTGGCTGCGAAAAAACAATTAGATGATTTTGAGTTTGAATTGCGCAATTTAAAACGCTATGTTGAAAAACAACATTTACCAGGCTTATCTAATGATTATAAGGATTTATTTTTCACAACAGGTGATCGCATTGAAACCTTAGATAAAGAGTTAAATAGAATTAAAATTAATATGAAAGAAATTAGTAAACTTTGTTTCTTATGTGATGATGATTTAGGTCATTTAAAAGAAAAAACAGAGGATATGGTAGATGCGGCATTGCTGACTGAGTATATGATTCAGTATTCAAACCGTTACCGTCATCAAAATGAAGAGATTGAGCAAGCAGTTAAAAATACAATGTATCTATTTAGTCGTCAATTTGCTTATCAAGATGCCCTTGAAATGATTTCAACAGCACTTGAAGCAATCGAACCTGGTGCATTTAAAAAAGTGGAAGATATCTTTATTACAGAAAAAAGAAATTAAGCAAAGATAAAAGGGATAGGCTAAAAGAGCCTATCCCTTTTATGATGCTGTTTAAAAACAAAAAAAATACCATATTTCCTAAGAAATATGGCACGTAAAATATAGTCCCCGTATCCTCTTATAACATCCCCCTATTATGGAGTCGCAATGACTATAAGGATAAATATAAGTGTTACAGGTATATTATAACATAGTATATTGAGAAATGTAAAACTTTTTTTGTCTATAGACCTTATGATGAAAAAAATGAAATTAACCATTATTATAGTAGGATTTGTGCTATAATGTTAAAGGTAATTTTGATCAAGGTTAGGGTCTATTTGAACGTGCCAGTGGCGAATCATTGTGTGTTGATAATGTCATGAATAATTATCAATCATCGATTTAACACCCTACCATAGCTTTTAAATACCTCTTAACAAAATAAGAAAGAATTCAGGTGAAACAATGATTTATTTTGATAATAGCGCCACAACTGTTGTCAATCAACAAGTGTTGGCAACTCATATAAAAGTAACAGAAGATATTTGGGGCAATCCTTCCAGCTTGCACAATCTTGGCAATAAAGCTGCTTCCTTATTGAACCAGGCAAGAAAACAAATAGCAGAAGTGATGCAAGTTCAGCCAAGTGAAATTTATTTTACAAGTGGTGGGACTGAAGGAGACAATTGGGCTATCAAAGGAACAGCCATTGAAAAAAGAGAATTTGGTCGTCATATCATTCTCTCTGCGATTGAGCATCCTGCTGTTAAAGAGTCAGCTAAACAGCTTGAGCTCCTAGGCTTTGATATCACATATTTGCCAGTAGGAAAAGATGGCCGTGTAACAGTTGAGGCTTTAGCACAAGCCATTCGACCAGATACTATTTTGGTATCCATCATGGCAATTAATAATGAAGTCGGAACGATTCAGCCAATTGCTGAGATTGGTCACTTACTGGAAAATTATCCTCGGATTCATTTTCATGTAGATGCCGTACAAGCTGTTGGAAAAATGGACCTTGCGTTAGGAGCCAATAGCCGCATTGATATCGCCACTTTTTCTGGACATAAATTTCATGCTCTAAGAGGAACAGGTTTTCTTTATTTGAAAAAAGGGAGAAGAATCGCGCCACTTTTATCAGGTGGTGGACAAGAAAGCAATGGACGCAGTGGAACAGAAAATGTTGCAGGGATTGCAGCAATGGCCAAAGCGCTACGCTTGATTCGTACAGATGAAACAGAAAAGATTGCTAAGCAGCGAGAGATTCATGATTTCCTTCATCAACAACTGGAACAGCTACCAAATGTGGTCTTGTTTTCTGGATGCAATCAAGCACAGCAAGCACCTCATATCCTTTGCTTTGCTTTAAAAGGGATTCGCGGAGAAGTGATGGTTCATGCTTTAGAAAAAGAAGCCATCTATTTATCTACAACAAGTGCCTGCTCTAGTAAAAGTAAAGCAACTTCTAGCACATTAGGTGAGATGAATGTGCCAACAAGCTTAGCTGAATGTGCTGTTCGCTTAAGTTTATCCGATGAAAGTACAATGACTGAAGCAAAACAATTTATCCAAGTATTTCAGCAACTATGTCAAACATTCTCAGGGATTCATTCATAAAAGGGGGAAATTCAGTGATTCATTATGATAGAGTGATGATTCGTTATGGCGAATTGTCTTTAAAAGGAAAAAATAAAAAGTCTTTTATTAATCGTTTGGTGCAAAATGTAAGAAAGACCCTACATGATTTTCCAGAAATCAAAATTTATGGAGAAAGAGACCGCATGTTTTTAGATTTACATGGTGCCAATAGCGCTGTTGTAATCGAACGTTTAAAGGATGTATTTGGTATTCAAAGCTATTCTCCTGTCATTCAAGTGGCGCAGGATATTGAACAGGTTGAAGAAAAAGTAGTGGCACTTGTGCAAAGTCAATTTGAAGAGGGAATGACCTTTAAGATTAATACAAAGAGGTCTGATCATAGTTTTTATATGGATACGACTGAAATCAATCATTATCTAGGTGGCGCGGTGCTTAGAAATGTTGAGGGCATTAAGGTGCAGGTGAAAAAGCCTGATTTAACCATTCGAGTTGAAGTGCGAAAAGAAGGGATTTTCATTTCTTCAGAAACAATTTTAGGTGCAGGTGGCTTACCAGTTGGTTCAGGTGGTAGAAGTGTCTTAATGCTTTCTGGTGGGATTGATTCTCCTGTAGCTGGTTATTTAGCCATGAAACGTGGCGTAGAAATTATCGCCGTTCATTTTTATAGCCCACCTTATACAAGTGAGCAATCTTTACAAAAAGCCAAGGATTTAACAGCGAAAATTGCAGCCTATTCAGGTAGTATTCAGTTTATTACGGTTCCTTTTACAGAAATTCAGGAGGAAATAAAAAAAAGTGTACCTGAAGGCTATTTAATGACCGTTACAAGAAGAATGATGATGCGTATCACAGATATCATTCGTGAACAACAACGTGGGCTTGCAATTGTCAATGGTGAATCCCTTGGTCAGGTGGCATCACAGACTTTACCAAGTATGGTAGCCATTAATGATGTAACCAATACACCGATTATTCGTCCAGTTGTATCAATGGATAAAAATGAAATCATTGAAGTGGCTAAGAAAATTGATACCTTTGATTTATCCATTCAGCCATTTGAGGATTGCTGTACAATTTTTGCACCTCCAGCACCAAAGACTAAGCCTAAATTGGAAAATGCTAGAAAATTTGAAGCACGTTTAGAAGTAGATGCTTTGATTGAGCGTTCAATCGCTGGTTTAGAAGTAGAAGAAATTAAGGTAGGACAGGATTCTTCAGCAGCAGCTAAAGCTGATTTTATGGACTTACTTTAAACACAAGTTATGCTTCTGTATCAGAAGCATAACTTTTTGCATTTCAAGAGGACATTCTGTAGAATTAAGGTAATGTAATTTGGGAGGAAAAGTCAAATGAAATTATGGAAAAATGGTTTATTTTATACAATGGAACAAGCTGGTAAAACAGTAGAGGCAGTTTTATCTGATAAAGGGATGATTGTTGCAACTGGGGCAGTTGAAATGCTCAGAGCTAAATGGTCAGCGCAAATTCAGGAAGAAATTGATTTAAAAGGGCAAGTCGCTTTTCCTGGTTTTGTGGATTCTCATTTGCATATTCTTTGGTATGGTCAAGCGCTGTCAAGATTGAATTTATCTCAAGTGAAAAGCAAAAAAGAAGCTTTGACTTTAATTGAACAGCGGGTCAAAGAATTGGCACCAGAAGAATGGTTGTTTGTTGAAGGTTATAATGAGAATATGTGGACTGATGAACAGACACTATTTACCAAAGAGGATTTAGATGGCGTTAGTTTCGGGCATCCAGTGATTGTCAGAAGAATTGATTATCATTGTGTCACAATTAATACAGCTTACATTGAAGCGATTGGTTTAAAGGATCAGCAAGTTTTTGCTGGCGGAGGAGAGATTGTCTTAACAGCAGAGGGTTTGCTAACTGGAATTCTTAAGGATGAGGCCACAAACTTAGCGATTGATGCCTTTCCAATGCCAACACAAAAGGAATTGGAATCCTTGATTCAACTAGCGATTAAAGATTTATGGTCGAAAGGGCTGACTGGTGGGCATAGTGAAGATTTACATTACTTTAATGGCTTTATTGGGACACTAGCAGCTTATCGTTCCGCGATTGATCAAGAAAAAACACCATTTCGTGCGCATCTATTAATTCATCATGAGGAATTAGCTGCATATAGCGCTTCTGGTGAAAAATTTGTAGATGGCGATCCCTTTGTTGAATTAGGTGCGATGAAAATCTTTTATGATGGAACAGTTGGTTCTAGAACAGCTTTAATGACACAACCCTATGCAGATAATCCAGCTAATTATGGTTTGCAAATTCATGCTGATGCTTCATTTGAGGCAATGGTTATCAATGCCCGAAAAGCTGGTTTACCGATTGCTGTCCATATTTTAGGGGACGCAGCTTTTGAAAAAGTCTTAACAATGGTACAAAAATATCCACCTAAAGCAGGGCAACGAGATCGGATGATTCATACACCTTGGTTAACGGATGCTTTAATTGAACAAGCAAAAGGTTTACCATTAATGTTTGATATTCAACCACAATTTATGAGCAGTGATTTGCCTTGGGCTTTAGATATTTTAGGGGAGCATTATCCCCAACGAGCTTTTGCTTGGAAGTCTTTATTAGAAGCAGGTCTGTTATTAGCTGGTGGAAGTGATGCACCAATTGAGATACCCAACCCATTTTATGGCATTTATAGTGCTGTTACAAGAAAAGCAGATGCAGATCAGCAGGCTTATTTTAAAGAGCAAGCATTATCCGTTTATGAAGCCATTTCATTGTATACAATTGGGAGTAGTGTAGCAGATTATAAAGAAACAACTAGAGGAAAAATTGCACCTGGTTTTATATGTGATTTAACGGTTGTTAAAGAAGATCCATTCAGGATACCGGTAGAACAATTAAAGGATACAAAAGTGGCCATGACGGTTGTGAATGAACAGATTGTTTTTGAACAGAGATAAGTAAAAGGAGAGCGACGTAATGTTGCGCTCCTTTTGTATGTGAGGATTTTCTCTTTTGTGATAACGTTCACAAAAAAGATTGAAAAATGAAGTTGTAGATGCTACTATAGAGGTATCTAGATTGAAATGAGAAGGAAAATGGTGAGTTAAAATGGAAGAAACACAAGTGAAGAAAATACCAAATGCAACAGCTAAGCGACTTCCTTTATACTACAGAAACTTAAAATTTTTGGAGGAATTAGGAACTTGCCGAATCAACTCAAGTGAATTTAGTAAACTGGTTCAAGTCCCATCTGCTACGATTCGTAAAGATTTTTCACATTTCGGGGAGTTAGGTAGAAGTGGCTATGGCTATGAGGTATCCTATTTAATTTCTGTCTTTAGCCAAACATTAAATGTTAAAGAAGTAACCAAGCTAGCATTGGTGGGTGCTGGAAATCTGGGGAAAGCCTTGCTTAAAAATAATTTTAGAAGAAATGATGATTTAGTGATTACCTGTGCTTTTGATAATAATGAAACCTTATCAGGAACAACAGTAGGAGAGATTCCTATTTATTCAATGAAGGAGTTAACACAACAGATTAAAAAAAGAAAAATTGGAACAGCTATATCAACAGTCCCAAGTAAATATTCACAAAATGCGATTGATTTGCTGGTGAATTCTGGTGTGACAGCCATTCTTAATTTTGCACCAGGTCGTGTAAAAGTGCCGAAGCATGTTCATGTGCATTATATTGATTTGACAACAGAGCTACAAACGCTTGTTTATTTTAATGAGAATATGTAAACGTTATACTAGATAAGTTTGTTTATGGTACGATTATTTATGGGACAGATAGAAATTATTCTATCTGTCCTATTTTCTTCTCTCATTTCCCTAATTTTCCGAATTTCCCTTTATCTTAAAAAGCTTTATAAGCTAATAAATTGCTTATTTTTTTCATTCAACGCTATAATAGAAGAGAAGTCATATGAGCGAAAGAGGAGATAGACAATGGAAATCACAAAAAAAGGTGAAATCATTCATTTAGAAGGAACACAGGCAAAAACAGGAGATATAGCACCAGCTTTCTCATTAAATAACTTAGCAGATAAAACGATTCAACTAGCTGATTTTAAAGGAAAGGTCGTTTTACTAAGTGTTGTGCCAGATATTGATACACGTACTTGCTCGATTCAAACAAAACGTTTTAACCAAGAAGCAGGGAATGTACCAGAAGTACAATTAATGACCATTTCAAATAATACCAAAGAAGAGCAGGCTGATTGGTGTGCTGCTGAGGGTGTTGATATGGAAATGCTGCATGATCCAGATTCTGTTTTTGGGCAAGCATATGGCTTATATATTACTGAAATGAAACGTTTAGCACGTGCCATTTATGTGATTGATCAAGATGGAAAAATTATTTATGATGAAATTGTCGCTGAGCTTTCTGCTGAGCCTGATTATACAACAGCCCTTGAAATAGCTGTGAAAACTGCTGCAAAATAAAACAAATAAAAGTTGAAGTCGTAAGTAAGCGAGTTCAACTTTTTTTGCTAGTTTCTTCAAAATGATTTGACGAAAAAAGGCTTCAATGCTAGAATATAAAGGAAATAACAGCTTTGAACAAGAGGAGTAAATTGGATTTCTTTTAGAGAGAGAAAGCGGATGGTGCAAGCTTTTAAAGAAAACAGTTGAAGGTAGCTTGGGAGCTGATAAGTTGAAGGATACAAGTAGGCTTATCCGGGGTCGCCCTCGTTAACAAAGTGAATGAAGAGGAATTTTTTATCAGATGAGATAAGGATTCAATTTAGGTGGTACCGCGAATAACAGCATTCGTCCTAAGTCAATTAGGATGAGTGCTGTTTTAATTTGTCCAAAAATAGTAATCAAAGGAGTGGCTTAGATGACAGAAGAGTTAAACATGCCAACAAAGTACAATCCCCAAGAAGTTGAAGCGGGACGTTATGAGGAATGGCTAGCAAAAGATTTATTTAAACCAAGTGGTGATCAAACGAAGAAGCCTTATTCTATCGTAATTCCACCACCAAATGTAACAGGTAAATTGCATTTAGGGCATGCTTGGGATACAACGTTACAAGATATTATCATTCGTCAAAAACGGATGCAAGGCTTCGATACTTTATGGTTACCTGGGATGGATCATGCGGGAATTGCTACACAAGCGAAAGTTGAAGAAAAATTACGTGAAGAAGGCGTTACACGTTATGATTTAGGCCGTGAGAAATTCTTGGAAACAGTTTGGGATTGGAAAGAAGAATATGCCCAAGTGATTCGTGATCAATGGGCTAAAGTCGGGATTTCAGTCGATTATTCTCGTGAACGTTTTACCTTAGATGATGGCTTATCAGATGCAGTTAAAACGGTTTTTGTGAAGCTCTATGAAAAAGACTTAATTTATCGTGGAGAATATATTATTAACTGGGATCCAAAAGCGAAAACAGCTCTTTCTGATATTGAAGTGATTCATAAAGATGTTGAAGGTGCGTTTTATCATATGAGCTATCCTTTAGCGGATGGTAGTGGTCATTTAGAGATTGCCACAACGAGACCAGAAACTATGCTTGGGGATACAGCGATTGCTGTACATCCTGATGATGAGCGTTACCAACATTTGATTGGGAAAACAGTGATGTTACCGCTGATGGATCGTGAAATTCCTATTGTGGCAGATGATTATGTTGAAATGGATTTTGGAACAGGTGTTGTAAAAATGACACCTGCTCATGACCCAAATGACTTTGAAGTTGGTAATCGTCATGATTTAGAACGTATTAATGTGATGAATGATGATGCGACAATGAATGAACGTGCAGGTATTTATGTTGGTATGGATCGTTTTGAAGCAAGAAAAGCAGTGATTAAAGATTTAGAGGCATTAGGCTTATTAGTAAAAATTGAGAAAATGGTGCATTCAGTGGGACATTCAGAACGTACAGGTGTAGTTGTTGAGCCACGCTTATCCACACAATGGTTTGTAAAAATGCAACCATTAGCAGATGAAGCAATTGACTTACAAAAACAAGAAAATGTAGTGAATTTTGTTCCTGAACGTTTTGAAAACACTTATCTACGTTGGATGGAAAATGTCCATGATTGGGTAATTTCTCGTCAATTATGGTGGGGACATCGTATTCCAGCTTGGTACCACAAAACAACTGGTGAATTATATGTTGGAACAGAAGCACCAACAGATGCTGAAAATTGGGAACAGGATCCAGATGTGTTAGACACTTGGTTTAGTTCAGCTTTATGGCCGTTTTCAACCATGGGCTGGCCTGATACAGATGCACCTGATTTTAAACGCTATTTCCCTACTAGCACTTTGGTTACAGGCTATGATATCATTGCCTTCTGGGTAAGTCGTATGATTTTCCAAAGCTTAGAATTTACAGGAGAGCGTCCTTTTGAAAATGTGCTGATTCACGGTTTAATTCGTGATGAAGAGGGCCGTAAAATGAGTAAATCACTTGGGAATGGGATTGATCCAATGGTGGTTATTGATAAATATGGTGCAGATGCACTTCGTTGGTTCTTATCAAATGGTTCTTCTCCAGGACAAGATGTGCGCTTTAGTTATGATAAGATGGATGCTGCTTGGAATTTCATTAATAAAATTTGGAATGCGAGTCGTTTTGCATTAATGAATATGGAAGGCATGACGTATGATGAGATTGATTTAACTGGGAAGAAAAATGTAGCAGATCGTTGGATTTTAACTCGTTTAAATGAAACCATTACACGTGTAACCGAGCTATTTGATAAATTTGAATTTGGTGAAGCAGGTCGTCATTTATACAACTTTATTTGGGATGATTTATGTGATTGGTATATTGAAATGAGTAAGAGTGTCCTTTATGGCGAAGATGAAGCAGCTAAACACACAACTCGTTCTATTTTAGCTCATGTATTTGATCAAACCTTACGTTTATTGCATCCAATTATGCCATTTGTAACAGAAGAAATTTGGTTAAATATGCCTCATGAGGGAGAATCTTTAGTAACCGCTGATTATCCAACACCACGTAAAGATTTAAATGATGAGCAAGCTGCTAAAGGAATGGAAGTTTTAATGGAATTAATCCGCTCTGTTCGTAATATTCGTTCAGAAGTGAATACCCCATTATCTAAACAAATTGAATTATTGATTAAAACGAGTGATGAAGCCATAGCCACATTCCTACAAGAAAATGAAGGCTATATCACAAGATTCTGTAACCCAGAAAGCTTAGTAATTGCAAGCGATATTGAAGCACCAGAAATGGCGATGACAGCAGTGATTACAGGTGCTGAAATTTATCTGCCATTAGCAGGACTAATCAATATTGAGGAAGAAATCGCTCGTTTGAATAAAGAAATGGATAAATTAGATAAAGAAGTCAAACGTGTTCAAGGCAAGCTTGCAAATGAAAAATTTGTGGCAAGTGCACCTGCAGCAGTTGTTGAGGCTGAACGTGAAAAAGAGAAAGATTATTTAGAAAAACGTCACTTAGTTGCTGAGCGTATTGCAATGCTTGAAAAGAATTAAGCTGACATTGGATGAAACAAAAGTAGCAACACTTTTGTTTCATCTTTTTTAATAGAATGAATAAAAAGCATTAGGAGGTTACTATGGAGAAATCCAATAGAAGTATTTTAAACGAGGTTGCTAAAGCTAAACTTGGCCCCTTTGGTTTTATGAAACATAAAAATAATCCTAGAAAGTGGGTAAAGGACTGTGGCTACTTTTTCATATGGATTTGGATAGACAGTAGTTCGTTTGCTGAGCGCTATCGCTTTCAATATGGAGTCCAATTTTTACATAGTCGAAAAGATGAAGTAACCATGTACCTATCTGAAACTTGTGCAACAGTCAGGGCTGAAGATTATCTCAATGAAAATCGTGCTTTTGAGCAAGCTTTAATTGATGGCTTTGATGAATTATTGAGTCGAAAACATTTTGCTCGGCTAGCTCAAAGTGCTCAGAATCATCAAGTATTCTATGAAATCTTATTAGAGGATGAAGCGACAAAAGATTATTCAATTGGTTGGATGTGGCGTTATTGGTATCTTACTTATTTTTGTTTTCTGTTCAATCAAACAGCCGATGGTAATAAATGGTTAGAGATAACCAAACAAGAAGTAGAGAAGTATAAATATTTTGAAATGGCAGAAGGTAAAATTGGTAGAAGGGATTTTGTTTTTGAATTTGAAAAAAACAGTTTACTGCCATTTATCAAAACTGAAGATAAGCAACAAGCTTTAGAGCAAATGATTAAAGAGACACGGAGCGCATATAGAGCAGGTGGCGTGAAAAAATTACCTTATGATTTGTTTTTTGAAAGGGAAATAAATATTTAAAAAGATTTCTTTATTTGTTAATAATAAAACAGGTTTTTTTTTATTTGTTTTTATAGTTTATATTTTTTATTCAGTATATCCTAATGATAGAATGCTGGAAGCTTAGCTAAAACTAGCTGAACCCCGTTTGACAACTGCTTTTTGATTCGTTATTATGGTGTTGCAAGTAACATCTGTTTATTGCACCGCTGTTTATCTGTACTGAAAATAATAATACATCATAAATTTGTATGCTTCAAAATGTTGTGAGAACAACTTTTTGGAGCTTTTTTTATTCTTCTCTATTTTAAATTGAAAATATGTAAAAAACAGATGTTTATTGCATAACTTTAGAACAAAGAATCTGGTTGTATTTAAAGGAGAAGGGTTTAAGTATGAGACAAAAAGAGAAGACAAAATGGTGGAAATATGGGGTGCTCGTGTTGAGTATACTATTGATGATTCTGGTAAATCAAAAAAATCATCGAATAGAAGCTCAAACGAATGTACAAAAAAATCTGATAAAAAAAGGACCTATTGAGATTGATGAAGGTTTAGCAAAATTTGAGGTGCCATCAGATGCCAATTCTCAAGAGGAATTAGGAATGCCAACTGGTTACGTTCAAGATAAAGGATATGAGCGCGTTTTCTATAGAGAACAAATACATAGTTATAGTTCACAAACCTCAGATCGTTTTTTTGCTTCTCCGTATTATCTAGCAGATGGTCATGTATTATTTACAATCATGCATAGAAATACTGGCGCTACCCCAGATATATATTATGTTAGTTTGTTTTATGCTAAACCTGATGGAGAAATTATCGATCAAATATCTGTTGCGACAGGTGGTGCTCCTTTAAGTCCAAGCTTTAATGGTGCTACAGCAAATACAGATCATTTTGCGACGACACCTTCAGATGTGATGCCATTAGCAACAAATTTATATCATGTGCAGTATAGTGGCTATGCAAATGGAAATCGTCAAAACTTATGGAGAGATTTGGAATTTTCAATTGAAAATAATCGAATAGCTGTGAAAAATTGGCATACAATTCAGTATGCACCACCAGTAATGAAAGGAACAGATTTAGAGCAAGTTCACAAATTATATGGCACACAAGATATTATTAATCATGGAATAACAAATAGGGGTCAACATAATGTCACAGAAGTTTATCAGTGGGATGCAACAAAAAATACTTACAATCGTTTAGTCAATTTGAGTTTGGCAGGTTTAGAAAGTGAAGACTCTGGAACTTGGTCATATGATATAGGAAGAATCAGAATGAATGATGGTTATTATGGTGCCATATTTACTGGGCTTACTAGCCCAGGGAATTATAGATACCAGATTAGATTATGGGATAAAAATGGAAATCACCCAGTCATTATCGATGATTCCAGGGATTCACCAATGAGATTATCAAAAGCGAGTGCAACTGGTGATGCTTTTTATTATACAAAAACAGGGCCAAATGAGGTTAGTTTACATCTTGTAGATTTAACCGAAAGTACACCTCGCTCAACTAAAATTCTTTCCTTACCAAAAGGTTCAACGGTCCAGATAGAAGCAAATGGAGCGAATGAATTTGTTATCTATGGTTCAATCAGTGAGCCCTCTTCCTTTTTAAACTTAACGACACCAGGAATCTTTTTTGCAATATTAGACGATCAGTATCAAATGAAAGAAAAAGAAGCAGGGCTAGTTTCCATGACTGGCAACTTTATTATCTATTCTTTAGATAAAATAAAAGATAATCATTTCTTTATTACAGGAAGTGGAACAACTAGGGATTTGGCAACTGTTCCACCAAAAACTGGCTGGCAAGAAACAGCAAATAGTAAGGATATACATGTTCCCAATAATGCTGGCTTTGGCTCATTATATATTGGTAAAAATCATTTTCCATGGTTGCATGTAGGGAATCCACTGATTATTAATATTGATCAGCAAAGGTCAGCTGCTGAATGGGAGTCGATTTTACTAAATGACGTGAAAGTTTCTGACACCTATGATTTATCCCCACAAAATCTAACAGGTCAAAAAACACAAGCAATGCTAGATAAACGAATCAATCGCAATCCTATCAATCCTAGTTTACCAATCGCCTGGGAAGCTTTAGGGCTTGATAAGACGACGCGTGGAGCTAATGAGGTAAAATACTTCATGACTGATTTCACAAATCTAACAACTGCTCATTCAAGATGGGTAAATAAAGTAGATGATGCAACAGAAATAACTAGCGACAATAAATTAGCATTAGCTGCATCAAATTTCTCTATCCATGTGGATGATTTAAATCGTTTAACAGCAACTGAAGCAAAAAAATTATCTGATAGCATAGGATGGAATTTGACCAATGGAAACATCTTTGATAGTACAGAAAATAGTACAAATACTATCACTGTAAATGAGGATGAATTAAAAAAAATTAAAGCTGCTAAAGCCGCCTATGATGCACTAGGTAGTCAACCTAATGCGGAAGAAAAAGCCAAGCTAATCAAGCCTTATCCGTTAACCTTTACAATGCAAACAAAAGATGGAACTTGTGAACGAATTGCAACAGTCTTTGTGACTGATGATACAACTGAAATTGATCAAGATATTGTGATTTACGGTTTTGATTTTAATCAATCTATCAAAAAAGTAAAAACAGTGCAGTCATCAGAAATCATTACGGCGTCTAAAGCATCTGCATGGGATTTTAAGATGAACTGGAAAAAAGGCGATACTCAATTACCTGATAGTCAATTATCAGTGGACTTAACTTATTTAGGTGCAACGGATGATGTCACTGGCTTAAATCTCGTGGAACAGGTAGGCGATTATAAAATCAGGTTGTTATATAGTGGTGTTACTCCTACAAGAGTGAGTCAGCTGCCAACAGCACATGTTTTTGGAGATGAAGTGACCATCCATGTGAGACAAGTTGTATTGGCTCAAAAAGATGAAATAGTTGTACCAGCGAAAGGCTATTATGTGTTTCAAAATCTCAATAGCGTAGCAACACCTACTATTCATTCTGAGAATAATGTACAAACACAGACTTTAACGGATGATAGCAATCAAACTTTTGAGTCCATTAGCTTAAAATTAGCTTTTGATTATTGGTGCTATCAAGTGAAGCCGATTGTACCAGAGTATTATCAGTATGACGGTTTCGTTGTAACGCCTAAAGAACCGACTAGCACGAATCCACATGCTGCGGCAAATAAGGATGGAAATGCAACTGATCCTATTCCAATACTAGATTTTGCAGATACAGATGTTTATTGGTTAACAATTTACTTAAAGCCAAATGATGCACAGGTTATCAAACCTTATAGCTGGGATTATCAATTGAATCCTCTTGGAGAAGTGAAACCTTAGACTTTATTTGGAAAGTAAAAACAATCTAAGAGAATGAAGGATAGCAAAGAAACTCATTCTAGCAAGTCTGAATTCGTTATGAAGGAAGAACCTTTAAGTTAACAAAAAGCTTTCCCATTTAGTGTTGCAAACCTAATGGGAAAGCTTTTATTTATTTTAATTTACAAGTTGATTTTTCTTCCATTTACGAATCTTTGTACGGAAGTTTGTAAAGGGTGAAATGGTATTAATCTTAATCCAACGAACCATCGCCCAGCTTTCATTATCTCCAGTCCATTGACGGACGCCTTGAGTAAATAATTCTTCATCTGATAAGCCATCAATCCAAGCTTGGCAATCTTGTTCTAGCTGTTTAAAACATTTGCGCATGTCGGTTAATGACATCCCTTCACAGTCCTGATAAAAAATCTGATACATCTCCCCCAAACGATTCCATTTAAAACCCTCTCTAGGCATGACCGCTTCTTTTCCTGCCTTTTCATCAGCATCCCATTTCATTAAGAGTCTGAGCCAGCCAATTTGATAAGCAATAATTTCAGCAGGTGTGCGGTCAATAACTTCATCCCTCACATCACGATCCGCCTCTGCAATTGCATCAAATTCACCATCTAACAGCAGATATCGCTTATGAATTTCATCCTTTAACGCTTGTTTTGTTTTTGGTAAAGCACTGGTTGCCATAGCTAGTCACTTCCATTTCTTTAAGTTAAGATAAGTATAAAGGATGACATAGTGAGAGAGTCAACAGAAAAAAGAAAACCTTTAGCGAAGCACTACTTCTTTTTTGAGATTTATGTTAAAATGTTAGGGAACAAGTGTGCGTTAATGCATGCTTTATTGAATGGAATAGGTGGTATTGAACATGTACGAATATATGAAGGGACGTTTGTCCTTTGTGTCTCCAAGTTATTTAGCAGTTGAAGTAGGTGGAATTGGCTATCAATTATTTGTTGCAAATCCATTTCGCTTTTCTAGCAAATTTAATGAGGAAATTTTGATTTATGTCCATCAAGCAGTCAGAGAAGACGCCATTACCCTATATGGCTTTGCTGATTTAGATGAAAAACAATTATTTTTAAAATTAATTAGTGTCTCAGGCATTGGTCCTAAAAGCGCACTAGCCATCTTAGCTAGCGATGATCATGGTGGTTTAGTCAATGCTATTGAAACAGATGATGCAGGGTATTTAACGAAGTTTCCTGGTGTTGGTAAAAAAACAGCTCAGCAAATTGTCTTAGATTTAAAAGGCAAATTAGGTGAATTAAGCACTACAGCGGCTGCCACCGAGAAAATGGAAGCCAGTCCAGTTGTTAGCGCAACGAAACATATGGAAGAAGCGCTGGAAGCCCTTAAAGCATTAGGCTATAGCGCGAAAGAATTGAAACGTATTGAACCAAAATTAAAATTAGTTGAAGCAACAAGCACAGATGAATATTTACGAACAGCCTTAAAATTATTGATGAAAAAATAACTCTGTAAAGGACTGAAGCAGATGAAGATTGCCTTAATTGCTCATGACCGTAAAAAGGAACGGATGATTGAATGTTGTTTGGCCTATTATGAACTATTGAAGCCACATGAACTTTTTGCAACAGGAACAACTGGTTTAAGAATTGAAGAAGCAACAGGACTATCCATTCATCGCTTTAATTCTGGACCACTTGGTGGCGATCAGCAAATTGGGGCGATGATTGCAGAAGGTCAAATGGACTTGGTCATTTTTTTAAGAGATCCATTAACGGCACAGCCACATGAACCAGATGTTTCAGCCTTGCTTCGATTAGCGGATGTTTATGATGTGCCACTAGCAAGCAATATTGGAACAGCTGAGGTTCTATTAAGAGGACTTGGACAAGGTCTGGTGGATTGGCGGAAGTTATTTCATCAAAAGAAAAGTTAAGTGAAAGAGGTGACAATTGTGACAGAGGAAAATCGCATTGTTTCGGGGGAGCAGATTGATGGTGAAGAAGTAACAATTGAAAAAAGCTTGCGTCCAGTCACAATGAGCCAATATATTGGACAAGATAAAGTTAAACGAGAATTATCGATTTATATAGAAGCAGCCAAAAGACGTGAAGAGGCTTTAGATCATGTCTTACTTTATGGACCACCTGGACTTGGTAAAACAACAATGGCAATGGTGATTGCGAATGAAATGAATGTTGGGATTAGAACAACGAGTGGGCCTGCAATTGAACGACAGGGCGATTTAGTGGCTTTGTTGAACGAGCTAGAGCCTGGGGATGTTTTATTTATTGATGAAATTCATCGCATGCCAAGAGTTGTAGAGGAAATGCTGTATTCTGCAATGGAGGATTTCTTTATTGATATCATTGTAGGGGAAGGCCCAAATGCACATCCAGTTCATTTCCCCTTACCACCCTTTACTTTAGTAGGGGCGACAACGAGAGCAGGTTTATTATCTGCGCCTTTAAGAGATCGTTTTGGAATTGTAGCGCATATGGAATACTATCAAGAAAAAGATTTAGCTGAGATTGTCTTGCGCTCAGCAGATATTTTTGCCACAGAAATTGAAGCAAGTGGTGCGATTGAAATTGCTTTGCGTTCAAGAGGAACCCCACGGATTGCCAATCGATTATTAAAGCGTGTCCGTGATTTTGCCCAAGTAGAGGCAGAAGGTATTGTCACGAAAGAAATTGCTGATCAAGCATTATATATGTTGAATGTTGATAAAAAAGGGCTCGATTATATTGACCAAAAAATCTTAAAAGCAATGATTGAATTGTATCAAGGAGGGCCAGTAGGCCT
Source organism: Isobaculum melis (assembly GCF_900111355.1). Taxonomy (GTDB): domain Bacteria; phylum Bacillota; class Bacilli; order Lactobacillales; family Carnobacteriaceae; genus Isobaculum; species Isobaculum melis. Next base: position 126,652 of record NZ_FOHA01000004.1, read on the forward strand.
AACAACAATTGCGGTAAATATTGGAGAAGAAACAGAAACGGTTGAAGATATGTATGAGCCTTATTTAATCCAACGAGGATTTTTAAAGCGAACCCAAAGAGGGCGGATTGTCACGGCGCTTGCTTATGAACATCTAGGCTATGATCAATCGACTGAAAAATGAGAAGGAAAGAAGGAACAAGTGTGTTAACAACTGAAGATTTTGATTTTGAGTTACCAGAAGAGCTAATTGCACAAACCCCACTTGAGGATCGTGCTAGTTCAAAGCTGTTAGTATTAAATAGTAAAACAGGTGCCTATGAAGATAAGGTGTTTTCTAATATTGTGGATGAATTAAATCCAGGAGATGCTTTAGTGCTGAATGATACAAGAGTATTACCTGCTCGATTATATGGAGAAAAACCAGATACAGGTGGTCATTTAGAAGTGTTGCTGTTAAAGAATACTAAAAATGATGAATGGGAAACTCTTGTTAAGCCAGCTAAAAGAGCCAAAGTAGGCACAAAAGTTTCGTTTGGTGATGGTCGATTAACAGGTGTTGTGACTGAAGAGCTTGAACATGGTGGTCGGATTGTTGATTTTAAATATGAAGGGATTTTCCTTGAAGTATTGGAGTCATTAGGCGAAATGCCTTTACCGCCATATATCAAAGAGCGCTTAGACGATCAAGAACGCTATCAAACGGTTTATTCAAAAGAAAGTGGTTCAGCTGCGGCACCAACTGCTGGGCTACATTTTACTGAAGAATTATTAACACAGATAAAAGCAAAAGGTATAAAGCTTGTTTTCTTAACCTTACATGTTGGTCTTGGTACCTTTAGACCAGTAAGTGTTGAAAATTTAGCAGATCATCATATGCATAGTGAATTCTATCGCTTAACAGAAGAAGCTGCAGCAATCTTAAGAGAGGTTAAGGCAGCAGGTGGTCGAGTGGTAGCGGTAGGAACAACCTCTATTAGAACCTTAGAAACAATTGGGACAAAGTTTGAAGGAAATATCCAAGCAGATAGTGGCTGGACAAGTATTTTTATTGCACCAGGCTATACCTTTAAAATTGTGGATGCATTTTCAACGAATTTCCACTTACCAAAATCAACCTTAGTCATGTTGGTGAGCGCTTTTGCAGGAAGAGAAAATGTTTTAGCAGCTTATCATCATGCTGTTGAAGCACGTTATCGTTTCTTTAGTTTTGGAGATGCTATGTTTGTGAAGTAATCTCAGCAGTGTAAAATTAAATAAAAGGAGGCCACCAGATGTATCAAACAGTGAAAGATTGTCAGATTTATTATGAAATATTTGGGACTGGAACGCCACTTGTTTTTCTACATGGCTATGCAGTTGATCACCATATTATGAGTGAAGCATTTGAACCCATTTTGTCCAATCATCAGGAATATCAACGCATTTATATTGATTTACCAGGAATGGGAAACTCAATAGCTAGTCCTAATCTGAAAAATGCAGATGACTTAGCTGAGGTTTTAATTGAATTCTTAAATAGTCTATTAAAAAACCAATCCTTTATCTTATTTGGTAACTCATATGGTGGCTACCTTTCTTTAGAATTAACCTTTAAATTAAAAGAAAGAGTCAAGGGATTATTTCTACTTTGCCCAGTTGTGATTGCTAGTTCTCAGAATCGAACTGTTCCTTTGCAAGTTGAAGTTGTAGCAGAAGAACCTATTAGTGTTTCGGAAAATACAGCGTATTTTGATGACTTTCAAGGAATGATGATGTTGCAGAATCAACAGACTTGGCAGTGTTATCAAGAATCAGTTGTAACAGGCTTACAATTAAGAAATAAGCAATTTATTCAACAATTTCAACAAAATGGTTATCAGTTATCGACAGAAGAAAAAATGAGAACAGAAAGGTCTTCTGTGCCTACGATGCTACTTCTAGGCAAACAGGATCAGCAAGTAGGGTATCAAGATCAGTTGTTTTTAGTGGAACGCTTCAAAAATCTTTCCTGTTACATTGATAATTTTGCAGGACACAATTTTCAAATAGATAATGAACCTTTATTTCAGATGTTGGTTCTAAGGTTTATGGAGAAATTAAAGTAAAAAAGCACCTGCCAGCGCTTTTTTACTTATTTAATTTACTCTAGCTCCATATTGAACGAGCCAAGCATCAAATTTCTCCATAAGCCGGTGTAACAGTAAGAGATTTGCAAATGCCAAAATAGTACATACGATACAAGTTAAAAGAAGTGTTAAAGAAGAATCCGTTATTTCCTTGTAAAGTTGCAGAAGTAAATAGCAGCATAAGGGAAATTGAAGAATAGCAGTCAACAGACCAGGAACATAGATTTTAACCTTAATTGACATTAAAAAATGAACAAAAAGATGAAGTGTATAAGCTAAGAATAGGCTGAAATAAATACTGAAGTTCTCTGTTGATTGTGTAAAAAATGAAGCTCCAGAAAGTAACAAAAACTCTTCCAAAACGGCAATTGAAAAAGCAGCTGTGTTAGTTGTATTGCCAAAAAATGGACGCTTTGCTGAAGAGAATTTTTTTCTATGACGCTTTTTCCATGCACGAACCATAATGATTTCCTCAAAATCATGAATCATAAATAGAATGGGAAGTATCCATATGATAAAGCTAGATTGAAACATATCATCACCTACTTTTTTTATTTTTCACATGTGAAGTAACGTCAGTTTAGCTGATTTTTTTGTGAAAATCTAGTAGTTGGATAAAAGTGCATCAAAACTAGTAAAAGTGAGACAGAAAGGAGCCTAGTCCAATGAATCAAGCAACTCGATCAAAAAAAGAATTGACAAAATCCTTATTTGAATTAATGAAAAGAAAAGATTTTACTCGCATCACAGTGACTGAAATTGCACAGCAGGCCTTATTAGATCGAAGAACTTTTTATCGGCATTACGTACAAAAAGAAGAAATCATTGAAGACTATTGTGATGAACTTTGCCTTGCTTATATTGGAAGACTAAAACAAGTCATGCCAATCAATTTTTATCTCATGGCTTTCATTTATTTTGAATTTTGGTATGAACATCGAGAATTTCTAGCGCTTATAATCTCTAGTCATTTATATCATTTTGTGATTGCTAGGTATGATACTTATTTACCCCATATTCGAGAAATTTTTGAAGGACAAACCTTTGAATATGAGAATACTACAATGGAAAAATATGCACTTTCTTTTAGTATTGGTGGCTTTTGGCATTTATTAAAGGTTTGGCAAAAAAATGGCATGCAAGAAACACCTGAGGAAATGGCAACTATTATGATGAAAGCTTATGTTTTAGTCGATAAAACAAAAAAGTAGCCAGTTGCTAAAGTGATAGCAACTGGCTTTATACTTTCAGAGAGACAAGAATAAGGAATCATGGAGATAAGGTAAAGCGAGGTTTTTCTCTTTCTTCACGTTATTTTGTTAAAACACACGACATTTTTCTTTTTAACACTATCCAATACTTTACCTAGTAAAACAAAGGTGATAGGCAAATCATAAACTGAGACGAACATTTTAAACATATGCATTCTTAAAACTTTTGAATGGACTCCTTATTCAAGCTTACTTCTCTCTTTCTACTTAGAGTATAGCACCTTGAGTAAGCGTTTGCAAAAAATAGGACTTAAAGAGAATCTATTGAAAATTTGTGAGATATGTTATACTACTAAGCAAGAAAAAAGAATTGTGAGGACTGACCAAATATGGAAGAAGACTATTTAGGAAAAGAAATAAAAGTACTACAAAAACCAAGCTTAGGGGACACCATCTTCTTTGGTGGATTAGGTATCGTCGGGATGCTGAGTCTATTTTTTACTAGTGCCTATCCAAATGGACAAATGATCATCTTCATTTTAGCTGTCATCTGTTTAGCAATGGGCTATTGGTCCTTTGGAAGACGTAAAGACGGGGTCGTTTTATATGAGCATGGGATGAAAATTGATTATGCAAAATTTAAACGAACGGTTTATTATCGTGAAATTCAAGAGGTACGAGATCAAGATAAAAAAAAGAAACGCAAACGCTTTATCACTTTTCCTCATTTTTATTTAACAGATGGGACCGTTTTTAAATTAATTATTCCAATCGAAAGAGACAATCAGGAGCTATTTTATTCAATGGCAGAACCAGGATTTATGTTAGAAAAATAACAGAGCATGCCCGAGGGCATGCTCTTATTTTATTGCTTAAATAGTTGATTTTTAGGCATCCCAATTTGTTGTGCACTATAAATACTTAAATGTCCTGAGCATAAGTAACTAATCAAACAACTGATAAATAAGAAGACTGCACCTTCTGAGCCAAACAGCTCGATGCCCATGATAAAGCAAGCAATCGGTGTATTTGTGGCTGCAGCGAATACACCAATAAAACCTAATGCTGCCATAAAAGCAGGGGGAAGTGTCATCAAATGTGCCAATGAACTTCCTAGTGTTGCACCAATATCAAATAATGGGGTAACCTCTCCTCCTTGAAAACCAGCACCTAAAGTTAATGCCGTAAATAATAATTTCCAAATAAAATCAAAAGCACCAGAAACACCAGCAAAAGCCTGATCAATGAGTTCAAGACTTAGACCAGCATACTTTTGATTGCCAACCATAAAAGTGAATAAAATAATGACTAAGCCACCAACAAAGCTTTTCAGCATTGGATTTTTAAATAGCGACTGATAGGTTTTCTTAAAAAAGTGAACCAAACGACTAAATAATAATCCTGTTAAACCAAATAAGATTGTAGCGACTAAAACTTTCAATAATAACAATACTGACAGCTCAGGAATGATGCCAATAGCATAAGAATGATGTTGAATCCCAAAAGATAACGTCACTAAATTTCCCACAAAAGCGGCAACAAAACTTGGGAATAACGCATCTCTTCGCATCAAGCCAATGACTAACACTTCAGCGCCAAATAATGTACCTGCTAAAGGTGTCCCAAAAACAGAACTAAAGCCAGCACTAATTCCGCAAATCAGTAAGATACTTCGTTCATTCTTTACTAATTTAAACCATTTGGCGACCTGGTTTGCTAAGGCGCCACCCATTTGGACAGCCGTTCCTTCACGTCCAGCAGAACCACCAAATAAATGGGTAGCTAATGTCCCCATTAAAACCAGAGGAATCATGCGTAAAGGAATCGCTTCTTCTATTGCGCCATTTGCTTGTTCAATCACTAAATTATTTCCTTTGTCAGCATTTTTGCCAAATTTGAAATAAAAGAAACTAATGATAGCACCTGCAACTGGTAATAAATAGAGCAACCAGGAATGAGCCATCCTTGTTTCAGTTGCCCAATTTAAACTAGTTAGGAAAACTGCTGAAGCAAGCCCAGCTAAGGCACCAACGCTACTTCCAAGTACCAGCCATTTGATGAAATAAAGACCTGTTTGTTTGATAGACTGCATGGTTATTTTTTGTCGCATTGCTTTTTCCAAATTTATCAAACTCCTTAAAAAAGAATAGACTCCTACTAGGAAAATCCTTTCAGATTTTTTTACTAGTAGAAGTCATCAGCGCATTGGCAGTTAAAGGCGAACTTCATCACCGATTGAATAATCTTCAAATAGGATACCATTTTTGTCCAAAAATAGAAAGAGAAAACTTGAAAAAAATAGTCGAAAAGCTTAGGGAATGGTATAATGATGGATATCATTTAATGAAAATAAATGGAAGAAGGAGAAATAATGGAACAATCACCAATTCAGCACTTGAAAGAGCGACTGAAAATTCAAAAATTAACCGCAGAACATTTAACTCAATTCAACGAGTTATTGCGTTATGTGTTTCAAGTAACCAATGAGGATTTACAGGAAGTCGGTTGGGAAGATGAAGAAATTGAACGCTCTAAATTACCTGTCTTAGAAAAAGCCAATGTCGTAGGCTGGTTTGATGGCGATAAATTAGCTTCGCAAATCGCTGTCTATCCATTTGAAGTGAATATCTATGGGAAAAAATATAAAATGGGTGGTGTGACAGGGGTAGGAACCTATCCTGAATATGCTAATCTCGGTTTAATTAATGAGCTAATGCTGCATTGTTTAACAGAAATGTGTCAAGCAGGGCAGACTATTTCCTACTTATATCCCTATTCCATTCCCTATTATCGCAAAAAGGGTTGGGAAATTATTTCAGATAAGATGAACTATACAATGAAAGATACGCAATTACCAAAGCCAACTGAAGTTTATGGCATGGTAGAAAGGGTCGATTTCACTTATCCAGATATTTTGCATATTTATCAGCAATTTTCTGAAACCAGACATGGTGCAATGATTCGAGGCGAGATTGCTTGGGAAGAGTATTGGCGTTGGGAAACGGATGAAACCATTGCGGCGATTTATTATGATCCAGATGGCTTGCCACAGGGCTATGTTTTTTATAATATTTCAAATGATGTATTTGACATGAAAGAAATGGTTTACCTAAATCAAGAGGCTAGAAATGGTTTATGGAACTATATTACAGCCCATTTTTCAATGGTCGATGAAGTAAAAGGACGTACTTATACAAATGAACCAATTGCTTTTTTAATGGAAGATAGTGCAATTACAGAAACAATTAAGCCTTATATCATGGCAAGAATTGTAGATGTGAAGCAATTTTTAATAGACTACCCATTTGAAAAGGTACAGGGAAAACTGCATTTTATCGTTAAAGATCCATTACTGACCTGGAATAGAGGAATCTTCTCTGTTGAAATAGCAGAAGATGGACAAGTTACAATCGGTGAAGAAGAAACAGCACATCCAATTGAAGTATCAATTCAAATGCTGACAACCATGCTAATGGGCTATCGTAGACCAGCTTATTTACACAAATATGATAAAATAAGTGGCGCAAAAAATAGTCTTGAGCTACTTGAAAGAATGCTGCCAAAAGGCAGTGCTTATTTCTCTGATTATTTCTAAAAAGGAGGGAATTATGACACAAAAAACAGTCCTTATTACAGGCGCATCCAGTGGTTTTGGGCTTTTAACAGCATGCACCTTTGCTAGAGCAGGATTTCATGTTATCGCAACTGTTCGAAATCCTGAAAAAGCACAACGCTTAAAAGAAGCCGCTCATCAAGCACAATGCTTCAATCAAATAGACATTCTCTATCTAGATTTAAATTCAAAAGATAGCTGGGAAGATTTTGAGAGGACTTTAGAAAAAATACCAAGAATTGATATCTTAGTCAATAATGCAGGGTATGCAGCAGCAGGGTTCGCTGAAGAGGTACCTATTCAACAAGTCCAGCAACAATTTGAAGTGAACTTTTTTAAGCTGATTCAATTAACCCAAAAAGTTTTACCTAAAATGCATCAGCAAGGTCAAGGTAGGATTATTAATATTGGGAGTATTAGTAGTTATATTGGCTTTCCAGGACTTTCTCCTTATGTCAGTGTGAAGCATGCGCTCTCAGGCTGGAGTGAAAGTTTAAGATTAGAGTTAGCCCCTTTTAATATTGCTGTTTCATTGATTTCACCTGGTTCTTATCAAACCAATATTTGGGAGATGCAGCAGGCGCCAATTCATGAAAATGAAGCCTCGCTTTACCATCAGCTTTTGCTGAATATGACCAAACAAATGAAGAATGGTCGAAAAAATTATGGCAATCCTCAAGAGGTAGCAGATAAAGTCGTGACTGTTGCCTTACACAGAAAGCCTAAACTACATTATCCAATGGGCAAAAATGTCAGACTGATGTTGTTAGCTAAAAGCTTATTTCCTTGGTCTGTCTGGGAAAAAATTGTTTTAAAAACCATTCATTCAGCAGGAAAGGAGTGATGTCTTATGTCAGCCTATACTTTTCCTGTTGAAGTGGGCATTCTCTTATTTCCATTTTTAGCGGCTATTTTAATGATTCCCTTTGTTTTAATCCAATATCGGAAATATGGTTCATTTCCTTTTTTGAAAATATTGATTGTTTATAGTTTTGTCTTTTATTTATTATGTGCTTACTTTATGGTGATTTTACCGCTTCCGGAAATTTCAGAAGTAGCAAAAATGACCACGCCTTATGCTGAAACGACACCGTTTCATTTTGTGACAGTATTTTTGAATCAAAGTGGTTTTCAATACAACAACCTCAGTACGTATCTTCCAGCATTATTGAGCCATTCTTTTACTGAACCCTTTTTTAATATGTTATTATTACTCCCTTTAGGTGTCTATCTTCGTTATTATTTTAAGCGTTCATTTGGTCAAACTGTACTGATCTGTTTTGCTGTTTCTTTATTTTTCGAGCTTAGTCAGTTAACTGGTTTATTCTTTATTTATCCAAGACCTTACCGTTTATTCGATGTAAATGATTTAATGACGAATACTGTGGGAGGCATGCTAGGTTACTATATGGCACCACTTATTCAGTTTATTCTTCCATCAAGAGCAGCATTGGATCAGCGTTCTTATGAAAAGGGGAGTCGAGTGAGCTTTTTCAGAAGATTTATCGCTTATTTGCTTGATTGGAGCTTGATTAGTTTCTTGGCGATATTGGTTCAATTACTAGGAAAACAACAGCTCATTGTGACAATCTCAGAAGTAAAAAATCAACGAACATTGCTGTTATATGGCTGTTTAATTATAATCTATTTTGTTTTGATACCATTTTTAACAAAGGGACGAACACTAGGTAAAGCCATTGTTAAAATCAGGTTAGTGAACCGAGAACATCAGAATTGTTCTTTATGGGGCTTGATTGTGAGATATGGGTTATTATATGGTGTCGTTGGGTTGACCTCAACAGGGCAGTGTTTATTATTAGAAACGGCTGACTTTACAGTTGTAGAAAGTTGGGAGATGTTTGGCTTACTTGCCTGTACTGTCATTCTTTTAATTTTTGTGTTAAATGCCTTATATGCTATTTTAACCAAAAGGCTATTCCTTTATGAGCGAATCAGTCATACGGAACATATTAGTACAATCTCTGTGAAAGAGAAAATAGAGCCATAAAGAAGTGGTCTTATTTTGTGAAGGCAACACAAAATAAGACCACTTCTTTATATTTTAAAAAGTAACGCGATATTTCTTAGTTTTCCTTGCACAAAGTAGTGAAGGAAGTGTATGATAGGAGAGATGAACTGCTATGAAATAAAGAAAGTAGGTACAAAAATGGCAACAGAACCAGCAATTAAATATAGATTAATTAAAACTGAAAAACATACAGGCGCTAGATTAGGTGAAATCATTACACCGCATGGGACCTTTCCAACACCCATGTTTATGCCAGTAGGCACACTTGCCTCAGTAAAAAGTATTGCACCAGAAGAATTAAAAGAAATGGGTGCAGGCATTATTTTAAGCAATACGTATCATTTATGGTTACGTCCAGGAGAAGATTTAGTCGAAGAAGCAGGCGGCTTGCATAAATTTATGAACTGGGATCAAGGGATTTTAACCGATTCAGGTGGTTTCCAAGTATTTTCTTTAAGTGACATGCGTAATATTACTGAGGAAGGGGTTCATTTTAAAAACCATTTAAATGGTTCCCCTATGTTTTTATCTCCTGAAAAGGCGATTCAAATCCAAAATAAATTAGGCCCGGATATTATGATGAGCTTTGATGAATGTCCACCATTTGATGAAAGCTTTGATTATGTAAAAAAATCAATTGAGCGCACATCCAGATGGGCTGAAAGAGGGCTGAAAACTCATGCCAATCCGGATAGACAAGGCTTGTTTGGAATTATTCAAGGAGCGGGCTATAAAGAATTACGCAAGCAAAGTGCAAAAGATTTAGTAAGCATGGATTTCCCAGGCTATTCTATTGGTGGCCTTTCAGTTGGGGAGCCAAAGCATTTAATGAATGAAGTATTAGAATATACAACACCACTGATTCCAAGTCATAAACCACGTTATCTAATGGGGGTTGGTTCTCCAGATTCATTAATTGATGGTGTGATTCGTGGGGTAGATATGTTTGATTGTGTCTTGCCAACCAGAATTGCTAGAAATGGTACCTGTATGACAAGTAAAGGCAGAGTCGTTATTAAAAATGCACAGTATGCAAGAGATTTTGGTCCAATTGATGATAAATGTGATTGCTATACTTGCCGCAACTATTCAAGAGCCTATGTGCGTCACTTAATTAAAGCAGATGAAACCTTTGGCTTGCGCTTAACAAGCTACCATAATTTATATTTCTTACTAAATCTAATGAAGAATGTTCGTCAAGCAATTATGGATGATAACTTACTTGAATTTAGAGAAGCTTTTTTTGAAGAATATGGCTTTAATAAACCAAATGCAAGAAACTTTTAAAAAAAAACGTATTTCAAAGGAAAACACTGGCTCATTTGCTGAAAGTTTGTTACAGTATATGGTGTAGATTTTTGTATAATTGAAATGGAGTGAATTAAATGCCAGCAAATATGATTTTATTAATTGCTATGGTCGGTGCCATGGTTTTCATGATGTTCCGTTCGCAAAAGAAACAACAGCAACAACAACAACAACTAATGAGCGCTTTAAAAGTCGGTTCATCAGTGATTACAATTGGTGGTCTGCATGGTGTTGTAGAAGAAATTAACACTGAAGACAATACAATCGTTCTTGATTGTGAAGGGGTTTACCTAACTTTTGAACGTTGGGCTGTTAAACAAGTGAAGCCAGTTGCAGCAGCAGCGCCTGTTCAAGAAGTACCAGCAACAACTGAAGCACCAGCTGAAGAAGTGACAGCTGAAACAGAAGTTGAAGAGACAACAACTGAAAAAGAATAATCAAAAAGAAAACCAAGTGTGTACTTGAAAAATAAGCACTTGGTTTTTCTCTTGTAAGAATGTTCACTTTTTTCTATTTTCTTATTGTAAATAGCTTGAAAAGTGTTAGAGGGAGCTTAGCTTAGAAGATGTCTGTGAACTGTAAATATGAGAATTTAGAGCCTTGGCTTTTGTTAAAAGCAGATGAATTTAAACTAATGGGATACAATGAAATCTCTTTAAATGAAATATGGCTTTATTTAACTAGTTTTAAATGGAAGAATCGTCAGGATCTCTCTTTTCATCAGCAAGTCAGTGATTTATCTTCTTTAAAACCAACTGAATACTTATCTTTTGCTTTAATGCAGAGGCAAAAAGAAGCTGAAAAAGAAGTAGACTTATTAGATATTGACGATTTATTATAAGAAATAGTAGGATTTATTGATAGATAAAGAGGAAATAGCTTTCCTCTTTTTTTATTTTACAAAGGAATTGACAGCGTTTACAAATAAATGTTAAGCTTTTATTGGTTATGATTTTGAAAACCCAAAACCACAGGAACAAACAACAAAGACAGAGGAGGATTCAAAATGGAAAACAGAAAAATTAGGTGGATTTTAATTGTAGGGGTGCTACTATTTTTAGTTGGGTGTAGCAGTGGTCAAAAAGAAACCAGCAAAGATGAAAGTGATCAAACTTCAACTGTTGCAAAAAATGAGAAAAAGCAAGAGCCTGTCACAATTTATCTAACACGACATGGCAAAACTCTTTTTAATACGATGGAGCGAACACAAGGCTGGTCAGATACACCTTTAACCAAAGAAGGAATTGAAGTAGCTGAAAAATTAGGTCAAGGCTTAAAAGAAAATGATGTGACATTCGTTGCAGCTTATGCCAGTGATTTAACAAGAGCTAAAGAAACAGCTGGTTATATTTTAGAGAGCAGTGGACAATCAGAGATTTATTTAAACGAAAGTAAAAATTTAAGAGAAGCCTGTTATGGAAAATTTGAAGGTGGCATCAATGATGAGATGCTACAAGCTTTCTCTGAGCATTTAGGCTATGCTTCATATGACGATTTTGCAAAAGCAGCAGGCAATAAGTCATGGGAGCTATCTGCAGATGCAGTTAAAGAACTAGATATTTATGAGATGGCAGAAGATGCGCAGACAATTAAAACACGTATGCAAGAACAGTTAAAGAAAATTGCAATAGATGTAGAAGCAAAAGGGGGCGGCAATGTCTTAGTTGTGAGTCATGGGATGTCGATTAATATCATGCTTTCAGATATGACACCAGCGTATACAGGCAAGCCACTTAAAAATGCAAGCATTACCAAAATTGTTTATGAAGATGGGGAATTTACAGTTGAAAGTATTGGTGACACTAGCTTGATAGACTAAATTTAGGAAGAGGATGAAAGGAAACTTTTGTCCTCTTTTTACTGTATTTTATTTATTTGTGAAAAAAATCACAAAAAAGTATTTACAAAATAAAAAAGATGGGTTATGATTAGTTTGTGAAATAGTTAACAAACATTTCAAGAAGATTTCTAGGAGGAATTTACGAATGGCTAAAGCAAAAGTAGAAGAGACAAACAATGTTCAAAAAATGATTGATGAGTTAGCAGCAAAAGGACAAAAAGCCTTGAAAGCAATGGAAGATTTTACACAAGAGCAAGTAGATCACATTGTGCATCAAATGGCACTAGCTGGCTTAGAACATCATATGCCCCTAGCAAAAATGGCAGTTGAAGAAACTGGCCGTGGTATCTATGAAGATAAATGTATTAAAAATATGTATGCAACTGAGTATATTTGGAATTCTATTAAACATAATAAAACAGTAGGTGTTATTAACGAAGATAAACAAAAAGGCTTGATTGAAGTCGCAGAACCTGTGGGCGTTGTTTGTGGGGTAACACCTGTCACAAACCCAACTTCAACAACATTATTTAAAGCCATTATTTCAATGAAAACACGTAACCCAATTATTTTTGCTTTCCATCCATCAGCTCAAAAATGTTCATCCGAAGCTGCCCGTATTGTACGTGATGCAGCGATTGCAGCTGGTGCTCCTGAGGATTGTGTTCAATGGGTTGAAACACCATCAATTGAAGCAACAAGCTTACTAATGAACCATTCAGATGTAGCGATTGTTTTAGCAACAGGTGGCGGTGCAATGGTTAAATCAGCTTACTCAACTGGTAAACCTGCATTAGGCGTAGGACCTGGTAATGTTCCTAGTTATATTGAAAAATCAGCTAAAGTAAAACGTGCTGTGAATGATGTGATTCTTTCTAAATCATTTGATAATGGGATGATTTGTGCTTCTGAGCAAGCTGTGATTGTCGATCAAGAAATCTATGCTGAAGTCAAAGCTGAATTTGAAAAACATCAAGTTTATATTGTGAAAAAAGCAGAATTGAAAAAATTAGAAGATGCAGTAATGAACGAAGGCAAATATGCTGTTAATCCTAAAATTGTTGGAAACTCAGCAGAAGATATTGCAAAATCAGCAGGGATTAAAGTACCAGCTGGAACTAAAATTCTGATTGCTGAATTAGATGGCGCAGGAGAAAAATATCCATTGTCACGTGAAAAATTATCTCCAGTCTTAGCAATGATTAAATCAACTAGTAAAGAACATGCTTTTGAATTATGTGAAACAATGCTTGAATTAGGTGGTTTAGGTCACTCAGCAGCGATTCATACATTAGATGATAGCATTGCTCGTGAGTTTGGTGTGAAAATGAAAGCCTGTCGTATCTTGGTTAATTCTCCAACAGCCCAAGGTGGAATTGGTGATTTATACAATGAAATGATTCCTTCATTAACGCTAGGCTGTGGTTCATATGGTAAAAACTCTGTCTCTAAAAACGTTTCAGCAATCAATCTATTAAACGTTAAGACAATCGCGAATAGGAGAAATAATATGCAATGGTTCAGACTTCCTTCAAAAATTTACTTTGAAAAATCATCCGTTCAATATTTACAAAAAATGGAAAATGTAGAACGTGTCTTCCTAGTATGTGACCCAGGAATGGTTCAATTTGGTTATGCTGAATTAGTGATGAATGAATTGCGTCAACGTAAAAATAACGTTGTGATTGAAGTGTTCTCAAATGTAGAACCTAACCCATCTTCAAATACTGTGATGGCAGGAACAAATGCCATGCTGGACTTTAAACCAGATACAATTATTGCACTTGGTGGTGGTTCAGCAATGGATGCTGCTAAAGGCATGTGGTTATTCTATGAAAAACCAGAAACAGAATTCTTTGGTGCTAAACAAAAATTCTTAGATATCAGAAAACGTACGTATAAAATTCCAGCGTTAACACAAACTAAATTTGTTTGTATTCCAACAACATCTGGTACTGGTTCAGAAGTCACACCATTTGCGGTTATTACAGATAGTGAAACACATGTGAAATACCCATTAGCAGATTATGCATTAACACCTGATGTGGCAATTATTGATCCGCAATTTGTCATGAGTGTGCCTAAATCAGTTACAGCAGATACAGGAATGGACGTCTTAACACATGCGATTGAATCTTATGTATCTGTCATGGCAAGTGATTATACTCGTGGCTTGAGCTTACAAGCGATTAAATTAGTCTTTGAAAACTTACGTGATTCTTATAATGTAGCCAATGAAGAAGCAAGAGAAAAAATGCATAACGCATCAACAATGGCAGGGATGGCTTTTGCCAATGCTTTCCTAGGAATTAACCACTCTATCGCTCATAAAATTGGTGGAGAGTACAATATTCCTCATGGTCGTACAAACGCAATTTTAATGCCACATGTTATCCGTTACAATGCAAAAGATCCTTCAAAACATGCATTGTTCCCTAAATATGAATTCTTCCGTGCAGATGAAGATTATGCAGATATTGCAAGATTTATGGGCTTCAAAGGCAATACAACAGCCGAATTAGTGGAAGCACTTGTTCAAGAAATCATTCAATTAGGAAAAGATATCAATATTGATATGAGCTTGAAAGCACAAGGTGTTTCTAAGAAAACCTTAGATAGTACTGTGGATAAAATGGCTGAGTTAGCATTTGAAGATCAATGTACAACTGCAAACCCTAAAGAGCCTTTAATCAGTGAATTGAAACAAATTATTATTGAAGCTTATCAAGGTGAATAAAAAGGAAAGGGCCTCGTTGAGGCTTTTTTTCTTTATTGATAAAGAGAGCTAAAGAATGTTAGAATAACAGAGCAATGTACATTCATTAGGAGGAGAGCAAATGGCAAAAGAGTTGATAGAAACTAAATTACTAGGTACATTAACCTATGATACAGAAGAAGGATTAGCAATGGATAAAAGAGATGCAACATTCCAATTAGGAGGACAAGACATTACGATTGATTTGGATATGCATGAGGGCATTACTTTATTAGAAGATTATCAAAGTATTGCAATGTTAGTAGAGCAGTTTCCAAAGCTTTATGCTGAAGCAAAGACTTATCTTTTAGCGCAAATGGCTGAAGAAAATGGAACCATTGAGTATTATTTTGAATTCCATTTGGAAGAACTAACAGAAGAAACACTCGCACATTTAAAAGTAGATTCAGTGGATCAAGTTACGAATCAATTACTGATTGAAAATTTAATTCTTTCTGGAGCCTGGTTTTCTTTAGACAAAAATAATGGACTAGAATTAACCTTTGATTTTAAATTAGTACCAGAATTTAGTGATGAGCTACTAGTTGTTCGATTTGATAGGACAGGGAAAATCCTTTATGTTAGTCATGAAAGCTAAGTTGAGTTTGACAAATAAAAAAAGCCGTGATATGCTGATAAACGATTTTACATAATAAAGAAAGGGGTGAGCAAAATGAAACAAACAAGCAAATTATCCATCACTAAAAATTCAAAGATTGATGAAAAAGTAATTGAATGGGCAATAAAGGCTAAACAAGCCATTGGTTTGTTTGTGTCATTTTTGCGTCATCCATTATTTATAGGCAGTGTCCGTTAAGATATAGCCAGCCGTCAATCATTTATGATTGACGGTATTTTTGTCATGCCTCTTAGGATTTTAATCCTTAGAGACATGATACAAATCGAATTTTATTCGACTTTGAACCTTTTAACCTTCTACTACTACAACAAGAAAAAGAGGAATTGAAATGTTAACCATAAAAGGAAAATATAATGAAGCACAAGTCTATACAGATATGTTAGACGATAGCACGATCGGACAAATTATGTCCTTATGTAACCAAGAATTTGCTAAAGATAGCCAAATTCGAATTATGCCAGATACCCATAGCGGGGCAGGCTGTGTGATTGGCACAACGATGACCATCCAAGATAAAGTCGTCCCCAATTTAGTCGGTGTTGATATTGGCTGTGGCCTATATGTTGTGAAATTAAAAGGGAGTAAACTAAAGACTAATTTTGATAAATTAGATCGTATCATTCGCACGAGAATCCCAAGCGGGCATGGTACCCATGATAAAACGCAGGATTTCTTTGAATTAGGGAAGATTCATGCTCCGATTCACAAAGGTTGGGCTTTAAGAAGTATTGGTACACTTGGTGGTGGCAATCATTTTATTGAAGTGAACCAAGGGAAAGATGGGCTTTACTTAGTGATTCATAGTGGGAGCCGTAGTTTGGGGAAAGAAATAGCAGAATACCATCAGGAAGTAGCTTATCAAACATTAAGTCAGCAAAGAAAAACATTGAAACTTGAAGCGGCTTCAGCGATGAAACGTAAAAAAGTGGAGAAAGCTCAGGCGCTTACGAATGAAAGAGAAGCCATTAAATTGCCTTATGAATTATCTTTTCTCACAGGACAAGCACTAACGGATTATTTAGAGGATATGAAGTTGGCTCAGGCCTATGCAGCTTATAATCGGAAAGTGATGGCGCAGACCATCTTAAAAGCAATGAAATGGGATAAGGCAGTGGTTTCAGCTTTTGATTGTCCACATAATTATATTGATTTAGAAACAAACATGCTAAGAAAAGGAGCGACTTCAGCTAAACTAGGTGAACCAATGATAGTGCCTTTAAACATGCGAGATGGTAGCATCTTAGCAGTAGGAAAAGGCAATGCAGATTGGAATCAATCAGGGCCACATGGTGCAGGAAGGCTGTTAAGTCGTTCAAAAGCTAAAGCACAAATCAGTCTTGAAAGTTATCAGCATGCAATGAAAAATGTTTGGACAACCTCTGTGTCAAAGAAAACCATTGATGAAGCACCAGCTGCCTACAAACCAGCGAAACAGCTTCAGCAAGATATTGTGGATACAATGGAGATTCAAGAAATTATCAAGCCGCTTTATAACTTTAAGGGCTAAACAATGGTCGTCTGCTAAATTTGGTAGACGATTTTTTTATCGTATGTTTAATTGAGCTTAGCAAAAAATTAAAGGCTGTTATTTAAGAAAGGACATGCTACAATAAATGGATAAAGAGCAAGAAAGGAACGTTGTCATGATTACAGTATTTTCAGATATAGATGGCACATTTCATTCACCAGGAAGTGAGATTGCGCCAATTAATTTAGAGGCAATAGCAGCTTTACAAAAGCAAGGCGATCATTTTGTTTTTGTCAGTGGTAGAGGCTGTCATCAAATCGTTGATTTATTAACAAAAGCAGGTCAGGATTGCGATATGATTTTTAGTAATGGTGCAGGCTATAAGCTTGTTGGAGAAGCACCAGTCTATGAAAATTGTTTATCTATTGCAGACTGTGTCAAGGTTTTAGAGATAGTAGAAAAAGAAGATATTTTTTATCATATTCATACAAGTGAAGGGATTTTCTTAAAACCAATGCATCATTATCAAACACATCTTCAAAAGCTAAGAAAAAAATTTGAGACTCTTGGTGAGCAGGGAACGGTTGTGATGGACTTTAAAGAAAATTATTTTACCAATGAGTGCGGACATCATGAAGATTTAATTGGCTTTTTTAAGGAAAATCCGGAGATTCATATTTTAAAAGTAGAATTAATGGATGCTGATGACCAAATACGTGAGCAGCTTATTGGAAAACTTGCGAGTACTGGGCTCTATACCTTCTCTTCCTTTTTCACAGCTTTAGAGGTGGTTCATCCTCATAGTAACAAAGGAGCCGCGATTCAAAATTATTTAGCAAAAATGCCTTCTGAAAAGACTTACGGCATTGGGGATGCTGAAAATGATTTTGCCATGCTAGAAGTGGTAGATGTCCCTGTTGCTGTAGAAAATGCAACGGCTGCGATTAAAGAAAAGTGCCAAATGGTTATTGGGCCTTGTGATAGTGGCGGGGTTGGACAATTTATTTTTGACCAATTGATTTTAGATAAATAGTCGGAAAAAAACATCAGATGTTTTGATGTTTTTTTTTATTTTAAAAGAAAATCCTTGATTCAATTGGTTTATTTATGTTAAGGTTTAATAAAGCAAGTACTTACTTGCTTTGTGCAGAGTGATGATTTTATGTCAGAAAGGTCTTGGAAAAATGAACGAAGAAAAAGCATTATCTACAATGCAAAAAAACATTATTAAAGCGACATTGCAATTGGTTTCTCATGCAGGCTGCAAGAGTACAACAACGAAACAAATTGCTACACATGCAGGAATTAATGAGTCAACAATCTTTAAAAATTTTAAAAGTAAAAACGAGCTTTTTAAAGTGGCCTTTGAGCAACAATTAATTGAAATGAAGCAGGAGGTAGATGAGTTTTTTGGACAATACTTTGCGTCACCAAGAGTTTTTCTAACAGAAACAGGTACTTTTTTATTGCATATGTTTGAATCACATAAAGAGGCAGTGATTACCTCAATCAAAGAAATTGGGAATGAACAAGCCAAATTAGTGATTCCAGATAGTCAAGAATATGTGTTAGAAATATTTGTCAAAAAAATAAATGAATTGAAGCAGGATAAACTGATTGAAGATGTGGATGCAGACACCATTGCTTTCCTATTTACAAATGCAATCTTGGGTTTGTTAATGAGAGAAGCTAAAAATGAATATGAAGAACAGCCTAAAGTATCTGCGGTCACCATTGATAGTGTGATTCATTCATTTATTATTTTACTAGATCATTCATCACCATAAATTTATTTAAAAGGGGAGAGTCGATGACAAAAGCATACACAAAAGATTTGCCTAGATTAATACAGGAACTAGAGGGAAACCGCGAAATAGGATTAACCGAAGAGCAGGTTCTAAAAAAACGTGAATCCTATGGCATGAATGAATTTGAATCGATTAAGAAGGATTCATTTTTAAAGAAATTTTTCATGCAAATGGGCGATTTAACCACTATTATTTTAATCGTTGCAGCAGCCATTTCGCTATACATGGCGATTACCATTCATGAAGGGGATTATGTTGAGGCAATTTTAATTATTTCAATCGTTATTTTAAATGCTTTACTTGGTGTCATCCAGGAAAATAATGCTGAGAAATCTTTAGAAGCACTTCAAAATATGAACAAACAAATGAGTAGTGTGATGCGTTATGGGGAAATTATTTCGATTCCTGCAGAGGAGCTAGTGCCAGGCGATTTACTGGTTTTAGAAGCAGGAAACATGATTTCAGCAGATGCACGGCTAATTGATGTTGTGAGCTTAAGAGTCGAAGAATCACCGTTAACAGGGGAAAGTATTCCCATTGAAAAAGAAGCAAATGCAGTGGTTGCAGCGGATGCCCCGATTGGAGACCGCTTGAATATGGTTTATTCAGGCTGTATGGTCGCAAATGGTCGAGGGTTAGCAATTGTTACAGCCACTGGAATGAACACAGAAATGGGACGGATTGCGGCTTTATTAAATAATGAAAAAACCAGCATGACCCCACTTCAAGAACGATTAAACCGTTTAGGGAAAAATATTAGCTTATTGGCTTTAGCAGCCGCAGCTGTAGTCTTCTTTATCGGATATGCACAAAATGAACCAGTGCTAGAAATGTTTATGACCGCCGTTTCTCTTGCTGTAGCAGCCGTTCCAGAAACCTTAATGGTGATTGTTACCTTAACCTTATCCTTTAATGTTCAAAAAATGGTGAAAAAGCATGCGATTATTAGACGCTTGCCAGCTGTAGAAACATTAGGAAGTGCCTCTGTTATTTGTTCAGATAAAACAGGGACATTGACTCAAAATAAAATGACTGTACAACGGGTTTGGACACGTGGTAATAATATTATTGATACTGAAAATGCGATGTCAGATGAAGCTTTAAGCATCATTAAAATGGGTGTTTTATGTAGCAATGCCTTTATTGATCGCTCAGAAGCTATTGAAAATGGCATAGGTGATCCAACCGAGTTAGCGATTGTTCAATTATATGAAGATTATGATTATTATAAAACTGATTTATTAGAAAGCTATCCACGAGTTGCTGAGTTGCCCTTTGATTCAGATAGAAAGCTAATGACCACTGTTCATGAATTAGGTGAAGGCGGCTATATTTCAATTACAAAGGGTGCTTTTGATAGGATTGAATCCTTATGTAGTGATGGCGACATTCAGCAAGCCACTCATATCAACTATAACTTTGGTAAAAAAGCGTTACGCGTCATTGCTGTAGCCTTTAAACGTTATGATACATTACCAACTGAATTAACAAGTGAAACACTAGAGAATGACCTACAATTATTAGGTTTAATTGGTATGATTGACCCACCAAGACCTGAGAGTAAAGGTGCGATTGCCAAAGCAGCTAAAGCGGGGATTAAGACCGTTATGATTACTGGTGATCATATTTTAACAGCTAGTGCTATTGCTCGAGAATTAGGTATTTTAACTTGTGAGAAAGAAGCCATGACTGGTGCTGATTTAGCTAAGATGACAGATGAAGAATTGATTCGTGATGTGTATAAATATAGTGTATATGCACGTGTCAGTCCAGAAGATAAAATCAGAATTGTTAAAGCATGGCAGGCAAATGGTGAAGTCGTTGCCATGACAGGAGATGGTGTCAATGATGCACCAGCCTTAAAAGCATCAGATGTTGGTTGTGCCATGGGAATTACAGGTACCGATGTTGCACAAAGTGCCGCAGATATGATTTTAACAGATGATAACTTTGCGACGATTGTAGATGCAGTAGCACATGGTCGAACCGTTTATGCAAATATTCGAAAAGCCGTTCATTTTCTATTGAGCTGTAATATTTCTGAAATTTTTATTGTCTTAATCTCCATGTTATTAGGATGGGGTGCACCAGTTATTGCGATTCAATTACTATTTATTAATGTGATTGCAGATGGCTTACCAGGTTTTGCCTTAAGCCGAGAAAAACCAGATGCAGATATTATGGAGCAGCCACCGATTCCAAAAGAGCAAAGTATTTTTGCTGGTGGCCTTGGCAAAGACATTGCGTTTCATAGTGTTATTTTTACCGTTTTAACCTTACTTGGGTATTATATGGGCTCATTTGTGACCATTTCGTCAATCCAACCAAGTCATGAAGTAGGGCAAACAATGGCTTTCCTGATTTTGGGGTTGTCTTCTATTATTCATGTCTTAAACTGTCGTAGTAAATATTCGATTTTTAAAATTAAGTTTAACTCAAATCGAAGATTACTAGAAATGGCGATTATTTCGATTGGGATTATTATTGCAGTAGCATTGATTCCACTATTTCAAGAGATGTTCCAATTAGTGGATATCGGAGATTATCATTGGCGCTTAGTCGTGTTATTCTCTATTTTACCATTAGTCATTGTTGAATTAGTGAAGTTGCACCAAAATAGAGATGATGATTAATTTTTATAGTTTCATTAAGAGATGAGGTTGGATATAGTTACCTTTAAAAAAGATATCTTGATAATTTTCAGTTAAACTGAATGTTACCAAGGTATCTTTTTTAGTGTTTATAAATATTGAAGTTTTACACATATACGTAAGTATATCTATTTATTATTTTATAAGAGGGATAGCATGCTGTTCGTCTTGTAAAATATAATGTCTTTGTAAGGTGTACATCATTATCAAAATAATTAAGAACTTGATAAACTAAAGTGGGTATATCTTTATCAGGAGGTGGACACGATGGAGATTGATACAGAGTGCTTAGTAAAATCGTATAAAGAATTTTACGAGTTATTGGGCGAAGAAAATCTAATGAAGATATACGATGCTTTTAAAGGGCAACAGATTACTTTTCCGATGAAAATGTATGATAAAAAATTAGTTGCCGAAAAAGTAAAAAAAGAATTCAAAGAACATAATGTTTCAGATTTAACAAGGCGATATGGTTATTCACAGAGATGGTTAAAGGAAACTTGTAGGGTAAATGAAACAAAAAAATCCATACAAAAATAAGTTTTTACAGAAAATTATTCTAACATGCCTTCGTTTTTTCGGAGGCACTATTTTTAAAGAAAAATTTAAAAAAATGAATAGGAGAGAAGATGAAATCAATTACAGAAAAAATGGAGTATCTTCAAGAAAAAATTTTGGAACCTAAATTTTCAGAAAATCAAGGTTTAGGAAATGAAGTTGGATTTTATATATTTGACTATGCACCAGAAGAAGAATTAAAAGTAAGAGAGCAGATATTCTTTATAAAAGATTATGTAGAAAAACAAAGTGATTTATTAAAGGTACAAATATTTGATTTATATGATATAATGATTCAATTTTTTGAACTAAGAGGGTATTTAGAAAAAAACTTTGAAATAGAAAAAAGATGGGGAACAGAAGTCTTATTTCAACGAATGAGAAAAGCGTTAAAAATTGCAACAGCACAAGATGTATTTGTACAATATATTAGAGAAAATTTGGATGAAGAGGCTATTATTTTTATTGTTGGGATTGGAAAAGTTTTTCCGATTTTACGATCACACATTTTATTGAATAATTTACAAATAGTTGTTGAAAAAAGTCCTTTAATTTTATTTTATCCTGGAACATATGATAATAACTATTTACGCCTTTTTAATGAATTTCAAGATGACCATTATTATCGTGCTTTTCGCATGATAGAAAGCTGAGGAGAAATATGAAAATTGAAAACTTATTTACACGTCCTATTAACCGTGAAGTAAAAGGTGTGATAAAAATTGGACAAAGTGATGACGAAAGTGTTTTTCAAGAACTGGACGAATATGTAGTTACACAAGAATTACAAGGACACTTCAGGCATTTTTTTGATGCATATCAGCACGCACTTCAGGTACCAACTGATCAAATGGGTGTCTGGATATCTGGGTTTTTTGGTTCAGGTAAGTCACATTTTTTGAAAATTATTTCTTATTTATTGGATACTAAAAGGATCGTTCAGAAAAGAAAGCCAGTTGATTTTTTTGAAGAAAAAATGATACATAAATCAACATTAGAAAAAATGAAAATGGCAAGTAAAGGGAATAATGATGTCATTTTATTCAATGTGGATTCTAAGTCAGAAGCGGATAGCAAACAAAATAAGTTAGCAATTGTTAAAGTATTTAATAAGGTTTTCAATGAACTGTTGGGGTACTCTCCTTCAATACCATGGTTAGCCCAATTAGAAGAAATTTTAAATAGCAAAGGGCAGTATGAAGAATTTAAGAAACTATTTGAAATAGAGAGTGGTCTAAGTTGGATTGATGGGCGAGATGAGATTTATTACAATGAAGATGCGATGATTTTAGCACTCAGTAAAGCAACTGAAATGAGCGTTGAAAGTGCCAGAAAATGGATAACAAATGGAGAAGAAAATTATGAAATCAGTGTCGAATCCTTTGCTATCAGATTAGCTAAATTTGTGAGTCAGCAAAATGAAGATTATCGGCTCATTTTTTTAGCAGATGAAATGGGGCAATATATTTCTGAAAATACACAATTGATGTTGAACTTACAAACACTTGTGGAAGATATTGGTAAACTGACAAATGGGAAAGTCTGGATTATTGTTACCAGTCAACAAGATATTGATACACTGAAACACGGTGTAAGTTCAATGAATGATTTTTCTAAGATACAAAGTAGATTTCATTTAAGACTAAGCTTAAGTAGTGCAAATGCTGACGAAGTTATCAAAAAAAGGTTATTGGATAAGACGGATGTTGCAAAGGAAACATTAAAAATAACCTATCAAGAAATTGAAGCAGGCTTAAAAAATAAATTATCATTTAGTGAGCATACTGTTGATATGAAAACATTTAAGGATGCTGAAGATTTTGCATCAGTCTATCCATTTGTTCCTTATCAGTTTCATTTGTTACAAAAAGTATTTACGGGTATTCGAGAACATGGTTCAGCTGGGAAGCATTTAGCAGATGGCGAACGGAATTTATTAGAAGCTATTCAACAAGCAGCAATATCTTATCAAGACAAAGAAATTGGTGTCTTGGTTCCTTTTCAAAACTTTTATGAGAGTATAGATCAGGCATTAGAACATTCTGTTCGCTCAACCATTATAAAAGCTCAACAAAGTGAGACATTAGAAGTATTTGATATCTCAGTTTTAAAATTACTTTTTTTAATTCGCTATGTGAAAGAAATGCCTGCTAATATAGATAATTTGACTACTTTAATGGTCCAACATGTGGATGATGATAAAGTCTCACTAATGAATGCAATTAATGATTCTCTTAAAAGACTAGAACAACATATATTGATACAAAGAAAAGGAGAAGAATACGTATTTTTAACAAATGAAGAGCAAGATGTGAATAGAGAAATTGATCAAATTCAAATATCAAATGCAAAAGTTATTACTCAGATTGGACAAACGATTTTTCAAGATATTTTGGATATCAAGCGATTTAATTATTGTCCATTTGAAAATAGAAAAGGTATTAATTATTCTTTTGATGTTGCTTCTTGGATAGATGGACATGCTTTAAGTAATGGTATTGCGAGTCTAGGTGTTCGATTGCTCACACCATATTTTGATGAAGCTGATTCTGTTGAAAGTATTGTTGCATTATCTGCTAAAGAGCAACAAGTTATTGTGGTTTTAGGAGAAAATAGCACTTATTATGAAGATATGTTGAAAAAAATTAAAATCCAAGAATATATTCGTAGTCACTCTACACAAAATGAATCGGAATTAATTAAGAATATTTTAAATAAAAAAGTGAGTGAATCTAATGAGTTGAGTAAAAGTATTAAAGTTCAACTTATTCATGCCTTAGAAGAAGCAGCTTGTTATGTGAATGGTGTAGAGTTAAAAATATCTACTAACTTACCAAACGCTAAAATTGCGAACGGATTAGACTTGCTTATAGAAAGTATCTATCCCAAATTATCTTATGTAGTGAAACAATTTCAGGTAGAGCAATTGAATGAACTCATTAAATATACTCAAGGAAATATATTTGGTGATCAATCAGAAGATGTAAATTTTCTTGCAACGAATGAATTGATTGAACATATTGACAATCATACAGAACATCATGCAATTGTCATATTAGGAGAACTACTACAAAAGTTCTCAAAAAAACCTATAGGTTGGAGAGAAACTGATATTTTAGCTAGTTTAATTTATCTATTAAAGGATGAAAAAGTGATATTTAAACTTGATAATCGAAAAATGAGTCTAAAAGATGCCCAATTTGTTCGGACAATTACTAAACGTCACTTTCAAGAAAAAATTATTTTAAGTAAAAGGAAAGTGATTGAGGAAAGTCATTTGAGAACAGCATTATTATTAGTAAAAGATACGGTTGGTTTACAAATTGACCATGATAAAGAAGATATCTTAGCACAAAAAATTCGTCAAATCTATAAACAACAACTAGATGAATTGGAGAAAATAAAATTAAATTATCAATACCGTTTCTATCCAGGAGAAAATGTTGTTGATAATGGGATTAAAGAAATAAAACGAATATATGCTAAAGAAGATACAAGAGAATTGTTTCAGTATCTTTTTGAAGCAGAAAACGATATCTTAGCTTTTTTTGAAGATTTCATTCCAATAAGAAATTTTTTTGAACACCATACGGCTATATATGATACAGCGATGAAACTAAAGGAGCGATACAGAAAGGATGTCAATTTATTAACCTCAAGTGCAGGAAAAGAAGCAGGTAAACGGCTTGAAAGTATTATGAAAAATAGTGAACCTTATTCTATGATTAAGGAATTGCCTTCATTAAATGAACAATTTAGAATGGCGCTGACAGATGAACTTGAGCAAGCTTCTGAACCAGTAATCAAGACGATTCAAAATAACAAAAATATTTTAATTGAAGATGTTCGCAACTCTGAAAAAGCAAAAGAAAAGTTAGAAAAATCTATTTCCCATGGTTTTTCACATCTTAAAAAAAGGGCAGAGGAAGCACAAACCTTAAGTGAATTAAATGCCTTGAAATTTGAAATTGAAGATTTAACAAAAAAATATTTAGATCAAATCCAAGGAATAAAAGAAGAAGAACAACAAATACGTGAAATGGTTCATGTATCGAAAAAAGAAATACTAGATAGTAGTGTAGTAGAAAAACATGTGAAACCATTAAAAAAAGAGCTTAGTCAACGAATCTTTCAAAGACAAGATATTATTCCTAGAGAAAATATTGAAATTAAAAATTACGCAGAATTGGATGACTATCTTAGTAAGATTAAAAGTAAAATTGAAACAGAATTAAAATTAGGAAAAATTGTTAAAATTTTATAAGCAAGTTACTGGAGAGAGGAAGAGCTATGTGGATAAAGGTGCCTTAAAAAGATTTGCAACAAGTGCACGAAAAAAGTTGATAGAAGGTGTAAAAATACGTGCTTTAAGATTTGGTATATCAGAAAAAGAGATTAAAAGTGGCAACCAATTTGATGGTTTACTGTTAATCAATGGAGAACCATTAGAAAAAAAACATGTAGATCAGTATCAAAAGCTTGTGGAACGTATCAAGTTATACCAGTTACATAAAGACTATAAAGAAGCTTATGAAATGGTAATTGAAGAAGTAGCTTATACTTGGTTTAATCGAATAATTGCAATTAGGTATATGGAAATACATGATTATTTACCAATTCGAATGCTATTACTATCTTCAAGTATTGCTGGAAAAAAAGAGCCAGATGCAGTAACTTTTCATAAAGAAATTGTGAATATTTTACATTTAGATCCATTTATATTATGGGATTTAGCTGAAAAGCAACAAACAGAAGAGTTATTCAAATATATTTTAATCCAGCAAAGTAGACAATTAGGACAAATTTTACCAAGTGCTTTTTCTGAAGTAGATGCGGTAGAAGAGTTTTTATTACCTGACGGATTATTAGCAAACCATGGGATGATACGTGAAATGATTGATTGTGGAAATGAGTCAGATTGGCAACAAGTTGAAATAATTGGATGGTTATATCAATATTATCATTCAGAAGTCAAAGAAAAAGTTGGCGGGTTGAAAAATAATCAAGTACCAAAACGTTTTTTGCCAACAGTTACACAGATCTTTACACCTAAATGGATTGTTCAATATATGTTACAAAACTCATTAGGAAAATTATATGATGAAATGTTTCCAAATAATCAACTTTCTAAAACATGGTCTTACTATCTAAAAAAGAATATAATCAATCAAATTGTACCGTCTAATGTCACATCATTAGAAGATATTAAATTAATAGATCCTGCTTGTGGTTCAGGTCATATTTTAATTGAGGCATTTAGTTTGTTTTATGATATGTATTTAGAACAGGGATATATGTCCAAAGAAATTCCCAATCTTATTATAAAAAATAATTTACATGGGTTAGAAATTGATAGGCGTTCCTATCAAATCAGTCATGTCGCATTATTATTAAAAATACTATCATATCAACCTAGATTGCTACAAACAAGAAAATCATTCGATTACCATATTGAAACATTTAAGGATACTGAACATCCAATTTCTGAGGAAGCTTTATTGCTGATTTATCCTGCTGAAGAAATAGAAGCTATTAGAGATTTAGAAAAGAAATTTGGAAATGCAGAACAATTTGGCTCATTAATTAACACAAACACAATTCAAGTTAAACCACTTATTCTTAAAATAAAAGAGTTTTTGGCAATAGAAACGGAAGAGCTATACATCCAAGCACTTCAATTTGAATTACAAGATAAATTACTGCCGCTATTAAAAATAGCAGAACAATTAGCGCAGTCCTATACAATTGTTGTGACGAATCCGCCATATCATAATAAATATAATGCAGATTTAAAGTTATTTATGAAGAAGAATTATCCTACTACAAAAGCAGATCTATATACAGCATTTATAGAAAGATGTTTTGATATGACTGTTGAGAATGGCTATACAGCAATGATGACGCCTTGGACCTGGATGTTTTTATCTTCATATGAATTACTAAGAAGAAAATTATTAAAAGAAGGAACAATTGCTAGTTTAGTTCAATTGGAACGTTCAGCCTTTGAAGATGCAACAGTTTCTATTTGTACATTTGTTTTACATAAGCAAAAAAAAGATATTCTAGGCGAATATGTTCAATTAGAACAATTTAAAGGAAGTGAATTACAACCCATTAAACTGAGGGAAGCAGCAAAAAACCTGAAGCTAAGTTATCGATTATCAAAAGCTTCGGATATGTTTGAGCAGATTCCTGGAATTCCAATTTGTTATTGGGTAAACAATCAATTTAAATCTTTATTTTCATCTAATCAATTTCAAAAAATTGAAGATAAATATGAAGTGAAATCAGGTATCATGACTGGGAATGATTCCACTTTTTTAAGGTTATGGTTTGAGGTTTCATATCCTGATATTTGTTTCAATGCTACAAATGAATATTTTGTTGAACAATCTCAAATGCAAAAATGGTTTCCAATTAGTAAAGGTGGAAATTATCGTTTATATTTTGGCAATAATGAATATGTGATTGATTTGTATAAAAACGGTATGCATATAAAGAATTCTGATGGTAATTATCGACTTAGAGATAGTCAATATTATTTTAAATCTGGAATTACTTGGTCTCGTATTTCTTCAGCCTATTTTGCTTTTAGGATACAAAATGAATATATGTTGTTTGGTGATGCTAGTCCCTTAATTGTTCAAGGCGATGTTGAGCTTTTAGCATTTTTAAATTCAAAAGTTGCTTGTTATATACTAAAAGCCTTAAATCCAACTATTAATATTTTTGTGAGTGATATTCAAAAATTACCAATAAGCATCGAGTCTTATCCTAAAATACAAGAGTTGGTTACTGATATTATCATTCTTGAACAAGGGGATTGGAATGATTTTGAAACATCTTGGGATTTTAAGCAGCATCCTTTTATCACCTATAAGAGTCATGAAAAAGAATTAGCAAAAATTTATCAAATTTGGATGCAACAAACAGAACAACGATTTGAGCAAGTAAAAAGAAAACAAGAGGAATTAAACAGAATTTTCATTGAATTATACGATTTAGAAGAAGAGTTAGAACCTGATATTTTAGACAGTGAAGTTACAATCAAAAAAGCAGATTTAGCGAAAGATGTACGTAGCTTTTTGTCCTATTTAGTTGGTGTTATTTTTGGAAGATATTCATTAGATCAAACCAATATTGTTTATGGAGGAGGAGAATTTCAGCATGGCAAGTATCAAACTGTTCAACCTGATGAAAATAATATTGTTCCAATTACAAAAGAACATTATTTTCAAGATGATTTAGTGAATAAAATAGAAAGTCTTGTTACCTACTTGTTTGGAGAAGAGCACCTTGAAGAAAATCTTCAATTTATTGCGAAAGGACTTCATGCAAAAAAAAGTGAATTATCGAGAGAGTGTATTCGACGTTATTTTACAAAGGAATTCTATCAAGATCATTTGAAAATATATCAAAAACGTCCAATTTATTGGCAATTTACGAGTGGAAAAAAAGGAACATTCAAAGGGTTAATGTATATCCATCGTTATGATAAACATACTCTTGCAAGAGTTCGAACAGATTATGTATTAGCTCTTACAAAGACATTGAATAGATTGATTTATCTTGCAGAGCTTACCATTTCAGAAAATAGTTCACAAAGAGTAGTTGGAAAAGCAATGAAAGAAAAAGAAAGCTATTTACAGCAATTAGAAGAGCTAAGAACTTATGATATGTTATTAGAGTATATGGCAGGTAAGGAAATAGAATTAAATTTAGACGATGGGATTAAAGCTAACTATCAAAAATTCCAACAAATTCATCTTGCAATTGGTTTTGGAAATAAAGAAGTAAATTTAAATGTTTTTGAAAAAATTATTTAAAAAGGTGGAATTATGACAACAGAAGTAGAAGTAAAACTAATTGAAAAATTTAGTGAACGAAAAGTAAGAGGAGAGCTAAGAAAGGTTATCTTTTGGTATGATGCAGAAAGTACTTTTAGCAAAGCCATTTCTGAATACAAGTTAGATCAAGTGATGATATTGAGAGTTGATGATTTTAGTTATTTTCAGATTAAATATTTACTTGAAATAGTTTATACGCAAAAAAATATTCTCCTTTATTTTAATACAGCAAAGCCTAAGGGAATTGATAATCCTTTATTAGATATTTTATTGTATAGTGAAGAGTTTGAAATGGATTCTATCGTAAGCTTAATGAATTTGTTAGCTATTGAAGAGCCAGAGATAAAACAAATATTTGAAACATATCGCTCTTTTTTTCTTCAAGAAAAATTAGCTGGTGTTTTTTCTAGCATGATACAGTTAAAAAGTAAAGTAGAACAAAATGATATAGAATTAGGAATTTTATGTGTTTTAACAAATACGAAAGAACTAAGATTTTCAACCGTACTTATTCACCTTTTTATTGAGGAGATAACAAAAAAATCAGCTTATTGGCGTCAGATTGAAAAATATCAATTAGCCCCCTTTTTTTGGAAACAAGTAACTTCTTTTTTGGGGTATGAAGGAGAACAAAATATTAGAGATTTGATTTGTGCTATTTTTAAAACGAAGGCATTTATTGATTTTGAAGAGCAGGTACCGCGAAATTGGCAAAATCAACGATTGCACCAAAGTAATAATTGTATTGTATTTCTTAGTCAATGGATGAACCGTAAAGATTTAAATAAAGGCTATCAAAAATGTTCAATAGAAATTGCAAAGAATCTTAGAATTCCTTCCTTTATTAAGAAAAAAGCGATTGAATTTTTAGCTAAGAGTGACTCTTTTATTGACTATGATGATGCCATTATTTCTCAGGTTGCTGAGCAACTATCTTTTGGTACACTTCATTATGATCGATATGAGAAAATTTTAATAGATCGACGAAATACATATTGGTTTCAGGAAAGATCTCATGAATACCAGTTATTAATTGAAGGGATTCGGTTATTAAGGAATATTCAAAACTGGCAAAATAAAGTGGATTTAAAAACAAAAGAAGCGATTTGGCAGTGGTATCAAGCAGAAGGTTATGAGATTGATGCTTGCTATCGACGATTTTGTACAGAATATCAAAAAATTACAATAGAAGTTCCTGAAATTAACACATTAAGAAATATGATTGAAGCCATTTATAAAAATGAATTTCTAATGTTATTTGGTGAATACTGGTCTCAATTTTTTGAAAAGGAAGAGTCTTTTCAAATTTTAGCAACTTCTACACAGAAAGATTTTTATGAAGAATATGTAGCATCTTTTGAAAAAAGTGGACATCGTATTTTTGTTATTATTTCAGATGCATTTAGATATGAATGTGCATCTGAGTTAACAACGCAATTAAATATGGAACATCGTTTTAAAGTTTCTCTTAATGGCATACAAGGAATATTTCCGTCTTTTACAGAACTTGGAATGGCTGCTTTATTACCACATCAAAAAATGATGTTAATGGATAGGTATATTGAGTTGGACGGTAAGCGAACAACAGGGATTGAGTCTCGAAGAAAAATCTTAGAAGATAAGATAGGGAAAGGTAAAGCAACAGCTTATTCTGGAAAAGATTTGTTGAATCTAAGTAGAATGGAGTTGAGGGAGCTTTATAGTGGAACAAGTATCAATTATATTTATCATAATACGATTGATAGTATTGGTGATCATGCTTCAAGTGAAAACCAAGTGTTTACTGCAGTAGAAATGGCGTTATCAGAATTAACTAGATTGATACAAAAATTAACTGTAAATGTGAATGCATCTAGATTAATTATTACAGCAGATCATGGTTTTATTTATTCAGAATCACCGTTGAAAAAAATAGACAAAATCCCGATACAGGATAAAGAAGTACTTGTTAGAAATAGGCGCTTTATCTTGAATAAAGTGAATAAAAACCAAGGGAATACACACACTTTTTTGATTCCAGAATTTGATAACCAAGTAATCTATGGGCATACACCAATCGGAAGTAAGCGCTTTTCTATACAAGGAGGTGGTGCTAATTTTGTCCATGGTGGTATGATGCCTCAAGAAATTATGATACCAGTTTTGGAAATTAAGACAGAAAGGGGAAAAGAAAGCTATAAACAAGTACAGGTTCAACTCTTAAGTGAAAGGAATAAAATCAATAATATTGTAACTTATTTAGATTTTTTACAAATCCAACCAGTTAGAAATAATCTTTATCAAAAGCGAGTTCATGTATATTTAGAAGATGAAGATAACGTACGCATCTCAAATGAATTATTATTATTAGCAGATTCGTATAGTGAAGACGCAGAAGAACGAATTATGAGGGAAAAATTAGTACTTTTCAGTCAAACCTATCATGTGAATGCTAACTATTATTTAGTTATGGTTAATGAACAAGACAAATCAGATATTCATAAAATTCGTTTTTCTATAGATTTGACATCAGATAGTGATATGTAATTGTAAAAAAATAATGATAATATTCATAGCTGTTTGTAAGGAAAAAATAGTTTTCACTTATTTTACTGATTAGATCAATTCATGTAATCAGTAAAGTAATGAATTAATTGTAGCTGGATAATTTTTTTCAACCCTTTTTCAGTAAGTTGATATGAATTTTTATTAAAGGTTAAATAATTGTCAGAAATCAATTTCCGTAAATTATTTGTTAAATTATTTACACCAATTCTCCCTTGATCGAGGTAGATTTTTTTGAAGAAGTTGCGATTGAAGTTAATTTGTCCTTTTCCAACTTGTAATTGGGTACTTAGTAGGATGAATTCATATTCAAAAAGTTTAGTCATGTTATCACCTCCTTTGTTTAAAATGTATACCCATCTATTGATAGATACTGAAAAATATACAGAAAAAAAGAATAGAAAAAATTTTTTTATTTTAATAGAATTAAATATAAAACATTTATAAATAGGTCTTGCATTCTTTTGAGGATTAGACTATAATTGTGTGTAGAGTTATAGCTGACTCTGTAAGGAAATTATAGTAAAGAATGTGCTAATGCACATTTCTGTAAAGCTCTAACCCCACACCTATTTTAGGTGTGGGGTTATCTTTTTTTATCATTGAATAAACACCTATTTTATTAAATAATCTATGCTATAATGAAGTCAAATGAAAAAGTCAGGAGTGACAGTATGGGGTATAGAATAGGATTAGATATTGGGATTACATCAGTAGGTTATGCTGTTTTGAGGACAGATGAAAAAGGTGAACCAATCAGAATTGAACATTTAAATTCAGTTATTTTTCCAATTGCTGAACATCCAAAAGATGGGAAATCGTTAGCTTTACCAAGGAGAGAGAGTAGAGGGGCTAGAAGAAGGACTCGTCGCACAAAATTTAGAAAATATCGTACAAAAATGTTGTTTATTCGTCATGGCTTACTAACAAAGAATCAAATTGAAAAAATTTATAACCAAAATTTGGGTGGACAGTCAGTTTATGAATTACGAGCTAAAGGATTAGATCAGGCATTAACCAATGAAGAATTATTTAGAATTTTTTATTTTTTTTCTGGTCACCGTGGCTTCAAGTCAAATAGAAAGTCAGAACTTACTGAAAAAGATATGGGACCAGTTCTTTCAGCAATTAAAGAAATAGAAGACAAGTTAGAGGATGGCAACCATCGCACATTAGGTGAATACATGTGTAAGGATGAAAAATACAAGGAACGCAAGCGTAATAAAGAAGGGAAAGAGCGTTATTTAGGCACTGCAAATAGAGCCATGATAGAAATAGAAATTAAGAAAATCATAGAGACACAACGTTTGCTTGGAAATACCGATTTATCGTCAGAATTTGAGATAGAATATATTGGAGATGGCTCTAAAACAGGTATATTTAATGATCAAAGAGATTTTGAAGATGGCCCAGGATCTGGACCTTATGCAGGAAATCAAATTGAAAAAATGATTGGTTTTTGTACTCATGAGCCAGATGAAAAACGTGCACCTAAGGCAAGTTATACATTCCAATATTTTGATTTACTATCCAAATTAAATAATTTAAAATATCAAGAACATATTGGAGAAAAATATCAAGAGCTTACACTAGAGCAAAAAAATCTTATTAAAGAAAAAGTACTTAGTAGTAAAGAAGTAAAATTTTCAGCGATTAAAAAATTATTAGGTTTATCCTCACATGCCCGGTTCAATTTAGTAACATATGGTTCTAAAGCAACGATTGAAGAAACTGAGAAAAAAACGAAATTTTACAGCATGTCTTCTTATTATAAGTTAAAAAATTCATTACCAGAAGCATTTTTTAATCAATTAACAGCAGAACAATTAGATGAAATTGGTTATATTTTAACCGTTTATTCGAGTGATCATAGAAGAAAAGATGAATTTTATGGGCGACTGGCATTTCCTGAACAAATAGTAGAATCTCTATTACCAATTAATTTCAGCAAGTTTGGTAACTTGTCATTAAAAGCAATGAAGAAAATTATGCCTTTTTTAGAGATGGGATTTAATTATTATGATGCAAGTGCACAAGCTGGTTATGATGCAACCTATAAAAAGATTGATGCTAAGACAATTCATGAAGATGTAAATAATCCTGTGGTAAAGCGTGCGGTGAGTCAAACAATTAAAATAGTGAATCATATTATCTCAAAATATGGCAAGCCGGACGCTATTAGTATTGAATTGGCAAGAGAACTTGGAAAACCTCATGATATTCGTAAAAAAATTAGTAAATCTCAAGAAACAAATCGTATAGTAAACGAAAGAATCGCTGATAAGTTAAGAGAACTCGGAATTATTGTAAATGGAGAAAATATTATTCGGTTAAAATTATGGGAAGAGCAAGGTGGGATGGACCCTTATACAGGTTTAGCGATTCCCTATGCTCATGTATTTTCTGATAGATATGAAATTGATCATATTATTCCGTATAGTTTAACGTTAGATGATAGCTATGGAAATAAAGTACTAGTAAGTGGTGCAGCAAATCGAGAAAAAGGAAATAAAATTCCTTTGGATTATTTAGCTGGTGATATTGACCGAATCCACAAATTAGAAGCCATTGCAGGGGATATTAAAAATCCACGTAAACGTGAAAAATTATTAAAAAAACAACTAACAAAAGAAGATATTGAAGGATGGAAAACAAGAAATCTTAATGATACACGGTATATTTCCGTATTGTTGCACAACTACTTCAAACAAAATATTTCATTTGCCAAATTAGAAACAGAGAAGAAACAACGTGTCTTCGCAGTTAATGGGACAATTACTGCAAAATTAAGAGCGCGATGGGGTTTCAATAAAATTAGAGAAAATGGAGACCAGCATCATGCACTAGATGCATTAATTGTTGCATGTGTGACACCTAAGTATGTGAAAGAAGTGACAAATTTCAGCAAAAGAAAAGAAGTTAGAGGAAATAGTCAACTATGGGAAAGAAAAGAATATTTACAAGAAATTGAAAATGAAGTTGTGACAAATAAAGAAGATTATGACAGGATATTTAACCAAGCTTTCCCTTATCCTTGGCCAAAGTTTAGAGATGAAGTTATCTGCCGAATGTCAGAGAATCCATCTGAATTAATGCAGAACTATCAATGGAAAACTTATACCGATGAGGAGATTTCTACATTAAAACCAATTTTCATTGTAAGAAGACCAAATAAGAAAGTAACGGGTCCTGCACATCAAGAGACAATTAGAAGTGCAAAGCTCAAAGAACAAGGAAAAAATATTAGTCGTGTGTCTATTAGTAAATTAAAATTGAATAAAAATGGTGAAATTGTTTCAGGGAATGGTACTTTCTATAAAACGGAAGATAACGGCTGGCAATTACTATATGAAAAATTAAAAAATGAACTAGAAAAAAATGGAGGAAATGGAGAATTAGCATTTCCCACAGGAGCATTTACTTATCAGCATTTAGAGAAGTCCCATACTGTTAGAAAAGTCAAAATTGAAGCGAAAACAACATTACAGGCTGTTTTAAACGAAGGCAAAGCTGTTGCTGATAATGGTTCAATGGTGAGAATTGATGTGTTTAGGACAAATGGGAAATATTTATTTGTGCCTATTTATGTGAAAGATACTGTAGAGAAGGACTTGCCGAATAAAGCTTGTGTAGCTCATAAACAGCATCTAGAGTGGCCTATTGTAAATGAGGCAGATTTTCAATTTTCACTTTATTCGGGAGATTTAATTCGTATTCAACATAAAACAGGAGTGAAACTTGTATCTAAGGATGGGTTAAAAGAAACCAAAATAGAGCCTGATTTTATTGGATATTATGTTGGTGCAAACATCTCAACTGCGAGTATATCAGGAGATAATCATAATAACTATTATCGGTTTGAAAGCCTTGGAATAGCAACATTGGTGAATTTAGAAAAATACCAAATTGATTATTTTGGAAACTATTATAAAGTCAAAGAAAAACAACGTCAGAAATTTCATGAAAACTAGGATGTGAAGTATATGGCTTTTCGAAATATCTATATTGAAAATCCCGCAAAATTAAGTATTAAGAATCAGCAATTAGTGATTAAACAGGATGAAGAGTACCAAATACCTGTTGACGATATTCAAAGTGTGATGATTGAGCATCAACAATGTAGTATTACAATTCCTACTATTTCTTATTTAGCAGAAAATCAAGTGGCTTTATTTACTTGTGATGAGCGACATTTACCTTGTTCAGTTTTATTACCATTGGGAAATCATTCTAGAAAATTACAAATATTAAGTTATCAATTTGGCTTACAAAAAAGAACAAAAAACAGAATTTGGAAAAAAATTATTCAACAGAAAATTATCAATCAAGGGAAATGCTTGGCTTTTAATAAGAAAGACGAGTCTGAGGTTTTATTTTCCTTAGCCAATAGAGTAGAAGAAGGTGATCGAACTTTTTGTGAATCACAAGCAGCTCAAATTTATTTTTTAGCATTATTTGGAGAAGGGTTTAATCGGCGTCATGATCATATACAAAATGCTGCATTGAATTATGGCTATTCTATATTAAGAGGTGTTCTTGCAAGAGATATTTGTGCTTATGGTTTAGAACCATCTATTGGTGTTTTTCACAGAAATGAATTAAATCCTTTTAATTTAGCAGATGATTTGATTGAACCTTTTAGACCATATATTGATTTATGGGTTGCAAAGAATGTTTATGAAGAGGATTTAATGCTGACTTCAAAAATGAAACGAGAGCTTTTTTCTTTATTGTTTACCAAGGTTCCTATTGACGAGGGACATCATTCATTAGCAAATGCGTTAAAAAAAATGACCTCTTCTTTCACTGCTTGCTGTAGAAATAATAGCGCAGCACTATTAAAAGTTCCTGAACTAATGAAACTACAAGCACACGAGTATGAATAGATTTATGAGAATGCTTGTGATGTTTGACTTACCAGTAGGAACAAAAAAAGAAAGAAGAGAAGCAACACGATTTAGAAAATATTTGTTAAGTGAAGGGTATGTTATGATGCAGTTTTCTGTTTATTATAGAATTTGTAGTGGTTATGATATGGTTAGAAAATATGAAAGAAAGCTCGAGAATCATTTGCCTAAAAAAGGGTCAGTAAGAATGGTCTGCTTGACAGAAAAGCAATTTTCAAATATGAGGTTATTAGTTGGAGATGAGATAGTGAATGAAAAAAAGGTAAATGCTTCAAGTTTGTCCATTTTTTAGCCAAAGGAAACCCCGTAGTATCGTTGT
>NZ_FOHA01000007.1 GCF_900111355.1 Isobaculum melis
CATTCATCCAACTTGCTAGCGTATTAGAGGCTGGCCAATCTGGGTAAATATTTAAGACTTTAATCGCTTTTCCATATTTTAAAGAGCGTGCATTCCATGTTACACCATCCTCAGATTGATAGAGTTGGTAGCCACCTAGACTTAGATCTGGTACAGCATCCCATTTTAAACTGGCATAGCTCTTTTTCTCTACAGCATCCCATTTGTTGTTGACATTTAATCTAAAATCTCCTGCTGTCACAACTGCTGAAGCCGATACTGAACGCTCTAGACCTTCTTGTCTTAGTAAATAGGTTCCACAGATAAGTAATAGCAGTACACCAACCAGTGAACGTTTCTTCTTTAATTTTTTCATCAGCTTTTCCCTCTCCTCTTTAACACTAAACTCAGTGGCTCTTTTTTGTAAAAAACAACTGTTTTTTACAATTTTTAGAACAAGAAAAGAAAAAGCTTTAGAATGTTATCAAATCAACACCCTAAAGCAATATTATACATATTAAAAGCATAGGCATTCGCTGTTGCAATTAACAGTTGTTACTTGCAAACGTCATTATATAATAGGTTAATACCAGCGTCAAACATGCTATTAATTCATAATAAAAAAACGACCATTCATTCTATGCCAACAAATAAAAAAGCACTCAAAAGGATAACTTTTCGAGTGCTTCTTCAGTATTTAAATCGGTCTATTCAGAATGGCGTTATATAACACCATTCATATAGATGACTTAGTTAAATGACATAATGATAACTTTGTCTTCAACAATATAAATATTTCTTGTTTGTTCCTTACCATCTTCATCTTTATATTTGTATTGACTCACTTGACCTTTAGTAGCACCATCTAAGTCTCCAAACATATCTTGTAATTTTTCTTCATCTTGGTCACCGATGAATTTTTCAGCAGCTTTAGAGCCAGATGCCATTTCTTGAACAAAGCTAGTTGTATCTTCATTTAATAGCTCTTCAATTTTCTTATCATCTTTGATTACTTTTGATGGTTTACCTAGTTCTTTTTCTAAATCTTTCACGCTCATACCCATTGTTACGTTGTCAAAATCTGTAGTTTTCAAAGCTTTTGCTTTGCCACCACAAGCGGCTAATAAAATGGTTACTAATGATAATACAGTAAGTAATGATACTAATTTTTTCTTCAAAATATTTTTCTCCTTTTATGTTTGTAAGAACGCATTCAAGACCACTTTAAACTTTATTCTTACAACTTTAATACTATGTAACTATTATCTTATTTCTAATTGTTATGAATGAAAAAAAGATAGATTTCCAGTCTATTCCCACTTTTCGCCAACTCACCAACATGTTACACGTCTCCATGATACTATATTTCTGTATGAATTTCATTATTTTTATGATATAGAATCTTTTGAGCAAAATAAGACAGCGTAACCCAATCATCAGATAACCTTCCTTTTAAGTCTATCTCAACCAATTAAAAGCAAAAAAATAGTCGAGATAACACTTAAAGGTTTTATCTCGACCACATCCATTACGACTTTATTTTTCTATTTTACCAATCAATCGATTGACTTCTTGATTATTTAACATGACTGTTAAAGTTATGATTTTCACAGGAATCATGACTGCAAAATTAACTAGCCTTGCAGGTAAACTTGCAAACATGACAGGCCCCATCATCATATACAGCCAAATAGAGTTTAGTACCAATGTAACGACTGACTCTACTACTACTGCAGTAATAATGCGTGTCATTGATTTGGGTTGCTTATATAAAAAGGCGCCATAAATCGCTCCCTTTAAAAAAGCTGTTACCGAAAATCCTGGAAAAAAAGCTGCGCCTGATGGAAATAAAAAAATACCAATCAAGTCTGCTCCAAATGAAGCAATTCCAGCCAATACCCAACCAAATAAAATACCAGTTACTGCAATTGGGAAAAAGTCAAAACCGATGCGAATAAATGGCAATGTAATCGATGCAAATCTTGTAAAGATAATTTGCAAAGCGACTAATAAACCAAGAATCGCAATTTTTCTTGCGTCTAACGTTAGATTATTCTTCATAACCTATCCACTCTCCTTTTTTCAGAGTTTACCAAATAGGAGAAGAATAGCTCTTCTATAAATGGCAGCGAATGCAGAAATAGAACCGCAAATCAAAAGATTTTTCGTCCACAGGCAACATCCCATCCTGTTGGCACTTAACGCGCTATTTCTTACTCTGTCTTTCATTTCACTCTTACACTATAAAGGATTTTAAGTGGTTATTCAAGTTGTTAGATTGCTTATTGATAGGTTGCTTCAAAATCAGCTATTGCACCGATTAGATTCGCATCATTGTTAAAATGACAAACTTCAATTTCAGGCATAAATGGGGCAATTTCCATCTGCTCTAAAATCTTTTTTAAGTGGCGTCTAATATTGGGTAGTAATGGTTCATAGGCCGAAACACCTCCACCAATAATAATTTTTTCAGGATCAAAAGCATATTGGAGATTATATAGACCTTGCGCTAAGTGAAAATAAAATGCTTCAACCTCTTCGATAGCGTCTAAATCGCCTTCATTTGCTAGCTTAAAAGCTTCCTTTCCAGTCAATGTATCCTCAGCTAACCCTTTTCTTTTAGCTAGTCTACGTGCCATATTCACAGCTGTGCCCAATTCACTAAAACTTTGCGTTTCATTGAGTAACATATAGCCAAATTCTCCACCAAATAAATGTTTACCATGTTGAATTTTTCGATTCACGATTACTGAGCCACCGATTCCTGTGCCAACAACAACAAATAAAACATCTTGGCAGTCTTTCGCAGCCCCCTTTGCGACTTCTGCTAAAGCAGCGCAATTTGCATCATTTTCAATTGAAATCGGTAAGGCTAACACTTCTGTTAACTCTTGATGAATCGGAAAATGATGCAAATAAGGTAAAGCACTCGCACCTTCAATACAACCTGTTTTTTTATTCACTGCGCCTGGGCTACTAATAGCAACACCCTCTAATGAGTGTCTATCTCGATAGGTGTTCTTTAATACCAACAACTGTTCACGTAAATCTGGCCAATTTTTTGGTGCTGGAAATTGTCCTTTAGCGACCAATTCTTCTTGTAGCCAAATACCATGCTTGATGGCTGAACCACCAATATCAATTGCTAAAATTGCCATGCTCTACAGCTCCTAATCTTTTGTTTCTAATGTGTTTTCTTTCATTACTTGGCTCATCCATAAACCACTTTTCTTCACATGTCTTGCTGCTTTGTCTGCTAAATCTACTTGGTAATAACCATAACGATTTTTATAAGTGTTTAACCAGCTCCAGCAATCTGCAAAAGTCCACATGTGGTAACCAAAACAGTTGGCTCCCTCTTCAATAGCTTGGTGTAAATAACTTAAATGATCGCCCACAAATTCAATACGATAATCATCTTGAATCATGCCATCTTTCAAGAATTTTTCTTCCCCTTCAACACCCATACCGTTTTCTGAAATATACCAGGGGATATTACCATAATTTTCTTTAATATTTACTGCAATATCATAAATTCCTTTAGGATAAATTTCCCAGCCACGATGAGGATTCATGACACGCTCTGGCCATTCATAGTTTTCATAAAAATGCTCAGGCATAATGGCTTCATTTGGATCCACTGGTGTTTCTCTCTTTTGAATTCTTCTTGGTTGATAATAATTTACCCCTAAAATATCAATTGTATTTTCAGCAATACAAGTGAGGTCTGACTCTCCATAGGTTGGCATTAAATCTTTGGCTTGAATAAAGTCAATTAACTCTTGAGGATAAGTTCCTTTAACTGCTGGATCTAAGAAGCTACGGTTGAATAGCAGATCTACCAAGTTTGCTGCAGCAACATCCTCTTTATCTTCACTTCTTGGATAAGAAGGGGTTAAGTTTAAAATAATCCCAATTTGTCCATCAAGTTTTGCTTCATGATAGCTTTTAATTGCTTTTGCACTCGCCAATGCTGTGTTAAAAGCAACTTGAACTGCACGTTTCATATCTACGACACATGGATAATGGAATTGATACAAATAACCGCATTCAACAACAACAATTGGCTCATTGAAAGTAAACCATTTCTTGACACGATCTCCAAAAAGTTCAAAGCAAGTTTCAGCGTAAAATTGATAAGCCTCTACTACTTCTCTGCTTTCCCAGCCACCTTTTTCCTGCATGAGCATTGGCATATCAAAGTGGAATAAATTCATCAAAGGTTCAATACCTTCTGCTAATTGCTTATCAATCACGCGATTATAAAAGTCTTTGGCTTTTGGATTTACTGTTTTTCCATCTGGCAATAAACGTGCCCATGAAATAGATGTACGATAAGAATTCATATTGATTTTTTTCATGTTATCAATTTCTTCAGGGTACATCTCATAAAAACGAGAAGTCTCAGCAGGACCTATTTCTCCCCAAAAACGTTCTGGCTCCGTTTCAAACCAATGGTCCCAAATTGTTGGGGCTTTCCCATCAATTGTACTTGCTCCTTCTGTTTGTGGTGCTGAAGCTGCTGCTCCCCATAAAAAATCTTTTGGAAATACTTTTTTCATCATTCCCCACCCTTTCACTTATGTTTATCTGTCAAAATTTGTTCTGATTCTACCCATTGTCTAATGGTTGTTTCATAGAGTTGAACATATTGTGAGTATATCATATCTAGTTGAATTAGCATTGGAATTTGCGGAGAAATTTGACCTAAAGCTTCCTCTTCTGAAAGCTCGGGCGCCACTAATACATGGTGACTATGAGGAATCAATTGCGACTTGCGGTTGGCTGTAATCAACAACACTTCACAGCCCTTTTCCTTAGCTAAGCGCATACTTTCTTCCAAATGACAATCTTCCCCACGCTGTGAGGCCACAATTACCAAGTCTTCTTTTTCAATAAAATGAGCACTCATCGCAATCGAATTATTATCACTAATCACTTGAATATATTTCCCCAATCTAGCGAATCTAAATTGTAAGTCCATTCCAGCATAAGAATTAAAACCTAATCCCCAATAATGAATCAGCTTTTTCTCATGAATGGCCTGACAAAATTTGGTAATCACCTCTGGTTTATACTGCTGATCACTAGTTGTGGCTAGTGCATGATAACTAGCAGCAATACTAGTAGAAATTGGCCGTTCCTGCTCTGAATGGGCAAAAGAAAGCTGATAAAGGAAAATTAATTCCTTATAGTTATTTAAATTCAATTTTTTAGAAAATCTTGTGATGGAAGCAGGAGAAACTGCTACTTTTTTTGATAATTCATCAATACTTAAAGGTGGATTCTTCCCTAGAAAATAGTCAGCAATGACTTGCTCAACACTGGTAAAATTAAAACGCTTTGATTCAATCAACATAAACAAATTATTGTCTCTCAATAGGATTCACTCCATTATTCTCATTTCTGATTTAAGCATAGGGGAATTTCTTGTGATTATCAATAGCGAAATGCAATGGTCTTAATTTCTCCTGGCTTGAATGTACCTAGTGCAAACGCTGATTGAATAGAAGGTGTTGTCAGCAGGTGTTCTTCAAGATTTGTAAATCCAACTGTCGCTTCCTTTGGAAAATTCAAAACGCCAGCCTCAACCGGATTCGTAGCTGGATTATAAAGACGTAAGATCAACCATTCTCCATTACGACTACGATTAAAGCTACTGAATACAACTGCATTCAAATCACTGATATCTAAAAGTTCATTCGCTGTTACGGCTTGTCTAAGAGGATTAGATACAAAATATTTTAAGGTTGTTGTGAAACGATTTAATTCTTGAATTTGATAAAATGGGACAGAAATTGCGTATTGCTGGAAGTCTTTCATGACTTGAGCAGGCTCAAACAAGCTATCTAATTGAATAGCAACTTTAAAACGTAAGGTTTGCTGTAATTGACTATCTGGTGTGGGTACATACTGAAACTCATTGCCAGAAGCAATACCTGGACGTCTAATTAAATCGGGTCTGCCTAAGAAACCGACACTTCTGAATAAAGTCAATGCAATTTGGCTGAAATCATCCCCAACAATTTGATATTCCTTTATTCCTTTACTGAATAAAGTCACACTTTTATCCGCTTGATGCAGATTCACACAATGTAACATAGGGAAAATTGCCGTTGGTTCTTCTCTCCACCCTAGAGCCTCCCATTCATGTAAATGCGGGTCAACTACTGGGCGCTCTGCGAAACCAAAAGGTGTATCAGCTATTGATGTTTGCGCTGCAATCCCTGTTTCAACAACTAAACGCATCCGATGATCATCGCTTTGGTTATCAATCAATAAATGCAACGCCACTTGCTTGCTATTTTTTGCTAAAGTGATTGTTAGTGTATATGGGATTTCTTGATTTCTTAGCTCTTGGCTACGAGCAGTTAAGTCTTTTGCGATTGCCCACGTTCCTTGAAGGGTCATTGTTTCTTTGAGCGGACCTTTTTGAACGGTAACTTCTGCCTCAGAGAAATCTAGCTGATAATGGTCATCTTGATGTGCGGGAGAATAATCATAGGTATCCCCTTCATCGCCACTATCTTCCACCCATAAAAAGTTGACTAAAGCTTCATCTGTTTTTTTATTGAGCAAATTGCACTGACCTTGTTTTAATTCAAGTTCATAATATACATTCTCAATTTTATTCGCTTTTTGAACTGGAATGATTGAAGCTTCTGTTGCTCCAATCTCTTCAAGCTCCAACTGAAGATAGTCTAACGCTGGTAGTGTTAATTCTACCGTTAAGTCACTAATATAGTAGTAATCTTCCTTTTTGTAGGTAGATTCATCACGTC
The DNA here is from genome assembly GCF_900111355.1 of Isobaculum melis. GTDB lineage: Bacteria > Bacillota > Bacilli > Lactobacillales > Carnobacteriaceae > Isobaculum > Isobaculum melis. The sequence goes on from NZ_FOHA01000007.1 coordinate 6,762, forward strand.
TAATCGAGCCATTATACTGCGCTTTTTGCGTATTTAATTGGTAAAGGACTTCTTTTCCATCCAGCCATAACTTGAACGATTTTTGTTTAGTTGAAACTTGGACTTGAACTTGTTTTTTACATTTGTATGGTAAAGTGTTAAAAAATAGTAAGTCATTTGGTGCCACAACTTCTCTTGATTCACTGATTTTTCGTGTTAAATAATCAATGATTGAGTAAGAAATTTGATCTGCTTCTACAAAGCGGTTATTAATAATACGATTGGTTTTATCACTATTACAGCCACCCGCACTATCATGTGCATGATTTCTTAGTAATAATTTCCAGACTTTATCGACTAATGCTTTTTTATAAGAAATACCTAGTTGGTCTGCCATCGTCATTAATGGTTCTACTTGATAAATCATGCGGCGTTCAATTTTATCGTTCATATATTTATGATCATATCTTGAAGAGTAAATAGAACGATGAATTTTAGAAACAGAGCTTGAAATAAACTCCCCCTCTACAACGGGTAAATCAACTTCACTCTTCTCTATTTCATCAAATAAAGCTGGGTAATGACTTTCAACAAACGTACGGCCTGTACCTGCTAACTTTTTCTCATAAAAGTCAATGCGTTCTTTTAAATTATAATCGACATAACGTTGATCGCCACCAACAGGCAATGCAATATCTGGTAAAGTTGTATCTTTTTCTACTGTTTCCAAAAGACCAGTCGCATCATCAGAATAAATTAAACCGCCACCAACAAAGTAACCATTTTTTATATTTAAAGCTGTTACTTTCGAACCATCCTCGCTTTTCCAAATAAATTCACGTTGGGTTGCTTTATCATTTGGAACGCCACGCCAAAATACAGTACGTTGAATATCCATTCCGTTATATATTTTAGGCATATCTTTTCCTTGTCCAAAAGAATCTGGTAAGTAACCAATTCTCATGACACCACCAAGAGCATCAGCTGTTTCAATCCCAATTGCTAGGTTGCGAATAATAGATTCTCCACTAATAATCAGCTCATCTGTTTGTGTATACCATGGTCCGATAAATAATTTCCCTGCTTTCACAAGCGCTCCAAAGCGTTCTCGGTGCTCAGGAACCACTTCTAAATAATCCTCTACGATGCTTAGTTGGCCATCTAATAAATAATAATCTAGTATCCCCCTTTCGAGGGCATCAAAAACTTCGTCCATATGATACGTTAATTGGACTAAAGATTCATTACTTGTAAAATACCATTCAAAATCCCAATGTGTATGCTGGATTACATGTACGTTTTTTTTCATTATCATCACCATATTCCTTGAATTAAAAAGCCCCACCTCTTCATTTAAAAGAAGTGAGGCACATTTTTAGTAACTAATTTGATTCATTATTTCTGTTAGTTTTGCTGGGTCTGTTTCATTTAAAATCCCATTTCTAAAATCATCATCAATTAATTTTCTTGCAATTAAGCTAAGCAATTTCAAATGATCAGTTGCACCTTCTTCTGGAATGGTTAAAGCAAAAGCTGCATGAATTGGTTTTTTATCTAAAGCATTCCATTCAATTGGTTGCTCAAATTTCATCAGGAAAACACCCGGTTTAAACACTGTTTTATTTTTACAATGAGGAATCGCAATCCCATCTTTAAAGCCAGTTGTAGCTTCTTGTTCACGGGCAACTAATCCTTGATAATAATCTTCTGCTGAGGCAACAAAGCCTTTTTCAAAAGCAGCTGCTGCAATTTTTCTAAAAGCTGCTTCCCTACTGGTTGCTTCTTTATCGAACACAATATGTCCTTCGTTAAAAATTTCTTTATTCATTTTCTACTGCCACCTCTTCTTCTATTGCCAACATCATTGGTTTTCTTGTGAAACCGATAATCAATGCTGTTACTAGCACTCCTGACAGAACACATAGAATCCAAGTGATGAATGGGACAGGCTGTTCAATATATCCGATAAATGTTCCTAGAGGCGAACCAATTCCCCCAAAGAATTTACAGCCTGTTGCTGCCGCTAAACCACCTGCTACTGCTGAACCTGAAACACTCGCGATAATCATACGAACTGGATCAGCTGCTACAAATGGAATCGCACCTTCTGTTACACCAACCATACCCATTCCAAAGGCTGCTGTTGCTGCCACTTTTTCGTCTTTGGAGAATTTCTTTTTAAATAAAATAGTTGCTAACCAAACACCAAGTGGGGCAACTGAAATCGCTGCTTGTGTTGCAGTTTGAGGAACAAAGTTTGCACCTTGGATACCATTCTTAGCAAGTGTATCTGTAAAGATTGCTGTTCCGAAAATTAATGCGGTCTTATTAACTGGACCACCTAAATCAAAGCCAATCATTCCACCTACAATCACACCAATAATAATTGGAGCGCTGCTGTAATTGTCATTTAGCCAAGTTAAACCGTTGTACATACCATCCATTCCGGCGGCAATCGGTTGTCCAATGACGTAGAAGACTAAAAGTGAAATGATTAATGTCGCAATAAAAGGAATAATCATAATTGGTACAATTGGTGCTAAAATTCTAGGCCATTTGATTTTCTTCAAGCCTTTTACCAGATAACCAACAATGAAGGCTACGGCAATTGCTGCGATAAATCCACCACCTGCTTTGGCACCCAATAACTCTGCATCATTGGCAATATACGCACCAATCATTGCGGGTGCAATCGCTGGTTTGTCTGCAATTGAATTGGCAACAAAACCTGCAAATAACGGAATCATTAATTTAAAACCAACTTGTCCAACTGCGAAGAGACGTGACATTAATAGTCCCATTGAATCACTTGTATCAAAGCCCCAGTTCACAATACGACCTAAATCATCTTTTTGAAAAGCATATAGGTTTGCAATGGTTAAAATCAAACCTGCTGCAATAACCATTGGCACCATGTATGAGATACCACTCATTATGTGAGTAAAGAAACCAACTTTTTCTTTATCATTTCCGATTTGAATTTTCCCAACTTTACTGCCTTTCTTACCAAATACTTGTGCTTCTGTAAAAGCCTTTTCAATTAAACCTGCTGCATCTTCAATTGCTGGAATAGATTTTGTTACATATACAGGTTTCCCTGTAAAACGAATAAGATCAATTTTAATATCTGCTGCTATAATGACTAAATCTGCTTGCTCAATATCTTCATGTGTTAAAACATTTTCTGCGCCAATAGCGCCATTTGTTTCTACTTTGATATTGTAATCTTTTGCTTTGCCCGCTCTTTCTAAGGACTCAGCTGCCATATACGTATGCGCTATTCCCGCTGCACAAGCCGTAACCGCTACAATGTTTTTTGTCATAATCGTTTATCTCCTTTTTCTTTAACTACTGTTATCATAAGATGCGAAGGAAGCTATGTAAATGCTTTCAGCCGATTCTTGAAGCAGTTTCATTGTAAACGCTTTTCATGAAAAAACTATCAAAAAAAGTACACATCTAGGTGTACTTTTTTAATCAACTTCACTATATTTAGCAATCCAACCATCTTCACTGAATAGCTCTCCTGCTAAACCGTCAGAAAGCTCGACTAAAGATTGCCCTTCCACCGAGATTTCTATTGCTTCTTGATTTTCTTCAAAAAAGAATAAGGTGTTAAAAATCGTTTCATCTACTGATTCTTTTATCAGCCTAAAAATAAAGGCTTGTTCTTCATCAGTAAATCGCTTTAATTGCTCTTGTAATAAAAGGGCTGCTGGTGCTTTAGCCTGACCATCCTTTAACCACTGCATTTTTTTAAAGGAAGCATCTCTAACTTCCTTCATGAATTTTTCTCCAAATAAATTTAACCCTTGATTTTCCATTTCACTACTCCTTGTATAAAAATAAAACATAGGAAGATTCCCATGTTTTATTTTTAGTTAGATTAAACATCTCTTAAGACAGTAAAGCCACGACCCATGACTTCTGTTGCATTCATAACAACAACAAAAGCATGCTCATCTATATCAAGGATGGCTTCTTTAACTTGTGTAAAATCATCATCTGGCACAACACACATGAGTAATTTTTTATCTCCATTTTGATAACCACCTTGGGCAGGTAAGCTTGTCATTCCTTTATTCACATCGTGAAGGACTTTTTGTTGAATCTCTTCTGGATAATCAGAAATTATCAAAATGGTTTTTGAGGCATTGATTCCCACTTGAATCATATCAATGACCTTACTTGTCATAAATAGCGCAATCAATGAATACAAACCGGCTTCAATCCCAAAGACAAACATGGAGGATACCACAATAATCCCATCAATGAAAGCAACACAAACACCAATTGAAAAATTTGTATACTTATTTAAAATTTGTGCGATAATCGCAGTGCCCCCAGTAGAGCCTTTGCCTCTAAAAACAATCCCTAGTCCTGTGCCAATCAAGCCGCCACCAAATAGGGCAGCGACTAATGGATTCATTGTCCAAGGTGTCCAACTTTGGGTTAAAAATACGAACATTGGAAAAACAATTGTACCTAATGTCGTTTTAATGCCAAATTGATAGCCTAATACTAAAAATCCTACTGCTAATAATGGCAAATTAATCGTATATTGAATAATAGCTGGGGTCCAACCGAAAACATCATTTAAAACGGTACTTAAACCACTAATTCCTCCTGATGCAATATGATTAGGTAAAAGAAAAACATTAAATGAAACAGCCATAATTAAGGCGCCGATCACAACATATGCATATTCCATGATTTTCTTAGGTTCTTTTTTACTCATTTATTTAGCCTCCATCTTAAATATACGTCAAATTCGCATATTTCCATTTTTATTGGTTTAAACATTGTTCGATGTATTTACAAGATGTTTTTGCTCCTATCAGAGCTATCCAAACACGCTAAAAAGCAACAGTACTATTCTACTATATTTCACCTTTGAATGATAGATAATGACCCATATTTTTCTGGCAACAAAAAAACAAGCTACTTATATGACTGACTAAGTAACTTGTCTCATTCCTTACTAAAAATTAAATCTACCTCAGTAAAGGGATCAACTTGTGTAAGGCTTTCATGTTGTTCTTCTTACATCCATTGCTCTAATTGACTTTCCTGCCTTTTTTCCTCTTGCCAAATATCATACAACATTTCTTCATCCGCAATCTCAGTGAGCTCTAGTTGTTTAAAATAAGGATGATACTACACATCAAGTGCCGCTAATATTGTCCAGAGCTCTTGGCTAGTTTGTTCTTGAAGAGTAGCAATCATTTCCTTGCTGATAAGCATTGATAAATGAGTATCAATGATAGCCTTCACTATCAAATCAGTTCATTTAAACAGGCTAATTAACCAACAAAATCCGCTACAAAGTCATCTACAGCTTTCAAATAAGTAGCTTTTTGTTCAGCTGGAATCCAAGCAATTTCAAAAGAATTTTTTGCCAGTGTCACAATATCTTCTGGTGTTAGCCCATATGCTTCACTTAATGTAAAATAATCATCAGAAATATAACTTTGGAAATAAGCTGGATCATCAGAGTTCACGGTGACTTTAACGCCTTCATGTAACAATTGCAGAATTTCTTTGCCTTTCATATCATCCACAACAAAACCATTTGAAACGGGACAAGAAGTTAAGCCAATGCCATGCTCTTTTGCGTATTGTGTTAATGCAGGACTTTCTACAATATTTGTGCCATGATCAATACGATCAACTTGAATATCTTCTATCACTTGTCTAATATGCTCAATGGAATTTTCTTGGTCAATATCACAATGCATCGTAATCTTAAAACCAGCCGCTTTCGCTTTTTTAAAGACAGCAGCAAATTTTGACGGTGGATTGCCTTTTTCATCAGAATCCAAACCAATTCCTAAAATTTTATCTTGATAAGGCAGTGCTTGCTCAAAGGTTTCTTCGGCTGATTCAGCTGACATATCTCTTAAGAAACACATGATTAAAGCTGACTGAACACCAAATTTTTCACTTTCTTGAATAGCGCGATAATAGCCATTAATCACCGTTTCAAAAGGAACCCCTCTTGTTGTATGTGCTTGAGGATCAAAAAATAGTTCTGCATAACGAACGTTATGTGCTTGAACCTTTTCAAAATAAGCCATCGCTAATTGATAAAAATCCTCCTCATCTTGCAAAACATTCATTGCTGGATAATAAACATTTAAAAAAGAAGGTAAGGAATCAAATTGATAACTTTTACGCACTTCTTCAATTGTCGTTTGACCAATATCAATCTTGTTTTTCTCAGCTAATGCTAGCTTTAATTCAGGCTCTAAGGTCCCTTCTAGATGAAGATGAAGCTCTGCTTTTGGAATCCCTCTGACAAATTCTTTGGTAACATTTGTTGGCAACATACTTTGGACACGCTCCTCGTTTAAGTTATGAAATGAATCTATTCTTTCTCTTCTTTATAATGTCATAAATAGGCAATTAAGTCAATACGATTTAGAATATAAACAGAGTAACATTCGTGTTTTAAAAAGAAAAAACCTATTATTTTTTATTTTCACGGAAAAACGTTCGTTTTTAAAGGGTGTGATTTAATTAGATATACCATGACTACTTTCTCAAAAGCTGGCTTGTTCGGTCATGGTCTTTCAAAAGTTTACATCTTGTTTCTAATTTGGGGAAGGTTCAGAGTTGAACTGTGTTCAATCTGTATCATGTTTCTAAGGATTAAAAATCCTAAGAAGCATGACAAATCCTAAGAAGCATGACAACTGACAAGTTTTTTTAATTGAGGACGATTAACGAAATATTCTCGATGTTGCTTTCTTAAATAGCCTTCTTCCGTTAGTTTTTTCAAAGTATGTGTATAATGTCTGTAACTAACCCCTAAATATTCTGCCATTTCAATATGTTTTTCGTGATAAATGCCATCTATTTCCACCTGTAAAATAATCTCTGCTAAGCGATATTTTAGCTCATAGGATTGATTTCTAGAGAAATGCTCTGCCCGAAAAAGAAGTTTTTCACCGATGTATCGCGCGATTTTCTTCAAAAAAATTCCTTCTTCTTTTTGAGCGATCTTCATTGGTACCGCTAAACAAATCGTATTGCCGATTGCTACAACATCTTTAGGTGTACTTTCCGCCCCAACCACAGTTAACTCACCAATGAGATCTCCTGTAGTTAAGAACTGAAGCAAGATTTTTTTGCCATTCTCATGAGTCACATAAATTTTAGCTTTCCCCTTTATGATGAAGAAGAGCTGCTCTAAAGATTTTGTTGCTTGTGTAATATATTCATTGTTTTTATATTCCTTGATTTCAGCCATACTTAACAGATTTGTTGGAAAATAAGCATTCATCCTTTCCAAATCAGTTGTGCTCAAGCCTTGATAAACTTGAAACCTACTTTGTTTCATTTTTCCACCTCATTAATAGGAGATATCTCCTATTATCATAACATACTTCTCGTTTATACTAAGCATATTGGTAAGCTTAAAGGAGCTGTTTATAATGAAAAAATTGATTAAAACATTTATATTCTATGTATTAAGTGCTTTTGGCATTAGTTTAACAATCAAAGCAAGTATTGGTGTGAGTAGCTTTAATTCTATGAATGTCGCAATAGCCGAGGTCCTTCCTATCAAAGTTGGAACAATTACAACAATTACCAACCTAGCTTTTCTTTTGTTCTGTTTCCTACTTTCTAAAAAGAATATTTTAAAAGATTATCTGCTCATCTTTAGCGCGCTCATTTGTTTTGGGCTTGTCATTAATTTTTTCTTATATGATATTCTTTCTCCTATTACCATTGATGCTTATTTTCTAAACGTTGGGCTCTTTATTTTAGGAACAGGCATTGCTGGTTTTGGAACAGGGCGGGTTTTAGCGATTGGTGTACTTAAATTCCCTATTGAAAAATTTTGTGAGCTATTAGCTACAAAAACTAGGCATTCATTTGCTTGGTATCGCTACGGTCTTGATCTTTTATTTGTAACGACTTCTTTAATACTCTCTTTTGTATGCCATTTGCCTATTCTCGTTAGAGAAGGAACTTTACTCAGTTTATTTCTATTATCTGGCGTGATTTCCTGGTCAAAAAACTTAAACTTACAGGCTTTATCATAAGGCATAAACTAACCCAATCAATCCTCACTATTGAAAATTGATTGGGCTACTGTTTATTAACCACAAATAAAGAACATAAAAGTACTTCACAGCTACAAATTTATTACGATACCGCCATTTTTTTATTTAAATGTCGTCAGTTTTTCTGCTGGTAATCGAACAGATTCATAACCTGACTCCACAGCTTTCCCTATTGATAAAATCATAACAGGCACATAACGTTCTGAATCTAAATCAAAAGCTGAGGCCAACTGATCTGCTTCAAACCCACCAATCGGATTTGTATCATAGCCATGAGCTCTTGCCACCAACATCAACTGCATCGCTGCTAAACTCGCATCAATTTTGACCACATCATTCATCGCTTCTTTAGATAAATTTTGATAAAGCGGAATAATCGCCGATAATTGCTGTTCCTTTACCTCCTTTGGCATTTTCCCAGCCTCATAAGCCTGTTGATAAATCTCTTCGCCATGCTCATAACACTGCATATCGCCAAAAATTAAAATCATTGCTGATGATGTCTCATTTTGAGTAGTATTAAAACGAATCAATGGACGCAATTTTTCTTTTCCTGCTTCAGAATCTACTACTACAAACCGCCAAGGCTGCATATTAACAGAAGAAGGTGCCGTTGTAGCTTTATTAAGCATCTCTAACATTTCTTCTTGTGAAATTTTATACGTACGATCATAGCTTCTAATCGACTTTCTACCAAATACAATCTCTGAAAAATCATTCTTTACTTCTCTTGTCATGCTCAAAACCTCTTTCATTTATTTAGGTATTATTTCATTTATACTTGTTTCAAACTTTCCAACTAATCTGGCTAATTCTTGTACTTCATCTTTGCTAAATGAAGCATATAGCCTTTCTTGTAAGCCGGTGTGCACGGTTTCACACTTTGCCATTTCTGCTGTTGCTTTTTCCTTTAACGCCACAAATATTTCACGATTATTTGCAGGATTACGCTCCCTTGTTACATAGCCATTTTTTTCTAAAATTTTTAAATGTCTTGTAATGGCTGCTTGATCTATCTGCAAATGCTCTTGAATCGTTACTTGTAAACAAGGTCCTTTTTCTTTTAAAACCATTAACATCTCATAGCGAGTAAGACTGAATCCCATTTTTTCTTCAAAAATTTTCCCTACTTTTTGATCGATTAATTTCATCTGATATAATAATTGACTGATTTCTCTTAATGGCAACAGGAATGCCTCCCTCCTATACATGACGCATCAACAATTGACTTATCAACTATACAATGAAGAATCATAAATTACAAGAATAGTGCTTGATGATGAAAAAGTAAAAACAACCACTATCAAAAATGTCATAGTAGTTGCTTTAGTAGCTATTCAAATAAAAATTGACCTTATTTTGCTGTTTTCACTTTTTGATAAACAAGAAATAAACAGGTAATAAATAGAATAATTGGCAGTAAATTCAAAGGGAAAAATAAAGCAATAAATATCCCCACCACAATTGGTGATTTTAAGATCACAATTGACATACTCGTACTAACAATCGCCACAATTAATAAGGTATCATATTGCGGAAATAGTTGTGCCATTGCAAATCCTTGAATAATAGAGGCAAAGACTACTGGGAAAATATCTCCCCCTGTCCAGCCAGTATTTAAACAGACTTGTAGATAAATGAGCTTAATCAAGGCCACAATACTCAATAAAATAACCGATTCCTTCATACCAACATAAGGAACTAGTGATAATGAAAGCTGACCTGAAAACAATAAATTAGGTAAATAGACAGCAATTAAAAAAATAGCCGCTGAACCAATTAAAGCCATTTGAATCGGTCTATGTTTACCAAAGGAAAAGATTTTTTTCATCCCTTTTTTGAGTAAATGATAGCCTAAACCATATAGCACACCAAATCCTATAAAAGGAAAAATCAACAATAATTCATTGAAGCCCCAATTAGATGTCCCCATTTTACTAACAAAAGAAGGTTGACCAGACATTTTCATTAAAATTGTAAACGTAACAAGTCCATTGATAATAAACACACCATATAGCACTTTCTTTTTCTTTTGTCCTCCAGCCAGAAAAGCACGCTCTTCATCATAGGTTAGCAAATACTGAATGGGATGACTTAATCGCTTCACTCTCGCTAGTATGGACACTTGCTTTAATTCTTGATAATGGAAATAATAATAACGCATTTTATCCGCCTGCCAAACAGATAGTGCAATGACTGAGCCTAAAAGGGCAGCTTCTGGTCCAACACCAGCACCAAAAGATAAAATCAGCAAGGCCATCACTAAACTTCTCAATACAACATGATAATCCAACGTCTTTGTTTGCTTTAATTCAGACATGGCATCATGAGCAGAACGTGGTAAAGCCCCCCATTTTTTATGACCAAATCCAACTAATAGTCCACCAATTAAGCAAATCAGTAAGAGATAGAGATTACCCCAGTTTAAATAAGCTGGTAATTCTTCCCAAATAAACTCTGAAAAAATTCTTTCCAAAAATAAAAATAAAACCGATATCCCCGCCACGATACTGCTTAATAGGATGCCATAAATCAACAGTCCTGTTCCTTTTAGTGCTTTCCCCACATTGCTTCACTACTTTCACTTCATTTGCTTATATCCTATCAAAAATAGCTACTATCCACAAGCCTGACTCTTCTTTAGTTTAAATAACTATGATGAATTCTTTTTAGCGCTTAAAGGGACGCTTATGAGCACTCGTCTAACCTTAGTTATTTCTGAGTTTTCTTAAATCATACACTCCCTCCTGTTAAAAATAAAATAATGACCCCTTTCATGATTTTTTATTAAGTGTTCCTTTTCTTTTACTACCCTCAGCATAAACAGTCATTTTGAAGAAATCATAAAGACTCAATTTTTTTGTTTAAAACAGTGCTATTCCGCAGAATAAATACTATCTATTCATATTAATCTGGCTAGTCCCCCCTTCTAGAGGAATGGCTTCAATCGTGTCTAATTTATGACAATTCCACTCTATTCTTTGAATTCTATTGAATGATGAAACGGGATAAGATACTATATAATTGTTGCTTTAATAAAAAAGCAGACAACATATTCAGGAAGAGGAGAAAGTGAATGAAAAAAATTAGTGGTTTCATTTTGACCTTGTTGTTGGTCATTACATTAACTGGTTGTGGACCAAGTGAAAAGGAAAAAGAGAAAGCAAAAGAAGATAAGATTGCGCAACAAAAAAAAGAGGATGAAAAAGCAGCTCAAAAACAAGCCGACAAGGATCAAGAAGACTTTGAAAACTATCGAGAAAAGCTGATTGGTAAAAAAGTGAAACTTCCTGATACTTTTGGGAAATCCAAAAGTGAGGCAGAGGCGCTCTATAAAACCGTTGACTTAAACGTCAAGTTTGTTCCTGGTAAAACTAAAAGTGTACAAATTGGTGGCTGTTATGCAGAATATGTTTCACCTGGTGTGCTAAAATATGATCTTGAAGGCTATAATAGCGAATATTATGGCTATTACGCAGAACCTGGTTCAACAATTATTTTAGCAGTCTCATTAGAAAACCTGAATGATCCCTATTAAATTAAGATACATTTTCAAAATACATGATACATATGAAATCCTATCAAAAGGATTGATGGAAAAGAGGAAAAAATGAAAAAGTTGATTAAAAGTCTTTTTGTACTGACCCTACTCTTTGTATTAGGAGCTTGTGGAAATAAAGAGAAAGCAGCAGATAAGGAAGAATCATCAGTAGAGGAAAAAGAAAATAAAGAACCTACCTATCAAGAAAGACTGGATGCCTATGAAGCAAATAAAGAAGAAAAAATTGGTGGTCTGGTAAAAATACCAGAAACATCAGGCTATTCTAAAGAACATGTAGCGGCGATGTTTGAACAAGTAGATTTAAAAGTGGAATTTGTTGAATCCACTTCTGAATATGTTGAATTAGGTTTATGTGGTTACCCTAATACTTCTGTAGATGGCATTGTTGAATTTGGAGAAATTGGTGATATGTTCCAAGGTTACTATGCCAAACCAGGAACAACAATTATTGTTCCTCTTCGCTCATCAGAGAATGGACAAAGTGATTCAAGTAAAAGTACTGCAGATGCTACCAAAGATAAAGCCTCTGATTCTAATGCAGAGACAGATCCTTCTGATGTAGCAACACAACTTAAAAATATTAATGCTCAATATGATAAGATGATTGAAAAAGTCCAAGGATATATTGATAATCCAACGACTTATAAAACAACTACATCTATTGAATTTTTACAGGAGTATAATAAATTGCTTGAGGAATTTGGTAAATTAAACACTGAAGCAATGTCAAATGATCAAACACTTCAAATGTTAACAGATATCAACACTAAACATACGACACTTCTATTGAAAATTGGAGAATTACCAACACCAACAAATTAATCGTCACTCTATATTTAGCCAATAAAAAAGATGCATGGATAGATTTTTCCTATCCATGCATCTTTTTATACTGATAAAGGACAAACAGGATGTTCACTGGTTAAAGTTGCTGGCACACTTTCCACTTTAAAATATGAATCAACAAGCTGCTTCAGCTCATTGATGGCTTCACTTGCTCGTTTTGCTTGCTCCGGATTAATCGCTTCAATTACTAAAACAGCATTTTTGGTCTCTTCCGTTAGCATCGTCCTTTGTGCTTCACGCCAGTTTAAAGAGCGACAAACAGCCCCATCATTATCATAATAAATAATTTCTTCAGCCAGTGCAGGTGCATCTGCTTCAGCTCCTAGTGGGAAAAATGATTCGCCACCTTTGGCTTTTCCTAAATGTAAATCCCCACTAAGGACCTCAATATTCTCTCCCCCACAAGGTAGTGCATATTTCATAGAAATACTGTTATAAATATCGACTAATGGGTTAATCGGATAAAAATCTCGATCCTGGCTCACTCTTTTTAGCAAAGCTTCAATGGAAGAGCGTGCTCCTTTTTTGGTTTTAAACTGACTAAAAGCTTGACGCCATTCTTCAATCACTTGATTTTGGCTAAATGTTTCTTCTGTTAAAAACTTCTTAGCTTCTTGCTTGCCATCCTTTAATAATTTTTCAAAATAACTATCCTTTGATTCCTCAACATGATTATCTAGCCCTTTAATCACTAAGACACTAATTTGTGCTTCAGGGAATAACTCCCAAAATGCTGAATCGATCATGATTTGTTTCATTGTTGTTCACTCCTATTCATTTGCTCTTTATTTCCTAATTCAACATATTTCTTCTAAACCCATTATAACATTTTGAAGCTTAATAAAAAAAGAATGGCAAAAAAACCACTCTTTTTTCTTTAAACTATTTTGTTTCATCACTCGTATTGTTAACTTTAAAAAGCTTTGCTGACAATCCTATCAGGAAAAATCCAACTAGATAAAAATAAAGCATTGTTTCATTTTTTGAACCTGTTTGAGGCAATGTTTTTTGTACTGCAACTTCTTTTTTTGTTGTAACTTGAGGCAGTTCTTTTTCTTCTTTTGATTCATTAATTCCTTTTGATTCATTGATTCCTTTTTCTTCTTCATTTATTTGTACTTGAGAAATTTCCTTTGTATCTGCAACGGCTCTTTCTTCCGGTACCTCTTTACCCTCAACTATTTCAGGTGTAACAGGCAGCAATTCTTCTATCTCAGTTGAACCGTCTATCATTTCTTCTTCGTTCTCAGCTACGCGTACTTCCGGCTTTTCTTCTACCACTACTTCTTCTGTTTCTGTTGCTGTTGCTACCTCTTCAGGAACAACTACTTCTGGTATAACAGGCGGTAACTCTTCTATCTCTGGTGAGTCATCAATGATTGCTTCTTCACCCTCAGTGACAATTACTTCTGGCTTTTCTTCTACTACCGCTTCTTCTGTTTCTGTTGATACTTCTTCAGGAACGACTACTTCTGGTAAAATAGGTGGTAGCTTTTCTATCTCTGTTGAATCATCAATAATTGCTTCTTCGCTTTCAGTGACAATCACTTCTGGCTTTTCCGCTACCACTGCTTCTTCTGTTTCTACTGGTACCTCTTCAGGTAGGACTACTTCTGATGAAATAGGTGGCAATACTTCTGTTGTCTCTGATTCATCCACTAGAACTTCTTCTTTACCATGATGCAACAAATCACCATTTGCTGAGCCAGATGTAAAAATATTTTTCACTCGGTGTTCATCTGTTTCAATTTGTGTTCTTTGATAAATAATCCGGTAGTCTACTTCACAACTATTATCAAAAAATTCTTGGTTATTCCCATTTTCAGCTATTTTAGTTGTATATAAGATTGAGAATGATGCCAACCGGGCTTTCTGCCTTTTGAGAACAATTCTAAATTCCTTATCGCTGATAAATTCTACTGAACCAAAGCCTTGATCAATAAATTGCTTCAAAGTTAAAGATTTTTGCCCCAAGTAATCATCAATTTGAAAAGAAAAGCTATCTTGATTGACTGTCTGCCCCACACCTACTTTATCATGTAACACAATGTCAGCAGATAAATCTTCTTTATTTAAATTGGCATTTAAAAACCAACGAACATTGTCAGAATCCCCTAGCATATCTCCTGTTTTATAAAAGAAAGGCAGCTTGCCAGTTTCACGATTTCCAACAGGTCCACTAATGGTTATGTCTTTATTTGCAATATTAACACCAAAATTTGTTTGAATATGCTTTATTTCATTCTCTCCAATATTGGCTACTCTAACACTCAGCTTAAATTCACCTTTAATATGATCTAAATTATTTACTTTATCATTAAAGGTACAAATCGCTACATTTTTATAAATAAGGACCTCGCCTAATCCATTTAAGTCAATCTTACGCGGTAAACCATTCTTTTCAGTTAACCCTTCTAACTCTTTTGGTAAGCTTAAGGTAATCGTATCCCCAGCTTTGATTTGTTGTTGCTGTTTTTCGCTAAACTTCACTTGAATAGAGGTTACTTCTTCACTTACAAAATCAGATTTTTCTAGATTAATCTCATCAACAATTGTTGAACCTGTTAATTCCTGCGCTTGCACAATCTCAGCTGTGACTAAAAAAAAGATCCCCATAACTACTGCATAAATCCCCGTTTTAAAAAACTTCCCCATTTACTCTATCCCATCCCTTATTTTAATTGATTTACATCATCTATTTCTTGTTTAAATGATTATCCTCATTCATGATACATTTTTTTGCTAGAAAATAACACAATTACGCTCATCAATAGCAATATGCCCAGAACAACTAAAACTGTCTGCTCTTGTTCTCCTGTTGCAGGTAAGCTTTTTTTCTGTTGATCAGCTTGCTCCGTGGTAGCTTCTTGACTTGGTATTTCTTCAGATTGCTTTTCAGTCACTTCATCTATTGTATTCATATCTGTAGGATGATTGCCCATATCCTTTGCCACTACAGTAATAACAGCCTTGGCCATACTATTTCCATAAGCATAGGTGATTTCATAATGACCCCTTTGAGCTGTATCCACATCTCCTGTTACTGTTATCTCCTTAAAATCAACCGAATTCCCCGCTTTATCTAGTACATCATCAAAATTATCCTCTGCTTGCCACTTATCCCCAAGATAAATCGTTGCATCATGGACATTTACTACTGTTTGATTTTCTTTTACTGTAATTTGGGCCACACTGCTTATACCACCATACTGATAGGTTACTTCATAAATGCCAGCTTGGCTTAAATTCACTTGCTGATCATCGACTATTAATGCCTGAAATGCAACTGGATTACCCAACTTATCAAATGCCTCATCAAAATTATCCTCTGCTTGCCAGGAATCTCCCACATAAATCGTTGAATCATGGACATTTACCTCAGTAAAATCTTGATTTTTTTGATAAACATAAGTGACTGTCTGCTCTTGATCGCTTAAAATTCCCGTAGCATTTCCAGGTAGCCTCTGATCATCTAATGTATAGTCATCAATCATAAGTTGATAGTTTGCTGTTGTTGCATCATACGTTTCTCCAACATAACCACCACTAATCATTTGAGGCGAATGAATCTCTCTCCCATCTTGATCCACATATGTGATGATGACATCTTTTGCAGCAACTAAATTTGGTTGCCATACATAAGTATCACTTTTCCGCATCTGATTAAATTGCTTCATAAATTCTTTACTTGTCCAGATATCCTGCCCTTTCGGGAATGCCTCTGTACCTGTACCAACATTTTGCCATTTTCCTGTATAACCATCGCTGACCATAATCTCAGGTAAACCAGCATCAGTAAAAGTATTCCCATAAAACCTAAAGTTGCTACTTAATTTAGTGTTTTTAACGAGTTGTTTTTTTGAAAAAACCTAGACATAGCATAAGAATTTGAAGCATCTAACTTGCTAAAATCAAATCCTGATAAGTCTAAGTATGTGAGCACACTATCTCCCATGAAAAGTCCTTGTACAACATTTACAGGTGTAGCCTGCCATTTAGATAGGTCTAGTGTTGTTAATTTAGGCATATCTGAAAAAGCATAAGTTAGTGTTGTCATATTACTTGCATTCCAATTAGAGACATCTAGTTGCTCCATATTGAGACAGCCATTGAATAATGAAAAAATCGTTGTGACTTGAGAGGTATCCCAAGAAGTTAAGTCTAAAGTGACCAAACTTGAACAATCAGCAAATACACGTTGCATCAATGTTGTTTGAGAAGTATTTAAATATTCAATATTCTCAATAGCTGTTACTTTAGACAAACTATCAAATAAATTATTGATGCTGTTCGCTGCAAGCACAGGCCCATCAAACTGAATTTTATTAATTTGCTTACTCCAACTAAGCCAAGGACTGATACTATATCTTCCATTAGGAGCAGGTACATCAACGAACTCCCCTGAACCAATATGAAGCACACCTTCTGAGGTAATATACCATGAACTTGTTCCAAATCTTCCACTTGCAATCTGACGATTTTCTTTCACGTCTAGTTGACTGCTTGTTGGTAACGGAACAGATAAAAGATCGCCCTTGCTTTCTTCCACTGAGGAATGAATAACTTGAATCTCCTCATCATTGGTTACTTCTGGAATAACTGATTCTATACTTGTTAAATCATTCCTTGTTACTGCCATTTCTGGTAAAACTTGCTCTTCTATTTTTTCTACTGGCAAAGAATCCGTTAATGCTAAATTTCCAGCTACTTCTTCTGTGACAGAATCGTCCTGTTTCTCTGCTAAAGAGGTTAATGGCTGAAAGAAGCCCCATAATAAAACACCAACTAAAGCTATTTTTATTCGTTTCATTTAAATCCACCTATTTATTTTCGTTATTTTACTTTCCTTATATAATAACCTATTTTTATAAATATTGCTATAACTTGTTAACGAATTCCACTAAAGCTTATAATAATTTTGATAAATATTTTTATACGCAATAGATAGTATGCTAAAAAATGGTTGTCTCTGATATGAATTGATCACATAAAATGATTATTTTTGGATAGTCATCAGCAGCTTCAAGCAATAACTGATAAAATAAAAGCTGTCATCAAGGTAAATGATGACAGCTTTTATTCTAAACATATTTTATACTTTCCAGCCTGGTGTCAAAACATTGATTCCTTTACCACCACGAACGATTTCTATATCCTTGGGATTAAGCTTTGTAATCTCAAAAAATTTATCCTCGAAAGCTTCTTTATTTAATTCTGAGTGACAGCCCCAGATTTTCGTTGAATGGCTTAACCAATCACCAAGCTCATTCAAAGCAGGATAATCATTTAATTCAATCGGAGCAACATTTTCAAATCGAACTTGATAAATGCCCGGTAATAAAACCTTGTCTATTTTTTTAACGGCCTTTTTGATGTTTTTCAATGATAATACCTCCTCTATGTATTTTGATAAGCTCATTATACTACTTTTAGTATAACAAGCAATCTTTTAGAGGTAGCAAGCCCTTAATAACGTCAATCTGCTGTATAGGCATTGCCATTCATCATAGATGAACAAGCATAGATTAATAAGAAGCTGATTAGCAAGTTAAAGCCCATTAGCATTGGCACAAGAAACGCTAAATTGAGCATTAAATTCCCTGTAAAATGATAAATTAGCCAAATTAAACCTGCACTTGGCGCACAAGTCGCTAGCACAACAAACATACGTAGCGCTGATTCTAGCATTTTATTAGCACGACTTTTCAGCATTCTAATCGACACAATATTGCCAGCGTAAAAAACAAAGACAAAAGAAACAATAATCCCCATTCCTGCTAACCAATCCATCACTTTCATATCAAACATAAAGTAACTCGCAGCCATCATGGTCATACTCAGTAGGATTGTTTTTACTACTGGCACAATTAAAGTATTGATTAATTTTTTAAAAGGATTTCCTGGAATCAAATAAATATAATTCATTTTTAGTTCTTCAATTAAAGTGTTGGTCCCAGATGTATTCATTAAATAGAGTAAAACAAAGCCACCATAAGTAAGCACATTCGTTAAAACAAAGAATCCAAAGATAAAGACACCTACTAAGCTCATTAAATCTTGTTGTGTAAAAATAGTTCTAGATTTTTTTAAAACAAGTAAGCTTTTTGATAAAATCGCACCTTCACCTTTTTGATAGTGAATCGTTGCTTCATAATGTTTCTTGTGTTCATTTTCAACCACTTCACCACTCATCGCTTTTTTGTAGAACTCTGAATATTCCACTGCGTCAATCATTGCTTTTTCATAGAAATAACCTTTTATACGAACCAACAGCATTGAAAGCGCCACACTCAAAGCGACTAATAATCCTGAACCTAGTAAAATAGCTAAGAAATCATTGGTTATTAGACCCTCTAATGCATATTTCGCCCAACCAATAATTGGGACATAATAAAATTCTTTGCTTAGTAAAAAATTCATTAAGCCTGCTTTTATATCTGAACCATTTGTAAAATATGAATAAGATAAGAAACCAGCAATAACCACAATAAAAGCAAATCCAATGATTTTTTTCGTCTGACTTTTTGTTTCACGAACCAAGTCTTTCAAATAAATATATTGCGCCATGATTGTGAATAAAAAGACGATAAGAGTTGAAATCAAAATACCTA
This sequence comes from Isobaculum melis, assembly GCF_900111355.1. Lineage (GTDB taxonomy): Bacteria > Bacillota > Bacilli > Lactobacillales > Carnobacteriaceae > Isobaculum > Isobaculum melis. The sequence continues at coordinate 25,832 of NZ_FOHA01000007.1, forward strand.
ATAGTATATAAGATAACGGCAAAACAACCATAGAAGCAACACCTAACATAGGTAATGCCACACATATAAGACCTGTTAAAAAGCTTAAAAATAGTGAATCAACCACTCCATAAGAGAGAATTTGACGATTTGTAAAAGGCCCAATAAATAGGTAGTAAGAATCCTCTTCAAAGAACAGCGCCTGCCTTTTTTGCAGAAGCGTCATCAAACAAACAATTAAGGCCATTGCTAACACCAACATAATATAAATACTGGCCATCATTGCATCAATCGGCTCTTTTCCTGCTGTGTCAAAGACGGGAATAAACATGGATACATAACCCGCCACCAGTAATAAGGTAAAAATACCAGAAACAGGCTTGGTAAAAATACTACGTAGCTTGGCTTTTTTCTTGGTAAAAAATAGTTTAATCAAATTGTTCATTTGGCTCACCTGCACGATCTAATTCAAAAAATAAGTCCTTCAATGATTGCGTTGTTAAATCTCTACGATCTACATGCTTAACCATTTCGCCCTGCTTCATAATATAGGCACTATCCCAAACCTCTTCTACCATGTCAATAATGTGTGTACTCATTAAAATACTCACACCTTCATTTTTTAAAGCGACCAAAATATCTAAAGTATCTTGAATACTTTTTGGATCCAGCCCCATCATTGGCTCATCAACTAATAATGCTTTTGGATGAATCATTAAAGCTAAAGTCATGGAAAGCTTTTGACGCATCCCTTTTGATAGCTCCTTTGCCACACTCTTTCTTTTTTCAGTTAATCTAAAAATAGAAAGGTACTTATCTGCCTCAGCCTGATAATTTGGTACATTATAGGCATTGCCAATAAAATCTATATGTTCCTGAATACTTAATAAATCATATAAAACAGGGGTTTCAGGTATGTAACCAAAGCTCTTCTTTGCTTCAACAGATAAATTCTGATGTCCACAAATTTCAATCTCTCCTTTAAACTTCAACAAACCAATAATACTTTTAATTGTGGTAGATTTCCCAGCACCATTAGAGCCTAATAAAACAGTGATTTCACCAGGTTTTGCTACTAGATTAACATTGCGAGCACCTGCACCATTGCCATAATCCTTGGTTAAATTTTTCACTTCAATCATGTTATCTTCCTCCTTGTAAACTCTTAGGACTATTTTAACAGATATTTTTTGCCTCATTTTTAGATTGTCCTAAACGGTTCTCTTTACTTCCTAAATGGTTCTATCATTATTTTTGTAGTACATAAAATAAGTAGCTGTACATTCCGTACTATTCGTTCAAAGAGCTTAATTAGTATAGAAAAAGAAAATGCCATGCAACAAAAGCATGACATTTTCTTTTTTATATTAAGTTAGCACCATTGTTCTCTATCACTTTCTGATACCAATCAAAGCTATCTTTTTTCTTTCTGTCTAACGTTCCGGAGCCATCATCATATTTATCAACAAAAATGATCCCATAACGTTTTTTCATTTCCCCAGTAGATGCACTCACAATATCGACTGCACTCCAAATCGTATAGCCAATTAAATCAACGCCGTCCTCAATCGCTTTATCCATTTCTATGATATGCTTCTGTAAATAATCAATGCGGTATGCATCATGAATCTTGCCATCAGCTGCAACATCTTCTGATACACCAATCCCATTTTCTACAATCATCAAAGGCAATTGATAGCGGTCATAAATATCATTTAGCGCAATGCGTAACCCAACTGGATCAATCATCGCATTCCATTCACTTTGCTCAAGATATGGATTATTGACTCCTGATCCACCAATCATACTATGACCATTTTTAGTTACTTGATCATCCGCAGAGACACATAACGTCAAGTAATAACTAAAAGTATAGTAATCAACTGTTCCATTTGCTAAAATCTCTTGATCGTCTTCCGCAAATACAATGTCAAAACCATGATCTGCAAAATATTTTTTTGCATAATAAGGATATTTACCTGTTACTTGAACATCTCCACAAAATTTTGAGTGCATATTTTCTTCTTGCTTCGCTAATAAGACGTCATTTGGATGGCAAGTATACGGATAACGTGGCATATAAGAAATCATACAACCAATCTGTAGCTCAGGATATTTTTCATGAGCAAGAGCCGTAACCTTTGCACTTGCCACAAACTGATGATGCAATGCTTGATAACGTTGTTGCATATGATCTGGTTGATGAATAAATTCTGATTCCCCAACATTCAATCCAAGTGACAGAAAATTACCAATTGTTAATGTTGCAGTGTTAATTTCATTAAAGGTAATCCAATACTTCACTTTATTTTGATAGCGATCAAATAAAACAGCAGCATAATGATAATAAAAGTCAATCACTTCACGACTTGCCCAGCCATTAAAGGCTTCACTCAAATGAGCTGGAACATCAAAATGAGCAATTGTCACAATTGGTTCAATACCATATTTTTTACATTCATCAAAAACATTGTCATAAAATTGTAATCCTGCTTCATTTGGAAGCTGATCATTTCCATTTGGAAAAATCCTTGTCCAATTAATGGACATACGAAAGGCTTTAAAACCTGCTTCTGCAAATAAAGCAATATCCTCTTTATAATGATGGTAAAAATCAGTTGCCTCATGGCTTGGATAAAGCAAATCTTCTTTAATTCCTGCTGTTATCTTTCGGGAAGTTGCATGGCTACCTCCACTAATCAAATCTGCACAGGCTAAGCCTTTACCACCTTCGTTATAACCGCCTTCATATTGATTGGCAGCTGAAGCGCCACCCCATAAAAAGTTTTTTGGAAAGCTCATCTTCTCATCCCTTTCATTTTAAAATACTGCTAATAATTTCTCATTTGCTTTAACAGTTGAAGTTTCATTTGCTGGAATCACATCTAAATAGTTTGCAGTATTTGTAACAGTAATCATAACTGTATCATCATAGCCAGCTGCTTTAATCTTTTCTGTGTCAAAACGCAATAACGCTTGTCCCTGATTGATGGCATCTCCATCATTGATAAGACGTTCAAACGCTGCGCCTTCTAGATTTACTGTATCAATGCCAATATGAATCAATAATTCAATACCTGTTTCACTTGTTAAGCCAATCGCATGATTGCCTGGAAATATGGCTGTAACTTTTCCAGAAAAAGGTGCAACAATTGTATCATCAGATGGTTTGACAGCAATTCCCTTACCTAAAGCTAGCGAAGAAAAAGCTTGATCATTTGTCTCTGTTAATGGAACTGTTTCACCATTTAGTGGTGATACAATAACAGTTTCTACACCTTTTGTTACATTATTTTCAGATACTCCCGCTTCTTCTGCTGGTTCACTTACTACTGATGCAACATTATTATTAGGAAAATCAGAATCTTTGACAACAAACCAAGTATAAGCAAAAGCAATTACAAAAGTAATGAGCGAGCCGATTGTCGCATGAAGCACACTACTATAAGAAGGCAACGCCACAAATGACGCAATGACAACTGGGGTATTAATACTCATTAAACCAAAGTATAAACCACCTGCAGCACCACCTAAAATCATCCCTACTATCGGTTTTTTTAATCGTAAAGTAACACCATATAAGGCTGGTTCAGAAACCCCCATCAATGCCGTAATAGCTGATGAGAAGCTCACTTGTTTAAATTCAGTATCTTTCGCTTTAATTCCAGCAGCTAAACAAATCGCCGCTTCAGCTGCTAAGCCAAGCAACATTCCTGGTACAATTAAATTATCATAGCCATAGGTTGCAAGTGACGTCAATAAAATAGGGGTAAGTGTTGTATGCATCCCTGTCATAACTAACAATTGAGAAAATGCTCCCATAAATAAGACAGCTAATGGTCCAAAGTTGTTGGTTAAATAATTTAAAAATTCTGCAACATAGTTTCCAATTGTCACGCCTAGAGGTCCTAAAATTAACAGTGCTAGTGGCGTAATAACAATAATAGCAATCAAAGGACGTAAAATAAATTTCACACTTTTAGGTAAAATCTTATCTGCGAAACGATAAACATAAGACATTAACCAAACACTTAATAAAACAGGTAAAACAGAAGCATTATAGCTGACATTTGGAATCGTCATCCCAAATAATGAAATACCACCCTCTTGACTCAATAAAGTGGTTAAGCCAGGCATAATGAAAATTGCGCCCACATAACTTCCTAGAAACGGATCAATTTTTAAGCGTTTAGCGACAGAATTCCCTAAGAAAACTGGAATAAAGAAAAACGCGGCTTGTGATACTTGGTATAATACAAGATAGGTATCATCAGTTTCCACTAAAATACCAGAAAGCTGCAATAAAGATAAAGCGACTTGTAGCATTCCACCAGCCGCGATAATCGCAATCATTGGTGTAAAGCATCCAGCGATAAAATCCAATAGCCGAGATACAATAGAAGTATCTTTGTTACTAGCTTCACCACTTCCTTCAGTATTTGGTAATTGTGCGTATACACTTGAAACATCTGGACCAATAATCACTTGATACTGACCATTTCCTTGTACAAGTCCTGTTACACCTTTTAAATTTTTAATACCTTCACTATCTGCTTTGCTTTCATCAGCAAGTGTAAAACGTAAGCGTGTGGCACAATGTGTGACGTGTTGAATATTTTCTCCTCTACCTACTTTTTCATAAATTTCAGCAGCCAATTGTTTATAATCCATCATCTTGCTCCTTCTCTACATTCTCAGTTAATTTTTGGATATGCAACGTTAAATAAATCTCTTCATTCTCAGATATCGTCATGCCATAGGTATTTTCAATATAGATCTTAATTTTTTTGACACAATGAAAAGCAACAGGATACAATTTTCCTACTTGGCCGTATAAAGTTGTCTCTTCATAGCTAGACATTGTATGATTGATGACATTCTGAGCAAAATAATGCAGATGTGTCACAAATCGTGAATAATGGAAGCTATCTTCATCGAAGCCTCGTTTGTATTCATACTTTACGATTGTTAGTACGTCTTCAATAAATTTTGTGATTTTATTCGTTACAGTCATGTCTTTTTTCTGTGATTGCACGTTGACAAAATGCAGTGCTATTGAGATTGCCTCTTCAGTAGGGATCTCAATAGAAAGCTCTTTTTCCATTAGTTGAACTGCATAAACACCAATTGCATATTCATCAGGATAAAAACGACGTACTTCCCATTGCAAAGGACTTTGGAAAGTTACCTGATTTTTGATGCGCTGAATTGTAAAATCAATATGATCTAATAAAGTTAAATAAATATAGTCATTGACTCGCAAATTATAATATTCTTTAGCATAATCAACAATTTTTGTTACTAATTCAACATATCTAGGATCACATTTACCTAATTGATAGCTGAAATGTTCCAACATTGCATGTGTATCTAGTACAAATATTTTTTCAAATTCACTTTCTTGCACATCATCTCCCACTTTTTTATTGAAGCTGATGCCTGTTGAAAAACCAATAATTTCGTTGCTTCCTTTTTTCAGTAACACAACATTATTATTTAAAAATTTTTTTATTTTCATTATTTTCCTCCGTAATTGAACGTTAAAAAACCCCATACTCCACCCTTGGTGAAATATGAGGTTTGCCTTTTTACAGTAACACGCCTCACAGTTACAGAACTTCTGTAACCGCTATCTATTATAGGCTAATCATATCACTCCAACTTTTCTTTGTCAAACGCCTATTCAATAAACGTAACAAAGCCTAGCCAAATCTTCCCTTTGATTCTTCCTAGCATTCCTAGTATAATAATGATGCCTTTTCGAAACAAAACTGAGAGAAAAGAAATGAGGATATTATCATGACAAATAATTTTTGGGCAGCCTTACCAAAGCCCTTTTTTATATTAGCACCAATGGAAGATGTGACAGATGTCGTCTTTCGCCATGTTGTAAAAGAAGCAGGCGCACCTGATGTCTATTTCACAGAATTTACCAATTCAGATAGCTACTGCCACCCTGATGGGAAAGAAAGTGTCCGTGGTCGCTTAATTTTCACTGAGGATGAACAACCAATCGTTGCACACATTTGGGGAGATAACCCAGCCTACTTTAAAGAAATGAGTCTTGGACTAGCTGAAATGGGCTTTCAAGGGATCGATATTAACATGGGCTGCCCAGTACCTAATGTAGCAGGAAGAGGAAAAGGTAGTGGCCTTATCTTAAGACCAGAAGTAGCGGCAGAATTAATTGACGCAGCAAAAGCTGGCGGCTTACCAGTTAGCGTGAAAACACGATTGGGGTATACAGCGCTAGGCGAAATGGAAGAATGGATTACCCACCTCTTGAAGCAAGACATTGCAAACCTATCCATTCATTTACGCACACGTGAGGAAATGAGTAAAGTTGATGCTCATTTGGAGATGATTCCAGAAATTATGGCGATTCGTGACCGGATTGCACCACAAACGTTGATTACAATTAATGGTGATATTCCTGACCGTCAAAAAGGTTTGGAGCTTGCAACACAATATGGTGTAGATGGCATTATGATTGGTCGCGGCATTTTTAGAAATCCTTATGCCTTTGAAAAAGAACCAAAAGAGCATACAGCGCAAGAATTACTTGGACTGCTACAGCTACAGCTTGATTTACAAGATCAATATGCTAAACTCAACCCACGTTCGATTGTTGGTTTGCATCGCTTCTTTAAGATTTATGTCAAAGGCTTCCCTGGTGCAAGTGATTTACGCGTCAAATTAATGAATACAAAATCTACAGATGAAGTAAGACAAATTTTGCGTGCATTTGATGCAGAAAAAACAAGTGAATGATGAAGTAGCAACTGAAAATTTGTAGCACCTTCCAGAGATGGAAAGTGCTTTTTTCATTTGCTCTCTATAACAAAAAGCTACACTAAAAAAAACGTGCCCATTATTTTTATTAAAAGCCTCTAAAAGCATGTTTCTTAAATAGAAATGTGATACAATCTGTATAGATTTACATTAAAAGGAGGAAAAAAATTATGGCAAGCTTCATCACGTTTATCAGCCTTGTCGGCCTAATTTTTGGAGGAGGATTCTTAGTAAAAGCACTTATAAAAAAACAACCGAAAAAGAAAAGTTTTATCTTAACAGGAATCAGCTTCGTTGTACTGGTAGCCGCAGTATCTTTTCTACCTGCAAACCCAAAAATAGACATCACTGAAAAAGTCATTACAACCAATGACGAAGGAACCGCAACTGTTAAAGGAAAGACCAATGAACAAAGTGAGATTACAGTTGACGGAGAAAAAATTGACACCAAAGACGGTACCTTTTCTTATCAAGTCACACTAGAAGATGAACAATCAAAAAAAATTACCTTTGTTGCTTCAATTGGAAAGCAAGAGAAAACTGAAACAGTTGAAGTCAAACCATCTGCTGATTTTGTAGCCTTTTTAAAAAAAGAAAAACAACAGAAAGAAGCTTTAGAAGAAGCTGAAACCGCATTAATTTTAGCAGAAAGCAAACCCACTCAAAAAAATTATGATGAAGCAGCAACACTGATTACATCATTAACAAAAGAACAAAAAGATTTTACCAAACGCTTGGCCATCGTAAAAGACAATGTGCCTATTTATGAAGCGGTCGAATTAGCTGAAACAAAACAAACAAAAGAAGCCCTTGATTCAGCAACAGCATTATTAGATAAAGCAACCTTAAATAAAGAAGCATTAAGCAAGCGACTTGCAACCGTTCAACAAAAAATTGCAGATAAAGAAAAATTAGAAAAACAACTAGCAGAAGCAAGAGAAGCCGTAGAAAAAGCGGAGCAAGAACCAACGGACGTCAACTACAATCTAGCAATTGCAAAAATCAAAGAAATTCCAAATGGCAATACAGATTTCACCAATAGAGCAAATGCTGTAAAACAAACCATTGACGCTAGAAAAGAAGAAGAAAGAAAAGTCGCAGAAGCTCAGGAAGCGCAAAGAATAGCTGCGCAACAAGCTCCTGTGGAAGTACCTCAAGCGCCAGAGAATGAGCAACGTGTATTAGTGACTCGTACTGGAAGTAAGTATCATAACCGTGTTTGCGGGAATGGTAATTATTATGAAGCTTCAATTTCAGAGGCTTTGGCTAGAGGTTTGACGCCTTGTTCTAAATGTTATTAAATAGCTGATAACGTTACAAAAAACTATCTTTATATATTTACAACAAAAACTACCTGTTTAAATAGGTGGTTTTTGTTTATTTCAGCTCATTCCTTATGTATATGGTTTTGTACATAAAAAACACCTAGCCATCTGACTAGGTACATGATAACAGTTTTATTCAACTAGTTTCTCACTAGTTAGATGAGAAAGATAATGACTAAATGAGATTGCCTGTTAACCCAATCGTAACGAATATAAAGAAAAACCAATCTATTCGCCGTAGAGAGGTTTTTGTGTAGCATTGTAAAATTAATCATTATGATACTAAAAATAATGTAAAAAATCAAATAACCTTGATTAAATACTTATTAATCTTTCTCATAAGATTTCAACATAGCTAAGATTGTTTCAAGTTATTTATTTTCAGAGAAACAAAAAATAACACCCAATCGTTGATGCTCTCAAATTCCTCGCTTATTATAAATAAGTGATCTTTACGTATATTTTTCATATCATTATTTGATGTAGCCATCTTTTTTGATTTGCTATCACTAGTTTGTTTCTTTTTAATCAACTCTAATATTTTCTCTTTTATCTGCTTACCTCAATAAAAAGATGCTTCGCAACCAAATAGTGCGAAACACCTGAAATTTCTTCCTAACCTTTTGAAAATTATAAAGCTTTTCAATTTTTTAAGTTACAATTTAAATCTAGTAAAATTGATTTCTTTTGTCTTAATTACTTTATCTAGTAATCAAATAAATAATATTTCATTCAATTTACATTACTTTTAAATAAGTAGTCCCTAAAAATTTTTCTACTAAAATATAATACCTATCCCAATAATCTCTTCATAGATTCATGCCAAATTTTAATTTCCTCTAAAAAGCCACATTCTAATAAATCTGCTTCCTCAGCTTTTAATATATGTTCTTTATTAAATCTGTTTTTTATCGTACCAATTTTCTTCTTCTTCTTTTCATCACTTAGGTCATCCCAATCACATGCTCTAGATTCAGCTGAATTGTGTACGTGTGTTGCAACTAATTCTGGTATGTCTGATGTATCCCACTTTTCTACATCACCTAAAACTAATGAATCATAATAATCTTCTAGTATCGTATAAGGTACATAGTTTTCAAATTCTCTCATTCTAGTTTCCATACCAAAACTGTTCTCTCTTGTATTAATAATATCAATATATTCCGTATACTTATGCTCCTTTTTTGAACCAATATCGCTATCATAAATATGAAATTGAGCTAAGTTAAGTTTTCCTAAATAATCTTCATTAACCCAAAACTGCAGAGTACTTCCTCCCATCGGAATAAAAATAATATCTTCTCTTTCTAAATCAATAATTTGTTTTAAGCATGCTATGGATTTATTAATATTTTTCAAAAACGCTATGTCATTTTTCCCCTCAACACAAACTGCTAATTTTACTTCATTTAGATTAAATGGTTCAATATTAGGTAATATTCCTAAATCTGCTGAAATTTCTTTAAGAATATCCGGATTTTCAGAAGTACTAAAAATAACAGTTTCATTAACACTATTTTTTGTTATAAAACGTAAATTTTCAATATTAAGCATTTTTACCGTAGCTGGGCTATGGGTAGTTAAAATTACTTGATTAACATCATAATTGGCTAATTCTTTGAAGGCTTCAATTAGTATTTTTTGATGTTCTGGATGTTGTGATGTTTCTGGCTCTTCAAATGCATATATTACAGTCGGTACTTTCCTTTCTGAACTACGTCTTTCAGCTTCAGCTCGGAAAAAATTTAATAATATTAGCCTTCTAACACCGCTACCTCTTTTATTTAAAGATATTCCTTGGTCTGTATCAAGAGAAAATTTAAAAACACTGCTCCAATTCGGCTTTGCAAACTCTGATTTTAATTCACTTGCAATTTCTGGATTCATCTCAGATATTTTTGTTACAGTTCTATCCGTTAAAGTCTTCGTTTTTGTCTGTATCTCATTAAAGATTTCATTTAATCTTTTTTCCATATCATCTTGCTTCAATATTTCTTTTATAAGTAACTTTACAGGACTTTGAACTTCGTCATCTTGATCTAAATTTTTTCTATCAGATTGAAATAGTTCATAGAGCGGCATATATTGTTCTAAACTACTCCAAATTTGCTTAGCACCTTGCTCATCAATAGGAATCTCGCTTACAGAAAGCTCTTCATTATCTACACTATCAAAAATTTTTTTTCTAATTAATGAGGATTTCCTATTATCTTCAACTTCTAAATCATAACTATCTAATATTTTTTTTAAATCATTAATTGATTTTAAATGAATATCCTTCAACTCTGGAGCAGTTGGATAGTTAGCAACAATATATGTACCTACTTTTTTACCATTCTTAAAATCTTTTCTTACTTCTAACATATCTCTATCATTTAATAAAAATTCATCTTTCAACGTTGTTTCTACTGTACTATCCACTATAATTTTTTCTGGAAATTTTTCAAAACATATTCCAATACTAAAAACATCAGAACTTCCATGAATGCATACATCATCTTTATCAATTTTTATAATATTTTTACCTTCGTTAAAAAAAATATCCAAAGCTTCTAAAATCGTTGATTTACCAGCATCATTTTTTCCCACAAAAGCAGTTAATGAATCAAAATCAATATTAACTTTATTTTTATAACCTCTGAAATTCTCAATATACACCGTTTTTATTTTCAATTTAAAATCCTCCCATAAATTCTTATATTTTTATTCTGACTGACTATTGTAATATTAACTTGAATAAAAAGACACTTATTGAATTACAATATCTACATCAAATTTAATGAATAGTTGCACTTTCATCCACATCTACTGCATCTAACATAATACAATCTCCATTATTTCTTTATAAAAGAAAACATTTTTATACCCAGTTAAATATTCTTAGATATCCCAACTTTCCTTTTAAGCTTCTCTAGCTCATCTCTATGTAGTTTCGCATGATAATTTAAATCACATATTTCAAGCACCATGATTCCTTTTTCTGCAAGTTCAATTCCTTCATCAACATTTTCCTCAGATAAAATAATAAACAATCCATCATAATACTTAGACATTGCTATCGCCAATGAGTCTGCTGATCCTGTATATTCTTCCTTTATTAAAGCTAAGATTTCTAGAGCATATTTATATTTTTCATTAGTAAAGGCTAAATGGAGCATATTTAAATGAAATAATATAGTATTTTTCCGACTTAATTCATAGGCAGAGTGGCTTTTATGTTCAATAAACATTTTCTTATAAATATAGAACACCATTTCTTGCGGTAATTTCTTGTAAAAATCTGCGAGTATCTTCACATCATTTTCAGTATAATAAGTCACAGTATCAAAATATTGAAGTATCTCTTCCAAAAATTCCTCTTCAAATTCACTATCTTCGAACTGGCTTATAAAATAGGAACACAAAATATAGTGATAACGATCATTCCAATTTTTAGTATCATTAAACCTTTTTTTAAACATTGTTTTCAATTTTTTTAGTTCCTCAACATCTGCTTCATAAAATGCTTTAACAATTGGTTTTCGTAAATTCACATTTTTTATATCATTTTGTATTCCGTTTAAATAAGTAAATTCTTCAATACTAATGTCTAACCTTTTAAGAATTTCAACTAATTTTAAATGAGTAATGTTGTTTTTATTGTTTTCGATACGAGAATAATAAGAATAATCAACAATACCATTAGAAACTGCTCGCTGTGAAAAACCTCTTGATTCTCTCAAATACTTTAATGTTGTACCAATATTTTTCATTTTGCTACACTCCAAGTTGTTTTTTATTTATTTGATATTCTTATTGAGTCAAGTATAATATACCTTATGGAGGTGATATCAATGATTTTAGATTTCTTTACTGTACTTATTTCTACTCGTAATGGTTGGGTATTAGACTAATGATTTTGGTTAATTAATGTTGATTATAACTAAATCACATTAAAAGCAGACTGATTTAGCTATAAAACATGTAAAAATAACTCACTCTTAACGAATATATTCCATAAAAAGTGAGTCTTCAAGTGCTCTTCATTATAACACCAATCTCTATTCTCGGATCAAAATGTGTAATATATTCACAATATACAATTAAAAGCAAAAATTTTAATTCCAGAAATAATTACATATATAATAAAAAAGTTAACAATTCACTGTCTGATACAGGTTGTTAACTTTTTTATTTCATATTATTTTTCAAACTAAGCATAATAAATTTCCCTGCATCTACCATTAATATTTTAGTATGCAGTATCCTACCATCAAATCGCTAATATAACATATATACTAATTGGATTTCCTTTAATAAACATATTCAGCCTAATCTAGTTCTTTTCACTTAACCTAATAATCTCCGATATATCATCAATATCCAAAGCATCCGCAATCCTTTCAATATGCTCCAAGTAAATCCGTTCTCTCTTACCATTTGCAAGATTGCTCAAATTAGAGGGCTCAATTCCTGACAACCGAGCAAGTTCTCTCAAAGACATCTTGCGCTCTGCCAATAAATGATTAATCCGTATTTCTATTTTCCTATCACGAGTATCCTCAGACATTCTTTCCCCTCCATTTACTACATTTTTGTTGTCTATATAAACATGATATAGTATAATATTTACGAAGTGTTGTTCATGTAGACATGGGTTATTGAAATGAAAGTACAAAAGAATTTTTAGAGAACATCACGCCAATATACAAATTTCTAGTATACTCTTAGGAGATTTTATTGAAAGAAAGGAGGAATATTGATGTGTTTTGAAAAAGAATTACAACAAATTTTTAAAGAAAGCTATCTTGAGTGTTTATCTAAATTTTTAAAAGAAGATGAAGAATACCATATTCTGAGCCAAAACATTAGCTTCGCTGAAAATAAAGTATTAGAATGTCCCACTAAAACGAATAAAGAAATCTTAAAAGGAATTAAGCTAGAACTTGCTGAATATGTACATATAAATATATTTAAAATGGGATTCTTTGAAGGCGTAAATTATGGTCTAGTAGAATCAAAAGAATCTTTAATATGAACAGAAGAAGTCAACAGCATTATTAAAATAACGCTATTGGCTTCTTCTAACGTTAATTACTAAATAAAAAATTATTAGTCAATGTACGTATGAAGGATATGCTATTTCAACTAGTCTAAAAAGTAATTCATCACTCTAAAAAATGTGTGAATATATTATACATATGAAAAAAATAAAAGAAATCTATGCTATTATTAAATTTAGGAGGGAAGGAAATATATGAAAAAGTTATATTTTTGTGCTGGAGTTTTGTTTTTACTTAGTTTTTTTTGGATGATTTTGGTTGTGAATCATTTGTTTAATATGCAATATCAATTTGATCCACCAGTCTTAATGTATTTTTTATGTTTTATGCAACTAGTATTAGCAACCGTATTTTTTTATATCTCAATAAATAAAAAAAACAAAGAGGAGTAAACATATGAAAAAAAGAACTAGAATACTAATGTTTTTAGGAATGGTTACATTTTCTCTCACTATATGGAATTCTACTGTACAGGCTGAAGAAATAAATACCACGTCACCATCAATTGAAGAGACAACCGAAGAATTACCAGTCATCATTAAAGAAGTTAATTTTGAAAATGAAAGCGTTATATTAGATACTGGTGAAGAAATTTATTTTGATAATAAAGAGGAATTTGATCGTATAGCCTCAAATCAAATGAAACGAACACCTGGATACACATACACTCGAACAGTATTAAAACATGAAATTAAGAAAAATGTATGGGTTGGATATTGCCCAGGTACCCCAAATTGGACTAAAGCTTCCCAATACACCACAGGACAATCTAAAAGTTACTCAATATCAGTTGGAATTGATTTTGATGGGGGAAGAACTAATTTATCCAGTTCTTATTCATGGTCTGTTAACACTACAATTCCTGCTAACTCTAAATCATTTAGCCGTTTAGCATTTTATGCCGATTACGACTGTAAAAAAATAAGATTCAAAGAATATGAATTCATGACTGGAAAATCTACTGGGAAATATTTTGATACTAAGTTTCTTTTGGAAACTGCTACATATTTAAAACCAGTATATAAGTAATTAATTTTATACTCCACAAAAAAATTGTATCTTCATATCATAAACACAATTATTACTTTTATAATATATGATTTCCAACCAAAGAACCCTCTAATCCATTTAAGGAATAGAGGGTTAACTTTTTATTTAATTACTGTATCTGTCCTAGCACCTACACAAATATTAACCAAAGCAAAATCACATGTTTGGATTGTAACAACGTCTTACTGTGGTTGTCCTTTAACTTCGTACAAGATACCGTAAAATAGCCGTTACTTCAAATCTTCCCCTATTTATTATAAATATGCGGCCCTTTACGCATATTCTTCATATCATTCTTTGGAGCAGCCATCTTTTTCGATCTGCCACCACCCGTTTGTTTCTTCTTAATCAGCTCTAACATTTTCTCTTTTGCCTGTTTATCCATCTTCCATACCACCTTTATTTCAAACATTTCTTACAATAAACAAAATTCATTCCTGCTTATTTCAATAAAAAAGATGCTTCGCAACGAAATTGTGCGAAACATCCGAAAGTTTTTCTTAACGTTTTGAGAATTGTGAAGCTTTACGCGCTTTTTTCAAACCTGGCTTTTTACGTTCAACCATACGAGGGTCACGTGTTAATAGTCCAGCAGCTTTTAAAGGTGCACGGAAATCTGGGTCAACTGTTAGTAATGCGCGAGCAATACCGTGACGAGCAGCGCCAGCTTGTCCTGCATAACCACCACCATGAGCGTTAACGTGAACATCATAGCTTCCTAGAGTTTCAGTTACGTTTAATGGTTGTTTGATTACTTCACGTAGGTCAGCAAATGGAATGTATGCTTCTACTTCTTTTTTGTTAAAGATGATTTTACCTGTGCCTGGTACTAAACGTACGCGAGCTACAGAGTTTTTACGACGGCCTGTGCCGATATATTGTACTTGAGCCAATGAAATTCCCTCCTTAAATTAGGTTAGTAATGTCTAATACTTCTGGTTGTTGAGCTTGGTGTGTATGCTCTGAACCACCGAAAACGTTCAATTTAGTAAATTGTTTACGTCCTAAAGTAGTTTTTGGTAACATACCTTTGACAGATAGCTCGATTAATTCACGAGAATTTTTATCACGAATCTCACCAGCTGTACGTTGTTTCAATCCACCAGGGAATTGGCTGTGACGGTAATAAATTTTATCTGTTGCTTTTTTACCAGTTAATTTGATTTTATCTGCATTGATTACGATTACGAAATCACCTGTATCGATGTGAGGTGTAAAAGTTGGTTTATTTTTTCCACGTAGAATTGATGCTACTACTGTAGATAGACGACCCAATGGAATATCAGTTGCGTCTACTACGTACCATTTACGTTCTACTTCGTTTGTTTTTGCCATATAAGTTGTACGCACGTTAAATTCCTCCATATTCTTATCTGTTTGTTTGATGCACAATAAGTTTCCGGGGCTCATCGTGGTGGCAAACAATACCATCTACCATAATACTCGTATTGTGCTTATCTGTCAATGTTTTTTTGGTTATTTTTCTGTTTTTTCTTGCATTTTTTGATAATAGACTTCCATTAAATACAAGCCTTTAGGAGAGGCAGTCGGTCCTGCTTGATTGCGATCCTCTGAAGCGATAATTCGCTGAATATCGTTAATATCTCTTCTGCCATTGGCAATCTGTAGCAGGGTTCCCACTAAAATTCTGACCATATTGTATAAGAAACCATCGCCAGCAAAGGTAAAAATTAATTCTCCATGTGCTTCATCTTGTCTGACGCTCGCTTCATAAACGGTACGGACTTTATCTTCCTTCCCACTTCGACTGGCACAGAACCCACTAAAGTCATGCTTCCCAACGACTTGCGCTAAGGCGTGCTCTAATAAATCTAGATGAATAGGATAAGGGTGGTGCAAGGTATATTGACGTTTAAAGGGATCTGCTACTTTCCCTGTATCGACCCGATATTCATATTTTTTACCAGATGTCTGATAACGGGCATGAAATGTATCGGGTACAATTTCTACTTCAAAAAAGCCAATTTCGTCTGTTGTTAAACTATTCAATGCCCGCTTCATATTTTCAGGCGGAATCGTTGTCGGATAATCAAAATGGATGACTTGTCCTAAAGCATGGACGCCAGCATCGGTTCGTCCTGAGCCTTGAATTTTAATCACATGTCCCTTGCTCATCATTTTTAAGGCTTTCTCAATATCTCCTTGAATGGTTCGCTCATCTGGTTGAATTTGAAAGCCTGAAAAATGAGTGCCATCATATTGAATAATCGCTTTGTATCTTGTTTTCTCCATAATTGCCTCCTGCTCTGCATAAAAATAGAGGAAGAAATCTTCCTCTATTAACCTCTTAATAAAATAACGCCTACTGTTACAAAGGCAAAGACAATAACAGCCATTGTATCTGTGACTTCCCAATTTAAGACACGGTATTTTGTCCGACCTTCTCCACCGCGATAGCCACGCGCCTCCATAGCTGTTGCTAGTTCCTCAGCTCGATTAAAGGAGCTGACAAATAACGGAATGAGTAATGGAATAATTGACTTCATTTGTTGAAATAGATTGCCCTCGCCAAATTCAACACCACGTGCTCTTTGTGCATTCATAATTTTAGTGGTTTCATCCATTAAAGTTGGGACAAAGCGTAAGGCGATAGAAATCATCAATGCAATTTCATGAACCGGCAGCTTCACATATTTAAAGGGTGAAAGGATAAACTCAATAGCATCCGTTAATTCAAGCGGAATTGTTGTAAGTGTCAGCAAAGTGGACATAAAAATAATAAACACAAAACGGCAAAAGATTAACGCTGCATTGATTAACCCAAATTGAGAAATAGCAATGGGTCCAAAGCTGAAATAAATCTCTCCTCCACGGCTAAATAATAATTGGAGGGAAACGGTAAAAATAATCAGCCATAATAAGGGTTTTAAACCTCTTAGAAAAAAGCCAAGGCTAATTTTTGATAGCTTAATTGCAACTAAGATAAATACAGCTAAAAATAAATAAGATTGCCAATTATTTGCGAAAAATAATAAAAAGATAAAATAAATACTGCCTAATAATTTTACTCTTGGATCCAGCTGATGGACGATTGAATCGCCTGGAATATAGCGTCCAAGTATTAATTTATCCATCAATGTCCTTCACCTTCTTCTAATAACGCAACGAGTTCCGTCACTAATTGTTGCTCATTCAATGGCATTTTAGCAAAAGACTTCCCTGTTCGCTTCGTAAATAATTCCGCAAATGCAACTGAAGTTGGGACATCCAATTGTAATTTCTTTAACCATTCTACATCTAAAAATAGCGCTTCAGGCTTTCCTTGCTTCACCACAGTTCCACCTTCTAAAATAATCATTTCATCAGCATATTCAGCCACATCATCCATATTATGTGTGACTAAAACAATGGTCATCCCTTGTTCTTGATGTAGCTGATAAAACATCTGCATCATCTCTCTACGTCCTTTAGGATCTAAGCCTGCTGTGGGCTCGTCTAAGACCAAAACTTCTGGTTCCATGGCAAGAACCCCTGCGATTGCTACACGACGCATTTGCCCACCAGAAAGCTCAAATGGCGAGCGACTTAAAAAACTTTCATCTAAACCAACAAGTGGCATCATTTTCTTGGCAATTGCCTGTGCATCCTCTTCTGTTACCCCAAAATTCATTGGTCCAAAGCAAATGTCCTTTTCAACAGTTTCTTCAAATAACTGTGCTTCTGGAAATTGAAAAACAATCCCGACTTTTTTACGAATTTCTTTCAGCCCTTTATTCTCAGTTGTCCCAGTAATGACACGATCACCAATGGTAACAGTTCCCTCAGTAGGCTTCATCAACGCATTTAAATGCTGTAGCACAGTGGATTTCCCACTACCTGTATGCCCAACAAGCGCTGTATAATGACCATCTTTGATAGCTAAATCCATTTCATGTAAGGCACGGTTTTGGAATGGCGTCCCTTTTTGATAAATATAGCCTACTTTTTCAAAAGTGATGTCCATAGCCAGTCCACCATCCCTTCCTCAGTTAAATAGGATGCTGGCACAGCAATCCCTTTTTCTTTTAGTGCATACTTTAATTTTTCAGCAAAAGGAACATCTAAGCCCATTTCAATTAATTCAGGACCATAAGCAAAAATCTCTTCTGGTGTTCCAACTTTAACTAGCTTTCCGCCCTTCATCACAAAAATACGGTTAGCATTTGCTGCTTCATCAATATCATGTGTAATCGAAATCACGGTAAGATTTGCTGCATCCTTGATTTCCTTCACTGTATTCATCACTTCTTTACGTCCATTTGGATCTAGCATACTCGTTGCTTCATCCAAAATCATCACATCTGGCTGCAAAGCCACAACCCCTGCAATGGCCACGCGCTGTTTTTGTCCTCCTGAAAGTCTGGCAGGTTCTTTTGTCATAAAATCAGCCATATTGACTTTTTTAATGGACTCAGTGACGCGAACCAACATCTCTTCTCTTGGAACACCTGCATTTTCCAATCCAAAGGCAACATCCTCTTCAACTGTTGATCCAACAAATTGATTATCAGGATTTTGAAAGACCATTCCAATTGACTGACGAACATCCCAAATATTTTCTTCTGTTAACAAAGCACCATCAACTTTAACCGTACCAGCATTTGGCATAATTAAACCATTTAGCACTTTAGCAAGTGTTGATTTTCCCGAGCCATTATGACCAATAATTGCAATCCATTCCCCTTTTTCAATTGAAAAGGACACATCATTCAAGGCTTGGACTTCAGATTCACTTTGATATTTATAAGATAAATTATTTACTTCAATTATTTTATGAGACATGGATATCTTCCACTTCCTTTTAGCTTTTACATCATTTATAACACTACCAAAAAATGAGGCCGGTTGCAATGTTTCCACGTTTATAATCAAATAAAAATAACGCATTGATAACTTTTGCTACTTTTTATCCTATTATCCTCCAAAATAAAAAATCCTACAATATCTTAATAAAAGAATATTGCAGAATTTTTAGTTATTTTATTTAGAAAATGCTTTTCTTCTTTGTAAAACTAAGAAACCAATACCAGCTAGAATTGTACCAAAAGCAACGGTTGCAAATGAACTTGTACTTTCAGCAGTCTTTGGTAATGCTGCTGGCTCTGTTTCTTTTTCAACTGCTTTTGGTGCTGTTGCGACTTCTTGATTCTCTTCAACAACAGGCGGTGTTGGATCTTCTGGTTTCACTTCTGGTTTTTCCTTAGGATCCTCAATGATTGAGTCTTGGATAACATGAACCACAACCTGTACAGGTGTTGCTTGGTTGCCAGAAGCATCTACTGCATTTAAAGTAACCGTATAATCTCCGATGATATTGAAATTTACTGCTGTTGAAAAATCACTTGTTATCACAGAGCCATCATCTGTACTTGCTTGAATCTCACTTAGAAATTCTGCTTCAGTTTTAACAGTTGCTTGTGGATAACTGATTTCAGGATCTGCTGTAATAATCGGCGCAGTTGTATCCGTCACTAGTGGAATAAAAACATCTCCACTAAAAGGAACGCTGATGCCATTTAAGGTAACAGTTGTATTAAATGTGAACGCGACACCTGCTTCATTTGCAGGGATATTTTCCCAAACAAATTCATCATTTTCATAAACACCATTATCAGAAATTGTCGCTGGTGCAACAAACTGCTGTAATTCATTCATAATTGGATTGCTCATACGCACTTCGCCATTAATCAATAAAACTGGATCCAGTGTGATTCTTTGATTGGTTAAGTAAAATTTCGTCACACTTGTCATACCATTAAAAATACTTGGATCTAATAATTGATTCCCTCTAAGATTCAAGTTTGTTAAATTATTTAACTGAGTAAGTGGACTAAAGTCTTTCACCTTCGCACCAATTGTAATACTTTTCAATGCTGTTAAATTACTTAATACTGAAATATCTTCCACTTCAGTATTGAACAATGTCAGTGTTTCCAGTTTCGTTAAATCTTTCAATGGTGTCACATCTTCAATTGCTGTATAACTTGCATAAATGTCATCAATATTGGTTAGTCCACTAATTGGGGATAAATCAACAATCGCACTTGCTGCAAGCGTTAGCTTCCTCATATTGATTAAGTTGGAAATTGGAGATAAGTCTGTTACTAAGCTACCTCCAGTGGTTAACTCTTCAAGATTTACAAGATGCTCTAACCCGGCTATATTTTTTACTGCTTTAGGATCTGTTTGGCTACTTGTTGATAAGTCTAATTTTTTAATCGTTGCCAATTCTGCTTCTGTTACAGAATCTGTAATTGCTGTTTTTCCTAAAGCTGCTCTAATTTTTTCAGCTACATTCTCATCTGGGAATATCTCTGTAATTGCTGCTGGGAATGCGACTTCTTCAGCTTGTGTGGTTAAGTGGTAACTATGTAAACCGATGATTACTACTAATGCAAGAATCATTAATTTTAATTTTTTCATACTCCTCCCCCTCTATACTATCATCATATACCAATATTTCTTTTGTTACAAGAGCATAAGCGTTTTTTTGTTATTCTTTTACATTTTCCACATAAAAAAAGCCAAGACAAATGATTGCTTTGTCTTGGCCTACCTAGCTTTCAAAAAAAAAAAGCACTTTATATGATGAATTTGTTTCTCCTTAGAAAGACCTGCTTTCTAAGAAGAAACTTCGAGCTAGACTTGGAAAAGTTCATTTCCATCATCATAACACTCTTTACACACATCTATAAAAGTGAACTATTTCGATTAAACTAATTCAATGATAACCATTTGTGCAGCGTCTCCACGACGTGGTGCTGTTTTCATGATACGAGTGTATCCACCTTGACGGTCAGAATAACGTGGTGCAACATCACTAAATAGTTTTTGTAACGCTGAAACTACAACTACATCTTCGCCTTCTTCTTTAACTTCAGCAACTTCATTTCTTACGAAAGCAGCAGCTTGACGGCGAGCATGTAAATCTCCACGTTTACCTAAAGTAATCATTTTTTCTGTAGTTGAGCGAATTTCCTTCGCACGAGCTTCAGTAGTAACGATACGTTCGTTAATGATTAGGTCTGTAGTTAAATCGCGCAACATTGCTTTACGTTGTGAACTTGTACGTCCCAATTTACGGTAACCCATCTTGATTTCCCTCCTTCAGTAACTGTACAACTAATCGTCTTGACGCAAACCTAAACTTAGCTCAGCTAATTTTAGTTTCACTTCTTCAAGTGATTTACGACCTAGATTGCGTACTTTAATCATTTCAGCTTCAGACTTGTCAGTCAATTCTTGAACAGAGTTAATACCAGCACGTTTCAAACAGTTGTATGAACGTACAGATAAATCTAATTCTTCAATTGTCATTTCAAGCATTTTTTCTTTTTGAGTTTCTTCTTTTTCTACCATAATTTCAGCCTTGCGAGCTTCGTCAGTTAGATTTACAAAGATATTCAAGTGTTCAGTTAAGATTTTAGCAGCTAAGCTAACGCCTTCTTCTGGACTAATAGAACCATCTGTCCATACATCAAGTGTTAATTTGTCAAAGTTTTCTTTTTGACCCACTCGCGTATTTTCAACTTGATAGTTCACACGACTAACTGGGGTGTATATCGAGTCGATTGGTAATACACCAATTGGCATATCATCGTGTTTATTTTGGTCAGCTTGAACATAGCCACGACCTGATCTTGCTGTCAAACGTACATGGAAATGTGCGCCTTCTGCAACAGTACAAATATATAAATCTGGATTTAAGATTTCAACATCACTGTCAAAAGTGATATCTGCCGCTGTTACAACTGCAGGACCTTTCACATCGATTTCAATCGTTTTATCTTCACCAGAATATAACTTGAGTGCTAGTTTTTTGATATTCAAAATAATTGATGTAACGTCTTCAACAACACCATCAACTGTTGAGAATTCATGTAAAACACCATCTATTTGAATGCTTGTTACTGCTGCTCCTGGAAGAGAAGACAATAAGATACGACGTAAAGAATTACCTAAAGTTGTACCATAACCGCGTTCTAGTGGTTCTACAACGAATTTACCAAATTTGGCATCCTCGCTAATCTCAATCGTTTCAATTCTTGGTTTCTCAATTTCGATCATTATTACTTACCCCTTTCAAAACGTCATTTGCCTTGTTTTAGTGCATTTAGATTTCCTAATAATGCAGCTGTAGGTTAAACACGACGGCGTTTTGGAGGACGGCATCCATTATGAGGAACTGGTGTTACGTCACGAATTGCTGTAACTTCTAAACCAGTAGCTTGTAGTGAACGAATTGCTGCTTCACGTCCTGAACCAGGACCTTTAACTGCAACTTCTACAGTTCTCATACCATGCTCCATACATACTTTAGCAGCATTTTCAGCTGCCATTTGTGCTGCAAATGGAGTTGATTTACGACTACCTCTAAATCCTAGTGCACCAGCTGATGACCAAGAAATAGCATTTCCATGCATATCGGTAATCATTACAATTGTATTATTAAAAGTAGAACGGATATGTGCAATCCCAGCTTCTACATTCTTTTTCACACGACGTTTGCGTACGACTTTTTTACCTGCCATGAAGTTTTACCTCCTCTACTTATTTAAATTATTTTTTCTTGCCGGCAACTGTTCTAGCTGGGCCTTTACGTGTGCGCGCGTTGTTCTTAGTATTTTGACCTCGAACTGGTAACCCGCGACGATGACGAATGCCTCGGTAAGATCCGATTTCCATCAATCGTTTGATGTTTAAGTTCACTTCACGACGAAGATCCCCTTCAACTTTCAATGTGTCGATTTCAGCACGGATACGATCTAATTGATCATTTGTTAATTCACGTACACGAGTATCTTCTGATACCTCTGCTTTTGCTAATACTTTCTGAGAAGTATTCTTACCGATTCCATAAATGTAAGTTAGAGAAATTACTACACGTTTGTCACGTGGAATATCTACACCTGCAATACGAGCCATTACAATTACACCTCCTGTTATTTTATATTATCCTTGACGTTGTTTGTGTTTAGGATTTTCACAAATCACCATAACACGACCATTACGACGGATTACTTTACATTTTTCACAAATCTTTTTTACTGATGGTCTTACTTTCATAAATAATACCTCCCATATTATTGACGGAGTGCGATTATTTAAAGCGATAGGTAATTCTACCACGTGTTAAATCATACGGGGACAGTTCTACCGTTACTTTGTCTCCAGGTAAAATTCGAATGTAGTGCATACGGATTTTTCCTGAAACATGAGCCAATACTACATGGCCATTTTCAAGTTCCACTTTAAACATTGCATTCGGCAATGTGTCAACGACTGTACCTTCTATTTCAATGACATCGTCTTTCGCCACGCCTTGTACCTCCTTAGAATTGTTTCGCATTGTTACGCGATAAATGGCGAGGGCATCTGCACTCACCGTTTGTTCATAATCTCAACCTATTAATTTTAACACAAATTTGGAGTAATGAACAGACAAAATCTAACAGATTATATCATACTCTTCCATCTGTGACAAGCTAATCAAACCGAACAACGTACATTGCAACACTTTCATAAGGCAAGCCTATAGCGATTCTCCCATATCGTGAAGAACACAAATCAGGGATTCTCACTTATCAAGTATAGTTTGTACATCTTTGAAAACAAGCTTGATATCTTGTTCACCATTTACAGTGTTCAAAACATTTCTTGCTTCGTAAAAATCTAACAATGGTTTAGTTTGCTCTAAATTAATGTTAATGCGATTTTCAACAGTTTCTGGTTTATCATCTTCTCTTTGATAGAAATCATGACCCCCACAGCGATCACAAGTATCTGCCACTTTAGGTGGGTTAAATAGCTTATGATAGGTTGCGCCACAACTACGGCAAATGATTCTTCCTGTTAAACGATCCATTAAGATATTTTTATCTACATGAATGTTAATGACTGCATCAATCTTTTTCCCCAAGTCCTTCAATATGCTTTCCAACGCTTCTGCTTGCGCAATTGTACGAGGGAAACCATCTAATAAGAAACCTTTCTGGGTATCAGCTTCTTGCAAGCGTTCTTTCACGATGCCGTTTGTGACTTCATCTGGAACTAACTCGCCTTTGTCCATATAAGATTTTGCTTTGACTCCAAGAGGCGTTTCATTTTTCATTGCTGCGCGGAACATATCGCCTGTAGAAATATGTGGTACTTGGTAAGTATCAACAATTTGTTCAGCTTGTGTTCCTTTACCCGCGCCAGGAAGACCCATTAAAATGATGTTCATCCTAATTCCTCCTTAAAAGTAAGAATGAGTGTTGAGGAAACCTCAACACTTACCCTTAATTGATAAATCCACGGTAGTTACGTTTGGCAACTTGACCTTCAAGCTGTCTCATTGTATCTAGTGCAACACCTACAATAATTAATAGACTTGTACCACCTAGCATAATGCCTTGTGGTAATTTCCATAAATTAGATGCAAGAATCGGTAAAATTGCAATGAGTCCTAAGAAAAGCGCACCTACAGTACTTAGACGAACTAAGAGTTTAGAGATGTATTTTTCAGTTCCTTTACCAGGACGGACACTTGGAATATACCCACCTTGTTTTTGTAAGTTTTCTGCTACTTTTTCTGGATTTACTTGAATAAATGCATAGAAGTAGGTAAATACAATAATTAATACTGCATAAAGTACAGCACCAATTGGTTTTTGGTAATCAAATATACTGTTTAACACTTTAAACCATTGTTGATTTCCTTGACTTGTTGCAAAAAGTTGCAAAATAGTTTGTGGCGTAATAATAAATGAACTGGCAAAGATTACTGGAATAACCCCTGCTGAATTCACTTTCAATGGTAAGTGTGTGCTTTGAGAGCCAGTAAGCTGACTACCTGCACGTTTAGAATATTGAATTGGAATTTTTCTAGCAGCTTGTTGCATATAAATAACAAGTACGACGATTAATAAAATCGCGACAACTAACGCTACTGTAAACCCAATTTTCATTGGTAATTGTTTGCCAGCATTTTTAAGTTGTTGATTATAGAAGTTCATGATTCCCTCAGGAATACGTGAAACAATCCCAGCGAAGATAATAATCGATGTTCCATTTCCCATTCCATAAGCAGTAATTTGCTCACCTATCCACATTAAGAACATTGTACCAGCAGTCAAAATGAGTGCAATACTTAGATAAGTAGTTGTACCTGGATTTTTAATAAAACCAAATGCTGCTAAGCTATTGAAACCAAAGGAAATTCCGAAAGATTGGATAAAGGCCAAAACGATTGTCAAGTAACGAGTTACTTGATTCAACTTTTTACGACCAACTTCTCCTTGTTTTGACCACTCTACAAACTTTGGAATAATATCCATTTGTAAAAGTTGTACAACAATCGAAGCAGTAATATAAGGTGAAACCCCCATAGCAAAGATCGAATAATTTCCTAATTGTCCACCACTAAATGTATTTAATAATCCAAAAATCCCTGAGTCACCTAAGTTCCCCAATGCTTTTGCATTAACGCCAGGAACGGTTAAATGCGCTCCTAGACGATATACAATTAATAGACCTAATGTGAATAAAATTTTACTTCTAATGTCTTTTGCTTTGAAAAAATTCGCTAAGTTTTTGAACATTAGATCACCTCAACAGAACCACCAGCAGCTTCAATAGCTTGTTTTGCTGCTTCTGAGAATTTGTTCGCTTTTACAGTTAATTTTTTCTCAACTTGACCGTTACCTAGAACTTTAATTCCAGATTTTTCATTTTTGATGATTCCAGTTTCCACTAGCATAGCTGGTGTTACTTCTGTTCCATCTTCAAAACGATTAAGTGTTTCTAAATTAACAATCGCAAATTCTTTACGGTTGATATTTGTGAATCCACGTTTAGGCACACGACGGAATAATGGTGTTTGACCACCTTCAAATCCTAGACGTACACCGCCACCTGAACGAGAGTTTTGTCCTTTTTGACCACGACCTGAAGTTTTACCGTTACCAGATGAAGTTCCACGTCCAACGCGATTGCGTTCTTTACGAGAACCTTCTGCAGGTTTTAATTCATGAAGTTTCATATAGAATGAGCACCTCCTTATTTTTAACTATCTTACAAAGTTTTTTAAACTTCTTTAACGTCCACTAAATGCGAAATTGTGTTAACCATGCCTTTGATTGCATCATTAGCAGGTTTAGTCACTGTGCTGTTAAGTTTAGTTAAACCTAAAGCTTTCGCAGTATCTTTTTGATTTTGAGGACGTCCGATAACGCTACGTTTTAAAGTAATCTCTAAATTAGCCATTTCTTATTGTCCTCCTTCTATCCTAAGATTTCTTCTACAGTTTTGCCACGAAGTGCAGCAACTTCTTCAACACGTTTTAATTGTTGAATTCCGTTGATTGTTGCACGTACCATGTTAATTGGTGTGCTTGAACCAAGTGATTTACTTGTAATATCAGCAATACCTGCTAACTCTAGTACGGAACGAACTGGACCACCAGCGCTAATCCCTGAACCGGCTACAGCTGGTTTCATTAGGATATAACCGCCGCCGAAACGTCCAATAACTTCGTGAGGAAACGTTGCGTTTACCATTGGTACTTCCACAAGATTCTTTTTAGCATCTTCAATCGCTTTGCGGATTGCTTCTGGTACTTCTTGTGCTTTACCAGTACCAAATCCTACGTGTCCGTTTTTATCACCTACAACAACTAATGCAGCAAAGCGTAGACGACGTCCACCTTTAACAACTTTAGTTACGCGGTTGATCGCAACAACACGATCTTCTAATTCCAAATGAGTTGGATCGATATAAACCATGAATG
The DNA here is from genome assembly GCF_900111355.1 of Isobaculum melis. Lineage (GTDB taxonomy): Bacteria > Bacillota > Bacilli > Lactobacillales > Carnobacteriaceae > Isobaculum > Isobaculum melis. Next base: position 52,789 of record NZ_FOHA01000007.1, read on the forward strand.
GTGTTCCTCCTTCTATTAAAATTCTAGTCCATTTTCACGTGCTGCTTCAGCTAAAGCTTGCACACGTCCATGGTAAAGGTATCCACCACGGTCGAAAACTACTTCTTTAATGCCTTTTTCAGCAGCGCGTTTTGCAACAAGAGCACCGACTGCAGTTGCAGCTGTAGCTTTTGTTTCGCCTGAAACTTCTTTGTCTAATGTAGATGCACTTGCTAGCGTTACACCCGCTACGTCATCAATTACTTGAGCGTAGATGTTTTTATTAGAACGGAAAACGTTCAATCGTGGGCACTCTGCAGTACCAGAGATTTTAGAACGAACTCTTGCGTGTCGTTTTTGACGCACTTTATTTTTATCTGGTTTTGTAATCACAATTGTCACCTCTTTTAGTTAATGATATTGCTACTTATCGTAACAATATACGAGTTGCGGAAAATAGAAGCAGCAAGACAAGACAAACTTCTTTTAACAAAGTTAAACTTTATTAAAACAACTTTTCCTTGTTGCCCCGTTACAAGCCATTTTCCTATGCAGCTCTTATTATTTACCAGTTTTACCTTCTTTACGGCGTACGTGTTCGCCAACATAGCGAATCCCTTTGCCTTTATAAGGTTCTGGTGGACGTACAGCACGGATGTTAGCAGCTAATTCGCCAACGCGCTCTTTGTTCGCACCTTTTACAATCACACTTGTATTTGCTGGAACTTCAACAGTAATTCCCTCTTCAGGTGTGAATTCAACTGGATGAGAGTACCCAACGTTTAATACAAGTTTTTTACCTTGTAATTGCGCACGGTACCCAACCCCAATTAATTCTAATGCTTTTTCAAATCCTTCACTTACACCAATTACCATGTTATTTAAGTTGGCACGCATCGTACCATGTAAAGCACGGTGTTCTTTTGCGTCACTTGGACGAGTAAAAGTAACAGTAGTACCTTCAATATTCATTGTAATTTCAGGGCTAAATGAACGAGTTAATTCACCTTTAGGTCCTTTAACAGTAACCATTTCACCATTTTGAGAAACAGTAACACCTGCTGGAAGTTCGATTAGTTTATTACCAATTCGGCTCACTTCATTGCACCTCCTTATTTATTCGTTAATTACCAAACGTAGGCGATAATTTCGCCACCAACGTTTTTGCTTCTTGCTTCTTTATCAGTGATCACACCTTCAGAAGTAGAAACGATCGCAATACCAAGTCCGTTAAGAACTTTAGGTACTTCGCCAGTTTTAGCATAAACACGTAAACCTGGTTTAGAGATACGTTTTAAGCCAGTGATAACACGCTCGTTGTTTTTACCGTATTTAAGAAATACGCGAATAACACCTTGTTTGTCATCTTCAATATATTCAACGTCGCGGATGAATCCTTCACGTTTTAAGATTTCTGCAATATCCTTCTTCATTTTTGAAGCAGGAACTTCTAGAGATTCGTGACGCACCATGTTCGCATTACGAACGCGTGTCAGAAAATCTGCAATTGGATCTGTCATGACCATTGTACTATTTACCTCCTTTGCAAGTTTCGGTTTACCAGCTAGCTTTCTTCACGCCGGGAATTTGTCCTTTATAGGCAAGTTCGCGGAAGCAAATACGGCAAAGTTTAAATTTACGATAAACAGAATGTGGACGTCCACAGCGTTCGCAACGTGTGTAAGCTTGAGTTGAGAATTTTGCAGGTCTTTTATTCTTTGCAATCATTGATTTTTTAGCCACGTAGTTCGCCTCCTTTTATTATTTTTGGAATGGCATTCCAAGTTGTGTTAATAATTCACGAGATTCTTCATCTGTGTTTGCTGTTGTAACAATAACAATGTCCATTCCACGAATCTTGTCTACATTATCGTAGTCAACTTCAGGGAAAATTAATTGTTCTTTAACTCCTAAAGTATAGTTACCACGTCCATCGAAAGCTTTTTTGCTTACGCCATGGAAGTCACGTACACGAGGTAGTGAAACAGTAACTAATTTGTCTAAGAATTCATACATTCTTTCGCCACGTAAAGTAACTTTAGTACCAATTGGCATACCTTCACGTAAACGGAATCCAGCGATAGATTTCTTAGCTTTAGTAATCATTGGTTTTTGACCAGAAATTAAAGTTAATTCTTCTACAGCTTTATCTAAGTTTTTTGCATTAGCTACAGCATCACCAACACCCATGTTAATAATAATTTTATCAACTTTTGGTGTTTGCATGATTGAAGTGTAACCAAATTTTTCCATCATAGATGGTGTAATTTCTTTAATATATTTCGCTTTAAGGCGGTTCATGAAGTTTGTACCTCCTTCCTTATTTGATTATTTATCTAGAACTTCACCGGTTTTTTTAGATACACGTACTTTCTTACCGTCTTCCACTTTGTAGCCTACGCGAGTAGGTTCGCCAGTTTTAGGATCGATAAGCATAACGTTAGAAACGTGAATAGGGGCTTCGATAGTAAGAATTCCACCTTGTGGGTTTGCAGTATTAGGTTTTTGATGTTTTTTCATCATGTTCATACCCTCAACTACCACGCGGTCTTTCTTAGGAAAAGCTTTAAGAACGATTCCTTCTTTCCCTTTGTCTTTACCGGAAATGATTTTAACTTTATCACCAGTTTTTACATACATTTCTTTCTTGCACCTCCTTCATGGGATGGTTGTTTATTACAGAACTTCTGGAGCTAGTGAAACGATTTTCATGAAATTGTTGTCACGTAATTCACGAGCAACAGGTCCAAAGATACGTGTTCCACGAGGGCTCTTATCGTCACGAATGATTACACATGCATTTTCATCAAATTTAATGTATGAACCATCAGCACGACGAGCGCCAGTTTTAGTACGAACGATTACAGCCTTAACAACTTCACCTTTTTTAACAACGCCGCCTGGTGTTGCTTGTTTAACAGTAGCAACTACAACGTCACCAATATTGGCAGTTTTACGACCTGACCCGCCTAGTACTTTAATTGTTAGTACTTCACGTGCACCTGAGTTGTCAGCAACTCTCATACGACTTTCTTGTTGGATCACTTCAGTATCCTCCTTTCGGATTTAGAACTACTTTCTACTGGAGTAGTAGTTTAAATAATAACAGCTTCTTCGACTACTTCTAGTAAACGGAAACGTTTAGTAGCTGATAATGGGCGAGTTTCCATGATTCTTACGATATCACCAGTTTTCGCTACATTATTTTCATCATGCGCTGTGAATTTTTTAGAGTATTTAACACGTTTACCATAAACACCATGTGTTCTATAAGTTTCAACAACAACAACAATGGTTTTTTCCATTTTGTCTGAAACAACACGGCCTTGGTAGACTTTGCGTTTGTTACGATCTTCAGCCATTCCTTACCAGTCTCCTTCCAATCAATTATTTTGTTAATTCACTTTGACGCAACGCAGTTTTAATACGTGCAATCGATTTGCGAACTTCGCTTAAGCGAGCAGTATTTTCTAATTGACCGGTCGCTAGTTGGAATCGTAGATTGAATAATTCTTCTTTATATTCTTTTTCTTTTTCAACCATTTGGGCAGTGGATAATTCTTTAAGTTCATTAGCCTTCATTCGATTCACCACCAATTTCTTTGCGTTTTACAATTTTAGTTTTTACAGGTAATTTGTGAGAAGCTAGACGTAATGCTTCACGTGCCACTTCTTCAGAAACGCCTGCAATTTCAAACATGATTTTACCACGTTTAACTGGAGATACCCATCCTTCAGGTGCCCCTTTACCAGAACCCATACGAACTCCGATAGGTTTTGATGTGTAAGACTTATGAGGGAAAATTTTAATCCATACTTTCCCACCACGTTTCATATAACGGGTCATTGCAATACGAGCAGCCTCAATTTGGCGGTTTGTAATCCAGTGTGATTCAGTAGCTTGTAAGCCCCACTCACCAAAAGATACTTCTTTTCCACCTTTAGCTTCTCCACGCATTTTCCCTCTGAACTCGCGACGGTATTTCACACGTTTAGGTACTAACATGACTATTTCCCTCCTTTCTCAGTATTCTTCTTAGTTGGAAGAATTTCTCCGCGACAAATCCAAACTTTAACACCTAGTTTGCCGTAAGTCGTATCTGCTTCTTCCCATGCGTAGTCAATATCTGCACGCAATGTGTGAAGAGGAACAGTTCCTTCCGAATGATGCTCAGCACGAGCGATATCTGCGCCGTTCAAACGACCAGAAACTTGAGTTTTGATCCCTTGAGCTCCAGCACGCATTGTGCGTTGGATTGCTTGTTTTTGTGCACGACGGAAAGCAACACGGTTTTCTAATTGACGTGCAATTCCTTCAGCAACAAGTTTAGCATCTAAGTCAGGTTTTTTGATTTCAACAATGTTAATGTGAACTCTTTTACCTGTTAATTCATTTAAGTTTTTACGTAGTGATTCAACTTCTGAACCACCTTTACCAATAACCATACCTGGTTTAGCAGTATGAACAGAAACGTTCACTCTGTTAGCCGCACGTTCAATTTCAACTGTTGAAATTGCTGCATCAGCTAGGTTTTTAGCAATATATTTACGAATACGTAAGTCTTCATGTAGATAGTCAGCGTATTCTTTTTCAGCGTACCATTTAGCATCCCAATCGCGGATGATACCGACACGCATACCTATTGGATGTACTTTTTGACCCACAGATTATCCCTCCTTCTGTTCTGATACCACAACTGTTACGTGGCTTGTACGTTTCATAATTGGTGAAGCTGAACCTTTAGCACGTGGACGGAAACGTTTCATTGTTGGTCCCTCGTTCACGAAAGCTTCAGTTACAATCAAGTTTGCAACGTCTAAATCATAGTTATGCTCTGCATTTGCAATAGCAGATTTTAATACTTTTGAAATAATTGGTGAAGCAGCTCTTGGAGTGAACTCTAAGATAGCAAGTGCTTCAGCAGCATTTCTCCCTCTAATAAGATCGATTACTAAACGAGCTTTACGAGGTGCAATGCGAACAGTTTTAGCAGTTGCTCTTGCTTCTGTAATTTGTTCTGACATGAGTAATCCTCCCCTCGAAAATTATCGTTTAGTTTTTTTATCGTCCGCAGCGTGACCGCGGTACGTTCTTGTTGGTGCAAATTCACCTAATTTATGTCCTACCATATCTTCCTGAACGTATACTGGAACGTGTTTACGTCCATCATATACTGCAATTGTGTGACCTACGAAGCTCGGGAAAACTGTTGAACGACGAGACCAAGTTTTAACAACTTGTTTCTTATCAGATTCGTTCAAAGCATCCATTTTCTTCATTAAATGTTCATCGACAAAAGGTCCTTTTTTCAGACTACGACCCATGGTTGGAACCTCCCTCCAATATTTGGACTAGCTATTAACTAGCTAACTTAAAATTATTTTGTTTTACGACGACGTACGATAAATTTATCAGACTTCGCTTTTTTGTTACGTGTTTTGAATCCAAGTGCTGGTTGACCCCATGGGCTAACTGGCGCTTTGCGTCCGATTGGTGCTTTACCTTCACCACCACCGTGTGGGTGATCATTCGGGTTCATTACAGATCCACGAACAGTTGGGCGTTTACCCATCCAACGAGAACGACCTGCTTTACCAATGTTAATTAATTCGTGTTGTTCGTTACCAACAGAACCGATTGTCGCACGACAAGTTCCTAGGATCATACGAACTTCACCTGAGTTTAGACGTACTAATACGTATTTACCTTCTTTACCAAGCAGTTGTGCGCTTGTTCCAGCAGAACGTACTAATTGTCCACCTTTACCAGGTTTCATTTCGATATTATGGATAACAGTACCCATTGGCATATCTTGTAATTCTAATGCATTACCAACTTTGATATCTGCATTTTTACCTGATAAAATTCTTGTTCCAACTTCTAGCCCTTTAGGAGCAATGATGTATGTTTTCACACCATCAGTATATTGGATTAATGCAATGTTTGCAGAACGATTTGGATCGTACTCAATTGTTTTAACAATTCCTTCAATATCGTCTTTGTTACGTTTGAAGTCAATCACACGGTACTTACGTTTGTGACCGCCACCATGGTGACGAACAGTGATACGACCGTTATTGTTACGACCAGCAGTTTTCTTCATCGGCTCTAACAAAGTCTTTTCAGGCGTTGTAGAAGTGATTTCAGCGAAATCTGAACCAGTCATATTACGGCGACCGTTTGTGGTAGGTTTATACTTTCTAATCCCCACGTGTTTCCCCTCCTATTTTTGCAGTTTCTATTTATTCAGCTGTGAAAATTTCAATATCTTTTGAGTCAGCAGTTAAAGTGATAATCGCTTTACGGCGTTTCTTAGTGTATCCAGCGTATTTACCCATACGTTTTAATTTACCACGTACGTTCATGATATTTACGTTTTTAACTTTCACTTCGAAAATTGCTTCAACAGCTTGTTTTACTTCAGTTTTGTTTGCTCGAACATCCACTTCAAAAGTGTATTTTTTATCATCTGTAATCGCCATTGACGCTTCAGTGATAATCGGGCGTTTAATTACGTCGCGTGCATCCATTATGCAAGTACCTCCTCTACCTTAGTAAGAGCAGTTTGTGTAAGAACTAATTTAGTATGTGATACAACGTCTAATACGTTTAAGTTTTCAGCAGTAATCACTGTTACACCTGGAAGGTTACGAGCTGATAATGCTGCAAAGTCGTTATCATTTTCAATAACTACTAATACTTTAGTATCTACATGAAGGTTAGTTAACACTTGTGCGAATTCTTTAGTTTTTGGTGCATCAAATTTTAATGCATCCACAACGATTAGATCTTGTTCAATCACTTTGTTAGAAAGAACTGATTTAATTGCTAAGCGACGAACTTTTTTAGGAAGTTTGTAGCTGTATGAACGTGGTGTTGGTCCGAAGACAACTCCACCTCCACGCCATTGTGGTGAACGGATTGACCCTTGACGAGCACGACCAGTTCCTTTTTGACGCCATGGTTTACGACCACCGCCGCGGACAGCACTACGGTTTTTTACCGCGTGATTTCCTTGTCTAAGTGAAGCGCGTTGCATGATGATTGCATCAAACACAACGTTTTCGTTTGGTTCGATACCGAAAATTGCGTCGTTTAAAGTAACTTCGCCGTTTTGAGTACCGTCTTGTTTGAATAATGCTATGTTAGGCATTCCTTAGTTCCTCCTCTCTTCTCTATTATTTAGCTGCCTTAAGGGCAGTTCTGATTTGGATTAATGATTTTTTAGCGCCTGGTACGTTTCCTTTGATAAGAATCAAGTTCTTTTCAACATCAATACGTACAATTTCAAGGTTTTGAATCGTAATACGTTCGCCACCCATACGGCCTGGTAATAATTTACGTTTAAATACTCGGTTAGGAGCAACTGGACCCATTGAACCAGGACGACGGTGGTAACGAGAACCGTGAGACATTGGTCCACGACTTTGTCCGTGACGTTTAATAGCGCCTTGGAAACCTTTACCTTTTGAAGTCCCTGTTACATCAACGATGTCGCCTGCTGCGAACATATCAACTTTAATTTCTTGTCCTACTTCGTATTCCCCTAGCGTTACATCGTTAAATTCACGAATGAAGCGCTTAGGAGTAGCATTTGCTTTTGCTACATGACCTTTAGCAGGTTTGTTTGACAATTTTTCACGAATATCTTGGAAACCTAATTGAACAGCTTCGTAACCATCGTTCTCCATTGTTTTAAGTTGTAAAACAACGTTTGGAGTTGCTTCGATTACTGTTACTGGAATTAATTCTCCATTTTCAGTGAAGACTTGCGTCATACCTACTTTTTTACCTAAGATTCCTTTGGTCATGAGTACACCTCCATTATTTTTTATTTGTTAGTTTTAATTATAGTTTGATTTCGATATCAACGCCGCTTGGTAAATCAAGCTTCATTAGTGCATCAACAGTTTTTGGTGTTGGATTCACAATATCGATCAAACGTTTATGCGTACGCATTTCGAACTGCTCACGAGAATCTTTATACTTGTGAGTCGCACGGATAACTGTATAAACTGATCTTTCAGTTGGCAATGGAATTGGACCAGACACGCTAGCACCAGTTCTTTTTGCTGTTTCTACGATTTTATCCGCAGATTGATCTAAGATACGATGTTCATACGCTTTTAAGCGGATACGAATTTTTTGTTTTGCCATTACTTTCCCTCCTTCGCCTATTTTTACGAAATTAGACATTGCTCCACGAAAATTTCCAACACACTCGCCATGGCAAAGCGGCCGGGTGTGTCGCAACCTCCCGTTTCAAAGCCCGGGGTCTTACAAGTCGCCCCCTGTGCATCACTTAAGACAAGTCCTAATTCAGCACCTTTTCTAGTATACTCGATTTAAAATCAGATAGCAAGCTTTTTTCAGCGATTTATCTAGGTTTTCTTGCATTTTTTTGATAGAAGAAATGAAAAGGTTTGCAGGTTGATTGCATTATTTTTCTAAGCGATCTTTTTGAATATTTTGATTCAATTGATACACTACGACCATCACTAAATGGAAAGTCGTAAAAGCTAGGACAAAATACATTAAATCCGAGTCAAAAGCACTTAACATAACCCCTAACGTTTCTATTGGTTTAGTAATCAGATGAATTGTATGCAATCTCAAGAACCTTCCTAAATAAATCGCATAGCTCGTTAAAAAGGATACTAGCAGCATCCAGCCAGTCCAAATCACAACATGGTGTCGCCCTATTTTTGTTAAGATAATTTTTGTCACAATTTGTAAACTAAGCAATCCCATGAATAGACCTAAAACAACACCAATCGCCAAAATCACAAAATGAAAATAGACATTTGGGTCACTCATTGTCATTCCAACTGCTGATAAATGAAAAAAGTCAGTCAGCATATACGGAGCATTTGGATAAAATAAAAACCAACTAATTAATAATGGCCATAGCATCAGCGTCTGCTGATATTTTTTCATAAAAAAAGCAATTTCTAATGGGATATAAGCCAAAAAGACATTCAACCCTAAAAAGCGATAACGGTTTTCTACGGTATAAATAAAGATAAAGAAGAGATACACCAAGATTCTATACAACCATTTATTTTTCACCCTCTTTTTCCTCCTTCCTTTTATTTCTGCACACATCCTCAGTAGTATACAAAAAAAAGATTTAGTTTTTATTAAAAAGCTAAATCTTTTTTATTTTCTTTATTTTATACGGTAAAGTATCCAAGGTTCCTTCGAGCCTTTCTGGAAGAACCATTTTTCTCTTAGTAAACCATATTCTTCTTTTCTACCTTTTATAACACGATTGCTTTGCGTATCCACAACATAATCAATTGCTCTTGCTTCTATTTCCACACTAAATTTTTGATGCGCTTCAAGCCACTTAAGATTACCTACTTTACGTAACACTAAATCTTCTATGATATTTTTTTGGTGTTTGTTTTTCATTTTAGTGATTTTCTTAGTATGTAACTGTAAGAGCTCTTTTCCATAATATTTTTCCACTGAAGATAAATTTTGTTTTTGCCAAGCTTCCTGAACAAGATAAAATATTTTTTCAACCTCTTGATCTATCACAACCTCTTCTGGATTTTGATAATCCAAGATGTCTATTTCTTTTCGACTACTAGAAGATCGATATTTTTTCCTACCAGAGAACAAAACAAATGCACCAACTCCTAGAGAAAATAAAAAGGCAAAAGGATTACTTTCATTTGATGTATTGGAATCGGAATGGTCTGACCAATGATCGTTATGAGTTGTTCCACCACCAGTATCTCCACCATTACCACCTCCACCATTGTAATCTGCTCCACCTCCACCAGCAAATGCAGATACCGGTTTTGTTAGCGTGCAGCAAAGCAACAAGCTAAATAGTAAACAAATGATTGCTTTTTTCAAACGAACACCTCTTTCTCCTTTCAGTATAAATAGTTACCATCCTCTTGTAAAGCAGCTTTCTACATCAATAAAACAACAAAAAAAGAGCACGCATAAAGCGCACTCTTTTAGAAAACTTAATTGAATTAAGCTTTGATTTCTGAAACAACACCAGCACCAACAGTACGTCCACCCTCACGGATAGAGAAGTTAGTACCAGCTTCGATAGCGATTGGATGGATTAGAGAAACGTCAATAGTAACGTTATCTCCAGGCATTACCATTTCAACGCCAGCAGGTAATTCACAAACACCAGTAACGTCAGTTGTACGGAAGTAGAACTGTGGACGGTAGTTAGTGAAGAATGGAGTATGACGTCCACCCTCTTCTTTTGATAATACATAGATTTCAGCTTTAAAAGCAGTATGTGGTGTAATTGAACCTGGTTTAGCAAGTACTTGACCACGTTGGATATCTTCACGAGCAATACCACGTAGTAATGCACCGATGTTATCTCCAGCTTGAGCGTAATCTAATAATTTACGGAACATTTCAACACCTGTAACAGTTGTTTTAGCAATTTCTTCAGCAATTCCGATAACTTCAACTTCATCACCAACGCGAACTTCACCACGGTCAACACGACCAGTAGCAACAGTACCACGACCAGTAATTGAGAATACATCCTCAACTGGCATCATGAATGGTTTGTCAGTATCACGTTCTGGAGTTGGGATATATTCGTCAACTGCAGACATTAATTCTAGAATTTTTTCTTCGTATGAAGCTTCGCCTTCTAGAGCTTTAAGAGCTGAACCAGCAACAACTGGAGTGTCATCGCCAGGGAAATCGTATTCGCTTAATAAGTCACGAACTTCCATTTCAACTAATTCTAATAATTCTTCGTCATCAACCATGTCAACTTTGTTTAAGAAAACAACGATGTATGGAACACCAACTTGACGAGAAAGTAAGATATGCTCACGAGTTTGTGGCATTGGACCATCAGCAGCAGATACTACTAAGATAGCACCATCCATTTGTGCAGCACCAGTGATCATGTTTTTAACGTAATCCGCGTGACCTGGGCAGTCAACGTGTGCATAGTGACGTGTATCAGTTTCATACTCGATATGAGAAGTACTGATTGTAATACCACGTTCTTTTTCTTCTGGAGCGTTGTCGATATCAGCGTAGTTTTGCGCTTCACCGCCACCGTGTTTTGATAATACAGTTGCAATTGCAGCTGTTAAAGTTGTTTTACCATGGTCAACGTGTCCGATAGTACCAATGTTAACATGGGGTTTTGAACGGTCAAATTTTTCTTTAGCCATTTTAGTAATTTCCTCCTTAGAGTTTCTTATTTTTTTATTTGATTTCACCATAAAATACAGTGTATCTTACGATAAACCAATTCGTAGAAATTATACCGAGTATCGTTAGAAAAAGCAAGCACCTATCTTCCTATTAAATAGTCAGATTATTTAGCGCCACCATTTTTCTTGATGATTTCCTCAGCAATTGATTTAGGAACATCTTCATAATGATCAAATGTCATTGAGAATGTACCACGACCTTGAGTTGATGAACGTAAAGTATTTGAATAACTAAACATTTCAGCAAGAGGAACCATTGCACGAACAACTTGTGTGTTACCACGAGCTTCCATACCTTCAACACGTCCACGACGAGCTGTAACATGTCCCATAATATCTCCTAAATTATCTTCAGGACATACTACTTCTACTGCCATAATTGGCTCAAGGATAACTGGATTTGCTTTTTTAGCAGCATTTTTAAGAGACATAGAAGCCGCTACTTTAAATGCCATTTCATTTGAATCGACATCATGGTATGAACCATCATAAAGTTTTGCTTTAATATCAATTAATGGATATCCGGCTAATACACCGTTTGCCATTGCTGCTTCAAGACCAGCTTTAACCGCTGGAATATATTCACGAGGAACAACCCCACCGACAATTGCATTTTCAAACTCGAAGCCTTTTCCTTCTTCGTTTGGTTCGAATTCAACCCATACGTGTCCGTATTGACCTTTACCACCAGATTGACGTACAAATTTACCTTCTGCTTGTGTTGAACCACGGAAAGTTTCACGGTAAGAAACTTGTGGTGCACCAACGCTTGCTTCTACTTTAAATTCGCGTCTCATACGATCCACGATGATATCTAAATGAAGCTCACCCATACCAGAGATAATTGTTTCGCCTGTTTCTTGGTCAGTTTCAGCACGGAAAGTTGGATCTTCTTCAGCAAGTTTTTGAAGTGCCACACCCATTTTATCTTGGTCAGCTTTTGATTTTGGTTCAATCGCTACTGAGATAACTGGTTCTGGGAACTCCATTGATTCAAGGATAACTTCGTCTTTTTCAGCACACAATGTGTCCCCAGTTGTTGTATCTTTAAGACCAACAGCTGCAGCGATATCTCCTGAATAAACTTGTGTAATTTCCTCACGTGAGTTTGCGTGCATTTGTAAAATACGACCTACACGTTCACGTTTACCTTTTGTTGCATTTTTAACGTATGAACCTGATTCTAATGTACCAGAGTAAACACGGAAGAATGTTAAACGACCTACGAATGGGTCAGTCATAACTTTAAATGCTAAGGCTGAGAATGGTTCTGAATCATCAGCATGACGTTCAACTTCTTCACCAGTACCTGGAAGGGTACCTTTAATAGCCGGAACATCAAGTGGTGATGGTAGGTAATCAATCACTGCATCAAGCATTAATTGAACCCCTTTATTTTTAAACGCAGAACCACATAAGACTGGATAGAATTCAGCTTTAACTGTTGCAATACGAATCGCTTTAACAAGTTCATCATTAGAGATTTCTTCGCCCTCTAAATATTTCATCATTAAATCTTCGTCTGTTTCAGCTACCGCTTCTACCAATTTATCACGCCACTCATTTGCTAATTCTTGATAATCAGCAGGAATATCTTCTTCTTTAATTTCAGTACCTAAATCGTTTGTATACATTTCGGCCTTCATTTTAATTAAGTCAATAATTCCTGTGAAATTTTCTTCAGCACCGATTGGCAATTGAATTGGGTGTGCATTTGCTTGTAAACGGTCAAGGATTGTGCCTACAGAATATAAGAAGTCTGCGCCCATTTTATCCATTTTATTTACGAATACGATACGAGGTACACCATAAGTTGTCGCTTGACGCCAAACTGTTTCAGTTTGAGGCTCAACACCTGATTGCGCATCTAAAAGTGCAACTGCACCATCAAGTACGCGTAGTGAACGTTCAACTTCGACTGTAAAGTCTACGTGTCCTGGAGTATCAATAATGTTTACGCGGTGACCTTTCCATTGCGCAGTAGTTGCAGCAGATGTAATGGTAATACCACGTTCTTGTTCTTGTTCCATCCAGTCCATTTGAGCGCCACCATCATGGGTTTCGCCAATTTTATGGATTTTACCAGTGTAATAAAGGACACGCTCAGTTGTTGTTGTTTTACCAGCATCAATATGCGCCATGATTCCAATATTACGTGTATTTTCTAAAGAAAACTCTCTAGCCATAATTCATTTACTCCTCTCTCTTGTCATTTAGATTATAGAAGGTTTGGACCAACTATTTTTTAGTATGCTACTCTTTATACAAGAGAGTATCTTACCAACGGTAGTGAGCAAACATTTTGTTCGCTTCTGCCATTTTATGCGTGTCTTCACGTTTTTTAACTGCTGAACCAGAGTTGTTTGCAGCATCCATGATTTCTTTCGCTAAACGTTGTTCCATAGTATCTTCACCACGTAGACGTGAGTAGTTTACTAACCAACGTAGTGCAAGTGTTGTACGACGTTCTGGACGTACTTCCACAGGAACTTGGTAGTTAGAACCCCCAACACGACGAGCGCGAACTTCAAGAACTGGCATAATGTTTTTCATTGCTTGTTCAAACACTTCCATTGGATCATTGCCAGTTGATTCTTTAATAAGATCAAATGAGTTATAAAGAATAGTTGCAGCTTTACCACGTTTACCATCAACCATTAAGCGGTTGATTAAACGAGTAACCAATTTAGAATTGTACATTGGATCTGGTAATACGTCACGTTTTGTAACAGGACCTTTTCTAGGCATCCAAGATTCCTCCTTTCAAGAGTATATAAGTTTATTTGTTTAAAAATTGTTTGTTTTAGGTTAAAGCTTACGCTTTAGGTTTTTTAGCACCATATTTAGAACGGCTTTGTTTACGGTCTGTAACACCAGCAGTATCAAGTGCTCCACGTACGATATGATAACGTACCCCTGGTAAATCTTTTACACGTCCACCACGAATAAGAACAACACTATGTTCTTGTAAGTTATGTCCGATCCCTGGGATATACGCAGTCACTTCAAGTAAGTTAGACAAACGCACACGTGCATATTTACGTAACGCTGAGTTAGGTTTTTTAGGAGTCATTGTTCCCACACGAGTACACACACCACGTTTTTGAGGTGAGCTAGTATTTGTTTGTGCTTTTTTGAAGCTGTTGTAACCTTTATTTAAAGCTGGAGAATCAGATTTATCTAATTTCGCTTTACGAGGTTTACGTACTAATTGGTTAATAGTAGGCATTGGTAGTTTCCTCCTTCCTTCATTTCATGTTCTTAGTCCACACATCCAGGTGGTTCTTTTTTTAGCAAAAAAATAATGGCTGAAATCAGCAATCCATTTTCCTACTTAAAAATTAAATGGCACTGCACCAGTCAGCACGACTGTTTAACAGAAACTACATGCAAATGCACCTTTGTCATCATAGCACGGTTAAGTCGGTGTGTCAATTGATTTCCACAACAAAAAACCAGAAAACAAAATAGCTCTATCTGATTTCTCACTCTTTTCCACTTAACAAATCGTCGGAATGGAGATTTAAACAAAAGACGTTTAGCTCCGAATACCAAGTCCTTCACCAAGTAGGCACTATTCATCATCGAATCACTTTGTTCTCCGTGATTCTTAGCAACTCTATCTGTATCATGCTTCTTGTCATGCTTCTTGTCATGTTTCTAAGGATTTTAATCCTTAGAAACATGATACAGATCGAACATTGTTCGACTCTAAACCTTTATATTTCCCTTAGAAACACGATACAGATCAAATGCAGTTTGACTCTGAACCTTATAAAGTTGTCGTGATTGAAGCGCATCGTAGTAGCTACTTTTCTATCTCAACTCGTACTTCATTGTAAATCAACGCAATTGGAGCAAAAGACCCAACACAAATCGAACAGAATTCAAATTTGTTTCTTATTCAAGAACGTTCTATTCCAATGTGCCAAGATTCATTTGCTGATTCCCCCAACTGTAAGACCTTGGTTCAGTAGTCATGGGCTGCAAATAAAATGTCACCCAATACTCTTTCCTATCATTACTGTCTATCGTTGGAAAACCAACTAATAAGTTAGACGGCTGATGCGCTACATTTTCATTTGTTAAAACATACCCCTTATATTGGTAATATTCAGGCACTACCAGACCCACACGATAATATCTCTCAGGCAATTCTCTCATTAATTTCGCTGTCATATAGTCATCAGCATCCTTAGTAAGAGACTTCGCTAAAACATTTACTGTGCCATAGTTTTTTGTCACAGCTACGTTGTTTAATGCATCAATCTTATCTATTTCAGCATAAGCTTTTTCTGGTATCACAACATTTGAATTTGTATTTAATACAACTTGTTGAATATGGAATACTATTTGTTGTTTTGTGTAATAATAAATAACAACTTGTGGCTCATCACTATATTGGCCTATTTCAACAGAATCCATCCTCTCATAACCCTCAATATCTTTTCTAAACTGCGCAGAAGTATTATAGGGGTCTCCAATTGAAAACTCATCTCCAATCGTTATCACTTCATCAGCTAGTGGCTGATTATTGTCTTTACTTAAATATTGGACACTGACCCGCTGAGGAATTGCTGCACTATGGGAATTTTCATCATTTTCTTCTTGCTTACCATAAGGTCCTTCATACGCACTATATTCTACATAAAACCCTCGATTAGCATTTGATCCCACATAATCATTATTCAAGTCATTCCAATTCGGACTATTTTTCTCTGCAAATTGCAAGACATATTCCCCACCAACTGTTTGCCAATTGTCTGGTTGATTTGCATTCCAAGCGTTGTATACACCTATTGGCCTAGTACCATTTTGGTGTGTAAACCCTGTGAAAAATATGCTTCCAGCTTCCGGACCATCTGCCCAATACCAATCTGGTTTAGCGATACTATAGCCCAGCATCGAATTCGGCAATTTTGGTTCATCTAGCAACTTCCCACCATTTGGATAAACCATCCGAGTTCCACCAAGCCAACCAGGCAGCTTGGCAATCGAGTTAAAAATGTACTCATGCTCAGCTTTGCTAGTAACAGTAGCAAGATACCCTGTTAACCCTTTATATGTCATACTTTTTGCTTTGTTGTACGCATTTAACCAGGTATCGATTTCTGGTACAAATTGATAATAATGAGTAACATTTTTGTCATCTACCCAAGTAGAAATCGTTGCTTTATTAACAGAAATCTTAATTTCACCTTTTGCCTGCTTTTCATCTTTAAAGGTTATTGTTAAACCTTTTAAAGCTTCACAAACATCTGCAGGTGTATTTTTACTCGTCTCATCTAAAATATAGCCAATCACTGAAGCCGTTGACGTATTATCCGTTTTCCAACCTAATGGTAAATCCATATTTATTTGTGCGCCATCCGGAACCACAATACTGATAGAACCAATTGCCTCGAAGGATTCATCAATCAATAAATTTTCCAAAACAAATCTCTGACCCTCTCTTTTCACTGTAAATTCAATCACTTTTTTCAATTCCGCTTTTACCTCATTCTGAGCAGTTGGTAGATCCCTCTCTGCCGCTTCACTTCTATGTGTAAAAACAAGAAAAAATAGTAAGAAAAATATCGCTATGTAACCTTTATTTTTCGTTTTATATCGCACAAATATCACCCTTTTTTAGTAATTTATGACTGTAAGTAACATTTGTTTTATGCAAAACATAATAACGATACATAAAACCCAAAACAAAAAAAGCTCAAAAAGATTGATATAGACATCTTTTTAAGCTTAATCTGTTAAAGGTATAGGGTTATTTTAAGAATAGAATAAAACTCGTGCATAAAACAAATGTTACTTTCAAATTATATTATATCCCATTATCACAAAGTGTCAATTATAGTAAAACACTGCAACGATCAGCCTCAACACCATTTAATTTTAACTAAAAACAAAATGTAACATAATCAATCATCAAATTCTGAAAAATACAATAAATTGATACTATAAACTTTTTTTACAATAATCTCTTTAATTCTCTCAATACAAATTTTGGCAGCTCTTCTTTTTTCGTCATTACTTATTCCAATTAAAATAAGTATTGTTAAACAATCCGGCCAAATCCAGGTCATTCCGATTATCAAAAAACTATCTACCTAACCAAAAAACTTTATTCATTAGCTTTAAAACATAAATAAAAACAAGTAAGCGTTTCATTTACGAATATTATTGATAATAAAAACGTTTAATGTTAGAATTTTCTTGGTTGGAATAAAATATAAGGAGCTTGATAAAACAATGAAAAAGTCAAAAAATCTTTTAAGTAAGTTATTCGTCTTTAGTTTGATCTTTACCAGTTTCTCTCCAGCAGTTTTTGCAGAAGAAAAAAGTCTCAATCCAACAATTGAAGAATCTCCTGCAGTTTCAACAGAACCTATCGTTGAATCTTCCCTACAACCAGAGCCAACCATAACAACTACTTCCCCTGAAACCGAACCCAGTCAACCACAACTTCAAACGCAATCAATAAAAGAAATCACCCCAAAAGTAAAAACAACCATTCCATTACAATTATTAGGCATTAACGATTTCCATGGTGCATTAAGCACAACTGGAACCGCATATATAGAAGGCACACCTTATCGAGGTGCAGGAAGAGCCGCTTTACTTGCTTCTTATCTCAACCTGGCTGAAACAAATTTTAAAGCACTCAAGCCAACTGGAACAACTTTACGCGTTCAAGCTGGGGACATGGTGGGCGCAAGCCCTGCAAACTCCGGTTTATTACAAGATGAACCAACAATTCGTGCTTTAAACCGTATGAATTTTACAATTGGCACTTTAGGTAATCATGAATTTGATGAAGGGTTAGCCGAATATAATCGGATTCTAACTGGTACTGCTCCTAAACCAGGAGAATTTAATACCATTACAGAAAATTATATTCGAGAAGCCTCTAAAACTGAAATTGTTATCGCAAATATGACTGATAAAAACACTGGTACCATTCCCTTTGGTTGGAAGCCTTACACAGTGAAATCTATAGAAGCAAATGGCGAAAGCGTCAAAGTTGGCTTTATTGGAATTGTCACGACCGAAATTCCGAATTTAGTGCTTAAAAAGCATTATGAAAATTACAATTTTTTAAACGAAGCAGAAACAATTGCCCGCTATTCAAAAGAGTTACGTGATCAAGGTGTCAATGCGATTGTTGTTTTAGCGCATGTCCCTGCTGTTAGCTCAAATCAGGTGGTTAGTGGTGAAGCAGCTGATATTATCAACCAGGTCAATGCGATGGACCCTGAGAATAGTGTTGATGCTTTCTTCGCTGGTCATAATCACCAATATACGAATGGGGTAACAGGTCAAACAAGAATTGTCCAAAGTACTTCACAAGGAAAAGCCTATATTGATTTAACCGGAGAATTAGATCCTGAAACACAAGATTTTGTTGCTATACCCGAAGCAGAGGTATTACCTGTCATGCCAAACCCAGCACTTACTGAGGATACAGGGATTCAATCCATTATTTCAGAAGCTGATGCTTTAGTTGCAATGGTTACAACAGAAAAGATCGGAACGGCTGTTGATGCACAAAACATTTCAAGAGAGCCTAATGCGTTTAAAGAATCGGCTGTTGGAAATCTTGTGACAGATGGTCAACGTTTCATTGCGAATCAATTAGGTTATCAAGTAGATTTTGCGATGACCAATAACGGTGGCATTCGTGCCGATTTATTAGTTGAGCCTGATAATGCCATCACTTGGGGTGCTGCTCAAAATGTTCAACCATTTGGTAATATCTTACAAGTTGTTGAAATGAGTGGCGAACAAATCGAACGTGTCTTAAATGAGCAATATGATGAAGGCGGAAAATATTTCTTACAAGTTTCTGGTTTATCCTATGTTTATACAGATAATGATGATGCAGAGCAACCTGCTAAAGTGCATCAAATCCGCAAAGAGGATGGCACTCGTTTAGATCCTAACGCCACTTACCGCGTCGTCATTAATGATTTTCTCTTTGGTGGTGGAGATGGCTTTAAAACCTTTACTGAAGCTAAGCTGGTAGGTGCTGTTGATCCAGATACAGAGACATTCATTAACTATATCAAAGCTCAAGAGGCTGCTGGTCAAGTGATTGATGCAAAAGTAACTGGGCGTAAAACTTATTTAAGTGCTACGGATATTCAAGCTGCAGAAACAGCGGCGGTTCAAGCAATTAAGGATGCCACAAAGATTCATACGCTAACAGAAGGGGATTCAGCATTAACTGGAACAACGCTACCAAATGCAATGATCTCTGTTCAATTAAAAGAAAGTTTAGCAAGGTCTAGCTTAACAACTACTGCTACTGAAAATGGTGAATTCAGCTTAGACATTACTAATTTAGCACTTACAAAAGATCAAATTGTTGCGATTACAATTACAGACACTGATGGCAATCAAGCACAATTTGAGCAAACGGTTCTTGAAAAAGCTCAAATAACTGAGACAGAAAAGCCTAATCCAAACAAACCAGATAATATTGGTAGTAGTATTGATCAGCCTAAAGGCAGTTCAACCTCTAAGGATCCAACTAAATTACCTGCCACTGGAGAAGTAACGACCTTCCTTCCAATTGCTGGTGTTTTGATGATTGGGGCTGCTGGTATTTATGTCATGAAGAAACGTAAATGTACGGCTTAGTTAATCGTTAAAAAATCCCATCCTGATGTTGATTCGCATAAGGATGGGATTTTTATATCAAACTATTGTATCGCTTTTTTCTTTTTTAGCAATGTAACCTGCTGTAAGTAACAAGGCCGCACCTATTAGCAAATTCATGTGTACGCTATTCTCACCTGTTTGCGGTAAGTTCTCTTTTACTGCGCTTTGTTCTTTTTCTTTAGGCTGTAGCCCGATTGCTGTCCCTTCATTCTTTTCATAAATAAAGGTTACTGTTTGTTCTTTATTTGTAAAGAAGCCATTGCTATTTGCAGGCTCTTCTTTTAATTGGTAGCCTTTAATTTCTTTTGGTAAAATATGATACTCAGAATCAAGCGCACCTTTTATCAGCTCTGAAGCATTTAATTCATTCCCTTGGGTATCATGATAACGAATCATGACTACACCTTCTTCAACTTCAGTAGATAATGGTTCAATCACTTGTATCGTTGCGACTTTTTCATAGGTACCTATTTGATTCACAATTCGATAGGTTACTTGATAGCTTCCCACTTGACTGGTATCAACCGCCCCCTCTACTTCAATTGTTGAAAAAGCAACTGGTTGTCCAGCTTTATCCACAGCTTGAACAAAGTTATGCTCAGCTAACCATGTTTCGCCTACATAAATCGTTGTATCTTTAACCAATATGTTGGTCTGATTTGCTAAGACGGTTACCTTGGCAATCGCTTGTTGCTTGCCATATTGATAGGTTACTTCATATTCATTCGGTGTTTGGGTATCGACTTTTTCTGCGTTTGTTACAGTGATTTCATTGAAAGAAACAACTACACCATCTTTATCCGTTGCTTCAACAAAGTTATCCACAGTTGTCCATGCTTCACCTGCATAAATCGTTACATCTTTAACAGTTATACTGGTTTGATTTTCTAAGACTATTACTTTCGCTGTTTCTTGTTTACCGCCATAATGGTAAGTCACTTCGTATTCGCCTGGTGTTTGGCTATCTACTTGATCGGCAGCCGTTATGATGATTTCTGAAAAAGGAACTTCTTTTCCATCTTTATCTGTTGCTTTGATAAAATTATCAATAGCTGTCCACGACTCACCTGTATAAATCGTTACATCTTTAACAGTTATACTGGTTTGATTTTCTAAGACCGTTACTTTCGCTGTTTCTTGTTTAGCACCATAATGGTAGGTCACTTCGTATTCACCTGGCGTTTGGCTATCAACTTGATTGGCATCTGTTACGGTGACTTCTGAAAAAGGAACTTCTTTTCCATCTTTATCTGTTGCTTTGATAAAATTATCAACAGCTGTCCATGCTTCACCTGCATAAATCGTTACATCTTTAACTGATAAGCTGCTTTTATCTGCAGTGATGTTTAATTGAATAGGATCTTCTGTTATTGAATTGGATTGCTCATTCTCTTGGTAAAATCCTGGTGCCTTAATTCTTACCTTAGCAAAAAGAGTCGCGGTTTCAAGTGGGCCAGTTTCATCAAGATAATCCTTCAGCTCGACCTGATTGCCAGCTCCATCTGTAAATTCAGTTAATTGATACTGATGTTTTGCAGATAATGTTCTTCCTTTCGCTAATCTTAAAAACGGGATAATGTCTTGTTGTTCAATCAAAGCAATTTCATCTAATGATGCAACCTCAAAAACTAGATTCTTCTTACTTAATTGAAGCTGATCTTGATTGGTTGTTGCAAGAGTTACCAATCCTGGGAAAAGTGGGCTTAAGCTAGTGTCCAAACTAGAAGCAGGCAATAGATTGGTTTGAATATCCAATGATGTTAATTGGGTTAATTGATGATTTGTTAGCATCGCTGGTAAATTGGCAATTTGATTATAACTGATATTTAAGCTTTTTAAATGGATGAGTTTTTCAAATACAGCGTCCGGCAATTGTGTAAGACCATTGTAATGAAGCGCTAAAGTTTCTAATTGTGTTAATTCTGCAAGGGAATCCGGCAGCGTATCAAGTTGATTATGGTCTATCTTTAATGTGACTAATTGACTTAAACTACCAATATCGGTTGGTAAGGTTGTTAATCTATTACTATAAACTTCCAACACTTTCAGCTTAGAAAAATTGCTTAAAGCAGGTAGTTCAGTCAATAAATTATTACCTAAATGAAGATTCACCAAAGAGCTCAAATCTGTAAAGCGGTCTGGCAATGCTGCAATGTTATTTTTAGTCGCATGTAAATTAGCTAAAAGCGGTAGCTGCGTCAAGCTATCAGGTAACTCTTCTATTTGATTCCAAGAAACTTCTAATGTTTTTAGTCTAGGAAATTTTTCAAAATTATCGGGTAAATAAGTGAAGTTATTTTTATTGGCAAATAGTTCAACTACTCTGCTATCTTTGTTGGTTGCTTCCGGAAATTTTGTTAACCCATTTTCGTTTAAGTAAACGGTAGCCAAGCTTGGCAATTCAAAAAAATTGGCAGGTAAGCTTGTAATAGCATTTTTACTTAAAAAAAGTGTATTTAATTTTGCTAGATCCATAAATGAATCAGGTAAGTATGTAAGTTGATTATTGGTTAAATATAAAGTACTTAAACTCTTTAATAAGCCAATATTATCAGGTAACTTAGTCAGTTGGTTATCTTGTAACCTTAGTGCTTCTAAAGCAGTTAGCTGCATCAATTCATCTGGTAGTTCAACTAGCTGGTTTCCTCTTAAATCTAAATCTTCTAAACGTTTGAATAGTTCAATTCCTTTAGCGCTTTGGATATTTAGGTTCCCTAAAACAAGCTTTTTAGTTTGTTGAATTTCTTCTACTGTTAGCTCATCAGCAACTGTTTTATTAAAAAAAGAGGCAATTGCTTGCGCAAGATTTGGATCTGGAAAAAGAGTCGTCATTGATCGATTAGTAGGTAATATCGCCTCATCTTCAGAGCGCATAGGTTCTTTATTTTCAGATAAAACGGCTGGTTCCTCAACTGGGACTTCATTGTCATCTTCTTCTACTAATACTGCTTCATTTGTTGCCTCTTCTACTAATGGATTAAATTCTGGTTCTTCTAAAGCTTGAACGCTACTTACTGAACTAGATAACATCAATGATGCCACTAATACAAAAATCATCCTTTTTTTCATTTTTTTCTCTCCTCTTACTCTGTCAGGAATAGCACCTATCTGACATCATATCTTATCTTTACTTTCTTTTAGCTCATAAAAAGGTTCTCCTCAAAGTTTCTTTCCAAGCTGTATAAAACTATTGAATGAAGAGTATTCCCCTATTATATACCTTTTAAAATCACATTCATATAATTATATATATAAATAGCTAAACGTGTCAACATCATTATGAAATGAATAAAATTTAAAGGGTATTTCTATCAAGAAATATAAAAACAGCCTAACAAAACCAACTTTCTTCCATCAAATTGACATAACATATCCACTACTGTAGTATATATCCAAATACTTTTAAGAAAGAATGGTGATAAAACATGGGGTTAATTGTCATTATCGGTCCACAAGCGGTTGGAAAAATGACTGTTGGAAAAGCGCTTGAAGAACAAATTAACGGGAAGCTGCTTTACAATCATCAAACCATCGATTTATTTGCTAATTATTTAGGCTACAATCAGCATGCTTTTCGTTTATCAGACATGACAAGAAAAGAGTTATTCAAAGCTTTTGTTGAAAATAGACCCAATAATTTAGCGGAGCATCTCATCTTTACTGTTCTCATCAATTTTGATTTAGATGAAGATATTGCCTTTCTAAATGAAATCAGTCAAATTTTCCTTACCCAGAAAGAACCCGTTTATTTTATTGAACTAGAAACGGATTTAAAGACACGTTTAGAGCGAAATGTTCAAGAAAGTCGTTTATTAGCAAAGCCTTCTAAGCGAGATTTGAATTTTTCTAGAAAAGAACTATTAAATGCGCATCAACAGCATCGTTTAAACACAAGCAAAGATGAAATGGCGCAACAATTTCCTCAGGTTCATTATCTGAAAATTGATAATACCTATTTACCAGCTGACCAAGTTGCCTCTCAAATTGTGTCAACCTGGTTTTCATAAATAGCTACCCCTATTTGACTTCTATCTGGCAATCCTTTAATATTTTACACAATGCTCATCAACTATTTTTAGTGAGAATGGGCATTTTTATTTAGAGGAAATAAAACAAACTATTTTGAGGTGTTTTCATGAAAATCTTAATCGCTGAAGATGAAACTGAATTAAGAAATGCCATCGCTGAAGGGCTTAGAATGGATGGTTACGCTGTTGATACCTGTGATAACGGGGAAACAGCCAGTCAACTTTGCTTTGCTGAAACCTATGACCTGATGATTTTAGACTTAAATTTGCCCAAGCTAGATGGTTTTGAGGTTTTAGCAGAACTTAGACAGCACAACGCTGAGTTAAAGATTTTAATTTTAAGTGCTAGAACAAGTGTATTGGATAAAGTAAAAGGGTTAGATTATGGTGCCAATGATTATTTAACCAAACCTTTTGAGTTTGCAGAGTTAGAAGCACGTATTAGAAATTTATTACGTAGAAATTTTGTTCAACAAGATAACATTCTCTCCTATGACCGGGTCAAACTAGATCTTTCCAAACACCAAGTTTGGGTGGACGGAACCCTGATGAATCTCACAAAAAAAGAGTTTTCAATTCTACAATATTTTCTCATGAATCCAGATAAAGTCATCAGTCAAGAAGAATTAATGGCACATGTTTGGGATAGCCAGGTAAATAGTCTAAGTGGAGCAATTAGAGTACACATTGCTTCTTTAAGGAAGAAATTAGTTCATCTATTAGGCTATGATTTGATTTATACAAAAATTGGCGCTGGTTATTATCTTGCTGGAAAGGATGGGATGTAAAGGATGAAAAAGCTATCTATTCGTATTCGCTTTACGGCAATGACTATCGGACTCCTCATCTTATGCGCTATTGGATTAACCATTGTGACTAATTATTCTGCCGGTAAAATGGCAGCTCAAATTGCTACAGTAACAACACCAGCTATGCAAGTACCTGAAACAATCCCAATTGATCCAAATCAACTAACGGATAACCAACAGTCTATGCTTGTTACTCAAAATACTGAAGATATTGAGAAAAACCAGAAAGTAATCAACCAATTTCACCTCACAAGTATGTTCTATATGTTCATCATCATCATTCTTGGTGGTATTGGTGCCTACTATATTTCTGGAAAAGCACTCTTACCACTAGCAAAGCTCAATAAAAAAATAAAAACTAGTACGATTACCAATTTATCTGAAAAAATAGAAGTTGGCACAACCCATGATGAAATCGCAGAGATTACCTTATCCTTCAATAAGATGACGGATAGGATTCATGAAGCCTTTGTTTCTCAACAACAATTTTCTGGCAATGTTGCCCATGAACTAAGAACGCCTCTCGCTATTTTAAAAACAAAAATAGAAGTCTTTAATAAAAAAACAGAGCGCTCTGTTGAAGAGTATACGGATTTAGTTTCCGACCTTGAAAAACAAATCCAACGTTTATCGGAAATTGTGCAAATTTTATTAGATTTAACGAGCGTTGACACGATTGAAGACAAAGAAATGATTGTTATTGACGATTTGATCAACAACATTCTTTATGAGCTTTCAAGTATTGCAAATCAAAAGCAGATTCACTTTGCGACCAGCTACCAGCACCATGAAGTTTATGGAAACATCGATTTATTATATCGTATTTTTTATAACCTGATTGAAAATAGCATCAAATACAATGGATTAAATGGACAAGTCTTGATTGAAGCAATGCTCAATCAAGAAGGTCAAACTGTGATTCAAATTCGTGATACAGGGATTGGTATCCCAGAGTCACGCCAAAAAAATATTTTCAATCCTTTTTATCGTGTAGATGAGTCTCGCTCTCGTTCAATTGGTGGCGCCGGACTTGGTTTATCTATTGTAAAGAATATGATTGAAAAGCATGATGGTACTGTTTCTGTTAAAGCAAACCAACCAACAGGTAGCTGCTTTATCATAACTTTACCTAATCCAACTTAATTTTCCACAAAGAAAAACTAAGAGAACCAGTTTCTACTGAATTCTCTTAGTTTTTTTCTTAACAGGAATTTAACACCCTCTCAGATATAATAGCCTTAACAAAATGAGGAGGATTAAATATGTTCAAATTAAATAATCTTACAAAAAAATATCATGAAAATGAGGCACTATCTCATGTTTCTCTTTCAATTGAGAGTGGTATGAATTTTATTATCGGTGCTTCTGGCAGTGGAAAATCAACATTATTAAAAATAATGACAGGTGTAGATACAGATTTTGATGGCTCAGTCTATTTTTATGATAAAAATATAAAAGAGTTAAAGCAACATGAAAAAAATAACTTCTATAACAATGTTTTTGGGTTTATTTGGCAAGATTTCAACCTATTAGAGCAGTCAACTGTCTTAGAAAATATCTTACTACCAACTTATTTAAAAGAAAAATCTCAACTAAAAAAAGCAAAGCAATTCATCCGAGAACTCAAATTAGGAAATGTTGAACATCAACAAGTTAAAAATCTTTCTGGTGGGCAAAAGCAACGTGTGGCAATTGCTAGAGAATTGATGAAAGAGCCTCAAGTTATTTTAGCAGATGAACCAACTAGTGCTCTGGATAAGGAATCCGCTCAGTACATTATGGAGATTTTAAGAGAAATATCTAAAACAAAACCGGTGATTATTGTTACACATGATACTTCTTACATTACAGAAGAGGATACCGTATTTGAGTTGGACAAAGGAGCTCTTATCTCTCAAAAAAATGCCCCTAAAAAACAATCTGAGCAAAGTTTCACAAAAAGAAAAAAAAGCTATTTTTCATTCAAGCATATTTTAGCACTCACTAAAAATAACTTTCGACGCCATACAGGTAGATTTTTAACTTCAGTTCTGTCTTTGGCAGTAGCTTGCTTCTTTTTACTTACTGTCACAGGTAATAGCGTCAGCAACAGTAGTCAATCTGCATTTGATGAAGTATTCGATATGTATGGTGATAGCGTCTTAGATATTAGTTTATTTGATGCTTTTACAGGTGGAGCAAGCACAACTGAAAATGATCAAAATAATCCCAATGTTGATGTAAATCAAGATATTGGACACTTATTTGATCAATTTAGCAAAGATGATCGCGTTGAATTTGTTAGTTATCTCCAACCATTTGACAATATTTCCATTCAATTTAACGGTCAAACTTATGCTATCAATAATTCTGGAAATATGCCAGTAATCAATAAATTAATTGCTGGCACAATTGCGACAGGTAAGGATAACGAAGTCGTTGTTCCTGAAAGTTTCACAAAAAAAATAGGCCTTTCACCTGATGAAGCATTAGGCAAAGAAATAACATTTCAAGGTGAAATAAACGAGTTTAATAACAATACACCTAAAACATTTCCTGTTAAGACAAAAGTAAAAATAGTTGGTGTATTGGATGCTAGATTAATCACAAATTATGAGGGTCAAAAAGATGAATACGATATAGAAGATTCATTCCTATTCAATCAGTCTGCACTTTCTGATTTATTGAAATCAACTAATAAAAATCTTAATAACTTAAGTTTTATTATTCGGCCAAAAACGCCAGCAGATATGATTGCAATCAAAAACGAATTAAATCAAACAGGGATTGTTCCTTTAGGAAACTTTGAAGTCATAGAAGATCTTGTGAAGCTCAACACTCAATCTACAGAACAATCTTCTAATGCAACGACCATTCTATCTATTCTAGTCATTGTTATGGTCTTGGCAATTGCAGTGATTACTACACTTTTAAGAAAACGAGAATATGCAATTTTTAAACTCAATGGTTTTTCCAATCTACATCTAAGACTATTAACAATCTTTGAAACCTTTATTCAAGCATTAAGTGCTTTCGTCTTATTGTTATTAACTTCACCAATACTAAATCAGCTTAGTCTGAAATTTTTCCAGGTTTCAATTATTCATTCTTCAACAATTATTACTTGTTTATTATTAGCACTTGGTGTATCAACGATTAACTTTGTTGTAGCGGAAGTCATCTATGATTCAACAAATATTTTTAACACATTAAAAACAGGAGAAAAATAATGATTACACTTCATAACTTAACAAAAGAATATGGGCAGACAACCATTCTGGATCAAGCAAATTATCAATTTCCAGAAAAAGGCTTCATTTGCCTATTGGGTGAGTCAGGAAGCGGAAAATCAACATTAGTTAATTTAATTGCTGGCTTTGATACGGATTATACGGGAGAAATTATCGTAGATGATACGCCCTTAAATAGCTTATCAGAAGCACAATTAGGAAACTATCGCAAAGATTATATTGGTTTTGTGTTTCAAAATTATCATCTGCTCAGTGGATACACCGTTCTAGAAAATATTTTACTTCCTTGTGAACTAACAAGCACAAATCAAGCAGAAAGCAAAGCTTATGCAAGAAAGTTATTAGCTGATTTAGGGATTGCAGAAAAAGAAAATGAACAGGTGCAAAATCTTTCTGGTGGTCAAAAGCAACGTGTGGCAATTGCTCGGGCATTAATTCAAAAGCCCAAAATGGTGATTGCAGATGAACCAACTGGTGCATTAGATAGAAAAACTGCTACCGAAATGATGGACATTTTAAAGGAAATCTCACAAACGAAGCTTGTAATTCTCATTACTCATGATACACAGCTTTGTGAGATTGCAGATGAAGTGATTCAGATAATAGATAACAAGCTTGTGATTCAACAGCCAGGTCTCACAATTGAAAATAGTCCAGCTAAAAAAATGATGCTACAACCGCCAAAGAAAATCAATCTTTTTAAAATGGCTGCTAAAAATTTTCGTGTTCGCTTTCTTAGTTATTTTTTTATCTCACTTGTCTTTTCAATCGGTATTCTAAGCTTTATTACAACGTTATCTTCAGGACAACTGATGACACATGCCATTCAGCAATTTAAAGAAAAAAATACCTCTTTTAATAATGGGTATATTTCCTATCAAGAAGACGATAATAGTTATCAAATACTATCGGCAGATCAACGAGTTGAAAATGTTTATAAGCAATATAAAATACAACAAGTGACCTTATCTTCTGACGATTTCAGCATGACCATGCCAGAAAAATATCCAATGCCAAAAACTACTGAGTCAATGTCTTATGGCACTATGCCGCGTATTCAGAAAAATGAAATTGCGATTACACCTAGCTTAGCCAAAAAATTGAATCCGCAAATTGATCAATTAATTGGTAAATCACTAACCGTGACTTACCAAGGAAAAGAATATCCCTTAACGATTAGCGGTATTTATAATGCTGGATATGATGATTTTTTTGTTAGTTCTGATATTGAACAAGACTTTTATCAGGGAATAGATAGTCAGTCATATGAGGCGATTCACTATGATGTGAAAAAATTTGAAGATATTGTTCCGGTGACGGAAGAGCTAGCAGAAAAAAATATTCAAACTAAAACTGCTGTGACTGAAGTGAAAGCTTTACAAAAATCTTTTAAGCAACTCAAAACATTATTTACCTTGATTTCAATGATTATATTGTTGATTGCATTATTTATTGTTATCATGATGCTGCTGAAATTACAGCAAACACGTTATCATATGGTCGGCCTGCTGTATTCCTTTGGGTTTAATCAGAAAAATGTAAAAAAATTACTGTTTATTGAGAATTTATGTTTAGCAATGATGACTGCAGGCTTCACAAGCTTACTGCTGTTAGGCCTACAGCTCATTGCTCAGTTAACTAAGATTGATTTCAGGATTACGCTGAATGAATGGTTCCTCACTATTTCTGCTTCAGTCCTCATCATTCTTGTGACGCATCTGGTAACAAGCTATAGGCTTTTCAAGGTACAACCTATTGTTGCTTTGAAAAAATAAATCTTAAGCCATTTAATCATTCTTATTTCTAGGAACAGAAAAAGACCAATCACGGCTGTGATTGGTCTTTTCTCTATCATTAATCTTCCAAATGCATGCCGATTTCAGTATCACTGATACTATAAACATTTTCACTTGAAACACCAATTTCTTTTGGTTCCATGTTGCGGTATTTCGCCATACCAGTACCAGCTGGAATGATTTTACCGATGATAACATTTTCTTTCAATCCAAGAAGCGGATCGCGTTTACCACGAATAGCAGCGTCTGTTAAGACTTTAGTTGTTTCTTGGAATGAAGCAGCAGATAAGAAACTATTTGTTTCTAATGATGCTTTTGTAATACCTAGCAAGACAGGACGTGCTGTTGCAGGTACTTCGCCAGCCATTAGTGTCTCTGCATTTCGATCAGTAAATTCACTAATATCCATCAGTGTTCCTGGTAAGATAGCTGTGCTACCTGGATCCATTACACGAACTTTACGTAGCATTTGACGTACCATTACTTCAATATGCTTGTCACCAATTTCTACCCCTTGCATACGGTAAACTTTTTGAACTTCACGTAACAAGTAATTTTCTACTGATAACACGTCTTTTACGCGTAATAATTGTTTAGGATCAATTGAACCTTCTGTTAACGGTTCGCCACGTCTAATTGTGCCACCTTCTTCTACTTTCATACGAGAAGTGTAAGGCACTTGGTAAGAACGCGTATCAATTTCACCTTTAATGGTTACTTCTTTCGTTCTGTCAGAAGCATTTTCCTCAATAGACACAACAACACCAGTTACTTCACTGATAACAGCTTGTCCTTTTGGATTACGTGCTTCAAAGATTTCTTGAATACGAGGAAGACCTTGAGTAATATCGTCCCCGGCAACCCCACCTGTATGGAAGGTACGCATTGTAAGCTGTGTACCTGGTTCTCCGATTGATTGAGCGGCAATTGTTCCAACTGCTTCCCCAACTTCAACTTCTGAACCTGTTGCTAAGTTACGTCCATAACAATGTTTACATACACCATGTTTGGTATTACATGTGAAGACTGAACGGATTTCAATTTCTTCAATTCCTGCATCAATAATTTCTTTCGCAATGTCTTCAGTTACGATTTCATTTTCACCAATGATTTCTGCACCTGTTTCAGGATGAACAACTGTTTTACGGATGTAACGTCCTAATAAGCGCTCTTCAAGTGGCTCAATGACTTCGTTTCCTTCTTTAATTGCGTGAATAACTAGACCTCTATCAGTACCACAATCTGTTTCACGAATGATTACATCTTGGGCTACATCAACTAGACGACGAGTAAGGTAACCAGAATCGGCTGTCTTAAGGGCTGTATCGGTCATACCTTTACGAGCTCCGTGAGTTGAGATAAACATTTCCAAGACGGTCAAACCTTCGCGGAAGTTTGATGTGATAGGAAGTTCCATGATACGACCATTTGGCGCTGCCATCAAACCACGCATACCTGCTAATTGCGTAAAGTTGGAGATGTTACCACGGGCTCCAGAGTCACTCATCATGAAGATTGGGTTTTTAGAATCTAAGCTTTCCATTAGTTTGATTTGAATGCGGTCTTTGGTTTCATTCCAAACAGCAATAACTCTTTCATAACGCTCATCATCAGTAATTAAACCACGACGGAATTGTTTTGTAATGTTATCTACTTGTTTGTGTGCTTCGTCAAGCATCGCTTGTTTTTCATGTAAGACTACGATATCCGCAATCCCTACAGTGATACCAGCACGTGTTGAATGTTTGTAACCTAAATCTTTCATTCTATCTAACATTTTTGAAGTTTCAGTAATATGGAATCGTTTGAAGACTTCAGCAATGATATTTCCTAGGTTTTTCTTCTTGAACGGTAAGATTAATTCTTGCTCTTTAATAAAGGCAGGAATGTCTGTACCAGCTTCTACAAAGTACTTGTCTGGTGTTTGTACTTCTAAGTTATAAGCTGTTGGCTCATTCAAGTAAGGGAATTCTTTTGGCATAATTTCGTTAAAGAGTAATTTACCTACTGTTGTTACCAACATTTTACCGCGTTGGCTTTCAGTAAATGGTTTTTCTGCTAAAGCAGTTGTTGTTACCCCAATTCTAGAATGCAAATGAACATAACCATTTTGGTAAGCAATTAAAGCTTCATTTAAATCTTTAAATAGCATACCTTCGCCTTCGCGACCATCTTCTTCCATTGTTAGGTAATAGTTACCTAATACCATATCTTGAGAAGGTGTTACAACTGGTTTACCATCTTTTGGATTCAAAATGTTTTGTGCAGCGAGCATTAACATACGTGCTTCTGCTTGGGCTTCGTTACTTAATGGAACGTGAACCGCCATTTGGTCTCCATCGAAATCGGCATTATAAGCTTCACAAACTAGTGGGTGCAAACGAATGGCACGGCCTTCAACCAAGGTTGGTTCGAAAGCTTGGATACCAAGTCTGTGTAACGTTGGTGCGCGGTTTAGTAAAACTGGATGCTCGCGAATCACTTCTTCTAGGACATCCCAAATTGCTTCGTCTTGACGATCAATTTTGCGTTTTGCATTTTTAATGTTGCTTGCAATATCTCTTGCTACTAATTCTTTCATCACAAAAGGTTTGAACAATTCAATTGCCATCTCTTTTGGTAAGCCACATTGATACATTTTAAGGTTTGGTCCAACTACGATAACTGAACGACCTGAGTAGTCAACACGTTTTCCAAGTAAGTTTTGACGGAAACGTCCTTGTTTCCCTTTTAGCATATGAGAAAGTGATTTAAGTGGACGGTTACCTGGTCCAGTAACTGGACGGCCACGACGACCATTATCAATCAAAGCATCAACAGCTTCTTGTAACATACGTTTTTCATTTTGAACGATAATACTTGGTGCCATTAAGTCTAACAAACGTTTTAGACGGTTGTTACGGTTAATTACACGACGGTATAAGTCATTCAAATCGGAAGTCGCAAAACGACCACCTTCAAGCTGAACCATCGGACGTAAGTCTGGAGGGATAATTGGCACAACGTCCATAATCATCCATGCAGGCTCATTACCTGAATGACGGAAAGCTTCTAAAATATCTAAGCGACGAATGGCACGTGTACGTTTTTGTCCTTGTGCAGTTTTTAATTCTTCTTTTAATTCGCCAACTTCAGTTTCAAGATCAACCGCTTCTAGTAAACGTTTAATTGCTTCTGCACCCATACCAGCTACAAAGCTTTGACCATATTGTTCACGTTTTTCACGGTATTCTCTTTCAGTCAATAATTGTTTCTTCTCTAGTGTTGTATCACCTGGTTCGATGACAACATAAGAAGCAAAATAAATCACTTCTTCTAAAGCTCTTGGGCTCATATCTAAAACAAGACCCATTCTACTTGGAATTCCTTTGAAATACCAAATATGTGATACTGGGGCAGCTAATTCAATATGTGCCATCCGTTCACGACGAACTTTTGAACGGGTTACTTCAACACCACAGCGGTCACAAACAATTCCTTTATAACGGATACGTTTGTATTTTCCACAAGAACATTCCCAATCTTTTTGAGGTCCAAAAATACGTTCACAGAACAAACCATCACGTTCAGGTTTTAGTGTACGATAGTTAATGGTTTCTGGTTTTTTTACTTCTCCATAAGACCAGCTACGGATCTTATCTGGTGATGCCAAACCAATTTGCATGTTTTCAAAATTATTAACATCTATCAAGGGGCGTACCTCCCTTTGTTTTTTAGTCGAGCTTGCCCAATATCGCTCTAATATTCCCTCAAAAGAGAAACTTTCATCTCTCTTTTGAGGCTATCTATTATCTATTAATCTTCAGTGTGTTCAGTTCCTGCTAATGCATCTGCTTCAGCTCTTAATTTCGCTTGTTCTTCTGCATATTTGCTTAATGCGTCAATGTTTACGATATCATCGTCATCATCTAAATCACGCAACTCAATTTCTTCATCATTTTTATCCAGAACTTTCATATCTAAACCAAGTGCTTGTAATTCTTTTACAAGTACGCGGAATGATTCAGGTACGCCTGGTTTTGGAATTGGCTCGCCTTTAACGATGGCCTCGTAAGTTTTCACACGACCTACAACGTCATCTGATTTATAAGTCAAGATTTCTTGTAGGGTATATGCAGCACCATAAGCTTCTAGTGCCCAAACTTCCATCTCACCGAAACGTTGTCCACCAAATTGTGCTTTACCACCAAGAGGTTGTTGCGTTACTAATGAGTAAGGTCCAGTTGAACGTGCATGCAATTTATCATCAACCATGTGTGCTAATTTGATCATATACATCACACCAACAGAAACACGGTTATCAAATGGCTCACCGCTACGACCATCATAAAGAACAGTTTTCGCATCATTTGCCATGCCTGCTTCACGAACAGTTTCCCAAACATCTTCTTCACTTGCACCATCAAAGACTGGTGTTGCAACATGAATACCTAGTTGACGTGCAGCCATACCTAAGTGCAATTCAAGAACTTGCCCAATATTCATACGAGAAGGAACCCCTAATGGGTTTAACATGATATCAACGGGTGTGCCATCTGGCATGAAAGGCATATCTTCTTCTGGCATAATGCGAGAAACAACCCCTTTATTACCATGACGTCCAGCCATTTTATCTCCTTCGTGAATTTTACGTTTTTGAACGATATAAACACGAACAAGCATGTTAACGCCTGGAGATAATTCATCTCCACCTTCACGAGTGAAGATTTTCACATCGTGAACAATTCCACCACCACCATGTGGTACGCGTAATGAAGTATCTCTTACTTCACGTGCTTTTTCACCAAAGATTGCGTGTAATAGACGTTCTTCAGCTGATAATTCCGTAACCCCTTTAGGCGTTACTTTACCAACTAATAAATCACCATCTTTAACTTCTGCACCAATACGGATAATTCCGAATTCGTCTAAGTCTTTTAACGCTTCTTCCCCTACGTTAGGGATTTCGCGTGTAATTTCTTCAGGTCCTAATTTTGTATCACGAGCTTCTGATTCGTATTCTTCAATATGAATAGAAGTGTAAACATCATCTTTTACAAGACGTTCACTCATGATAATCGCATCTTCATAGTTATAACCTTCCCAAGTCATGAAGGCTACTAAAACGTTTTGTCCTAAAGCCATTTCACCAGCTTCCATTGAAGAACCATCTGCTAAGATTTCACTCTTATCAACACGATCTCCTAAAGAAACGATTGGACGTTGGTTATAACATGTACCAGAGTTAGAACGACGGAATTTTGTAATGCTGTATTTATCCAATGCGCCATTGTCACGACGAACGTGAACTGATTTTGCATCAACAAATTCTACAACACCTTCATGCTTACAAATTAATGCAGCACCAGAGTCATGCGCAGCAATATATTCCATACCTGTACCAACTAAAGGTGATTTAGGGTTAATCAACGGAACAGCTTGACGTTGCATGTTCGCTCCCATAAGTGCACGGTTACTATCATCGTTTTCCAAGAAAGGAATACATGATGTCGCAACTGCAACTACTTGTTTTGGAGATACGTCCATGTAGTCAACACGGTCAATTGAAATTTCTAAGTTTTCATTACGTAAACGTGCCATAACAATGTCATCTACAAAGCTTGCATCTTCATTTAATAATGAGTTTGCTTGAGCAACCACATAGTGATCTTCCTCGTCAGCTGTTAGATAATCAATTTGTTCAGTTACAATACCTGTTTCACGGTCAACACGACGGTAAGGTGTTTCAATGAAACCATAACGGTTTACTTTTGCATAACTTGATAAGCTGTTAATCAGCCCGATATTTGGACCCTCAGGTGTTTCAATCGGACACATACGACCATAGTGAGAGTAATGCACGTCACGCACTTCATAACCAGCACGGTCACGGGTTAAACCACCAGGCCCTAAGGCTGATAGACGACGTTTGTGTGTTAACTCACCAAGCGGATTGGTTTGATCCATGAATTGAGACAATTGTGAAGAACCAAAGAATTCTTTAATTGCTGCAACTACTGGACGGATGTTGATTAATTGTTGTGGTGTGACAGTCGCAATATCTTGAATCGACATACGCTCACGAACCACACGTTCCATACGTGATAAACCAATACGGAATTGATTTTGTAGTAATTCCCCAACTGAACGAATACGACGGTTACCTAAATGATCAATATCATCAGTTTGACCGATTCCTTCTTGTAAGTTAAAGAAATAGCTCATTGAAGCAAGAATATCTGCCGGCATAATGTTTTTCACAGTTTCCACAATATTCCCATTACCAATCACGTTAACTGTACGTTCTGGGTCAAGTGGTGATTCAACTTTCACAATTTGCAAATCAATTGGCTCAGCTGAAACACTATCTTCACTTGGGTAGAAGGTTACTTTATTTAAACCAGCATCTAAGAATGGTGCTAACTCATCAATTTTAGCGCGATCTAGGAAGGTTCCTTTTTCTGCTAAAATTTCGCCAGTTTCAGCATCCACTAATGTTTCTGCTAATGTTAAGTTTAATAAACGGGTTTTAAGGTTTAATTTTTTGTTCACTTTATAACGACCTACATTTGCAAGGTCATAACGTTTTGGATCAAAGAAGCGGGCATTTAATAGGTTTCTTGAGCTATCTGCTGTTTTAGGCTCACCTGGACGTAAACGTTCGTATACATCTTTTAATGCTTCTTCTGTTCTAGAATCTTCAGCGTTTTTGTGAACATCTTTTTCTAAAGTCAGATGTAAACTAGCATTTTCGCCAAAAATTTCTAAAATCGCATCGTCTGAACCAAATCCTAAAGCACGAACTAAAACAGTTAAAGGAATTTTTCTTGTACGGTCAATACGAACGTAAGAAATATCTTTAGCATCTGTTTCATATTCTAGCCATGCACCACGGTTTGGGATAACAGTTGAACCAAAGCCAATTTTACCATTTTTGTCTGCTTTTTCATGGAAATAAACACCTGGAGAACGTACTAATTGAGAAACAATAACACGTTCAGCACCATTGATAACAAAGGTACCCATTTCTGTCATTAGTGGGAAGTCACCAAAGAATACATCTTGGTCTTTTACTTCGCCTGTTTCTTTGTTAATTAAACGTAATTTAACGTGTAATGGCGCAGAATAGTTTGCATCATGAGAACGTGCTTCCTCAACTGTATATTTTGGTTCACGCAACTCATAATCAATAAACTCTAATGATAGATTCCCTGCAAAATCATCGATTGGTGAAATATCTTTAAACATTTCACGTAATCCCTCATCTAGGAACCATTGGTACGAATCTGATTGAATTTCAATCAAGTTTGGTAATTCTAATACCTCGCTGATTCGTGCGAAGCTTCTTCGTGTACGGTGTTTTCCGTAATCTACTAAGTGGCCTGCCAACCTATTCACCCCTCAAAATTATTATTTATCGTAGCTTTTAGCTTACATAAAAACTAGATTGTTACAAAAATGTTTCATTTATTAAAATTAGGTAACAAATGACTTTTTAGCCAGTTTTTACGCAAAAAAAATACAAAAGGAAAGTGATTTCTTTTTTAAAATTCACGTTTTCTTTTGTTTCCCTTATCAAAACCCACTACGGACAATATTTCGCAGCTCGATTTTTTGCTAGCAGATACGCTATTTGCATCAGGTAATTATACAGCGATAGGCTTTTTTTGTCAATAGCTTAGCACTCGCATTTTCTCTTCAAACAAAAAAAAGACCCTTTTTATCAAATAGGATCTTTTACCCAAATCATTAACTCTCTTTCACACTCTCAATAATAAAATAACCTTTATCTTTTTTGATGATTTCAGCATTTCCAAAAGTATCTGCCATTTTTTGTTGTGCGCTTGGTGCACCTTGTTTCTTTTGGATGACAATGACTAGTTTACCACCAACTGCTAGAAGTTGATAAGCACCTTCTAAAATAGCATGTACAACTTTTTTCCCAGCTCTAATTGGCGGATTACTAATAATTAGCGCAAAGCTCTCTCCAGCTACTTGCTCATAAACTGACGATTCATGAATATTGGTATTGAATAATTGATTTTCGATTGCATTTTTTGTAGCCAATTCTATTGCCCGTAGATTCACATCCACCATTTCTACTGTGCGTTCTGGATTTTCTTTTGCTACAGCTAGTCCCATTGGACCATAGCCACACCCTACATCTAAGATATTCCCAGAAACTAATCCCTCAAAATCCAGGATTTCTATTAATAGTCTAGAACCAAAATCGACTGTTTTTTTTGAAAAAACACCGCTATCTGTATAAAAAGTGAAGGTTTTATTTCTTAATTGATACTGCCATTTGTCTAATTGATGCTTGGCACTTGGGGTATTTGTATAATAATGATCGCTCATGATTCATTGTCCTCGTTTCTAATTCTTATCTTCTTTATATTCTACACTGTTTCTCCTCTTTTATAAAGACAAAAAAAGCTGCAGGATTTCTCCTACAGCTTCGAAATATTCAATTGAATTATTTTAAGTTTACGCCAGCGCCAACTTCTTCAAGTTGTGCTTTCATCGCTTCAGCGTCATCTTTAGAAAGAGCTTCTTTGATAACTGATGGAGCGCCATCTACTAATTCTTTAGCTTCTTTCAAGCCAAGGCCAGTAGCTTCACGTACAACTTTGATAACTTTAATTTTTTGGTCGCCTGCTGAAGTTAATTCAACTGCGAATTCTGTTTGTTCTTCACCAGCTGCTGCTCCGCCTGCTGCTGCTGCCGCTACAGGAGCTGCTGCAGTAACACCAAATTCTTCTTCGATTGCTTTTACTAAGTCATTTAATTCTAATACTGTTGATTCTTTTAAATCAGCAATAATTTGTTCAACGTTTAATGCCATGATATGTTTCCTCCATTTTTTGGTTGTTTTTTTGTTTTAAGCATAGATTAGGCTGCGATTAAGCAACTTCCTCTTTTTGTTCTGCAACTGCTTTGATAGCAAGTGCAGTGTTGCGTACTGGTGCTTGAAGCACTGATAGTAGCATTGAAAGTAAACCTTCGCGACTTGGTAGAGACGCAAGAGCGTTAATTTCTTCAGTTGAAGCAACTTTACCTTCGATAACGCCTGCTTTAATTTCTAAAGCTTCGTGACCTTTAGCAAATTCAGCCATAATTTTTGCTGGAGCAATAACGTCTTCATTACTAAAAGCAACGGCTGTTGGGCCTGCAAATGCTTCTTTCAATCCGTCTAAACCAGCTTTTTCTGAAGCGCGAATTAATAGAGAGTTTTTGATAACTTTCATTTCAACGCCTGCTTCACGTAATTGTTTACGAAGTTCAGTTACTTCTTCAACAGTTAAACCACGGTAATCTACAACTACGATAGAAGCTGCTGCTTCGATTTTAGTTTGTAATTCACCAACTAATTGTTCTTTAATTGCGATTGCTGCTTGACTCATTTACATGTTCACCTCCTGATCATTCATCTGGCAGGATTTATGTTTGAATAAACAAAAAACCTCATGTCACCGTAGACATAGAGGGTTGATTTATGTTTTTCACATAGTATCCTCGGTAGGAGATTAAGGCTTGCGCCACCTACTGTCTTCGGTAATATTTAATTAACCTAGATGATTATACCAAGTATCTCCATCTAGGTCAATTCATTTTTAATTTTGGTAATTAGAAAGAACCTTGATCAACTTTCACACCAGGACCAAATGTTGTTGTAACAGTAATGTTTTTAATATATTGGCCTTTTGCAGAAGAAGGTTTCACTTTTAACATTGTATCGTTAATTGTAGTGAAGTTCTCAACTAGTTTAGTATCATCAAATGAAACTTTACCGATTGGAACATGTACGTTACCAGCTTTATCAACACGGTAAGTTACTTTACCAGCTTTGATTTCATCAATTGCTTTTGTAACATCCATTGTAACAGTACCAGTTTTAGGGTTAGGCATTAAACCTTTAGGTCCTAATACACGTCCTAGACGACCAACTTCAGCCATCATATCTGGTGTTGCTACGATAACGTCGAAATCGAACCATCCGCCGTTAATTTTTTGAACAAGATCAGAATCACCTACGTAATCTGCACCTGCTGCTTCCGCTTCTTTAGCTTTTTCACCTTTAGCGAATACTAAAACGCGTTGTGTTTTACCTGTTCCATGTGGAAGAACAACTGCCCCACGAATTTGTTGGTCAGCTTTCTTAGGGTCAACACCAAGTCTATATGCAACTTCAACAGTTGCATCAAATTTAGCAAAGTTAACTTTTTTAACTAGTGCTACTGCCTCTTCTACTGAATAAGCGTTCATTGCATCAATTTGCTTCACAGCATCTTGATATTGTTTGCTCTTTTTAGCCATTGTTTTTCCTCCTTGATTGTGGTTATAACGGTTTAACCTCCCACTTAATCCGCGTCCCTAGACACGATAAGATACGTAAGAAGTTACTCATGTGGAATATTAATCTTCGATTGTGATTCCCATGCTTCTTGCAGTACCTTCAACCATTAACATCGCTGCTTCCACAGTCGCTGCATTTAGGTCAGGCATTTTAGTTTCAGCGATTTCTTTTACTTTATCGCGTTTTAATGTTGCTACTTTGTTACGGTTTGGTTCACCTGATCCAGATTCAATACCGGCAGCTTTTTTAAGCAATACTGCAGCTGGTGGTGTTTTTGTAATAAATGTAAATGAACGGTCTTCAAATACAGAAATTACTACTGGAATGATTAAACCTGCTTGATCAGCTGTACGTGCATTGAATTCTTTACAGAATCCCATGATGTTCACACCGGCTTGACCTAATGCAGGACCTACTGGTGGAGCTGGATTTGCTTTACCTGCAGGAATTTGCAATTTAACGAGTTTCATAACTTTTTTAGCCACGAGACATACCTCCTTAAGTCCGTGATGTGGTTTAATGGGGATGATAATTTCCCCTCCCACGTTCGTATGCATAAAACATACGGGAATACTATAACATTTTTAGCGGGTCAAAGCAACCTATTTTCTACGAAATAAAGATGACAACCAAATTGCATTGTCATCTTTATTCTTATAATTTATCTACTTGCTCAAAATCAAGTTCAGCGCTAGTTTCGCGACCAAACATATCCACACTTACTTTTAATTTCCATTTTTCATTATCAATTTCAATGATTTTTCCAGATAAACCTTGGAAAGCTCCTTCAATGATCGTTACTAAATCGCCTACTTCGAAATCAATTTCTTGATGACGCGTGCTAATACCTAAGCGTCTTAAAATAACTTCAATTTCTTCTGGTAACAATGGTGCCGGTTTACTACCTGCGCCATGTGAGCCAACAAACCCTGTTACGCCTGGTGTGTTACGAACCACATACCAAGAATCGTCTGTCATTGTCATTTCTACAAGAACATAACCTGGGAAAGTTTTTTTCATATTTGTTTTTTCTTTACCATTTTTCATTTCTGTTTCTTCTTCTTCAGGAACAACTACACGAAAGATATAATTTTCCATTCCCATACTACTAGCACGAGATTCGATATTTTGTTTCACTTTATTTTCATAGCCTGAATACGTATGGAGTACGTACCAATTCTTTTCTACGGTTTCCATTATGATTCTCCTCTTTCTGATTGGTTCAATTTTTTTGTAAAATAAAAAACCCTCTTTAAAATGAAGTTGAAGGTTTTGTAACGTCGTTCTCGCTAGCCATTATACCATCCATAAAATGGGAACGCTAGTGATTTGTTGTAGTTTCTATAAAAACAAATTAAATAAAGCTGTGATACCTAAGTCTACTAAGAAAAAGAAAGCAACTGCAAAGGCTACTGTTAATAAAACAACACCTGTATATTTTCTTAATTCTTTACCTGTAGGCCAGGTTACTTGTTTCATTTCATCTTTTACACTTTTAAAAAAGCCAAAAATCTTTCCCATCTTTAAATCCTCCTCAAGCTGTTTCTCTCATGATTTTATGTCATTTATTTTGTTTCGCGGTGAATTGTATGTTGATTACAATATTTACAAAATTTCTTTACTTCAAGTCTTTCAGTACGATTCCCTTCATTTACACGTTTAGTATAATTTCTTGAACCGCATACTGAGCAGGCAAGCGCCATTTTTTTACTCATAATCTACTCATCCTTCCTGCTACATCGTATTTAATTTACCATTCAAACGCGTGAGTGTCAATTTTTATTTTTGGATAAATCAAGAAAAAATAGAGGTTACATAAGAGGCTGATTGATTAATAGAAGCTATTTCTTAATTTTTTTCGGCATCTTTCAAGTCCATTTTTCACTTGGTTTTCTTCGCAAGACAATGTTTCTGCAATGTCAGAAATAGATTGTTGATATAAATTTTGGTTAAACACTTTTTTCTCATAGGGAGATAGTTGTTGAAAATATTCTGTAAAATCCTCATGGATGGTTACTTGTTTGTATGTAATATCATCTTGCTGGTCATTCATCATGAGTTCTTGTTGCCCGTTCTTCTCATAAATAGCATCTAAGGACACATACTCTTTATCAATTTTTCTTTTTTGTGCTGCATCTTTTCGAATCAAACTAAAAATATGATGTTTAAAGCTTAATTTAAAAAAATTTCCAAAGGTATGTCCTTTTTCTGGATCGTATCTCAAAATCGTTTGATAAAAGCTTAACATGGCTTCTTGAAACCAGTCAGCGTCTTCAAAGCCTTTTAAATAATAGGTACGCATCATTTTCAAAACAATGGGTTTGTATTGTTCAAAAAATGGTAAAAAGGAATCAAACTGACCTTGTTGTATGAAACGGATAGTTGCTAAATCTTGTTCTGTTACTCTATTATCCTTAATGGCTACTCACCCTTCCCAATTCAACAGCCTCTTATGTTGC
The DNA here is from genome assembly GCF_900111355.1 of Isobaculum melis. Taxonomy (GTDB): domain Bacteria; phylum Bacillota; class Bacilli; order Lactobacillales; family Carnobacteriaceae; genus Isobaculum; species Isobaculum melis. The sequence goes on from NZ_FOHA01000007.1 coordinate 95,307, forward strand.
AAATAGCTTAACATAGCTCTAATTATTTGAAAAGGGGAATAGCTATTCTATTTAAATCTATACTTTCATTTGAAAAACAAACTAATCAGAAGCACAAAACATTCAATACTATTGATGATTATTAAATTTTTAACCGATAACACAAAGGTTTCAGATTTTACCTGTTTTTGATTAAAAAGTTTTAAATTTTTATAAACAGGAATCATGGCTACTAGGCTGACTAACATCAATGGGTGAAAAACCCCGATTAGCACAGCAACAATCACCGATAAAAACGATAAGATATACAATAGATTAAACAATTTAACCGCAGTTTGTTTTCCTATATAATAAGGTAAGGTATAACGATGGTTTAAAATATCCTCATCTAAATCGCAAATGTTATTCGCCATCATGAGGTTTGCAATTGTAAAGATACCTGGTAAGGAGACGAGCACCATCACAAGTAGCTCTTCAATATTGCCTTTTAAAAGGAAAAAGCCATCTTCAATCTGAAAGGACAGAATAGATAAATCATAGACATTCACATACATACTAATAAAGAAAATACCAAAGCCCATGGTGACACCTGAAAAAATTTCGCCAAGCGGCATACGGGAAAGAGGAACTGGACCAAAAGTGTAGAAAACCCCAATACCAAAGCAAAGCATCCCCACAAATAATAAGAACACATTTGTTCTCACAACCAAAACAAGACCTAGAATAGTAGCCATTGTCAGCATCAGAAAGATGAGGGTTACAACTGTTTTTTCTGGAATATTTTCCTGACCAATGACATTAGATTGTTTCCGATAATCATAATCATGTTGATCTGTCGCTTTTTTAAAATCCATATAATTATTAATTGTAGTGGTTGTCAAATCAAATAATATCATCGCAATAAAGAAAATAAAGGTATTCAAAATTTTTATTTCTCCAAATCGATAAAACGTAAACAGTATCCCCATTACAAATGGAAATACACTGGCAATCTTGGTTTGAATTTCAACTAGTTTTAAAAATGTTTTTATCTGCACAAACCTATCCTCTTTTCTCACATCATCTAATCCTATTTACTTTAAGTCTTTAATATCTTTTAATACAAAATTATCATTTGTCAGTTTAAACTTATCTTTTAAGCCAGAAGTAATATAAACTTCTTTATCAACACTCACAAAAATGGCCTCTACATCTTCAAACTGCTCAATATAAGCCATGCCACCCTTAATTCCTTTGGAGAAGGTAGCTGTAGATAAGGCATCCCCATCAATCGATTTATTAGAAACAATGGACACACCAACAATATCATTGGTAAATGGATAACCTGTTTTAGGATCTAATAAATGATGATATTTAACACCATCGACCTCTACAAAACGCTCATAAATACCAGAGGTTACAATAGAACGGTTACTTTCAGGAATGGTACCAATAATTTCTCCTCTAGTTAAAAATGGATCTTGAATACCTACAGACCAATCCTTATCTTTCGTATTTGTTCCTACCATATAAAGATTTCCACCTAAGTCAACAATGGCTTTAGTGACACCCTCATCTTCTAAAACTTTTGCGACTTCATCCGCAATATAGCCTTTAGCAATAGAGCCTAAATCCAACTCCATCCCTGCTTCTTGTAGGAAAACTGTTTTATTTTCATCATCCATTGTAACTTTTTGATAGTCAATTAAAGGTAATACTTGATTAATTTCTGCTTGTGTTGGTTTTTTTGCATCATCAAAACCAATATGCCATAAAGAGGTAAGTGGACCAATTGTACTATCAAAAGAGCCATCTGAAGAAGCACTATACGTTAATCCTTCTTGAATCAAATAATAAACATCATCTGACACTTTAACGGGTTCTTTTCCTGCTGCTTCATTAATGGCATCTACTTCCGAACCCTTTTCACTGACTGTAATTTTTCTATCTAATTCTTCAATGCGGTGATAGGCAGCATCAATAGCTGATTCTTTTCCCTCATTATATACTTTAATATTAATTACAGTGCCCATCATAAATTCTCTCCGTGAATAAGGAGAAGTTAAAATCTGACCCTTTTCTTCTTTTTTCCCACATGCACTAACGATTAATAAAACTAAAAAAATCCCAATTCCTAGTTTAAGCTTTTTATTTGGCATCTCATTTTCCTCTTCTCTTTATAAGGTTATCTACTTATTAATTCTTTAAAAAATAGCGTTTAAATACAGCGATTTAATCGATTCTTTAGTGTTCTTTTATTAGTTTACAATCAAATAGCTATTTCGTATACTTTTTTATCTAAAACGCTATTTTTTAAAAAAGAAAAAGGGCTAAGATAAAACTCAAAAGTTTTATCCCAGCCTTGTGTTGCTTCTATAAAAGGTACAAAGTTAAACCGATTTGATTTCTATCATAATTCTAATAGAATACGTGGTTCAGAGTCGAACGAGTTCGATCTGTATCATGTCTCTAAGGATTAAAAATCCTAAGAGGCATGACAAATCCTAAGAGACATGACATTTATTTAGCTTTATTATCAATTTCGATTGTTTTTGTATCGCCTTTTTCAGCTGCATCAATTAATTTTTGTGCATATTCTTTAAATGATTCAGAAGTATGAGTCGCTCCTGTAACAGCATCTACATCAGCAGATTGTTCTTTTACTAATGCATCGTTTAATTCAGGAATGAAATCAGCAGGGCCAGTACCAGCTTGTTTTTCCATCATTTCTTGGTAATCTTTATCTTCTGATTTTAATTTACCCTCTTCATTTACATAGTCAAAAGTTGATTTAGTAATTTTGCCTTCAGCAACAGTTATACCAAATTCTGCTTTCCAGCCTTTGTCATCGTATTTTTTTTCTTCTAATTTATATTCGCCGTCTTTTAATTCAACTGCTACTTTAGATTCTTTTTTAGATTCTACTGAAGAAGTAGCTTCTTTTGAACTTGAATCTTTTTTAGCATCATCTTTCCCACCACATGCAGCAAGTACAAATGTTGATGCTAAAACTAATGATAATGTTGCGACAACTTTTTTCAATTTCATTATTATTCCCACCTTTATTTAATTAGTAAGGTATTTTGTGAAAAAATGTACAATATTTCTCACACGTAACTTACAGACATATCATACATAGAAAAAAATGTTTTGTCCATCTTTTTCCATCCAAAAAATAGAGTTTTTGTGAATTTTTTCTCGAAACCGTGTTTTCACAGTCTTTTGGAAATCTTTCTCCATTTAAATAAAATCCTACTCTCGCTAAGCTTTTCATTTATTATTAGAAAAACATTGCATGAAGCTAGACACTTCAAGGGGTTTGATGTAAAATGAGTTAGATTGTAAATTGATAAAATTTATATTCTATCAAATAGTTTGTGAAAAACTATACTAAGGAGTGAATAAAAATGCCTAAAAAAAACATCGTGGTAATCGGTGCTGGGTATGCTGGGCTTTCTGCAACAAGAAAACTAGCCAAACGTTTCAAGAAAGATCCTGATATTAACATTACGTTAATTGATCGTCATTCTTATCATACAATGATGACTGAACTACATGAGGTAGCTGGGGGACGTGTTGAACCTGAAGCAGTTCAATATGACTTACGTCGTTTGTTAAATCGTAAAAAGAATGTCGACCTTGTAACGGATAATGTGACAAATGTTGATCATGACAAGAAAATTGTCACAACAGAAAATGGATCGTATGCCTATGACTATTTAGTACTAGGTATGGGTGGAGAACCAAATGACTTTGGTACGCCAGGGGTAAAAGAAAACGGATTTACTTTGTGGTCAATGGAAGATGCTGTACGTTTACGCCATCATATCGAAAATACTGTTCAAAAAGCAGCACTTGTTCGTGACCCACAAAAACGTAAAGCAATGTTGACTTTTGCTGTCTGTGGTTCTGGTTTCACTGGAATTGAAATGGTTGGAGAATTACTTGAATGGAAAGACCGTTTAGCCAAAGATAATAAGATTGATGCAGATGAAATTTCATTAATCGTTGTTGAAGCTGCACCAACTATCTTAAATATGCTAGACCGTAAAGATGCTGCTAAAGCTGAAAAATATATGGTCAAAAAAGGCATTAAAATCTTAAAAGACTCACCAATTGTTGAAGTAAAAGAAAATAGTATTACGTTAAAATCTGGGGAATCAATTGCAACGCATACTTTAATTTGGACAGCTGGGGTTCAAGCAAACTCAGATACTGCTGAATTCGGTATGGAAGCTGCACGTGCTGGTCGCTTAGTTGCGAACGAGTACATGGAAGCTAAAGGGCTAGAAAACGTTTATGTGATTGGTGATTTAGTTTACTTTGAAGAAGAAGAGGGTAAACCAACTCCTCAAATCGTTGAAGCAGCTGAACAAACTGGTCACACTGCAGCAGCAAATATTATTGCTGAAATTACTGGCAAAGAGAAACATGCTTATAAAGGTGCTTATCACGGATTTATGGTTTCAATTGGTGCACGTTATGGTGTGGCTTCAGTTATGGGCTTACACATGAGCGGATTCTTCGCAATGTTAACAAAACATATGGTTAACCTCTACTATTTCTTCGGAATTCGTTCTGGTTACTATGCTTGCCAATATATTCTACATGAATTCTTCCATATTAAAGACAAACGCAATATTTTCCGTGGTCATTTATCTCGTTATGGAAATGTTTTATGGAGCTTACCACTACGTCTCTATGTTGGTTGGTTCTGGTTTAGTGAAGCGATGGACAAAATCTTTGGTAATGATGTCTGGAGTCAAGTAAAACTATTTGACTGGTCGCCTTTATTTAAAGGTTTAGGTCAAGAATCATGGTTGACTGCAACAACTTCAAAATTACCATTTGAGTGGTTAATGAGTGCCACTACTGGTGCTAGTGAAGCTACTGAATCAGCTACTGAATTTGCAACACCAATCTTCTCTCATATGCCTGGTTGGTTTGAATGGATTATGAAAATCATGATGCCAAATGAAGATGTTGCTTTAGTGATGCAAAAAATCGTACCATTTGTTGAATTAGCAATTGGTTTAGCATTAGTTGTGGGTCTATTCACTTGGTTATCAAGTGTTGGTAGTGCTGGTTTCTTAGTAATGTTTGTCTTTAGTGCAATGTTAGGCTGGGATAAATTCTGGGCACTTCCTGCATCTATCGCTTTAATGAACGGCGCTGGTCGTGCATTTGGTTTAGATTACTACTTTATTCCATGGTTCCAACGAAAAATGGGCAAATGGTGGTATGGAACACCTCGTTCAATTTATAAACCTTAGTTTTAAATAGATTAAAAAGATGGTTAAGGTAAAGGAACCCTTTACTTTAACCATTGTTTATGCAAAAGAATAGAATCTAATGAGAGAGAGGAAGGAAAAGATGAGCTTTTTGCGGCCACGTAGACTTTATTTCATGCTAAAGCCCTATTTAAAAATGATCTCAAAATGGGATATGATCATCATGGTCTTTTTAATTTTTATTTCTTTTTTGCCTCTTGTTATTTTCACTATTTCGCAAAAAGATGTTCCAAAGGATGCTGAAGTTTATGCACTTATTACGGTAGATAATCAAGAATATAAAAAAATCACACTCTCTAACCATCAAGGGACTGACACGATTCGCTATGAAAATGAAGATGGCGATTACAATATCATTGAAATCAAAGATGAAACCATCCGTGTAATAGAAGCAAGTTGTCGCGATCAAGTGGATGTTTTAAAAGGTGCGATCTCTAAACCAGGAGAAACACTTCTTTGTCTTCCACATAAATTAGCTATTGAAATCAAAACTGAACAACCTGAAGATACAGAAGAAGATGAGATTATTCGTCCTTCATAAATAAATGCTAAGAATAGGAAAGGAATGCTACAATCAATGACCAAAAATCAAAAAATTGTTTATATCGCACTGTTGGCAGCACAAGCTGTTGTCATTGGGTTAGTTGAACGTGCAATCCCATTTCCATTCACTTTTGCTCCCGGTGCAAAATTAGGGTTGGCAAATTTGGTTACTCTTCTAGCGATTTATACACTTCCTTTTAAAGATAGCTTTATGGTAGTAGCCATTCGTTTAATATTAAACACTCTTTTAGGTGGAACTTTATCTACCTTTATGATTGGTTTTTCTGGCGCCTTATTTAGTTATTTTGGTATGTTCCTTATAAAAAACTTAGGCGGTTCAAAGGTTAGTACAATTGGGGTTAGTACAGCTGGTGGGATTCTACACAATATTGGACAACTCGTTGCAGTTAGTCTACTCTATCATTCCTGGTCATTTATGGTTTATCTACCCATTATTTCTTTTATTGGTGTCTTTTCCGGATTTGCTATTGGCATCTGTGCAACTTTTCTAATGGAGCGTATTCAATTATTAAGACAATTTAAAATGGAACAAATGACGAAACAAAAGGAGTTAAAATCATGAAGATTCACCCAATGTGGCAAGATTATCCAAATATTGCTACTGATTTAGTAGAGATGCTTCAATTAATTGAAGACAATATTCATGTAAGAAATAAAGAAATTGAACAAACCATGTTAGATTTAATCCATGCTGGTGGTAAATTATTACGTCCAGCTTACTCCTTGTTATTTTCATCATTTGGTCCGAATCAACAAAAGGAAAAAAATATGGCTGTAGCTGCAGCGCTTGAAGTTTTACACATGGCGACGCTTGTTCATGATGATGTGATTGATGATGCACCTACTCGTAGAGGTCATGAAACGGTGCAATCAAAATATGGAAAAGACATCGCTGTTTATACAGGTGATTATTTATTTACTGTCTGTTTCCGCCTGCTAGCAAAATATGCTGACTCTTTAGAGGCAATTGAAATGGATACTAAAGGAATGGAACGTATCTTAATGGGCGAACTGGATCAAATGCATTTGCGTTACAACCAAGATGTGACCATCAGACAATATTTAAAACGTATTTCAGGTAAAACGGCACAGCTATTTGCTTTAAGCTGCTATTCTGGCGCCTTTGAAAGTGGCTGTAGTAAAGAGCTCTCTAGAAAAAGCTATGATATTGGTAATAATATTGGCATGGCCTTCCAAATTATGGATGATATTTTAGACTATTCTCAAACGGCTGATGGTTTTGGAAAACCTGTTTTAGAGGATATTAAGCAAGGGGTTTATACCTCTCCACTTATTTATGCAATGCAAGGTCATAAAGAAGCATTTAGACCTTTACTAGCCAAAGGTCAAGATATGACTACAACTGATGTTGCCAAAATTCAAGCACTGATTAAACAATATCAAGGTGTTGAAAAAGCGCATAAATTAGCGACTAAGTATACAAATAAAGCATTGAAAGATATGAGTAAATTACCTGATACCCCTGAAAAAGAACAACTTATTTTATTAACTAAAAACTTATTAGCACGTGTCTTATAAAGGTTTCCTTGTGGAGCCTTTTTTATTTTCCAATCCTATAAAGGGAATGGAGTTTATGCTATACTGTAATGAGGAGGTGGATAAATATGAAGGATATTCCCATTCGCATTAAAAGCGCAGGCTGGTTTTTTCTGATTACAAGCTGTTTTGGTCTATTCGGTGCACTTGTCCTAGGACGATTAGTCGTCTTCCCTATATATTTTATCGTTGGCCTATTCCTGTCAGCCGCACTGCAACTTATTACTGGAATTTTACTGATTCAAGGGAAAGCAGCAGGAAAAACATTTACATATATTTTAGGTGTGCTGAGCATCTTTGATTTGATAGGAGCTATTGAGTTAAATCAGCAGCCAATGATTGTTCTTTCTAGAATCATCATTATTTCTACCGTATTATTTGCACCAAGCTCGACAGAATATTTCAATCATTCAAAAAAGAAAGGCGCTCGTTACGAATAGGAGCACCTTTCTTTTTATTTAAGATAATTTATCTCTTAATTGTTCTAATGTCATTAATTGTTCTGCATCCCAAGGAGAATTTCTGCGTAAATTTTTATTTTTCAAATACGTTGATTCTTCTGTAATGGCTTTATTGGTTCGTTTAATTTCTTGATAAAGCTCTCTTGCAGATTTTCTTAAAGCACCTCTAGAAAAGATTAACCACTGCTCTGCTAAGTCACTAGTTGCAACTGTTACTTGTGTTAACCGGTTACTCAACTCACCTGCTACACGTTCAATATAAGTGTCCGCTGTTTCATTTTCTTTGGTAAAGACCACATTTAAATGATAGGCTTCATAATTTTTTTGGATCCCTGGGACAAGCTGTGCATCAAAAATAACATGTACTTCTACATTTTCATATTTACGATAATGAGACAATATTCTAAGCAGCTGATCTCTTGCTTCACCAAGCTCCTCTTTTTTCTTTAGTTGCTGTAACTCTGGCCAAGCACCAATCATATTGTAGCCATCTACTAATAATATGTTCTTTTTCATCCCATTTCACCTCCTATTATTCAGTCTCATTTACTTAGAGTGGATTGCGACCTCGGTAAACTTCATACATTAATAGACTCGAAGCAACACTAGCATTCAAGCTTTGCACATGTCCTGTCATTGGAATTGTGAGCATCCCATCCATTTGCTCTTTGACCAAACGAGAGATTCCTTTTCCTTCATTACCAATCACCAAACCAATTGGTAAGGTAGTATCCCATTTCCGATAATCTTGACCTTTCATATCCGTACCATAAAACCAAATCCCACGCTCTTTTAATTCTTTAATCGTCTGCACTAAATTCGTTACTCTAGCTACCGGTACATGTTCAATGGCTCCAGTAGATGCCTTTGCTACTGTTGCAGTTAAGCCAACAGCACGTCTTTTAGGAATAATAATACCATGTGCACCACTTGCATCAGCTGAACGAATAATGGAACCCAAATTATGTGGGTCCTCTACACCATCTAAAATCAAGAAAAACGGGTCTTCGTTTTTAGCTTTAGCAGCTAGAAATAAGTCATCAATTGTTGCATATTGATAAGCAGAAACGGCTACCACCACGCCTTGATGATTCACACCATCTACCAAAGTATCTAGCTTGGCTTTAGGAACAAATTGTAATTGCACTTGACGCTCTTTTCCTAAGCCAACAATTTCAGTAATTTTACCACCAGTTAGTCCTTCTTGTAGGAAAACTTTATTAATATCACGCTCAGATTTTAAGACTTCAATTGCTGGTAATCTCCCTGCAATTAAATCACGTTCTCCTTGCTCTTCCAGATTAAGTGTCACAGCTTCTTCTCTTCTACGACGAACTGGTTTTTCTTTTTTGTCAAAATGGTCTTTTGATGGTTTACCTTGATAAGGTGTTTTTTTGTTAGTTGATTGTCTTCTTCGCTCATTTTTCATATTAACCTTCTCCACTTCCTTCAACAAACTGAATACACCAATTAACCAATGTTTCAATCCGTTCTTTTTGTCCATCTAAATGTAGGAAGCCCATTAACGCTTCAAAACCTGTAGCGGTTCGATAAGTAGCCATATCAACATTTTTAGGTAACGTATGACTTTTGCCATTTCTCCCACGCTTATAAATCGCGATTTCTGTTTCAGTTAGCAAATCTTCTTCTGCTAGCATCCCTTGAATTAATTTTGCTTGTGATCTAGCAGAAACAAATTTGGTTGCCATTCGGTGTAATTGGTTCGGTCTTGTTTGCCCAGTTTTTACTAAGTGTTCTCTTATATGAATTTCAAAAATGGCATCTCCTACATAAGCTAAAGCCAATCCATTTAATTGTGACCAATCTTTATTTGTCATGTTTTATCCTCGTCTCCATCTTGTTCCTTGTGGTGTATCATCTAGCAAAATCCCTTGCTCTTTTAGTAAATCTCGAATTTCATCGCTTCTTGCAAAGTTTTTATTTGCTCGTGCATCATTTCTTTCTTGAATCAATTCTTCAATCTTATCATCTAATAACTCTTCTGCCCCAACTTGGATACCAAAAATCGCTAATAAATTCTGATATATCTCAAGCATCTTTGTAATCACTACTTTAGAAACAACTGTTTCTTCGCTATATAAGTTTAACATCTTAGCAAATTCATACATGACAGTCATACCATTTGCTGTATTAAAGTCATCATCCATTTCTGTGATGAAAGCTGCTTGCAAGTGTTCAATTTTATCCAAAAAGGTTTGATCTGTTGCTAATTGTTCTTCAGCATCTGCCAATCGATAATGAAGATTATCATAAGCAATCTTCAATTTATTCAAATTATTTTTTGCATCTTCAATAGTACCTTCACTATATTTAATGGGTCTACGGTATTGGGTTGTTGCCATAAAGAACCGCAATACTTGTGGATCTATTTCCTTTACCATATCATGAACCAGGACAAAATTACCAAGAGATTTACTCATTTTTTCATCATCCATGGTAACAAAACCATTATGCATCCAATAATGAGCAAATGGATGGCCTGTTTTAGCTTCACTTTGTGCAATTTCATTTTCATGATGAGGGAAGGTTAAATCTTGACCACCGCCATGAATATCAATTGTATCACCTAAATATTTTGTCGCCATAACAGAACACTCAATATGCCAGCCTGGACGACCACTTCCCCAAGGTGCTTCCCAAGAAATTTCGCCTTCCTTACTTGCTTTCCATAAGGCAAAATCTAAAGGATCTTCTTTTTTACTGGCTTCCATATCATTTAAACGATTGCTCGCACCTGTCTCTAGCTCATCAATAGACTGATCGCTTAATTTTCCATAGCCTTCAAATTTTCTAGTTCGATAATAAACATCTCCAGCTGAAATATAAGCATACTCTTTTTCGATAAGCGCTTCAATAAATGCAATAATTTCTGGAATATTTTCCATTACCCGTGGATTACATGTTGCTTTTTTGACACCCAATACTTCAGTGTCCTGATAAAAAGCTTCAATAAAGCGGTTGGCCACATCTGGTGCGGTCATTTCCAATTCTTTGGCTACGCGAATGATTTTATCGTCAACATCTGTGAAATTAGAGACATAGTTGACCTCATAACCTCTAAACTCAAAGTAGCGACGAATCGTATCAAAAGCAACGGTACTTCTAGCATTGCCTATGTGAATATAATTATAGACCGTTGGACCACATACATACATCCGAACTTTATTTTCTTCAATTGGAATAAATGCTTCTTTTTCTCTTGTTAAGGTATTATAAATTTGAATCATGTTGTTCCTCCTTCATTTCTTCAATGATTTTGTGTAAGTCTGCAACTTCTTTGTGTAAACCTTTAATATCATCTGCTCGCTCTTCTTTCGCTGCTGGTGTACTGCTGACTTCTTTATTTACTCGCTGTCCATCTAGTTTAACAATTTCAGCAGGAATGCCTACTGCCGTTGCATTTGCAGGTAAAGAATGTAAAACCACTGAAGCAGCCCCAATTTTTGTATTTTTACCAATTGTAATCGGACCTAACACTTGTACCTGAGCAGAAACAAAGACATTGTCTTCTAATGTAGGATGTCTTTTTCCCAGATCTTTTCCTGTTCCACCAAGTGTGACGCCATGAAATAACACCACATGATTTCCTACCACTGCTGTTTCCCCAATCACTAAGCCCATTCCATGATCAATAAATACACCCCGACCAATTTTTGCCCCTGGATGAATCTCTATTCCTGTTAGAAAGCGCGTAATTGTTGCTAATAATTTAGAAAAAAAGTACCAATGATGACGATAGAAAAAATGCTCAATACGATGTGCCCATAAAGCATACAAACCAGGATACGTCATCAATACTTCAATCAAGCTTCTTGCTGCTGGATCATGTTCCCGAATGGCTGCAATATCTTCTCGTAATCTTGGAAATAATCTCATCTTTGCTTCTTCCTCCTTTCAAAAAATGAAAATAAAAACGCCCTTTGTATAATTGACTATACAAAAGACGCTTTCACGTGGTTCCACTTTTTTTCTGATAATGAACGCATCATTATCACTCCATAGCATGATAACGAATGCTACACGATAAAAGCTACTCATTCATTTGAATTTCGCTCTTACGACTCCAAGAGGCATTTCAATGGGAATGAAATATCTGCTTTCACCAAGGACAGACTCTCTTTGATTTCATCCAATCATTTACTTCTTCTTTTCAACGTCTTTTTTTATGCTAAGTCTTCAATTGCAGCAGCAATATGTGCTTTTGCTTTTTCGCGACCTAATAGTTCAATTGTTTCCCCTAATTCAGGACCATGTGATTGCCCAGTTGCAGCAACACGAATTGGCATAAATAGGTTCTTCCCTTTAATCCCTGTTTCTTTTTGAACTTCTTTAATACCGGCTTTAATACTTGCCGCATCAAAAACTTCAATTTGATCTAATACTTTATAGAAAGCACCTAGTACTTTAGGTACATCCTCACCAGCTAAGACTTCTTTAGCAACCACGTCTAATTCAGGTGCTTCTAAGAAGAATAAACTTGAAAGTGAAACAATTTCTTCTGCATAACTCATTTGCTCATGATATAAACGAACAACTTGTTTTACCCATTCAATTTTTTCTGCTGATGGATTGTCTTCTACTCTACCAGCTTCAATCAGATGTTTCAAGCATAAATCTGTTAAGGTATCAAGATTGGTTTGTTTCACATATTGATTGTTAATCCATTCTAGCTTTTTATTATCAAAAGCAGCTGGTGATTTGCTTAAACGCTCAGGGTCAAACATTTTAATGAATTCATCTTTACTAAAGATTTCATCTTCTCCAACTGGTGACCAGCCTAATAAAGCAATAAAGTTAAACATCGCTTCTGGTAAATAGCCTAAGTCTTTATATTGTTCAATAAATTGTAGAATACTTTCATCACGCTTACTTAATTTTTTCCCTGTTTCGCTATTAATAATCAAAGTCATATGACCAAATTCTGGTGGATTCCAGCCAAATGCTTCATATACCATTAATTGTTTTGGTGTGTTCGCAATATGGTCATCCCCACGAAGAACATGTGTAATATCCATATAATGATCATCCACAGCAACAGCAAAGTTATAAGTTGGCATGCCATCACGCTTCATAATCACGAAATCGCCACCAATACTACTTGCTTCAAAACTGATTGCCCCTTTAACAATATCATTAAAAGTATAAGTGGCATCTTTTGGTACACGGAAACGAATCACTGGTTCAATTCCAGCAGCTTCTTTTTCAGCTTGTTCAGCCGGTGAAAGATGTGCACATTTCCCACCATAGTGAGGCATCTCACTACGCGCTTTTTGTGCTTCTCTTTCTGCTTCTAATTCTTCTTCCGTACAATAACATTTATATGCGCGATTACTAGCTAGTAATTGTTCTACTAAAGGTTGATAGATTTCACTTCGTTCAGACTGACGGTAAGGACCATATTCTCCTGGATTATCTGGGCCTTCTTGCCATTCGATACCTAGCCATTTTAAGTTTTCTTTCTGACTAGCTTCTCCATTTTCAATATTTCTTTTTGCATCTGTATCTTCAATACGTAGAATAAAATCTCCACCATGGTGGCGTGCAAATAAATAATTGAATAATGCAGTACGCGCATTTCCAATGTGTAAATGTCCAGTAGGACTTGGGGCATAACGCACTCGAACTTTTTTCGTCATAATTTTACTCCTCTTTTCCTTTAATGAATTACTTTTTTTCAATTAACGCAACACACATTGCGGCAATTCCTTCTTCTCTACCAACAAAACCCATTTTTTCAGAAGTTGTTGCTTTTAAATTAATCGCTTTAATCGTTGTTTGGCAATCTTCAGCGATATGTTGCTTCATAGCTTCTAAATAAGGAACCATTTTTGGTCTCTCTGCTACTATTGTACAATCAATGTTCCCAATTTGATAGCCTTCTTCTGATAAAACTGACCAAACCTCTCTTAATAAGGCTCTAGAATCAGCTCCTTCAAAGGCTGGATCTGTATCTGGGAAAAAATGACCAATATCCCCTTTACCTGCGGCGCCCAAAAGAGCATCTGTAATCGCATGTAGTAACACATCCGCATCTGAATGGCCTAATAAACCTTTTTCATAAGGCAGTTTCACGCCACCAATAATACAGTCTCGACCTTCAACTAATTGATGTACATCATAACCCTGTCCAATTCGTATCATCTTATTTGCGTCCTCTCCATTTTTTTCTTTGGGATAAAATCGCTTCTGCAATGACCATATCATCTGGTGTTGTTAGCTTAATATTATCATAGCTACCACCAACCATATAAACGGGTGCACCATAATATTCCACTAAGGAGGCATCATCTGTTCCAAAAAATCCATCCATTTTGGCTTTTTGGTGTGCTTTCATAATCAAATCAAATTGAAAAGCTTGCGGTGTTTGAATTTGCCATAAATGCTCTCGCGAAACAGTTTCCACAACCACGCCATTTTCTACTTTTTTAATAGTATCCTTCACAGGAACACCCAAGATAGCAGCGCCTGTTTCAATTGCTTTTTGATAGAGTCGCTGGACAAATTCTTGTTCAATAAAGGGTCTAGCGCCATCATGAATCATCACAATTCTTGAAGGATCTTGTACATGGTAAAGACCATTATAAACACTATCTTGTCGTTCATCGCCACCTGCAACTACTTTAATTGGTGCTACTCGGTAATGTTTGTTTTTAGCGATCATCTGTTGAAGCTCTTCACATTCAGCTGCTTTTGCTACCAATATAATTTGTTTACAATTTGCATCTGATACAAATAAATTTAATGCATATTCAATCACATGTTCACCTAATAAGTGTAATAAGACTTTATTTTTTGAAGCATTCATACGCTTCCCTTGTCCAGCTGCCAGCAATATCAGCTCATATTCCATGAGAACCGCTCCTATTCTTTAATCCCTCTTGATGCATGAACAGGTTTTGCAAAAATCATACGGCCTGCTGCAGTTTGCAATGCACTTGTCACAACAACCTCAATCGTTTGATTCATGTAATATTGTCCATCTTCTACAACAATCATGGTCCCATCATCTAAATAGGCGACCCCTTGCTTATGCTCTTTACCAGCCTTCACAACCATAATTGTCATTTTCTCGCCAGGAATTACAACAGGTTTTACTGCATTAGCTAACTCATTTATATTTAAAACTGGTACATTATGAAACTCACTGACTTTGTTTAAGTTATAGTCATTGGTAACCACAACACCATCTAACACTTTAGCCAGTTTAATCAATTTACTATCAACTTCTGCAATATCTTCAAAATCACCTTCATACATATCAACAGCAATACCATCTTCTTTTTGTAGATTATTTAAAATATCTAACCCACGACGACCACGAACACGTTTTAAGCTATCTGCGGAATCTGCGATATATTGCAATTCTTCCAAGACAAAAGTAGGAATAAGCAATGTTCCTTCGATAAATCCCGTTTTAGCAATATCATAGATACGTCCATCAATAATCACACTTGTATCTAAAATTTTGTAATTACGGAAATGAACATCTGCTTTACGCTCTAGCATTTCACCATCTGTACTTTTCTTCACTTTAGGTTGTAATAATTTGCGCCATTCTTCTCGTTTAGTTGTACCAATACGGAAGCCTAAATAACCAAAAGTTAAGGATAAAAGAATTGGCAATAAATCACTTACTACTGGAATACTCAAGTTAGAAAGTGGAATCGCGACTAACCAAGCAACAATCAAGCCTAAAATGATACCTAGTGTCCCAAATAAAAGGAAGGTTGTACTTTGCTGGCTCAAATATAATTCCATTTTTTTAATTGCACGTTCAAAAGGTTTTACAAACGCTAAAGATAATAAAAAGAATATAAGTGCACCAAACAAGGCATTTGTAAATCCATTAGAAACAATATCATTTTGTATATTTAACATATCCCATAAACTAGGCAAAAATACTGCCCCAATGCTTCCGCCTATTACACCGAATATTGCGGGAATTACTCGTTTTTTCAAATAAATTCCTCCTTTATTTCTAGATGAGTTGAAGCCAATTCATCAATAACTGGCTTCAACTTCCAGTTGTTTTATTGTTTAAATGCTTTCATTAATGCTTCTGAAACAGTTGCCACACCAATGACTTCTATGCCTTTGGGATGCGTCCAACCATTTTTATTATTTTGAGGAATAAAGACACGTTTAAAACCTAACTTGGCAGCTTCCTGTACACGCTGATCAATTCGGCTCACTCGTCTGATTTCACCAGTTAACCCAATTTCACCAATAAAACAATCTGCTTGATTGGTTTCCTTTTCTCGGTAACTAGAGGCAATACTAACGGCAATCGCCAAATCAATTGCTGGCTCATCTAATTTTACACCACCAGCTGCTTTTAAATAGGCATCCTGATTTTGTAAAAGTAAGCCTGCTCTTTTTTCTAATACAGCTAAAATTAACGAAACACGATTATAATCTAGCCCACTAGCCGTTCTTTTAGCATTCCCAAAAGTGGTTGGTGCAATCAAAGATTGGACTTCTACTAAAATCGGTCTAGAGCCTTCCATAGCTGCTACAACAGCTGATCCCGTTGCCCCAGATAAACGTTCATCAAGAAAAACCTCAGATGGATTTTGAACCTCTACTAAGCCACCTTCACGCATCTCGAAAATACCAATTTCATTGGTTGAACCAAAGCGATTTTTCACAGCACGTAGAATTCTAAAGGTATGATGACGCTCCCCTTCAAAATAAAGCACGGTATCTACCATATGCTCTAACATACGCGGTCCAGCAATGGCACCTTCTTTGGTGACATGTCCAACAATAAAAATCGCAATATCATTACTCTTGGCAATCCGCATTAAGTCAGCCGTACTTTCTCTCACTTGAGCAACACTACCTGCTACATTCGTCATATCTGGCTGATTCATCGTTTGAATAGAATCAATAATCACAAATTCTGGCTGTAGCTTCTCAATCGTATTTCGAATAGCTCCCATATCTGTTTCTGGATAAATGTAAAAGTCTGTTCCTTTTACCCCTAAACGGTCTGCACGCATTTTGATTTGCTGTGCACTTTCTTCACCGGAAACATATAAAACTTTGCCTTTAGAATTTAGCTGTCCTGAAACCTGTAATAGTAAAGTTGATTTTCCAATTCCTGGATCTCCACCGATTAAAACAAGTGAGCCAGGTACTACACCACCGCCAAGAACGCGGTTTAATTCTTCTAGTTTCGTTTTCACACGGTCTTCATGTGTGACTTTAATATCAGTGATTGCTTCTGCTTTTGAAGCTTTTCCTTGTATATTTACCATGGTGCGACGATTGCCAACACCTGTATCAAGTTCTTCCATCATTTGGTTCCAAGCACCACAGTTAGGACATTTCCCCATCCATTTTGGAGATTCATAGCCACATGCTTGGCAGACATATTTTGCCGCTTTTTTCTTAGCCAATCCTCATCCCCCTAACAAAATTATTCTTTTGTATAGTATCTTGTTTATTTTACCATAACTTTTCTATTTTTTGATGGTTTTGCCGTAAAAAATCAGATGTTTAAGAAACTCTTATAAAAAAACTTCGCAAAAATCATTCATTCTCATTAAAGTTTTCTTTTTTATTAATTTCTCTCTTAGAACTAAACTAATTATGAGTATACAATTTTCAGTTTTTTATGATTCAATGATAAAAAAGACCAAAACAAATGGTTCTGATCTTTTTATCTGTTTCTTTACTTCGTTTTAACCATTTCTTTTTTTGCTTCAAAATTTTTCACTTGTATTGTGATCTTTCCTTGCTTCGCACCAATGGTTACAGTATCCCCAATGGTTACATCCCCCATAATCAAAGCTTCACTCAGACGATCTTCCACTTCTTTTTGTAGCGCTCTTCTTAAAGGTCTTGCACCATATTCAGGATCAAAGCCTTCTTTAGCAATCACTTCAATTGCCGCTGGTGTAATTTTCACATGAATATCTTTTTCAGCTAGGCGTTGTACCATATTTTTTGCCATTATTTTCACAATTTTGGCTAGTTCTTCTTTTTTCAATGAATGGAAGACAATTGTTTCATCCACACGATTTAAGAATTCTGGTCTGAAAGCTTTTTTCAATTCTTCCATAATTTTCTTTTTCATCGCTTCTTGATCTTGACTCACATCTTTCACATTAAAACCGACTGACTTTTCTTCACGAAGTGCTGTTGCACCAACATTAGAAGTCATAATTAACACCGTATTTTTAAAGTCGACTTTACGTCCTTTAGAGTCTGTCAAATGACCATCATCTAAAACTTGTAATAACAAATTAAACACATCTGGATGTGCTTTTTCTATTTCATCTAACAAAATGACAGAGTAAGGTTTTTGACGAATTTTTTCTGTTAATTGTCCACCTTCATCATAGCCTACATAACCTGGAGGAGACCCAACCAATCGACTTGTGCTATGACGTTCCATAAATTCAGACATATCAATGCGAATTAAGGCTTCTTCATCTCCAAAGACAGCTTCAGCTAGTGCTTTCGCTAATTCCGTTTTCCCAACACCTGTAGGCCCTAAAAACATAAATGAACCAATTGGACGGTTTGGATCTTTCAAGCCACTTCTTGAACGTCTCACAGCTTTTGCTAAAGCAACAACAGCTTCTTCTTGTCCAACGACACGATCATGTAAGATTTTTTCTAGATTCATCAAACGGCTACTCTCTTTTTGACTAAGTTGTTTCACTGGTATACCTGTCCAAAGAGCAGTCACTTCAGCAACATCTTCTTCAACAACACTTAAGCCTAAGCCTTTTTCTGTTTTCTGCTCTTTTTCAATTAATTGAACAATTTTTTTGCCTAATTTCATTTCTTTTGTACGAAGTAGGGCAGCCTTTTCAAAGTTCTGTTGTTGAATTTCTGCTTCTTTTTCTTGAATAATCGCTAATAATTCTGCTTGCTTTGTTGCAATTTTAGTTGGTTTGCCAGTTGCATCTAAACGAACTTTAGCTGCTGATTCATCAATTAAATCAATAGCTTTATCTGGTAATTGACGGTCAGATATATACCTAGAAGAAAGGGTTACAGCTGCTTTCACTGCTTCATCAGTAATGGTAACACCATGATGTTCTTCATATTTTGAACGTAAGCCAAATAAAATTTCTTCAGCTTCTTCATCTGTTGGCTCTGCAATTTGAATTGGCGCAAAACGTCGTTCTAAAGCTGAATCCTTTTCAATATATTTTTGATACTCATCCAATGTTGTAGCACCAATTGTTTGTAACTCGCCTCTTGCGAGTGCTGGTTTTAAAATATTAGAAGCATCAATTGCACCTTCAGCGCCGCCTGCACCAATTAAGGTATGCAATTCATCAATAAACAAAATGACATTACCATCTTGGTAAATTTCTTCAATCACTTTTTTCATACGCTCTTCAAATTCACCACGATATTTTGTTCCAGCTACCATTGAGCCCATATCTAGCATCATTAAACGTTTTTTTGCAATATCTTCAGGTACTTCATGCGCAATCATTTTTTGAGCTAACCCTTCAGCAATTGCTGTTTTACCAACACCTGGTTCTCCAATGAGTACCGGATTATTCTTTGTTCTACGACTTAACACTTGAATCAATCGTTGAATTTCTTTTGAACGGCCAACAATTGGATCTAATTTTCCAGCTGCTGCTTGGGCAGTTAAATCTCTCGCTAAAGAATCCAGTGTTGGTGTCCCACCTTGAGTGGCTTTCATTGGAGTCATTTTCCCTTTTTTGCCTTTATTACGAGTTTCTGTCACACCTAATTTTTGTAATAACAATTGACGTGTTTTATTTAAATTCACATCTAGGTTTTCTAAAATTTTTGAAGCCAAGACTTCTTCTTCTCGTAATAGTCCCAAGAGCATATGCTCCGTTCCAATTAGTGGCGCACCAAAACGACGAGCTTCATCTGCAGCAAAGGTTAAAACCTGCTTCACTCTTGGAGAATAAGGTAACATGCCATTCTGAGGCAAACGATTCATTGTTCCATAGCCAGTAAAATGTTCGATTTCCTCACGAATAGATACTTCATTAATCGAAAACTGACGAAGTGTTTTTCCTGCAATTCCATTTTGGTCAATAACTAATGCTAGCAAGATATGCTCTGTTCCTACTGCATGGTGTCTAAATTGTTTTGCTTCCATTTGTGCTAACATTAACACGGTTTCTGCACTCTCTGTAAATTCAAACATAGGCTTCTACCTCTCTATTCTTCATACTTTAGATTTTTAAATAATGATTTAAGAATGCATGCACGTAAAATACATGCTCTTGGTTCTTCAATTGCTAATGTTTGTTTATCGATTGCCGCAAGCATCAATGTTCCTTCTCTTTTTGAGATAATTTCATCTTCATAGAGTCTGGAAATAAGTGAATAGGCATCATTATAAGAAATACTTGTACCAATGAGATCAATTAAAGCATCAATAATTTCTACATCATCTAATAGCTTTACTTTGGCAATTCGAATATAGCCACCACCACCACGCTTACTTTCAACAAGGTAACCTTTCTCAATGGTAAAACGTGTATTGATAACATAATTTATTTGAGAAGGAACACATTTGAATTGGTCAGCAATTTCATTTCTTTTGATTTCAATTTGCTCATCCTGACTCAAGACTTGTTTAAGATAAGCTTCAATGATATCTGACATATTTTTCACTTGTTTCACTCCTTCGAATTTTTTTGACTAATACTGACTATTATTATACGAGAAATTCTTGCAGATTACCATTGATTATGTTTAGATTTAAATAAAACAGTAAAAATAACAAAAAAACAGCAAAGAAATTGCTGTTTTAATGATTTTAAATAAATTGCTATGAGGGTTATTTAGATAGCGTTTTTATTCATTTGAGCGTCTAGTAGTATTCACAAAACCACGACTTGTCATGGCTTCATCAAATGTCTTATCCATATAAAATAAATCACTCCAAGCACCAAAAAATAAATAATTTAAAGTGAGGCATCTCTTAAGTATTCCCTTTGTATTGCCAATATACAATCTGTTAATCGGCATTCCTAAAAACAAAAAGCAGGCACCTAGGATGGTTAATAGCTTATATATTTTCCTATTCTTCATCATTTACTACCCATGTTACTTGATGATCTTCGCCACCAACATTTAAAAAGGATGACTCAAATTTAATCTTTTCCGGAGCTTGGCCTTTCCATAAGGTAACCACACCAGTCCATTCCTTACCTTTAGCTATAGAGGTTGTATGAAAGCTTTTACCACCTACATGAGCTTTATCTGAACCAGTATTTAGAACTGTTGTCCAATCATAGGGACTTGCATTCATACTTTTATCACTATTATTTTCATAAGTCACATTTACTTCATAGGTTGGAGAACCAGATGCTTCTGGACCATCTTCTACAGAATTAACAGTGATTGTAACCTCATTAATTGTTACTGAAGATCCTATTGCCAAATCCACCAATTGATCTTTTGGTGTCTCCTCTGTTTCCTTACCAGCACTTTTTTCTTCCTTATCAGAACTGTTTGATGCTGATCCACAAGCAACCATCACTAGTGATAATAATGTAATAAAGCCTAATATACCTAAGTTTTTTAATCGTCTCATAGCTGTTACTCTCCTTCATCATTTGCTATACCTTACAATCAAATTATGCTTGAAAACCATAGTCATATCTTATGCAAAAAGCATAAGTTAATTGAGATACTTCAAATAATGACTATCTAGCTTATTTGTATTTTGAAACCACTTAAAATATGCAACAAAAAAACGTCTAATGTTTAGACGTTTCAATTTGGTTATAATGAATCGGGAAGACAGGATTCGAACCTGCGACCCCTTGGTCCCAAACCAAGTGCTCTACCAAGCTGAGCTACTTCCCGTGGACATTCAAACTATTTTTCTTCAAAAAAAAAGAAATGCACCCAAGAGGAGTCGAACCTCTAACCGCTTGATTCGTAGTCAAGTACTCTATCCAGTTGAGCTATGGGTGCGTAATCACATTAAATTTTAAAAGCTACAACAAATGGAACAACTTCATTGTACTTCGCATCAGCTACTTTGTCAATTGGCATTGTAGTGATAATAAGGTTCAAAGTCAGATGTTTCCATCTGCTTCGTACTTTTCAACATCTATTCTGGCATTTTTCAATTGCCAAACATAGTGTTTTAAAATAATGGTGCCGAGGGCCGGAATCGAACCGGCACGGTGGTCACCCACCGCAGGATTTTAAGTCCTGTGCGTCTGCCAGTTCCGCCACCCCGGCTAAAAGGTGCTTGAATTTGTTTCCAAATCCTGGCATCATATTCTCTTTTTAAGAAAAGCGGAAGACGAGGTTCGAACTCGCGACCCCCACCTTGGCAAGGTGATGTTCTACCACTGAACTACTTCCGCAAAAAAAATTAAAGCGTATTTACATGGAAACAAAGTTTCACTTATATTCGCTTTGTACTTCTCAATAGCTACTCTGTCAATTTTTCAATTGCTAAGCACAATATTTCAAAGTAATAATGCCGGCTAAAGGAGTCGAACCCTCGACCTACTGATTACAAATCAGTTGCTCTACCAACTGAGCTAAGCCGGCTAAATAATGAATTACACCAACGAACTAATTATAGTATATCACTGCTAGAATAGCAATATCTTTTCTATAGATTCTCTAGTTCAAAAGGTAAAAAAGACAAGATAGCAAAACTTCGCTTGTTATCTTATCTTTTTTGGATGAGCCGTGCAGGGTTCGAACCTGCGACCCTCTGATTAAAAGTCAGATGCTCTACCAACTGAGCTAACGGCTCATGGTGGAGGTTAACGGGATCGAACCGCTGACCCTCTGCTTGTAAGGCAGATGCTCTCCCAGCTGAGCTAAACCTCCATTAAATTCGCGTGGCAACGTCCTACCCTCGCAGAGGGAAACCCTCAACTACTATCGGCGCTAAGAAGCTTAACTTCTGTGTTCGGCATGGGAACAGGTGTATCCTTCTTGCCATCGCCACCACACTATTTAATGTTTAAGAGATGTTTCGTATCACTTACGTGCTACCTTTATTCTCTCAAAACTGGTATTGAAACAATTTGTATCATCAAGTTTTTATCTTCTTCACCATTTATTACTTGGTTAAGTCCTCGACCTATTAGTATTGGTCCGCTCCATACATCGCTGCACTTCCACTTCCAACCTATCAACCTGATCTTCTCTCAGGGGTCTTACTTGC
>NZ_FOHA01000036.1 GCF_900111355.1 Isobaculum melis
AAGGCCTTGTTTTCTGCAGCTTTAGTAGCTTCACAACATGATCCTGTCTTGAAAGCTTTTTATGAGAAGAAACGTTCCGAAGGAAAACATCATCTCACAGCACTTGGCGCTGTCTCTAGAAAGCTCTGCTATATTATTTTTGCCATTTTAAAGAAAAATGAAGCCTATGAAATTCGGCAATAGAACAATTTAAATTATTGCTTAGCAAGGTCTATTTGTTGTGCACTTATTTCTATTATTCTGCTTACTCATTTTTCAGTATATTGGCTTGACTTTATATAGTTAGTCTTTCTCTTGTGGAAGATGTATACTTCTTTTTTAGGATCTAACCAAACTATACCATATGAAGCTCTCAATGGAAATAACTTTTAAGTGCTTGATATCTAAAAATAGCTCTGATTATAGCGATATTTTTATGATTCTATTTAAATTTTATGTAGATAGATACATTATGAGTAAATTCTCATCAAAATAAACAAAAGTAAGGAAATCGTATTATCTGTAAAATAAGCTAATAAAACCCTATAATTCAACGATATTAAAAAGAAAGCGCTTTATTTGTGAATGAAAAAACAAATAAAGTTTCGAATTATCGTGTTTTTAATGGATAAAAGAGTTTATTTTTTTATATAAAGATGATACAATGAACCCAGTTGGTGGCTTGAATGAGTCAGAAAATTAAACTCAAGTGCACTAATAAAACAATTTTTTTCAGGAGGGTTTTAAAGTGAAAAAACGTAGCCTAATTGGTCTTCTTGCACTTGGTGTGGGTGTAAGTATGACACTTGTTGCTTGTGGTGGTAACAAAGACAAAGATTCTAGCAAGGACAAAGGTGGTTCAGATTCTAAATATGCAGCTGCAATTGTAACTGACGTTGGTGGGGTTGATGATAAATCATTTAACCAATCTGCTTGGGAAGGTTTACAAGAGTGGGGCAAAGAAAACGATTTAGAACGTGGCAAAGGCGGATTTGATTACTTCCAATCAAATACAGATGCTGATTATATGAACAACTTAAACAATGCTGTTAAACAAGGTTACACAACAGTATTCGGAGTTGGTTATAAATTAACAGATGCCATCTCAGAAGTTGCGGGTCAACGTCAGGATACAAATTTTGTTATTATTGATTCAGTTGTAGAAGATCGTGATAACGTTGCTTCAGTTTTATTTAAAGACCAAGAAGCATCATTCTTAGCAGGCATTGCAGCTGCTAAAACATCTGAAAGTAAAAAAATTGGTTTTGTTGGTGGAATGGAAGGCGAAGTAATTGGTCGTTTTGAAGCTGGCTTCTTAGCTGGTGTTAAAGCAGTTGACCCATCTATCAAAGTAGATGTTGTTTATGCAGAAGCATTTGATGCACCTGAAAAAGGACAACAAATTGCGGCAGCAATGTATAACAATGGCGTAGATGTAATCTTCCATGCTTCTGGTGCAACTGGTAACGGTGTATTCAGTGAAGCAAAAGATATTATGAAAAATGATCCTTCTAAAAAAGTTTGGGTAATCGGTGTTGACCGTGACCAAGAAGAAGAAGGAAAATATGATGGTGGTAACGTAACATTAACTTCTACATTAAAAGGTGTAGGCGCTACTGTTAAAGATATCGCTAACCGTTCAAAAGATGGTAAATTCCCTGGTGGAGAAGTTATCTCTTATGGATTGAAAGAAGAAGCAATTGACCTAACAGAAGGTAACTTAACTGAAGATGTACAAAAAGCAGTAGATGAGTACAGAGAAAAAATCATCAGTGGGGATATTGAAGTTCCTGATAAACCTTAGTTTTGAGGTCTATGATTAACTTAAAGACTGTAAGACTGGATGAAAAACCAGTCTTGCAGTTTTTCTAGTTTAGGCACTTATTTAAGTCAATTCTTCATTTTGGGGAAGAATTGGTTTAAATAAGTAGATTGTAACCGCTTTTTCTTTTGAAAAGTTTAATAAAGAAAGAATGAAAAGGTTTGAATTTCCCTAAAGGAAAAAATAGTCTCTAAAAATCTTTTTATTTGTGTAGATGACAGCTCAGAAATAAAGTATAATGTAATGTATGCAAGCGTGTTCGTATCGTAACTTTAAAAGGAGTGAAATAATAATGGCAGAGGCAGATTATGTAATCGAAATGCTGGGGATCACCAAAAAGTTTGGCGATTTCGTTGCAAATGACAACATCAATCTACAAGTCAAAAAAGGTGAAATACATGCCTTACTTGGAGAAAATGGTGCTGGAAAATCTACTCTTATGAACGTTTTATTCGGATTATTAGAGCCGACAAGTGGCGAAATTCGGGTGAATGGACAAAAAGTGAATATTACAGACCCAAATACAGCCAATAAATTAGGGATTGGTATGGTCCATCAACATTTTATGTTGGTAGACAAATTTACAGTAACGGAAAACATTATTTTAGGAAGTGAACCAAATAAATTTGGTTTTATCAACAAAAAAGAAGCTACAAAAGAAATCAAAAATATTTCCGAAAAATATCAATTAAAAGTTGATCCGTCTGTAGTAGTACGCGATATTACGGTTGGCATGCAGCAACGTGTTGAAATTTTGAAAACTCTCTATCGAGGAGCCGATATCTTAATTTTTGATGAGCCAACAGCCGTGTTGACACCTCAAGAAATTGAAGAATTAATGAGTATTATGAAGTCGCTCGTTAAAGAAGGCAAATCAATTATTGTCATTACACACAAATTAGATGAGATTAAAGAAGTGGCAGACCGTTGTACTGTTATTAGACGTGGTAAGTATATTGAGACAGTTGATGTTGCTACGACAACCCAACAGGGATTGGCTAATTTAATGGTTGGTCGGAATGTACTATTTACAACTGAGAAAAAAGCTGCTGAGCCAAAAGAAATCGTTTTAGCAGTGGAAGATTTAGTTGTGAAAGAGAGCCGTGGCTTAAATGCGGTGAATCAGTTGAGTTTAGAGGTTCGTGCTGGAGAAGTACTTGGTATTGCAGGAATTGATGGAAACGGTCAAAGTGAATTGATTCAGGCAATTACTGGTTTAGCAAAAGTATCAGCTGGAACCATTAAGCTAAATGGTCAAATGATTAATAATTTGCCACCAAGAAAAATTACACAAGCTGGTTTAGGACATATTCCAGAAGATCGACATAAATTTGGCCTCATTTTACCGATGTCCTTGGCGGAAAATATTGCCTTACAAACATACTATCAAAAACCTTTAAGCAATCATGGATTTTTGAATTATAAAGAAATTAATCAATTTGCACGTGAACGCATTGAAGAATTTGATGTGCGAACAGCAAATGAATTGGTACCAGCTAGTGCTTTATCAGGTGGTAACCAACAAAAAGCAATTATTGCAAGAGAAATTTACCGCAATCCCGATTTATTGATTGCTGCACAGCCAACGCGTGGATTAGATGTTGGCGCGATTGAATTTATTCATAAACGTTTAATTGAACAAAGAGATAATGGCAAAGCAGTCTTACTCATGAGTTTTGAATTAGAAGAAATTCTCAATGTTTCAGACCGTATTGCTGTGATGTATGAAGGAAAAATTGTTGCAGTTGTTGATCCTAAAGAAACCAATGAGCAAGAGTTAGGACTACTAATGGCTGGTGCCAGTTTAGCACAAGCTCATGCTGTTGAAGAAGGAAAAGCAACAGCAGAGGAGGTCACTACTCTTGACAAATAGTATGAATGGTAAATTAAAAGGTGTCATTGTTGCCTTACTTTCTGTTATTTTAGGTTTAGTAATGGGTGCAGTGATTATGCTGGTTTCAGGACATGATCCAATCGCTGGCTATAGTGCGATGATTCAAGGCTCATTTGGTGATTTAAGTTATTTTGGTGAAACCTTGAGACAGTCAACACCATTGATTTTAACCGCCTTGGCGTTTGCTGTAGCAAGTACAGCTGGTTTCTTTAATATTGGTATTGAAGGACAATCTTTATTAGGCTGGTTAGGTGCTGTTTGGTGTGCCTTAGCATTCCCTGATCTACCAAAATTTATTTTATTACCTGCTTGTTTAATTGTAGGTGCTTTATTTGGTGCTTTTTGGGCAGGAATTGCTGGGATGTTAAAAGCCTTCTTTAATACAAGTGAAGTCATTATTACCATTATGTTGAATTATATTGCTTTATATCTTTCGAACTTTGTGATTCGTGACATTATTACAGATGGGAAAGATGCGACACCAATCATTCCAGATGCAGCTAGCTTACGTTCACCTGGTTTAGAACAATTAACCGATTATTCCCGTTTACATTATGGGATTATTATTGCCGTTTTAATGTGTGTCATTGTTTGGATTTTAATGCAAAAAACCACAACTGGTTATGAATTACGTGCTGTTGGGATGAACCCATTTGCTTCACAATATGCGGGAATGAGTACAAAACGTAATATTATCTTAGCAATGGTCATTTCAGGTGCCTTAGCTGGTTTAGGTGGCACAATGGAAGGTTTAGGAACCTTTAAAAATATCTTTACACAAAATAGCTTACCTGGTCTTGGTTTTAATGGGATGGCTGTTTCCTTATTAGGTGGCGGTAACCCATTTGGAATTATTGCTGCAGGTGTCTTGTTTGGCGCTTTGAAAACGGGTGGTTTATTGATGCCAACAGAAGCTGGCGTTCCAGAAGAGTTAGTTGATATTGTGATTGCTTTAATTATCTTCTTTGTTGGAGCAAGCTATTTAATCACTTACTTGCTAGATAAATTGCCAGCTAAAAAAAATGCTTTAAAAGAAGGGGGAGAATAACGTGAACCTAGTTTCTACATTATCAACGGTATTTTCTTCAGCATTACTTTTTGCTGCACCACTCATTTTCACCGCACTAGGTGGAACTTTTTCTGAACGGAGTGGAATTGTTAACGTTGGTTTAGAAGGGATTATGACAATTGGTGCTTTCTCAGCCATTGCCTTTAACTTAACTTTTGCAGATACATTCCAAAGTGCAACACCTTGGATTGCCATGCTTTTTGCTGGAATTGTTGGGATTGTTTTTGCACTATTTCATGCTGTAGCAACCGTTAATTTACGTGCAAACCATATTGTCAGTGGTACCGTATTGAACTTAATGGCACCAGCATTAGCAATCTTTTTAACCAAAATGATGTTTGATGGCAAAGGTCAAACAGCTATTATTAACTTTAACTTTGCTAAAGTAGATATTCCATTCTTAAGTAGTATTCCTGTCGTTGGAGAAATTTTATTTAAGAGAACCTCATTGCTAGCTTATATTGCGATTATTGTGGCAATTATTTCTTGGGTTGTTTTATATAAAACTAAATTTGGCTTACGTTTACGTTCAGTTGGTGAACACCCACTTGCTGCAGATACATTAGGCATTAATGTTTATAAAATGCGTTATGCAGGTGTCTTACTTTCTGGATTCTTAGGAGCAATTGGTGGTGCTGTAATGGCACAATCAATTACCTTGAACTTTGCTCATTCAACGATTTCTGGACAAGGATTTATGGCACTTGCTGCGATGATCTTTGGGAAATGGAACCCGCTTGGTGCCATGGGCGCTGCCATCTTCTTTGGATTTGCCCAAAGCTTAAGTGTCATTGGTAACTATATTCCATTCATTCAAGATGTGCCAAGTATTTATCTAAAAGTAGCACCTTATGCCTTAACAATTATTGTTTTAGTTGGCTTTATTGGGAAATCAGAAGCACCTGCTGCTGATGGTGAAACCTATATTAAAGCAAAATAAGACGATTTGCCTCTCTAGGACAAGGAAACATTTTGTTTCCTTGTCCTATTTTTTTGTATCTTTTGAAAACCACGAGCTATGCTTGTGGTTCAGTAGAGCTTCAAGCGGTGTCTCAGGGTTTTAAGAAACCTCCCAAAATGCTAAAGTTAGATTGGTTCGTCAACCACTAACAAAAGATTAAGGGAGGAATATCCAATGAAGGACAAAGCCAGTTTAGCACACACAAAGTGGAAATGTAAGTATCATATAGTATTTGCACCAAAATACAGAAGACAAGTGATTTATGGAAGATTAAAAAAAGACATAGGAGCAATATTACGTCAGCTATGCGAAAGAAAAGGAGTAGAAATACTGGAAGCAGAAGCTTGTATAGATTATATTCATATGTT
>NZ_FOHA01000032.1 GCF_900111355.1 Isobaculum melis
GTCAAAACAATTTCCTTTTCGAGACATACTTTGAAAGATATGGTGACGAGCTAATTGTTTTTTGTACTGCTTCATTTGATACCCCAACCTTGGTCGGAATGAAAGGTGCGTCGATAAGGACAATCTTGCGTTTTATCAATTGCTTCTTTTTGTGCGTCAAGAATTGCTTTTGCATTCGGCTGTTTAGAAATACGGTAAGACAAGATTTCACCATTAAATAAATCAAGAAAAGGATCCAAATAGAGTTTTTTAATTTGGATATTCCCTCTCTGATCACGTTCATAATACTTAAATTCAGACGTGTCTGTCGTGAGTTTTTGATGAGGGACAGAAGTGTAAAAACGGCGATGTAGACGATTTTTCACTAACGGACCAACGGTCCCTTTATACGAATTGTATTTTCGTGATTTACGAATAAATTTTGTACCTTTTAAGCCAAGCTTACACATAATACGACGAATTCTTTTCTGGTTTACATTTAAGCCCTTTTCTTTTAATGTAAGTTGAATACGACGATAACCATAGTTTCCTTTGTGTTCGTCAAAAATTTTTTTAATCAGGGTTTCTAATTTTTGGTTGGGATTTTTTCGCTCAAACCGTTTTTGCCAATACATATATGTCGCTTTAGGAAATTTTGTTGCTTCAAGTAAGATTGTTAATCGGAATTTTTTTCGGAGTTCGTGGATGATTCGGGCATCTCGTTCTTGAGTCGTTCCGGGATATTCATTCCTAAAGCACGGAGCTTTTTTATGAAGGCTAGTTCTGCCCGCAATAGTTCATTCTCATGTTCTAATTCTTGTTCACGTGTTTGTATTTTTTTCGCCTGAATCGGTTTCTTTTTCTTTGACATAGAAGGTCTTCCTTTCGGTTTTGGTGAAAGACCCTGTATGCCTGTTTGTAGAAATTTCTGGTGCCAAGCCAGGACTAAGGCATCATTTGGCAGACCATATTTCAACGCGACAGTCAGATAAGAGTCACCACTAGTTAAATAATAGTGTATGACATCCTGCTTGAATTTGGAAGAGTAATGTTGGTAATTTCTCCTTCGACGAAGTGCTTTAAATCCAAATTTTTCTACTGTTTTGACCCATTTGTGAACAGTAGAAAACGAAGAGATATTAAATTGCTTCGCCAGCGTTGGATAACCTCCTGCTCCATTTTGATAAGCTTCTACTACTTTTTTCTTGAATGCATAATCATATTTTGCCAATTTAAATACGCCCCCAAAGATAGATTTTTTGGTCTAACTTTGGGGGCGCACTACATCTCTCCTTTCTTTTTTTCTCTATAAATATGCTATACTTTGAACAAATCTGATAATAGGAGGCGTTAAAAATGGAAACAAATGAAGACTATGCAATTTTTGCAGGTGGTTGTTTTTGGTGTATGATCAAACCTTTTGATCAACAGCCAGGCATTAAGGCAGTTATTTCGGGTTATACAGGAGGACATACTGAAAATCCAACCTATGAAGAGGTTTGTAGTGGTACTACTGGACATACTGAAGCTGTTAAAATTATTTATGATTCAGGCCAGATCTCTTATCAACAATTAGTGGGAATTTATTGGATGCAGACTGATCCAACTGATGCTAGTGGTCAATTTGCTGATCGGGGAGATTCCTATCGTCCTGTAATTTTTTATCATCAGCAGCAGCAAAAAGAAATAGCAGAGAAATCAAAAGAGGCTTTAGAAAATAGTGGGAAATTTACGCGACCAATTGTGACAGAAATTTTAGCTGAAAGTCCGTTTTATGAAGCTGAAACCTATCATCAAGACTTTTATAAAAAGAATCCTGAGCATTATCGTCGTTATCGAACAGGTTCAGGAAGAGATCAATTTATTCAGAAAAATTGGGAATAGTCTGACAACAGCTAACCTAAAATAGGTAGCTGTTTTTTTATACGGATATAGTGATATGCATTGAAAAAAAGGAAAAAATTCGCTATACTAATAGGTATTATATTTTTAGGGGGAATTTTAGTGGAATGGATTAAATTAATCGGGATTCTTATTATATTAGTTGGCTTTATTTTGAAGTTTGATACAATCGCTGTTGTCTTAGTTGCAGCACTAGCAACGGCCCTAGTGTCAGATATTTCTTTTGTAGACTTTTTGACTTTATTGGGGGATGCCTTTGTAAATAATCGTTTGGTAACTTTATTCTTATTAACCCTACCAATGATTGGCTTATCTGAACGCTTTGGAATGCGTCAACGTTCAGTACATTTAATTGAGAAAATCAAAGGCTTAACAGCCGGTCGTTTTTTAACCCTGTATCTTTTTATTCGTGAATTTGCAGGATTCTTTGGCATTCGTATTCAAGGGCAAACACAATTTGTTGCACCATTAGTGAATCCAATGGCACAAGCAGCAATTGAAACGAAGTATGGTAAGGTTTCAAAAGAAGATGAAGATAAATTAAAAGCTCGTGCGGCAGCTGTCGAAAATTTTGGGAACTTTTTTGCTCAAAATACTTTTATCGCAGCATCAGGAATTTTATTAATTGCTAGCACAATGGATAGCTTAGGCTATAAAGTTTCACCAGTTGCAGTTGCACAAGCTTCTATTCCAATTGCATTCATTATTTTTGTTGTTGTTGCAATTTCAAACTTTTTATTTGACCGTAAAATGACAAGAAAATATCGTAAACAACAGACTGAAATGCAAAAGGGGGAAGCTAAATAATGGAGGCATTGATTAATAATTTATTAGAGTTCTTCTATATTTTGATTGGCCTAATGTTGATGATGACTTCTGTTCGAGTATTTAGAGATGAGACACATCCAACACGAATGGGAACAGCTTTGTTTTGGTTAATTTTAGGTGTGATTTTTGCTTTAGGCAATGTGATTCCAGGTATGGTAAATGGTGCTTTGGTTTTAGTGATGGGTGTATTGACTGGCTTTAAGCAAGTGAGAATCGGACGGATTGCGCAAGTGGATGAAGAGGCAGCACAAACGTCATCAGAAAAAATTGGCAACTGGATTTTCCTTCCTTGTGTGTCTTTGGCACTATTTGCAGTATTGGTCGCGCAATTTACGCCACTAGGTGGTCAAGTAGGAATTGGTATTGCAGCAATTGCATCTTTATTAATTGCTATTTTTATTACCAAGCCAAAAACAACTGTTATAGTTGAAGATGCTGATCGTATGATTCAACAAGTGGGAACTGCTGGGATTTTACCACAACTATTAGCAGCATTAGGTGTGATTTTCACACAAGCTGGGGTTGGTGAAGTGATTTCTTCAGGTATTTCTAGTGTTGTGCCTGAAGGAAATCGTTTAGTAGGCGTCATTGCTTATGTTTTAGGTATGGTTATTTTCACAATGATTATGGGGAATGGCTTTGCTGCTTTTACTGTGATTACCGCAGGAATTGGTGTACCATTTGTGATGATGCAAGGAGGCGACCCTATTGTTGCTGGAGCGTTGGCAATGACAGCAGGTTTCTGTGGTACATTGCTGACTCCAATGGCTGCCAACTTTAATGCTTTACCAGTTGCCTTACTAGAAATTAAAGATCGTAATGCTGTGATTAAACAGCAAGCACCAATTGCATTTGTGATGATTATTGTGCATATTGCATTGATGTATCTATGGGCATTTTAAAGTAAAAATTAAGGAAATAGTGCTACAATATAGATGAAGAGAAAGGATGATAAGCATGAAAATTTTAGTAACAGGTTTTGATCCATTTGGGGGAGAGCCGATTAACCCAGCGTTAGAGGCGGTTAAAGGTTTGGCAGATGAAATTCATGGTGCTGAAATCATTAAATTAGAAATTCCAACGGTTTTTGGTAAGGCAGCAGAGGTCGTTGCAGCAGCTATTGAGCAACATCAACCAGATGCTGTATTGAATGTGGGACAAGCAGGAGGAAGATTTGCTTTATCACCAGAACGCGTGGCAATTAATATAGATGATGCAAGAATTCCGGATAATGAAGGCAATCAACCAGTTGATGTGAAAATTCAAGAAGAGGGTGCACCTGCTTACTTTACACAATTACCAATTAAAGCGATGGTGACAGCGATTAAAGAGGCTGGTTTACCAGGTGTCGTTTCAAATACAGCAGGAACTTTTGTTTGTAACCATATTATGTATCAAGTGCAATATTTAATTGATACGAAATATCCTTCACTTGTAGGTGGATTTATTCATGTACCATTTATTCCAGAACAAGTTGTAGAAAAAGCCAATATGCCTTATATGAGCTTGGCAGATATGACAAAAGGTTTAACAGCTGCTATTGGTGCAATTGTGGACTTTTCAGGGAAAGAAGATTTAAAAGTTATTGGGGGCGCCATTCATTAATGACAGAAACAAGTAATGCACCTTTATTCACATATGGTAGCTTAATGGTGGGAAAGCATAATCATCAGCAGTATTTGGCCGGAAAAATTTTTGGCACAGGATTACCTGGAAGAATTAAAGGAAAACTCTATGACTTACCGTATAAAGGTTATCCAGCTGTTTTAGCAGGTGATGACTGGGTTTACGGCGAAGTATTTGAATTAAAATCTTTTCAGGAAACAATCACTGCAATGGATAAAATGGAGCATTTTTATGGGGAAGATATGACAAAAAATGAGTATCAGCGTCGCTTTACTAAGATTTATATATGGAACGAAACAAAACAAGCTTATTGCGATGAACGTGTTGCTTATTGTTATCACTATGTTGTTGAAAATGATGCACGTTTTGCTAAAGAAAGTGTTTATTTACCTCATGGTGATTGGCATGAAGTTCGTTCAAAGGAAAACATCAGCTAGCTTTTTAGCTGATGTTTTTTTGTTTGGTTGAAATCTTAAGCTCAAAGTAAGATAATAGAGGTGAAAGAGAACGAATAAGGATGTGGCTAAGATGACAAAGTTATATTTTGTGAGACATGGACGGACTGAATGGAATTTACAAAATAGATTTCAAGGGAAAGATGGAGATTCTCCTTTGTTGATAGAAGGAATTGAGGGTGCCAAAGCAGTTGGAGAAGCCTTAAAAGAAATTCCTTTTGGACAAATTTATGCAAGTCCGCAAAAAAGAGCTCATGACACTGCTTTGTATATTTTAGAAGCACATCAATCATCACCTGTTCTTTCTTTGGAAGATGGTTTAAAAGAGCTAGGATTTGGTCAAATTGAGGGACAGGAATTTAAAAAAGCAGAGGCTTTACATCCTGAACAATTTCATAATTTGCGTCATCAGCCTGAAAAATATCATCCTGTATCATTTGGTGGCGAGACTTATACAGCTTTGATTGAACGAACAACTGCTGTTGTCAAAAAAGCGATAAATCAGCATCCTAATGCTGATTTATTATTTGTGGCTCATGGTGTGACTATTTTAGCAACGATTCAAACTCTATTGGGTGAAAAGCTTGAAAATCTGCGTAAAAGAGGGACATTAAGCAATACTAGTATCAGTATTTTAACTTATGAAAATGAGCAGTTCTCATTGGAGTTGTGGAATGGAACAGCTCATCTAGAAGATTAAATAAAAAAGCGTGAGCATTCTTATTTAAGAATGTACTCATGCTTTTTTTGAGGGTAAACCTAGTGTTTTTTTCTTTACCTCATTAAAATCCTCTTGCGTCACAATATCCATTTCAACTAATTCCTTTAGTGCTTTTAGATACTCAACGATTGATTTTCCTTTCTCCTCGTCTAAAATAAGCTCATATGTATTTTCAGTAAGATTCTCATTAGCTTCAGTTACTGTCTGTTTTTCTAAACGCTCCATAAAGCCTTTGATATCACCAGATTTAATTTGTGAAATAACAATTTTTGTATGGTTAGCATAAAATATAATGCGATGACCAGATAAACGATTGCCAATATCCTTAAATGTAATCTCTTCATACGGAAAGACTTCACACTCATAGCCAGAAAAATATTTTCTAAAAAAATATAAATTTTGATCTGTTGCAATAAAAATTCCTTTTTTAATAATTGTTGTTCCTATTAATGTTGCTTGAAGTGTTCCTAAAACAGCTTCATAAATTTTTTCTGTAGGATTTATGTGGGGATCAGCTTGCATTAATTTGTTTACCAACTTTTTATTTTTTTTATCAATCATAAGAATGACCTCCTATTAAAATTTCTGATGAGTGATGTCATAGTGCTATTGTGTCGTTTATAGCCGAAGAAGTCAACTGTTTTTATGTGTAGCGTTTTGCTGATATGATACGGTTTTTCAGTTTGTTTTCATTTAAAAATATTACCTCATTGTTTGATTGGTTTTATTTTTTTGTTAATTGTCAGATAAGCCAAAGGAACAAGGGGATACAACTACTTGCTGTTTTGTTTCTGTTAAAAGGAAGTTAGCAAAAAAAGAATGCTTCAAAGTAAAGCAAAGAATTGTCATTTTTAATCAAACAAACTTTTATCTAAACAACAGCTATGACAATAAAATTTTTCAGTTGCGTTAGAAAACGAACAGGCACTAGTACCTATCTAAAAAATGAATTTCAAATTGACTCTTGACCTGTAATGCATTACATAGGATATAGTGTGGTTGTAGGAATGAAAACGCTTTTAAAATAGGAGGAGTAAGCTTATGTCAAGAAACGCATTAAAGATTGTTACAATTGGTGGCGGTTCAAGTTATACACCAGAATTAATTGAGGGCTATATTAAACGTAAAGATGAATTACCTATTAAAGAGATTTGGTTGGTAGATATTGAAGCAGGTAAAGAAAAATTGGAAATTGTCGGCGAAATGGCAAAACGTATGGTAAAAGCAGCTGGGCTTGATTGGACAGTTCATTTAACTTTAGATCGCCGTGAAGCATTAAAGGATGCTGATTATGTTTCAACGCAATTCCGTGTTGGGCTATTAGATGCTCGGATTAAAGATGAGCGTATTCCTTTATCACATGGTGTGCTAGGACAAGAAACAAATGGTGCTGGTGGAATGTTTAAAGCCTTTCGTACCATTCCTGTCATTTTAGATATTATCAATGATATGAAGGAACTATGTCCTAATGCTTGGCTTGTGAATTTTACAAACCCTGCTGGAATGGTTACTGAAGCAGCGATTAAACATGGTGGATGGAAAAAAACAGCTGGTTTATGTAATGTACCAATTGGGCATAGAAAACAAGCAGCAGAAAAATTAGGTCTTCCTGAAGAGGATTTATTCTTTAAATTTGCTGGGATTAACCATTTTCATTGGCATCGTGTTTGGGATAAAGAAGGCAACGAACGGACAGCAGAATTAATTGACTTAATTTATGGCCCGGAAAGTGAGTCAGAAAGTCATTTGAAAAATATTCATGATGTTCCTTTCCCTTATGAACAAATTAAAGATTTAGGCTTACTACCATGTGGTTACCATCGTTATTATTATATTGAAGATGAAATGTTGGCGCATTCAGTTCAAGAATTTAAAGAAGGAAAAACGCGTGCGCAAGTAGTAAAAGCAACAGAGGCTCGTTTGTTTGAACTTTATAAGGATCCAAAATTAGATTATAAACCAAAAGAGTTAGAGCAACGTGGTGGGACACATTATAGTGATGCAGCTTGTGAGTTAATTGCGTCTATTCAAAATGATAAACGTACGGATATGGTTGTTAGTACTGAAAACAATGGAACGATTACTGATTTGCCATATGACTGTATTGTAGAGGTTTCAGGTCCTGTGACGGGGCATGGTCCAGAGCCGTATAATTGGGGAACATTCCCACCAGCAGCACGTGGTATTATTCAAGTGATGAAGGGGATGGAAGAAACAGTGATTCGTGCAGCAATTGATGGGGATTATGGTGCAGCATTGCATGCCTTTACAATCAACCCATTAGTTCCTGGTGGAACAATGGCGAAAACCTTATTAGATGAATTGTTGATTGCACATCAAGAGCATTTACCACAATTTGCTGATAAAATTAAAGAAATTGAAGCAACACAGCCAGAAACAGTTGCTTATGTAACGGAATTAATGAAGAGTAATTAAGTCATAAAAAAGCATTCGAGGAAATAGACTCGAATGCTTTTTATGTGGTTAGTCTTTCAACTAAGTGAAAAGATAATGCTTCTAATGGATTTGTTCTTTTGGAGAGCTGATTATCAATCATAATAAAGGCATTTTCGCCTTGTTTACCAATTGGGTAGTGTATCGTCGTTAAATCTAACAGGTGTGCAACCAGCGTATTATCAAATCCAACAACAGCAAAATCTTGTGGAATAGATAAGCCAAGACGTTTTGCTTCAGTTACTAAGCCAGAAGCAAGATAATCTGTTGCCATGACAAAAGCATCTGGTTTATGAGTTTGATCAACCCACCAGCGAGCCATCGTTTCCCCTTCTGACATATGACCTTGATTGTAAAAGTGCTTAAACTCATTGGGATTTAAATCGTACTTCTGACAAAAATCGGCATAAGCTTTTTCTCGACTTTTTGTATTTAGCCCAGCAGTATTTCCATAAGCATTGACTATTTTTCGATAGCCTTTTTCATAGAGATGCTCTAATGCCAACATATAGCCATCATATTGATTCATAAAAACAGATTGGATGTTCCGATCTTCAACCCTTTGCCAGGTTACAATTGGCCCATATTTAGCATAAGATTCTAAAACATCCCATTCATTTAAACGAATCACAAGGACTAAGCCATCTAATTGTTTATTTCGTAATCGTTCAAAAGCTTCTAATTCTTTTTGTTTATCTAAACCTGTTAAAAACAATGTGACATTATAACCGCCTTGTTGTGCAGCTAGCGTAAAATTTTTTAAGAAAGTACCAAGAGAATCAGAGAATGTAGGTGCAACAATACCGAGCATTTTTGTGGCACCTTTTTTTAAAGAAACAGCATTAATATTTGGGACATAATCTAATTGATTAATAATTTGTTGAACATGTGCTCTTGTTTCAGAGCTAACATGGGGTTTATGATTAATTACACGAGAAACAGTAGCTGAAGAAACGCCAGCTAGTTTTGCAATTTCTTGAATATTTGCCATTTTTTCACCTCAATACGAAATCATCTCTGTTCTTAGTATACCTAATAAACAAAATTGTGGCTAGCTAGATTAGATGAAAGTATGGTCTGTGATACAAAATTCTCTATAATTGTAGTCTTAAACGAAAGAAATAGCCTAGACCGAAAAAATATCGGCTTAGGCTATTTACTATAAAACCTTATCTAGAAAATCTTTTGTTCGTTGCTGAGTAGGGTGATCGAAAATTTGTTCTGGACTACCTTCTTCTACAATATAACCGCCATCCATGAAAATAACACGATCCGCTACTTCTCTAGCAAAGCCCATTTCATGAGTAACAACAATCATTGTCATCCCATCTTTTGCTAATTTTTTCATAACAGCTAAAACATCGCCAACCATTTCTGGATCTAAGGCACTTGTTGGTTCATCAAATAGCATAATATTTGGTTGCATAGCTAGTGCTCTGGCAATTGCCACCCGTTGCTTTTGTCCACCTGATAAAGAGCTAGGGAAAACATCTGCTTTTTCTTTTAAGCCAACTATTTCTAGCAAACGAAGAGCGTTTTGATTAGCTTGCTCTTTATTTTCACCTTTAATTTCGATTGGAGAAAGTGTAATATTTTTAGCCACTGTTAAATGTGGGAAAAGATTAAAGTGCTGAAACACCATGCCAATATTTTGACGCACTTGATTGATGTTTGTCTCTGTACTCGTTAAATCTTGTCCATCAATAATGACATGACCAGCTGTAACAGCTTCTAATTGATTCATACAACGAAGAAAGGTACTTTTTCCAGAACCAGAAGGTCCGATCAGGCAAAGTACTTCACCTTCTTTTACTTCAAGGTTTAAATCTTTTAGAACTTCTAATGAGCCGAAGCTCTTCTTTAAATTGGTTACTTTTAATTTAGCCATTTTGGATTCTCCTTTCTAATTGCTTGGAGATTTTTGTTAAAATTGTAATGACAATAATATAGATTAACCCGATAATCAGCCACATATCAAATGATTGCAAATTACGAGCAATAATAATTTTTCCTGTTTGGGTCAATTCCACTAAACCAATAACAGATAAAATAGAGGTATCTTTTAATGTAATGACAAATTGGTTAATGAAGGATGGAATCATCATACGGATTGCTTGTGGTAAAATAACTTTTTGCATGGCTTTTCCATATGGTAAACCTAGACTTCGCGCAGCTTCTAATTGTCCATTATCAACAGCGTTAATCCCACCACGAACAATTTCAGCAATATAAGCACCTGCATTTAAACTTAGGGTCGTAATCCCAGCAATCGTTGCAGATAAACGAATCCCTGTTAAGCTTGGAATGCCAAAATAAATAAAGAATGCTAATACAATTAAAGGTAAGCCACGCATTAAATCAACATAAAGCGTTGCAATGACTTTTAAGCCGCGGTTTGGAGCTACACTTAGTAAGCCAAATAAAATCCCAATGATGGCTGCTAAAAGAATGGAAACTAGCGTAATCAGTAGTGTTTTTCCTAAGCCATCTAATAATTTTTTGTAGTTTTCCTTAATCAGACCAATAAAACCCGTTTCACTAGCCTTTGATTCAGGTGTTGCAAGATATTTATCAACAATTTCTTGATATTGGCCACTATCTTTTAAATGTTGTAACCCCTCATTGAACATCTTAATAAGGGCTTCATTTTCCCCTTGATTCACTGCAAAACCATATTGACCACCAGCTTCTTTTTCAGTAGCCAACTTCAGTCCATTACCTTGGTTAATCCCATAAGCAATCACTGGATAATCTTCAAAGGTTGCAACAGCGTTACCAGATTTTACTTCTTCATACATATTGCTTGAATCATCAAATGTCGTTGTTGTAAAACCATATTTATCTTTAATCGAATTCGCGAATGTTGCACCTTCTGTTCCTGTTTTAATGGCAACATTTTTTCCTTTTAAATCTGCATAAGAGGAAATGTTTTTTTCCTTTTCGGAAACAGCCATTACAACACCGCTATCAAAATAAGCATCAGAGAAATCAAATTTTTCTTTTCGTTCATCTGTAATGCTCATCCCAGCAATTACACCATCGACTTGGTTGGATTCTAATGCTTGAACAGCTGCATTAAATCCTAATGGTTTTATTTCAAAAGTAAAGCCTTGATCTTCTGCAATTGCGTTTAATAAGTCCATATCTATACCTACAAATTCTCCGTTGGTATCTTCAAATTCAAATGGTGCAAAGGTTGTATCAGTTGCGATGATATATTTTCTATCATCAGAAGTGCCTGTAGTTTCTTTTTTTTGTGAGCAAGCATTTAAAATGAATGCTAAAGATAACAACGCAAAAATAAATGATAACTTTGTTAAAGCTTGTTTTTTCATCTAATCCCCTCCTAATTTACTTTCTTAGTGTAAAAAAAAAGATAGGGAGATGCAAGAAACTTGTTTCATTGCCATGTGAGAAGATGTTACATTTTTGGTTGGATAGTAATCTTGAGATGTTTAGTAGCTGAATAAAAAGAAGAAATGAATAAAAATTAGCTTTAAATTCAAGACTAACTTTTATTTTATGTTTATAATGTTCCAAATGTATGTGCATTGTTTGAGATAACTAGATTGGAAAGAATTTTATTAGGTAAAGTTGCAGAGCAAGGATAATTTATAGGTTTGTATTGAAAATAATAGAAGCCTCGTGATTAGTACAATGACCAAATTGCTTGCTAATCATATATTTAAGATTGATAACTACCTTAGTTGCATATATTTTTTAACAGCAAGAGCTTTATAAAAAATGATAGAATAACAGATTTGTATGTAAAGTATAAAAAAATAAATAGTCGGAAATAAAGTATCTATTGTCAGGCTAATATTAATCAAATTTCATTAGTATCAATCTTGTTGTTGAGAATAGGATTCCGAGTTTTTTTCTATGAAAGAACAATGATTGTGTTGACACGCTCAATGATATCAGTGTATTCTAGTAGAGCATAGATAGTATGCTTATCATTAAAATTTGTATGTATACTCGGAATTTCGTTAAATATGCTAAAAAATATGTTTTTTTTGTTGCGAATTTGGTATTGAATAAATATATATTGTGATTTTTTAAGCAAATGAAGGTGATAAATTAATAGTCATAGTAATCTAGGATACATATAGAAAAATAGATAAAATATAATAATTACTAGAAAAAGTGTCAGAAATAAATAATAAATAGTCTTTATTTTCACTAATTATAATTGTTTGAATTATGAATACTTTTAGATACTGAGAGGCGACAGAAATGAAAAAGACAGCACTTGTATTTTTATTAATTGGCATCCTATTTGTGGTGCAAAAAAACTCAATTCAGGCAGAAGAGGCTCAGCCAAAAAAAATTCGAAGTGACATAATATTATCCTCTTCTGTTCCACAGCATGATATGACAAATGGAGGAATTGTTTTATTTGATTCGGTAGGTAAATATTCAGTTGGTACTCTGGGGAATTCAAACAATAAAGGTGCAGGAGTTCCTGAATGGCATACATGGATTGAATATATTGATGTGGATAATGATCCAACTACATTTAGTAGTAGCAGTATGGACTATATTCCTAAAAGTGCTACAGCAAATGTAGTTAAGGCATACCTTTCATTTTCAGAATCTCAACCAATTAACAGAGATGAAACTTTTATTTTAGGACCTTCAGGCGGGAAATTTAAAATTGATGATGGTGTGAAAGATGTTGTGTATGATATTACTGAATTTATGCAACAAGAAGGAGCAGGTACATATTGGGGAAAGAATATTACAATGGGGAAACAATCGACAGCAAGAGATGCCTATGCCAATTGGAATATTGCTTATATTGAAGAAGATCCTCATTTAGATAGCTTTAGAAAGGCAAAGCTTTCTTTTTTTGGAGAAACGCGTATTGGACCTGCTACTAAACGAACTTATATGATAGATAAAGACCGCTTGCCTATTAAAAAGCATGGTGATATTACAGGGAATTTAGCACTAACTGTCAATGGTGCTGTTGCAGGTGAGTTAATTGCCAGTTCGGCAGGAGATACTTTAACAGTTGATGCTTTAAAAAATGGAACCATAATAAAAGAATCATACTATTGGGATGATATGAGACCTATTGATGATATTTTTAGAGGTGCTACTACTTATAATTCAAAAAATGTAACAACTCGTCAACCAGCAAGGCAGTATGGTAATACAGATATTATTAATTTAGATTTTGTGAACCTGAATTATTTTCCGCCTGGAATGGATGGATTACAAGTGTCAATCACAACTGGGACTGGAGATGCGATGGGGCTAGAATTTTTTGGGCTATCTATTGATTTAGATATTCCTATTATTACTTTATCATCTAGTGAGCTGGTAACTAATGCAACTGAGTTTACTTTGCAATCAACAGTACCTATAAAAACAATTATTACACCTTCTGAAACGAAAGCAATTTTACATGAAGCGGATATTCAGATTAAATTACCAGTAGGCATTCTAATGAAAGAAAGTAGTCTGTTGGTTAATGGTGTGCAGGTTCCCTTTGAATATCGTCAAGAAACGAATACAGTAGTTGTTTCAGTTGGTGAGGTTGGAAAAGCTGAAATTACCTTGCAGTATGAGATAGAAGATGACTCTTTTATTGAAGCTAATCAAATCCAAACAACATTAATGGGAAAAATTGTTTCTGAAATGGGAGATAAAACGGATATTAAGCATCAAGCAAGTTCAAATGCTCTCTTAGTGAATCCAGATTCAGTTATGATTACTGAAAAATATGTTTATTTAGATAAAACAGAATTCCAAAAAAATACGCAAACAGAAGTAATAAAAGGGACGGCTTACGAACAGACAATTCCTGAAATAGAAGGCTATATTGCGAATGCTTATCAAATAGAAGGAAACGATATGCAAATGGGAATCGAAGGGGATCCTATTAAAATTGAAAAAGTAACTAAGGATGAAACAATCTATTATATTTATCAGAAAAAGGGAACTTTAAATGTTAAGCAAATGATTTTAAATGAAACTTCAAATCTAGTGATTCCAAAGCAGGGCTATATCACTTTAAACCATCAAACTGATGGGAATCTCAATGCCGTTGTCTCTTCAGCAGTGGAATCTGAGCTAGCTTATACGAAGATAACATTTGGAATCAATGCCCAATTACCGTTATATGCGCCAGGTGTCATCGTTCCGAGTTATTATCAGTATGAAGGCTTTTATTTGACCGATTATCAGACTGAACATCGTTCGGAGCAAAGAAATAAAAATCAGCTACCAGAAGTAAATTATCAAGAGAAAAGTGACTATTGGTTAACTATTTATTTAGCTCCAACTACTCAAAATCCACGCCCATATAGTTGGGGTTATCGTTAAAAAAATCATAAATGCTCTTTAAATAGTTTATAACGAATAAAATATCTTGATGAAATTCATAATAAATGAAAATCATCAAGATATTTTTATTAACAACTTATTTTGGCACTTTGTCAAATCGGACTGATAGTGTCACCTATGAACATTGGAGGAAGAAGAAATTCTTTCCCCAATGTTTTTTTATGCGTATTGAATTAAACCATTCATTAAAAATACCCGTGTTCTCATATTTGAGAAGCTACGAAAGCCATAAGAGACGCGTTTCAGTGTTTTGATATGAGTGTGAAGATTTTCCAATCGTGCATTTGAGTAGCTCTTTTTAAAAGCCATTCGAATGCCATCTTCATATTTAATAAATGCTTTTTTTACATAATGAAGTTCCTTTGGAACATGATGAGGCATTGTTTGAAGCAAC
>NZ_FOHA01000025.1 GCF_900111355.1 Isobaculum melis
TGGATTATCAAGCTTTTTTAGAAGAAAAACTGATATTTTAAATATTAAACATATCTCATATTTCAAGTAAAGGTAACACGCAAAGGAATGAAAATAAACAATGACCAAGAAGAAAATAATGATTGCAACAGGAGTGTTTATTTTATTATTACTAGGAGGGTACAAATATAGGGAGCATCAAGAGACTAAGAAACAAGAGCAACAGAAAATTGAACAAAAATTTTGGTCTAATCAAAAAATCCGAATTGAAAAATTTATTAGATATAACTTTAATGATATTGAGTCAATTGCTTTTACTGAAACTTTTAAAACGCCAATGGGTGTAGGGATACATGGTTATGTTAATGGGGATGAAAAAAAAATGTATTTTAGTGCAAGCATTTACAATGAACAACATACTTTTGAAAAAAGTTTATCCATTTCCTC
Organism: Isobaculum melis; assembly: GCF_900111355.1. GTDB lineage: Bacteria > Bacillota > Bacilli > Lactobacillales > Carnobacteriaceae > Isobaculum > Isobaculum melis. Next base: position 427 of record NZ_FOHA01000025.1, read on the forward strand.
TAAATTAGGCAAATTTTCCAAAGAACCCTATCATGTGTTTTCAGTTACTGAGATAGAAGAAATAGAGAAAACTAAGGATACGAATAATTAAAATTTTTTAAGTATTACCAGTGTAAAGTCCTAAAAAAACTACCTTTTCTCCCAATTAAAAAAGAAGAAAAAGTAGTTTAGTTTTTATGATAAATCCTTCATCCCATTCTCAAGGATTTCAATCACTGTTAACGCATCTTCATCACTCACAAGCTTATCTGCACCCTTATAAACCACATCATAAAGATTATCATAGACGCGACCATAATCTCCTTCAGGTGTTGGTAAAGCTTCGGTTGTCAGAGGGCCATCTTCGGCATCTTTAAAGTATAATGTCCCATAATCTTCCGTTCTATCTAATCCAAACCCTTCATCCTTAGGCCAGAGTCTAGCTTTTAAATCCAATTCCTGACGATCAATTTCTAGCTTTTTAAAGCTACCAGATTGTGCCAATAATTGCCATCTTGGCGCACCAGCAACAACTAAATGGTTACATTTAACAATTGCTTTAAAGGTTGGATAGAAAAGCTGAATATCAAAATAATCATCCTGCTTATTCTCTGGATTTCGGATGGAGCGAATATCATAGCTGACACGGTCAGGTGCACCAAATAGTGCAACTACTTGATCAATTAAATGCACCCCTAAACCATAAAAGGCGCCAGATTGATAATCAGCTAATGGTAAATCATATTGTGGTCTAAAGCGGTCAAAATGGGATTCTAGCTCAACGACTTGCCCCATTCTTTCATCAGCCATTGCTTGTAATAGCGCTAAATAGTCACTATCAAAACGACGGTTTTGATACGGCATTGCAATTAACCCTTTTTCATTTGCTAAAGAGAAAATTTCTTTCGCTTCTTGCTTTGTCCATGAAAATGGTTTTTCAACTAGGACATGCTTCCCGCTATTTAAGACTTGCATGGCATAGTCAAAATGACTATTTGGTGGTGTACAAATCACAACTAATTGAATCGCTGGATCATCTAAAATGGCATCAATAGAACGAACAAATTCAATGCCATATTCACTAAAATCAGCTTCTTCAGGTTTTTCTGAGCGTGCATAAATTGATTTAACCTTAATTGTTGGTCTATTTAACACATAAGGAAGATGGTAACGTGTTGTACTTTTACCAAATCCAATATAAGCAATTGTTAATTTTTCCACTTAAAATCCCCCAATAATCCATCTTTATTTTTCTGTAGAAAAGGTCACACAAACAGCTTCTGGTGCATATACATCTTTTTGTAATAACGTTAATTGACCTGTTTCAGCATCACGCTCAAAAAGTGTTAGGTTATCAGTTTCTTGATTTGCCACTACAACAAATTGATTTGTAGGATCTAAATCAAAGTCGCGCGGATGTTTTCCTTCAACTGAAATATGTTGTACAAGTGACAATGTACCATCAGCAGCTACAGCAAAGACAGCAAGTGATTCATGCCCACGGTTAGAAGCATAAACGAATTGACCGTCTTTTGAAATACGGATGGCAGCCCCAATACTTGTGCCAGTGAAATCAGCAGGTAAAGTCGGAACAGTTTGGACTTCTTTAAATTCTCCAGTTTCAGCATTGTAGCTTAAAACGACTACTTCGCTAGAAAGTTCAGTGAATAAATAAGCAAGTTGTCCATTTGGATGGAATACTAAATGACGCGGTCCTTGACCAGGTGTTGCTTGATAAACAGCCGCTTTTGTTAAATGACCCGCAGCATCAACTGCATAAGTGTAGACCTCATCTGTACCTAAATCACAGACAACCACATATTTGCCATCAGGTGTTAAATCCCCATAATGTGTATGTGGCCCATCTTGGCGTGCTTCATTTGGTCCTTTTCCTTCATGCTTCACAATATCTGTTAAAGATAAATGGCCATCTTCATGAATTTCTAAGACATCCATTGTTCCTTTATGGTAATTTGGCGAGAAAACAAAATGATCATTTTGATCTACCCCAATATAGCAAGGTGGTGCACCTGGACTTGTAACAGCATTAATAAATTTAAATGTACCATCCGCTTGTTTAGCAAAAGCAGAAGTTCCACCTTCTTCATTAACGCGAGAGACTGAAAATAAAAAGCGATTATCTTTTGATAAAGCTAAATAAGTTGGGTTTTCAATTTCAGCAACCACACGTAAATCCTCTAATTTTTTTGTTGCTGTATCTAAGGTAATTTCATAGATTCCTTTACTATCTTTTTTTGTATAGGTGCCAATTAAAATCTTTTCTTTCATCATTTGCTCATCCTTTCAAAATAAAAATCACATGATAATTATATCATATAAAGTGAATATAGTTCGACTTTGCTTCTTAATTAGCTCCCTTCATTTTTAAAATAATTAAAGGCAGAGATAAAATGAAAATTTATCTCTGCCTCATTCAAACCTAACGCTCCATTTTTTTCTTAAATTTCTCCCAAATGACTGACCATTCGATCATAAAAGGATGCTGTTTTAGCTTCCCAAATCTAAAGAATTTACGATGGAATTTGTTGGCTGCTTCATAAATACGTTCTCTAGCATGGGTATCACGGTATTCAATTAAATGATCTGCCTTATGACGATTTCCGCTACTCATTTGGAAATCAGTCACTGCCAAACGATTCAGAAAATGAAGTAGGCCTTCTTGATTATCAGCAATCTCACCAGGTAATTCTAAGCCATAAGTCATATTGGTTTCTTGCTGTGCTACTTGATAATCATGTTCAAATTGATAGAACAAGACAGGTTTGGTTAAGAAGCTGAAATCTAAAGCTTCTGGGGCATAATCTGTGATCATCATTAAGCTTTCCTTCATTAAAGGAATCGTTTGAATATCAGATTGTAATGTCACGGTACATCCCGCCTCTTGGAAAGCTGCGGTCCAATGCGCCATACTTTGTGGTAAGCAAACCATAATCGTTAAATCATTGCGTTCAAAGAATTTTTTAAAGCTATCTTTAGCCACAACAGCTAAGAATTCTTCTGCAATCGCATCAATCATTTCATTTTGATAATGCAAACCCGTTTCATGATCACTTGGGAAAATTAATACTTGGCGCTTAATCGGTAAGTCTGTACTTGCATCAAATAGGTCATCAAAGCGCGATAAACCGGTAATAGCAATTTGATTATCAAGATAATGTAAATCCTTTAGCACAATTGTACGCTCTCTTTTAGAATTGACTAAAAATAAATCAGCTTCAAATTGGGAACTAAAGCGATCCAATACATGACTAACATTTTGTGTCCCAAGCACACCGCTTTGTAAATAAATTTTATGCCCACGAATAAATGGTTTTAACAATCTTGTGTGAGAAGGATAGATTTCCTCAGGTGCATAGGTTGTAAAAATAGATTGGCTCATTAATAAATAGAAAATATGTTTTTTCGATTTATAAGGAAGCAAATGCTCTTCACCATATTGGGCAACATGCTGGTATTCATTTGAATCAGGGTCAATCACATAATACACTTCTTTTTCCGGATGCTGTTCGCGCATATATTTAAAGAAATAATAGCCTGTATTGTGTGCTTCTCCTGGCTTTTCTCCAATGACCCAAATTTTGCGGCGCAAATGGAATAAGCGCAGTAACCAAACAATGGGCAATAATTCCTTGAAATATTGATAGACGTGTTTATTAAAACGTGTCACACGAATCGATAAGCCAGCATATTCTTCTGTAAAAAGTGGTGAAAAAGTATAGGTCAATTGACCATAATGAACAAATGAGTCACGATGAACCAACTGAGAAGCAAGCAATGATGGATTTGCTACTTTCACTGTTGTTGGTTGAAAGAAACCATTTAAGTAAATATCAAAATATAAATCAAAATCATCATCATTAAAATCATTTAATAACAATAACTCAGCTAATTCATCAATTTCCACACGAATATGATAGTCATAATGGTGCAAATGAGTTCCTTTTTCGACAAAATCAAGGACATGGTTTGAATGAATCACTTGACGCAGTCCTGTATTTCGACTGACCATTATTGTGTCCATTCTGTTAATCGGAATGGCAGCAGAAAGCGCCTTACCTTTGACATCAATATATTTTTTCTTTACTTTGATTTGATCGACTGTGATCTCTTCAATATAACGATTACTTCTAATTTGAATATTCATACTGAAGGTGAAGCCGGTTGTTCTTAAACTAAAGTAAGGAAAGAATTGCTGATCTGCTACTTCAATTTGTGACAAACCAATTGCATCAAAGTGATCAAATAAATCTAAGGAAATGGCTTCGTCTTTAATGAGCCATTCTCCCTCGATAAAATATTCTGCTGAAAAGTAAAATTCAAAATGATGTGAACCACCATCAGGAACGATTTCATTCGCAAATTGAATTAAATCAAATGTAAAAGAAAAACGGTCACTACCTAAATCTTTACTTTCAAAATCATATTTTTCCTTTGTTTCTCGATGCTCAATAAAGAATCCCTTAAATACATAGGGATTTTTTTCAGAAAGTTCAATGATTGTTGTAATCATATGTTGCTGCTGTTTAATTGAAAATGATGGATGTGTCATCATCTCTTGATTGTCTGAAACTAGTTCCTCTAGATGTTGCTTTTTGGCTAAGCGATTAAAAGTCCTGGCCATTTAGAAGCCTCCTATATAGTCTCTATTTCGTTAATTGGGTAAATTAAACCACACCTATCATAACAAGTAGGATGCTTTCAAGCAATCGAATTTGCAATTTGTAAGCTAATTGCAATGTATGTAACGTAATAGAGTATCTTTTTTATGAATAATTTTTGTAGAATCAAAGAGTCATTTATTTATCTCAATCATGTGCTTTGCTACTGTGACAAATCATAATTTATGATAAAATGATAGATATCATGTGAAATAGAAAGAGGCGTTTGAATATGATTCATGCAAAAGTAGTTGAAATTGGAAAACAAGCTATTAGTCAAAAAGATCCAATGATTATTTTATTTGGCGAAACAGCAACAGCTGAAATTAAAAAAGTTGCGGTGATACAAGAATTTAAGGAAGGAATTCCTAATGAAGCTTTACGTGTTGGAGGAGAAGTGGCCTTTGGAGAGCAAGTCTATCACATTCAACGTGTGGGTTCTCTTGCCAATGAAAATCTGCAATCCATTGGACATGTGACACTGATTTTTTCAGATATCCCTGAAGAAGATGTCCTTGAAAATGCACTTTATTTATCACCAAAAGAATTGCCTAAAATTGATTTGGATACAGAAATTAAGTATAGTTAATAATATATGAGGTGATAGAGGAATGGAAAAAGGGAAGTTAAAACAGCCATTATCATGGTTTTGGAAATGGTTTTTAAACAATAAGGTCGTTACAGGTTTGCTCGTACTATTATTAGTTTTGCTCAACATTATGATGTTTTCAAAAATTTCCTATATCTTTGAACCAATTGGTCAATTTTTTAGCATTATTGGCTTACCTTTGATTATGTCAGGAATTTTATATTATTTATTTAATCCAGTGATTGACTATTTTGAAGCAAAGAAAGTTCCAAGGTCTGTTAGTATTGTAATTGTTTTTCTACTCATAATTGGGATTATCATTTGGGGAGTGGCTACATTAGTTCCCTTAATTCGAGAACAGACCATGAGCTTTGTGAGTAACTTACCCTCTTATTGGGAGCAAATTTCTCATAGTGCAGATCAACTCATGAAGAGTGATACGTTTGAACAATTCCAAGATGAGTTTTCTAAATTAAATACGGATATTTTTAAAACAATCACTGATAAAGTGACAAGTACGTTGAATTCGACGGTCAATGGTATTGGCAATCTATTAGGTGCTGTGACAAATGTGCTGATTGCATTGATTACAACACCCTTTATCTTATTCTATCTGCTTAAAGATGGACATCAGCTACCCAATTATCTGAAAAAATTTATTCCAGTGAAAATGCAACACTCATCATTTAAGGTTTTACATGAAATGAATAAGCAAGTGAGTCAGTATATTCGTGGACAATTAATTGTGGCTTTTAGTGTAGCGATAATGTTTATTATTGGTTATGCAGTTATTGGTATGGATTATGGGATTACACTAGGGATTCTCGCAGGTGTCTTAAACTTGATTCCTTATTTAGGGTCATTTTTAGCGATGGTTCCAGCGATTATTTTAGGTTTAGTGATTTCCCCTATTATGTTAGTCAAGGTATTAATCTTATTTATGATAGAACAAACAATTGAAGGTCGTTTTATTTCACCACTTATTTTAGGTAGTAATTTAGAAATTCATCCAGTGACCATTATTATTGTTTTACTCACTTCTGGAAAACTATTTGGCATCACAGGTGTGATTTTAGGGATTCCTGGTTATGCGGTCTTGAAAGTATTAGCCACACATATTTTTGAATGGCATAAGGAAACTTCTGGCTTATACGATGAGCAGGAGGATAAGCAATTGTTACTGGAAACTGAGAAGAAAATAGAATGATAAATGAACCGAGGTAAGTAAAATAATTTATTTTACTTATCTTTTTTAATAGGAAATTTCCCGGGAAATACATAAATGAAATCAAAAAGGGATATGTCAAAGACTTTTGATAGCGGATGTTATTAGAACTGTTTAATATGATAGGTAAGAAAGGAGCAGTAAAATGGATATTGGTACACAATTAAAAAAAAGACGTTTAGCTTTAAAATGGACACAAGAGCAAGTTGCTGAAAAAATTCATGTTTCTAGACAGACGATTTCCAATTGGGAAAACGGCCATAGCTACCCAGATATTGTTAGTGTGATTTTATTAAGTGATTTTTATGAAGTTTCCTTAGATGCTTTATTGAAAGGAGATCAAAAAATGGTTTATCATTTGCAAACATCAACCAATGTAGTCAAAAGTAACCGTCTGATTTTTTTGGGTTTACTTCTAAATGTTTTACTGATTGTGATGTTGATGTTTTCACAAGGAAATCAGCTACTCATCATCATCCTATTTACCATGGTGATTCTTAATAGTGCCAACTTTATGTATCAGATTATTAAAAAAATATAGTTAGGAGGAGAACCGAATGGGGGCAAATATTCTAATGATACTATCAGGAGTATCTCTCGTAGCCTGTGCAATACCTCTGACTTATCAAATGTACCAATTGTTACTGCTTGATGCGAAGAGTAAAGGTCTTGAAAAACCTAAGCTTTGGGCTGTCATTGGTGCTTCTGGTGGTAGAGGAGAAGGATTGCTCTTATACCTTCTTAAAAGAAAAAACTATTCAGGCGAGGTGTTAGAAGTTGAACAGCAAAAAAAGTATCAATTGAAGAAAAGGTTGACTATTTTATTGCTGATTCAACTCATTAGTGCGTTATTCTTTTTACTTGGATTGTTTCTTTAAAAGTTCTATCAGAAACCACTTTTTAGTGATAAAGAGAGGCTTCTGATAGTCGTTTAGCTAAAAAAATAAGCCGCTTTCATAAAAGGGCTTGCAAAAAAAGATAGGGCAGGTTATACTTTAGATGCTATCTAGAAAGCGTTTTATTTTTAAATCAATATACATTTAAATGTATATTGGAAGCAAAGAGTATAAACAAGGATTAATCGTAACGTGCTCATTCAATATACAAAATATTGTATATTGAGAAGGCGCAAGATTTTAATTGATCGATGCAGTATTGATTGAGTCATTTTTTCTATCTAAGATAGCGAGAATCAACAAATTTAGTCAGTCATAATCAACAGAATAGATTAAAGGAGGAAAAAGTATGAAAACAATTGTAGTCGGAGGACAAATTGATAAACCAGAAGTAAAAACACTAGTTGAGACATTAGCAGCTGGACAATTTAATGTAGAAGTGAAAAGTGATTTAGAAGCAGCTATGGCTGTGAAATCAGGGGATGCTGACTATTATGTAGGCGCTTGCAACACTGGTGGTGGCGGAGCTTTAGCAATGGCATTAGCATTATTAGGACATGATCAATGTGTCACCGTTTCAATGCCAGGTAAAATGATGGAAGAAACGAAAATCCGTGAGGAAGTACGTAGTGGTAAAAAAGCTTTTGGTTTTACAGCACAAGATAAAGAAAAAGTGATTCCTATTTTAATGGATGAATTAAAGCAATTATAAAAAGTATGTTGGAGGTATAAGAAATCATGGATACATCAAAAATTATTGAGTTATTAGTCGTGGGAGCATTAGGTGCCCTGTGTTCAATCTTAGCAAATAGAGGGATTGCCGTTTTTAATGATGGCTTACGTCCAGTTGTTCCTGAATTTTTAGAAGGAAAAATTGGTAAAAAAGAAATTGCAGCAACAAGCTTTGCTTTAAGCTTTGGTTTAGTCATTGGTTTTGGGATTCCGGTTTCAATTGGTGCTTCTATTATTCTGGTTCATAGTATTTTACTAGCAACAGATATTATTGGTAGCTGGTCACCAGTTGGCAAAAAAGGCATCATTATTGCTGGTGTTGTTGGGGCAGCTTACGGTGTCGGAATTACACTAGGTTTACAAGCAGTTGTTGATTTATTTGCGAAAATGCCAGTGGACTTCTTACCTTCATTAGCAATGGTAGGGACACCAGTCGTTGTGGCCTTCTCAATTTTCCCAGCAGTAGCAATTGCCTATCAACATGGCTTTAAAAAAGGTGCGATTTCATTTGCGCTTGTTGGTTTAACATTATTTGCAGTGAAAAAATTTGGTACATTCACTTTAAGTGGTGGCACAACATTCACTTTAAGTGCAGAAGGTATGTCTTTACTTGTTGGAATGATCCTCATGATTATCTTCGCAGTTGGTGTGAAAGGTGATGGAGATGCTAACCAAAACTTAATGAGTATCTTTATGGAACGTGTAAACCGTATTAAAAAGAACTGGATTCTTTTATCAGCTGTCGGTGGTTTAGTCAGTGCAGCAACAAGTCTTTTAATGATTGCAGGCGACCCAATTTCGCTAAATCTTTTAAGTGATGGAAAATATAGTGAAGCAGCGTTAGCAGCATTTGCTCGTGGGATTGGTTTTATCCCATTAGTATTCTCAACAGCAATTGTAACAGGTGTTTACAGTCCAGCTGGAACAACCTTTGTTTTTGTAGTGGGTATTTTACTAAGAGGCAACCCAATCTTAGCATTTGTGGTTGGTGCGCTTGTGATGTTTATTGAAATCATGTTATTAAACGGTATGGCGAAAGGGTTAGATAAATTCCCTGGCGTTCGTGAAATGGGCGAACATATCCGTACTTCTATGAATAAAGTCTTAGAAGTTGCCTTACTTATTGGTGGTGCTATGGCTTCTGAAGCAATGGCACCAGGTATTGGTTACTTCTGGGTCATTGGTTTGTATCTATTAAATAGAACAGCGAAGAAACCACTTGTTGATTTAGCAGTTGGACCAGTGGCAGCAATTGCCTTAGGTATTATTGTGAACATTCTTTATCTAGTCGGTTTATTCACTCCTGTTGTAGCAGGTTAAAGAAAGGCGTTATCGTAAATGAAAAAAACAGTCAAAGAATTTGCCAAAGCAACGATGTTGGCGTATCAAAACCCGTATCACAGCGTAGCATACATTGCTCCCCCAGCATTTGATGAAGCCTGTCAGCAATTAGAAGCTGATTTAACACCGTTTTATTTTGGTGTGAAAGAGACCCCTGTTTTAAATCCATGTCAAATGGCTTTGTCTGAAGCAGGTATGATTTTTCATACAATTGATAAAATGTCGGATCATGGTCGGGCGATTGATACAACTTTGGTAAATCCTTTAACTGGAAGAAGTATGACAGGTTCTTCAAGTGGAACAGCTATCAATGTTTTGCTTGGCATGAATGATATTGGGATTGGCAGTGATGGGGGTGGGTCTGTACTTGCTCCTGCCATGGCACTGCAATTATATGGCTTGATTCATCCAGCATTACCCGTGGTAAAAGTTAAAAAGCAATCAACTGATAACTTAACCTTTACCCCATCAGCAGGTTTCATTACTAGAAATTTTGCTTGTTTAGCAAAAGGTCTGGCTGTTTTTGATTTAAAGCCTGAAATGACAGCGATTAAAGTAGCCATTCCCAAAGGCTTAAGCCAGGAATTCTTAGCAGATTTGGCCCCTCAACTTTCAGCGTTGATCTCACTCGTGGAAGTTGACTATCCAGATTGTACGGCTGAGCGTTCCAAATTAATCCCTTGGCTTGAGCAAATGATGCAGCAATATGATGTAGTGATTTCACTGGAAGGGCCTATTGATACTTCTTCATATGGAGACTCTCTATTAGGAAGTTTTAGCGAACTTAGAAGTGCGGCACAGCAAGAAAGTGGTAAAGGCTTATTAAGAATTGTGAATATGCTTGATTTAGTAGGCCTAACCATTCCCTATGATGATTTGGCAAAAGGGCTATTATTGATTGCAAACCCAGCCAAAACAAGTGCGATTTTAGCCATTGCACAAGCAGTTCAACCACTGATTCCAGAATTGGTTCAGCGTTATTTTCATAAGAAATAGGAGATGATTAAGATGCCATTAGTAGATGGAATGACATTGATGCACGAACACACAACAATTGATTTATCAGGTGTGAAACAAAATGATGATTGTAATTTAAACTGCTTTGAAGAAACCATTAAAGAGTACCAAGTTCTTTATGAACAAGGGATTCGTAATATTGTAGATGTCACTGTTATGGGGATGAAAAGAAACCCAGAATATGTTAGAAAAGTGGCGGAAGCTTCTGGTATTCATATCATCCAAGCGACAGGTTGCTATACGGAGCGTTTCCTACCAGATTTTGTTGAAACAGATACCATTGAAGCTTTAGCAGAACGAATGATTCAAGAAATTGAAGTAGGTATTGATGGTACGGATATTAAAGCTGAAATTATTGGTGAAATTGGTTCAAGTAAAAATCAAATGACACCAAAAGAAACAAAAGTTTTTGAAGCTGCAGTATTAGCACATAAAAAAACAGGTAAGCCGATTACTACACATACAACCTTAGGGACTTATGGACATGAACAAATTGAATTCTTTAAAGAACGTGGCGTGGATTTATCACGTGTAGTCATTGGTCATGTAGACTTAAGCGGCAATGCTGATTATGTTTTGCATATGCTAAAAGAAGGCGTCTATGTAGAATTTGATACCGTTGGCAAAGAGAACTATATGCCAGATCAAACACGTTTAGAAATGTTATTAAAAATTCAAGAAGCAGGCTTTACAGATAAAGTTTTTCTTTCATTAGATATCACACGTAAAACAAATATGGCTTATAAAGGTGGTATTGGCTATCATTATTTAATGGATACATTTGTCCCTATGTTACGTGCTGGCGGCATTGAAGAAAGCTTTATCGAAAAAATGTTGGTGCATAATCCTCATACTTTTATGAACCAATAAAAAAAGGAAGATATAAACTATGGAAACTTATCCTTTAACAAGTTTAACAATTGAAGAAGCAACACAAAAACAGTTTGCATTAGTTGATGCAATTACCAAAGAATTTAAAGGCTCAGAAATTTTAACACGTGGTGACTTAGGCGTAGTTCCTGGACTAAATCAGCCTAAAACGACACATCAAGTAGAAAAAGTACTCGCCAATTTCTTTGATGCTGAAGCAGCAATGTTAGTGCGTGGTGCGGGTACAATGGCCATTCGTTTGGCGATGCATGCAGTACTGAAAGCAGGAGATACGCTACTTGTTCATGATGCACCAGTTTATCCAACAACACAAACATCTATTGAAATGATGAATCTCAAGGTGATTAAAGCCGATTTTAATGATCTCGAAGCAGTTAAAGCAGTAGCTGCAGCTTCAGACATTCAAGGAGCATTGGTTCAATTTACCCGACAAAAACCAGATGACTCTTATGATATTGGAGAAGTGATTGCAGCAATTCAAGCTGTGTTGCCTGACTGTCCCATTATTACTGATGACAATTATGCGGTCTTAAAAGTACCACAAATTGGTTCAGAGCTAGGTGCGACAATGGCTTGCTTCTCAACCTTTAAATTATTAGGTCCAGAAGGTGTTGGGTGTATTATTGGCTCAAAAGTAGCGATTGCTAAGCTAAGAAAAGAAAATTATTCAGGTGGGCTACAAGTACAAGGCTTTGAAGCGATTGCAGTTCTTCAAGGATTGATTTATGCCCCAGTTGCGTTAGCGATTTCTGCTCAAGTGAGTGGAAAAGTTTGTACGCGACTAAACAATGGTGAAATACCTGGTGTCAAAAAAGCCTTTATTGCCAATGCACAGTCAAAAGTGTTGCTGATTGAATTAGAGGAAGCCAATGCCAATGAGGTATTAATTGAAGCCGAAAAATTAGGCGCGGCACCAAATCCAATTGGCGCTGAATCAAAATATGAATTTGTCCCAATGTTTTACCGCCTATCAGGTACATTTAGAGCAGCCAATCCCAAAGCATCTGAATCAATGATTCGTGTCAATCCAATGCGTTCAGGTGAAGAAACAGTCTTACGTATCTTAAAAGAAGCGATCCTAAAAGCTGCGAAATAGCTTTTGCTATTGACTAACGGGAGAGACTATCCTTACAATAAAATTAGGACGTGTCTGAAAAATTCAAATGCTACTGTAGTTTTCTGACACGTCTTAACAAAAAAAGAGTCGAGGGATGCAACATGAATGAACATTTTTATCAAAAAACCGGAATTGTCATTACTTGGTTGGCAAGAGATTTAATGCAATTAAAAAAAGGGGATAGAATGCCCATTATTAGCGACTATCAACAACAGTTTGACATTTCGAGAGGCACCGTGCAGAATGCGTTGCAATTCCTGAAAGATAAAGAAGCTATTGAGACAATTAGTAAAGGTCATTTAGGGACATTCTTAAGTGAAGTAAACTATGAAGTTCTACAGCAATATGCGATTTCTGACTATGTTGTAGGGACCATGCCATTACCTTATTCTCGCTTATATGAAGGCTTTGCTACAGGATTATATCAAAACTTTAGTGACCATCAAATGCGTTTGAATATGGCTTATGTACGAGGTTCAAAAGACCGGATTCAATCAGTGGTTAATGGTGTGTATCATTTTGCAGTCGTCTCAAAATTTGCAGCAATGGAAGCCATCCGTCGTGAGGCTCCAGTTGAACAGATTATTGACTTTGGACCTTATACCTATTTGTCTAGGCATATCTTATTATTTGCGGAAGCACAGCAAAATCAGATTGAGGATCAAATGCGTGTAGGCATTGACAATAGTTCCTATGACCAACAAACCTTAACACATGAAATTACCAAAAATAAGCAAGTTGAATTTGTAGAAATGCCAGGCCATCAATTAATTTATGCCTTAAAAGAAGGCGTCATAGATGCAGGTGTTTGGAACTATGATGAAATTGTGGATAAAAATTACCAAGATTTAAATTATCGCTTTATAGAAGAAAGTCAGCTGCAATTAGATATGAGTACCGCAGTGATTATTTGCCATAAAGAGGATGCTATTTTTAAAACCGTCTTAAAGAAAAATATTGATCAACAAGCGTTATTAGCAACGCAAAAACAAGTATTAGAGGGGAATTTGATTCCTCGCTATTAAAAAGATGGAGCGATGAAGAATGATTCAAGAAAAATTAACAGTCTTAAAGACAGCAAACGTGATTGATGAAGCTGTTTACCAATATATGCAAGAAGTATTAAGTGTTTTAGAAACCAAAGAGTTAGTAGAAAAGTCGGAGGTTTTTATGACGCATTTAGCCATGGCGACTGCTCGTCAGCAAAAAGGTGAGAGCGTTGGCGCATTAGATGCATTGATTGTTGAACAAATGAAAGCAGAAACGCAATACGAAGAAGCAGTTGCGATTTGGCATGAATTAGCGGCTCTTGCTCCTGTTACATTTCATGAAGATGAGCTAGCATACCTTTATTTACACCTTTGTACCATGCTAGCAGAAGATTAGGGGGCGTGATTCATGTTTTTGGAAGCAACGAAAAGAAGAAATCCTAAAATGATTGAAACGGCTATTCAGCTACATCAACAAGGAACGGTTTTACCAGATACCTACATTTTAGATTTAGATATGATTGAAGCGAATGCAAAGCAAATGCTTGAAGTTGCTAAGCAGCATCAAGTGGAATTATTTTATATGACCAAACAAATTGGGCGCAATCCTCTTGTAGCTAAAAAATTAGCTGAATTAGGGATGAGTCATGCAGTTGTTGTGGATTTTAAAGAAGCGCTTGTCATGATGGAGAATGGTTTACCAATTGGAAATGTTGGGCATTTAGTACAAGTACCACAGCATTTACTTGAAAAAATCATGATTTATGGTGCAAAATATATTACTGTTTACTCAATGGAAATGCTTGTAAGTATTCAAAAAATAGCGAAAAAGCTTGGCAAAAAGCAAGCTGTTCTGCTGAAAATGGTTGGTGAGGATGATCAATTATATCCAGGTCAATATGGTGGGTTTTTACTAGAAGAAGTGGCACAGCACTTTCCTGCGATGAAAGCTTGTGATTTTGTTGAGATTAAAGGTATTACCTCATTTCCTTGTTTCTTATACCAAGCGGATACCCATGAATTAGAAGCAACCCATAATGTCAAAACCATTCAACAAGCGAAAGCCTTATTTAGTGAAGCTGGCTTTAACTTAGCTGAATTAAATGTGCCATCTGCGACTTGTTCAAGAACGATTCCATTTATTCAATCATTTGGTGGGACACAGGGAGAGCCAGGACATGCATTGACTGGGACAACACCTATGCATGCATTAACTGATTTACCAGAAAAACCAGCGATGGCTTATATCAGCGAGATTTCTCATACATTTAAAGGTCAAAGTTATCTTTACGGAGGCGGTTATTACCGTAGAGGGCATTTAGAAAATGTACTAATTGATAACCAAGGAACCAGAACCCTAGGAAAGGTTGCCCCTTTTGCTGATGAAAACATTGACTATTATTTAGAAGTTGATGGTGAACAGCCTGTTGGCGCAACTGCTATTATGGCTTTTAGAACACAAATTTTTGTGACACGAAGCGAGGTTGCAGTTGTTTCAGGCATTCAATCGGGTAAACCAAAAGTAGAAGGTATTTATGACAGCCAAGGGAAATTTTTGAGAAGGTGAAAATATGGGAAGATTTATTGTCATTGTATTAGATAGTTTTGGTGTCGGCTATATGGCGGACGCAGCAGAGGTGAGACCACGTGATGTGGGTGCGAATACGGCATTACACATTATTGAAAAAAAGCCTGAAATTCAGATTCCGACTATGGAAAAATTAGGATTAATGAATGCGATTGGACAGGAAACAGAAGCGTTACATTTTTCTAAAGAGGCAATTATTGGAACTGCTAATTTAGCCCATCATGGCGCGGATTCATTTTTAGGCCATCAGGAGATTATGGGGACTACGCCTAAAATCCCTTTAATTGAACCCTTTCAAGCAGTGATTGATACAGTCGAACAACATTTGATTGAAGCAGATTATCAAGTGCGTCGTGTAGGTGAAGCAGGCGAGCCACAAATTCTAGTTGTCAATGAGTGTGCAACTGTCGGAGATAATTTAGAAACCGATTTAGGGCAAGTTTATAATGTTTCTGCTTGCTTGGATTTAATGCCTTTTGATGAAGTGAAGCAATTAGGTAGAACCGTTCGTGAAGTGGTCAAAGTTTCTCGAGTGATTACGTTTGGTGGGAGACAGATTACTTTAGATAATCTACTTGGTGCAAGAAAAATTAAACCAGGTGGCTTTGCAGGTGTTGATGCACCAGAGTCAGGTGTTTACTTGCATGACTACCATGTGATTCATTTAGGCTATGGCATTGATCCTGAAGTTCAAGTGCCGACAATCTTGGATCATGCGGGCATTACTGTTTCTTTACTTGGAAAAGCTGCAGATATTATTCAAACGTCTAGCAAACATTTATTTCCAGGCGTGGATTCAACTGAGTTATTTGATGACTTGGTAAGTGAAGTGAAGAAAATTAATGAAGGCTTTATTTGTTTGAATATTCAGGAAACTGATTTAGCGGGACATGCTGAGGATGTAGCGCGTTATGCAGATAGATTGGAACTGAGCGATAAACGGATTGCAGAAGTTATTTCTTTACTGAATACGGGGGATATTTTAATTGTGATGGCAGACCATGGGAATGACCCAACCATTGGACATAGTAACCATACGCGTGAACGTGTACCTTTAATGATTTATAGCAAAGGTTTAGCAGGAATTGAAGTAGGAGAAAGAGAAACAATGGCAGATGTAGCCGCAACTGCAGCGGATTATTTTGGTGTGAAGATGCCACAACATGGTCATTCTTTCTTGGATAAAATAATCAATCGTTCATAATAAGAATAGCCTAACGACCTGTTTTAACGAGGCGTTAGGCTATTTTTTCATTTCCTATTGACTTTGTTGCTGTCCGTCTTTCTTTGTAGCTGTTCTTTTTCTTTGGTTAAACGGCTGCCACCAATCACAATTACAACAGCTAGCAATCCAATGGTAAATAAAATACCTAAAATCATAAAGCTCATCAAGCGGTTCCTTTCTTTAAGCAATTGAGTAAGTTGAATTCAGAATTAAGGATGTGTTTACTTTGGCATATTTAATGAGTTCTGATAAAAGAACATTCATCTCATTAGTACTTTTTGAAGCACCTTTGACAATATAATTGGCTGTTCCAGTAATTGTATGAATTTCAATAATATCTGGAAAAGTAGTTAAAATGGTTTCAAATTTTTTGGTTGGAATCATTAATTGGCTAACTTCGATAAAATAAGAAATAGGTTTTCCCATTTTTTCTTGATCCACCATAATGGTAAATTCCTGAATAATTTTCTGTTCAACTAGCTTATTGATTCTTTCCTTCACACTAGGTCTGCTAAGGCAAACTTCTTTTGAGATGTCCACAATAGACAGACGTGCATTTTTTTGTAATAAAGTAATAATTTTGCTATCAATGGCATCCATTTAAGCGCCTCCCTCTATTAGATAGATTTATTATATAGTAAAAAGGGTTAAAATGATATGCGCCTACGAAATGTTCTTAAAAAGTTCATTTTTGCTTCATTTTGTAGGTTGAGCTAGTGAATTGTATTCATTTATTTATGGCAGATAGCTGTGACCGTATGTTAGATTTTAGGTAGTGAAATAAACTGAAGGAGTGAGATTATGCGTACATTTGAAACAACACAAGCATTTGCTAAAAAGAAGGATGAACAGGATCCTTTAGCAGCAATTAGAAACCGTTTTTGTATTCAAGAAGGTGTCATTTATATGGATGGGAACTCTTTAGGGATGTGTTCCGTAGATGCAAAAGAGGCATTATATGATGTGATTGATAAGTGGGAGAAGCATGGCATTGGTATTTGGGATATTGAAAATAGTAAATATTTTATGTACCAAAATGTCTTAGGGGAAAAATTAGCGCAGTTAATTCAAGCGAAGCCGGATGAAGTAACCGTGATGACCAATACAACGATTAATATTCATCAAGGAATTAGTACTTTTTATCATCCAACCAAAGAGCGGTATAAAATTTTAGTGGATGATATTAATTTTCCAACAGATCGATATGCGGTTGATAGCCAAATTCGATTAAAAGGTTTAGACCCAGACGAAGCGGTAAAAATTATTCATAGTCAAGATGAACGAACTTTAGATGAGGCAGCCATCATTGAAGGAATGACTGAAGATGTTGCGTTAATTTTATTGCCAGCTGTTTTATATCGTAGTGCGCAATTGTTGGATATGGAGCGTGTGACCAAAGCAGCACATGAGCGTGGCATTATTATTGGCTGGGATTTATGTCATTCAATTGGTGCAGTTCCTCATGATTTTAGTAAAATCCAACCAGATTTTGCTGTTTGGTGTAATTATAAATATTTATCTGCTGGTCCAGGTGCGATTGCAGGTTTTTATATTAATGAGCGTCATTTTGAAAAAGAACCAGGTTTAGCAGGCTGGCAAGGGAATAAAAATGCGACCCAATTTAAGCTGTTACAAGCCTTTGATCATGAGCTAAATGCCCATGGCTGGCAAACAGGAACCCAGCCACTATTTTCAATGGCACCATTAGAGGGCGTCTTGAATATTTTCTTAGAGGTAGGAATGGAAGCTATTCGTACGAAATCATTGGATATTACTGCTTATCTGATGTTTTTAGCAGATGAGCATTTAACGAAGCTGGGATATGAAATTGGGAATCCTCGTGAAGACAGTCGCAGAGGCGGTCATGTATCATTAGAGCATCCGGAAGCTTATCGTATTTGTAAAGCTTTAAAAAATCATCAAGTCGTGCCAGATTTTAGAGAACCAAATGTGATTCGCTTAGCACCAATCGCTCTTTATACTTCTTATGAGGAAGTTTATCAGCTTGTAGAAATTTTAGCGGATATTGTAAGAAATAAAGAATATTTGGATTATAGTGAAGAACGAACCTTGGTGGTTTGATAACTAAATGAGGAAAGATACAATAGATAGATACTATTGTATCTTTCTTTTTTTATTTTTTTACAAGCAAATTATCGATGCTATATAAAGAGGATTTATCATAAATGGAAGACTAAAATTGATGCACATGATATGATTGGCAGAGAGAGGATTGACACATTTTGACACAAATTGTCATTATCTTGCCTTTGAATAGTCGAAGGATGGATAGTAAGATTTCTATGTAAGGATAATAAAGTTGGGCGTTTTTAGATCGTGTCAAAATGTTGATAAATCAAGGAGGATAAAAATGAATAAGAATAAAATTGGAAAAATAGGTCTGATTGGAATGGTCTGTATCCTTATTTTTTCTCAAACCAATTTATCAGTTTTAGCCATGTTTAATACAACTGAAAGTGAAACAGAGAAACCACTTACGGTTGAGGAACAAACAGAGACTTTTATAGATGATGAAAAAGTAGAAAATCAGGAAAGTGTAACAGGGGAAGAAGCTGAAGCTGAATTACCTTCAGATGCAGAAACAGAAGTAGTTGAAGAAGCTTCAGATTTAGTCAAAGATCTAAAAACAGTAGGCTTTTCTTTAGAAAGCAGCCTAGATAAAAATACGCTTGATTTAGATGCGACAAGTGTGAATGATCAACAAGTAAAAGTAACATTTAATATCACACATCTAGATACAACAAGTAAGCTAAATAATGGTGTCTTAGTGATTGATTTTTCAGATACGAATTTAGTCTTAGTTGAAAATTCTTATCCGACTTCAAGCACATCAATCAAATCAGCAACCTACTCTAAAAGTGAAAAGAAATTAACCGTTACATTTAAAGATAACATTAATGGCAGCTTTGATTTTCCTTTCTTAGTAGAAGCAAGTATCGTGGCTAAAACGGGTGACCAGTATCAAATAAAAGCGACGATGAATGGTACTAATGCAGCAGGAGAAGCCTATACAGAAGTGAAAAATGAGACTGAAAAAATTGCCATCACTGGTACAAGCAAAGACTACATAGAAGCTGATAGTGAATCTATCAAAAAATGGAAGTTAAATAGTAGTTTTGCTAATCCTAGTGGTTATCCAGGTCAATATTTAGACCAATATGCAGCGATTGCTTCGGGCTCTATGCTTCATTTTACAAATCTAAAGGTTGAAAAAGATTATAATGGCTTGAAATCTTGGCAAACGCCGAGAGAAATGTCTGTTATTGCGACAGGTAATAAAGGTGAAGTGATTCAAGATGATGACGAAAAGAAAATTGCTTTATTTGGTGAGCAAAACTTGGAAAAAATCAGTCTATTCGATTCCTCTAATATACCATTAGATGTGGCAGCAGGTACCTATTCAGTTACCTATCATATTTATAATGACGATATTTATTTATTTTCAATTACCAAAAAAACAGTGGTTAAAGAAGCAGGAACAGTTTTAACTTATCTATCAAATGCTCTTGGAAATCAAAAAATAGGAACGCAAGATAAATTTAATTGGAAGTATCGACTTCATGCTTCCGGTGGACCAGAGCTACCTAAAAATATCACAATGACTTTTAAAATTCCAGAGGGCGTTCAGCTGTTAACTTATGGTATTGAATCAACGATGACTGTTGGTAAATTAGAATATGAACAAAATAATACAGGAAATTGGCAAGTTGTACCTAATAATACCGTTGACTTTTCAACCATTGAAAACCTTACAAGGTTACGTGTAACGGCAAAAGATGGGACACTAGCCCCTCCTTCTTTTGGAAATATTAGATTACAAAATGTCAGTGTTCCAGCTGGTTCTGATATTCATTTAATCACGGAATCTATTCAATATACAGATACATTTGGTGAGACGCATGATCTTGTTCAAGAAACAGAGAATGCTGCATTTGATGTGACTGTTCAAGTAACAGATACCTCGCTGAATGAGGGAGCATCAAGAATCAGTACAGCTGTGACACCTTTATCTGATCGCGCCAAGTTTCCTGAGAATCCAATCTATAATGGTTTTTCCTATTCAGAAGCCCTTAAAATTGGCGCAAGACAAGGAGAACCCTTTAGTCAACCATATGCCTTTATGATTTTACCAAAAGGTTTTGTTGTGTCTCAAATTCCTTTTAATTATATTGGAACGAATATGTTGACAGGTCTTAATATTTTAGATGTACGATTGCCTTACTATAGTAATCCTTCTTCTCCTGGTCAAGGAAAGATGGAAAGGAAAACTTTATCAGATGGTCGCACGATTCAATATGTTGTTGCACCAGACACTGAGCTACAAGGAACCGCAGCACATCTTGAATACTTATTAGGTGGCTTTACAATCAGAGCCGAAAATGCAAAAGCAGGAGATTATCAAATTGAATATGGGATGGGATCTCTGACTCAAGATGACTATGAGGTAGTTGAAGCCAATGGTTTAACAGAAGAAACCTTACCCGCTGAAATTAAAGAGGTTTTAGGGGCTAAAGCGAATAGCTATTTAACCATGTCTAAACCGATTACAGTTGGTGCTTTAAATGGTGTTTCAACTGAAGCGGCGATTAAAGGAAGTGAAAATCCAGATTTCCTTGATGGCACAGCCAAAACGGCTTCCTCTATGCCAGGTAGAACAGTTGATTATCGTTATACCATTACAAATAATGGTACACAAGGAATTCATAATTTTGAAATGATTGATATTTTACCACATTTAAACGATACCTTTATTACAAATAACAATGCTAGAGGCTCTGAATATGCAGTGAATGCAACAGACTCTATTCAGGTAGCTGTTAATGGTAAAAATGCAGGAGCTACTTTAGAATATGCTACGACTTATACACCAGCAAGATTTGATGGTGCAGGTGCAGATGTCCCAGGAGATAAGTGGTCAACCACTAAACCTGCAGATATTACAAAAGTAAAGGCCATTCGTGTTGTGTTAACACAGCCATTAGAACCAGGTGATAAGGTTACCCTTTCTTATACAGGAATTTTACCAGTTGATGCGCCAAGAAATGGTGAAATTGCAAGTAATACGATTGCTTATCGAGGAAATATTCAGAATAACGAGGGGCAAAGTATTAGTACAACTGCCTTAGAATTGTCTAAAACCAATGTGGCAGCAGTCGCGCCTGTTAATGATGGTGCTTTATCTGGAAATATTTTTATGGATTTAAACAAAAATGGGAATAAAGATACCAATGAGCCTGGCTATAATGGGGTTAAAGTGGAATTGTTTAAAGCAAGTGATTTAACAAAACCAATGGCAACTACTACCACAACACCAGCTGGAACCATTCAAGGTGCCTATAGCTTTATTGACTTACCATATGACAACTACAAGATTCGTCTAACTTTACCTAAAAATGCCACATTTATTCAAGATGGACTTTCTGGTTTAGAAATTGATGCACAAGATGAAACTTATGCTTGGGTGAAAAAGAATGATAAAACCACCTTTACTTTATCAGATATTTCAGGTGTTGGTACAAAGACTATCGCTGATTTAGATGCAGCAATTTATGCAACAACGCCATTAAATGGGAAAGTTGTTTTCGTAGATAAAGAAGGTCACGTTGTAGAAGGTGCAACTTATGGGGCTAACTATGAAGTAAGCTTAGAAAATGCAGCTGGAAAAGAAATTGCAACAACTAAAGCGGATGCTGAAGGGAATTATGAATTTCTTGATTTAGTGATCCCAGCGAAGGCTGATTATCAAGTCGTCTTTAAAGCCCCAGCAGATGCTACCTTTGTATTCTCTGATAAAAATGCGAAGACAACTGGTAAGCTAGCTATTCAATTAATACCGGGAGAAGGTATTGGCGCAAATGATATCAGCGATATTTACATTACAGATACAGATTTGCCAACAGGAGAAATTGTTTTTGATGAAGGAAAAGGACTTGATCAAGCATTTAATCCAACAAAAGCAACGATTACACCAGCTGATGAAACAACTAGTACGACTTTTGTTTGGGCGCTTAAAGATGCGAGTAACAAAGTACTTTATACGGGCACAAATGCCACGATTACCAGTCAATTAGGTTATTTATTAAGTGATAAAAAAGATGGTGTCTATACATTAGAGGCTATCGTGACAGATGCAGCGCTAAATACTGCAACCATCACTAAAACATTGACCGTTTTAACAACGAACCCTGAGCTGATGGTAGAAAAAGATGCTGATACATTAGAATTTGGAGAGCCAAAATTAACAAAAGCTACTATTTTAGCTCGTTATGGCGTCACTGCAAAAGACTGTTTAGGAAATGACATCACTGAAGCAGGATTTACCATTGATGATTCAGAAGTTCATTACAATCAATTAGGCACCTATTCGATTAAAGTTACTGTTAGTGATCAAGCGGAAAACAAACAAACGAAAGAGCTTACCATAACGATTGTAGATACCTTAGCACCAACTGTATCGGCGAAAACAAATCCAATCACTTTAAATACTAATGAAGCAGCTTATCAAAACTTAACAGAAGCTTCATTATATGAATTGGCAACGGTCACTGCAGTTGATCAGTTTGATGGGACTGAAAATGCTTGGTCAGCTAAAAATATGACCTTTACGTCTAATTTCAATAAAGCAGATTTGACACCAAGCTTGACAGGAGAAAATCATGTTGTTGAAATCACTGCAACCGATTCAAATCAGAATCAATCAGTTGTTTTCTCTTTAAATGTGATTGTAATAGATGATACTGCACCTACCTTTAAAGTAACGGATCAAATCTATACTTTAGGGGAAACAAGTACAGAAGAGCAATTTAAAGAAAAAGCACTTAGTGAAATCAAGGATGATTATAATCAACCGCAAGACTTAATCATTACAACTACTTTTGATCAAGTAGACTTTGAAACACCAGGAGACTATCCAGTAGAAGTTACGATTAGTGATGCTGCTGGTAATCAAACAATGCAGCAAGTGATGGTGAAAGTCATTGCAGCACCAGTAATCGTAGCAAATGAAACGATTCAATATGAAGTGAAAAGTGCTAAAAATGAAGCAGACTTTTTACAAGATGCAGCAGTTTCAGTTTCAACAAGACCAGAAGGTGGCACTGTTACAACGACAACAGACTTTACTCAAACAGTTGATTTCAATCAGCTTGGAGAATATGTAGTGACCATTACAGCGGTAGATGAAAATCAGTTAACAGCTACCAAAGAAGTCAAGGTTAACGTAGTAGATACCACTAAACCGGAGATTAGCCAAGAGACTGTACAACAAGTCACCTATGATTTAGGTCAAACAATAGATCAAGCTCAATTATTAAAAGATAGTTCATTCTCAGCTACAGATAATTATACAGCTTCTGATCAGTTGGTGATTACAAGTGATTTAGCGTCAGCTGTAGATTTTGCCAAAGCTGGAGTGTATCCAGTAAACGTAACAGCTACAGATGAGTCTGGTAATATCAGTGAAGCCTTGACGATTCAAGTGGTTATTTTACCAGAAGGCTATGTGGTACCAACACCAACCCATCCCGAAGCAATTAAAGCATCGAATTTCATTGTAAAAGAAGGAGAATTGGACGGTTTAACAGCTGAGCAATTGATTGAAAAAGGACAAGCAAGTGCGATTAAAACAGATGGTAGCCAAACACCTGTCGCTGTTACCGATGCAGTATTTTCAAAACCAAGTGTGACAGGACCAAATGTCATCACTTACACAACTGCAAATGGAAAAACAAGCTATCAAGCATATGCGGTAGCTTCAAATAAACAAATTGTTCAACTAGTACCTGGTTTTGCAGTGGCTATGAATAAAGGAAGAACAACAACTTCTCAGTATCACCTATTAACACAAGCAGAAAAGCTAGATTTCTTTAAGGTAGACCAATGGCCCTTGCCTGATTTAAACCAACAATCATTGGTTAAACTCGTACAAAATATTGTGATGCCAAAAGCAATTGGTGATTTAATCATGATTGATGATTCAGCTGTCAAAGATGAAAAAGAAGGAACTTATCCAGTTGTGATGAAGTTTGATAATGGGGTAGGCGGTACATTTGATGTGACAACCTACGTATTAATCATTAAAGATGGTGCAAAAGTGTCTGATGATAGCTTATCTGAGGTGGTAATGGCAAGTGATTTCACCATTAAAAAGGATGAGGTCGCACAATTAACCCCAGAAATGATTCGTGAAAAATCAAGTGCAGATGCATGGGCACAATATCAACTAGAAGCAGATGGTTACAATCAACGTGTTGCTTATGAGATAGATAGTAGCCAAGTTTTACCAAAATCAGGGACCTATCCGATTACACTTAAGTCTCAAAATAGTGATACATTGACCATTTATGTAACGGTTGCACAAGAAGATGAAGTGATTGTAGATCCAGCAACTGGAGAAGCGATGAGTGCTAATCATGTCACGATTTATAGAACAGAAGTTGCTACATTAACAGAAGCAAAAATGATTCAATTAGCTGCCGCTCGTGCTTGGACAACAGATGGTAATAATACAGAGGTCGCTATTACAAAGGTTGATTTTACTGCAGTCCAACCAGAAGCTGGTGTTTATTTTGTCACATTTGAAACAGCAAAAGGCACAACTATTTCAATTCCTGTAACTGTTGTGATTGATCCAATTGCAGAAGGGATTTGGAAAATCGAAGCGGAGGATATTGAATTTACTGTTGAAGAAGTGAAAGCATATAAAGCCAAAGGTACATTTGAGCAGGAGGTGTTAACTCGTAGTAAAGTCAAAGCTTGGGATAGCGAAACAGGTACGTTATTTACACCAATTGAAGTCGATTTAAGACAACTAGCGACTTTAAATGCAGCAGGAACTTATGATGTTGGCTTTACGTATACAGCTGAAACGACAGAAAATATGGTCACCAATCAACTACAAACACAAATTAATGTGGTTGTAACTGATGAACAAGCTGCGCCTTTAGCTGAACAAGAAAATAGTTCAGTTAATAAAGAAGAACAGTTACCTCAAACAGGGGAACAGCAAACAAATTATTTATGGATTGGATTAAGCTTAATTGTGATTTCAGGCTTTGTCTTTTATCCAAGCTATCAAAAAAGATTGAAACGTTAATGAAAGCTATTTTTCTAGTAGCGTCTTTATCGAAAGATGTTACTAGAAAATAGTAAAAGGAAGAAAACGGAAAAATGGTTAAACAATAGGATAAGCTTCATAGTATGAAAAAAATAGTAGGGTGGGAATGTTTCCAAACTACTATTTTTCTCATATTATGAATCGTTTGGGAAGTTATGACATCAAAATATCTTTTGTGAAATATGATGTATTTGAACTTTATTTTAAATAATTCCTATGCTATGATTGGGTTATAAACTATATGTATATCTTATTTTAGAAAGAGGGATAAAAAAAGTGGACCGTATATTACTAGTAGATGATGATCCAGATTATCAACTTGTTATCAAAGAATTGCTTGAATTAGAAGGCTATGAAGTTTCTTTAGCTGAAAGTGCTGCACAAGGGCTAATTTTGTTTAAAAGTCAGGCTTTTGATTTAGTGATTAGTGATTTAAAAATGGTTTCAATAGATGGACTCCAATTTCTTTCCTTATTAAGAAAAGCAGATCATCAATTAAAGGTTATCATTCTAACAGGCTCGGATGATGATGACGATGAGATAAAAAGTATTGAATTAAATGTAAATGACTACATAAAAAAAACAACGTCTATGAAGGTACTACTTAAAAGAATTGAAAAAGTATTATCTGAAAAAAACACTCTGGTAGAAGAACTTTTTTCGGAATCAGAGAAATTAAGAATGGATTTACGCAGAAGAAAAGTGTATAAACGAAATGAAATCGTAGAATTGACCTTTAAAGAGTATGAGCTGCTGTTATTTTTTATGCAGAATAAAAATACGATTTTATCAAGAGAGCGTATTATTCAAAAAGTGTGGCATGTCAATGAACAATATGTCGATTCAAGGATTGTAGATACACAGATAAAACGCTTAAGGGCAAAGCTTCGCATCTCCTGTATCTATTCTATACGAGGTATTGGTTATGAATGGTTTGAATAAAACGTTTAGAAATTACCGTTGGCGTAAATTCTTTTATGTGTTAAGTGGGATTTATGCAGTGATTGTGATTTTACTAGTCTTGGTATCCTATCAAGTACCTGAAATTTATCAAAACATAGAGCAGCAGCGTGCAATAACAATTAAGGAAGTCCTTGATGATTGTATTAAAACAAATGAGCCATCAGAATTAACAACAGCCTTAGCTCAAATAAAAGAGGATGAAGCCATTGATTTTGCTGTTGTTAGTGAAAATAACTTTAGTTATAGTACCGTCCCCAGCTTAGATTTTGCTGCGTTAAATGATTGGATTGATGAACGGACATTAAGTTATCATGGTGTGTATAAAATTGAAACTCAAACAGCTGATTATCAGGTTTGGTTGGCTATTTATCGGATGGAGCCCCAAGCCTTTTTTGGTAAGCTCATTATCTTTTTAATGCTCAGTGTGATGGTTCTATTTGCAATTGTGACCTTATTGATGATGATGATGTTTAAAAATTTAGTTGCCCCCATTAAAAGACTCAGAGATAATATTTTTAAATTAAAAACGTATCAGCTATCAGCTGTCTCTAAAGAAAAGGAAATCACTGAATATGATGCATTGTCTAAGGAGTTAAGTGAGTTTACGGATGACCTTCAAGGAAAAATGGATTCTATTGGTGTCAAGTATACAACCTTGGAAAAAGAATTGCAGGCAAACCGTGAACAGTCAATTTACAAACAGCGACTTGTGAATGCGATGATCCATGATTTGAAAACCCCTTTAAGTATCTCGAATATTCAAGTAGAAATGGCTAGGAAAGAGTTAGGTATGGATGCTGCGCCAGCACGTCTGGACAAAATCGTAGAAAAAAATGCTGAAATGTTGGATGAAATTAAAGAAGTATTGAATTTAATTCATACCAATGATATTGCAACAAATGTCAAACCTGAAAAGCTAGATATGATTAAAATGATTCGAGAAACATTAAGACGCTTTGCCCCTGTTTTTGAGCAAAGAGATATTCAATATAGTGTGGAATCACCTAGAAAATTATATGTTTTAATGCGCGCAATCGAGTTGAGACAAATCCTTTATAATGTGATTTCTAATGTGAGTCAGTATACAGATAAAGGGGGAGAATTTGAATTAAATATTTATGATGAGGCAGAAGAAATCATCATTGAGGCCTATAATGATAATGCAGATAGCCAAAATATTGATTTTGAACATGTCTTTGATTTGTTCTATTATACTAAAGCAAATGGAAATTCCGATAGTACAGGAGTGGGGATGTATACCATTAAAAAGATGGTGGATGGTTATGGTGGAACTTGTACATTTATACCGAAAGATGGAGGGGTTTCACTATCTATTTACTTACCAAAGAAGATAGTAGGTGTCCATGATGAGTAAAAAGATCTCCTTCCTTTTTTGTTGCATAGGCTTTATTGTGTTTACCTTGCCTTTTTTTGGACAACCCGTTTTTGCTGAAGAGACAGGTAAAATTTATCCATCCGAGGAAGCCGCTGTACAAGCCGAAATGGCAGCACTTGAAAATAGAATTGAAACACCAGGAACTTATCCGATTCTTTTAAGATTCAAAAAAGATGAAAAAGTCATTCAAACAACGATTTACTGTACAATTAGAGGGAAAAATACCGTTATTTCTGATGGAGTAGCGATTGATGCAAATGATGGTGTGGTAACAATTGAACAAATTGAACAACTGAGCAAAGCTGATTGGATTAGCTTAACCAATGCTCATGCTTGGAAAATAAGTGATGGGCAACCTCTAACAGTTAAAGCAGTTGAAACACAAGCTGTGAAAAAGAAAGTTGGGCGTTATCCTATTTCATTTCAAACAATAGAAGGTGTCCAAACAACGGTAATGATTACAGTTGTTGAAGATGTTTCAGCGATGTATCATAAAAACAATGCTGGTAATTGGTTTGAAAAAATAATGGATTATTCTAAAGAGCCATTGGACTACTTTGATCGCTTATTTTTAACTTTAATTCGTTTTACCTTACTGTTCTTGTTATTACTTCCGTTATTTGCATTAGTCATTCAATATTTTTTTGCAACAAAATTAGTGAAGCAAGTCGTTGCATTGGTCAAAAAATAAAATAAGGGTGGAGCCAAACGGGCTTTACCCTTAAATGTTGATTGGAAGCAACTAATAGCTGTGCATCTATAAATGGCTATATATAGGGATATTACTGTCTAAAAGGATCATATATCCTAAAAAAAATGACATCATGATTCTCTTGAAAAGTAATAAGTATGCACACTTTTTGATAAAAACTTGTTTTTTTCATTCATTTCTTATTTTTATCTCTTATTTTTATTGTGTATTCGCTTAAACATGAACATCGAAAAAATAGTGTCAGTATAAAAAAATAAATTTTTTTTTTATTATTAGCATGTTTTAATTTAAGGAGGTTAAAACAAGTTTCTTTTTTTGTTTGTTTTTAGTTGAAAGTAAACACGGGAAAATCTTGTAACTGTAACACTTTGTAGTGATTGACAGGGGTTCTTAAATCGCTATAATATAATGTGCAAGTAACATTTGTTACTTGCATCCAAAAAATGCTATGCTTTTATTAGGTATGACGAAACTTCGAAATGTTGATTTATCAATATTTTGAGGTTTTTTTGTTTGCGTTTCATCTGAAAATAAAAATAACAAATGTTTTTTGCACAAACGGAATCAGTATTTTATTATACAAATCTAGCTTTTTTCGTGGCGTGTGGTACTTTAGTCACAACACCTATTTTTTGAAAAAAGAGCGCCTTTAGAACGATAAAAAAGACAAAATTACCTAATAAAAATGAACCAATAAAAAGACAGCTTAATCTTTTGGTAGGAGGAGGTCATTTTATGAAAATTCAGCAACCCCCCATTTTAATCATTGGACCACAAGTTTTTCAAAAAAAACGAAAAGATTCTCCTAACCAACTAGAGCTATTACAGCAGTTGTGGTCACAGTATGAAGCAATCGACGATGTCACATTCTACGCACGCTTGCATCAGCTAAAACAAATGTTACATTCACTACATCCAGACTGGTCAAAAGATCAGCTGGCAGAAGCCCTTCTTTGGAAAATGCGTTCTGAAATTGCCTTAGCCTATAATCTAGCTTTTTATGAAGGGACATTAAAGTTTAATCCTCAAAAAGCAGCAAATGTTCCACCAGTGAAACATGGAATGAGCGTATTGTATCAACTCTCACATCAAGAACAGCCGCAAGAAAATACGTTTGCTTTAGGTGCTTTTCTTGCGCAATCGAACGATTTATTCACCTATTCTTATTCAGCGTTTATTGAAGCATTGTTAACTGAGCAACAACGCCCTTACCGTGTTTACACTAGAGAAACGGATGTATTAGAAGAGGGGGAAGGGGCGCATTTGTACAAAATCCAAGGTTCCGTTGGAACACCGGAATCCTTAGTTTTTACAGCAGCAGACCATGAAGAAAATCAAGCATATGAAACAGTCATTTTTTCAAAAATAGCTGAATTAGCCAAGCATCATCCGCTTATCTTTTTAGGATATGGCAAAGAGGATCGAGAATACCAACACATGATGAAGGGCGTTTTAGCCGCAGCTTCTGAGCAAATTCAGTCCTTAGTGGTTGTCAACTTTGAAACAGAAGCAACAAAAATGCTTCAAAAACAATATGTAGATGATCAGACAGGGCAAGAAATTCGTGTCATTGAATCTACTGATGAAGCAAAAGTATTTGAAACACTCACCCATGATTACTTTAAAGATGTAACAGCGGGCGTTACGAATCAAAAAAACGAAGCAGAAGAAAAAACAACAGCACTCATTCAAACAATTGAAACTTTCTTGGA
>NZ_FOHA01000001.1 GCF_900111355.1 Isobaculum melis
AGCTCCAAATTATGACCCAGCCAAAGATGCAAGCTTAATAACCTATCCAACAACCGGAACTATTACTGGATTCAACGGTTTAACAGATATAGATAAATATATTCATATCGTTTCAGTGGATCGTGCCACTAATGTGAGTAGTGTGAAAACAATTCAAGTAAGAGATCTTGTTCAAAAGTTCAGAATCACAGAAAAATATCAATATCAAGATGCTGATGGGAATTTTCATGATTTACAAGCGCCAAAAACAGTTGAAGTGAATCGGGAAACAAATTATAGTCAGCTAGCTCCAGCACAAGCAGACAATTGGGAGATTGTTTCTTATATGGTGGATAATGGCAGTGAAATCAAACAAGATACTGCAACTATTAACAATGTAACAGACCATCATACAGTCACCTTTATTTATAAAAAAGCGGTTTCGACAGTGCATGTAAGACAAGTTATTTTAACCGCAGAGCCATCACTAGTTGAGCCAAGCTCAGGTTATATTGATTTTCTTCAGCAGGATACGCTGATGCATACTAAAGCTAATTCAGGAACAAAAGAGGATTTAGCATTTACACCAATCAAGTTGGAGATGCTTACAGGCTACTACACCTATCAAATCAGTCCGATTATTCCGGAATATTATCAATATAAGGGCTACCTAGTAACAGATAATTCTCATACAACAGGTGTAACAGTAGAGGATGGAACACTTCCTGTTTTAGATTTTAAAGTGAAGAAAGAATATTGGGTGACTATTTATTTAGAACCAATCACTACAACACCAAAACCTTATAGTTGGATATATCAAGCAGGAAAATTTGGACAGATACAATAAAATATAGCCATTTTATCTTTTATTTTAATTGAAGATAAGGTGGCTTGTTTTATGACTAGTGATATTTTAAGAAGTGATATATGGCGTGTCCTAATGATAAAATTGCTGGATTTCCCCTCATTTTATGAAACCCCTTACAAAAAGTTGTTGACAGGCATTTTTATTGATGATAGAGTAAACGTGTAAAAGTTAAGAAAACGCAGTGGTATCTTTCTTCTCTTTTATTATTTTTACCTTTTAAGTAAAACGTTTTACCTATAAATTAAAAATTTGAGGGGGTTGGATTGGAATGATGAGTAAAAGAGCCGTAATAATTGATACAGATCCAGGGATTGATGATGCAGTAGCACTTGCGATTGCCTTATATTCAGAGGCATTAGATGTTCGCTTATTAACAACGGTAGCTGGTAATGTGAGCTGTGATAAGGTCACAAATAACTTATTGAAATTGTTAGCATTCTTTAAAAAAGAGATACCTGTTGCAAAAGGGGCAGCACGCCCTTTGTTAAGAGAAGCGATTGATGCCAGTGATGTTCATGGTTTATCAGGAATGGAAGGTTACGATTTTCCTGAGGCTAGCAATCATTTATTACTTGAAGAACATGCAGTAGAAGCGATGTACCGTGTCATTATGGAAGCAACATCCAAAATCACATTGGTTGGGATTGGTCCTTTAACCAACTTTGCATTGTTATTAAGAATTCATCCAGAGGTTGCAGAGAAAATTGATGAAATCGTGATTATGGGTGGCGCAATAGCAGGTGGTAATAAAGGAGTAACCTCTGAATTTAATATTGCAGTAGATCCAGAAGCTGCAAAAATTGTGTTTGAAAGTGGTATTAAGATTGCTATGGCTGGGTTAGATGTTGGGCTGAAAGCTTTGGTTTTCCCAGAGGATAGCGAAAAAATTAAGTTAATGAATCCTGTTGGAGATATGATGTATCATCTCTTTAAAAAATATCGCGGCGGTTCATTTGCTACTGGGCTTAAAATGTATGATAGCTGCGCCATGGCTTATTTATTAAAACCTGAGATGTTTGAATTGGTGGATACTTATGTGGCTGTTGAAACGACGGGTGCATTAACTTCTGGCACAACTTTGGTTGATTTTAAAGGGTACTTAGGGCAAGCCGCGAATACAAAGGTTTGTGTGGATATTGATGAAGCGGTCTTTAAATCTTGGTTTTTAGCTGCCATTGAAAATTGTAAAGAATAGGGAGGTATTTCTAAATGGTTGAGTCGTTATTAGTGTTAGTTGTATTGGGTATTGTTGGCTATTTTATTATTAAAAATTATAATCCTGCTTTGATTTTAATTAGTGGTGCTTTAATTTTATTAGTGGCATCTGTTGTGATGGGACATGCGTTATATCCAGCAGGTGAAGGTACGGGTATTGCATTTTTTGATATTTTCTTGAAATTAAAAGATACGATTATTGGGCAGTTAAGTTCTGCTGGTTTGGTCATTATGATTTTATTTGGTTACTCAGGTTATATGAATGCGATTGGCGCAAACCAAAAAGCAGTTAATTTCTTAGTAAAACCAATGACAAAAATTAAATCTAAACATCTTTTTGTACCAATTGTTTTCTTATTAGGAAACCTAATGTCATTAGTGGTACCTAGTGCGTCTAGTTTAGCGATTATTTTGATGGCTATTTTATATCCTTTATTACAAGGGATTGGGATTTCTTCATTAACGGCAGCAGGTGTGATTGCGATGACTGCAACAATTATGCCAACACCTTTAGGTGCGGATAATGTGATTGCAGCAGAGACCTTAAATTATGATGTATTGGATTATGTTTTATGGCATGCAAGAGTTTCGATTCCAGTGCTATTAATTTTAGCAGTGGTGCATTATTTCTGGCAAAAATACTGTGACCGTAAAGAGGGCGCAGCAGCTTTTGTTCAAGTAGATGAGAAAAAACTAGCAGCTAAAGAAGAGATTCAAGTTCCTTCATATTACGCAATTTTACCATTGTTACCTTTAATTTTAATTGTGGTGGTTGGTATTATCGGGATGTTCCAAGCGGATATTAAAATGGATATTTTCGTGTTAACCTTTATTTCCTTCTTTATCTCTCTTATTATTGAGTCACTAAGAAGAAAATCTTTCAAAATGGCACATGAAACGTCTACTGAAATGTTCAAAGGTATGGGACAAGGCTTTAGCCAAGTTGTAATGTTAGTTGTGGGTGGTTCATTATTTACAACTGCGATTCAACAATTGGGTGTGATTGATATGCTGATGTCTAGTGTTGAAAATTCGCAATCAGCAGGTGTTTTAACAACCTTAATCTTTAGTGGCGCAACCGCCTTGTTTGGTGTCTTAAGTGGTGGAGGACTTGCCATGTTCTATGCGGTGATTGAATTGATTCCAAATATTGCTGAGCGTGCAGGGATTGATGGGATTTTAATTGCCTTACCAATGCAAATGATTGCCAACTTAGCGAGAACGATTTCACCAGTTGCTGCAGTTGTGATGATTGTTTCTTCTTCAATTGGAGTTAGCCCAATGAAACTATTGAAACGTACCAGTGTACCAACGATTATTGGGATTATTCTAGTTGTTGTCTTGTCACTCATTATTTTACCTTACTAATGATGGAAGCTTATCAATTTGAGCATGCCTCAATGAGAGATTATTATACTTTGTCTCAATTGTTGGCTGATGCAAAAGCAAAAATGACGTCGCTTGGAATTATCCAGTGGAATGAACACTATCCAAATGGTAATGTAATAGAACAGGATATTATGGAGGGAAAGCTTTGGGTGCTACGTTCACTTGATGATGAGGTGCTTTGTATGGGCACCTTGACACATGAACCGCTTGAGCAAGGCGCAGCAATAAATCCTCATCAAATTTATTTGAAAAGGGTTATTACTGCTTCCAATAGTGGGATAAAAGGCTTAGGTAGTTTATTTCTGAAGCATTGTTTCTTACAGCTAGAGCCACAAATTACTACCATTTATTCTTGTACCAATCATACAAATTTTTTAATGAGAAAGTTATTGGAAAAAGAACAATTTGTTAAAATAGGTGAACATCAATTAGCTGGCCGAGAAGCGATGGGATCATTTTATATTTATGAAAGAAAATTAAATACAGATTTTTTGTTTTAGAAAGAAGGGATGTCCTGTGAAAAAATTGATTGTCTTAGGTAGCTTAAATTTAGATTTGGTGATGACAACAAGCAAGTTACCAAATATTGGAGAAACGATTCTGGGTGAAGATATTCAATATATGTTAGGTGGGAAAGGTGCTAATCAGGCTGTCGCAGCTTCACGTATTGGGCAAGATGTGACTTTGTTAGGTGGTTTAGGCGATGATACCTTTGGTGAAAAAATTCGTAAGCATTTAGCAGAAGAAAATCTTGATCTCACCCATGTGAAGACCTTTAACAATATGTTTACAGGAATCGCAAGTATTTTCAAACTCCCAACTGACAATAGTATTGTTGTGATTCCGGGAGCCAATCATTTAGTTGATACACAGTATCTGACAGAGGTTCAGTCAGTGATTCAGAAGGGAAATGTTTTATTGAGTCAATTGGAAATACCTTTAGAGACTGTGAAAGAGGGGATGGCATTTGCGAAAGAGCAACAGATGTTGACCATTTTGAATCCAGCGCCTTATCATGAGGGTGTGAAGGAGATCATGCCTTTTGTCGATATTGTGACACCAAATGAAACAGAATTTGAAGGCTTATGTGGCCAATCTTGGTCAACTGTTGCTGAATTAGAGCAGGAGATGCTGGCTTGGAGTGAAGCGAATCAAACCCAGCTGATTGTGACAAGAGGAGAGCATGGCACTTCTTATACCAATCATGGGAAAGTGATTCATTTACCAGCGATTCAAGTGAAGGTTGTAGATACAACTGGAGCAGGAGACACATTTAATGGGATTTTAGCTTATGAGCTAAGCCAAGGGATGTCAATGGATGATGCAGTTCGCAGAGCAAGTATTGGTGCATCATTGTCAGTACAAGCTTTTGGGGCGCAAACAGGGATGCCTACTAAAGCTGTTTTAGATCAAACAGATTGTGCTTAAAATAGAAGAGAAGAAAGAAGCTGAGACGGTGTGAATCAGCTTCTTTTTTGCTGTGAAAAAATTTTGCTTTTTTAGTGAAAAATGATTGTCAAAAATTAAAAATATCTGTATGATGTAGAAGTTGCTAGTAAACCTTTAGTTTAGTATTGGTAAACTATATTGTTTGTAAGTTTAGTAGAAGTAAACTAGAATGCTTAAAGGAGCTTATCATGGAGATTGGTAGTCGGATTAAGAATTTAAGGATACAGAAAAATTTAACCCAAGAAGAGTTGGGCGAACGAACGGATTTAAGTAAAGGGTATATTTCTCAGTTGGAGCGTGATTTAAGCTCTCCTTCAATGGAGACCTTTTTTGATATATTAGAGGTTTTAGGCTGTACACCAAAGGATTTCTTTGATGAGGGTGAGCAGGAGCAGCGCGTGGTTTATCCAAAAGAGGAAATGACGACTTTTTGCGATGAAGAGCGAGGCTATCAAATTGAATGGTTGGTCCCAGAATCAAATGAAAATGAAATGGAGCCAATTATGCTTTATTTAGAAAAAAAAGGAATGTTTAAAGAGTTTGAGCCATCCCTAGCAGAAACCTTTGCTTATGTAATAGAAGGAGCGGTTTGTGTTGAAATTGGGTTGAATCGATACTATGCAAAAGCGGGAGAATCTATTTATTATCACGCCAATGCAGCGCATCAAATCAAAAATAATTTTGATGGGGCGAGTAAATTATTACTGGTTGCCACCAATTCATATTTATAATTTTTTAGGAGGGGGTAAAAAATGCCAAATCAAAGCATTATTACATTTAAGGATGTTGTGAAGGAATACGATGATCAACCAATTTTAAATCATGTTGATTTTGAAATAGAAAAAGGGAAATTTTATACATTATTGGGACCCTCAGGCTGTGGTAAGACCACTATTTTACGCTTAATAGCAGGCTTTACTGATGCAACTTCGGGGGAAATCTATTTAGATGGGAAAAAGGTCAATGATATTCCTGCTAATAAACGCAAGGTCAATACTGTTTTTCAGGATTATGCTTTATTTCCGCATATGAATGTGTTTGACAATGTGGCTTTTGGGCTATCTATTAAAAAAATGGCGCAACAGAAAATTGTTGAGAAAGTCAAAGAAGTATTGAAAATGGTGCAGTTATCAGGCTATGAAAATCGTGAAATTAGTGAAATGTCAGGTGGGCAGCGCCAACGTGTGGCCATTGCGAGAGCCTTAGCAAATGAACCAGAAGTGTTGCTATTAGATGAACCCTTATCAGCATTGGATTTAAAATTGCGAACAGAAATGCAATATGAATTACGTGCCTTGCAACGTCGCTTAGGGATTACCTTTATTTTTGTCACCCATGATCAAGAGGAAGCCTTAGCGATGAGCGATGAAATTTTTGTGATTAATAAGGGGCATATTGTGCAAAGTGGGACACCAGTTGATATTTATGATGAACCAATTAACCGATTTGTTGCTGATTTTATTGGGGAAAGTAATATTGTTAAAGGGAATATGATGGATGATTATCGTGTGAAATTTGTTGGGAAAGAATTTGAATGTGTGGATGCAGGGATGCGTGAAAATGAAGCAGTTGAAATTGTCTTACGACCTGAGGATTTAGAGATTACTGCTGTGGAAAAAGGCAAGCTCAAGGTTAAAGTAGATACCCAGCTTTTCCGTGGGGTACATTATGAAATTGTTTGTTCAGATACAGATCAAAATGAATGGGTGATTCACTCAACTAAAAAAGCAAAAATTGGTGCTGAGGTGGGCTTGTATTTTAATCCTGAGGATATCCATGTGATGCGCTTTAATGAAACTGAGGAAGAATTCGATGCTCGTTTAGAAGCTTATGAAGAAGAATAGGGGGAAATGAAATGACGACAAAAAAATCGAAATTATTTTATTTTATTCCTTATAGCATGTGGATTTTGTTATTTGTGATTGCTCCTATTTTATTGATTATTTATCAATCATTTTTTGATGTCAGTGGCCATTTTACTTTTGCTAATTATCAAACCTATTTTAGTTCTGGGACGTATTTGCAAATGACTATTAGCTCGGTTTGGTATGCTTTTTTGATTACACTATTTACTTTTTTAGTGAGTTATCCAACCGCCTATTTATTAAGTAAGACTAAGCATAAGCAATTATGGTTGCTATTAATTATTTTGCCAACTTGGATTAATTTATTGCTGAAGGCTTATGCATTTATTGGGATTTTCAGCAGTAATGGGAATGTAAATGGCTTTTTAGAATTTATCGGGATTGGCTCAAAGCAGATTTTATTTACGGATGTCAGCTTTTTATTTGTAGCGACTTATATTGAGATTCCATTTATGATTCTACCGATTTTTAATGCTGTAGAGGAAATTAATCCATCTTATATTAGTGCAAGTACAGATTTAGGGGCAAATGCTTGGCAAACTTTTCGTCGAGTGATTTTTCCGCTGACTTTAAATGGCGTGAAAAGTGGGGTTCAAGCAGTCTTTATTCCTTCTTTATCCCTATTTATGTTAACCAGATTAATTGGTGGCAATCGTGTAATTACGCTAGGAACAGCGATTGAGCAGCATTTCTTGGTAACGCAAAACTGGGGGATGGGCTCTACGATTGGTGTGGTGCTGATTGCGGCAATGGTCATCATTATGCTACTGACTGGAGAGAAGAAAAAAAGGGGGCGTAAAATGAAATGAAGAAAACTGGATTGAAATGGTCAAATCTTTATTTGATACTCGTTTTTGCGATTTTGTATATCCCCATTTTTTATTTGATTTATTACTCTTTTAATGAAGGTGGGACCATGAATAGCTTTACTGGCTTTACTTGGGATCACTATAAAGAAGTTTTTTCTGATACGCGCTTATTGGTGATTGTGTTAGATACTTTGTTAGTGGCTTTATTGTCTTCGCTGATTGCTACTTTTATTGGAACAATGGGTGCTTTAGGCATTTATTATACAAAAAAGCGGCCAATGAGAAATGCGTTGTTAAGTGTGAATAATGTGTTAATGGTCTCGCCAGATGTGATTATTGGCGCAAGCTTCCTAGTATTCTTCACTTTTTTAGGGATTGGATTAGGCTTTGGCTCGGTTTTAATGTCACATGTGGCCTTTAGTATTCCCATTGTTGTGTTGATGGTTTTGCCTAAATTGAAGGAAATGAATGATTCCATGATTTCGGCGGCTCACGATTTGGGCGCAAACAATTGGCAAGTCCTCAGTCGTGTGATATTACCTACTATTTTACCAGGTATTTTAGCCGGGTATTTTATGGCCTTCACTTATTCCTTAGATGATTTTGCGGTGACCTTCTTTGTAACAGGGAATGGCTTTAGCACCTTATCCGTTGAGATCTATTCACGTGCAAGACAAGGCGTTAGCTTATCGATTAATGCATTAAGTGCATTGATGTTTGTTTTTGCTTTAACATTGGTTATTGGCTATTACTTTATCATGCAGCATAACATAAATAAAAAGAAAAAACAGCGGAAACTCGCAGAAATTGAGGCGGTGAAGATGCGATGAAAAAATTAGCACCATTGATTATGGGGATTTTATTGATTTGTGGTATTTTATATGGGACAACAACATACATGAACCAGGCGCAAGGCTATACAGTTGGGAATACATTAACCTTATATAATTGGGGCGATTATATAGACCCAGCCTTGATTAAGAAATTTGAAACAGAAACAGGCTATAAAGTCTCTTATGAAACATTTGATTCAAATGAAGCGATGTTTACGAAAATAGAGCAAGGTGGGACCAGCTATGATTTAACCATCCCCAGTGAATATATGATTCAAAAAATGATGGATAAAAACATGCTACTCCCCTTAGATAAAAGTAAAATTGTTGGATTAGAGCATATAAATCCAGCGTTTCTGGATTTAGCTTTTGATCCAGATAACCAGTATTCGATTCCCTACTTTTGGGGTACTGTAGGTATTGTTTATAATGATAAATTTGTAAAAGAAGAAGAGATGCTGCATTGGGATGATTTATGGAATCCAGCCTTGAAAAACAATGTGATGCTAGTCGATGGTGCAAGAGAAGTGATTGGTTTTTCTTTAAATAGTTTAGGGTATTCTTTAAATGATCGAGACCCAAAACATTTAGCAGAAGTAACTGAGAAGCTAGATGCCTTATCGCCTAATGTGAAAGCGATTGTAGCAGATGAAATAAAAATGTATATGGCGCAGGAAGAAAGTGCGGCGGCGGTGACCTTTTCTGGAGAAGCTGCGGAGATGTTAGCAGAGAATGAGCATTTGCATTATGTTGTGCCAGAGGAAGGGTCAAATGTGTGGTTTGATAACTTTGTGATACCAAAAACAGCAAAGAATTTTGATGCAGCTTATGCCTTTATTAATTTTATGTTGCGACCAGAA
This sequence comes from Isobaculum melis, assembly GCF_900111355.1. Classification (GTDB taxonomy): domain Bacteria; phylum Bacillota; class Bacilli; order Lactobacillales; family Carnobacteriaceae; genus Isobaculum; species Isobaculum melis. The sequence continues at coordinate 9,268 of NZ_FOHA01000001.1, forward strand.
AATGCAGCTCAGAATGCAGAGTATGTAGGCTATTCAACACCGAATAAAGATGCGTTGCAATATTTGCCAGATGAAGTGACTGCTGATGAGCAATTTTATCCTAGTGAAGAGACCATGGCGCATTTGGAAGTGTATGAGAATTTAGGGCAACAGGCGTTGGAGTTGTATAATGATTTATTTCTTGAGTTTAAAATGTATCGGAATTAATAGCAAAAATTCGGTGAAAATGGTCATTTATTTTATCGTGCAAAGCAATATGATATTCGAAGACGTGAATATCTTAGAACGAATGGAAAATATTGTTTATGTAGAATTGCTTCAAATAGAGTATATGGTAGATGTTGGGAAACTTAGTAATAAAGAGATAGATTTTGTTGCAAGAAAACGAGATGAAACGCTTTATGTTCAAGTCGCCTATGAGTTACCAGATAATAATCATGAAACAGATAATTTATTGAACATCAAGGATAATTATAAGAAGATTGTTGTGACTGGGAGATATCATGAGGTGGAACAAATTGATGGGATATCGATTGTTTATATTGTTGATTGGTTGTTGGGTGAATAGTTTAGGAACTAAGTAATGAAAAATAGTGACATTTGTGATTTTTTATTTTTTTTAAATAAGGCAATCAAATGCTATAGGCTATTAAAACAGCTAGTGACTCGTTAAAAAATAGCAGAATACACTCACTCTATTTAAATAAAAAGGATTAACTTTGGTAAAATCATCAAAGTTTAATCCTTTTTTTACTTCATAATTTGATTTTTTAGTAGTTCGATTAATCCGGGGAAGTGTTGATTCAATCCGTCTATGTTGACTTCGTATTTATATTTATTCCTTTCCTTATGAAGTAAGATAATATCTGCTTCTCTTAATGTTTTTAGATGATGAGACATTGTCGACTTTACTATGGGATAACGTTCTTTTAGTAAACAGCCTCTTTTCTCATCCAATAAACAAAGAACAATATCTAAGCGAATAGGATCGCTTAGTGCTTGGAGAACTTGCAGTAAGTTCATGTCATATTTTTCATCGTTATCAGTATTTATAAAGGTTTTATCAATTTTCATACTGTCATTTTACCATAGAAAAAAAATAATCGATAGACGATTGATTTCATTTTTAAAAGTAGTATACTAAAAGTAGGTTCGATTGAAATCGAACCTGATTAGGAAATAGGGTCTTTGGCTAAAAAAAGAGAGTAATAGACAGAGTTGGCAGGAAGTTACATAAAGAAAGGGAGTAAGAGACGTATGGGACAAATTGATTTCAAAGATAAAGTAATTTGGATAACAGGTGCTTCTTCAGGGCTAGGAGAAGCTATGGCACATGAATTTGCTGATTGTGGAGCGAAAGTCATTTTATCTGGTCGTAAAGAAAAGGAATTAGTAAGAGTACAATCTCAAGTGGCTAATTCAAGTATCTTAATTCTTGATTTATTACAATCAGAAACCTTTGAAAATAAAGTGAATGATGCAATTTCTTTGTACGGTCATGTAGATATCATTGTTCATAATGGTGGAGTAGGACAAAATGCGTTGGCAATAGATACGAAAAAAGAAGTGCAGCATACTATTTTTGATGTGAATTTCTTTAGTACAACAGAATTGACACAATACTTGCTCCCTCATTTTAAAAAAAGAAAAACGGGAAATATCGTTTTAATATCTGGTGTTTTAGGAAAAGTAGCATTACCTGGTCGCTCATCATACTCTGCTTCAAAGGCAGCACTTCATGGTTACTATGACAGTTTAAGAGCTGAGCTGATAGAAGATAACATTGATGTTACCATCCTTATACCAAGCTTTTTAAAGACTGATTTGACAAAAAAATCTTTGAGTTATAATGGAGACCGTTCCAACAAAGAAGCTGAAACTGCTGGTTGTCCAGTTGATAAGGCTGCAAAACAAGTTGCAAATGCAGTTTTTAAGAAAAAATACCAAGCTTTTATTGGGAATAACGATAAGGGGCGGTTATTACTCCTTATTAGTCGATTATTCCCATCATTAGCAATTAGTATGGTTTTGAAACAAGTAAAAAATAATTAGAAATCATGATAGATTTGCTATTTACTATAAAACAAAAAGATTGGAGAGTAAAGTACCTTTTGATATAAGGAAGAGTTACATAGTAAAGCTTTATAGGTTAGAAACGTTCAATCAAAAAAGATATTATTATCGCTACGTTAGTTGGTTGTATTGTGAAACTGAAAAAGAAATAACAATTGAAGTGATTATCTAACCACACTATTTTTAGAGGATTTGCAAGGTGATAAAGTGTTGGAAGATTTGAATTATTGGAAGAAAAATAATGCGACTAATGTAAAATGAATAAAAACTATGAGTTTATGGGGTAGATTTACTTGGTTTTGGTTTTTTACCATTCTACCAAAGAGTATAGGATTATTTTTAAATTAACGATGAAGAGACGATTTTACCAATCTAAGATGTATCAGAATTAATAGCAAAACTCAGTGGAAATGGCTAAAACCAATAAAAATAGGAGAGAGAGTATCTCCATGTTCACTGTCAGTTTTCCAAAATAACAAAAAAAGCGACGAATTTGTCGCTTTTTTTGTTATTTAATTTTTTCTACCAAGAAAGCCGTTATGAAATGTTAAAATGCGGATGGTGTACCAGTTTTTTGTATTGAGCTCGGCTACTATTTCGGTAAAAGATCAGCTAAATAGTATTGTTTTAGTACATCATGCATGCTATTTTCAGCTTCATTTAATACTCTGATACCATTATTTGTAATTTCATCTAGAATTTCAGTCTCATATAGAACCTCTCGATTAAATTTTTTGTGTATACTAAATAAATGATTTTCATTTTCAATAGCTAAAAAAACTTCCATTAGAGTAACCTCATCTATACTCTTATTTAATGCAACACCACCAGTTGGTCCAGCTTTAGAAACTAATAATTGTGCGTTTTTTAATTTAGTAAGCACCTTATTTAGAGTCGGTACAGGTATGTTTAGACCTTTTGACATCACACTGGTTGATAGGTAGCTATATTTCTTCTCTGATGACTTAAAGTGAATGTATAGTAAAATCTCAATTGCTTGAGAAAATGCATGTGAATAAGCACTCATTTTTTTCCTCCTTATCTTATTACAGTCTGTATTTTATCGAAATCTCACAAAATAGCAATTATTGCGTCACGCTTACTTTACCAGTATAGCCAAGTTTTTATTGACAAACAAGATAAAGAGGAGTATCTTTCATACAACAGCTAATTATATACATATTAGATAGATATATATAAAGAGGCGTCAGAAAAAAGTATTCAGTCATATATGAAGACAAACTAAAGAAAATGATTGCTGATGTTTTGGAAGGTAAATCTATCGCAGAATAAATATACCTAGACAGTGAGTTGGAAAGGATAACTATTGTGAAGGCTCTTCTAGAAAAATTAGAAGAGCTATCCAACTGCTTCGCCTTTAGCTGTATGACTGATTGAATGGAGGAGGAAATCTATGAAACGAAGAGTCGTCATTACAGGACTTGGTCTCGTTACTCAGTTAGGGACAGGAGAAATTGAATCGTTCGAAGAAAGGCTAATCATATCACCTAAAATAAGTATCAAAGTACCAAAAGAAACCAGATAAAAATAGAAGTTATCAACTTTTCACTATATTCCTGCAGCAGAGGCAGAAAATGCTGATCATTCAACTTAGTAAACCTACTTTGCTAATTAACGATAAACTAAAAGAAATGAGGAATCAGAGATGAGTTTTATCCAAATAGAAAACTTGAAAAAAGAATACAAAACAGGAGATCAAATTACCACAGCATTGAAAAATATATCTTTTAATGTCGAAAAAGGTAGTTTTACTATTATTTTGGGGCCTAGTGGTTCCGGTAAAAGTACAACGCTAAATGCTATCGGTGGCATGGATCATATGACTGCTGGAAAGGTTATTGTGGACAGCGAAGATATTGCTAATCTTTCTTCTACACAGTTAACAGATTACAGAAGAAGTGAAGTCGGGTTTGTTTTTCAATTCTATAATCTCATTCCTTCTCTAAACGTTCTAGAAAATATTGATATTGTCAGAAAAATGAGTAAGTCTTCAATATCAAGTGAGACAATTCTAGAGGAAGTTGGTTTAGCTCAGAGAAAGCACCATTTTCCTAGTGAACTTTCTGGTGGTGAACTTCAACGAGTATCAATTGCGAGAGCTATATGCAAAGACCCAAAAATACTTTTATGCGATGAACCAACAGGAGCGTTAGACACCGAAACTGGTAGAAAAGTCTTACAATTGTTGCAAAGTATGGCTAGACTACATAATAAAACTGTCGTTATTGTTACACATAACTCGTCTATTGCTCAAGCTGCCGATAGAATCATTCACATTAAAGATGGCATAGTTGAAAAAGTAACCAATAATCCGCACCCTATCGGAATCGATAAGGTGGTGTGGTAAATATGCTAGAACTACTAAAAAAAAATCTAAGAGATTTTTGGTCACTAAAAGGAGAATTTTTCTCAATAATCTTTCTATCATGCATCGCAATCTTGCTTTTTTCTGGCTACACAAATGGTTGGCATGGGATGCAAAAAAACTTTGATGAACTGAGTGAAAGTAGTCATTTGGCCGATGCTTGGGTTAGCGTCTCTGATATTGCTGAAGATGATATAGAAGCGCTGAAAAAATTAGAGTATGTAGATGAAGTTCAAGGTGAGACTCGCATTCAAGCGGATGTTGTTGATAAGGATGATCATCAAATTCTCACCGTTATTCCTGATTCAAATGAAATATCTACAATAACAAGTCTAAGCGGTCAAGATTTTGATATTGATTCTGAAGGCATTTGGATTGATCAAAAACATGCAGAAGAAAACAGTTATGGGATTGGTGACAAGATCATTTTGTTAGTTAACAACGAACCTTTGTCAATTACTGTCAAAGGAATGATTAGCTCTCCGGATTTCATTGGTTATACAGGTCCAAATAACTCTGTGATTTATGACACTGGTTTGTATGGATATGCTTATGTTACACCTAAAACCTTGAAAGATGCACTCGCTACCAACACCTTATTATTAACTTTTTCGGAGGATGTGACACTAGAAGAAGTAAGAGAGGATGTTGAAAATATTCTTCAAGGTAAATATTTGAATTTAGTTGATCAAAATGACTATCAGTATCTATCGAATTATTTACAACGCATTCAAATGTTACGAAGCATGTCAATTATCTTTTCCATAGTGGTCTTTTTACTAGTGATATTGACCACTGTTACGACTATGCAACGTCTCGTTAATAATCAGCAAACCATTATTGGCACTTTTAAAGCTCTTGGGGTTAAAAATTCAACGATTATGATTCATTACAGCTTATATGGGTTTCTTGTTACTTTAATTGGTGGCCTATTAGGCGCAATGATAGGGCCACTAACCTTGACGCCTTTTTACATTAGGGTGCAAGAGAATCAGTTTAATATTTTTAATTTAAAGGGTGCGAGCTCTCCTTTTACACTATTGTTAATCACCATATTAGTTGTCCTAGGAACTTTATCAGCACTTCTAACAATCAGAAAGGATGTACAGAATACACCAACAGAAATTCTACGTCCTTCTGAAAGTAAACGAGTAAAAAAAATACTCCTAGAATACTTTCCACAATTCTGGAATCGTTTGAGTTTCGAATGGCGTTGGATTTTAAGAGATTTTTTCAAAAACAGAATAAAATCTTTAATCGCAGTATTGGCCATAATAGGAAGCATGGCTTTACTGACAACTAGCTTGAACAATCAATACTCTTTACAAGAAACAAATAATGAATTATATGGGACACAGTACAGCTACAATAACAAAATTCAATTAACAGGTTTATCAACTTCTGAAAACCAAAATGAGTTGTTAAGTTCACTAAGCAATGATGGTCAATGGGTACTTGAAAATTCTGCGATTATTCAAAACAGTCAAAGTAGTGAGACAGGAATACTAACTGTGGTTGATGAAGGATTATATGTCCAACTAAATGATAGAGAAAATAACAGTATACCTTTAGAACAAGAAGATGTCGTAGTGTCTGAACAATTTGCTGAAAATAATGGGTACCGAATTGGGGATACCATCCAAATACGTCCTTTGGGAAATGACAGTTATTTTAATGGCAATATTACAAATATTGCTAAAGTAAGTTCACCACAGGGCGTTTTTATGTCTAGAAAATATTGGGAAGTACAAGGCTTAACTTTTAATCCAAGTTCTTTATTGACAAGTAAAGATTTGAATAATAACGCTCTTGAGGACTTTGATTTCGTTGGAAATACGGTGTCTCTTGACAGCCAATTGGAAGATGCAAATTTAGTTTTAAATAACATTAGTGGGATTATTTTAGTGATGGCTGTCGTAGCGATTCTCTTAAGTTGGGCACTGTTGTATAACTTGGGAACTCTTAACTTTACAGAAAGATATAGAGAATATGCAACTTTGGAAGTTTTAGGATTTCGAGAAAAAGAAATACAATCTATGATACGAAATGAAAATCTACTAACTTTTGGAATTGGCTGGCTAATTAGTATTCCAGTTGGAATCGAGTTTTTGAATCTTTTCGCAGCAATGAGTAGTACAAATTCTACAGATGTGTTTCCATTTAACAGTATATCACGTGTGATTTTGTCTTCGTTAATTATTTTACTGACTGTCTTAATCATTAGTAGTCTAGTAAGTAGAAAAGTCAAAAAGATTAATATGATTGAAGCCTTAAAAAGTGTCGAATGATGAAACGCGTCAGAAAGGATTGTAACGGATGATGAAAAAAGGCTATTGTCGGTTCGATTATTTTTACAAAAAAGAGCGATAATCGCAGCATTGCGACTATATCACTCTTTACATGACCTGCCAATCTATTTATCACGAATCTTTAAACAAAATAAATAATAACTGAAAGTTAAAAATAGGATGAATAAATCAAATCGTGCAATAGTTGGACCTAACACGGCCAGTCGATTTTTTAGCAAAAATGTACCCAGTAAAAGGATTGCATCTGCGATTGTGGAAATGAGTGCCATCTTCTTTGCTATGTTCTTCTTTTTCAGTAACAGTAGAAAGATAGGGGCTAGAACACCAGTCATTAAATTTGCAATCCATAAAATCAGAAATGGAAATGGGTAATTTGTAAAGTAAGCAACTACAGATTGCCCATATCCATGAACTTGATAATAACTTGAGTTATGAGATAGCATCATCAATAAATCATAGATTCCCATTGCATACATAAATATCATAAATGAAGAAAATAATAAGATAATGACGCTATGACGATGATTCTTAGAAAAATGTTTTTCTTTACGCATAAATCATGACTCCTATTCATGATTATTTGCCATTAAAGCATCATACTTTTCAGCTTTTTCTTTTAATTGTTCTATATACGCCTCAAACTCCTCCATGCTTTTAAATCCAAAATTTTTTTTAACATAGGTAATGATTGGCATGCCTTTATTTAGTTCTTTAATCATTCGATTAGTTGTCACTTTTATTCGGTCCTTTCTGAGGATAGATTTGATCTAAAAGTTCTCTTGTGGTTTTCATAAAATCATCACTTGAAATGAGGGCGATTCCAGGGTGATCTGAATGCTCATCCCCTAAAATGACCAGTTCATCTCCACTGTGCCAATGAAAGATTTCTCTAGCTTCTTTAGGCAGTACAACTTCTCCATCATGACCAATTTTAGTCATTCCAAAAAAATGTTTTCCTTTAGGTGCAATACTGATTTCTTCACTTGAGCCATCATAATGAAGTAAATTATCAATTGAAACCTCAAATATTTCAGCAAGTGCCAGACAATTAACCACATCTGGAATGCTTTCACCATGCTCCCATTTTGCGACAGCTTGTCTTGAAACATTGATTTCATTTGCCAATTCTTCTATAGACATATGATTTATTCTACGAAGATATAAAATGTTATTTGCGATATTTAATTCTTTGATTGCCATTTCAGCACCTCCTTTTTTATTATACTATGGTTGATAGCAAACCAAAACCATGCCCCCTTTACTTTTATTGTTAGTTTTAGTTGCATTGTATATTTGAACAGGAAACTCATTGGTTAAGGTATAAAAAGAAGATCGTTCCATATGTTTATACGCTTTTTATTATTCATTAGAATCTGGCAACATCTGATTGATTCTCAAAGCCAAGTGTAAATTCATTAAATCATCAGAATTTTTTAAATTAATTTGGAGTGTTTCTTCAATAATTTTGAGCCGCGACCTAAGTGTATTTTTATGAATAAATAAGACATTTGCCGTTTGATTATGAGCAAAGCCATTGGCAAAAAAAGTTTCTAGGGTCTTTAAAAGGTCAGCATTTCTTTTTTGATCTACATCAATAATCGGTTGGATATAATCGTTTAACATTTGTTGTAAAAAATACTGATTAATTTTGCCAAAATCATCTGTGAAAATCTTTAAGATACCGAGATTTTTATAAAATTGAACACGCTTATCCTTTGAATTTTTTTCCATAAAGAAAATAGCCTGTTCAGCTTCTTTCCATGCTGATGAGAGGCACCAATATGGATGCAATTCACTTACGCCAATTTTAAAGACATCACTTTTACTGAAGGAAATAAAAAAGGTTTCTAATTTTTCTATAAAATCTTCAATTGAATGTTGTGAATCCCCCACTAAAAAAATGAAGTAGTCATCTTTGGAAAACAACAAAATATTTTCATTGACGAATTCTTCTAGATAAAAATTTCTCCAAAAATCTAAGAATTGCTCATTTTTTTCATCAAGCAGATCTGTGGAAGGAATGGTTGTATTTTTCAATAATACCATGCGATAGGACAGTTCTAAATGATTCCCCAATACTAAACTGATTTGTTTACGATTGGCTTCTTTTTTATTTTTAATGGTTAATAAATTCTCAAAAAATAAATTTCGATAATGTAAATTGGCCTTTTGAAATTCTCGATAGAAGGTCATTTTTAGGAGGTAAATGGATTGAATACTTTGAAGTTTAGCGATGGTATCTACTGAAATTTCTTTTCTGTAAACGGGGATTTTTAATAAAATAAAAAAGGCTATTTTTTGCTTTTGATAGATAGGAACAAATAGAATATGAACTTGTTGATTAGGCCACTTGAGGTTTCGATAGAAAAAGCCTTCAACGATTTTATGATCATTATCCTTACCAACAACACTCCATGAGTAGACTGAGGGCTTTGAAAAAGGCGCTAGATATTCTTTCCAATCAAAATCAAAAGAGTAATCTAGTAAATTGAACTTATAATCTGTAATCGCTAAAGAAAGATCAGCGACATTATAAACAGCTGAACAAAGATCATTCAAAAATTGATGGTCAGACAAAGAATTGATAATCGCTTGATAGAACTTTTCCGTATCTCTTAATAAGGTGGTGTGCTTTTTGATAATCAAGCTTTGAATGGGTGTTGTGATTTCACTCCAAGAAAATTTATCTTCTACAAGAACAACAGGGATATCATATTGGGAAAGTAGGGCAATCATTTCTGGCGTAATCCATTTTTTAAACTTCTTTTTGGTGATAATACCAGCCACTTGGTATTCTGCAAGCTTGGCAATAAATGGCTCATCAAAATGGGTTTCCATAAAATAGCCAATAATGAGTAATTCTTTTCTTTGAACCCATTCCACAATATTTGGGAAATCCATAATGGTGACGGATTCAACATGATTGAGCAACCCTTTTTTTGTGGCAATTAAATCAGAAAGTTTTAATGCATCGAGCTTTAATAATTCCATAATAGTTGTCTTTTTATCCATCTTTTTCACCCCTTTACTAATTGTACAAAAGAACAATGATAACGCTTCCTAAATGTATCTTTACACAATTCATTTTAACTGAATCTTTTTGTAAAATAAAGGTAACAAAGAAAAGGAGGCAATCATGTGAGCTGAAAGCTGTCAGGAAAAATCTGGAAATCATACATGGTATGTGGTCAAGTTCAGAAAATTTATTTTCTGAAAAAGGTAATGAATGAAGCTGTATTTATTTTTTCTTTAAAGAGTGCACCGCACACTCATTTTTATGACAACTTGTATCGTTAAGCGGACACGATACGGAATGGAGCTAAAATATGAGAAATACATTTAAAGGTAAAGATTATTTAGCATTTAAAGATATGACCAAAGAGGAAATTGAATTTGTAACAGATTTATCCTTAGATTTTAAAAAGAAATGGACAGCACGTGAACCTCATGACTATTTAAAGGGACAAGTTTGGGCAGGGTTATTTGAAAAAAATAGTACCCGAACTAGAAATGCTTTAGAAAGAGCAGCAGCAGATTTGGGCATCAAATTAGTCTATTTACGTCCAGATGAAATGCAAATGACTCGTGGTGAGCCACTGAAAGATACTGCAAGAATTTTAGATCGCTATTTTGATGGTTTATTTATTCGAACTTTTGGACATGAAATTGTTGAAGAGTGTGCCAGCTGGATGGAAAATCCTGTGATTAATGGTTTGACTGCTCTGGAGCATCCAACTCAAGGGATTGCTGATTTAATGACGATTAAAGAGAAAAAAGGCAAGCTAGAAGGGCTGAAAATCTGCTATTCAGGTAACCTTTACAATGTTGCGTATACAACGATGATTTTCTGTGCAACATTTGGAATGGACTTATCCATTGCTTGTCCTGCTGGTTTAGAGCCAGATCCAGAAATATTGCAGGAGACTAAGGAGCGTGCAGCAAAAACAGGTGCTAAAATTGTTTTCACGCAGGATTTTGATGAAGCTTTAAAGGATGCTGATATTGTTTATGGCATGTCACAATATAGTATGGGACAATCTGATGAGGAAGTTGCCTACTTAAAAGAGGCATTTAAACCGTATCAAATTACAATGGAAGCAATGAAAAAAGCTAAATCTGATGCTATATTTATGCATTGCTTACCTGCTCATCGTGGTGAAGAAGTAACCGATGAGGTGATGGAGTGTGAACAATCTGTTATTTTTGACGAGGGTGAAAATAGAATGCACTCAATCAAAGCAATCCTAGCAGTTGTGGCAAATTAGGAGGGATTCAGATGGCAAAGCTTGTTATTGCTTTAGGAGGAAATGCATTAGGCCAGTCTGTAACGGAACAAAAACAATCAATTAGCAAAGTGGTTCCAGTGATTGCAGATATTATTGAAGAGGGACATGAAGTTATTCTAACCCATGGAAATGGCCCACAAGTTGGGATGATTCATTTAGCATTTAGCAATTTTTCAGAGGAAAATCAAACAGCAGCTATGCCTTTTGCAGAATGTAATGCTATGAGTGAAGGCTATATTGGTTATCACTTACAGAATGCACTATTGAATGAATGTCAGAAACGCAATCAAAAGAAAGAAGTTTGTACCTGTATTACGCAGGTTTTAGTAGATCAAGAGGATCCTGCTTTTCAAAATCCTACCAAACCAATTGGTCGTTTTTATTCAAAAGCAGAAGCGGAACAGCTTACTCAAGAAAAAGGACTCATCCTGCGAGAAGATGCTGGGCGGGGTTATCGACAAGTAGTTCCTTCTCCAAAGCCACAAGATATTATTGAAAAAGAGAGCATTATGACGCTGCTGGCAGCAGATAAAATTGTGATTGCTTGTGGTGGTGGCGGTATTCCTGTGATTCAATCCAAAGAAGGGCTGACAGGCGTTGAAGCAGTGATTGATAAAGATTTTTCCAGTGAAAAATTAGCTGAATTGATTGGTGCAGATAAGTTGATTATCCTAACGGAAGTGGATCAAGTTTACTTGAATTTTGGGACCAAACAGCAGAAAGCGTTGGGGAAAGTTTCTGTTTCAGAGGTTGAAAGCTACCGTGAGCAACAACATTTTAAAGCAGGATCTATGTTGCCTAAAGTAGAAGCTGCCATTCAATTTGTTAAGCAAAAAGCAACGAATGAAGCCATTATTACATCAATAGCAGCGATTCAGGAGGCACTGATGTATCGCAATGGCACCATTATTGTGGAAGGTGGTGGAAATTGATGGAAGCTACAAAGAAAAAGCGCAAGTTTAAAACACCTAATACGTATGTCATTGTCTTTTTTGTCTTAATTTTTGTCGCTGTTTTAACCTGGTTTATTCCAGGAGGACAATATCAACTAGATGATGCTGGTCGGGCAATGGCCAATACGTATACGCGAATTGATTCCAATCGTCAGGGGCTTTGGGATATCATTATGGCACCAATTATTGGGATGGTAGGAAATGAGCAGGTTTCAGGTGCCATAACGATTTCTTTAAATATTATGCTATTTGGTAGTTTTTTAGAAATGATGGATACTGCAGGGGCAATCAATATTGCCTTGAAAGGTGTCGCTAAAAAATTCCAGAAAAACTATTATGTTTTAATTACAGTGTTAACCTTTATCATGGGGATTTTCGGTACTGTGCAAGGTTCTTATGAAGAAGGATTTGTTTACTTACTCATGTTTTTACCGATTATTTTAGCATTAGGCTTAGATACGATTGTTGCACTAATGATTGTCATTTTTGGGACACAAGCAGGGTGTGCTGCTTCAATTGTTAATCCATTTTCAACAGGGATTGCTTCTGGTATTGCGGGGATTAGTCCAGGTGAAGGGATTGTTTTTAGAACCTTAATTTTTGTTGCGCTACTCTCCTTATGCTCATTTATGATTTGTACTTATGCCAAAAAAATTAAAAAAGATCCAGAAAAATCAGTTCAATTTTATCGTAGAGAGCAAGATTTGGCAGAGTTTGCGAGTGGAAGTGACAACGAAGAAACCTTAAATAAACGCCAAAAGAAAGTGTTTATGATTTTTGTGTTAACGTTTGCTATTATGATTACTTCATTGATTCCTTGGACTTCTTTAAATGAAAATTGGACGATTTTTAATACCTTAACGAATTGGATCAATGAATCCCCAATTTTAGGGACGATTTTAGGAAATGATTTGATTCCTTTTGGTGATTGGTATTTTAATGAGATCAATGGCTTATTAATTATTATGACGATACTAGCTGGTGTGGTGATGAAATATCCGATTGATAAAACCATTAATATTTTAATTAAGGGAGCAGCTTCTCTTGTTTCAACGGCTTTTATTGTGCCACTTGCAAGAGGGATTCAAGTGATTATGACGGATGGAAATATTACCGCAACGGTTTTAAATGCCTGTGAAAAAACACTTGGTAGTTTTCATCCTTTAGTATTCGTTCTTGTTTGTTTTCTAGTTTATGGTTTGCTCGCAACCTTTATTCCAAGCTCAACAGGATTAGCTGCAGCAACAATGTCTGTAATGGCACCGTTAGCCATCTTTTCAGGTGTTTCTGAATCAACAATGGTTGTGATTTATAATTTAGCATTAGGCTTGGTTAAAATGTTTGCACCAACTTCGATTATTGTAATGACTTGTACACAAGCCGTTCATGTCGATTATGGAACCTGGCTGAAAACTGCTGGGAAATACATTTTTATATTTTTCTTAATCTGTTGTAGTATTTTGCTATTAAGTGTCGCGCTATTAAATTAAGGAGTGATAAAATGAGTGAAAAAATTTATGTTCGCAATGCAACAAATGAATTAAAAAAGGTCATCGTTTGTTCTCCAAAATATTATGTATTTAATGCAATTAATGAAATTACAAAAGAGTGGATGGAAAAAGGCGAAACTGAACAAAATGATCGTATGGTTAGTGAATGGCAAACCTTGATTGATGCCTATCAAGAAAATGGTGTAGAGGTCATTGAAGTAGAAGCGCAGCAAGAATTAGAGGTTCAAACTTTTGCCCGAGATTTTGGGGCAATGATTAAGGAAGGCGCCATTATTGGGAAGTTTCGTCATCCAGCTCGTCAAAGAGAAACGGCAATCTATGAAGCAAAATTAAAAGAACTAGGCATTCCAATTGTTGCCCGAGTAAATGCAGGCTGCTTTGAGGGTGGCGATTTTTGGATGATTGATGAGCATACCTTAGCTTTTGGGCTGGTTGATCGGACAGATACTGCAGGGATTGATAATTTACGAGAGCAGCTTGCGCGCTATGGTTATACAGTAGTTGGTGTGCCTTCATCCCCTTCTAACCTTCATCTAGATATGATTTTTAATATTGTTGCGGAAAAGATTTGTCTTGCAGCGACTGATGAGTTGCCGTATGATTTCTTACAGATGTTGAAACGTCGTAACTTTAAAATCATTCACGTCCCAAGTGAGTTGGTTTTTAAACATGGCTGTAATGTGCAAGCATTAGGCAATGGACGTGTCTTAGGGATTGAAAATAACAAAACAGTGAATGCTGCTATGGAAGCAGAGGGATTAAAGGTGATTAAACTACCTTTGGAACAAATCCTAAAAGGTGGCGGCGGACCACATTGTATGACTTATCCAGTTGAAAGAGCTTAGAAAAACGCCACTTAAATTCTTGCAACACAAAGTTAAATTTGAAAAAAAAAACAGTGAAATCATTTGAGCTTGATGCGGATGATTTCACTGTTTTTACAAGTTTATTCAAATAAATGAAGTTTTCTTACTTGAATCTATCTAAAATTTCTTCTGATTGTGCACCTATTTCTTATTTTTCAACACCGTCAAAATAGTTAATGGAATACAAATGACAATAAAGCCAATCACAGAAATGACCAAGCTTACTAGCCAAAATCCTTTTATTTTGAATAAATCAACAATAAATAGGCTCACAACAACAGATAGCGCATAACAAATAAATAATTGTACAAATCTTTTAATACTCATGATAAAAACCTCCTTAATCAATCGTTAAATGACCAATAGCTTTATTTTACTATAAAATGGTGTCGTTTAATAGAGAGAGCTATAAGGGAGAATTCATGAGGAAAGGTATTGAATTGACAAGTAAAGTGCAATTGCTATACTAAGGATAAGTCTATTAGGAAAGTAGGGATTTGATATGTACATAAAAGAAAATCAGGTAAAGGTGAGTCCAAGGGGCGGCAAGTAAGGAAAGAAGGAAATACATGTTTAATAAAAATTGTACAGATAAGGTTACTTTAAGAAGCATCGAGACAACGGATATTTTTGATTTATGGAAGATTGCTTTTGATGGGGATTTGGAATGGATGAAATGGAATGGTCCTTATCTCAAGGATCCAGTGCTTTCGCTTGAGGCATTTACAAAGCTTGCAGAAGAGCGTTATGTGAATAATCCGTTTGCAGCAGTCGTTGTGTATGAAAATCAAATAGTAGGTCAAGTTTTTGCTTTTTGGGAAGATGGTACATTGAAGCAATGGCTAGAATTTGGGATTTGTCTTTATGACCAAAGCACTTGGAATAAAGGGATTGGTTCTGAAGTGATTCAGTGCTGGATCACCTATTTATTTGAAACTGTTCCTTTGATTCAGAGAGTTGGTTTTACTACTTGGTCAGGAAATAAAGGGATGATGAAGATCGGCGAAAAACTAGGGATGGTCAGAGAAGCGCAAATCAGAAAAGTCAGATACTATCAAGAAAAGTATTATGATTCTATCAAATATGGTGTGCTTCGAGAGGAATGGCAATAGCTTGATGCCATCAAAAAAGGAGGACATTGTTTGAAACAAAACAATGTCCTCCTTTTTATTTAAACGACAGTAATATGATATCGTTTGTTTTTTGAATCGATGATTTCAAAAAGATAATCCTCTTGGTTATGTGTTGTCGCTTTTTTAGTGATTGAATTGGCAAAAGCATCAATCTCGTTAGGCGAAATGTTTAACTCATCTCTGATGGTTTTGATTAGCTTATTTTTGAATGTATCAATTTTCTTGGCTTTAAGCACACCACGCCATTTTTTATCATCGGAATCTTCAAGCGTTTTCCTAAGTTCTTCAAATTTGGTTTCCATATGCTCTTGTTGTGCTAAATCTTCGTATCTAAATCTAAAATAGAAAAAACCAACATGATAAAGCTTTGAGCAAATAATTTTTTCATTTTGCATCACATCGTCATGTAATTTTTTGATATCTGATTCTCGTCTGATTTTTGCCACAATGAATAAAATAATACCAATCGGAATTAAAATAAATGCTAAATAGGTTGCCCATAGAAAAATCACGTTTGTGGATTCATCACTAAAGAAAAGATCCCAGAAATAGTCAAAAGGAATATCATTCTTAGTCAGGGTTTGGAAAGTTGAAGCAAGGTTATAAAAAAGAATAATACCGCCAATTGAAAAGGCGCCCATTGCTGTGTTATGTAGTGCAGAACTAAACGTTACATTCTTTTTGAAATAATCAAAGCTTTTTAGATTTTTTTTCGTGCGTTCTAATAAATCTTGCATAAAGTATTCTCCTTCTATCATCATTTTTTCTTATTTATTATAACAAAAGAACGAGTGGGAAGAAAGAGGCGGAAAAATTTCTTTTATTTAAAGCAATAACTTTGTGAAAAAATACATTCCAAAAGAATGCATCCCAACAAGCTTCTGAATAAATAGATTCTTATTTTGTGCAAAAACAGACATTACAAATCTTAAAAAGAAGAGTATAATAGGTGGGCAGTATTAAATTTAATGGAGCGATAAAATAATGAAATCAGGTGAACACATGCGAACAAAGAAAACGATGGATGGAAATACAGCTGCAGCATATATTTCATATGCCTTTACAGAGGTAGCAGCCATCTATCCAATCACGCCTAGTTCCACAATGGCAGAGCTTGTCGATGAGTGGACATCAAATGGTAAAAAGAATATGTTTGGACAACCCGTAAAAATTGTTGAAATGCAATCAGAAGCAGGCGCAGCGGGTGTGGTTCATGGCTCACTGAAAACAGGAGCACTAACCACAACTTATACAGCTTCACAGGGATTATTATTAATGATTCCCAATATGTACAAAATTGCAGGAGAATTATTACCTAGCGTTTTTCATGTGGCCAGCCGTGCGGTTACAACGAATGCGTTAAATATTTTTGGGGATCATAGTGATGTGATGTCAGCTAGACAAACTGGTTTTGCCATGTTAGCTGAAGGAACAGTACAAGAGGTAATGGACTTATCAGCGGTTGCACATTTAGCGACCTTAGAAAGCTCTGTTCCTTTTATGAACTTCTTTGATGGGTTTAGAACCAGTCATGAAATTCAAAAAATTGACGTATTGGAATATGATGAATTAAAAGGTCTCGTCAATACAGACGCTCTGACAGTCTTTCGTAAACGAGGGATGAATCCAAATCATCCGAGTGCCAGTGGTACCAACCAAAATCCTGATATTCATTTCCAACAAAGAGAAACCATTAATGGCCATTATGATCGCTTGCCTGAAATTGTCTCTCACTATATGCAAGAAATTAATGCTTTACGTGGAACCAATTATAATTTAGTCAATTATTACGGGGATCCTGAAGCGACAGAAGTGATTGTTGCAATGGGTTCTGCTACTTCTGTGATTGAACAAACTGTTGATTATTTAAATGCGCAAGGTAGAAAAGTTGGCTTGTTAAATATTAGACTTTATCGTCCATTCCCAGTTGAAGCTTTCTTAAAAGCGATGCCTGCGACTGTACAAAAAGTTGCTGTGCTTGATCGTACCAAAGAACCAGGTGCTGGCGGAGAGCCATTACTGCTTGATGTTCAAAGTGCGTTATACAATTCAACTCTGCGTCCACAAGTCATTGGTGGTCGTTATGGTTTAGGCTCAAAGGATGTCAATAACACACATATTATCAGTATTTTTGACCATTTACTTGAATCAGATTTAAAACAACGTTTCACAGTCGGGATTGTGGATGACGTCACCAATCTATCTTTAGATTTGGGAGAAAACATTGATTTAACACCAGCTAGCACGTATCAAGCGAAATTCTGGGGCTTTGGCTCAGATGGGACAGTAGGTGCAAATAAAGCAGCGATTAAGCTGATTGGGGATCATACCGATTTATTTGCCCAAGGCTATTTTGATTATGACTCTAAAAAATCTGGTGGCTTAACTGTTTCTCACTTACGCTTTGGTCAGGATGAAATCAAATCAAGCTTCTTAGTGAATCAAGCAGACTTTATTGCCTGTCATACAGCAGCTTATTTAAATAATTATGATTTAGTCAAGGGACTGAAAAAAGGCGGTATCTTCCTACTCAATACCATTTGGGAAGGTG
This sequence comes from Isobaculum melis, assembly GCF_900111355.1. Lineage (GTDB taxonomy): Bacteria > Bacillota > Bacilli > Lactobacillales > Carnobacteriaceae > Isobaculum > Isobaculum melis. Next base: position 27,336 of record NZ_FOHA01000001.1, read on the forward strand.
AAAAACTGGAACGTCATTTGCCTTATCAGTTGAAACGTTATCTTGCTGAAAATGAGATTCAATTCTATACCATCAATGCGATTGAGCTTGCAAATGAAGTGGGGCTAGGTCGTAGAATTAATACGATTATGCAAACTGCTTTCTTCAAATTAACGAATATCATGCCTTTTGACGAAGTAGTGACTTTACTCAAAGAGCAAGCAATGGTTAGCTATGGGAAGAAATCAATGGCGATTGTCGAAAGCAATGTTCAAGCAATCGAGCAGGCTACGCAGTTATTGAAAAAAGTTGATGTTCCTACAAGCTGGCTAGAGGCTGAACCTTTAGCGCCAATCAAGAAAAATGGAGAAACACCAAGCTTTGTGATGAATATTTTAGAACCGATGGCACGTCAAGAAGGGAATAGTTTATCTGTTGGGACCTTAATGGAAAATGGGATGACAGATGGTAGTTTACCAGTGGGGATTTCAGCCTATGAAAAACGTGGGATTGCTTTAGAGGTTCCAGAGTGGATTCCTGAAAATTGTACGATGTGTAATGAGTGTGCTTTTGTTTGTCCTCATGCAGCAATTAGACCATTTCTTGCAGATGAGGAAGAGATGGAGGAAGCGCCTGCTGGATATATTACACGAGATATTCGCGGAGCAGATGGCTTACAATACCGTATTCAAGTAGCGGTGGATGATTGTACTGGTTGTGGTCTTTGTGTGGCTGCTTGTCCAGCAAAAGAAAAAGCGATTCAAATGCGTCCGTATGAAGAGCAAAAAGAACAAGCTGTGAACTGGGCCTTCTCAATGACTTTAAAAGCGAAGAAAAATCCATTTAAAAAGAATACCGTGCGTGGCTCTCAATTTGAGCAACCATTAGTGGAATTCTCTGGTGCTTGTGCAGGTTGTGGTGAGACCCCTTATGTGAAACTGTTGACACAGTTATTTGGTGACCGAATGTTGATTGCTAATGCCACAGGTTGTTCATCCATTTGGGGTGGTTCAAGCCCCGCGATTCCTTATACAACCAATCATGAAGGCTGCGGACCAGCCTGGTCAAACTCATTACTAGAGGATAATGCAGAGTATGGTTTTGGGATGCATTTAGCCAATCAAACAAGACGTGAAGCGATTGCTATGAAGATGGCAGAAGAGCTTGAAGGTGAGCAAATTAGCGAACCACTGAGAGACATTTTCTTAGATTGGTTAAATCATCTGAATGATAGTGAAAATACAAGAGAACGTGCCAAAGAATTAGAACTTGCTTTACTCCAAGAAAAAGATGGGCATGAAATCTTAGAAGAAATCTATCAAGATCGTGATATTTTTGCAAAACCTAGTCAATGGATGATTGGCGGCGATGGTTGGGCCTATGATATTGGCTTCGGCGGAATTGATCATGTATTAGCGAGTGGCGAGGATGTTAATATTCTAGTCATGGATAATGAAGTCTATTCCAATACTGGTGGGCAAACATCTAAAGCAACACCAGCTGCAGCGATTGCTAAGTTTGCAGCAAGTGGAAAATATGTATCGAAAAAAGATTTAGGGATGATGGCAATGAGCTATGGCAATGTTTATGTGGCACAAATTGCTTTAGGTGCCAACCAAATGCAAACCCTAAAAGCTTTTGAAGAAGCAGAAAAATTCCCTGGTCCTTCTTTGATTATTGCGTATACACCATGTATTAATCATGGTGTGATTGGTGGGATGAGCCAAACCTTAGAAGAAACCAAGCAAGCTGTGAATTCTGGTTACTGGTCTCTCTATCGCTTTAATCCAGCATTAGCTGAAAAAGGCAAAGTGCCAATGACATTGGACTTTAAAAAACCTGATTTTAGTACGATGAAAGATTTCATGCTGAGTGAAACAAGGTTCTCTTCTTTATACAGAGCCAATCCAACTGTTGCTGATCGCTTGTTTGGAAAAACTGTTAAGGATGCTGAAGTAAGATTCTTTAACTATGCAAGATTAGCAGGACAAGAAGAAAAAATTCGTGAGAAATTAAGTAAATAAATACACTATCATTTCCTTTGGCAAGATTGACCATCTTGTCAAAGGATTTTTTGTTTGCTTAGATATTATGAGTTAAATGTATAGGAAACGATTTGTGAGGTTTATATTTATGGTTTCTGTATATTCGGAAAACAACTGGATAAATGCTGTTAAATCAAGCGTTGACAGCGATTTTGGTGTAGGGTATGATTGCTTTGCAAGAATCAAATGTTAAATGCACTCGTTCTTTTTCTGTACTTTAAATAAGTGTACATTTTTAAATTCAAAGCTCAAAACGCGATTAAATCAGCGTTTTTTTGTTTGCCATTTTTATTGACTTCAAACAAATCATTTTATGTAAAAAACATTTGTTTGTTGCAATAATAGAATGAGGATGGTGTACATTAATGAGTAATAGAGTATCTAAGGTAGGAAAATGGGGGATGTTACTTGCTTTCTGTTTCGTATTGCTTTTCTCCTTTGGTAAACAAAGTCAAGCAGAAACAGTCCCGACTGTTGAACTTAAGGGAAGTCCAGTTAAAATAATTGAATTTGATGTCAAAAGAAATGGGGGGAAATATGAGTTAGAAAATTTAACCGTTATACCAAACTTTCCCACCATTGCTTCAGTGACCATTTCGATGCCTTCAGGTGTAAAACTGGAGCTGAATACACCAACAGGTTGGCAGTTGAATAATGACCCTAATGATAGTTTTATTAACTATACCTTAGACGCTCATAACACACCCACAGATGTTCAAAATGTTTTGAAACAATTGCGTTTAACGATTACAGATGAAGCGCAAACGAAAGGAATCGTGACCATTTCTTTAAGTGATAAGGAAATTACAGCATGGGAAGATGAAAATGGCGTTAAGCATTATTATCGCTATATTCCCAAAAGATTATCATGGGCAGCTGCCTATAATGAAGCAAAATCAGAAGCCAATAAATATAAAAATCTGACAGGCTATTTAGCGACCATTACAAGTGCAGCAGAGCATGATCATATCTTTAATGCAATTGCTAAAGAACCAGGTTGGCTAGGGGCAACTAGAATGGTGCGCAAGGATAATGGCGCAAAAATTCAAGATGAGCCAGCGATACTGACAGCAACTAGTTTCTATCGTTTAGATCAATCAATTTGGTATTGGGTAGCTGGACCAGAAGCAGGGTTAGAATTTTATAATGGCATTATAAAGGCTACAGGTTTACCAATACCAGGTGTCTATAATGGCTGGAGTGCTGGTGAACCCAACAATAATTGGCATAATATCAAGCCAGAAACAGTTTTACAATTTGCCTTAAATGATGGCACAAAGCCAACAAAATGGTGGAATGATTTGCCAAATGAAGGTGCGGAGACATGGCCATCCTCATTTTGGAACGAGGGTTACTATATTGAGTATAGTGCTTATGGTGGACAGACTGAGATAAATGATGAAAATGCGCATAGTGCAGATGTTCCACAGCGTGTTAGTATTAAGTATCGCGATCAAGATGATGCTTTGGCTTCTTTAACACCACCAGATCAGGAGTCAATCGGAGATGTTTTTGCGATTGGAACACCTTATGATGCTACTAGTTATGAGAAAACTATTTTGGGTTATGACTTGGTTTCCGTGCAAGGCAATCCAACAGGTAACTATGACAAGGATCCGATAGAAATTATTTATTACTATCGAAAACAGCAATTAACGTTTCATATTCAACAAGTAATGGTTCATGCTCATAGTCAATTAGTCGTTCCAAGTAAAGGATATGCTGAAATTAGGCGTGTTGATGCACAAAATCCGACAGCTGTTATGACCATAGCGGAACGCATAAATGTACGCGCATCCTCTCTTGTTGCAGATGCTAATGATTATCAAAAATCAATTGTGATACGAAATCCACCTGGAGAGTACTATCAGATAGAAGGGATTATTCCTGAATACTATCATTCTTTAGGCTATGTTTTAACTGATAAAGAGATCCCTCATTCACCAGCAGCTATCCAATCAGGATTTCCAACAATTGATAGTAATGGCGCAAGAGAATATTGGATAACTTTTTATCTGCAACCTACTACACCAACACCTCTTCCTTTTAGTTGGGTTTATCACGAGACTTCATTTGACGAGATAAAATAATAGATATATCAGCAGATTCTTTTGTGATTCTCTATTACTTTGTTATAATAAAGTCAATCAGTTAAAGGGAGATGGACGGATATGAGTGAAGAAAAAGAAGCCCTAAAGAGAATTAAAGATTTGGTTGCACAACATCAAGAAGATGAAATGGTAGAAAAAAAAGAAGAAGCAACCAAACCAACCTATCAAGAAACCATGATGAATATTATGGAAATTCTTTCAGAAATCGGTCTTTAGTTATATTATGGACTAAAAGTGCTACTTGAAAAATAAAAGTGTGAATATATTACACATTTTTCTAATTTGGAAACATTTCATGTTATAGTAAATGAACAGCTTAGAACTTATTTATTTCCAGACAACAGGACTTGTTCAGAATACATAAATAAGTACATCATGAAATTGGGTAGGAACGACTTTAAAGGGAAAAGTCGTTCCATTTTTTATACGATTTAATGAAATTAGATTTCTTTTTAAGATCTATTTAAACAATAAAGTTGAAATATAAAATCATAAGTGCTAGAATGAGGTTGTAAAAGAAAGCGTTTTATTAAAAAAGGAGGAAGAAACATGAGTATCTCAATTGTTGCAATTATTATTTTAACCCTCTATGTTGGCATCGGTCAGCTAGATGCCATTTCAATTCAAATGGGACCATATACCCCATTGTTTGGCGGCACAATTACAGGGTTGGTTTTAGGTGATTTACAAACAGGTTTAATCGTTGGAGGGACATTACAATTAATGACCTTAGGCGTAGCGACCTTTGGTGGGGCAACCGTGCCAGATTTTCTATCAGGATCTGTGATGGGGGCAGCTTTTGCTATTCTTTCAGGAAAAGGTCCTGAATATGGGATTGGGCTAGCCGTTCCAATTGGTTTATTATTAACTCAGCTAGATATTGTTGGTAGAATGACCAATACTTTTTTCCAACATATGGCAGATAAAGCAGCTGAAAAAGGCGATTATAAAGGTGTAGAGCGTGCGAACTTATTAGGAGCTCTTCCTTGGATGTTGACTAGAATGATTCCTGTCTTTATTGGTTTAACCTTTGGTGATCATGTGGTCAATGCAATTAATGCCTTTATTCCTGAATGGGTGATGGTCGGATTAAAAACAGCCGGTGCTATTTTACCAGCGATGGGGATTGCCATTTTAATGCGTTATTTACCATTAAAGAAATATTTCCCATTTTATATTATCGGATTTGTCTTGATGGCTTTTGGTGGCGCAAACTTCTCTCTTCTTGGTGCAGCTTTAGTAGGACTTGCTTTTGCAGGAATTTACCTATTAACCAAACGTGAAGCAGGTGCAGGATCCGCTGCAACAAGCAATCAGTCAAGTACAGTTTATGTAGATGATGAGGAGGTAGAAATCGATGAGTAATGAGACAAATAAATTAACGAAAAAAGATATTCGTAAAGTATACATTCGTAACCTATTTGGGTTACAATTAGGATGGAACTATGAAAAAATGCAAGGCCTAGGTTATGCCTATGTGATCATGCCAGCCTTGAAAAAATTATATACAACAAAAGAAGAAATGACGAAGGCGTTAAAACTACAATTAGGCTTCTTTAATACAACGCCAGCGATGTCTCACTTAATTGTAGGGGCAGATATGGCCTTAGAAGAAGAGTTCGGCATGTCTGATCCAACTGCAATTGCAGGTTTGAAAACAGGTTTAATGGGACCTTTTGCAGGTGTTGGTGATACTTTATTCGTAGCCATCTATCGTGCGATTATCTTTTCAATTGCGTCTTATATGGCGCTAAGTGGACAGGTAATTGGCTTAATTATTCCAATTATCGCTTGTTTAGCAGTGTTGTGGGTACGTTATAAATTTACCTATTTAGGGTATGTTCAAGGGCGTAAATTGGCAACAGAGTTTGCTGGACAGATGAAAGCATTCACTGAAGGTGCTTCTATTTTAGGGTTAACAGTAGTTGGGGCCTTAATTCCTTCTGTGATTAACTTTACTTTGCCACTTGAATATAAAATGGGTGAAGTCACATTATCTGTACAAGATATGTTAGATAAAATTTTACCAGGGTTATTACCATTAGGAATTGTCTTATTCTCTTATTGGTTATTAGGTAAAAAGAAAATGAATTCTACTCGTTTAATTTTTGTATTGATTGCTTTAGGAATGGTACTAGGCAACCTTCAAAATATCTTTAGCTTTATTGCTAGCTTATTCTAAACTAAAAAAGGTGGGAATTAACAATGACATTAACACATGCTCGTGTAGATGAAAGATTGATTCATGGTCAGGTTGCAACTGTTTGGACAAACTTAACAGGTGCAGAACGTATTATGGTTGTAAATGATTTAGTGGTTAAAGATGAAATGCAAATTGGTGCGCTAAAAATGGCCAAGCCAACAGGTGTTAAATTATCGATTTTATCAGTGAATAAAGCGATTACGAATATTTTAGCTGGTAAATATGATCATGAGAAAGTCTTTTTAATTACGAGAGATATTCCGGATATGGCCAAGCTCATTGAAGGCGGCGTTCCCTTAACAACTTTTAATGTTGGAAATTTATCGAAAAAAGAAGATACAGTTAATATTAAAAAATCAGTCAATTTAACAGAAGAAGATATCAAGATTCTACGTCAATTGGTAGCAGATGGTGTGAACATTACTGCACAAATGGTGCCAACTGAATCAAATGAATCCATTCTTAATTTTCTTCCAAAATAATCATATAAAGAGGTAGGCAAATCATGGAACTATTCACCCATATTCGAAATGAATACAACAATTTAAGCAAAGGCAATCAAAAAATTGCAGATTATTTATTAGCACATCCAGAAGAGGTATTGCATTTATCCGCTTTAGAAATTGGTGAAAAAAGCCAAACATCTGCTGCAACAGTCATTCGTTTTAGCAAGACCTTAGGCTACTCCAGTCTGGAGGAATTGAAAATCAATCTTGCGAAAACGGTTTCTCTTGCTGGAGATAAAGAAGTGCTAGACCCTGTTATTGCAGAGGAAGATACTACAAGGGAGTTAGCACTTAAACTAAGCTCAATGATGAATGCGGCATCAGAATCGTTTATTCATCACTTAGATGTGACGGCATTAGAAGAAATATTTGAAGCGGTAAGACGTTCAGATTGTGTGTATTTGTATGGTATCAGTGCATCAGGACTCCCTGCTTTTGATTTATATCATAAATTAAATCGTGTGAATATCAGGGCAAGATATGATTTTGATGCACATATGGGTGTTGAATTTTCTCATTACATTACCAAAAAGGATGTTGTGATTGCCTTCTCTTATAGTGGAGAAACCAAGGAAGTCTTGCTTCCTGTAAGGCAGGCCAAGCAAAATGGTGCAAAAATAATCGCTGTGACACGTAACCAAAAATCAGAGCTTTCTGAGCTGGCAGATGTGGTGCTTGCAATTCCTAATAATGAGCATTTGCTCAGAATCGGTGCGATTTCTTCAAAATTTTCAATGATGCTGATAGCGGATATGCTGTATTTAGGCATTGTCCAAAAGGATTTTGAACATATTGAAAAGGGCATCGTAGAGACCTCTAGACTTGCAAGGCAGCTAAAAAAGTAAGGGGTATGCAGAATGGATTTAACAAAACTAACAACTGAATCAAGAAATAAAGAAACAATGACGATTGATCAGCTTTCAACAGCGGAGATGGTTGCTGTAATGAATCAGGAAGATCAAAAAGTGGCACTTGCTGTGGAAAAGGAACTCCCACAAATTGCCAAAGCGATTGATGCTGTCAGTGAAAAATTTATGGCTGGCGGTAGAATGATCTATTGTGGTGCAGGAACTTCTGGGCGTTTAGGTGCTTTAGATGCGATTGAATTAACACCGACCTATAGTGTTTCACCTAAGCGGGCATTTGGTTTAATTGCAGGTGGTAAGGAAGCCATGTTTTCAGCCGTTGAAGGAGCAGAAGATAGCGAGGAACTAGCCATTGAGGATTTAAAAAAAGTTGATTTAACAGCAGCCGATATTGTGATTGCTGTTGCTGCAAGTGGGAGAACACCTTATGCGATTTCAGCCTTAAAATATGGCAATGAAGTAGATGCTTTAACCATTTCTGTGACCTGTAATGGTGCAAGTGAGATGAATCAGCTGGCTCAGATTGGGATTGCCCCAATTGTTGGACCAGAAGTTATTACTGGCTCTACGCGCATGAAAGCAGGCAGTGCACAAAAAATGGTTTTAAATATGCTCTCAACTGGTGTGATGATTCGTTCTGGAAAAGTTTTTAGCAATTTAATGGTGAATGTTCAGCCAACCAATTTAAAACTGGTTAAGCGTGCGCAAGGTATTATTGCACAGGCGACGGACGTATCAGAAGAAAAAGCACTTGAAATGTTAGAATTAGCGGAGATGGATGTGGCTGTAGCGATTGTCATGATTCAGACAGGACTTGATCCTCTAGCGGCAAAAAAAGCGGTTAAGGAGCATCAAGGAATGGTGACTCAAGTGATCCAAGCTTATCAGGCTGGTGAGTAGGTTGAAACAAGAAATAATAGTAGCGCAAATAGAAAAGTTAGTGCAGGATGATGTGATACCAGGAGCAAGCTTTGCTTTTGTGACAGCAACTGAGAGTCAGTCTTTTGTGATAGGAGATAGCCAAGTTCAGCCAACTAGAGAGCCTTTACAGCAGAATATGCTTTATGATTTGGCTTCTGTAACAAAGGTAGTTGGTACCACAACAAGAATCTTTCAGTTGATAGCACAAGGAAAGCTCACCTTTGATACAAAGGTCGCTAAGCTTTTACCAAGATTTAAGCTACTTGATGTAACATTAAAGGATTTATTGTTACATCAAGCAGGTTTACCTGGGGATTTTTCAAATAAGCATCAGTTATCTCAAGCTGATTTAATTGAAGCGATTTATCAGTGTGAACAGCCGATTTATCCGATTGGGAGCCAAACACTTTATTCTGATATTGGCTACATTTTATTGGGCTGGATCATTGAAGTTTTCGATGGTTCTTTGGGGCAAGGGATGCAAAAATTTATTTTTGAGCCTTTAGAGATGACGAACACTGGTTATCATTTGGCACAGCCTTTATCTCGCTTTGTTCCAACAGAATGTACCAAAGAAAGAGGCTGTATTCGCGGGAAATGTCATGATCATAAGGCTTTTTTACTAGCTGGTGAAAGTGGTAGTGCAGGTTTATTTTCTACCTTAACGGATTTGATTCATTTTGTTCAAATGATGCTCAATCAGGGGTGCTATCAAGGAAAAGAAGTTCTTTCATCAGTAGCTTTCGACTGGCTAAAAGAATATCAGCAAGGATCCAGAACATTAGGCTGGGAAGTCTTACAGCCGGATATTTATTATCATACAGGCTTCACTGGTACGAGTTTATTAGTCGATATGAAACGCCAAAATGGGTTTATTTTATTGACCAATCGGATTCATCCAAGTAGGGACAATCAAGCATTTGTTGAGGCGCGTAAAGAGATAGTAGCAAGGTTTATCTCCTAGCATACTGTTAAGCGTGAAGTGGATTAGATAGGAGATGGAATGAAGTGGTATTTTTCATAATCGCATTGGTGACAAGTACAATTGGTAGTGTTTTGGGAATTGGTGGCGGTATTATTATTGTCCCAACCTTACTGGCTTTAGGTGTTGCACAAGGGCTTACAGCTTTTAGCTCATCTTTGACGGTTTTTTCCATGGCTGTGATTGCTTGTTATCATCATTATCGTCATCAGCGAGGAGACCTTAAAACAGCGCTTTTGATTGCAATGGGGAGTGTGCCATTTTCTATTATTGGTTCATCTTTTAATCAAGGCATGTCTAAGCAACTTTTTTCATTCTTATATCTGGTACTATTGGCAGTGCTTTTACTGTTAATGTTTTCAGAAAACCAATTAAGAAAGTTACCTACTTCACTTTATAAAAATCCGATAGCCAAGCCCTTATTTGGTTGCTTTATTGGCTTCTTTGCGGGTTTGTTTGGTGTTGGTGGTGGCCCAATTGTAGTGCCGATTCTATTTTCTGTTTTTCATTTATTACCAAAAGATGTGGCAGCAACCTCTAGTTATGTCACACTGATTACAGCAACCATTACGCTATTAACTTATGGTTTAACAGGTCAAGCTGATTTTAGTTTAGGACTTTGGATGATTCCTGGTGCGATTCTTGGTGGACAATTAGGTGCACTATTGAGTAAAAAAATCAGCAATCGCTTGGTGACTTTATTATTCAACGCCTTATTGATTTTCTTATTAGGACAACAAATCGTTCAATTATTATTTTTTTAGAATGTGAGGATGGATGAGATGAAACCCAAATTAATTGTGATGAGTCATGGTTTAATGGCACAAGAAACATTGAAATCTGCTCAAATGATTGTTGGCGAAATTGATGGCGCCGTAGCAATTTCAATGCTAGAGGCAGATGGTTTAGAAGTGACAACTGATAAATTACGTGTGGCACTTGAAAAAATAGGTACAGAGGATGTTGTGATACTTGTTGATTTATTAGGCGGTACACCAAGTAATGTGGCAGTGAAAGCTTTCTTTGAACAGAAAAATATTGAAGTGGTGACAGGTTTAAACCTAAGCTTAGTGATTGAATATGCCGTTAGCCCACTGACTTCTGCGCTTGAAATGGCAGAATATCTAGCAACTGTAGGAAAAGATTCGATTCAAAAGGTCGAACGCTTATCGAATGATTTTGATGAAGAGGATGAGTATGAGGAAGACTAATTTTTCAAAAAGTGTGACTGTTTAAGGTGTATTTTATTCCTAAACAGTCACACTTTTTTTATGGAATCAGCCTTTTATTGAAAGCGTCAAAAATAAAATGCTGGAAACGGTTTTTTTATTGCCTGTAATTGTGTAGAATGAAGGGGAGTAAGATTAATTTATTTTACAGGAGGAATAAATAGTGAATTTAAAACAAATGGTAGGAGAAAAAGCAGCTGAATATGTGAAAGATGGGATGATTGTTGGGCTTGGAACAGGTTCAACTGCTGCCTATATGGTTGAAGCAATTGGTAAACGTGTTCAAAATGGCTTGAATATTGTGGGGGTTACAACATCTGATCGGACAGCTAGACAAGCTGAAGATTTAGGTATTCCATTAAAATCTGTGGATGAAGTCGATATGATTGATTTAACCATTGATGGTGCAGATGAAATTAGTGCGGATTTCCAAGGAATTAAAGGTGGCGGTGCTGCCCATTTATTTGAAAAAATCGTGGCAGATGCTTCTAAAGAAGTGATTTGGATTGTTGATGATAGCAAAATGGTTGAAAAATTAGGGGCCTTTCCATTGCCAATCGAAGTGATTCCTTATGGAAGTATGCAACTATTTAGAATTTTTGAAGCAAAAGGGTATCAACCTGCTTTTAGAATGACTGAAAAAAATGAAAAGCTAGTGACGGATGCAGGGCATTTAGTGATTGATTTGCATATGAAAGAGATTGAAGATCCTCATGCACTTGCTGCTTGGTTAGATGGATTAACAGGTGTGGTTGAGCATGGTTTATTTTTAGATAGGGTCAATACCATCATTGTTGGTAGCGCGTCAGGTACTCAAATTATTGAAGCAAGACCTTCTATCTAATGACATGAGGAGCTGATTTGTTTGAAAAATAAATATATTATGGCGCTAGATCAAGGAACTACTAGCAGCCGTGCTGTTATTTTTGACCATGAAGGTGAAATTGTCTCAAAGGCACAAAGAGAATTTAATCAGTATTTTCCAGAAGTGGGCTGGGTGGAGCAGAATCCAAATGAAATTTGGGGCTCTATTTTAGCAGTGATGGTTGAAGCATTGGGCAATGGCGATATTGAAGCAGAACAAATTGTTGGAATCGGGATTACCAATCAAAGAGAAACAACAATTGTTTGGGATAAAAAAACAGGAAAGCCGATTTATCCAGCAATTGTTTGGCAGTCGCGACAAAGTCAACCAATTGTAGACACCTTAAAAGCGCAGGGCTATGAGCCACTATTTCGAGAAAAAACAGGTTTATTAATTGATCCCTATTTTTCAGGAACAAAGATTAAATGGATTCTCGATCATGTCAAAGGTGCTAGGAAAAAGGCTGAGAAGGGTGAGCTAGCTTTTGGAACGGTTGATAGCTGGCTGATTTGGAAGCTATCTGATGGTAGAACACATGTAACGGATTGTACCAATGCTTCTAGAACCATGGTTTATAATATTTATGAACACAAATGGGACGAGGAATTATTAGCGATTTTGGAGATTCCTCTAGCAATGATGCCAGAGGTGCATTCTTCTAGTGAAATCTATGCCCATACCGTACCACACCATTTCTTTGGCCTAGAAGTACCTGTTGCAGGTGTGGCAGGGGATCAGCAAGCAGCCTTATTTGGTCAAGCTTGCTTTGAACCAGGACAGGTAAAGAACACGTATGGAACAGGTGGCTTTTTACTGATGCAGACGGGCAGTCAACCAGTTAAATCTCAACATGGTTTATTAACCACTGTGGCATGTAGTGTGGGTGGTGAGCGGTCTTATGCGTTAGAGGGATCCGTTTTCGTTTCTGGATCTGCCATTCAATGGTTGCGCGATGGCGTTGAAATGGTGAAGTCCGCTCCAGAATCGGAAGAGTTGGCGAGAAAAGTAGAGAGTTCAGATGGTGTCTATGTAGTCCCTGCTTTCGTGGGATTAGGAACGCCTTATTGGGACAGTGAAGCAAAGGGCAGTATGTTTGGTCTGACCAGAGGAACGAGAAAAGAGCATATTGTGCGTGCAACACTTGAGTCTATTGCGTATCAAACCAGAGATGTATTAGAGGCCATGATGAAAGATTCTGGGATTCCTTTAAAAACATTACGAGTAGATGGTGGTGCTTCACAAAATGATTTCTTAATGCAGTTTCAGTCTGATATTATAGGTGTTCCAGTAGATCGACCAGAAGTCGTTGAGACAACGGCACTAGGAGCAGCTTATTTAGCAGGGCTAGCAGTTGGTTTCTGGAAGGATCAAGCAGAATTAAAAGCGCATTGGAAATTACAGCAACAATTTACACCTGAAATTGGCGTTGTAGTCAGAGAAGATTTATATCGAGGCTGGAAAAAAGCAGTAGAAGCCACGCAACTGTTTAAAAACTAGTAACGGAAGTGAGTGATCTGATGAAATTTCAAAAAGAAATGACTGGGATTAAGGCAGAGCAACTTGTAGGCTTCTTTGTTGATTGGCCAAATCCTCCTAATCAAGAGACACATCTAGCTTTATTGCAAAAAAGTGATTACCGGGTACTTGCCATTGACGAAGCAACCAATCAAGTTGTGGGCTTTATTACAGCAATTTCAGATCAGGTATTATGTGCCTATATTCCACTATTAGAAGTATTACCAGCCTATCAGAAGTTAGGTGTGGGAAAAGAATTAATGACACAGCTACTGACCCAATTACAGGATTATTACATGATTGATTTATTGTGTGATGCAGACTTGCAGGAGTATTATGAAACCTTTAATATGTACCGTGCAAATGGGATGTTGATTCGTAATTATGGAAAGCAGTCAGGTAGATAGCATAAAAAGGAACAAAACGCTCAGCGTTTTGTTCCTTTTGTTTATAAATGCTTGGCAAAAAAGTCAGTAACCTCATCCATTAAATCAATTGTGACCAAATGCCCTTCCTCTTGCCCCGTTAGAAAAATAGTTTGCTCAGCAAAAGCTTCATTCTTAATCTGTGACTCAAAATCCGCTACCTGTTGATAAGGTATTTTAGGGTCCTCCGTACCATGCCAGAATAAGACAGGACGTCCTGCAATTGTTTCAGGTTTTAAGGATAAATCAAATTGTGGAATCCAGGATAAAACAAGTGGTAAATCCTTAGAAAAAGTTCCGCCTCTTTCAGTTACCGTTTGAAACATCAGCTTCACATATGCTGCAGGAGCGGGCGTGCCCATAATACTAGCAGCTACCTTGATTTCAGGATGATTGCTAAGTAAGGCTGCAGTAGTGATTCCCCCCATTGAATAGCCACCAACACCAATTTGTCTCTCTAATAACCAATCATGCTTTGCAAAATAATTAAGTATGGTCGTAAATTCAGCAATATTATATTGAATACTAGACCAAAAAGTCATTGAAGGAATCGAAGAAATTTTCACCGATTTTCTCTCTCCATGATGCATCGCATCGGGTAATATAACACGAAAACCATGAGCGGCTAATTTTCGCCCATGAGTGAGCATTAGCTCTTTTCGGTTACGCCAACCATGATATAAAATAATTAAAGGCAAAGCTTGATTCGCCAAATCTTTTGGGACAACCTCTAAAATAGGAATATCATTAATGCTACGTTTTCGAATCATCATTTTCATAGATAAACTCCTTTTTAAACTGAATGATATGCTTAGCATTGTACCGTTTATTACCAGAAATGTAAAAGTTTTCAACTTATTGAAGGCAATCATCAAAAGCTTTGATGATTGCCTATTTTGGTATCCTTTTAAGGTTTTTATACAACGAAATTAGTTTCTTATTTTTAGTAAGTTAAAAAGCTTGTGTTTTATCACTTAACTAGTATAATGATAATTAACAAGAGATAAAAGGAGGGGGAAAGAGCATTGAAGTATCATACAAAAAGCTCACTTATCTGGCTTAGAATGCTACATTTTGTGAATTATAGCAATCGTTTAACAAATGAACATCTAAAACCCTATGGTGTCACAGCAGCGAAATTTGATGCCTTGGTTCAGATTCAAACGCACCAACCCATTACACAAATGAAATTAGCAGAAAAATTACTTTTGACGCAAGCAGGGATTTCAAAAATGCTTAGCTCGCTAGAAAAAGAAGGACTAGTTTGCAAAAAGGTTCATTGGAAAGAGAAAGAAATCTCATTAACCCCCGCTGGAGAAACGTTTCTTACCAAAATATTGCCAACGCAATTAGACTTTCAATCATCTTTTTTTGAAGAGGTGCTGACCGAATCAGAAATCAAAGCACTCTATCAAATGATGACAAAAATAACCAAAAATGCTCATGACAAAATAGCAGATATTTAGGAGGAATGGAACTGATGGAAAAATATAGAATCAATGAAGCAGAGGGAATGGAATTTGGACTTTATTCCTTGGGGGATCATATGGCGAATCCATTAACAGGAAAAAGAATCTCACAGCAACAAAGAATCAATGAAATTGTTGAGATTGCAAAGTTTTCTGAAGAAGCAGGACTAGATATTTTTGGACTTGGAGAAAGCCATCAAAAATATTTTACAACACAAGCCAATCAAGTGATTCTTGGTGCGATTGCTCAAGCTACAAATAAAATAAAAATTTCTAGTGCGGTAACTGTACTTAGCGTGAATGACCCCATTCGAGTATATGAAGAGTATGCAACCTTAGATTTACTTTCGAATGGGCGTGCTGAAATTGTTGCAGGACGTGGCTCACGAGTTGGTGCCTATGAATTACTAGGATATGATTTAAAGAATTATGAGGAATTATTTGAGGAAAAATTAGAAATGTTGCTGCAATTAAATGATGCAGAACCAGAAGAATTGATCAACTGGTCAGGACAATTTCATGCACCATTAAATCAAGCAGAAATTTTACCACAGCCGAAAAATGGTCATTTACCAATTTGGCGTGGCGTAGGTGGTCCTCCTGGCAGTGCCATTAAAGCAGGTTATCAAGGTGTCCCAATGATGCTGACAACTTTAGGTGGACCAGCTATTAATTTTAAAATTGCTGTGGATGCCTATCGTGAAGCGCTACAAAGAGGTGGCTTTGATCCTCAAAAAATGCCTATTGCGACAACTAGCCTCTTTTATGTAGCGGATACAACACAAAAAGCGATGCAAGAAATGTATCCATTTTTAAATGAAGGCATGCTACGTATTCGTGGTGGTGGTTATCCAAAACAACAATTTGCTCAATCAAAAGATACACGGGATGCATTAATGGTGGGAAGCCCACAAGAAATCATTGAAAAATTACTTTATCAATATGAATTATTTGGTCAACAACGCTTCTTAGCACAAATTGACTTTGGTGGCGTACCGCTTGATTTAATCAAAAAGAATATCGAATTGATTGCAACAGAAATTATGCCAACTGTAAAAAAATATACAAAAAAAGAAGTCGCTAAAAGAAAGGAGCAAAATTAAGATGAAAATTGCAGCAATTATTGGATCTAGATTAGGGAATAATACGCGAGCAGTGGTTCATTTTGCAGTCACTGAAATGAAAAAATACGATCCAACTGTTGAAGTCTCTATCTTAGATGTTGCAGATTATGAATTGCCCTTTTCAGATGGTCGTGCCTTTTTTGAATATGAGCAGCCAGTGAAAGGTTTCTTAGAAACAATCATGGAAGCTGATGCCTTATTAATTGGAACACCTATTTTCCAAGCGTCTATTCCTGGAACCCTTAAAAATATTTTTGATATGTTACCTGTAAATGCTTTTGAAGGAAAAGTTGCGAGCATGATTGTGACAGCAGGCTCACCAAAGCATTATTTAATTGCAGAGCAACAATTGAAACCCATTTTATCTTATATGAAGGCAAACTTAGCACCTACCTATGTTTTTGTGGAGGAAAAAGATATTGTCCGAGGAGCAATTATGAATCCAGATGTTGAATTTCGAGTGCAACGTTTAGTTGAGGATACCGTGTTACTTGTAGAAGCCTATCAAGCGATGAGGGAGAAAAAGGAAGCGGCCTATGATTTTTAATCGTTAAAAGTCCAACATACATTGGAAATCAGTGTATGTTGGACAATATTGACTTCTCTTTATTGATTATTGGACCAAAGAAATTTTAACACTTCAGCATCCACTTGATCATTTTCATGTAAGGCGCTGTGTTGCGCTTTTGCACCATAGAAAACTTTTTCCTGATAATGTTGTGGGTTGAGCATAAAGCGAATACTTAAGGCACTTGAAACAGCAACGGATTCATCACTTTTGGTCCCATCTTCGACATCACCAGCAATATTTAAAATGTGTGTGTCTGCAGGGATTTTCTCTTTATTTTCTTTAAAAAAGGTAAAACGCTCTGTTTCAGTTTGCGGACCTGTTGGACCAAAGTCATAAGGTGAGACACCATCATCCGCAATGTATAAGCCATTAAAAGGTGAGCCAATTGCGACAAATTTTTGAATATGTGGGAAATGAGCGTCACTTGCATGCTCTTCTAAGTAATATAAGCCAGCGACTCCGCCTAACGAGTGACCAACAAAATGAATTGTTTCAATACCATAGTTTGATTTCAGCTCTTTCATTAAATCAACTAACCAAAGGATATTATCCTCAACGGAAACACGACTATCTTCATAGATAAATTGAATCGTTGGATTTTTTTTAGTTGTATCTAACTCACCAGTTGCTTCAATTGTGCCATCTTTTTTCATTGTTAAAATCAAGCCTTTTGTTGCAACACCGGATTCATCAAAGCGCTCAATCATTTTACCCAAACTATTTTTAGTCCCGGCGTATCCATGCATAAATACAGTTGGAATATTTGAATCAATCACTTCTTCTTTATCTATGGCATTTTGAACTTCCTTCCCAATTTTGGGTGGTCTCGTTAACCAAAAGACAGTTGCTCCTACCACAATAAGTAATGCTAATAGCCCAATGATTATTTTCTTTTTCACTCCGCTTCCTCCTCTAAATACCATGAATCTATTATACTAAATAATTCATTTAGAGTCGTTAAGGTTGTCTTAAGAAATCAAGTATCCAATTTTATTCATTGGGGTCAATCATTTAAAGTACTACAAAAAATATCAAGGGGGAATAAAAACATGATAACTGGATTACATCATATTTCTGCTCTGACAAAATCAGCAACAGAGAACCTTAACTTCTATACAAAGGTTTTAGGTTTAAGGTTAGTAAAAAATACTGTGAACCAAAGTAATACAAAAATGCGTCATCTTTTTTATGGTGATTATCAAGGAACGCCAGGTACCTTACTGACATTTTTTGAGGTTCCAAATCTGGGACATAGCTATTTAAGAAAAAGTTATTTTGAAACGGTTTACTTAGGCATACCAAAGGGTTCATTAAATTGGTGGAAGCAATGGTTAGAAAAAAATGAAGTTGTGATAACTGTTATGGAGGATAGCTTGTCTATTCAAGATGCTGATGGTTTTCAAATGCGACTTGTTGAAATAGATGAAGTATTAGCAACAGACCATACAGTGATACAACAAAAGATACCTCGTGAACGACAAATTATTAGGATATTAGGTGTAGCTGTCTTTGTTCCTAGTCCAGAAGACACGACCCAAACACTTGTTGATTGGCTAGGTTTAACAGTTATCAAAGGTAATGAATTAGTTGACCCGCTAGGGCGTAGTTTTACTGCTATTTATGATAGCTTTGGAAAAGAACCAACTAGAGCAGGAAGAGGAACCATTGATCATATTGCTTATCAAGTTGCTACTAAAGACGAAGTAGATGCACTCTACGAAAAAGCCAAACAACTTGATTTGACGATTGAACTTTTTGTAGATCGTGGTTATTTCAAAAGCCTTTATGTCAGAGACAGTAGTGGCTTACGAATTGAAGTTGCAAGCGATGAACCAGGTTTTCTAGTAGATGAATCGCTTGAAACGTTAGGAAGTAAATTAGCTTTGCCGCCATTCTTAGAAGAACAAAGAGCTGAGATTGAAAAAGGGCTGCAGAACTAACAAAAGCCAGTGCAAATTTTGCACTGGCTTTTGTTTAGGTTAATGCGACATCACGTTTTTTGAAGATAAAGTTTGTGACAAGATAAATAATTATGATATAAACAAGTAAGCCAATTGCTACTTGAACAAAGCTTAAGTCGCCTGCGATTGGATTATTTGTCGCAAAATTATTGATATCTAATAGATTAAAAATGGTCCATTTTAAAATTGGATATTTCGGAATCATATCGGCAATAAACATATTGACCAAGCTTCCTGAGAAAATCATGCCAACACCTAAGCCAACCGCCATTGCTTGAGAACGGAAAATAGATGAAATCATTAATGAAATGGTGACATAGGTCAGCATGGCAAGCAAGTTTGTGCCTGCTAATTGGAACGCGGAGATAAGTGCTGGTGTGGCACCTAAGCTGACCTGTCCTGGCAGCATTAAGGATTGAATTGGGAAGAAAATCGCCCCAACAATTAAAGTTGCAACCAATGTAAAGGCTGTTAATAAGACAGACAATAAAATCACTGTCATATATTTTGATAATAGAATTTGACTACGTTTGTATGGTCTTGTTAACAACAGTTTAATCGTACCATCCCCAAATTCAGCAGCCATAATAATACTTGCAGCAATCACGGCTAAGAAATTAACGATCATGCTCATATCTCCTATACTAGAGAAAAATGCACCTAAAGAAACAGTGCCATTTCCTTTAGTAATGGGTGTAACATCTGCTTTTTGATAAGCTTCAAAGTAATCTAGCTGCGTATTAATTTGTTTAAGAGCGTCTTCATTTTCCGCAAAGTTTTCTTTTTGCTCATTTAAATAGTCAATTGTGGAATCAACTGTTGTGAATGGTTTGCCTTCCTGATTATGCCCATAAATAGGCGTGTTTTTAGGTAAGGATTCAGATTCAACAATCTCACCTTCTTGATTTTGAACAGGTGTATCGAGGTCGTTTGTAAGTTGTGTCATAAACGCAACGAAAGTAAGAAGTGCAACAATCGTGATTAAATAAACAATAAATGAACGCTTTAAGGTTAATTTGCGCCATTCGTTTTTAATTAAATGCATCATTAGTATTGTCCTCCTTGGTTCGTAAGACTTAAGAATCTATCTTCTAGTGTTGTAGTCAGTGGGGTTGCACTATAAATTGGAATGCCCGCTCTAACCAGTATTGCAATCACATCAGGAATACTGTCACGTTTGATTTCTACAGTTAAGAAATCACCATCAGTTTTTGTGACAGATAGACCTAAGCGAACAATTTCTGCTTGTAAAGCAGCTTGCTCTTGCGTTTCAATTGTGAATTCAATCATCGAAGATGCTGTTACTTCTTCTTTTTTAAGTGTTTCATTGTGCGTTAATTTACCCTTTTCAATAATGACAACACGATCTGCAATCATTTCCATTTCGGAAAGCAAATGACTAGAAATCAAAATAGCTGTTCCTTTATCTGCGACATCGCGCATGAGTTGTCTGAAATCACGCATTCCTTCTGGATCAAGGCCGTTTAAAGGCTCATCCAAAATAAGTAAAGTTGGTTCATGCATCAAAGCTTGGGCAATCCCTAAACGCTGACGCATACCTAAAGAATAAGTTTTGACTTTATGGTGAATGGCATCTGTTAAATGAACCATTTCGACCATTTTATTTAAATCATCATCTGTAATATTTTTACGACTCATTCTAGCAAATTGTTTTAAATTTTCCCAGCCAGATAAATATTTATAAAATTCTGGGTTTTCAATAATTGCACCAACATGACCAATCGCTTTTTCAAATGACTGATCTAAATCATAACCATTAATCCAAACCTCACCTTGAGATTTGGAAATCAATCCAGTAATCATTCGGATAATCGTAGTTTTCCCAGCACCATTTGGTCCAAGTAAACCTAATATTTCTCCTTTTGCAACAGAAATTGTACAATCTTCTACAATGTTTGTTGTTTTCATTGTTTTGGTCAGATGCTTCGCTTCTAAAATAATCTCTGTCATTTTCTCTCCTCCATTCATTCCTGTATATTTTTATTATATATATTTTCTATATTGGCTACGACATTCGCTAGACGGAGGCTTCCTACGACTAAAGACCGATTTTATTTAAAAAAAATCAAAAATATTTACTGAAAAGTATTGATATTTGAGAGGAATGTCGTAAACTATTAGAGTATGTGAAAATAAATACAAAATAAAACTGGAATAAAGTGAGGGAATAAAAGTGAATACACCTGAAGAAATCTTAGCCATTACGATTCAGAATGGTGCAAAGAAAGTACAAAAAACTTTATCAGCAAAAATTATTTTAGGTTTTATTGGTGGCGCGATGATTTCGTTAGGCTACCTTTGTTATATTCGTGTCATTGCTTCAATTGCTGAGGAATGGGGCAGTTTTGCTAGTTTTATTGGAGCCTGCGTTTTTCCAATTGGTTTGATTGTGATTCTTTTGGCTGGTGGTGAACTGATTACTGGTAATATGATGGCAGTGAGTGCTGCTTGGTTAGATAAAAAAATTAAATTTCAGCAGTTAGTTTCCAATTTTATTGTGATTACACTCGCGAATGCACTAGGTGCACTTTTTGTAGCTTACATATTTGGGCATTTAGTTGGTTTGACGAGTACAGGGGTTTATGGACATGAAACAGCGATTGTTGCACAAGCTAAAATCGCAGCGACGCCATTGCAAGCCTTTTTATCTGGGATTGGTTGTAACTGGTTTGTGGGGCTGGCTTTATGGCTATGCTACGGTGCTAAAGATAGTGCAGGAAAGATTTTAGGGATTTGGTTTCCAGTGATGACTTTTGTAGCCATTGGTTTTCAGCATAGTGTCGCAAATTTATTTGTGATTCCAGCAGCTATTTTTGAAGGACAAGCTACATGGCTTGAGTTAATCAATAATTTTGTGCCAGTTTATTTTGGTAATATTGTGGGTGGCGCCATTTTTGTTTCATTATTATATTATAAAGCGTATCAGCATTAGAAGAGAACTAAAAAAGCTCGTTTGTTCGTAAAATCAACAAACGAGCTTTTTGTTTTTTGATAAATTTAATTTGATACAGTATTATTATATGAATTAATCAATGTTGAGTATTCACGTAAAAGCTTTTCTAGAGCAGTTTGTAGCGTGTCTGGATCACCAAAGCTACCAGTGACAGTGTTTGAAGCAGTTTTGAAAGAAGTAGCACTATTAACAAATGCAGTGATACCAATTGAATAACCATCTTTTTCTAAAGCATCTTTATCTTCAGAAATCTCTTTCAGCGCATCTAAAGCATTTGAAACTTTTGTGTTAACCTCAGTGTATTGTTCAGCAGTTAAAGTAATGCTACCATCTTCAGCAACATTGTCATAAACGAGATTTGTTGCTTCTTCTGCAGTATCAATGAAATCTAACATAGCTAATGAAACTTTATGTCCATCTTTTTCATAGCCTTCACGTTCTTCTTTTTCATGTTCTTCCATTAATTCTTGCATCTCATCATAAAATGCTTGTGCAGGCTCATCAAGTGCCTTATAGGCAACCATTAGCTTCTCATGTAGTTCTTTTCCTTTAGCGTAGTCGTCTGTTAAAAAGTCTTTTTCTTTGTAATAAGTATGGATATCTTCAAATATGTCAAGTTCATCTTTTAGTGCAGCAACAAGTTTTTCAGCTTTTCCATCAATATCCATTTTAGGCTTAGCTGATGTTGCTTCATCGGCAGCTTTAACGACTTCTTGTAAAGCATCTAAATCATGGTGCATGCTATATTCTGACCAATTTGATTCGTCGAAATTCATAAAGTTTGCCTCTTCATCCATATGGTTTTTAGCATAGTTGCTTTCATAAGAAGTTAACTTACCTGTTAAAATATTAAGTAGGTTGACATAATCATTATATTTATCAATTTCTTTGGTTTCTTTAGAAGAGCTTCCACCACTTATACCATCTTTTACACCATCTATTAGGCTACAACCAGTAGCAACAAAAGTGAGTGTCAGTACTGCAAGGATTGCAAATAACTTTTTCATCTTTTTCATTTTCATACCCCTTTTTTATAAATTACATGTAAACATGCCACCTATATTCTACTACAACAATTATTAAATAGCACTATTCCTTCTTCACAAGGAAACTTTTCAGAAATTTGTTTTTTAGTTTTGGTTTGTTGTTGAAGTTTCCTAAGAGGCGTTTTTATCAAATAAATAGCGCAGTAGGCGTACAATTTGGCTGAAAATACCGATAAAGAAAACAAAAGCAAAGAAAACATGGATGATAGCTGTCCAAGAGTATTGATCAATGAGACGTTTAAATGGTGTAAAAATATAGATTAAAAAATAAATGGCACTCACAAACCATAATTTAATGGCAACATTTCTGAGCATAATGATTCCCCTTTAATAATAGACTGCATTCATCATAACAAAATTCTAGCTAGGCGACAAATGATTCTCATCAGTTTAGATGTGCATTTTTAGAGAAGAAGGTGTAGAATTAATCATAAGATAATTTTTGAGAAAGAGGGATGCAAAATGAAACTAATCTTTATTAGACATGGTCAAAGTGAATGGAATGCTTTAAACCAATTTACTGGTTGGGTAGATGTTGCGTTAAGTGAGCAAGGCTTACAGGAAGCAAAAGATGCTGGCAAAAAAATAAAAGCAGCTGGCATTGAATTTGATGTTGCATTTACCTCTGTCTTAACAAGAGCGATTAAAACCTGTAACATTGTCTTAGAAGAGTCTGAGCAATTATGGGTGCCACAGATCAAATCATGGCGTTTAAATGAAAGGAATTATGGTGCTTTACAAGGTTTAAATAAAGCGGAAACAGCGGAGAAATATGGAGATGAGCAAGTGCATATTTGGCGTCGCTCATATGATACCTTACCTCCTTTATTAGAAGAAACAGACCCACGTTCTGCTGTCAATGACCGTCGTTATGCAAACCTTGAGAAACAAACCATACCAGGTGGAGAAAACTTAAAAGTAACCCTTGAACGTGCGATGCCTTTTTGGCAGGATGAAATTGCACCTGCCTTATTAGATCACAAAACCGTTTTAGTGGCAGCTCATGGCAACTCATTGCGTGCCTTGGCTAAATATATTGAAGGGATTTCTGATGAAGAGATTATGAATTTAGAAATTCCAACTGGACAACCACTTGTTTATGAGTTAAGTGATGATTTAAAGGTTGAGAAGAAATATTATTTATAAGCGAAAAAAAACAGCTAAATCCCTTTGGGTTTAGTTGTTTTTTCTATTCCTCTTCCTATGATTTTATGCTATACTGCCAAGTAATCATCTTAAGGGGGCGTCACATGAAAAATCGTTTATTATTGAAAGAATCATTTAAGATTATTTATCCTGTATCGATTGGTTTTATTCCTTTGGGCTTGGCTTGTGGGATGTTGCTTCATGATGTTGGCTTTTCGGTATTTGCTGTTTTTTTCATGAGTGCATTAGTCTATGGAGGCGCTTCTCAATTTATGGTGGCCTCTATGATTGTAGCAGGAGCGAATGTCCCCACTATGATTTTGATGACCTTTTTCTTGAATTTAAGGCATCTTTTAATGAGTTCTAGTTTATCGCGTTATTTTAAAAATAGTTCAAATGCTTTTATTTTATTTTTTACACATACATTAGCTGATGAAAGCTATGCAGTGAATTATAATCAATTTAAAAATCATCAGTGGGATGCACAGCATGCTTTAATGACCAATCAAATTCCTTATTTGACTTGGGTGCTTAGTGCAACCCTTGGTGGTGTTATTGGTGAATTTGTACAGATTGATACGGTTGTGATGAATTATGTCTTGATTTCAATGTTTATTTGTTTGCTTGTGATTCAATTGACCTCGTGGCTATTTGTGTTAGTGGCAGCTATTGCAGGTGGGCTCACCTTGTTATTTATGGTTTTGCTGAAGCACAATATTTCACTGATTATTGCGACCTTGTTGGCTGCAACAATTGGTTATTATATTGATCAATGGCTTGAGCAGAAAAAGGCGGTGGCGAAATCATGACAAAAGAGCAATTTTATTTGATTATTGGTATGGCTGTTGTGACTTATTTGCCTCGCATGCTCCCTATGTTGTTACTGAGTAATCGCCAAGTTTCTAAAAATTTAACACGCTGGATGGAATTTATTCCTGTTTCGATTTTTTCAGCTTTAATTTGTTCAGATATTTTCTTTTGGAATGGGGAGCTGTCTATTCAGCCATTAGAGAATATGAAACTGCTGCCAACTGTGCTTGTATTTTTTATTGCCTATAAAACAAAGAGCTTGATTTGGTCCATTGTTTTTGGGGTTGGTGGGATTATTTTATTACAGTGGTTGATTTGAAAAAGCGAGCTAAGATGATGGTCTTAGTTCGCTCTTTTTAATTCTTGGACGATTTGTTCAACTAGAAAAGCATAGCCAGCTTTACTGAAATGGAAGCCATCTGGTTGTAGCAAATCTGTATAGTCAGATAAGTCATACATTGTTTGCTGTAAATCAATTAGTTGCGTTTGGTAGGTTGCTGCAAGGTTCCGGACAACTTGACCATATTTTAGCAACGTTTCAGTTGGACGGTTTGCTTCTTGGACAGCTTGATTCGCTAGCGCTGGGGTAATAAGGAAGACTTTTTCTGCGCCAATTTGTTGAATGATTTGTTGTAGATTTTCTTCATAGCGTTCAATTGGAACTTGTGAATCAAGAGCGGCATCATTTGAACCAAAAAAGATGGTCACATAGTCTGGATGGCGATTGATGACATGTTTTTGAACGCGCGTTAAAGCCCCATCTGTGGTGTCTCCTGGAATGCCAACATTAATGATTTCCATGTGAGGTAATTGTGCTTTTAAGCCAGAGGTTAGCATAGTAGAAATAAAGCCATCAAAATAACCAGCAGTAATGCTGTCTCCAAATAAAATCAGTTTTTTCATGCGTCTTGCTCCTTGTCGAGTAATGTATTTGAGATGAAATGATAGGGTGCTTGTTCTGGATGAGCGAGCATTTTTTTGAGTTGTCTTGGTTGGAAGTTAAGGGTGTTAAGATTAGCTAATGGGAACCAAATGAAACGCTCATCCTCATGCTCATAGCCATTAAAATAGCTGTTTGGGACAAAAGGAATGGTCTCATTAAAAGCATCAATTGTATAATAAAAGGAAACTTCATGAAAGGGGCGGGCTGTTTCTAACTGTGTATCAGTGAAAAATAATTCTGCAGTTGCAAATAAGTCTTTATGTAGCACAGAGATGCCTAATTCTTCAGTTAACTCTCTCTCAATTGCATCAGAGGAGGATTCGCCAGATAGAATGCGTCCTCCTGGTAAACTCCAATGTTTCCCTTTGAAATTCTTTTCAAGTAAAATACAATCATTTTTTAGGCAAATACCTGCAACGCGATGATTAAAAGTAAAATCTCCTGCTTGTAAAGTCAAATCAATTTGTTTCATAAAGTCACTCCTTTTTTATTTACTCGCTTCAATTTCCTTTGTTAAGAAGAAAGAAATAGCGGTACGAATCACAACGATGGAAGCCAGCATAATGATATCATCAAAAGTTGGATTTAAAATTGTCTCAATAATATCTGCGGCGATTAAAATTTCTAAGCCAAATAGAATATAAGACCCTAGTCGATTTTTGATTTCATTATTGGTATGCACAGCATCCTTACGATTAGCAGCAGATATCTCCGATTTAATAAAAGCGACAACAGCTAAAAAGACACCCCAAACAATCACTGCAATCGATAAATAATCTAACACATCAATCAATAGTTGTAGGATATTTGTCATTTTCTCTAGCTCCCCCTTTGCTTCGCTTCTTTTGTTAAATCATACCATAGCTGAAAAGCAATGTGCCAGTATTTTAAGTCTTGTTTTCCCTTTTTAAATATGAGAATATGAAAATAACTAGCTTGATAAAGGAGATAAAACCATGACTATTGATGAAATTGTAAGCTATTTATTTGCACATGCTTCTGAAAAATTTAAAGCAAATGTTGTTAAATTAGGGATTCCAGAAGACTGCTCCATTGGTGTTCCAACCACTGAATTAAGAAAATTTGCTAAGCAGATACCGAAAGATAAGCTGTTTCTTAAGGAACTTTGGCAAACGAATTATCATGAATGTAAGATATTGGCAGTGCTCGCAATGAAGCCTAAAGAATGTACTAATGAGGATATTTATTTTTTCATGGAAGGGATTCAATCTTGGGATTTATGTGATTTGTTTTGTAAAACGATTGTAATTAAAATGGCAGACTATGGTACTTTTATTCAAGAGTGGATTGTACATAAGGACCTATTTTATAAGCGCGCAGCGTTTACCTTGATTGCAAGTACATCAACCCATGTAACGCTGACGATTGATGAAATAAAAGGCTATCTCAAACTCATTGAAACCTGTTCTGATGATGAGCGTTTATTAGTGAAAAAAGCAGCCTCTTGGGCATTGAGAGAATTAGGGAAAACAGATGAAGTGGCAAAAACTTTAAGTATTGAAACTGCTGAAAAATTAAAGAAAAGCACCTCTAAAGCTCAGCAATGGATTGCCAAGGATGCTTTAAAAGAGCTTGAGCTGCTGGTCAAAGTTGAAGGGCGGAAACGATTGATTTCAGCTAAGTCAAAAATGGGGAGAGAAGGCTAAATCTTTTTTTCTGAATGTGCTATAATAAGCAAATGAAAAAGAAGAAATGAGTGAATATTTTTGAATAAAAAAACTTGTAGTGAATCACGAGCGATTCAAACGCATCGTGTCTTTCCAGCTGATTTAAATCATCATGGCACTTTATTTGGTGGTAACTTAATGAGCTATATAGATGATACCTCTTCCATTGCGATTACCCGTCATTGTAGAAGACATTGTGTAACAGCTTCAACGGATTCTTTGGATTTCTTACATCCGATTTATGTGGATCATTCCGTTTGTATTGAAGCTTATGTGACAGGCGTAGGGACAAGATCAATGGAGGTTTTTAACAAGGTCATTGGTGAAAACTTATTGACTGGCGAGCGCTATCTGGCTGCGACTTCATTTATGACTTTTGTGGCATTTGATCCAGAAGGTGGAGAGATTGTGATTCCACAAATTGTGCCTGAAACAGCGGAAGAAAAAATGGTTTGTAGTGGTTATGAAGAACGGAAGCAAAAACGATTGCATCAAAGAGCGTTTAATGAAGCCTTTTTTGAACATGTTGATTTACATTTTCCTTGGCGTGAGAAGGATTAAAGATAGGAGGACATCATTTTTTGATGATGTCCTCTTTTTTATGCCTTAATAGTCACAATGGTGCGACCAACCATTTTACCAGCTAAGATTTTATCAAAGGCTGCTGGCAATTCTTCTAATTGTACTTCATGGTCAATCAATTGCTCCAACTGCTTTGGCTTCATATCAGAAGCAATTCGTTGCCAAATCGCTAAGCGAATCTCTGTTGGACACGCTACGGAATCAATTCCTAGTAATTTAATCCCTCTTAAAATAAAGGGGAAGACACTTGCTTCAAATTGAGTGCCAGCTGTTAAGCCACTGACTGCATATGCGCCGTTATAGGCTACTTGAGCAAATAATTGAGGCATAAGAGGTCCAGCAACTGGGTCGATCACACCATGCCATTTTTGCTTGGCTAAAGGACGATTTTTCTCTAGCGGTAAATCTTCAGGAGACAGGATTTCTGTCGCCCCTAATTGGGCTAAAAAGTCTTTCTGTGATGTAGCTTTTCGAGAGGAAGCCACAATCTTCTGATAGCCTAACGCTTTCAGCATAGCGACACTCATACTCCCAACACCACCAGTTGCTCCTGTAACTAATATAGACTGTTCAGGCGTAATCCCGTTTTTTTCTAACCAATAAATCGAAAGCGCTGCTGTAAATCCTGCTGTACCAACAATCATAGCTTCCTTCATTGAAAGGTTTTCAGGCAATGGAACGACCCATTCAGCAGGCACACAGGCGTATTCACTATAGCCACCATGATGAGCAGTCCCTAAATCATAGCCAGTAATCAGCACTTCTTGACCTACTTTAAATTGAGGCGCAGACGATTTCTTAACCACACCAGCCAAATCAATCCCTGGGATGAGGGGATAGGTACGGGCAACAGCACCGTTTACTTTAGTTGCTAAGGCATCCTTAT
The DNA here is from genome assembly GCF_900111355.1 of Isobaculum melis. Taxonomy (GTDB): domain Bacteria; phylum Bacillota; class Bacilli; order Lactobacillales; family Carnobacteriaceae; genus Isobaculum; species Isobaculum melis. The sequence goes on from NZ_FOHA01000001.1 coordinate 56,183, forward strand.
AATTTACACCTGAATAATGGACTTCAATCAGTACCTCATTGGAGGATAAATCTTCGAACGAAAGCTGTTCAATTGCGACACTTGTCTGGTCCTGCTGCTTTGTGACAACTAATGCTTTAAAAGTATTCATAGGAAAGCTCCTTTATTTTTTAATACCTTCATCATAAATCAAATAAAGACGAAAGAAAAGGAAGAAAAAACTGTTTTTTTTTGGTACAATAAGCGAGAAGTATTCGCTAGGAGGATGAAATAATGGGCAAGTTAACCACAACGTATCATCAAATATCCCGTTCAGAGTGGGAAGGGTTCTACCAAAATGGTGTTTCCCCGCTGTCAAAAAGCGAATTGGAGCAGTTAAAAGGGCTAAATGATCGTATTTCACTAACTGACGTAGAAGAAGTTTATGTGCCTTTGACTCATTTAATTCACCTCTATATTGGGCAATATGAAATGCTACAAGCAAGCAAATTAAGATTTTTACAAAAAGAAGTCAAGAATAGTCCTTATATTATCGGTATTGCTGGCAGTGTGGCTGTGGGTAAAAGTACCACTGCAAGACTGCTGCAAATGATGTTATCTCGCATGTTTAAGGATAAGAAAGTACAGCTGATTACAACAGATGGTTTCCTTTATCCAAATGAGATATTGGAAGAAAAAGGGATTATGGACAAAAAAGGCTTTCCTGAAAGCTATGATATGGCGCGCTTAATTGCCTTTCTTGGTGAAGTCAAGGATGGACACCGCCATGTAAAAGCGCCACTATATTCTCATGAAATCTACAATATCGTGCCAGATGAATATGAGGAAATTGATGCACCAGATATTTTAATTGTAGAGGGGATTAATGTCTTACAGTCTCCTGCTAATCAACAAATTTATATCAGTGATTTCTTTGATTTCTCCATTTTTGTAGATGCAGCACCAGAGCGCATTGAAGAATGGTACCTTGAACGCTTTGGTTTACTATTAGATACAGCCTTTACAGATCCAACCAACTATTACTATCCGTATGCCATTGGTGACCGTGAAGAAGCCTTTACAATGGCACGAGATGTCTGGAAAACAGTCAACTTAGTCAATCTCCAAGAGTACATTTTACCCACCAGAAATCGGGCGGATTTAGTCATTCATAAAACAGCAGGACATAAGATTGATACCATCTATCTGAGAAAATATTAGAAATCGTTTAAAAATGTTGACCTAATAGGAAACAGTCGTTACAATTAAGGATAATATAAGTAGTCGCATGAGGATTTAGTGCGACTATTTTACTTTAAAAATACGTTAACGAATGCGTAGCAATACGCTTTTTTATAAAAATAAATTAATGGGGTGAATGGCGTGGCAAATGCAACTGACATGACAAATATGGAAAAAATCATTGTGCTAGATTTTGGTAGTCAATACAATCAATTGATTACAAGAAGAATTCGTGAATTTGGTGTATATTCTGAATTGCTTTCTCACAAGCTAACAGCGAAGGAAATTAAAGAAATGAATCCAAAAGGGATTATTTTCTCTGGTGGCCCGAACAGTGTTTATGATGACAATGCGTTTAAAATTGATCCTGAGATTTATGAATTAGGCATTCCGATTTTAGGGATTTGTTATGGTATGCAACTGATGATGCATAATCTAGGTGGAAAAGTTGAGCCAGCTGGCAACCGTGAATATGGTAAGTCAGAGCTATCACTTTTAATTCCTGATTCACCTATTTTTAAAGGAACACCTGAAAAACAAATTGCTTGGATGAGTCATGGTGACCTAGTGGCAGCAATTCCTGATAACTTTGAAACGGTAGCAACTAGCACAGATTGTCCGTTTGCTGCAGTTCAAGATACAACACAAAACTTATATGGCGTACAATTCCATCCAGAAGTAAACCATTCGGAATATGGAAATGACATGCTGAAGCATTTTGCTTTTGATATCTGTCACTGTTCTGATACATGGACAATGGGCAGCTTTACCAACTTAGAGATTGCGAAAATCCGTGAAACTGTTGGGGATAAAAAAGTCTTATTGGCTTTATCTGGCGGTGTGGATTCAAGTGTGGTTGGTGTGTTACTACAAAAAGCGATTGGTGAGCAATTGACATGTATTTTTGTGGATCATGGTTTATTGCGTAAAGGTGAAGGCGACCAAGTGATGGAGATGCTTGGTGGTAAATTTGGCTTGAATATTGTTCGTGTCAATGCACAAGAGCGTTTCTTAGGGAAATTAGCTGGTGTGTCTGATCCAGAGCAAAAACGTAAAATTATTGGGAATGAATTTATTTATGTCTTTGATGATGAAGCGACTAAGCTAAAAGGAATTGATTTCTTAGCACAAGGTACGCTTTATACAGATATTATTGAAAGTGGTACAGATACTGCGCAAACAATTAAATCCCATCATAATGTGGGCGGATTACCTGAAGATATGCAATTCAAGTTGATTGAACCATTAGCGACTTTATTCAAGGATGAAGTCCGTGCTTTAGGAACTGAATTAGGCATGCCAGATAGCATTGTTTGGCGTCAACCTTTCCCAGGACCTGGTTTAGGGATTCGTGTGCTTGGTGAGATTACAGAAGAGAAATTGGAGATTGTACGTGAGAGCGATGCCATTTTACGTGAGGAAATCGCTGCTGCAGGGCTAGATCGTGATATTTGGCAATACTTTACTGTGTTACCTGGTATTCGTAGTGTTGGGGTAATGGGCGATGGTCGTACGTATGATTATACGGTTGGGATTCGTGCTGTGACTTCGATTGATGGAATGACTGCTGATTTTGCACGTATTCCTTGGGATGTGTTGCAGAAGATTAGTGTGAGAATTGTGAATGAAGTGAGTCATGTGAATCGGATTGTTTATGATGTGACGAGTAAGCCACCTGCTACTGTGGAGTGGGAATAGTCGTCGGTGAGTCTCAATCCCTTGTATACCAAGGGGTTGAGGCTTTTTTGTTGCTGTCATTGCAACTCCATTGCAACTTTTTCTTTATACTTAACTGTAAATCCATTTGATTGGGACATATCATTATTCGTTTGACTTGGTTGGTAATTCATTCTATCTTACTTTAAAAAAGTTACTACACATCCAATCGAAACACTGCTAAATGCTTTACAATGTATATACAAGGTGGTATGATAATCACAAAGAAGGGGATGAGAATATGGCACAGTTAAACTTACGATTAGACGATGAGTTAAAGGAAGAATCTGCTAAGTTTTTTAATGATATTGGCATGGATCTTTCTACAGGAATCAAAATTTATTTAACTAAGGTTGTTAAGGAACAAGCGATTCCATTCACACTTTCTCTAGGTCAAGACGATCTAACTCAAGCGCTGAAAGAAATTGAAAGTGGTCATTACAAGACGTTTAATAATAAACAAGAACTAATGAAAGAATTAAATAATGAAGATTAGAACAGCTCCCACATTTGAACGAAATTATAAAGCTTTAAAGAAAAAACATTATGATATGAATAAATTCGAGGTGGTTCTTGACTTGTTGCTTAGTCAAGATATAGAGCAATTGGTGTATAAATATAAAGACCATGCCTTAAAAGGAAATAAAAAAGGGTTACGAGAATTGCATATTGAAAATGATTGGTTACTTGTTTATCGGATTGATAATGGCTGTTTAGAATTATGGTTACTTGCAACAGGTTCGCACGACCAAGTTTTCAGAAATACTTAAGTAGTACCTTTTGAGTTTTCAAGGGGTACTCTTTTTATCCTTAGAACAAAGGAAAACCAGTTATAGTAACATTCTAGGTTCCATGATAATTAAGTAATAAAAGGCAATGTCTCTAAAGCGAATTGGTTAGAGTGAGAGTAATACGATGAACTTTGAAAATCCTTGTTTATAGGGATTATTAAGGCTTTTTCTTTGAAGGAGGAATAAAAATGAAAACGAAGATGCCTGAGATTCTTTCTTTCATTTCAGAAGAAGCTATTAGTAGAAAAATGACAAGTGAGGAAATTGCAGGTCACTTTGGTTATGATAAGCATCACTTTAGTCGGAAATTTAAAGAAATAAATGGATTCAGTGTTGCTGAATTCCTCTCTAGTTTAAAAGTTGAAAAGGCAATCTTTGAACTTGATGAAGAAAAGCGAATACTCGACCTACAAGAACATTCAGGTTTTGAAAGTAGTGGTAGTTTCACGAATACTTTTAAAAAATATACAGGTAGTTCTCCTAGAAAGTACAAAACTGAAATGAGTGAACTTTTTTATGATATGAAACGTTTTGAAAAGGGAATCATATTTATTGGGATTTTTCGTACACTTATACCGAATCATATGCCTATATCTGGTTTAGCTACTAAAAATTTAATAGGAAATAAATTGAAAAATATTCCAAGCGGAGACTATTATTTATTAGCTTGTGCGATAAGTCGTTCCAATAATATTTTATCTTACTTTAACTTAGGCAATAGTTTAAGGGGGAAAGAAGATGAAAGGTTATCTTTTCCAAAATGTTCTGGCAATAGTTACACGATTAAGCTGAGAGAACCAATACCAGAAGACCCACCAATATTAGTGAATGTGGGGAAACTTTTAATCTCCCGTTTAAAGAACACAATCTAGAATAAGATTATTTGACCTTGAAATGATAAAATAATTGCAAGCTGATTAAATGGAGGAGATAGTTATGAGTATAAATACAAAAGGTATTACAGTAGGTCTACCAGTAAGTAATTTGGAGGTATCTGCTAGTTGGTATGAAAAAGTTTTTATGATTGAGGAGAAATTTATCCCTGTTGAAGGCGTTATTGAGTATCCAGTTGGTTCTATTTGGATTCAACTATACGAAGAAAAAATTAATGTTTCAGAGAACGTTTTACGTTTTGAAGTGGAAAATGTAGAAACAGAATTTGAACGTTTAAAAACACTTGGAGTAATAACTGACGAGGTGTTAGAGGATGTACCAGATCTCCTTAAATACTTTGAATTCTCTGATCCAGATGGCAATAAGTTATCTTTCTATTGGGTATACGCTCCAGAACTGACAGAAAAGATTTAAATAATACTTATGTAATGAATATCACGCTAAAACGACGGATGAATGATTCGTCGTTTTTTTTTTAGAAATAATGATTAAGTGGAGTAAAATATAACTTTGAGATTATTCTCTCCGTTGTTCCAAATGGGGGGATTAGAGAGTCTTGAAGCATGCATTTTAATTTAATGAACACCTACTTATTTTAGAAAGACGTGTGCTTGCATGAGAAAGTTCACTTTTTGTATTGGAAATCAGTTCACACATATCAAATTAACTAGATTGTTTGAAACAGAAAAATTGCAAACTATAAAGTGCACACAAGATGCACACAACTCATTTATTCTTATTTTGTTTTAATTAATAACAAATTCTGAAACTTTTAAAATCACTGGTATTGATTAATAATCTACATCACTCGTATAGAGTGGGAATAAGTCAAATTTGCTATAAATAATTATTATATATCTTGCTGTTCTTCTTAAAGTACCGGAAATAATTTAGATGGTATTTTTATATTATTTCTGACTAATAGTTGGACACTAATAGGTTTGTGTTGCGTAGAATTAGTATTTTAATCTTTACTTCATACAGCATTTTTCGTTAACCATTTTTTTATCAGAATAAACACTTAGATCAATTTACTTCTATAATTTACTTACTTATTTATTTTCTTACTTTTAATTTGTAAAAAATAATGAGTTTCATGCTATACTATTAATGCCATCACTATAAATCATAATTATGAAAGGAAGATAGAATTGAAAGGTCTAACAGTAAATTTTATGGAAGAAGTTTTTCATCACCTTGATTCAAATCATCTGGGCAAACTAGTAAAGATAGTCCCCCAGAAAATAAGTGGTCTCTCAGTTATGCCAAAAAATGCTTCACAATCTTTCAAAAATAGATTATTCAAACAATTTTTGAAAAAAAAGAACCTTGCTTATATATTCAAATACATTAGCAATGGCAATTTTCATGATATTTTAGTAAAAGATGGGCAAGTTTATGAAAATATAATATATGGGAGTAAAGAGGATTTTTTTGAAGCGATTCAAGATGTGAAACTACAATCGCCTTTTTCTTTTTATATTTATTTAATCGAACAAAATGATGAATCAGTTATTACAAACTTTTTTAATGATATAGATGGAATTCATTTTTTTAGAGAGAAGGCTTTGTTATATGTTAAAGAAAATAATAAAGTTAAAAATTCCAATAATAATCTATCTAGTCATGAAGAAGAAACTACTTATATAGAGGATCTTCAAAAAAAAATGTGTGAAATGGATAAGGTAAATAATACTTTACTTCAAGAAAATAGGAAACTTAAGAAAAAAATAGAAAAAAATAATAATGAAAAAAATAGAGAAATTCAAAATTTAGAAAAAAAATATCTTACTAAAATTGAGTTAGAAAACAAAAATTATAAAAACAGCCTTAATAATATTTCTACAGAAATCTATGCTGCTGAAGAGAGATATGATAGATTAAAAAAAGAAATTTATGATTTGAATGAAATAGTTAAAGTTAAAAATATCAAAATTGATGAACTGCAGAATAAGAATGATAACATAGCTAAATTAATACAAACAAATATGAATAATAAAAGTAAAGAAAATGACAAAAAGATAAATATTTTATTAATTGGAATTCCTGGGAAAATTGTAATTAGACAAGATTTTAATTTTGAGTTTATAAATCCAACAACACCTATTGATGATATTGAGGATGTAATCACAAACAAAAATATTAAGGAACTTTGGATTACAGCTTTTCAAGTAGTTCCACGGAAAAAAAAGAAAATTATCCAAAAATTTGAGTCTATAGTAAAGATACAAGAATTAAATGATTTTACTAAATTAATGAATGGAGGAAGATAATTGATGGCTATAAAACAAGGAAAACAAGATTATCAAATTATAGGTTATTTAGAAGATGATTTGAATTTAATAAAGATAAATGTAGAGGAATTAATGTATTTTTTCTTAACGCCGCTTTCTGATTTTCCAAGTAGCGTAATTGACGAAGTGAGCAGAATTCAAATATATAGTAATACGCTTTCCAAATTTGGATTTACCGATGACCAAAATGAAGTGCATAGTGTTCGAGCACAGTCGTTGAAAGATTTCCTAGAACCGTATGTAATTATTTGTACTCCAAAGATTAAAAGAAGTCAGGAAAAAGGGCGTAACTATTATCAGGGGGATGATTTGGAGTTAATTCCAAAAGGAGAATATTTTGAATCACTATTACAGGAAAGAGAAATGTTGATTCCAATTCCAATTTTTTCTTCAGAAAATAGTGATCCCTCAGTGGAAGATGAACAAAGTTTTGGGAAACAGTTGGAAAATGGAAAAGTTCTTGGAAGGATTACAAATTTTTCAAAAGACAATGAGGACTATCCTTTGAATGTTTTTTGGGAAAATTCAGATGGCTCAAGAGTATTATTTGGTGAAATAACAGGGCAGAACAGCTCCATGTATGGGGTTGTTTACCGAATAGAAAAAGAAAATTTTTATAAAAGTATAATTGATGAGGATAATGTAGAGTATGAAGAATATGACAATTTTATCAATCAATCAAGAGATATAATTTTTGTTCCATACCCTCTGCTTCAAAAAATTCAAGCTAATAAAATTACTATTACTAAAGATGGTCAAATATCACAGGTAGTAGAAACTATTAAGTTGGACTCAGAAAAAAATACGGTGTTGAAGACGCAATTAAGTAGTGAAGACTACAAAAATGAATATATTGATAAATTGGAATCTGACCAAAATAGAGAATCAATTGAAGAAAACGAATTTTTAGAGCGTTTCTATCACCTTACTCAACGAAGTAAGCTGTATTACTCGAAGCGAGACCTGTGCAATTTTCATACCGCTATGATTGGTGATAGTTTGGTTGTATTATCTGGGTTAAGTGGTACAGGTAAATCTCAGTTGGTAAATTCCTATGCAAAGGCTCTTCAATTATCCGATGCGCAAGTGAAATTTATTTCAGTAAGACCTTTTTGGGAAGATGATTCTGATTTATTAGGATATGCAGATACTGTGAATTCTGTTTATCGACCAGGAGATAGTGGACTTATTGATGCATTAATTGAAGCCTCTATGCATCCTGAAAACCTTTATATGGTTTGCTTTGATGAGATGAATTTGGCTCGGGTAGAACACTATTTTTCACAATTTCTTTCAGTATTGGAAATGGATCCAAATTCTCGAAAGATCAAACTCTATAATGAAGATTTGGAAAATAGACTTTATAATTCATCAACATATCCATCAACAATTAAAGTTGGTCAAAATATTTTGTTTGTAGGAACAATTAATACAGACGAATCCACTCATCAGTTCTCTGATAAAGTTTTGGATAGATCCAATATTATTTCTCTTGAGATGGTACCTTTTTTTGAAATTGATGATACGCTGGTTTCAGTGCAATATGAGCAAAAAAAACGTGATCAAATTAAGTATGATGATTATTTAAGATTTAAAAATTCTAATCCAACAAATGAATTGACTAAGGATGAAAAAGAAATGTTTTGGAAACTTCACTTAATAATCAATTCTAAAGACAAAAATGTAGGTATTGGTTGGAGGATACTGAAACAAATTGATGAATACTTAAAAAATCTTCCAAAACAGAATGAGTTATCACGTCGTGAAGCTATAGATATTCAAATTGTTCAAAGAGTTTTAAGCAAGGTCAGAGGCTCAGATGAACAATTATCTGAATTGGTTGGTAAGTGGAATCGAAATGGTTCCAATGAAGTTGGGATTTTTGAAAAAATACTAGATGAGTACTCTGCTACATCTGACTTTAAACAATCTAGAGAAGTATTATTACAGAAAGCTAGGGAGTTGAGCCTACATGGATTTACCATTTAGTTTGAAGTTTCATATTGGAACAAAAGAAAATACCTATGTTGAAGAAGTTTTATTTTCAAGAGATGAGAGTTTTTTTATGGACTTCAATCCATTTAAAGTGAAAGAATTCTCAGAATTGAGTTTTGTATTTAATAGCAGTAATGAGAAAGTAAAACTTTACATTCCAGAATTGGATGATTACTTAATTGAAACTCAACTAGAAGATGAATATGGTGGGAGTTATTACGAGCCAACAAATAAAGAAGTAATTATTTTTAATTACCAACAAGGGAAAACTATCCCTTTAATTCCAGGGTATTATTTTCTTTTTGTTGAGACTGAGACTGAGACTTTCTATTCTCAGTTTGAGGTGATTCCTAAAGATTTGGAACAATCTAACTGGGTAAAAATGAGAGACGAAATTGAGAATATAGTTGGTGGACTAGCTGTAGATTTTATTTCTAAAAAAAACTCTCAACGTAAGATTATAGATGCTGATCTATTTCAACAAAATTATATTTTTCAACGTATTCAAAACATGATAAAAGATATTCCTCAAGCAATAATTTCTCTCGAGAGTTTAAAAAAAGAAGCAAAATATAAAATTACTAAGCATTATAGTTGGAATCCCATTGGTAGCAAGAATTTGGTTGATCAGAAAACAATTTGGCAGCTTCAAATACACCCAGAAAAACGTGGTCTTTTATATACTCCTAATAGAATAATTGTGTATGATGTGATAGAAAATCAATGGGTAAAGTTGATCCTTATGCATTTTAAACGTTTTTCACTTCTAGCTGATGAATATTTAGAAAATGTGATACAGTCGGTTATGGAAGAGAAGAATAATTCAGATGCTTTTAACTATCGTAGATCAGAGAGTGAGAAAATTTATAACACTCAGAGTTATGAAACAAGAATTGAGTCTTTAAAAAGAAATCAAAATCAAATAAAACATTTTCAGGCATACATTCTTGAATTTTTACATTCTTCAGTGATGAAAAATGTAACGTCCAAAAGACCAAATCATGTTCCAAAATCTTTAGTGTTAAATCCAAAGTATAATTCTATCTATAAAATGTATTTGAATAATATAAGAAATACTATTAATTTAAATTTTTCACCGTCTTATCAGTACTATTGGAAACGTACTGATGTGCTATATGAAATTTGGTGTTATACAAAAGTGATAAAATCTATATTGGCTTTGGATTTTATACCTATTTCTGGCTGGATCTTTGAAAACAACTCACTTTCTCAAGAACTACCATTTCTTCGTGATGGGACGAATGTTGTCTTTAAGAAGGCAGATATAAAAATTAACTTAGTTTTTAATGAGTCAATGAAGAAAGAAAGCTTTACAAATACATTAGAAGTACCAGTTAAAACATCATCTGTTCGAAATAAACCAGATATTAGATTAGATATCATTGTGGATGAGAGGAATTATATAGGGAGTTTGATTTTTGAAGTGAAATATAAGAAGCTAGTCAATATTCTTTATAAAGATGATCGGAAGCAACGCCAGCAATTGATGTCATATAAACAAAATACAATGTCTGGAATTCTGGCGTTTCCAGAAGTGTTAATGCGGTCTTTACAAACAGTTGCTGCGGTTATAGCCTTGTATCCTTCTGATGAAAAAGGAAATATGGTACCTAAATATTTTGCGAATGAAGGTATCTATTTCTGTTTATTAAATCCCTCATTTGATGAAACAGAACTTTCTGATAAGATAGACAAAAATCTTAAAGAAAGAATAGATTTATTTAAGAGTTTTGGAAGAAGGAATGAAAACTGATAATTATGGAATAGTTCATAATTATTAGAAACTTTCAGATATACTTGGTTATATCTGGTTGTATAAAATGAAGAGTGCACGTAGCTGATTCTAGACAAGTTACCTACACTCTTTATTTTGTATTCCTAATTAATTAACAGGGTATAATTCTCTACATAATCTCAGCAATAAATTCCTAAAATAGCTTAATTGTAGTATATCCCTATTGATAAATATACTAGATGTAACTTGAACTGTTCCATAATGTACTTTCAAACTAAATTTATTTGATTAACACTTTAGTTGATTAGTCTACTATCATTTATTTGAAACTATCTAAATCTTATAGTTTAATTTTTTCTTTCTTACCTAAATTCTCAACTTTATTTTCCAACGCATCAATACTTATTAAAAATTGTTCATAAAATATATTAAATACTTTCGATTGTGCATGAAATTCTCTTATTACTTTCTTCTTATTCAAGGGCATAGTCTGATTATCAAAAAAACTTTTCATTAGGTTTAGTGTATCTTTCCAAGAAGCTAATTGCTCCAATTGATCTTTCAATTCATAAATATTTTGATACGTGATACTCTTAATTGGTTGTTTGTTTTTTAATAATAAGTTTTCTTTATTATGTAATGTTTTCTTTTCCATTAAAAATCCCTCCAATTATTGTTTAGTTTAAATTGCCTAATTATTTCTTAACTAGTAATTTAATTATATGCGTTTTTCGCATAGAAATCAATATGCAAAAAACGCATAGTGTAAAATTATTGTGAGGTGATTTTATGTACTATAGAATTCGTGGACTACGTGAGGATTTAGATTTGAACCAAGGGCAACTAGCTAAACTTTTAAATATTAGCCAGACTACTTATTCTCGCTATGAGACGGGAAATTTAGATATACCAAGTCAATCTCTCATTAAACTGGCTCAATATTATTCAACGAGTGTTGATTATTTATTGAATTTGACAGATTGTAAGGAACCTTATTCAAAGGCTTAATATTCAACAAATAAAAATATGGGTGGAACATAATCAGATTTTTTAATCTTATGTTCTATCCATATTTTTCTTTGGATTTAATTTATTTCTTTATGAGAAAAACTATTGTTTTACCAGAGTAATATCTTGAGTTTATACTGAAAATCAATTTTTTTATTCCAAAAATATGCTAAGATAAAGAAAATACATATAGAAATGAGTGAAACATGATGAGTTTCCAAAGTAACCTATCAACAGCGAGCACTATTGCAACGAATCTATCACAATCAACTCAGCCAATCGGTCAATTACCTGAAATTTCAACTGATACCGCAACGACACTTACTGGTAATGAAAAAGCCAAAGAAGCCATTGCAAAAAAGAACACCTTAACATCCTCCTTTTTATCCGCGATGAATCAAGATATTGCTAATATTCAAAGTGCCGCTAAGGATTTTGAAGTCATGAACGATCAAATAAAACAAGCCATCCAATTTGTCCCAACTTTAGACTAGCAGAATGGAGAAACCACATGAGTGAACTAACGACATATGAAGACATACAGAAAAAGCTAAATAGAGCAAGAGAAGATTGTTATCAATCGGAAGATGACATTCGCAGGTTAGATACCAAACAAGCAGCATATGATGATACTTTTCACCAAATCAATCGATTATTCTAAGAAACGGGTGAAACCTGGCAAGCAGGGGAAATGAGCATCATGCATCACGATGTTTCTCAAGATATTTATTATCAGCAGAAGCGCTTTGAAATGGAGAAAGAGCAAGAAAAAGAACAATTACAACAAAAAAGAAGAACTCTTTTAGAGCAAGAAGATGAATTGAATAACCAACTAAGAGAGGCATACAGAAAGGAATCAATTTAGATGAGTCTGAATATGTTTTTAAGTGAAGCAAATGGACAAAAAGAGTCAGTGGCTGTAAATTGTCGCGAAACGATTATTGGAATGGAGCGTATTCAACAAGCAATCCATCAATTTGTGCTAGAACCATCATTAACAGGTAAAACTTATGAAACGGCGAAAAATTATTTTTTAAATGGCTATCTCCCTGTGACAAAAGGATTTATTTTAGTCAGTGAAACAATGATGAATGCATGCGAAACGTTTGTTAGTCGCTATGAGAGTGAAGTGGACGTTAATAGTTTACAAGAAGATGTATTAGTTTCACAGATTGAACGCTATAATCAGCTTTCTTACAATTTAGAGAATATTGATGAGCCGGATGCTTATGTGAAAACAATGATAGTTAGCATGCAGGCTATGAAGCAAACAACTGAAAATAAGCTGAATAGATTAAGAGAATATGAAGTGACTTCATCTGCTATTTTTGATGAGCTTGAGCATTTATTAATTAATCTTGAATCCGGGGTTCGAATGCTCGCTGAAGGGAAAGCTTGGAATGCGTTTAGTGGGACCTATTCGTTAACAGGTTTGAATATGGAGTGGGCGACGAATCTGAATCAATCATGGAAAAATAGAGAAGAGAAACGGAATCAACATACGTATGAGATAAGAAGAGCACCGACTAAATATATGAATTATTATCAATTATTTGTAGATGGCGTTTTAGATGAAGAGGCAACAAAAGCATACAACGAATTATTGACGGAAAAAACATTAGATGATTTAAAAAATATATTGAATAGATCAAAAGAAGTCATTGATGCAGCTTCTTTTTTAATTGGTAACACGATTAAACTTGTTGGTGGGGCTACGACAGTTATTACTGGTATTGTTGGAACTGTTGGTGGTGTCACCGTTGTCACATTAGCAAGCGGAGGAACAGCTATTGTGGTAGATGGTGCAATAATTGCTACGGGATCAGCTGTAACAGCAGTTGGCGGTGTTTTAGTCACTGATGCTTGGGGACAATTACAAAACCCAGGGGATCATTATCAATTCTCAAATAATGGAAAGATTACTAGTAAGACGTTTGGTAAACCGATTGAAGCAACTATTGGTAATAAAAAACATAAGTTGCGTGTAGATGCTGAGCCTGATGGTAACAAGATTCAAATTCAATCAGGAAGTGGTAAAAATTCTCCTATCGATGACAGAATTCGTGTCGATAAAATAACTGACAAAGCAAGTATTGAAGGCTTAATTGATAATAGTATTAAGAAAAAACTCAGTAAGGGGAAATTAGATGAACTAATCAATAATATTTGGAAAGCTTTTGTGTGGCTAACAACAAAATAGGAGTGGGCAAATGAAAATATATATAGAACTAAAAAAATTAAAAAATACATTGGATTATCGGATTTTAGCTGAGAAAATGTGGTTTCCAGGTATGGAACTATCACATGTAGGGAATACAGAAACTTTTCAAGAAAGTTATGAACTAAGTTTGAAATGGGATAAATTCTTAGATTCTGAAGAATGGAATAAAAAGAATTCTGAATTTGATCCAGAAAATATAGCTGTAGAACCAATAAGAAATCAAACAATTTTATGTTGTGAAACAAAACATGTCAACATTCTTACTGTTGATAAACGCGCGTTATTTATCATGGTTAGTGAACTTGCCAAAGAGGTGGATGGTCTTATCAGCGAAGATGATATGGAAAATTGGATTACGGCTAATGACTTTGAGAAAAAACATCAAGCTATATTAAATTTAACCTTTGAAGAAGCCAATAATATTAGTTTAAAAGAAGATAGCGTATTAGCGGTTATTAATGAACCTTGGGAATCTGAAGTTTAATATGATATTTCTAATTGTACATTGTAAAAAATATTCGCAATAAATTCTTGAAGAGCGAAGTATTGTCTTAGCTAACAATAAAGAGAGTGTGAGAAAATGAGAATATATGTACAATTCAATAAGAAAGAAATAAATTTAAATTATAGAGAATTAGCAGAGAAAATGTGGTTTAAAACATATCAAGAAGAACCTTTAGAATTGTCTCATACTGGTAATTCAGAAACATTACAGGAAAATTATCGATTAGGTTTGAAGTGGGATAAAGGTCTAAATGATGAGCGGTGGCAAAGTAAAAAAACTTTATGGAAATATGAAGACATATCTGTGAACCCAATAAGAAATAATTCAATCTTATATTTTGAAACCAGACATATTTACCTGTTATCTGTGGATAAGCGTGCATTGTACATCATGGTTATCGCATTCGCTAAAGAAGTTGAAGGATTAATTAGTGAAGATGCTACTAAGACATGGGAAACCGTTGAAGAGTTTGAAAACAAGCACTATGATTTATTAAATCTCTCATTTGAAAAAAGTAATGAGATTAGTTTGGTAGAAGCTGATACTTTAGAAATGATTGAAGAGCCATGGGATAATGAAGTTGAGTACACATAAAGTTTATTTTGACGGAGAGTTGTTCAATCAAGTAATTCATTTGGTAAGCCTATAGAAGCAACCATTAATGGGAAAAAAATGAAGTTGAGAGTTGATGCAGAACCTGATGGTAATAAGATTCAAATTCAGTCAGGTAGCGGTAAAAAATCAATTCGAGATGATAGAATTGATGTAAATAAGATAACAGATAAAGCCAGTATTGATGGATTAATCCCTAAACAGGTAAAACGTGGATTAAGTAAAGGTAAGCTTGAAGAATTGATAAATAATATATGGAAAGCTTTTGTTTGGTTGAGAACAAATTAAGGAGAAAAAAATGAAAATATATATCAAATTAAATAAGACAGATAATATGAACTTAGGATATCGAAACTTGGCTGAAAAAATGTGGTTTGGAATATTTAATGGGAAAAAACTTGAACTATCTCATGGAGGAAATAATGAAACATTATGTGAAAACTTTTCCTTATCTTTAAAGTGGGACAAATGGTTAAATGATGAAAGATGGTCTCAGAAAAAATTTGATACTGAGTATATCATGTTGGACCCAATTAGAAACAAAACCATATTATATTTTAAAACAGATCATATAAATATTTTAACAGTTGATAAACGAGCGCTATACACAATGGTTATTGAAATTTCTAAGGAAGTAGAAGGCTTAATTAGTGAAGATAATATGGAAACTTGGATAACTGTTGAAGAGTTTATAAATAAACATCAAGAGGTGCTAAATCTTACTTTTGATGAGGCAAACAATATTAGCTTAAACGAGTCTGAAATATTAGAAGAGATTGAAGAACCTTGGAATAATGAAGTTGAATATATTTAAATCTTGTTGGTTTGATTGAGAAAACAATATAGTTATGAATATTTACTCATGGGGTTGTAATAGTGGCATGAAATATGGGCTGAAGAATAAATTAATGATGTTGGGGAATCTATTCATGGGTTGTGGGATGATTTCGTATCAATAGATTGAGGAGGATAGTATTTTTACTGTAAAAGAAGTTGGCTCTTCCTTTTGATTTTCTCAATGTTATTACTGGTACTTTTTTTCCTTAATAGAGGTAATTTAACGAGTACTAATCAAATGCAATACAAAATAAAAAAAGTGGAGGCGAAAAAATGAATTTAATCCATGATTATGAAATAACAACCTATCATATCAATTTTGAAAAAGAGACCTTAGTAATTGCTATTCAAAATCGCGAATATAAAAAGCAAATAGTATTTAAAGGATTCTTTGCCTACCAATTTGCAAAGGTCATACCATACAGTATCATACTCGATTTAGAAGAACACTCATTAGAGGATTTCTATAAATATAATCAATCCTTATTTGAACAAAAAGAAAAAGTAAATTGGCCTGTAAAATATCATTCGCCTCTGGAGTTAAGACAAATATTGGATGACAAAGAATTAAAATATTATAGTATTGCTGCTTCATATGGATTGAATGGCTGGGTATTAGCTAGAAATTGTGAAGTGGTTTCCATTGGAAATACAGTCTGATGATTGAGTTTCTATATCGATATCATTGGGATTGAAATAAAAAGTATCTAGAAAAAAAGAGGGTAATGATTATGAAATAAAAGGCTATAGTATTGATTTTGAAGAAAAAACAATAATCATTCATATAACAAATGATCTGTATCATAAAAAAATAGTCTTTAACGATGTTTTTACGTATCATTTTGTTGATGAAATGCCTTACAGTATTATTTGTGATTTG
This sequence comes from Isobaculum melis, assembly GCF_900111355.1. Classification (GTDB taxonomy): domain Bacteria; phylum Bacillota; class Bacilli; order Lactobacillales; family Carnobacteriaceae; genus Isobaculum; species Isobaculum melis. The sequence continues at coordinate 72,892 of NZ_FOHA01000001.1, forward strand.
GAGGAAAGAAAATTAGAAAAATTTTTCTCTGAAAATCAGATATTATTAGAAGAGGGAGATAAAATGGGGTGGCCAATAATGATGGACTCCTTACAAGAATTAAAATCTGAAATTGAATCTAGTGATTTACATTATTATAATTTGTGTTCCTCTTATGGTATGAATGGTTGGGTACTATCGGAAAGTTATGAAGTGAAAACTATTGAGGTTTAGGGAAACATACTTGTTTTGGTGAAGGAACGCTTGAATATTTACATAAGCAATCAAGGGAATGGGATATAAAGAGAAAAGAGATGATTTTATGTATACTCATGATTATGAAATAATCAGTTACCAAGTTGATTTTGAAAAGGGAACGTTCATTTTTAATATAAAAGGAGAGCAAGGGCAGAAAAAACAAATCATATTTAAGGAGGTTCTTTCTTATCAATTTAAACATGAAATGCCTTACAGCATTATATTAGACTTGAAGGAATTACCTTTAGCATACTTTTTTAGTCAAAACAAAAAGGTATTAGAGGATAAAGAAAGATGGTCGATAAGATATAAATCACCTCTAGAATTAAAGACGAAAATTGAGTCTATGGGTTTGAAATATTATAATCTTTACGCATCTTATGGTATGAATGGCTGGATACTCGCTGAGAGTTGTGAATTGAGGGTTATTGAAGATTAAGCGCACAAGTTTTTTAGAAAATTTCTATTAAGTATTTCAATTGAAGATAAAAAGGGAGGTAGCTGATGAGTCAGTTATTTCCCTTTTACATAATGAATCATTTTATTCTTATAAGAATATATTTAAGCAAGCAATTTTCAGCATATATTGCAATATTATTAAAAATAAAGAAATGGTAAAGCAATTAGCCATAAAAAGAAGCTAAGATGTTCACAGTTTTAAACATCAACTTTTCACTCTCTATTCCATTCATTACATACCCGCTATTTTTCTAATAGTATTTGCTGTACGAATGGTCATCTTGTTACGCACATTTGAATTAGCGGTTTTTGACCACCAGTTTGTTTTTTGATAATCTTTTCGGCTAAAGGACCAGAAAACAGCCTTTTTATAATGTTCTACTTGTTCCAGCTCTGCTTTAGGGCTACCCATTTCATGATAAAATGCCTCATAAGATAGAGGGGACATAAGAAATATCAGATTATCATAAATCGCTTTATTGTCATTCCCCCACCAATCAGGTGCATGTTCCAGTAATTCTTGTAATGCTGCTTGTGAAACGATATGCACAGGTATGTCTAAATCAAATTTATCTTTGATCATGAATTGAATGTCATTAGAAAGTGCGTGTGCATCATCATCTGGACTAGAAAAAATGACATTACCACTATTAAGATGAGTGGCAACCTCTAACATGCCAAGTTCTGAAAATCCTATTTTTAATTCAGCCATTGCTATTTTGTTTTTCCCACCTACATTGATTCCTCTTAACAAAGCGATATATCGTTTCATCTAACATTTTCTCCTTTGAATTTTCAGGTTTATATGTACTATTTTTATGTGTAAAATAAAATAGCTAGTAAATCCCAATACATATGGAATACTATTGGAACTAATAAGTTTTTACTTTTAATAAAAGTGATGCTGAATATTATACTCAAAATCAGTATCTGCAAAAATTGACCTGAGATGATTACTTCAAGTAATACACCTTTATAAAGATAAACAGGAAAATGAATGGCTAAAAACAGAAGAGCATTAATAATGATAGCTAGTGTCGTGCTCATTTTGGTTAAAAAAGAATTCAATAGCCAACCTCGAAAAACCATTTCTTCAGTCATTCCAACAAGTAAAAAGGAGCCGATTAACTGATGTGGTTGGAAAGTATCTCTTACTGCTAAATTTCCATACTGTAACCATGATCCTCCTAATAAAAAAATTGTGAAAAGAATAAATAAAGGTAAATAATTGAGCCACTTTATTTTATTTGTGAACAGATCATCCAAAGAGACGTAAACATTATCATTATTTTTTTTAAGTAAATAAATACAAGGAACAATCCAAACCATAATTTTAAAAATTGAGCGAATGATTTCTCCTAGTGGTTCATTAAAAGTTGAAGTTATTGTTGGCTTTACAAACAGTTCATATACAGTCCAAATAAAGAAAAATAAAACAATATAAATAATCAGATAAAGAGTTGTTTTTTTATTATTTTTTGTCACATTCAGACCTCCTTTTCAAGATAGATTCATTATACACCAATTTTTTTATTTTAATTAGTTGCTTTTATTGATAATCAGAAGACATGGGCTATTCTTTTGGAAAACAGCTGAAATTGACAATAAATGTGGACTATCAAAAATTATAAATTTAATGAATATCTTTCATGATGTCTTTAACAATTTGATGCTTATTCTTTCCAGTTACCAAATATTCAGTCTTATTCACTTTTTCCAAAGGATACTTTTTTAACTCCTCATAATTTTTATGATTTAGGTTTAAAAGATCAAAGGTATCATCATCCCATTTATACAAATAACAACCGCCTCGATACTTAGCTTTATTTCCACCATCTCCATTCATTTTATCCGTGATGGATTTATTCTCTATTCTAGAAGTAATAGCATCTAGTTCAGCTAAGCTTTCCAAGCCTTCTAATCCTTTTATTTTATGTATTTCTTTAATCGCTTTAATTGTATGCTGTTTTAATGCCTCAGCAGATTTACAATTTCCTCCTAGATGATCTTGTAATCGTTTTTCTAATTGATAGGTTTTGCCAATATAAACTCTCTTTTCTGCATGAGGTCCTTCTATTTCTAACATGTATATGTAATAGGAACGCATATTATCCACCATCCTTTTTTCTTATTATACCAATGAAAATGAATCAATAAAAGAGTATAGTTACTTAAATGTTTTAAATAAATGAACAGGTTATTAAATCTATAGTTAGGATGATGCTTTCTCAATTAAATTATTTTCCTGGACAAGCTAGTTCGTTAAGTCTGTTTTGAAAATGAAGATTTACTGGACAAGCATGCTATGATACGATGATTAGTAATAAAGGAAGAAACAATGGAATTGATAGAGTTGTCTAAATGGATTGATAGGACTTGAATCACATGAAATGAATGACTGGATAGCAGTTGAGTATTCGGACAGAAACCATCTGATTTCTATTTTTTAAACAACGAAAAAATATTAATGTAAGAGGAATGGAGCTGACAATGATCGATAAAACAACCAAAATTAGTTTGAGTTATAAAATCATATTTTCTATCCTACTCATAACAGGTATCTTAGCACGAGCTGGTCTATTGGGAGGTAAATTACAATTACAGACATTTTATTCCTTTACATCTATCAGTAATATTTATATTCTGATGCTTACATTTATCGCTATACTAAGCTTTTTTACAGATAAAGAGTTAACTTCTAAAGGGAGATTGATAGGAGTTGTCATGATTTTAACAACTGGTATCATTTATCATTTTATTTTATTACCAGAAAAAATAATAGAGAACCCTCACTATCAGGTATTCACTTACGGGAACATCATTGCCCACTATTTTGCACCATGTGCGATGCTGTTAGATTGGTTATTATTTGATGGAAAAGGTAAAATTCCAAGAAAAGAACCACTAATTTGCGTGTCCATCCCAATTGTTTATTTTTCGATTACGAGTTTATATAGTTACACGAGTTCACTTGTGACTGGTAAAGAAGCCAACTATGTTTACTTTTTTATGGATTTTGATCAATTAGGAATAGACGGAGTATTTAAATGGTGTACCTTTATTTTATTAGCATTTATTGCTTTAGTTTACACTATTTATTTTCTTGATTATTCGATAGGAAGAATAGTAGAAAGTAATAAACCAACCAAACTTTCTTGAAAATAACTAAAATGGGAATGAAATAATGAAAAATTAAATACACTATGTTCGTCTTGATTGCCTGTTTTTTTAATTATTTTTATATCTTAAATACATAGAGACCTTATATAGCAAGGATTTCACAAAACATAGGTAGGTCATTTATCAACTTTCTCATATGATAAAAGGCAAAGAGGGTCTGAATATGTCTATTGGAAAAAACATCGCACAATACAGGGAAAAAATAATTGGACACAAAAACAATTAGCTGAATTAATGAATGTATCAGATAAGACCATCTCTAGTTGGGAAAATGAACGGACTGATCCTGATATCAACTCATTCATTCAATTAAGTGATTACCTAAGTCTCTCCTTAGATAAATTAATCAAGGAGGATATGGATATGGTAAAAAGAATTAATGAGAATTTAAAAGAGGGAAGAAAATGGAAATGGCTCATTATATTAACCTGTGCTTTTATTTCAGGATTTATATTATTGAATATTTCTTGGGTGATTTGGAGCAATTAGCGTCAAGCGGAATTGACTAATTTTCCAAACCTGTATGTAAAAAAAGGAGATTTATATGTATTCCTATCAGTATTTAAAACAAAGTATGCCATTTCTTATCTTCAATCTGAAGAAGATAAAAAAATCTTAAAAGAAGGAAAAGTCGACTTCTACTCATTTTCTTACGATTCAACAATATGTACAACCATAGACAAAAATGCAGAAAAATCAGGAAAAGGTAATCTGCAATTAGGCGTAGTAAATCCTCATCTGGAATATACCGAATGGGGATGGTCTAAAGATGGATTAGGTTTAAGATATTATTTAAATGAACGATATGGCAGATATGAGATGCCGAATTTGAAAAATGAGTAAAAACAGCTCATTCGTCTGTATTTTTTATTGAAAATAAGATGAAAACGTGTCATATTAATGGGAAGGTAGTTGTTTTTAATCCGTTATAAACCTTGACATATCAACGAAGTTAATTATAAAATTGCTCAATAACAAAATAGAGGTGATAAAATGAATGAGCTAGAAAAACGTATTCGACAGCTTGAAATTGAAAAGCTTGGCCTACAATTTCAAGTTTCCCTATTGATGGATAAACTCGGCGTAACGCTTCCTGAAATGAAAGATTTTGCAAGTAAATGTTTAGAAGAACTACCTGATTCTGAAGTGAATTCAGCTATTCATTTATATTTACAAGGATTGATTCAAGGAGATCCAAATCAGAAATGATGAGATAGAACCTTCAGTGATATCTTTTTTTTTAATATTTTCCTCAATTATTCAACTCTCTCTATTCAGAGCATTATTTTCTGATTTTTTGAAAGCAATAAAGTATTATTTTAAAGGAGGAAAGCAAATGAAAATAGGTGTCATACAGGCTACTTCACAAAAAGAGAAAAATGAATTATTGTTTCAAACCGTCCATACTGCAACTGAAGAAAGGGGCTTTGAAGTGCTTAACTTTGGTGTCTTTGCTGATGAAACTATCGAATATTCATATGTTGAAACAGCGCTACATATTTCTTTACTTTTAGCAAGTAAAGCCGTTGATTTTATTGTAACGGGTTGTTCATCAGGGCAAGGAATGATGCTTGCATGCAATGCACTTCCAAACGTCATTTGTGGCTATACACCAACTGCAACTGATGCCTACCTATTTGGTAGAATAAATGATGGGAATGCTGTTTCAATACCTCTTGGACTTGGTTTTGGTTGGGCAGGAGAGATCGAATTAAAGAATATCGCGAGTAATCTTTTTAGTGAACCGTTTGGTGTGGGCTATCCCGTCTCTGATTCACAGCGGAAAAGAGAAGATGCCTTGCTTGTAAAACAATTTTATGAAGTTTCTCAAAAAGATATCCTACAAATATTTCCTGAATTAGATACAAGTCTTTTGAACAAAGTGCTCTGTCGAAAAAATATCATCGATTATATCCTCTCAAATAGTCAACATCCCGAACTCATTCAATTAATTTGTAGACTGAGAGATAAAAGCCTTAAATAGTGACAACATTAAAAGTCATTTTTCTATTTGGTTAATATTTTCAATCATGGATTTCATGATTAGCTTTCTGATGGTTTACTACACTTTAGCGATGCCCACTAAAATCTAGTCGTTATTTAAGCGTGTTTTAAATAAACGCAATTTCAGATTGTTGTATGCTTATTATGTGCTGAATGATTTTAAGTTAAACTTCATCAAGAAACATTGACTAAACAAGATTGTTGGACTACACTTATTTATAGTAAGTATCAAAGGAGGATGTCTAATGATAAACTATCAAGAAGATTATAAAGATTTGGCTGCAACACAAAGTGCATTACATAAAAATGCTCCTGAAATGATGGGGAAATTCCGCGAAGTTGCTCAGGAAGCATTAAAAGAAAAACAGTTACCAACCAAGGTAAAAGAATTAATGGCTGTAGGAATCGCTGTTTCAATTCGTTGTGAGGACTGTATTTTAGGGCATGTACGTGATGCGATTAAAGCCGGAGCTACAATGGAAGAAATCACAGAAACCATTGAAGTGGCTATTTTAATGGGTGGTGGACCTTCAACCGCTTATGGTGCAAAGGCATTATCTCTTGCAGAGCATTTACTTGCTCAGTAAGTAGTGTAAATCAATAAAAAAGTGACTTATTCATTTGAATAGGTCACTTTTTTGTTGAAGCAATCATCATTTGACAATTGGTGTATCAAAAGTTTTTACTTCATACTCATACATTCGTTTAAATAGTTGATTATTTGCAAGTAACTCTTCTTTCGTTCCTTGCTCTGCAATTTTCCCATCTTTTAATACAATAATATGAGAAGCCGTTTCAATGGTTCGTAAGCGATGGGCAATGACTATTACTGTTTTCTGTTTAATTAAAGCAGATAATGCTGTTTGAACAGCTAATTCATTTTCTGAATCTAATGCTGAACTGGTTTCATCTAATAAGACAATGGGAGCATTTTTCAAAAAAGCTCGCGCAATTGAAATTCTTTGACGCTCCCCTCCAGATAAACGTGACCCATTTTCACCAATAAGCGTCTCATAGCCTGCTGGTGATTTTAGCGCAAATTCATCACATTGTGCTAATTTGGCTGCCTGTAAAACTTCTTCATCAGTTGCATTATTTCGACCTATGCGAATATTTTCTTTGATTGTTGTATTAAACAACGTCACATCTTGAAAAACAATCGCTATTTTTGTAAATAAATACTCTGTATCAATTGCTTGAATATTTTCATTTCCAATTGTGATTGACCCTTCAGTATAATCATATAATCTAGATAACAATTTAAATACAGTTGTTTTACCAGATCCTGATGGTCCTACCAGAGCCGTTACTTGACCCTCTTTGGCTTTAAAATTGATTCCTTCTATGACAGGTTTTTCTGGATGGTAGCCAAATGCTAAATGTTGAACCTGCACATCATAATGAGGGAAAACAGGTGTTGTTTCTCCTTCTTGAACGGATTCTTGATAAAGTTGATTGATGCGGTCAATCCTAATACGAACATAGCGAACCATTGATAGTTTTTCATAAAGCTCAATAATCACTGAATAAATACGACTTGTTGCGAGTAGGAAGACAAATAGTTGAAATAAACTCAGCTCATCTTGTAACCACCAGTAGCCACCAAAAAGGATCACTAATCCCATCCCAGATTGTAGAATACCACTAATCAGCCCTTGTGAAATAGCTGTAGCCATTTCAGTTTTGATATGTGTCTTTTCCTGCTTTTCTAGCAGTGCATACAAGGCTTTTTTAGTTGTTTGTTTTTGATTAAGAAAACGAATTTCTTTGACTTTTTCAATCGTTTCTTGAAACTCTTCGCTTTGTTCTGTTAGTAATGAAAAATAGTCTTTATGCGCTTTTTGCTCATAATAGAAGGATAATTTGTAGACTAAGAAAGAAAGGGGCACCACAATAAAACTAACAATAGCTAATGGCCAATGAGTCAGCGTTAACCCAATGCCTGCAACACATAAGAATGCAATGATACCATTGATTTGTGGCAGCGCATGGCTGAAAGCTCCTTCTAAGTCAGCCACATCATTTAAGACAATATTCGATAGCTCTGATACATCTTTTCTTGAATAAAAAGACAAAGGCAGAGTTCTCAATTTTTCTGCTAAGCGAATACGACTTGCTGCACTTTCAGTGTAAGTCGCCACATAGAGTGAGGTGTAACTAAAGTAATTACTTAATGCGATTAATATAAAAATAAGTAAGCCAAAAGCAAGATAGAAGTAGATACTTTTAAACGGTTTTCCTGTTGAAATAAAAGACAGCATATCACTCACAAATAAGAGGAAAAAACTGATAGGAAGCATTTCAACTATCGTATTAATAAATGATAAACACGAAGCTTGAAGATAATTTTTTGCCCCTTGCTTAGAAAGGGCAAATTGATGACTGATTCGATTAAGCATTATTTTTCCCCTCCTCTAAATTCCAATGTTTTGTTTGAACATATAAGGCTTGCATTTTTTCATAAATACCATGCTTTTCTAACAAGGAGTGATGTGTTCCTTTCTCCACAATTTCTCCTTCTTTTAACACAATAATTTGATCAGCATTTTCGATTAAAGACAATTTATGTGCAATCATTATGACTGTTTTATGTTGAATTAAACGGTCAAGCGCTAATTGAATTTTATACTCATTTTCAGGGTCAATCGAAGCACTGACTTCATCTAAAATAATAATGGGATCATCTTTTAAAAAGACACGACATATCGCTAATCGTTGTTGCTCTCCTCCTGAAAGATACACACCAGTAGAGCCAATTTTAGTGTCTAATCCTAGAGGAAGCTTATCAATAATTTCCAAACATTCGCTATCTTTCAAAGCCTTTTGAATGCGTTCTTTAGTAGCCATAGGATTGGCCATTTTGAGATTATCTAAAATAGATTTATTAAATAATTTTGTTTCTTGAAAAATATAACTCATATTGTCCATTAAGAACTCTTCATCAATCTTATTTAGAGGGACTCCTCCTATCTCAATGCGCCCATCATATCCTTCATACATTTTTGAAGCTAGCTTGGCTATGGTAGATTTTCCACTACCACTTCCTCCAACAATTGCCATTAGTGAGCCTTCTGGTACAACAAAGGAAAGCTTTTTAAGCACTGGTAATCCTTCTATGTAAGAGAAAGCAACATCCTTAAATGCAATATCATAAGTATGAAATTCGCTGCTTGCTTGCGTTACTGGTTCAGTCATCTCATAGGCTTCAAATAGACCATCTAAGCGATTAACCGCTTCAAATGCCATGGATGCATTTTTCCCAGTATAAAGAATCTTTAATAAAAAACTCACTAATTTGCTACTAAATATCATACAAAATATAAGATTCACAAAAAAAAGTGTGTCTAAGGGGCTCTGTTGTAAAAAAGGGTAAGCGACTAAAACTAAGATAACCCCTAAGGCATTTAACACAATTTGATTGGCGATAAATGGTTGTCTGACAGAGAAAGAGTATTTTAGTGCCCAATCAGAATAATCATTGATTGATTGGCGAAAATTTTTAAATGTATCTAGACTGGCATTAAATATTTTAATAACCTGCATACCTCTGACAAATTCTGTTGCCTCCGTTGTCATCCGTTCCAATGAGGTTAAATATTTTTGCATAGTTTCAACATTTCCCATCATTCTTTTAATACAAAGTAATGATAGTACCATCACTACAATCAATAGCAAAGCCAATTGCCAACTTAAGTAAAACATCACGCTCAGTATCAGAATTGGACTAATCACTGTATTGACTAAATCTGGCAGATTATGTGCAACAAAGGAATGGGTAATCGCTGCATTGTCATCAATTGTTTTGCGCACTTTACCTGATTCATTTGTATCAAAGAAATTCAGAGAAACATTTAACAATCTATTCATTCCTGTATTACGCATATTACGCTCTATTCTAAAACCAGCTAAGTGACTACACCAAAGAGACAAATAATACATCAATAACCCCAAGATAATACTGCTTAGTGCAATGAGTCCATAGAAAGTGACATCATATTCTTTTCCTCTTAAAAGAGAAAAAGAAATTAAGCGATAAACACTATAATAGGGAATAAACAATAAGAGTGTACTAAGTGCCGATAAAAAAATAGACCCATATAAAAATTTCCGATAATTACCTGTATAACTTATTAATTTTTTTAAATTCTCCATCTACTTCTACTCCTTTTTTTTAGTCTTGAATCAATAAAAATATCAGTAGGTTTATGGTTAATAAACCGCTGTTAACATGTGTCATTTCCATTTTTTGAATGCCTCAACTCCTTTGTAGATTATATTTGCTGGTTCATTAAAAAATAGTCACTGATTTGAAGAGGAAACAAACTTGTGATAGTTACCTGTTGCTGTTGTCTGGCCAATTCACTTAGATAATGCTGTTCCATTAATCTGTTTTAAAAGTGATAGGAGACAAGCATACAATTGTCCATTTTTTAACAAAAACTATTCCTTATTACTGCTGAATATATCTTATAAATCCAACCCAGACCTATAAATTTATTAAGGTTCTGATGATGCTTGTAACTCATTTTTAGGTTAACCTTAATAAAAGTTTCGTTCAACCTTATTTTGGTTATTCTCTCATATTTCATAGACCTTTGTAAAGAATAAATAAGTATGAGACGTATTTTTTAATGGAAATCATTCATGTAGGGTTACGTTTTTATTGAGAAAATAATAGCTATACATGTAACTAATTTATTTCATCTTGTAAAATAGCGCAAAAACTTGATAATGTTGAGCGAGCTATTTCATATTACTAGTAAATATATGACCGGAAAAAGTTAAACCTGGGATAAAATATTTGATCATGAGGATGCAGGGGTTGAGCGAGCAATTAGAATCATTGGGGAAGCAAATTTATCTTAAATATTGATTCAACTTTACATACGACTGCCATCTAAAAATAAAATCAGCGACTTACTCTTTTGGGAGCAGGTCGCTGATTTTATCGAATGCTGTGCTAAATAGACTTATGCAGAGTTGCATCATTTATCAAATGAAAGGCTGATATACCAATAATTGTAAGCATGTAAACTCAAGTATACAGCTACATTTCTATGGAAGTATGCTACAATAGACAGACAAAATAATCGCACCTACGTTAAGCTCAATTCAAGGGAGGTAGCAAAAATGAATTTTAGTAAGCAGTTAAAAATGTATCGAGAAAGAGAGGGTTATTCTCAAGAAGAATTGGCACAAAAAATTTATGTGACACGACAATCCATTTCTAAATGGGAAAATGATCATACTTATCCTGATATCCACAATTTAATTGCGCTAAGTACACTTTTTGATGTTACCTTAGATGAATTGGTTAAGGGAGACGTGGAGAAAATGAAAAAAAGCATTGATAGAGAAAAAATGGATAAGCTCACTTGGAGGATGCTGATATTTATGATATTAACAGCGGTCTCTATTGTCCCTTTTGTAGAGAAGTGGGGCTGGTATGGCTTCGGCATTTCTATGGGATTTTGGGCGATTGCAATGATTGCTGCGCTAAAAATTGAGAAGATGAAAAAAGACAAGGATATTAAAACTTATGCTGAGATTGTTGCTTTTGTGGAAGGGAATGATATTGAAGCCGTCAGAAAAAAAAGAGATTTTTTGAATAAAGTAATCATTGTTTTAGTCTTTTCATTTGTATTTAGTGTGATTACTATCATTAGTAAGTTTGTATGGTTATTGCTTTCATAAGCTTGCATATTTGAAAGCTAGTTCAACTCTAAATATAATGTTACTGAGGTACTAACAAATTTATCCACGGAGGTACAAGGAAATGCATACAATTAATTTTCAAGTATCAGAAGAAGAAAAATCTTTTATACTGGCAATGGCTGATTTAAATGGAATGACTATCTCTGAGCTAGTAAGAACAAAATTACTGGAAACATTGGAAGACCAAATGGATAAAGACATTTATAAAAAAGCGATGGAAAATCATGATACCTTGGATGAAAGTATTTCTCACGAAGAAATGAAAAGAGAACTAGGAGTGTGAGTAAAAAATTCTTGTTCGATAAAAAAAGATTGTAGCAGTATCAGATTATCCGCCAGAATTCCAAGCTGAGTTGGAAACACAGTATTCAAAAATAAAAATTCTTGGTAAAAGCCCGACAAATCGGTTTTTACCAAGAATTTTTTTATCTTCAATTAAACAATTGGAGGTGTTCCTTCAGCATTTCCTACAATCGCATCAATTTGGATTAAAGCACCCTGAGGTAACTCAGATACACCAACGATTCTTCTTGCAGGTGTACCAGTAGGGAAGAAAGTAGCGTAAGCTTCATCAACGGCATCTATATCTGCAATGTTTTTAAGAAAGATATTTACCTTAACAACATCCTCCATCACATGATCAACGCTTTCAACAATTGCTTTGATGTGTGCTAAGCATTGTGCAGCTTGCTCTTTCGCGCCACCAGCCACTAATTTACCAGTTGTTGCATCAATTGGTAATTGTGCTGAAATATGATTATAGTGAGAGAAAGCGACTGTTTGTGTTGCTAGTGCATCTTTTGGTGCTTTTTCTGTATTGTTAGCTTCAATAATTAGGCCATGTCTGTCTTCAATTGCTTGTGGCGGTGTACCATCTCCATGTGAAACCACAACTTCAATTTGAACAGCAGCGCCCATTGGTAAATCAGCCACAGCAACAACTGTTCGTGCTGGTACATAAGCAACTGTTCTTGCAATCGCTGAATCTGGGAAGAAGGTTGAATAGACTTTGTTGACTGCTTCAGTGTGTGATAGATCCTTAAGGAAAATTGTTACTTTTACAATATCATCAAAAGGAACATCAATACTTTCTAAAATCGCTTTGATATTTTTTAAGCACTGTCTTGTTTGTTGTTTGACACAGCCAACAACTAAGCGACCTGTTTTAGGATCAATCGGTAATTGTGCTGACAGGTTGTTATAATGTGAAAAAGAGACCGTTTGCGTTGACAATGGACTTGTTGGCGCATTTAATGTGTTATTTGTTAGTTTGATTAAATCACCTGCTTGTGGTGCATTTGGAATGGTTCCTTCTCCATTTGAAACAAGTGCTTCAACTTGGACTAAGGCACCCATTGGTAGCGCATCTACCGCAACAACGGTTCTTGAAGGGAGGTATGTAGGGAAGAATGTTTGGTAAACTTCATCTACAGCATCCACATCTTTGATATCCTTAACGAATAGAGTCACTCGAACAATATCGCTCATTACGTGATCAATGCTGTTAACAATTGCTTCAATATTTTTAAAGCATTGCTCAGCTTGCTCTTTCACGCCACCAGTCACTAATTTACCAGATGCTGGATCAATCGGTAATTGCGCTGATAGGTTGTTATAATGAGAAAAAGCCACTGTTTGTGAAGCAAGTGCCTGTTTTGGCGCTTTCTCTGTATTTCTTGCTAGTACTGCGTTATCGTTACTCATCGTTTTATTCCTCTTTTCTTTTAGATAGTTCTAACGTAGGAATTGTAAGCCTTTTCAAATCAGATGTCAACGCTTTCAAAAGAAAAATAACAGAATCTTAATGATTCTATATCCCTTCGATTTTATCTCTCAATCTTGGCTGGATAAAACCTGATTCTATCCTGGCTGGAGGGAATTTGCTGATAAACGGTTTCCCATTTCTGTTTTCGGTAGACCTCATATTGTTCAAATAAAAATGACAATAAAAAATTGATAATAGTAGTAGAAGTGCCTGTTTGAGCTGTTGCTTTGGCAAATAAGTTTATGATAAAATTTGACTGAATAGAATAAACGTTTTTCAAATAAATGAACTGAAAAATGATGATATGATTGAAGGAGTGATAAAATGAAAAAGCTTTGGAAATTTTTTATAGCAGCAATGGCTGTGATAATTGCTGGTGTTTTGTTTTTAGTTTATACATATGGACCAAATTACAATTTTTATTTATTCCCACCTTCACCAGAAAAATATGGACAATATGCCATTGAAAGAATGGATAGAGAAGGTCTCTATACGCAGTCAAAAGAATGGGCTGATACAAAAGAGGAAGTACTGAAAGAAATCAAAAAAGCTGATAGCTATGAAGAGGTTCTACCCTTGTTAGAAAAAGCAATTGGTGTAGCTGGAGGAAAGCATTCTTTTATTATGACAGAAAATGAATTAGAAGAAAGCAATAATGAGAATATTTTTCCAACATCGGAAGAAAAAGAGGGAGTTCTATATGTGAAGCTTCCTGCTTTTTCTGGAATGTTAAACAAAGATGAGGCACAAAAATATGTGGATATCTTATCTCAAGTAATCAATAAAAAAACGTATCACGGAATCATCATCGATTTGCAAGAGAATACTGGTGGGGATATGCATCCTATGATTACTGGTATTTCTAACTTAATTCCTGATGGACGACAGTTTTCGTTTATTGATAAACAGGACAGCAAAACAGATATAAATCTTGAAAATGGTCGATTAGCTGATGAATCGGATTCAGTAAAAAATGAGAAGACAGAAAAAATAAAAACTATACCGATAGCTGTCTTGATTAATGAAATGACTGCTAGCTCGGGTGAAATGACTGCACTTTGTTTTAAAGGCTTAGATAATGTTCAGTTTTTTGGAAAAAATTCTGCAGCTTACACAACTGTCAATACAAGTATCCCATTATATGACGGGACGTATTTACAATTAACAACTGCAAAAATTGAAGATCGTACAGGGAAAATTTACCAAAATGATTCTATTGTTCCTGATGTAGAAACTGAAAATGCTCGTAGTGAGGCAGAAAAATGGCTGACAGCTAGTTAAATATCGAGGGAAAGAAGATAAGGAAAAACTTATTCTTGGATTCATTCAGTAAAGAAAAATAATTGTGACTGGAGGCGATAGGGTGTACACCTATGAAAAAATAACAACTGAAAATAAAGCAAAGGCATTAGCCATTTATTTCCAGAATACAGCTTATTTTGCTCTGACAGATGAAAGTCCCACAAGCGAATCTTTAGAGAATGATTTAAAAATGCTACCAGACAGTGATCATAAGGTCAAAAAAGTATATAGATTAATCACAGATGCACAAAAAGCTATTGGAGTGATGGATCTTTTATTAAACTATCCAGAAGCTCACCAAGTTCATTTAGGGTTACTTTTAATTGGAGAAAAAAATAAAGGTCATGGTAGGAAAGTCTATCAAGAGGTGGCGCAGCAATTAGTTGAAGCAGGTTACACGCAAATTCAATTGGGTGTGCTGCAAAAAAATGGACAAGCATTCAAGTTTTGGACTGAACTTGACTTTGTAAAATTCAAAGAAACGACAGTGATGATCAATCAAAAAGAAGCAAAAATTACGATGATGCGTCAAGAGTTAAGCTATTAAGAACCTACAAAATGAAAAAAGCATAGATTCTGTTTCTAGGCTTTTTTATCTTGTTTTAAAATAGGGCTTGACTTTACACCGCGCTTTAACGTTTATACTCGATATAGGAGGTGAAAAAATGTATAAAATCAATGAATTTGCAAAAATAACAGGACTGCCAACAAGTACCTTACGTTATTATGATAAAGAAAATATTCTAAAGCCAACTTTACGACAAGAAAATAATAGTTATCGCTATTATTCGAAGGAAGAATATGAAAAGGCAAACTTCTTATCATTATTACGTAAACATCATTTCTCTATTTCAGAAATAAAAGACATTTTGATGACGATTTCTGATTTTGATGAGTTATCCTATTATTTAATTGAAAAGAGGCACCAGCTTAAATTAGAGATTGACCAAATTGAAGAGCAAATTCAATCATTAGATACATTCATTTCAGAGGTTCAATCTCAGCCATTACAACAGCAGTATACACACACTTTTGTAGAAATAGCACAGCAGCCGTATCTTTATAAGGAGTTTTCTGGTGAATATCATGAGATGGGGCGTGAGGTTGATGTGCTTTATTCGGCGGCTAAAGCTGATGCAAATGGTCCGTTATTTTTATTAGATGAAGCAATGGATGAGGAATGTGCTTATCAAATTGGACTTCCTGTAAAAAGAGAAATCAATGATCCTAATGTTCAGATGAGTACACTACCTAAACAAAAAGGCATTCAGGTGCAACATATAGGCGCTTATACCAATATAGGAGATGCCTATAAATATTTAATTGATTATGTCAATACACACCAATTACAAACAGAAGAACAATTTATCATCAGATTTATCAAGGGTCAAGGGAAGATATTCAAAGGAAATACCAATAAATATCTGACTGAAGTGATTTTATTATTAACAGATGAAAAGGGGCATGAAGGATGAAACATGAATGGAGAAAAGCAGAAAAAGAAACCTATTTACCAAAAGCTAAACCGACTTTAATTGAGGTACCAACTTACAGCTATTACACATTAACAGGAGAAGGAAATCCAAATGATGAAGACTTTGGTGAGGCTGTTGCTGCGCTATATGCGATGTCTTATGGTATTAAAATGATGCCTAAAAAAGGAATCACACCAGATGGTTATTTTGATTATACTGTGTATCCATTAGAAGGTTTATGGACACTTAAGGAAGAAGCTTTTAGTGATTTTAAAGAAGGAGATGGCTTTAATTTAGATGACTTAACTTATAAAATCATGATCCGTCAACCTGATTTTGTCACTGAAGCTTTAGCCTTAGAAAATATCAAAGCCGTTTCTGCTAAGAAGCCAAACATCAATAATGAGCGTGTCCAATTTGAAAGAATAACTGATGGAAGTAGTATTCAAATGTTGCATAAAGGTGCCTATAGTGAGGAAGAAGCAACCTTTGCAATCATGGATGCGTATTGCAAGGAGCAAGGGCTGCAACGAAATAGTCCTTATCATAGAGAAATTTATTTATCTGATCCAAGAAAAACAGTACCAGAAAAGCAGAAAACGGTTTTAAGATATCAAGTGAAAGCAATAGATTAAAGCATATGAGAAGCTGTAAACTCCAATGGAGCGACAGCTTTTTTATTTTCCAATAAAATTAGATAGACATATTGTAGTCTAAACTGTTAGAATAAAGAAAACAATATTTTGGAGGTACATAGCAATGCAGAATTTGAGTATGAAGGAATTAAAAGAAAATTTAGCAAGCAAAGGATTTCAGTTAACCCCCTATAGCGAAGAAGAGATTAACCAGGCAAAGGAATATTTTGGTCAACTTCCGGAAACATTGGTTGCTTATTATCAATTGATTGGAAAGGTTGATCTATCCAATAATCATGGTGCACATATTACAATAGTATCTCCTACAGAGCTTATCAAAATAAATGGTAAAGAAGGAGATTTTATCAAGATTGCAGATGAATATTGTGGGATGTTTGATGTCGCTATTAAAACAGAAAATCTCAACGAAGCAAATCCACAAGTTTATCTGAGTGGTGAAGTGGCCTACTATGTGATTGAAGATGATGAGGAAAAAGAAAATGAATTGAAAGAAGCGGGGCTACTATTTGCAGATGAAGACTTTATTTATCTGTCTGGACAAGTAAGAGAGTTATCTGAGGAAATGAAGACTCAGGAAGAGGATGAATCAGAAGATGTAAACTATTTAGAAGATTTATTAACTGCAATCAATTACTTTTTCCGTTATGAAGAGGCATTTTTAAATGATTAGAACTAGTTATTTGTAAAAAAGAATCTAGATAAGAGGATATTTTATTTTATCAAAAAACTTGATATAAAGTTCAGAATAGTTGGAGGTACATAACAATGCAGCATCTGAGCATGAGAGAATTAAAAGAAAATTTAGTGAGCAAAGGATTTCAGCTGACACCCTATAGTGAAGAAGAAATTAATGAGGCCATTGCTTATTTTGGACAGCTTCCAGAGACGCTAGTTGCTTATTATCAATTGATTGGAAGGATCGATTTCACAGATGTTGATGATGGCTATATTGAAATTATTTCACCAGCAGAGCTCATTAGCAGGAGTAGTGAAGAAAATTTGTTTATCAATATAGCAGATGAATATTGCTACTCATTTGAACTAGCAATAAAGAAAGAAAATCTCAATGAAGAGAGTCCAGAAGTTTATCTGGGTGGTGAAGTCGCTTATGGTATGACTGAGGGGAATGAACAAGCGTTAACAGATGCTGGTATATTATTTGCAAGTGAAGACTTTCGCTATATCTCTGGACATTTAAAAGGATTGTCAGATGTGCTGTGTATGTATGGTGTTAGTGAAGGGGAAGACATTAATTATTTGGAAGATTTATTGACCGCTATTAATTATTTTTTCCAATATCAAGAGGCAGTTTAAATCATTAAGAATGGCAATGAAAAATCAGATAAGCAGCTTAGGTTATGTTCGCTACTTATCTGATTTTTTTGTTGTACAATGACGACTAACAAAAATTAAAATACAGTCAAAACGGTATTTTTTTTTAAGTAAGATTTGGTATAATGAATGGATGAATACATAAAAAGTTAGAGAGAAATGGAGAGGAAATAATGGGGTTTGATGTGGAAGTCTATCAATTAAGGACAGATACCCAGTTAGCAAGGAAGCAAGAGCGAATAGCATGGTTCCATGCCTTCAATTCTGATCCTAATATTTCAGTTTTGGAAGAATTATTAAAAGTTTTTCCACCAGTGAAAATAGCTGATACAAAGTGGTGTGTTGAGGATTTTGATGGGATTTGTTCTTTAGAGAATGTCAAGAAAGCAAAGGCAATATTTAATAGAGACATGTGTCAAGCTGTAGAGACCAATATTCGCTATGAAAATGGCATAAAGGTCAGCTCAGAAATGAGTGATTTAAATTATCCATTTGAAAAAATAAGTCGCTTTTTAGATGAGATTATTAAGCATGCTAAAACGGAATATTTAGGCTTATATTGGGGTTAGCTATTTTTAAACAGATACAATAAATAAAAACAAGCAAGTTTCTCAAAAAAGAACGGAGGCAATTAGTATGAAAAAGCACAAAGAAAAATTTGTGTCAGTAGTAAGTAGGGCTAATTCCCACAGTGGTGTATCCCAATGTCGTGAAGAACTAGAGCAATTAAACAAGTTGGGAGATAAATTTCCTGAGCTTCCATTTGGTTTTTTGATATGCTTGGACACTGTTTCCAATCAATATGGGAATAAAAATCAGTCAAGAATTGATAGGAGAATGGAAACGGATAAATCAGGTTATTCCTATAGAAATCATACAGCTTTATTAATAACAATCGTTTTACATGACGAAGATTTTCCTGAGCCAACATTGCTGGAGCATTACTCGTACCATTCAAAAGTACCAATTCCTAAAGCCAACATTGCATTTGCAAGAAAGTCACTTGGACAAGAATTAATGACATTTTTTCCAATGGCATTCAAAAAACAAGTGAAAAATTATCCTGCTATTAAAGAAATAGCAGATGATTTCATTAAAGCATTTGAGGATGGACTCAGAGAAATAAAGTGGATTGATTAAATTTAGTTTTTCTTAAAAGAAATAATCAATCTTTTAGTATCTGTTTAGCAATGAAAAAATAGACCTGTTAAGAAACAAGAAAAGTTAGGAGCGATTCAATTGATTAAATGGATTCCCATTATCATCATGATGATACTTGCACTTATATTTGGCGGAATAGGAATTTTCTTTTTTAGAAAAAACAGAAGAAGCCAGCTTTGTACACAGCATATTTTAGGAACGGTTGTTAAATATTCAACAAGCGATACACGTGCACCAATTGTAGAATACATAGTGGAGGGGAAAAAATATCGTAAAGCACTAAAGTATACAGTAGTGATTACGACCTCTAATCCTTTTAATTCAGTTAAAACAACATCGGAAGATTTGTTGGCACCAAAACTACGTATTCGAAATAACTCAGCGATATCTTTTAATACTTTGATGCAAGATACATTTCCGTTAGGTAGCCAAATGAATGTTTATTATCGTCCTGATAAACCCAAAGAAGCTTTTGTGGAAAGATATGTTAAAGATTATTTAGGTACAATATTCTTAATTGGAGCTGGAATTATTATTTTTACAGCAATCCTTTTAAGTGTGATTCTTTAAGGAGTGAAATCAATGGAATTTGGAGAGCGTTTAACGATTACAGAATTCAAACAATTTTTAATTGAAAAAGAGATTGAATTTAACCCCTATTCACAAGCAGAAGTGAACCAAAAAAAGCAGAAATAGGCGGGCTGCCTAAATTATTAGAGGATTACTACTTACATATTGGCTGGATTGAGGAAATTGAAGCATTGGGAAGTGGAAATTTTATCATAAAATTAGAGGAGCTTCCAGTGATTAAAGCTACTGATTTGAAAAAAGTAGAGGAAGGTATTGGCCTAAATGAAGTAGATGATTATTTATTCTTTGCAATGGAAGCGATAGGAATAGATAGCTTCGCAATTAAAGTGAAAGATTTTGAACAGGAAAATCCAACTTTGTATGGTGAAGGGGAATCATTCTATGAAGAGGCACATGCACATAACTTAGTGTATTGGACTCATGATACTTGGGCGGAAACGCTACAAGATTTATTTGGAATGATTGCTTATGGTTTAGACTGGTAAAGGGAAAGAAAAGTCAAAAATTGCCAAAGCTAAGAAGAAAGTAAGAATGAGTAGAAATAGATAAAAAGCTGACTCACTTTGTTAATAGCGAAGTGGGTCAGTTTTTTTACGATGAAAATTTGTGATTACTCCTTACTTTTTTTATACAGCGCAGATAATTCACAATTTAATATTTGTGCCAGAATAGGCAATTGATTTGCTTTAAAGCTATAGTCTCCATTTTCATACTTATAATAAGAACATGGATTTTTATAGCCTAAATAATAAGCAATTTCTTTATGGGTATAATTAAGCGCTAATCTTTTTTCTCTAATTAAATCTAAATCTAATTCATATTTTTGAATATCTAACCAGTTCATATTTTTTGATGTCATCCTGCTCACTCCTTGTTGTCGTTGGTTTTGTGAATATTGTCAGTTTACAATTATTTCTTTTGATATTCATTTAAAACAGCTTGTTCAATTCTTTGTCGCATGTCAGAATTTAATGGATGGGCAATATCACCAAATGAGCCATCTGGGTATTTTCTACTTGGCATCACAACAAGCATTCGATCTTCATTTTCAATAACTCTAATATCATGAATGATAAATGAATCATCAAAGATAACTGCTGCAAGAGCCTTCATTTTATTTCCTGTATCCATTCTTCTTAATTGTATCTCTGTTATTTCCATATGCTAATCCTCCTAATTAAGATTAAAAAAACAAACAAAAAAAGAGATGACCAATTATTATTAGTCATCTCTCCAAAACTACACTTATACCAATAGGTACACCAAATAATAGACAAGTAATTGTCTAAATTTAAAGTATAGCTTTGGAGCATGCCTAACAAAAATTTCTGACTTTTTGATAGGGTTGACTCTCAGCAAGGTTATCAAGCTTGTTGAAAGGGCTCCTTTTTTCTTTGTTTTTTGTTCTAGGTAAAATCAGCCTCTTGATACCCAACCGGCACCAAATGGTGAAATGACCCAATTAAAAATATTGTAAAACATTGCTATCACCTCCTATTGTAGATTATAATACAGATAAAAGTATCTAGAGCACTATTAGGATTATACGAAACAATCATCAAAGAATTTGCAGGAGGACACTTATGAAAAAAATTGGTCAAACATTAAGATTGTTGAGACAATCCAAAGGATTGTCTCAACGTGAAGTTGCAGAAGGAGTTATGGATTTTTCTTATTATAATCGAGTAGAAAATGATAAAGTGAATATTAGTTTTTCAAAATTATTATTGTTACTTGAAAACTTTGATATTAGTATAGAAGAGTTTATGTTTTTAAATGAAAATAATAATAAAAAAGATTTGCGAACATTGATTGCAGATGCATATTATTTAGGTAATATACAAACTTTATTAAAGTTAGAGAAACTTTGTATAAAACAATTTGAAGAAAGTGATAAAATATTGTTTAGACATTCATTTATTTTATGTAGGCTTCTATTCGCTCGCAGAAATAATGAAAAATTAGAACAGAGATATATTGATGAAATAGTTGATTATCTGAATTCTCTATCTTACTATACTAGAAATGATGTTAGAATGCTTTCAGATTTTTATGATATTTTACCAACTGAAATGGTTTTTTTTCTTTTTGAACAGATGTGTATCGGTAAAAAAAAGCATTCAATAGCCGACTTATCTGGATTTGATATGCTAGTATTTCATTTTAATGTGATAGATTTAGCTATTAAACATGAGAAATATAGTTTAGCGAAAAAAATACTAGAAGAAACTAAAAAAGAATTCTTTAATCCATTAAATTTATTAGCAGTAACTATTTGTAACTACTACGATGGCTTATTTTTAATTTTGTTTGGGAATGATGCTGAACAAGGAACTAAGTTGGCGGAGGAAACGATAGTAGTATTAGAAAGTTGCAAACTTAAATATCAAGCTCAAAGGCACAAAGAATTTTTAGAAGAAATCAAAGCAAAAGTACAACCTATCTAATCTTTTTTCTTCTTTTTCAGAACACGAAAATAGTGTATAATCATATAGGTGTTGCGATTTTAATCGTAGCAAGAAGAGCAAGTCTCATTCCTTGTTCTGACAAGGGATGACGATTCGCCCAATATATGACCATCAATCTATATTGGGTGCTCTTTATGAATGATAAAATAGTAATTAAATCTTCGAAATGATGAGGGGCACTTGATACGTGTTTCTTTTTTTCAAAAAAATAAGTCTAACTTTGATGCAATAATCAAAGTTAGACTTATTTTAATCGGTTCAATTAACGTTTATAAATCATCATAAGTCAGTTGTTGTGTCTT
Organism: Isobaculum melis; assembly: GCF_900111355.1. GTDB lineage: Bacteria > Bacillota > Bacilli > Lactobacillales > Carnobacteriaceae > Isobaculum > Isobaculum melis. The sequence continues at coordinate 95,539 of NZ_FOHA01000001.1, forward strand.
GCTTTGACGCAACAATTCTTTTGCTTCTGGACTAATCGCCATTGCCACTTCTTTGGTTCTAGGAATGGTTAAGCTAGAGGTTTTTAAAATAAAATCATCTAGGTAGCCTGGATGTAAAATCATCATATCCACTCCATCCTGATGAGGATGCTTCACTAGTTTTTTTAAGCTCTCAAGAGGATCATATGCTGGAAACATGCTATCCATTAATACATAGACTTTGGTTTTATTGACCTGCATAGACCCACCCTCAAAGGAAAAGCCTGAAAATTTCAGTTGATATTTTTCGGCAATCATTTGGAGTCCTTTCACGACATTAGGGCTTTCAACGGCATGGCCTTCAAAATATTGTGGCTGTTGTCCAGTTAGTTCTACAAATTTATGGTATTGGGCTTCAATTTCAAGCAATACTTCCTCTAACACAACAAAGTCTTCTTTCGCTTGACGATATTCTTTTGAAGGTTTAAAGGAACCATCCGCTGTTGTAATACTAGGAATCAATTTAGGATCTGTTAAGGGCTTACCTACACAAATATTAGTATGACACCCATAACAGACGGTTTCATTTTTTAATAAAGCCAGTCCATGCTCGCTAGCAGGCATATTGACCATGACGCCTACATTGTTGACAATCCCGTCGATTACTGATTTGGCAATGCCATAATTCACTGCTTCGGAATAGCCTAAATCATCTGCTCTGATTAAAATACTCATTTATTCCACCTGACCTTTCGTTTCTACACCTACAAAGTAAGTGATAACTGCTGCGACAACAATCGAGATGATACCACTAATAATACCATTGATTAAGTTGGTTGTAGAGCCACCTGCATAAGCGCTTAAGGCTAAAAAGTTTGCAACTGGAACCAAGGCATAAGCTGTTACACCTGTTAGTGAAGCATAAACTGCGCCAGCAAAGCCACCTGCCATTAATCCCCAAAATGGACGTTTGTATTTTACTGCTACCCCATAAAGACCTGGTTCAGTAACACCACCAATAATTCCGGCAATGACATAGCTCCATGCTAAATTCTTTTCCTCTTTATTCTTAATGCGTAAAGCCGCTCCGATACACATACCGGTTACTGCCATACTGGCTGCTACAGCACCTAATGTAACAAAATTATCAGAACCATTTGAGGCAAATAGCATGAACATGGTGGTAATCATTAATAAATGCATCCCAGTCATGACTAAAAATTGCCATAGAGCGCCTATTAAACCAATTGCGATTAAATGGGCAAAGCCACCTAAGTTACCAAATGCTAGAATCCCTTCAGAAATATATTGACCAATAAAATTCCCAGCAGGTCCAAGAATGACCAAAGTCAATGGAATCATAATGGCAATTGTAAAAGTAGGTGCAAAAATAGTTTTTAATGAATTCGGTAAATAGGTTTTAAAGAATTTCTCTACATAAGACATGACCCAAACAGCTAAGATAATTGGAATGACTGTACTTGAATAGACCTGGGCTTGTGCAGGAATACCATAAACTGTGAAAGGGAGTCCATCCGTTGCAATTTGTACAAGAGTCGGGTGGATCATAATCCCACCTAATAGCATTGCCACAACAGTTGTTGTTTTAAATTTGACTGATGCAGTATAGGCGATAAAAATAGGGAAGAAATAAAAACCAGCATCACCCACAAAAGTCAGTAAAGTATATAAATCTGATTTTTCGGTTAAGATATTTAACATGCCCGGTCCAAATACGGCAACCACCATTTTGAACATAGAAGCGGCAACTAAAAGTGGAATTAACGGGGTTAAACAGCCAGCTAAAGCATCCAGAATATTATTTCCTACGCGCTTAAAGGTCAGCTTTTCTTTTGGTTTATCAAGATTTTCACTAATTGGACTACTATTGCTAAACCCGCCAAGGGTACAAATACTGGCATAAACTTGATCGACCGTTTGCCCAATGATGATTTGTAATTGTCCACCAGAATGTGCGACGCCTAAAACACCAGGAATGGCTTTTAACTGCTCATCATTTGGTAAGCTACTATCCTTAACATTGAAGCGTAGTCTTGTCATACAGTGGGTAACATAAGCGACATTATCTTTGCCACCAACCCCTGCTAAAATTTGTTTTGCTAATTCACCTAATTTTTTATCTTTGTCCATAATTATTCTCCTCATTGAGTATTTTTGACAATACGATTGATATGAATCATGAGATAGAGTAGCTCATCTTCTGTGCTCTCTATTCCTAAAGTTTGATAAATGAGGGTAGCAATTGCCGTCGCACAGTCATAAATGGAAGGAAGTGTTTCTTTCATTGTCCGAAATAGGGTATCATTGCTATCTATAAATTGCTCTTCCTGTTGCATTCTTTTGATGTAATAACGTAAGTGCATCACAAAACGATTGTAATGAAATGCTTCTTTATTTAATGTAAGTTGAAATGTCTGTTCAATGATTTCCGAGCTTCGTACAATGAGCTCTTCCACATTCGGCTCATCCTCATTTATCGCTATTTCTTCCTGTGCATTGACAAAGTGCATGGCGATTGTTGTGATTTCAGATTCAGGTAATGTAATCAGCAAACGCTTTTGAATCAGCTGCACCGTATATCTGCCCAAATTCGTTTCACGAGGATAGAGCTGCTGAATATCATAGGAAAAAATTAATTTGAGATCTTTGAATTTTTTCATCCTAGTAATGGCAAAATGTAAATGATCGGCTAAACTAAATACCATATTAGGATTTAAAGTTTTATTCAGCTCAAACTGAGCCGTTTTCACAATTTCTGCACTAATTTCTAAAATATCTTGAGGGATTTCCATCAGTAGCTGATGATAATGTGCATTTAATTGATAAAAGGTCATTGAAATCTTACTTAAATCCGTTAACTCATAGGGCATTTTAGGGAAACCAATGCCGTTTCCAAAAGCAACCAATTCATGTCCATTTGCATCTAGACAAACAGCAACGTTATTGTTTATTTTTTTGATTATTTTCATTATAAACATCATGATTAACGTGTAATCATATCCTCCTTCCTTTTTTAATAAATAAAAAAACTCTATTTGGGCATACTAAACCAAAGAATAATCACCTCATTCTTATGGTAATGCCTCCAAACAGAGTTACAATCCATGTTTTATTTTATTGGCTAAAGTATAACATAAATAATAAGCGCTTTCAACAGTGTTGATGAAGAGAGCTTATCACTGATTGATCCTTCTTCTATTAAAATGATGAGCTTCATCATCACCTATTTCATCAAACAAATTAAGATGTTAAGCTATTATTTGAGAAAAATATAAATAATTGAAACTTTTCCATAAGATAAAGGCACTAATAGGGTAAAGGGGAGGTGAAGCAATGGTACAAATGAATGAACAAACGCTTCAAATGGCAAGAAAAGCACAGAGAGGAAATGTGAAAGCGATAGAATGGTTATTAAAAAAAGAATATGAATACATTTATTATACAGCATATCGTTGTGTTCATTCCGAACAGGATGCGCTAGATGTGGTTCAAGAAGCAACCGTTCGTGCTTTGCGTAGTGTCACTACTTTAAAAAAACCACATTATTTCTATACTTGGTATACACGGATTCTGCTTCGTGTTGCAGGAAAGCTATTAGATGAAAAAAATAAAATGAAGCAAGTTGAATTTAAAGAGCATGCAAACCAAATATTGGCCATAGATGATCATCTAAAAAAAGAAAATCAGATTGATCTTGAAGCTGCACTTGAAAGAATTGAAGAGAAATATCGTGAGGTTTTACAACTATTTTATTATCAAAATTTAACCATCCAAGAAATTAGTCGTCTATTAAATATTCCAGAAGGAACAGTAAAAACCAATCTATCTAGAGGGAAACAAAAATTGCGAGTTGAATTAGGAGGAGATTACTATGAAAGATAGCGAAATCAAAAAAGATAATCAAGAACTGCTAGATATCAGAGTCCCTAAAGAGTCAGTCTTTTTAGCGATTGAAAAAGGTCTCGCTGAGGGGGCAAATAAGTCACATAAAAAAGGTTGGCTCATTTTTGGATTCATTGCCATCACATTATTTATTTCTACTAGTATTGTATTTTTTACAAATCCTGCTTTAGCCGATACAATTGCCAATATTTTTGGCGGTGCAAAATTAGAAAAAGTTGATCCAGCTCAAGAGCCAGAAGTCGCACCTAAAGAAATTGAAGAAGAAGAAAAAGTACAACAAAAATATGGGATTGAACCTCTTAAAATTGATCATGGTAATCAAGTTACACAGGAAATGCTGATGAAATATTGGTGGGCAGTAGTGGATGAAAGTCCCAATATCTATGATAATCAAACCATTCCTGTTTTTAAATATACAGAGACAGAGGTAATCCTGTCACAAATCGATAAAGTGACAGGAGCAGAAGTTCCTATTGAATATGCTGCTGGTCAAAGTGAGACAACAATGGCATATACATTGGTTGGAGATGTGATTGAAGAAAAAATTTATTTATCCTCTCAAGTATTACAGAACTATTTTCAAGCTAGCTGGGTAGAGGATGTCCTTGTTTTGTTTCCTAATGATGAATATGATCACAAAGATGAAAGGAAACGTATGCTTCAACCTGTAAAATTAGTGGAATAGTGAAGAAAGCAATGGCAGACAGAAAAATCGTTAAAGTTCGATTACTAAATAGGTATTTTTCTATATCTGTTCATACTTCATTTTGAATCAAAGAAATTGGAGTAAAAGGTGAACAATTATTAAGCTATTCAAGAGCAGCTAAAATAGATAAAGTTACAAGGTTGATAATAATATTTCATCTAATTAGACTTTATTAAACAAAATATCTTGCCTATATTTCATTAAAGTGGGATTTTCTTGCTTTAATGATTTTGACGGATGAAATGGCATACGCTGATTCATCCGTCATCTCCTTATGTTGCAATGTAATTGTTCAGATGATCTTACATAGATAAATGAACTAACTCATAAATACTTCCTTTACCCTCCATAGTTTCAGGGATAGCTTGATAAAAATAAAAAGCAACATATCTCCATTTATCAGGGTTATAAACAAGGACTCTTCCCAAGCAGTGCGGATCTGAATAAGGAAAATCAAGTTGATTCATATCAAATACTTGAGGCATTTCTTGTTCAATTACTAGCACGTATTTTGCCTTTGTGAAGGTATTTGATAACTCAACTTTGTAAGGGATAGCAATGTTAATCTGCTGCCAACCAAAAGAATGTAAAATATTGTCATAAAAACCATTAAAAATAAATTGGTTCATTCCTTCATTGCTTTTCCAAAGATATAGTGGTGCATACTCTTTTCTTTGTGGATAATCCATCAGCAGATAAGCTTTAAATAATAAATCTGGAAAGCCGTCTGTTTTTGCACCATTATGCTGTATTCTTTTTCTAATAATCTTCATATCATAATCGTTTGGTAAAGTAATGTTATATTGCATGCCAATCATTATTATTCCTCCATTCCTATTATGCTCATGATTATACAAGTGATAGGAAGTTCTGTATAATGATTGTTAATACTACCTGGTATTCCTAAATGGAATACTTATGATGGAGGAGCTGTTGTAATTGAATTTTAACGATATCCATATCTTTATTGAAATAGCTAATTGCGGTTCTGTTTCTAAGGCTGCAGAAAAAATGAACTATGTGCAATCACATTTAAGTAAGAGGTTGGAAAAAATTGAAGCTGAGCTTGGTTCAAAACTTTTTATTCGGACAAATCGAGGGATGGATTTACTTCCAGCAGGCAGGCTTTTTCTCAAGCATTGTCATAAAATCATGCAGGTGATGGCAGAGATTGAGACTGATTTTCAGAAGACTGTTAAAACCCTTCAAATTGGTGCTACACAATCGATTACTAAAAACTATTTGTATGATTTTTATGCATATTCAAATGATGCGATTTTTACAAGACCGATTCCTGAACTGTTATTATTATTTAAACAAAAACAGTTAGATATGCTACTCTTAAATCGAAAAATAGCTGATTCAGACTGTGAATGTGAAATCCTTTTTTGGGAAAAAATAAGTTGGATGGCATCAAATAAAAATACTGATGCTTTATTCGATAGGCCTATTGTGGTAAGTCGAGATCCACAATGTCCTTATCGGAAGATAAGTCTGGAATATATAGAAAAGCATCATGATATCAGACTAATAGAAGTAGATCCCCTAGATGCGGTTATCTCACTGGTAGAACAAGATATAGCACATGCTATATTACCAGTTAAAATGATTGAATCTGGTTTAGCAATCGCAAAGCTTAAAAGTAGTGATCTACCTAAAGTACCAATCTATCAGTATATGAGAAGGGAAGATATTCAAAAGCTATCTGCTTTTAATCGGTTATTTTTGTCGGAAATTGTTTAGTTTTTCAATGATTCTTAATGATGATATAAAAAGCAGCTCTATTCAGTAACAAGAATAGAAATGCTTTTTTTTGGTCTACTTAGCTGAAAATAGGTCTTCTTTTCCCAAAAATCTACTCATAGAAACGATAGTATTCGTATAAAGTTATATTGCAGTAAAAAGTGTCGTATGTATAAGGGTTTTTTAAGAATGATAATGGTTAGAAGTGAGGAATGATGGACATCTGCTAAACAAAGAGGAAAGTTGGTTGCTTTTGTATGGGAATCGAATGATCCTTGTGGGATGGCAAACATATTTGATATAAAAAATAGTTTAATTATTTAAATATAACAACACGGAGAAAGTTGTTGACTGAGATTGCTAATGAATATAAAATTCTGTTGTTGTATATCGTTTGGTTATACTATTAAAGAAAAGGAGAAGAGTAGGCTCTTTAAAAATGCTAAAGCTCCATACCTATCTATTTTTAAGTACGTTTCACGTATCAGTTTTTTACTAAAATTGATGTGGGGGATCTTTGAGGGAGACTCTTTTTTTAATTCTTTAAAATTGTATGTACCATGTAGTCTATGAACATGATGCTAAATACACCATAGAATCATTTAGTAAATTAAAAGGAAGAGTGAAGTCAATTTATGAAAAAAATAGTCGTAGCAGTTGCAGGAATTATTACCCTGGCTGTCATAACCATTGGTCTATCGTTTATCTTTCATACCAATGATGCCTATAAGATTAAAAGTGCAGGTTATACATATGATGCTGATGGAAAAGTTGTTGAATTTACTAAAGAGGCAACCTACAATAGCGCTTGGTTAAGTAAACAAAAGGTTATTATGGACCAGTCTAAAAAGAAACCCATTGATTTAGCGCGCGTATTATTCTTAGAAAATGAAGTACTTCGTTTTTTAGGGAAGAGTGTTGTCGTTAAAAGTGAGTCAGAACTGATTGAGCTGCCCAAATATGTGAATTTAAAAGAGGAGAATGAAACGCAGAAGGTGACGGATGAAAGAGATGAAGTCATCGCACAATTACCTAAAGGAACGGTTGTGAAATTAGCTGAGGGTCGATACATTATATTTGATGATGCACAATTAAAAAATAATGATGGGTTGACTAAACAATTGGCTCCTCAAACCATTGTATCAATTGATAGCAATAAAAAAATTCGTTTAATGTCTGAACAAGAGTCAGAGGAACTAGCAGGCGACGATTTATACATAACAATGGATAACAATCCATATCAGTTTTATTTACAAGAAGAATTATTTGTGAGTACCGATGAAAGCAAACAAAATATCGATGTGCGCTCCATTAAGATTGATATGGATGACCAAGCGGAAGGGCGAGCTTTAAAAGAAGAAGCTGCCAAAAAAGAAGCGGAGTCAACCAATCATTCTGAGCAGGATAAGCAACAAGAAAAAGATTCATCTCATTCAGCAAAACAAGCTGAGGAAAATGAGGCTTCATCAAATAATGAGTCAAATGCTGGCACACAAAATGGTGGAACTGGATCAGGAAATGGCATATCTTCAAATGCTCCAAAAGATGAAACTGACGAAGCAGATTCAAGAAATCCAGCTAATCAAGAGGATATGGATCAAGTAAATGATATCATTGCCAAAATTAATGAAGTGGATCATCAGAATCAATTTCGTATTCCAATTGTTGATGTCACTTTAGCGGTAAAAGGAAAAGTCGCTACAGGTGATGTGAAAATCATTGATGCTTCTACACGTCTAAAAAAACTAGAGGTTGTCTTAATTAATCGTACAACAAATACAACAATTGAAACAAAAGTTTTAAATGCTACTGCAGAGCAAGATACGTTTAAATTTGATCAATTAGAATATGGCAACACTTATCAAGTAGTGATTCAGGGAAGCTATCTTTCAGCAAAAGATCAAGAACAGGAAACCACCTTTTACCGTCAAACCTTTAAAGCAACTCCTGTCCAATTTGATAAAAAGGTGATTGAAACAGGTGCAGACTATTTGGTTCTTGAAATTGTGCCAGTTGAATTATTTGGTACAATTGAAAAATTTGAACTCACTTATCAAAAAAATCATTCTGAGGAAACTGAAAAGGGAACAAAAGCGGTTGATGTTGCGGCCTTAATGCAAGGAAATCCTGTTCAGGTAAGAATTGATGGACTAGCATCTAATACCGAATACTTAATTGAAATGAATGATTTAATCGTAGATGGTAAAAATGTCACTGATAGCAAATGGTATCTATTGGCTACAACAGCTAAAAAAATTCCAACTATTCAGGGGCTAGAGCTGGCTTATAAGGATGGAATTGGAGAATTTAGTGTGACTCCGATTGATTTACTAGATCAAGATGACACGATTACATCTGTTACCTATAAAGCTTATTTACAATCGGATTATGAGCTAAATGGAGAAGCCGCACAGGTTTGGGCTTCAACTGTTGTTGGCTCAAATCAAAAAAATACAGTTGTCAAAGTATCACGAACTGCAGATATGCAAGAAGGAGCCTATCTTTTTGTGGCTTATCTTACAGGAAATCAAGGCGAAGGTGATTTTATGATCCAATCGCCACCATCAAATGCAGTCACCATTGGGATGAAAACTAAGCCAGAAGTAAGCTTTGAATTAAATCAAGCAGATCAAGATGCCTTGCATTTAAACTACGAAATTTATGATGAATCAGGTGTGTTACGTTATGATGAATTTACACATCCTGAAATGAGAATTTATCAATCTGATGCAGCTGGAACGGTCCATGAGGATCAGCAACCAATAGATATTATTCATTTGTATCGACAAGCAGAGCTTCCTGAAAAGTTAAGCTTTACAGAGCTAGAGGAAGAAACGTGGTATGTTGTACAACTATATGCTTCCTATGATTTAGATAATGGAACAGGGGTCCAAAAAAATGTCAGAATTACGGATCGAAATTATCAGGCCTTTAAAACAGACAAAGTCAAAACAGTAGAAGCGAATTTTGTACAAAATATAGAAGAGACAGATTTAGAGAGTGTTACCTTTAATTTAAATTTCACCACAAAAGAAAATGCTGCAAAAATTAAATCAGCAACCATGCAGATTTTAAATGAGAAAGGACATATGATTCAAACAATTTCTCTAGAGGATGATTTAATAAGTTTGATTGAAGCAACTGGAAAAGACTATCAAATCCAACAGCTTGCTATTAATCAAGCCTATACAATTCAGATTGTTGACGCTGTGGATAGCGGTGGAAATGAGGTGCCTATAACTGGTGAGTTAAATTTTAAAACGAAGAGAAGAGCACCAGAAGCGGATGCTGTCCTTTTAAATTATGTTAGCACAAATAGCGTTGCTGATTTAGAAGGGTTAGCAGGAGATCGTGTAACCAATACACCAATGACAGATATAGATGACGCAATTAAGAGCATTCGCTATGATATTTTCAAGAAAAATGCTGAGGATTATTCTATTATGGTACAAGAAGTCACAGAAACAAGTGCTTTTCCAAAATGGGTAAAATTTAATCTGCTTAGTCCTGATTTAGGTAGAGGATATACTTATCAAATAAAAGCATTAGTAACCTGGGATGATAATTATAATGAGCATACCATCCAGCTTGAATCAGACTATCAAGATATTAAAAAGCAAGGACCAGAAATTCAATATCAATTTATCAGCAGAGATGAAACACAGTTACGCCTCAAAGTAATGGTTTCTGACCCTGAAAATACAGCTGTTGCAGGAACGCTAAAGTTAACGACGACTGATTTTGAAGTCAATCTAGTAAATGGAACAAATGATATTTCTATTCCAACGACAAATGCTACTGATTTGCTGATTGAAGCAAAAGGAGATTATCGCTTAATTGAAAATGAAGTCCCTATATCTGAGACATTCATGCAGAAAAAAGTAAAAGGACTCCTTCAACAAAATCCTGGTATGACAGGTGCAATTGACTTAGATCTAGTGAGACGACAAATTTCAGTAGCAACCACTGGAGGAGCGAATCAAGCTGAGCTGGTAGCTATTCAACATACTTTACTGGATACAGCAACTCAAACAGCTATTTCAGAATGGCATACAAATGGGGCAACACTCTTTGGTAATACAGGTATACCCATTCCAGTTGACGGAAAGATTTGGTTTAACCATCAGTACAATTTAGCTTTAAATGTGACAATGAAACATTTAGAAAATAAAATAGACTATGAACATTTTAATGGACAATATTATTTAAACACTGAGACTGGTTATGTTATTAGTGGGGCAACAGGAAAAATAGGCATTTCAGCCCAGCAAAATCAAGCGGTTGTTTTTGAACTAACCAATGGTAGCGTCAGCAGTAATGGCGATATTACTGGAATAAAATTGAAAAATGCACTGACAGGGAAATATTTTGCAATGAGAAGTGGCCTATTGGTTGATAATGGCAATCAGCCAACAATTGTCGATTTAAAACGTCAATTGAATGGAAGTTATCTTGTGAAAATAGGAACAGGATATGCCGACTTTACCACAGCTACTGTGACAACATCAGAAAGTCTAGCGACACAAATTGATATCTATTCTATCGCAAGTACGGAGCAGTTGGGCTTCCTTCAGTCATCTGTTGACATTCCAGAATTAAAAGCACCAGTTATCAAAATTGACAAGATAGAAGTTTTTGATGCGAGAGTCGCAATTGATTTGGTAGGAAAAGATGACGATGAAACGCTGATTAAAGTAGTAAATCAAAAACAATTATTTGCAAATGTTTACAAAGCATCAGATTCAGAGCCAAGAACACCGATTGTTTCAATGCCTATTTCCAATATTTCTGAGAAAAAATTAAATCTTGTTGATCTAGCACCAGATGTGGATTATATTCTAAAAATTGAAGGACAACATGATGTTCTTGATGGAACGGGTGTGGTAGCAGCTGTTTATGATGAAGCAACCTTTCAAACAGAAAAATCGTTGCCAGTTATCCATAGTGCTGTCTACAAATGGGATGTTAAGGCTCGCTTGGTAAATGGAACAGTTGACTTTTTGGATGTTAGTCAAGTACTTTCTGATATGACTTATGTATTTTATGAAAAAGATGAAGATACAAGTAAAATTGATTTTAAAAATCCAAACTTAGTAGAAGCAGAAGCGATTCTTGCAGCAAAACCAAAAGTAACAAGCTATCAATATTTGAATCCATCTCCTTTAAACCCAAGTGATAAAACACCAAAATTTAATATGTATGGCCCAGATGGCAAGCAACTCTATGTTGCTTTACCAGCAGGGAAAGAATATATTATTGCAGCTTATATGAATGCGAATATCAAAGGTACACAGAAAGTTTTCTTAGGAAATGTTGCAACAGTCAAAATGGTCTCTCCAAGAAATCCCAATATAAAATTAAAATTTAAAGAAAAAGATAAAAAATGGGTTGAATATGAATTTAGTTATAATGATCTTGATGGCTATCTTGTTGGTGGAGATAATAAACAATTTACGTATAAAATCATTGAAACTGCTACAAATAAAGTAGCCTATCAAGGAAATTTTGTTGGCGGTAGAACAGCTTCATGGACCTATAAAGATTTACAAGAAGTACTGAAGCCAGGGACAGGTTATAAATTTGTTGTTGAGTATCAATTTGATGATTTAAATGGTGTCGGTGTAAGAACTGGAAGTATTGAAGATAATTTTACAACAGATGATCAATACTTAGATTATGCCAGACTAATTCTGGATTCAGCAAATCAAGAAGTGGTAATGTCCTTGAGAGATTTAACTGAAAATAATGCAAAGATTAAAGGGATTCAAGTCGTGCTTTATGAAGTGATTAATCGAGGAACAAAAGATGAAAAATATGAGGCAATTGGTACACCTCAAACGATTTCAGTACCAAGCAGTTATCCAGCTAATTTAACAAATATTAAATTTAATGTAGCGGGCTATAAAAATAAATATGTTATTGGCAAAATGTTTATTACCTATGATACGAAAAGTGAAAAAGGTAGAGTAGATGAATTGGTTTCGAATGAACAATACTTAATAACCAAATCTAGCAGGAGTGCAACTGTCTTATTTTCAACAGTTGAACCAACCATCGATACATTAAATGTGGTAATAGATGGTGCTAACTTGGACCAAAACGCCACTTATCATATGGCATTAACAGATGATCAAGACCAGATAATGGATCAAAAAGAGGTCACAGGAAAAGAATTAAATCAAGAAATGACTCTTTCAATGAATCCTGTTCCAAGCTATACACTAACGATTTCAGATGAATTGGATCAAGTTGTGGGGCAATACACAGGGAATAATGAAATGAACCTTGTGAAAGCACATATTCAAGAGAAACGTGTGCAGCTATCATCATTTTCTTCAGAAGCAAATGATGAAGAGCTACTTGTCAAAGTATCACCTAAAAAATTAACCTTATGGCAAAATGTTCAAACTTGGTTTGGTAAAGAATTCTCAGAAGAGTATAGCATAACAAAAGGGCAATTAAGAGCAGGCTTTGAAATCACGAAACAACACGAAGATGATGTACTAGAAATTCATGAAAAGAAATCAGGCAAGCCAGTTGGCATAATTGAGATGGAGATGAGTCAATGAAACCAACCTTAAAAATAGGTATTACCTTAGGTGCAACCTTAGTTATTCTGCTAGGGGTTGTCTTCTGGGGAAGTTCAAGAAAAACAAGATATGACCTAGTTGACTTAGATAAATCAGGTATTGCTTTAGATAGTCAACAAGATACTTTCCAGTTCGGTAAAGAGAATATTCTTTATCGAAGCTGGAATCATGACCAAATTATCGGAGAAAAATCTAGTGATGGGGGCTCAATTTTATCCTCAAGTAGTATCTTATTTTTTGAAGATCAATCCGTCATGTTTACACAAGAGGTACCAATTATTGATAAAGAAGGATTAAGCGAACAAACTATTCCACGAAAAGAATATGCACTTTCAACAAATGAATATCATGCAGATGATTCTACTATTAAAGAGGGTAGTGTGGTTAAATTAGCGAATCGTGAGTATTATTTTAATGGCAATGCAACCTTATATGTTGGTGATGAGAAGATTAAAGAGGTTTCTCGTCCACTCCTTTTGATTGATAAAACAGGAAGCGTTGTTGTGTATGAAAATGAGAAAAAAAGTCGCTATTTAGGACATATGGTATTAAAGGTAAATGAAAATACAACCTTAGATGTGAGTAGTGAAGAATATAAAGTGGCAGAGCGCACCATTGATCTAGCCAGCTTTGGTGGAACAGATAATGAAAAAATTGTGGTTGCCAAAACTGAGGATGAAAAAGAAGAATCCTCAGTAAAAGAAGAAGAACCAAAAGAAAAAGAATCAGCGCCAGCTCAGTCAGAAAAAGAGCGTGAAGCAGCAGCTCCTGAAGAGCGCAGAAAATATCAGACAGACTCACCGAAATGGGAAGAGAATGGACAAGCAGGTCAAGGAAATCAAGACCAGCAAACAGGTTCAAAAAACAAACCTTCACCAGAGGAATCCACTACTTTAGACAAAGTAGTGGACTATGAAGCAGCTTTAAAGAAACTAGAAGCGCTAAACAAAAAACTGACACGTCAAATTCCAATTTTAAGAATGGGGTATATCATCCCAGAAGTTACAAGTACAAAAGTTAAATTTTCTTTTGTGGATCCAGACAACACCTTAGTTGGTGTCACACAAATCGAATTAATTGAAAAAGATTCTGATAAAGTTGTGCAAACCCTAGATGTTTCAAACTTAACAAATGAAGTTCTCTTAGATGGTTTAGAGCCTAAAAAGGATTATTATGTGACCTTCCGTTATCAATATGATTTAGGAGATGAGGAAGGGATTCAGGAAGTAGCGATTCAAAGCCCTGATTTTACAACGCAAAGTGTAGCAGCACTTTATAAGCTACGAACAGTTACCAGTACCTCAATGGATATAATGGTCAGCTTAGATGCTAAAGTTGATGGGATTAAAGGAGTAAATGTAATGGTAACAGAGGTGGATGGAACAGATTCTTATACCATTAAAGCCAATCCTAATCTCTTAAATCAATCAGGAGAAAATTTATCAATCAAAGGTTTAAAGCCTGAAACATTATATACCTTCCAAGTGGAGTTAGATTTGGTATCAGGTCGAAAATTGGTATTAAATCAATCTCCAAGATATGAGACCTTAATGGATACAACCTTAAATGCTGTGACGGCCAGCTTGACTGAGCAGCAACTATTAGCCGTTTCCTATCATTGGGATTCGTATAGTTATGCTTTACAAGAAGTGGATGTACAGTTACAAGATACAGCGACCAATGAAATGATTCCACATCAGCTTGTGTCACAAAATGAAGAAACCTTATTTATTATGCCTGAAACGAAGAAAAAAGTGACAGATGTTAAGGTGAAGCTGGTAATGAATACAACACATAAAGAAAAAAGTGAAGCCAAGACATTTACTTATGATGTACCGGGAACATTGAATTATGACAAACAGGCAGAGTTAACCTTTAAAAAGTTGCCATTTGAAGAACAACATTCAGTGGAAGATACCAAAACATCAGAAGAGCTTGTGGAAACTGGGCTGACAGCAAAAAATGACTATGAATTACTTTTTTCAATGGTACCAGTAGCGGGCAATGATGAGTATAAAATTGTTGCTGAACGTCGTTTAAAAGAACAGGAAAATAAACTTGCTGATTATGGGATAGATTCTTTGGCAATGCTAGAAGAAAAAGGCTGGCGTTCCTTTGAGGAAAATAATTTTTCCATAACGAATTCAGAAAATATCACTGCAGCATTTCGTTTAACGAGCTTAACTTATGATGCTTTTGAGTTTAGAATCGCAGTTTACAATCATGAAGGCAGCTTACTGTTCCATGTTTATCCAGAAAAAAGGATGTTTCAGTCAACAATTGAATAAATAGACAGCGGCGATTTAGCTTAATGAGCATTTCGCCGTATCCTATTGTTAGCAAAAATAAAGTAAGTGTCATTTTCAAAAAGAGGATGGCTTAAAATGGTAAGAAGGAAAGGGTTGGAAAAAGATGGGTGTAGATTTAGTCGTTGCAGCTAGTGTCTTAGGTGTCGCACTTGTGATTGGTATGGCCACATTAGGTGCCACTATTGGACAAGGAATTGCAGTAAGTAGAGCAACAGAAGTAATCGGTAAAAATCCAAATGCAAAAAAAGAAGTCATGAGTGGGTTGTTTTTAGGTTTGTTAATGATTGTTGCTTTAATGCTTTTTGCATTAGCAATTGCTGTTATCTTACTTTGGATGAACCCATTTGTATAGATAGGGGCTGTAAATATGGAATGGATGATACAACAAATTGTACTATATACAATTTTTTCAATTGGACTTTTTGTCATTTTGCTCTTTTTCCTTAGTCTTTTAGAGCAGTTTTTCACTGCTCTTTTTTCAGATTTTAGTCAAAATGACATATTAGAAAAAGAAAGCTTAATCCAACGGTTGCACTTTTTAAAGCGCGCTGAATGGCATAAACAACAACACCTTGAGGCATTAGAAAAGGATTATCAACAAAGAGAAAGCTTATTCTTTAAGGAAATGGATTGTTTAATTGAAAAGAATCGTGAATATGAAAAAGAGTTAATGGCATTAAAAAATACAGAAACATCAAATGTGAAAGCTGTTGTTGTTGCTGAAAAGACAGTAGCTCCCTATACTGCAAATCATTTTTTGAAAAATTTTGTAGAAGAAGTGTATGAGCAAGTTTTTTGCGCAACAATAGAAGAGGAACAGCAGCTGTATCAAAATAGCATACAGGAATTTGATGCCTTTTTACAGTATGAGAAAATCAGATGTGCTTTACCCTATAAAGTTATTTTAAAGCTCTATGATTTATATGATGATGAACAAATGAAATTATTCGCTGAATCTTTTAAAGCTTTTAATGACAGCATTAGAACATTAGAAATGAAACAAGTTTACCAAAGTAGTTATTTATCTCCTGAACAAAAATTAAAACAATTACAGGAAAAAGGATTAGTCGATATCGCAAATAAAGAATTTATGGAATTTGTCTTTTATATGCTGACACATTTTTCTTATCGCCAAGTAACCGCGCTTTATCATAACTTTATGCGTGTCTATGATGTTCATTTTTACACAGGTACCATCAAAATTGAAGTTACGAGTAAAGAGGCACAACAATTATTTGAGGCGCAATGGTTACCTCAGCACAAAGATTACCGAACAGAGTATCTTATTCATCCGCAAATGGTTGGTGGTGTCATCATTCATTATGCGAATATGAGTATTGATATGAGCTATAAAGAAATGATGCAGCGATATGTAATGAAGAAGGAAGTGGCAATTTGAAAACACTAAATTTTGATATGGATAAATATCATGAATCGATTGATTTAGATTATTTAAAAGAACATGGCCGTGTTGAAAAAGTATCAGATGGCGTTGTGTTTTGTTCAGGACTTGAAAAGGGTTCATTTCATGAATCTGTCTTAATTGATGGAAAAGTGAGAGGGGTTATTTTAGAGTTAACAGAAGAATTTGTAGGAATTGGCTTAATTGATGAAAACGTTGAGGTCTTGGAAGGGATGTCTGTTGATTTAACAGGCTCACTGATTGATGTGAAAGTCTATGATGAGATGGCAGGTCGTGTCATTGATGTCACAGGTCGTTCTCTTTATGATGATGCACAAGAGGAAGGGAGCACAACGAAGTGTCCGCTCTTTAATATTGCGCCACCTATTATGCATATTGATAGTGTGACACGACCAATGAATACGGGCTTAGCAGTAATTGATGCGATTACACCGATTGGTAGAGGACAGCGTCAATTGATTTTAGGAAATCGACAAACTGGTAAAACACAAATTGCAATTGATACCATTATTAATCAGCATGATCAAAATGTGCATTGTATTTATGTTGGAATCGGCTTAAAAATGATGTATGTCGCTGAAGTGATTGAAACCTTAAAAGCGCATGATGCTTTTAAATATACAACCGTTGTTGCTGCAACCGCTAGTGATAGCTTAACAACACAATACTTAGCACCATATGCAGGCATGGCGATTGCAGAGCATTTACGTGATGCAGGAAAAGATGTCTTACTTATTTTTGATAATTTAACCAAGCATGCAGATGCTTATCGTTCGATTACCTTACTATTTAATCGCCCACCAGGACGTGAAGCCTATCCAGGCGATAGTTTCTATATTCATTCAAGCTTACTTGAAAGAGCGGTACAAATGAATGAAGCACATGGCGGCGGTTCAATCACTGCTTTACCAATGATTGAAACCTTATCAGATGATGTGACAGCTTATATTCCAACCAATGTGATTTCGATTACAGATGGTCAGCTGTTCCTAAAATCAGATTTATTTAATAGTGGTCAAAAGCCAGCTGTTGATGTTGGGGTATCCGTTTCTCGAATCGGTGGAGATGCACAGCATCCGATTATTAGAAAGCTTAGCAAAAAATTGACACTGATTCTTTCTCAATATGAAGAATTAAAAGAGCTATTAGCTTTTGGGAACTCATTAGACGAAGGCAGTATGACAACGGTTCAATTAGGTAGTGTGTTAACAGAGGTCATTAAACAGCCAGCAATGTCTCCTTATCGTGTCAGCGAGCTGGCAATTTTATTATATGCCTTCCAAAATAGCTTCCTAAATGATATTGAAGTGGCTAAAATGAGCTCATTTAAAAGCTTGTTAATGGAGAAAGCAAAAGCTTCAGAAGCCTTTACAACCTTAACTGAGGAAATCAATGACTATCAAGAGCTGACACCAGAAATTGAAAGCCTATTTAAAGAGATTATCGAAGAAACGAGGAGGTTGTTTATTTGAGTTCAGGAAGCGATGCACTATCCAAGAAAATTAAAGCTTTAAACTCAACTCGTAAAATCGTACATGTCACTGAACTATCGACTTTAGGAAAGCTTTCCGCACTGAGAACACGGGCAGAAAATGCCGTTGCTTACTATGAGACAATCTTAAAAAGTTTAAGACAAGTAAGGGAAACTCTAGGAATAGCTGCATCAATGACTAATCATAAAGAGAAAAAAATCCGTGTTTTGGTGATTACTTCTGATCGTGGTTTATGTGGTGCATACAATACAGATGTTTTCATGCAAATAGATGCTTTATTAGCTGAATTACCAAAAGATGCTGAAATCGAATTTGTTGTAATCGGTAAACAAGGCAAAAATTATTTAGAAAAGTTAGGGCAAAAAATCACGACACAGCTCAATGTCTCGTTAGAAAGTATTGATTTAGAACGAACAACGGAAATTACCTCAGCCTTTATTAAGGAAATTGAAACACAAAATGTGGATTCCTTATATGTTATTTTTACAAAATATTTGAATGCCGTTCAATCCGTTGCGATGGCGCAACAAATTTATCCAGAATTACCTGATTTAGCCTATGATGAACACGAAGCAGCAACAGATTATGTGTTGGATTATGATGAACCAGATGAAGAAATAGAGCCACTTTTACTGGAAAACTATTTATGTGGTCTTTTGTATAGTATGTTTTTATATTCTGTAGCAAGTGAATATTGTATGCGTCGGATTGCAATGAAAGAAGCCAAAGATAATATTCAAGATCAATTAGAAGAAGCGATTTGGAATAAAAAGAAAGTTGATCTTCAAAAACAAACAAGTGAATTACTAGATATCATCAGTGGTGCCTTAACCATTAGGAAGGAAGAATAATCAATATGGTAAATAATGATATAGGAACGATTATCAGTATTAGTGGTTTCGTTTTAAAAATCGAGTTTAATGAAGCCAAGTTACCAGAAATAGGTACGGCACTTTCATATCAAACACATCAAGGTGAATACTTAGCTGAGGTTGTTCAGCACGCGGGCATTCATACTGTCAATGCGATTGCTATTGGTGAAGTCAGCGGTCTACATAGAGGGGTTAAAGTCGAAAATTTACATCGTCCAATCGAAATCCCAGTAGGTGAAAAAGTACTTGGAAGAATGCTGAATGTCTATGGTAAAGCGATTGATGGAAAAGAAGAGCCAGATACAAACGTCAAATGGCCTATTTTTAGAAGACCGCCAAGATTAAGTCAAATTGAAACGAAGAAAGAAATTCTACACACCGGTATTAAAATCATTGATTTAATGTGTCCTATTTTAAAAGGTGGGAAAACAGGTCTTTTTGGTGGAGCAGGTGTTGGTAAATCCGTATTAATGCAAGAATTGATTAACAATATCAGCTTAAAAGGTGGCTACTCTGTCTTTACAGGTGTTGGCGAACGTGTGCGTGAAGGCATCGGTCTTTATAATGAAATGAAGGACAGTGGCGTTTTACCACAAACAACGATTGTTTTAGGACAAATGAATGAGTCTCCTGGTGTCCGGATGCGCGTGGCAATGACAGGCTTAACGATTGCCGAGTACCTAAGAGATGAAGAGAAAAAGGATGTCTTACTCTTTGTAGACAATGTCTTTCGTTTTATTCAAGCAGGCTCAGAGGTATCAGGCTTACAAGGGAAGATTCCGATTACAGGTGGTTATCAATCTACCTTGTCAAAAGAAGTTGGAGAGTTTCAAGAACGGATTGCTTCAACTAAAAATGGTTCGATTACTTCCATTCAATGTGTTTTCTTACCAGCAGATGATATTGATGATCCATCAGCAGTTGCAACCTTTAGTCACTTAGACTCAACCATTGTATTAGAACGCTCAATTGCTGCTTTAGGTATTTTCCCAGCAGTTAATCCATTAGAATCTTCATCAAGAGCAATGGATCCCAACTTTGTTGGCGAACGTCATTATCGACTAGCGACAGAAGTGAAATATATTTTACACCGTTATACAGAATTACAAGAGATTATTAATGTATTGGGAATGGCAGAGCTAAGTGATAGCGATAAAAATCTAGTTAATCGTGCTAGAAAACTCAGAAACTTTTTCTCACAACCCTTTTATGTTTCGCAAAAATTTACAGATATTGAAGGGGTCTTTGTCAATATTGAGGATTTATTAAATGACATTGAAATGATTTTAAATGGAGACTTTGATGAACGATCTGAAAGTGACTTCTTATTTATTGGTTCAGTTAAAGAATTAAATTAAAGGAGGAATGACATATGAAATTAAAGATTGTTTCTCCTATGGGCTTAGTTTTTGAAGGTGAAGTTAAAGGGTTTGTAATTGAAACTCGAACAGGTCAACGAACTCTTTTAGATCAGCATATTAATATGCTTAGTTTTTTTAACTATAGCGAGATTAAACTGCTAGATGATGCAGCTTCTGAACCCTTTTATGTAGCACTCGGTTACTTACATGTGGTAGAAGATGAAGCCAGTATTATGGCACAAGCTGCTTCAAAAGATCAGAAGATTGTAGAGCGTATTTATAAAAGAGTGGCAGAACGACGTGAAATGAGGAAGGTTCAATGACATCATTTTTTATGCAGCAAGTTGGTTTGATCATCCTGATTTTTATCGTATTTATCGCTAGCATACTACTAGCTGTAGTTGTTGTTAAAAAGCAAATAAATGAAAAAAAATATAGTCTGAAAGCAGTAGCAAACTATAATCTTGTGCGCTATCAGTATCAGCTAACTCCACCACTTTTAAGCAAGGTGTTTTGTACAGCTTTGCTTCTATTCGTTGGCATTGTGTTGGCTCAATTTGAAGTGATTACTCCGGACTATGTCTACCTTTTATTGTTCATTACTTTTGGTTTACAATTTGTAGGAATTAATCAAACGGTCAAAAAAAGAGGAATGGGTGCCATGCTAATGCTTTTTAGTTTAGGTGGGTTCCTATTACAGGTACACTATCAATTGATTGAGACGCTGCATCAGGAATGGCTATTAAGAAGTATTTTATTTATTAGTGAATGCTGCTATCTTTTACTCTTTATCATCATTTATGTGAGGTTGCTTCAATTGATGTGGCAGCCTCGAAAACAAAGAAAATAAAGAAGTAATGAATGAGGGCGAGATAAAACTTTTAAGTTTTATCTCGCCCTCATTCTTTTTTTGTAAAGACAAACCATTCTTAGCTGTTATTTTTGATTGGGGATAATGTTTCCGTTATTCGATAAAATCCCAGTGTTATATAGTGATAATATGATTTTGTGGGCAACGATGATTGAAGTAAGAAAGACTGTCCATTTATGAATAAAATTAAGAGAGGAGGAGAAAAATGAGGATAGAAAAGAAGCATAAGCTTTTTAAAGTTGTAGGTACAGTGGTTTTAATTTACTTTATCAGCATCATCTTTGGGGTAAAAGATGCGGCTGCTGCGGAAGTATTTGATGTCACTGCAGACTGGGAAGTTCTTGATTATGATAGTTCATTAAAAAATCCAATTGAGGACATTTTTGTTGAGCAGAAATTACGTCCTGGCACTGAACTACGATATGCCAGTGTTGGTTTTTCTAATATTGGTCGAGCTAACTTAACCATGCAGAAAGTCGTGCCATTAAAAGCTGGGAAAACATATCTCATTGACTTAGTATATGGTTTTCACACAGATGCAGATGCATCAGGCTTTATTGATTTTAATGGGGTTAGGAAGGAGTCACAGACTTCAGCCACAACACCAACCTTAGATGCTGAATATTCAGAAGTGATTACACCAACAGTTGACCAAGATTATGTCATCACAATGTCATTTCAAACACCAGCCTATAAGGAAGTCTTCTTGATGGTAGGTTATCAAGCCGATGGTGGCTTTAGAGAATCAGCAGTTGAAAAACCTACTGTTACAACACCAGAAGCAGGAACAATGGCTGTTTTAGGAGAGGGAACTGCTGGGCATACAATTAAAGTGCAGGATAGCTCTGGCCAAGTACTGGGGGAAGCAGTTGTTGGCGCTACAAATGCCTTTACAGTTCAGACAACAAGAACATTAGCTTACAATGAAGTGCTTAGCGTGTTTCAGGTAGCTGCGAATGGTACTGAAAGTGAAGCTGTTCAAGTAACCGTGAATGATACGATGAAACCTGATGCACCAGTTGTTCAAGCGATTCATGTAGAGACACAATTGCTTAGTGGAACTGCTGAAGCAAATAGTAAAGTGACTGTAAAAGATAAAAATGGTGAAATATTAGGAGAAAACTTTGCCGCAGCAGATGGGACAATTTCTTTTATTTTAACTAAACGAGCAACATTAAATGAAAATGTTTTTGTGACCGCAACAGATACAGCAGGAAATGTAAGTGATCAGACAATCGTCAATGTCTATACAGATATCGTGACGGAGGAACCAACCATCACAAATGAAGACAATGACCAGATGATACCAACAGAAAAAACGACGAGCACTATTCCAATCAAAGAACAAACACAGCAATTGCCTCAAACAGGTGAAGAAGAACAAGGAACAGGATTCGTTTTAATTGGCGTAATCATTAGTGGCATCGCCTTTTTATCATTAAAATATAAACAACAAGGAGAGCACCCAAATGAGTTTTAATTATAAAAAAACATTAGCAAGCGCTATTTTGTTAGGCGCAATCAGTTCATCTTTTTTAGGTGGCACAAACGCCGAAGCAAGTACTTATGTCAATAATCCAACGAATTTTTTAGCCAACCCTAATGCCTCATTATTTGTCCCACATTTATCAGCGATGAATCAGCGTGTAGCGGATGAGTTTGATGTAACCAAGAATTGGCGAGTAACAGAATTTAAGAGTACAATTAAAACCCCAATTCAAGATGTTTTTACTATGAACAGAACAAGACCTGGCACAGATATTACTTATACAAGTATTGGTTTTTCTAATTTAGGGAAAACAACCTTTAAAGCGCATAAAGTGATTCCGATGAAAAAAGGTAAAACCTATAAACTGAATTTATTATATGGTTTACACACAGTTGGAAATGCAAAGGCATGGATTGATTTCAATGGCACAAAGGTTGAGGTTGCTGGTAGTGACCAAAAATATACGGAAGAAATCACACCTGATGCGGATATGGACTATGTGATCACAATGGAATATAACGCATTAAAATATTCAAATGTATTCCTAATGGTAGGGTTTGATGGTGCGGATCAAGACGGTGGAATTACTGAAACATCATCAGTTGAGAAACCATTTGTCAACACACCAGAAGCTAAAACTAGAATCATTACAGGAGTCGGTGAAGATATCGGAAATACTGTTCGAATCTTTGATTCCTCAAATCGAGAAATTGGTAGAGGAACCGTAGATCGTTTCAGAGATTTTAATATTACAACCAACAGAGATTTAGTGTATAACGAAACATTAACAGCCATTCAATACAATGATAAAGGCTATGAAAGCGATCCTATGACTGTAAAAGTTGATGATACAATCAGCCCAGATCAACCAATTGTGAAAGCTATTGAAGTAACGGATCAATTGGTACAGGGAACAGCTGAAGCAGATAGTACAGTGATTGTAAGAAATGCAAACGGACAAGAAATTGGCCGAGCAACCGCCTTATTTGATGGTTCATTTGATTTCAAATTAGCTAAAAAAGCAAAAGAAGGCGACAAAGTTTATATTACAGCAACAGATGCTGCTGGAAATGAAAGTACTGCAACAGAAGTGCCAGTTGTCGATAATTCAACACCAGAAGCACCACAAGTAAATCCAGTAACTGATTTGCATACAACAGTTTCAGGAAATACAAAACAAGGCAATTGTGAGGTAACAGTCGAAATTTCAGGTGATACATTTACAGGAACATCTGATGCAAATGGGAACTTTACCGTTCAGCTAGGCAAAACATATCAAGCGCGCACAGTTGTTCATGTTACTTCTACAAACCAAGCAGGTAAGGTGAGTCCAACAACGACTGTCACGATTCAAGCTGAAAAACGTACAGAATCACCAACAGTAAATGATGTTTATGATAACTCACCAATGATTTCAGGAACAGCAGAAGAAAATGCCACCATTAACGTAACCATTGATGGAGATACACATACAACTCAAGCAAATGCAGCAGGAAATTACACCATCAATATGGGTAAAAACTATGCAGCGGGTAGCACAGGTTCTGTAACAGCAACCGGCTTATCTGGTAAAGAAAGTCTTGCAACACCATTTGTCGTTCAAGATGTGACTGCCCCAGATGCACCAGCAGTAGATAAAGTAACAGAAGCGGATGCGCACTTAACAGGTAGAACTGAAGCAGGTGCTACTGTGGATGTCACAGTGACTGATGCAAGTACAAATAGACGCTATGTCTACCAAAAAGTAGCAGATGCAACGGGTGAATTTGATATTGAATTAAATAGATTATTCCCAGTTGGTAGCCAAATTCAAGTGACTGCAACAGACCCGGCAGGAAATGTCAGTGATCCAACCAATGTGAAAGTAGAAAACAGTATTATCTTAGACATTGATCTTGATGAAGTGAATAGCCAAAGTGAAGAAGTAACAGGATTCACATCAAGACCATTTAGTGACTATACGGTTCAAATTGGTAATGCTTATATCACAGGAACCTCTGATGCAAATGGTGATTTTGTTATTGAACTAGACGAGTTACTTTCTTTAGGAACGGTTATTAAATACAGTGCACAAGAAGGCACCGATCAAACAACAGTTAAAACCTTAACTGTTCTACCTAGAAGGGTCACATTGAAACCTTTAAGAGCAGGTGATTTAGACATTTCAGGTTCATCAGATCCAAATGCAGAAATTACAATTCACTTTAATTTAAATGCACCAATTACAGTAACTGCTGATCAAGATGGAAACTTCTCTTATCAGTTAGCTGCACCAATTAAAGTTGGAGATTCAGTGAAAGTGACACAAACATTGGATGGTTATACAAGTCCAGCAAGTACTTCTGGTGTCTACACACGCTAAACGAATAGAAAAAGTAAGCGGATAAGCTGTTCCGATTAGGGAGCAACTTATCCCTTTACTTCAACAAACAAGGAGGTTCTTTATGAAAAAGAAGCGTTATTTAGCAGCAGTTATTTTATGTTCAACTATTTTCTCAAGTTTTAGCCCATTAGTGGCGCAAGCATCTGAAAAGAAAAGTGAACCTTTCGTATTAGCGTCGTCAGCTGATCAAGCAAATGAATTAGATGAATTATTTCATCCACGGATGGTGTTACCAAAAATCGAAACGGAAGCAAATCTTGATATGAATAGCGCAGGATTTGAGATGCAAGCTCGTTGCTGGTGGATTAAGCCACCAGTATTTACCGTTAGTGCACCTCAAGTAAATACTTATAAAGCATCAGATACCTATTTAACAGGATATGCGCGTCCCAACGCCCTTGTTTATGCTCGTTTTGGCAACAGCTACACCGCCTACTCGGGTTATGCATCTGCAACAGGTTACTTTTCAATTAAAATCGGTGCGCAAAAATATACTGCAGGCACAAGAATTCAGACACAGCAATATTATGCACATACACCAAGTCCTTGGACAACAACTACTGTTCAAGCAGGAATACCAGTGCCAAGCTTAACCCAACCACAATTGGATGCAGTCTATAATGATCACCAAGTGGTCAGCGGAAAAGCAAATCCAAATTGTGAGGTCATTGTGACCATTAAAGGAGTCCAGTATAAAGGTAAAACCAATTCAAATGGTGATTTCTTAGTCACGTTATCTCGTACTTATGAAACGGGAACAAAAGTAAGTGCGCATACAGTAAAAGGGAACTTACAAAGTCCGCAAGGAACAACATATGTTCAAGCACGACATGTTGCCCCATGTAAACCAACAATTGAAGCTGTCTATGATGATCAAACAGTCGTAACAGGCAAAGCAGATGGCACCAAAAAAGTGATGTTAACAATTGCTGGAGACCGATACGTTGGCTATGCAGATAGCAATGGAGACTATACTATTCAATTAACAAAAACTTATGCTGCTGGAACAGAAATTACAGCTTATAGTGAAGATAATGGTCTAAAAAGTGAGCTTGAAAAAACAGTTGTTTTAAAAAGAGCTGTTGAATTAACAAAACCCAAAATCAATGATGTAACAGAAGATAGCTTAGTTGTAAGTGGTGTGACAACACCAAATATGTCGATTAGATTCATTATTGGTGCTGATGTCTATCAAGCAGTATCTGGTAATGATGGTAGCTTTACCATTCAATTAGATAGTACGTATCGTAAAGGAACATTAATTGAAACCTATGCTTATGATGGGAGAGGTAACAGGAGTGATTCCCTTCACACTAGTGTTATTTTAGGTACTATCAAACTAGGTGTTAACCAAACCTTCTCAAGAGATACAATCATTACAGGCCAAACAAATCCAGGAATGGATATTGAAGTCATTATTGGAAATAGAGTTTACACAGGCGTTGCCAATTCTGATGGAAGCTATGAAGTTTCATTTTCAAGAGCTTATCCAGCAGGGACAAATGTTTTAGTCAAAGTATCAGATCGTGCTACTGGAAAATCTTCACAAAAATATATTCTGGTAAACCCTTTTGCACCTTCTATTAATCAAGTACTTGTCGGCGCAAAAGAAGTAACAGGACAAGCAGATCCTCATGCCTCAATTGTAGTTGTTTTATCAGGTAGAGAGTATCATGGCACAGCTGATAGTGCAGGAAATTATATTGTAAATGTTTCAGAAACAGATGCTTTTAAAGGCAATCAAGTCATTGTTCATCAAGTCAGTAATGGCATCGAAAGTAATGATTCGATTATCTATATTGATTAAAGATGAATGATACTAAAAACATGAAATAAAGGCTAGCAATCAACTTGTTGGCTCATTGGAAATACTCGTTCTTAGTTTTGACTAGTAGCGATAAGTATTTAGCAGATAAGGTGAAACGCTTTTAAGTTTCGTCTTATCTGCTAGTTTTTTGTTGCCTTTTTACTGTTTAAGCAATGCGCATAAAAAATAACACGCAATTCAAGGGCATAAGCCTAGCTAAATTGCGCATTATTTATTTCAACATTATTAGCATGTTTGGATGATTGGGTAATCTTGATTGATGCTGTTAGAAAATAAGTCATTTTGATTAAAGGAATATCTTTTTTGCAACATAGAAGTGATAAAAACCAATAAATTGTTCCAGGCTTCATCATCATAAATATCATCAAAAAAGAAAAAGTTTGTAAAGGTTGTATCCTCCTGTAAGGTATCAGAAATGATGAGATCAGCAACTGTGATATCACGAGTGAAAACAATATTTTCTTCTCCAAAAATCGACATAAGCTGTTGTTTTAATAGATAATTCAGATACAGCTTTTTAGAAATATGCAAACAAATCAATAGCTCCCTTTTTTTCTTCATTTGAAGTGTTAAAAAGGGATGAAAGAAAAATACTAAGTAATGAAGATTATTTTCTGTTATATCAAAAGGATAAGGTGTACTTGTTTTTTTATTAGCCAACATAAAAAAACGTGTCAATGCTTCTTCAACTGCAACGAAGGCAGTTTGTGTTAAGAAATCCTCTTCCTCTTGATACATTGAATGATAATGAACACCCACATATTTTAATTGGACAATTGTAATCATCAAATAATAATAGTAGATATAATAGCTTGTGTCCGGCAATTGAATAGAAAATTGTTCTAGCATATAATTTAATAATTGCTGCGCAACCATTGCAAGGGGAGTTGATTGGGAAATAATCCGCTTAGCAATAAGCACCTTCTGTTCATCCGTATCTAAATCAGCCACAAAACAACATAATAAAAAATGATAAAGATGCTGTTCATGAGGATGACAATGAGACTTATTCATAAGAAAATTTTTAGATGTATAAGTACTTTCATGCTCAAAAGACAAAAGAATATCAACAAATTCTTTTTCTAATTTAACTGGGTGCTTCCTTCTAGCAGCAGACCATTCTGAAATGGTAAAAATATATTGAATTCTTGCCGCTTGAGATGGTAATAAATGAGGAAATTTTTTTAGGATATCCTCACTAGTTTGTAAGGATAACTTCTTAAAAGGTAAGGTTAACCCTTTAAAAAGATGCCAATAAAGCTGACATAAAAAGAATTGAATATGTATTTCATTTCCGGTTAAATTCGTCTGTTTCTTATGATGATTAAACTCAATTTTGATATGAAATAGCTGTAGCATTTTCCGAACGCCTTTAAGATATTTATATAATTGAGAAGAACTAATATTTAATTCTAACGCTAGTTGGCCAACACTCATATATCTCCTTGTTAAAAGACTATGAATAATATTGTATTCAATTGAGTGTTGCACATAATAAACTTGCAATGTATCTAGGACAAAAGCATTTTGGTGTGTGTTAGTGGAATTGATATGATAACTATTATTCCGTAAAACAATAGCTAACGTATCATTTGGAAAAGCCAGTGTTAAATCATGATTAATTGCATGAATAAAGCGATGTGTACTAGTAGAAGAAATGCCAAATTTGTCCATGATGTATTTTGCGCCAATCCCATGCTCGTTTAAGAGGATTGATTTTAGTATATTGTGTTTTTGGATATCAATTGCTTGCATAAAGAAATGTTTCATTCCATTTGTCCCCCTTCTCAAATTGTGAATGATGAAGCTTAGTACACTGTGTTCATTTTAACATTAGAAAAACGATAGTGATTATTAAAATGTGGGGAGAAACAAACCATTGAAGAAATGTCATTAGATTTCGCTGGATACTATTCCAATCGAATGAAAAAAATCAGTCTTACCAATAAAAAAATTAGCAAGAATTAAAAAAGGGAAAACTAGTAATAAAGCAAAAAGTGTTCAGAAAAGAATCACATAAATAGTGTAGGAACGCTAGGCTTGGGAAGGAGCGCTGATTAGTGGCAGAAAACTATACAGAGGCAGATATATTTTTAGTCATTTATGACACCCTAGATACAAAACAGCATAGTCTATTTTGTATTATTAAAAATGATAAAGCCTATCATACTAAATTGATTACAAAGCAATTACAAGAAATGAAGGCAATCAAAATTCATGAAATGAACTTTTGGTATGAGGGGCATATTCGAAATAAGCCAATCTATCTAGAAGAGTATGTGCCCTATCAAGGTGCAGTTGCCTTACAAGTGGAAGGCTCAGAAGACTTACTTCAAATAGAGGAAGTGTTACTGTTTGATGTGACCTTTAGTAACGAGCATGATTTCGTTTTTCGCAGGAAAATTATTTTTCCAAAGAATATTAAGCTACAGCTAATAGAGGAGGAAATTAGAGAAATGTATTGGCAGGTTAAAGAAATCCAGACGATATCATTAGCTGTTTAACGAAAAAAGTCATCCTTTAGTTAGAAATAAAACTAAAGGATGACTTTTATTTACCATGCACCAAAGAAAAATAATAAAGAATAACAAACAATCACTAAAGAAAAAGAAGCAATGACCTTAGGGAATGTTTTGAGTTTAATCTGTTCTTTAAAGTAAGGCTGCAAATTTTTCCAAACAAGTGGGAAAAGAAGCAGTAGCCCTAGAATTGAGAGTGGCGCTAATTTAAAAATTGCTAAAATAATTGTCCAAATAAAGACAAACAACATCAAGCCTTTAAATAATTGGACCGCTCTTTTTTTACCAATAAAATAAACAAGAGTATGACGGCCATTTTCAATATCTTGCTCTAAATCACAGGTATTGTTTGCAAGTAAACAACAAAACATACTGATAACAGTAGGCAGCGCAATTAAAAGAACCTTACCAAAATCTATTAGTGTAAGTGGTGATTGTTGATAGGTAGCTAAATAAGTGCTAACTAAAGGAATAACAAATCCGATAGCTAATGAAGTAACAGTTTCAGCAATGGGCAAACTATTTAAAGGCCTTGGCCCAGCTGAATAAAAAATCCCCACAGAAAAGCCAATCACACCAAAAACAAAGACTGGCCATCCGGTTTGAATCACAAGGAAAGCCCCTAAAATGCCAGAAGCCAATAAGAAAATCAAAAATAAATAAAGAACCAGCTTTAAAGATAATTGATCTCTACCAATAATATTGGTTGTCATTTTATAATCATCAAAATCATCCTTGGCATTTTTAAAATCCATATAGTTATTAAAAATATTTACAGCAATATGGAACAAAAAGATAATGATTAAACAAATCAGCAATTCCCATCCCAGTGTAATTGAATAGTGATAATGGCCATAAGAAATTCCAAGTAAAAATAAAAAAATATTTAAGGGAAGGGTATAAACCTCAGCTAACTCCCAAAATTGTTTGAACGACATAAACATCCTCCTACTATTTTTCAGTCTCAAAGGGATTATAGAACTGAAAGACTGGATATCAATCGACTAAAATCGACAGCTATCTTCATGAACGCAAGCCAATTCATTATACTGATAAAACAACAATTCGTCTACTAGCATAACTTATTGCCCTTAATAAAAACTGGATTGGATAAAATGGCCACATTTTATCCAATCCAGATCTATTTGCTGTTTTTGCATGATGGTTAACAGTCAGCTGCTCTTTACCATGTATCGTATTCAGCATTTTTAGTATGCCAATGAACCTCTTGAATATATCTTTGAGCAGTTTCTTTTTGTTTTTCTTTTAAATAAGTAACAATCTGTTTATGCTCTTTATTTGCTGCATCAAGCAATGCGCTTAAATTCTCATTTTTTTGAATCGTATAGTCGCTATTTAATAAGTACCTTTTCAACTGTTCAATGGTTTCAATCAGTTTTTGATTCCCACATTTATTGATATAAACATCATGAAATTCTTTTTGCAATTGATTATATTTAGGGAACATTTCGTTTTTAACCGCAATATCCATTGAATCAATTAAAAAATTCATTTGTTGAAAATCTTCTTCTGTTAAGTAATCAACCGCTAAAGAGGCAGCTTCACCATCTAATAAACCAATCACTTGGTAAATATCCTCTTGGTCTTTTTCAGTCAGCTCTTTAATTTTAAAGCCTTTACGAGGAATGTTTTCCAAGTAGCCATCACTTGCTAGCTGTAGTAAGGCTTCTCTAACAGGTGTCCGACTTACTCCAAGCTCATTAGCAATTTGTTGTTCTACAATTTTATCCTCTTTGTTTAGACTACCGGTATCAATTAAATTTTTAATGTGGTTATAAACATGATCCTTTAATGATAGATAATTTTTCATAATTGTACGAAATCCCCTCTATATTATTACCTGTTAATTTACGCTATTCATAATATATCATTTATAGGAAAAAAATAGAAGAACAACCTTTCGAAGGGGTCACTGAAAATACCAGTAGGCTTGTTTCATACTTGTGTCGTCCTCATTCTTTATTTAGCTTCCAACTGAACGCTATTTTTTTAATAAATAAAATCATTGCTGAGAAATCCGGCTGTTACAGTGTTTTTCAGATGTTTGCTCATAAAAATAAAAAAACTTTTTACAAATGTGAAATTGCTCTCATTATTTCCGGTTTGTACATTGTATACTGTATACATAATAAAAAGAAAGAAGGAATGAATCATGTTCAAAAATGTCATTGTTCGTGTACCATCAAGATCTATCTCAGAAGGAATTACTAGTGTGGATTACGGCACGCCTGTTTATGAAAAAGCAATTGTGCAACACGAGAACTATGTAAGCGCTTTAACTAAATGTGGTGTCAATGTTACTGTTTTAGGACCTCAAGAAGAATTTCCTGACTCTTGTTTTGTTGAAGACGTTGCATTATGTACAAGTAAATGTGCGATTATTACACGCCCAGGTGCAGAATCACGTAGAAAAGAAGCAATTTTACCAGATATGTTAGAAGCATTAGAAGGTTTTTATGAAAATATTGAACGCATTGAAGCACCAGGAACAGTTGAAGCTGGTGACATTATGATGGTTGGAGATCACTTCTATATTGGTGAATCTGCTCGTACAAACCGTGAAGGTGCCAACCAAATGATTGCCATTTTAGAAAAATATGGCTTAACAGGCTCTATCGTAGAAATGAAAGAAATGTTACACTTGAAAACAGGGTTAGCTTACTTAGAAAATAATAACCTATTAGTAGCAGGCGAATTTAAAACAGCACCAGAATTTGAAAAATTCAATCGTATTGAAATTGAAATGAATGAAGCATATGGTGCAAACTGTATTTGGGTAAATGACACTGTTATTGTGCCAGAAGGCTATCCAATTGTACAAAAGAAAATTGAAGATTTAGGCTATAAAGTATTAGTAGTGGATACTTCTGAATACCGTAAAATTGATGGCGGTTTAAGCTGCTTATCTCTTAGATTTTAAGCCAATCCGTGAATTGAAAGAGGTATGATAGCAATATCGTACCTCTTTTATTGTGAAATAATAAGGAGGTGCTTTTTTTGGAAACGCAAAATAAAGGCTTAAACTTATTTGCACTCATTGCCCTAATTGTGAGTTCAATTATTGGTGGTGGTATCTTTAACCTGATGTCCGATATGGCGAATACCGCTTCAGCTGGCGCAACATTGATTGGTTGGTTGGTAGCAGGTGTCGGAATGGGCTCATTAGCATTTTGTATCCAAAATCTGAATGCGAAAAGACCTGATTTAGATGCAGGAATTTATAGCTATGCAAGAGAAGGTTTTGGCAATTATATGGGATTTAACTCCATTTGGGGTTATTGGGTCTCTGTTATTTTAGGAAACGTTGCATTTGGTACCTTAATGTTTAGTGCCATTGGCTATTTTATTCCCATTTTTGAAGGCGGTCAAAATATTTATGCGATTATTGGCGCATCCGTTGTTTTATGGTTAATTCATGTGCTGATTTTAAAAGGAATTGAAAAAGCTTCATTTGTGAATACAATTGTGACCATCACTAAGCTTGTTCCTTTAGCCTTATTCTTAGTTTTTGTCATCTTTGCTTTTAAGAGTAATATTTTTACTGAAAACTTTTGGGGTACGCTTAGTCGGAATTTTGAATTTGGTAACGTGATTGAACAGGTAAAAGGAACGATGCTCATTACTGTTTGGGTATTTATTGGGATTGAAGGTGCAGTTGTTTTCTCTAGTCGTGCGAAGAAGAGAAGTGATGTAGGGAAAGCAACCATCATTGGTTTTGCAACGGTTACATTGATTTATATGCTAGTAACTGTACTTTCTTATGGGATTATGACACAGGATGAGTTGCGCAACTTACCTCAACCAGCGATGGCTTATGTCTTAGAATCTGTTATTGGTAAAGCTGGGGCAGTGATTGTCAATATTGGTGTCATTATTTCAATTTTAGGCGCTTGGATTTCTTGTACCTTATTAGCTGAAGAAAGTGGTTATCAAGCCGCTAAAAATGAAACCTTCCCTAAACCTTTCTTGAAAGAAAATAAAGAAGGTGCACCGATTGTTTCATTACTAGTAACCAACGTGATTGTTCAGCTATTTTTATTTAGCTTCTTATTTACAGATAAGGCCTATACTTTAATGGCGTCCTTATCCTCTTCAATGATTCTGATTCCCTATGCATTTATTGCCTTTTATCAAGTGAAGTATACCTTCCAAACAAAAGGAAATGCTGATTTTATGCGAAATGCGATTTTAGGGATTGTTTCTAGTCTGTATATGTTATGGCTACTTTATGCATCAGGTGTTTGGTATTTGTTGCTAACAGTCCTATTATTTGCACCAGGAACACTGATTTATATTTGGGTAAGAAAATCTTATCAGAAAAAAGTCTTTACCAAAATTGAATCAGTCATTGCGATGATCTTTGCCATTTTGTTTGTTGTCTGCATTTGGCAATTGGTTATGTAGTATGGTGGGAAAATGAGAGAGGGTCCAAGTAAACCAAATCGCTTTTCACATTTACGAACGCACCCCATTTTTTCTCAACTAGATGATACACAGTTTCAAACATTGACTCAGCATTTATATGAGAAAAGAATCAAAAAAGGTCAATGTATTTTTAGAGAAGCAGATGAACGGAGTTACTTATATATACTAAAAAAAGGCATGGTACGAGTTGAGCGCTATGATGAAACAGCTGAATTTTGTTTTTTAGATTTTATCAAAGAAGAGGATTTGTTTCCTTATGGTGGCTTGTTTAACGATTCCCTGTATCATTTCGATACTTATGCTGTATCAGATGTGGATGTTTATTATATTGCGACAACACCCTTTGAAAAAATCTGTCAGGATAATTTACAGCAAATGCTTTTCCTATTGCGCAAACTATCTCAAACACTTGAAGAACAAGAACGACGTTTACAGTATTGTTTAAATCCAAGTGCGTTAGAACGCATTATGCAAAGCTTAACCTATTATAAAAAAACATTGGGTAAGGAAGTTTCACCTGGCATCATCAAGATTCCTTACCCACTGACAATCAAAGAAATTGCAACAAGTAGTGGGACAACACGAGAAACGGTTGGACAAGTCATCAAACAGTTAAAAAGAAAACAGCAGATTTCATATGTTAAGAAAATGTTTACTTTTTATGAAACAGGTCTCTCTTGAGTTTTAAATAAACTTTCTTATAAACTAATAACAAAACGTTTTTCCTTACAGAAAATGAATGAGAATCCTTGTTGACACTGGATTCTTGATGAGATAATATGTAGTTGCAAGTAACACTTGTTTAATGCAATACCTATTTTCTATACTAAAAAAAAGAATATTATTCAGTATCTAAACTGTTAAAATCTTGTTCTACCAAGATTTTAACAGTTTTTTCTTTATTTCCTCTTTTTATTGCATTAAACAAGTGTTTTTTGCTAACTTGAGGAAAGGAAGAATGATACTTTGAGACATAAAATTTCAATTAAAAAAATGATCATTGTTGGTTTAAATTTAGTATTCCTATTGCTACTTTTATCCACAACGAACAATATTCGAGCAAAAGAAGAAAAAACATCAAAAATAACAACTAAAATGAGCAGTGTGACAATTGACCAAAATACCCCATTCCCATTCGAAGTCCCAATGGATGCAGTTGGAAAAGTAGAAAATGCTCTTCCTAACGACTATGTTCAAGCAAAGGGTGTAAAGCCAAATTTCAAAAAAATAGAACTGAATTCTTACAGTACAACTTCTGGTGATACGATGGAGGTTAAGGGCAATCGTTATATCCAACAGTTGAATGAAGAAGGCGATTACTTGCTTGTTTCAAGCTCAAGAAATGATGGAGATATGGGGAAGTCTGACTCTCCACCTGCCTTGTATACACTTAATATCCTCAAATTGAATAAAAATGGTAAGATATTAGATCAAAAAAACATACAGACAGGGATGCCGTATAATCCTTTTAATACAACTGATACATTTCTAAGTGGTCTACATAGTGCAAATGCTTCTCCGATTATTCCTTATGGAAATCAACGATACGGTATTATTTATACGGGGAGAGGAGCTGGTTTATTTGAGGAAAGAAGACTAGTTGTAATAGAAAATAAAAGCACAACTTTTGACATTGTTCATCGATCAACCATTTCGAGTTCTTTCACACAAAGTATAGAAGCTGTCAGACCATTATGGGGTGGAACGAAATTTCTAGCTTATGGTTTTTGGGAGAGAAGGACAGATGATCCAGATCATCCACCAGCCCCAGAACCTCAATCATTAGAAGTATATGAATTTAATACGATTCTAAATACATATACTAAATTAGTTGATTTGCAACATGAAAAAATTTCAACTATTTTAACACCAATGACTGCATATTATGGAACTGAACTTGTTGATTTGAGAGATACAGGTGATGGCTATTTTGGTAAGGTAAGATATTATAATCAATATGCACCTAAAAATTATAAAATATTCTTTTATAAATGGAACTACTCTGGACAACTTCTTTCGCAGAGAATAGATCATCACACTACTGATAGTGTTATTCTTCATGAGATATCTAATCAAGAAAGAATTTATTATTATAGGCATGAACCAGATGCTACAGTATTATATCAATTAGATACATCAACTTATGCTGTGAAAGAAATCAAAAAATATCCAATAAATACGTCATTTAAATTACAAATGCAAAAGCAACCCAATAGTGACGGAATAAAGTATGTTTTTTATGGTAGTGTCTGGCAACCAAAAATTGGTGAATTCGCTCCTTGGAATCTTGAACCTGGTGTTGTATTGGCATATTTAGATGACGATTTTAATGTCATCAATGCTACGGGGATACTTGTCGAAGATGGCATGCCAGTTAACTTTTCTGAAATAGACACACTGGATGCTGAGGGTAATTTATTTGTAGCGGGAAATACCCAATCTAAAACATTTTCTAAGCCACCAATTGGCTCTGGATGGGTAACAAAAGTTGGCACCGAATCAATTTCAAATATCTTTTTTGGCGCGATGAAAAAAATCGATGATTATCCTCCAGGTATCAAATTTAATGATAAGCTGATTGTTAAAATGGACGAACCGTCCATTGACTGGGATCAAGCTTTGTTATCAGATGTCGAAGCTTATGACACCTTTGATATAGGAGATAATTTAAATGGTGAGCAAGCAAAACTTCAGGCAACCATCAATCGAAATCCAAATGCACCTACAAATCCAATCGACTGGAAAGGACTAGGCTTAAATAAAACAGAAACTGGTCCACAATGGATTAAATATTTCATCAAAGATAGCTCCAACCAAGTCACCGCAGCTTCCCGGTTATTAAATGGAGTGGATGAAAATACAGATTATGACAAAACAAATCCAGAGAACTTTTTAAGTGCAGGTAATTTTGGAATTGATATTAAAGATGTAACAAGTTTAGATCGTCTATCTGCTAAGTCAGCAGCAGCGCTTAAAGCCTGGCATACAGAGAGTAAAGGGATTCTGATAGATGATGGTACAGCAAGCAAAGATGTTGCAAAAGTGAATCAAACAGAATTACAAGCCATTAAAGACGCGAAAGTGACTTATGATACTGCAATCACTGCTGAAGAGAAATCAAAAATTATTCGTCCTTATCCATTAACCTTTACCTATGAAGATCGAACTGTCCAAGTCACCGTTTTTGTCACAGATGAT
This sequence comes from Isobaculum melis, assembly GCF_900111355.1. Classification (GTDB taxonomy): domain Bacteria; phylum Bacillota; class Bacilli; order Lactobacillales; family Carnobacteriaceae; genus Isobaculum; species Isobaculum melis. Next base: position 132,673 of record NZ_FOHA01000001.1, read on the forward strand.
ACGACAAAAATTGAAAATAATATGGTGATTTATGGTTTTGACTTTGAAGCGTCTATTAAAAAAGTAAAAAACATTACTTCTGATGAAGTGAAAAGTCTAGCCTATGCTTCAGCATGGGATTACCAAATGAAATGGGGCGCGACAGCGTTACCTGTAAGTAATCTCACAGTAGACTTAAGCTTTACAGATCCAGATAAAAGCTTAACAGGATTGAATTTAGTCACAGAAGCCAACGAATCCTATAAAGTAAAATTTGATTATCAAGATAGTACAGGTAAGAAAGCAACCAATCATCTGCCTTCCGCATCTATTTATGGCAGTCCAGCTAAACTAAATATTCGCCATGTTGTCTTAGATTCACAAGCCGACTTAGTGATACCTACAACAGGTTACTTAGTAGGAGAGAATCAAGATACTACTGGAAAAGTCGCTTCTAATGTTAATCTAAAAACACCAATATTAACAGATGATACAGATCAAACTTTTGTATTGAAACAATTAGAGCTAACTTTTGACCATTGGTGTTATCAAATGCGACCTATCGTTCCAGAATACTATCAATATGAGGGATATGTTGCAAGTACTAAAGATCCAGCAACAAACAAACAACACGAGGCCAAAGATAAAGGGATTCCAACGACACTGCCAATCCTAGACTATCAAACAGAAGAGGAATATTGGCTAACCATTTATCTTAAACCACTCACAACTGATGCACCTCGGCCTTACAGTTGGGATTATCTCAAACAAAAAATGGGAGATTTTGCACCATAAAAAGAAGCTCTTTAGACTTTTCTAAAGAGCTTCTTTCATTCTATTTATCCAACCAGTCTATCAATTCCAGATAGACTTTTTTTGCTTGTTGATCTTCAGTATTCTTATCAAAATCATGTGGTAAACCCGTTACCATAGCAAACTTGTTTTGAGGAATCAGTTGCTGCAGCTGTAGCCCAACTTGATAGGGAATATCCTGATCCTGATTACTCTGTGCAATAAAAGTAGGTGGAAGCTGTGCTAAGTCAGTATCTGTTAAAGAATAGTCTTGCATCGTCGTTTTATCTGGTAATAAAAGGTCTAACCAAGCGCCTGCTTGTCGTGCATAAATGTAAATACCATATCTTGTTTCAAGAGTGCCATTCACAATTGGTATTGGCTGTTTCATTGCTTGTACCAATTCTTTTGCAAATCGTGGAAACTTTAAGTAGTAGCTACTTGGTTGTAAATAAAAACTTTCATTAATACGAGGGTATCCATAAAAACTAATGATTTTTTGTGGTGTAGGTAAGCTTTTATCTTTTCCGCATAAAAAGGCAAGATATGCCCCCGCAGAACGACCAAATAAGAAATACTGAGTAGAATGAATGCCAAGTGTAGAAGCAGCTTCTTGACTAAACCATAAAATACTCTGTTGGATTGCATGATAAATCTCGGGTAAAGTACATTCTGGTGCTAAGGGATAGTCTACCGTTAAAAAGTGATAACCAGCCTCTAAAAATTGCTGAATATAGCTGTCAGGTAAATCAAAACGATTGCCCCAAATTAAGCCACCACCATGAAAGTAAATGATGGTTTTGTTCTTTACCTGATTTTTAGCAGGATAAAAAGAAGCTTCTAATGAATAAGCAGCTGTTTTAAAGTATGTGAAATTTGTAAATGATTGCATAAAAAAATAACAACACCTTTCAAAAATAGAATTGATAAAATTTGTGCATTAGTTCACGAACTTTATCTAATACAAAGCTTGTGATGACTGCTTTTACTTCTGTTAACTATAGTAGAACCTGATAAAAAAATAATTGTTCAATTTGCACAAAACTTTAATTGCTATTTGGTTTTATCGTACAATGTATTTTTTGTGAAAAACGCTTACAATGAAAGCGCATTACAAATGAAATGTTGTTATGAATAAGACAGAGAAAGGAAGATTTAGATGGTTCAGTTAGATAAAGAAGTTTTGGAAAATGTTGCATGGATTTCTGGTATTGGAGCCGACCCAACAGGAGGAACAACACGTTTACTTTATGATGAAACGTGGTTGGAAGCACAAAATGGCGTCAAAGCAAAATTAGAAGAAATTGGCATGGCCACTAAATTTGATCGCATTGGCAATTTATTTGGTCGTATTGAAGGCTCAAGATATCCAAATGAAACGATTATGTCAGGTTCACATATTGATACAGTTGTAAATGGCGGTAAATTAGATGGACAATTTGGTGTGGTGGCAGCTTACTTAGCAATGAAAATGTTACAGGAAGAGCATGGCCAACCTTTACGTTCATTAGAAGTTATCTCAATGGCAGAAGAAGAAGGTAGCCGTTTCCCATTTGCCTTCTGGGGAAGTAAAAACCTATTTAATGAAGCAAAAAAAGAAGATGTCATGGATATTGCCGATTTCAATGGTGTGAAATTTGTGGATGCGATGCGTCAAGCTGGCTTTGACTTTAAAAAAGAAGATGAAGCCATTCGTGAGGACATTAAAGCCTTTGTTGAAATTCATATTGAGCAAGGAAATGTCCTAGAAATGGAACAAAAATCAGTTGGTGTCGTTACAAGCATCGTTGGACAAAAACGTTATACGATTGTCTTGAAAGGTGAAGCAAACCATGCGGGAACAACACCAATGAAATATCGTAAAGATGCGGTTTATGCCTTTAGCAAAATTTGTTCACAATCCATTGATAAGGCTAGAGTGATTGGTGAACCATTAGTATTAACCTTTGGGAAAGTTGAACCAAAACCAAATACAGTGAATGTTGTACCAGGAGAGGTTTTATTTACAATGGACTGTCGTCATACTGATCAAGCAGCCTTAAATGATTTCACTGCTGAAGTTGAAGCAGATATGAAACAAATTGCAGCCGAAATGGGCATGAAAATTGAGATTGATTTATGGATGAATGAACCACCTGTTCCAATGGATACTGAAATTATTGATGTTTTGAAAAAAGCTTCAGACAAAGCAGGGGTTAATTACCGTACGATGCATAGTGGTGCAGGACATGATTCACAAATTATTGCCCCACACATTCCGACTGCAATGATTTTTGTACCAAGTATTGGTGGCATTAGCCATAACCCAGCAGAAGATACTGAGTTACCTGACTTAGTTGAAGGTGTGAAAACATTAGCTGCAGCATTATATGAATTAGCTTATACAGAATAAAAAGGAGCGAAAAAAAGTGGAAAATCAAACAGTAGAGAAAAAGATGGGTATTGCTTATTGGCAACAAATTATTATCATGCTTTGTTTAGGATGGACAGTTATTTGGATCTATCGTTCAGCTTTATCTCCAATTTTTCCTGAATTGAATGCGTCCCTTGGTGGAGACTTAAGTGATGGGGCTTTAGGAGCCATCTCAAGCTTTTATTTCTTTGGTTATACTGGGATGCAAATTCCAGCTGGTATTTTAGTAGATAAATTTGGTAAAAAAGTGGTCATGATTCCTGGGTTCCTTTTATTTGCCATTGCAACAGTTTTAATTGCCAATGCAAATGGCATCGGCATGATTTATGCAGGTAGTTTATTAGCAGGTATTGGTTGCGGAACGTATTATGGTTCAGCTTACTCATTATCTTCTGAAAATATTTCCTCAGAACGTCGTGGTTTATCAACAGCTATTATTAATAGTGGTTCAGCGATTGGAATGGGAATTGGTTTGATTTTATCTAGTTTACTAGTCAAACAAATGAACTTACCATGGCAAACAATGATGTATCTTGTAACGGTTCTTTTATTAGTTTTAACTTTTGTATTTGCGAAATTCATTCGTTCAACACCAAAAGCAACAGCTGAAACGAAAGCAATGGAAGCCAAACAACATGATCCAGAAGATAAAGTCTCGTTAGCGAAATTATTCTCACCAAATATGTTGGCTGCTTATGTCTTATATTTTGCTACTTGTTATGGTTATTATATGGTCGTGACTTGGTTGCCATCATTCTTACAGCAAGAAAGAGGGTTTGAAGGCGTAGCGATTGGGTTTTCAGCAGCATTAGTTGCCTTTTCATCTATTCCAGGAGCATTGTTCTTCAGTCGTTTATCAGATAAATTCCAAGGTAAAAAAATTCAATTTATTGTGATTTTAGAATTATTAGCAGCAGGTATGTTGATTTTAACGGTGATGGCACCTAACTCAAGTGTGCTATTAATTGGTTTAATCCTTTATGGATTATTAGGTAAATTAGCAGTAGAGCCTATCATCATTTCATACATTGGGGATACTGCACCTAAAAAAGGCTATGGCACAACATTTGGTGTGTTTAACTTCTTCGGAATGAGCTCATCTGTGCTAGCGCCATGGTTAACAGGTGTGATTTCAGATACGACAGGTTCAAAAGTAAATGGATTTTACATTTCAGCTATCATTATGGTTGTAGGAACACTATTATTTCTAGCAGCTAACTTGATGCAACGTAAAAAAGCAGCATAAAAAATAAAAGCATTTGGATGGCTGGATTTTCAGTCATCCATTTCAATAAAAGATTAAAGTGAGGTTTATTAACATGGGATACCGTAACAATCAAGTAGGATATAGAGAAGATTTATTAGCATCACGTTCAATTATTAGAAGAGGGAACTTCGCTTTAATTCCACCAGATGGCTTAGTGAAAAATACTGTACCAGGATTTGAAGACTGTGATTTATCCATTTTATCCTCTCCAAAATTAGGCGCAACCTTTGTGGATTATCTTGTGACAATGCTGCCAAATGGCCGAAATACTTTAGGCTTTGGAGAAGAAGGTGTAGAAACCTTTGTTTATGTATTAGATGGAAAAGTAAAAATCAGCGATGGCGAAACAGAATATGTTCATACAAGTGGTGGTTATGTTTACTTACCAGCTGATAAAAAAATGTATTTAGAAAACATCAATGGTGCCAATAGTGAATTATTCTTATACAAGAAACGCTATGAAGCAATTGAGGGACATACAGCACGTAATATTTCAGGCAATACAAATGACATCACACCAGAAGAATATGAAGGCATGTCAGATGTCTTACTAACAGATTTATTACCAAAAGATTTAGGCTTTGATATGAATTTCCATATTCTTTCATTTAAACCAGGTGCAAGCCATGGCTATATTGAAACCCATGTTCAAGAGCATGGTGCTTATATGCTTTCAGGTGCAGGGGTTTATGTATTAGATAACGAGTGGATTCCAATTGAAAAAGGCGATTATTTATTTATGGGGGCTTATGTACCACAAGCAACATATGCAGTTGGACGTGGTGAAAGCTTTAGCTATCTTTATTCCAAAGATTGCAACCGTGATGCGCAAATCTAAAGAATAGAAAGAGGATTTAACAATGACAGAATTAGAAATGGTACGTGTAACTGAAAAAGAACTACATGATTTAATTCAAAATAAGCTTGAAAAAGCAGGTCTAGCAACAGCTCATGCAGATGTGGTAGCAGATACTTTAGCTTTTGCTGATGCAAGAGGCATCCATTCTCATGGAGCAGTGCGTGTGGATTATTATGCAGAACGTATTGCTAAAGGTGGTAGTAATTTAACACCTGACTTTAAATTTAATCAAACAGGTCCTAGTACAGGGGTCTTTGAAGCAGATAATGGTGTTGGACACTTTGCTGCGAATGAAGCCTTAAAAGAAGCGATTCGTTTAGCTAAGGAAACTGGAATTGGAGTTGTTGGTGTTCATCAAATGGGACATAGTGGCGCATTAGCTTATTTTGTGAAGCAAGCAGCTGAACAAGATATGATTGCCTTATCTGTTTGCCAATCAGATCCAATGGTGGTGCCATTTGGCGGTTCAGAGCCGTATTTTGGTACCAATCCAATTGCTTTTGCAGCACCAAGAAAAAATCACACACCAATCGTTTTTGATATGGCAACAACAGTTCAAGCATGGGGTAAGATTTTAGATGCGCGTTCTCGTAATGTAGAAATCCCAAATACTTGGGCAGTAGATGGAGCGGGCAATCCAACAACAAATCCTCATGAAGTGAAAGCCTTATTACCAATTGCAGGACCAAAAGGCTATGGTTTAATGATGATGGTTGATATTTTATCAGGCTCCTTACTAGGCTTACCATTTGGCAAGCATGTTTCTTCTATGTATACAGATATTACAGCAGGCCGTAACTTAGGGCAATTACACATGATTATTAACCCAAGCTACTTCACTGATTTAGAAACCTTCAAAGAAAATATTGATCAAATGGTTTCAGAATTACATGCAGGAAAACCAGCTGCTGACTTTGAACAAGTCTTATATCCAGGGGAATTATCTGAAATGACAGCTGAGAAATATCAAAAAGAAGGCATTCCAATTGTCAAAGAAATCTATGATTATTTAATCAGTGATACCATTCATTTTGATAAATATGACAAAGCAAACGCATTTGGTGAAAAGGAATAAGTTCTATCTCATTTAACAGGTTATTTTACTATCAAGATTGAACGGGCTTGTTCAGCTTTTAATGCTATCCAGCTTCACAGGCTAGTCTTTCGGGAAAAAGATAAAAATGGCGTGTGACAAAAAGCGTCACAATCAATTTTTCCTATTTTCCTGTCAAGGCTAAACGAGCCTGTTCAGCTTTTAAGATAGGAGCGATTCATTTGAAAATAAACAAAGCAGATTTACATCGACTGATTAAAAATAAGATTGAAAAAGCTGGTTTAACTGAAGAGCATGCAACAATTGTGAGTGATATCTTAACTTTTGCTGATGCAAGAGGCATTCATTCTCATGGGGCAATGCGGGTAGAATATTATGCTGAAAGAATTGCAAAGGGCGGTATTACCAACCGCCCAAATTTCTCCTTTAAGCAAACTGCACCTAGCTGTGGTATTTTCGAAGGAGATAATGGTTCAGGTTTTGTGGCAGCGAAGCTTGCAATGGATCAGGCAATCAAAATGGCAAAAGCAACAGGTGTGGCAGTTGTTGGTGTTAGAAACATGTCACATAGTGGTGCTTTAGCTTATTTTGTGGAAATGGCAGCACAGCAGGATTTAGTTGCGCTATCTGTTTGTCAATCTGATCCAATGGTGGTGCCGTTTGGCGGCTCAGAAGCCTATTTTGGTACCAATCCAATTGCTTTTGCCGCACCGAGTCATGATGAGCGGATGATTACCTTTGATATGGCAACAACGGTTCAAGCTTGGGGCAAAATTTTACATGCGCGCTCTAAAAAAGAGACAATTCCAGCCTCTTGGGCAGTTGATGAGGCGGGTAATCCAACAACTGATTCAACGAAAGTAACCGCTTTACTACCCATAGCAGGACCAAAAGGTTATGGCTTAATGATGATGGTGGATATTTTAGCAGGCACCTTACTAGGATTGCCATTTGGTAAGCATGTGTCCTCAATGTATCATGACTTATCTCAAGGTAGGGAATTAGGTCAATTGCATCTTGTAATCAATCCAGCCTTCTTCACGGATTTAGCTACCTTCAAAGAAAATATTTCAACCATGTTAGATGAATTAAAAGAAATCAAACCAAGTGAAGGCTTTAAAGAAGTTAATTTCCCAGGTGAACGTGGTAGAATGCGTGAAAAAAATTATGAAGCAGAAGGTATCGAGCTTGTAGATGACATTTATGATTACTTAGTGAGTGATGTCATTCATTTTGACCGTTATGATCATAAAAATAAATTTGCCGAATAAGGCTAAATCACTTTAAGAATAAAATAAAACGATTGCGAGGAATTTGAATGTTACACACAATTATTAAAGAAAATGCTTATCAAGATTCTATTGTGTTAATGCTGTTAACCAATAAAATTAGTACAATGGATCATGTGAATCGTGTTTCAATTATGATGGGAACACCTGCTAATAAAGATATTTTTGGTGGAAGTGGATTACGCACAGCAGAATTAGAAGCAGCTTCAGCCAATGATATGGCTATTGTTTTAGATACAGATGAGGCTTCAATTATTGATGCCGTTTTAGCCGAAGTAGATGAATTTTTAACCTCACAATCAATCTCTGATGATGAGGTTGCAGAAGAATCTGTTCGAACTTGGGATAAAGCAATGAAATTAGGCAAAGATGCAAATATGGCGATGTTATCAATTCCGGGAACTTATGCTGCTTTAGAAGCTGAAAAAGCTTTAGATGAAGGCTTAAATACATTTATCTTTAGTGATAATATGACGATTGAAGATGAGCTTCATTTAAAACAAAAAGCCCATGAAAAAGGCTTGCTCGTAATGGGTCCAGACTGTGGCACTGGTATTATTAATGGTGTACCAATGGCTTTTACAAACATTGTTCGCCCAGGCAGAATCGGCATTGTTGGCGCATCAGGAACAGGCATTCAAGAAGTTTCAACCATTATCGATAAATTAGGTGCAGGCGTAACGAACGCCATTGGAACAGGTGGTCGGGATTTATCAGAAAAAATTGGTGGCATTACAATGTTAGATAGTATTGCAGCTTTAGAGAATGATCAAAATACAGATGTGATTGTTGTGATTTCTAAGCCACCAGCAAAAGTTGTTCGTGATAAAGTGGTTGCTTTATTAAGAAAAGTCAGCAAGCCTGTTGTTGCAATCTTCCTAGGCGAAAAACCAACACATCATGAGGAAAATCTATATTTTGCTTATACACTTGAAGAAACAGCTGAATTAGCAGTTGCCGCTTTAAATGGGACAGAAATAAAAGCCATTGAAGCAGAGCTAAGCTTACCAGTTGTTCATCTGCAAGAGAATCAAACACATATCAAAGGTTATTACTCAGGTGGTACCTTAGCAAGTGAAGCAGGTATGTTGATTGCAGATGCTTTAGCATTAAAAGAAGGCTTAATTAAACAAGATGGCTTTGTCCTAAAAACAGGTGGTCATGAAGTGATTGACCTAGGTGATGATATGTATACACAAGGGAAGCCACACCCAATGATTGATCCAGAAAAACGGATTGAAATGTTAAAAGCAGCTGCAGGTGATCCAGAAACAGCGATTATTTTATTAGACGTTGTTCTTGGTTATGGTGCCCATGATGATATGGCAAGCCAATTAGCACCAGCGATTAAAGAAGTCAAAGAAACAGCTAAAGCAGCAGGACGTGAACTGGTTGTTCTTGGAACGGTTGTAGGAACGAAAAGTGATCCGCAAAACCTATTCCGTCAAAAAGAAATTTTAGAAGAAGCAGGTGTCATTGTTTGTGATAGCAACAATAAAGCGGTTCGTACAGCTTTAGCCATTCTTGACCATGAAGTCAAAGATACCGATAAAAAAGTTGAAAAAGAGCTAGCTACAACAGATGCAGTGATTCCAGTCGTATCAGAAAAAGTGACAGCATTATTACAAACGAAACCAGAAGTGATTAACCTAGGATTGAAGAGTTTCTCAGAAGCCATTCGTGAAACAGGTGGAAAAGCCGTTCAATTTGATTGGAGACCAGCAGCTGGTGGCGATGTTACCTTACAAAAAGTATTGTACTTCTTAGATCACTACACAGCAAAATAACACCCTTTAGTTGAAAATTATTTAGGAGGCTTATAAAGAATGACTTATCAAACAATTGACGAAGCAAATAAAGCCGTTGCAGCTAAAGTAGTTGCATCAGCACCGTTTTTACTAGATGTTGTATCTGCAAAACAAGTAATCCCAGTGTTAGAAGGAAAAGTCTTGCTGCATGCGGGACCACCGATTAAATGGGAAAATATGACAGAACCCATGCAAGGTTCATGTATTGGTGCCGTTCTTTTTGAAGAATGGGCAGCAGATGAAGCTAGTGCCAAAGCCTTATTAGAAAGTGGCGCAATTGAATTTATGCCCTGTCATCATGTAGATGCAGTCGGACCAATGGGCGGGATCACTTCAGGAAATATGCCTGTCTTTGTTGTTGAAAATAAAACAGACAAAAATGTTGCTTATTGTACAATGAACGAAGGAATTGGTGCTGTCTTAAGATTTGGCGCCTATTCAGAAGAAGTCGTGAATCGTTTACGTTGGATGCGTGATGTTTTAGGGCCAGCATTAAGCAAAGTGTTACACACTTTAGCAAATGGCATGAACTTAAATGTGATGATTGCTAAAGCCATTGCAATGGGAGACGAATTCCACCAACGTAATATTGCCGCTTCACTAGCTTTCTTAAAAGAAGTTGCACCAATCCTTGTCGATATTGAGATGGATGAAGCAGAACGTAAACAAGTCATGAAATTCTTAGCAGATACAGACCAATTCTTCTTAAATATCATGATGGCAGCCTCTAAAGCAGTAATGGATGGCGCAAGAATGATCCAAGAAGGAACCATTGTAACCGCTATGTGCCGTAACGGCGAAAACTTTGGTATCCGTATTAGTGGGATGGGAGACGAATGGTTCACAGCTCCAGTTAACACACCACAAGGACTATACTTTACAGGTTATTCAGGTGAAGATGCCAACCCAGATATTGGAGATAGCGCGATTACAGAAACCTTTGGCGTAGGTGGTATGGCAATGATTGCAGCCCCTGCCGTAACACGCTTTGTTGGAACAGGAGGCTTTGGTGATGCACTTGCAATCAGTAATGAAATGATGGAGATTGTGATTGACCGCAATCCAAACTTTACCGTACCAACTTGGGACTTCCAAGGAATCTGTCTAGGAATTGATGCCCGTAAAGTCGTTGAAACAGGCATTACACCAGTTATTAACACAGGAATTGCACACAAAAAAGCTGGCGTTGGACAAATCGGTGCAGGAACAGTGCATCCACCACTTGCTTGCTTTGAAAAAGCCATTGTTGCCTATGCAAAAAAATTAGGCATGAGCATCTAAAAGAAAGTGATCCTATTTGGGAAAGAGTCTGTCTCCTTTCCCAAATTTTTTCGGAGAAAAATAATAGAAAGTGAGGCTTTGAAAGATGAAAGTATATGCTCAAAAATACAGTGAATATGCGATGACATTAGACTCCCCAAAAAGTTGGTCTGTGCATAGTGTCTTTGAGAATGGCTTTAACCTCATTTCAGACCAACGCTTACTCTTTATTGGCACCGAAAAAAATGGCACCTTACCTTTTGCCATCCATTTATCCGCAAGAGATATCAAAGCCATTCTCCCTTTAATAAAAAAAGGACAAACTTTTACTAGAGAACACCAAGCATGGCTTGCTCTTGAGATACCTTGCACAATTTCACTTCAGTATGCAGGACATTATCAAACCAAGCTGGAGCCTACTTCAAGTCTAGATAAGGGACAATACCAAGCATTACAAGAAGCTGTCAAAAAAAGTGCAGCCATTAACGGCTTTGATCAGCCATTAGCAACAATTGATTGGTCAAAGCAACGATTTGGACAAGCCCTATTTAGCACGGAACCTGCTCAACAAGAGGAAGCCATCCGCTATTTTATTGGTAGAGGCAAAGGTTTAACCCCTTCTGGGGATGATTTATTACTAGGAATACTAGCTGTTCATCATCAATTTGGCCTAGTTTTACCAAGCTTTCTCACCACATTAGCACAAATTGTTACAACTGAGAATTGCACCACAGATGTGAGCAAAGCTTATTTAAAACATGCCATCAAGGGTGAATTTAGTAGCAGTATTTTACAATTAATGAAGGGCCTTTCTATCAACCCACGAGAAAATATGTCTTTTGCGCTACAGCAAGTCCTAGCCCATGGACATACCTCAGGTGCAGATACAATAACTGGACTATTATTAGGTTTGTATCAATTAGTTGAGAGAGAAAATAAGCAGAAATGACGTCACAATCAAGTGACGCAATATGAACTGGAGGAAAATACAATGGGAAAAAGAGTCGTGATCGCACTTGGTGGAAATGCAATTTTACGCCCCAACCAAGAAGCAACCTATGAGAATCAATTAAAGAATGTAGAAATGAGTGCAGAGCTAATCGCAGCAGTCAAAAAAGCTGGACATCAAGTGATTGTGACACATGGTAACGGACCACAAGTAGGAAACATTCTACGCCAAAACGAAGAAGCAAAAGCGTTTGTTCCGGCCTTGCCAATTGATGTTTGTAGTGCAGAATCACAAGGCTTTATTGGCTATATGATGGAGCAAACCTTAAAGAACCAATTAACAAAAAATCAATTATCAGGTAATGTTGTGACCCTTTTAACAGAAACCGAAGTGGCAGCCAATGATCCAGCTTTTAATGAACCAACCAAACCAATTGGTGTCTTCTTCACAGAAGCAGAAGCGAAAGCTTTAGAAGCAGAAAAAGGCTGGGCAACAGGCGAAGATGCAGGCCGTGGCTATCGTCGCTTAGTCCCTTCACCACAACCAATGAAAATCCATGGCGTTGAAGCGATTCAAGCACTACTTGAGCTAGATAATATTGTGGTTTCAACAGGTGGCGGCGGCATCCCAGTAGTTGCTGATCAAGCAGGCCTGTTGACAGGAGTAGAAGCCGTTATTGACAAAGACCGCTCAGCGCTACGCCTATCAGAGCAAGTCTCAGCAGATGTCTTTATGATTTTAACAGATGTGCCAAATGTTTATTTAAACTTTGGGAAGCCTGACCAATTAAAATTAGAAGCTGTCTCACTAGCAGATGCCAACCGTTATATGGCGGAAGGTCACTTTGCTGATGGCAGTATGGGACCTAAAATGGAAGCAGCGATTGCTTTTGCAACTGGTGGAAAAGAAGCGATTATTTGCTCACTAGATGAAGCAGTTGAAGCATTAGCAGGAAATGCTGGCACACGAATTTTACCGAATAAATAAAATAAAGATGCAATCAGCTGTTTTGTGATTGCATCTTTATTTTATTAACAATTTTTTTCTAACTCAATTAATTCAGCAACCAATTCTTTAAGATAATTTTTAATTGTTTCTTGGTTGAAGTATAACGCTACTAATTCATGTGTATCATCAATTTTCTGAATAAATGTAATTAAAAATTGAATAGCTTCTTTCTGAATGTTATAGCTTTTTAATTTTTTTAATTCTTCATAGATAAATGGTTCTTTTTTTACCATTTGTAATGTCAACTCCGCAAGTGCTATCGTTGAATTATCATATAAAAATTCTTCTTCTTCATTTAAATTCTCAGTCATAAAACCAAGTTCAACTAATTGTTGAGTAATTTGTTGTAAATTAAAAACAGAGATATTTTCTTCCTCTATGTACTGACCAATTGCAGATACAACGTCAAGCCCTTCATCACTTTCTAATGCTTTGATTCCCCATGCGCCCATAAAAACTTCCTCTCTTATTCTTTATTAGTATCCATACTTTATTTTATCATCTTATAAACTAGGAGAAAAGAGTTATTTCTCCTTCGTTTTTAAGCAAAAAAATTGCTTTTATAATCAGCTCAATGCATGCTTAGCTCATTAAAACAATCGCAGAGGTGAAAAAACATGAAACATTTACTATTAACTGCAACTGCATGCCTACTCTTACTAACAGGGTGCAATACACAAGCTGAGAAAAATAAGGAGGCCAGTAAAATGAAAGAATCCACTGAAGAAAGTTTAAGTAATTCATCAAGAGAAGCAAGCTCTGTTAGTTCAGAAAACAGCCAACATTATGAGTCTGGTGCATTATTAAGCGCCGTTTCAGAAAATAATTTCACATTAGTTGAATCGATTTTGAAAGATACAACCTATGCCATCAATGAACAAAATGACCAAGGAGAAACCCCGTTGCTCATTGCGACGCACCAAAATTTTGTACCAATTGCAAAAGTACTAATTGATCGTGGTGCAGATATTAACCTACAAGACCATATTTCAGATAGTGCCTTTTTATATGCAGGCGCACAAGGGAAAACGGAGATTTTACAATATATGCTGACAAAAGGCACACCAAATTTTACAATCTATAACCGTTTTGGCGGCAATGCCTTAATTCCAGCTGCTGAAAAAGGCCATTTAGAGAATGTTATCTTACTCCTTGAAGATGGCAGAATACCTGTTGATTTCCAAAATGACTTTGGGTATACAGCATTGATTGAGGCAGTTGCTTTAACCGATGGCTCAGAGGTTTATCAACAAATAATTCAAGCCTTATTAGCGAAAGGTGCAAATAAGCATTTAACAGATAACTATGGTATGACTGCTGAAGCCTATGCAACAAAATTAGGCTATACTAAAATGAGCGAAATATTAGCAACTTATCCATAATTCATTCACTAAGCGAGTAGTTGTTGCGAAATCAGTAAAACATAAAAATAGTTCAAGCAAAGAATGTTCTTTGTTTGAACTATTTTTTTCTTCTATTAAATCCTTTCCATATCAGAAAGAATCAAAGCCAATCTTAAATTCAAAGAAAAGACAGGATCAGTAATCGAGGTTTCAAATAATTTTTCACACTTTGCAATCCGATATTTTACCGTATTACGATGAATAAACAGCTTCTTAGAAGTAGTTGTAATTTCATATTGCGATTCTAAATAAACCTTCAAAGTACGACGCAGCTCACGAGCCATTTCATTTTTCGGATAAGCTAATGACTTCAAATTTTCCACACAAAAGTTTTCAATTTCCTCTTTCGGCACATACTCAATTAACTTATGAATCCCCTTAGACTGATAAAAATTCACAATTGGCTGCTTTTCTTCAGCAAGCCCAGCATTTAAAGCATCTAAAGCTTCATGATAAGAAAAATGAATATCATTTGGATTATCCACTTCATTTCCAACTGAAAAATGTAACGAAATAGGCAATAGTTTGCTTAACTCATCCCTGAGATGCGTCAAAGTATCATTAAATAAAATCGTCGATTTCTGCAATAAAATCGCATAATGCTGACTATTTTTGATAGGGAATAATAACGCCTTTTTAAAATGAATCGGAAGCTGCTGATTGAGCCATTCAAAAGTCAACTGATGCCGATCATTGGTCAGCTGTCCATTCATTTTATCCTGAGCAGTTTCTTCAAAATTGACAATCATCACCCGATAATAATCCGTATCAATCAAGCCATAATCCTTCCCATAATCCAGCCAATTTAAATGTAAAACCTCTTTAGTCGGTTTCTTTTCAGTCAGCTGATGAAAAAAGTCCTCTTGTAAGCTCAAACGATTCTCTACAATTTTCACATTTTTATACAGGGTATAAGATAACACGGTATTGGCCTGTTCAATGGCAAATTGTGAAAATGGATAAGGAATATGATCCACTTTAAAAATAACTAACAAATAAGGAAAATAAGAATTCGTCATAATCGGATAAACTGAAACCAATAACTTTTGTTTTGCGTCATCATCTAACATAAAAGAATGCTCTTTCCCAGAATCTCTGGCTTTCATTAATAAAGGCTGCATTTTCTGAATCATTTTTTTCGTTAATAACGCCTCTTTTTGTAATTGCTTAGACTGCGCTACAATTTCAATAAATGGGTCAATCAGTAACACAGGTCGCTTTAAAATAGTCCCTAAATGACGAATCAAAGAATCAATTGTAGCCCCTTTAATCATCATATCTGAGAACTTTTTCTGAATGTCTAATGCATAATTAAGCTTTTCTGTTTCATGATCCCATATATAAGATAACAATTGATGGGAAACAGTTCCCAGCGTAACCGTAGCAGGAATTTGTAAAATGGGGAAATTTAATTCATCTGCTACCTCTAAAACCATTGGATCAAGCTCATTTAAAAAACGCCCTAGCTTAATCCCAATACCAGCAGCAGGCAGAGCAGCTAAGGAGCGAATCATCTCACAAAGTCCAACAGGATCCTCCTTAAAAGTCATAGCAGTAGTTAATAAGAAAACATTTTTAGGCAAATAATGGGCCATATCAGGGGTTTCAGAAATTTCAATTGTATCAACTGTTCGGTCTAAATGAGCTTGCCCATTAAGAACCTGAATATTAGAAAATCTAGGAATTTTAAGTAAATCACCAAGCGTTGTCATGGTTTAGAAGCACTCCTTTATGATTGGATAAAAATTGTTTGTTTTGCACGGATACATCTAGTTCAATTATACAGAATAAACAAAAATTAATAAAGAGAGATAGCTTAAAATATAGGGAAGAAAGCCGTTCAAATAATCAAGAGCAGCAGTTTAATTAAAACAAGGAGATGGAAACGGATGATTAAAGAACTTTCAGTCCCAACAAGAACCATTATGACACCAGGCCCAGTGGAGGCAGACCCTCGCGTACTAAGAGCCTTATCAACACCCATACTAGGACAATATGATCCAGCCTTTTTCAAGCTGATGAACGAAGTAGCTACCATGCTAAAGATCCCATTTGAAACAAAAAATGAAGTAGCCTTTGTGGTAGACGGCACCTCACGCTCAGGCCTAGAAGCAGCAATGTCAGGTTTGATTGAAAAAGGAGACCGTGTCTTAGTCCCAGCATATGGCCGCTTTGGCTACCTCTTTGTGGAGTTGGCGCAAAGAGCAGGCGCTGAAGTGAAGCTCATTGAAAAAGAATGGGGACAAACCTTTGACCCTGAAGAAGTTATTCAAGCAATCAAAGCTTTCCAACCCAAAGTTGTTGCAATGGTTCATGGCGAAACCTCAACAGGACAAATCCAAGACCTCAAAGAAATTGGTGCCTATTGCCAAGGGAACAACCATATTTTCTTAGTTGATGCGGTTGCAACCTTTTGTGGCGTTCCAGTGAAAGTGGATGAATGGGGCATTGATATTGCCATTGGAGGCACCCAAAAATGCTTAAGCGTTCCTTCAGGAATGGCACCAATTACCTATAACAAACGTGTAGAAAAAATCTTAACAGCCCGTTACCAATTAGAGCTAGGCCTATCCAATCAGATTCGCAACCCTGACTTTATCCAAAGCAATTACTTAGACTTAAGTCAAATTCAGCGTTATTGGAATAGTGAACATGTCAACCATCATACAGAAATGACATCCATGATTTATGGCATCCATGAAGGCTTACGCTTGGTACAGGAAGAAGGACTTAAAGCACGTTTTGCAAGACACCGTTTAAATGAACAAGCGATGATGGCAGGAATTCAAGCAATGGGCTTAACCCTTTTTGGCGATTTAACCAGTAAAATGGGCACAGTAACATGTGTTGAAATTCCAGAGAAGGTTGATGGTGAAGCTGTTAGAGCAACTTTACTTCATGAATTTGGCGTTGAAATCGCTAGCTCCTTTGGTTCATTACAAGGAAAAATCTGGCGCATTGGCAATATGGGCTATAGCAGCCGCAAAGAAAATGTACTACACACATTAGGTGCCTTAGAAGCAACCATTTCTTATCATGGTGGAGTAGTGAATCAAGGAGCAGCAGTCCTTGCAGCTTTAGCTGTTTATCAAAATCAATAACCCCATTAAAAACTTTAACTTTTTGACAAAAGTTAAAGTTTTTAATTTGCCTATATTTCATGGATTATTCCAAAAGTTAAATTGTTTAATGAAATATTTTTATGTATAATTAATTTTAGTACAGATAAAAAGTTAGATACATAATAAAGCAAACAGCAGTATTTTCTTATGCAACGAAGAGGAGCAGAAAAATGAAGAATAAAAATAAAATAACAGTATTACTTATTCTGTGTTGTGTTTTCATGATTAGTGGCTGTAAACCCCAAAAAGATATAGTTGGAGAAATTATGCCAGTAACAGCAGAATATAAAAAACAACCAATTATGGAATATTTTCAGAAAAAAGATAAATTTGTTAATGTATCTAGCTCAGTAGGAATAAGGAATGAAGATGAATCATTAACAATAAAAGGAATGACTTTGAAATATTATCCTAATGATAAAAAAGCTTATGGAGTATACTCAGTAGATCAATATTTCAATCAAGGAAAAAGAATTGAATCTAGTGAAATACCTCTTATGTTAGATGAAAATGGTTACCAAGTTAAAAATGGATATGAGCTGATTGAGGAAATAAGAAATTTTATCTTTATGTCAGAAGAGGTTGCGTTTACACCTGAATATATTAAATCTTTGAAAGTAGAAAATACAGACTATACTTTTGAAGTACCAAGTTACTCGGTAACATATCTTTTTTTGAATACGAATGATGAAATAAAAGAATATCTTAAGAAAAAAGACTTATTACAATACGGAGAGGGATATTCTGTTGTGTTTGGAAAAAAAGGAAGAGGCTACGGTGGAGGCGATATGACATTAAATGTTAATAATGAAAAAGAATTATATATTAGTGAAACCTTTAACCAAAATATTAGTGAAGAAGGTACAGACTATAAGGGACAATATTTAGGAGAGGAAATGACAACTAATGAGTGAACAAAAGAAAAGATTCAATCTAAATGGAGAAAGTACAAGTACAGTTGCAGAAATAAGTTATGAAATTGAAAGAATGCTTGCAAAAGGTCAATCGCAAGAAGATATTAGAAGTTATGTTCAAAATTTAAAAAGAGAGCATGGATTTCCTAAGACTTTAAAATACCAAGACAGCTTCTACGATCCCAAAACCGGTGTAGCAGGCTGTGCTTTCCTAGACACTAGAACCGGCCAAATGATTATCGGCTACCCAGGCACAAATGTCAAAGCAGATGGAATGAAAGATATTCTCACAGACCTCAGCTTAGCTATTGGTAGCCAAGGTCATGTTTCAGAGGCTGTTAAATTCTACGAAAGACTAGCCAAAGAAGGCTACCCAATTGTGCTAACAGGACATTCTCTAGGTGAAAATATCGCTGTACTAGTCGCTTTAATTACTAATAATCCAATGACGGTTACCTATAAAGTAAAGAAAAAGATAGGATTGAGATAGGCATTTTTATTAGTATATATTGTATGATAGATGTATACATAAAAGTAGTCGTAAGTGTTTAAACTTATCTTGTTCAACGAAGAGGAGCAGAAAATGAAGAATAAAAATAAAATAACAGTACTACTTATTCTATGTTGTGTTTTCATGATTACTGGCTGTAAACCCGAAAAAGATATAGTTGGAGAAATTATGCCACTAGCTTCAGAGTATAAAAAACAACCAATTATGGAGTATTTTGAATTTCAGGATAAATTAGTGATTGTTTCAAACTCAGAGAAATTAAGAAACGATGAAGCTTCTATTGGTGAGGTAAGGCTATTAGTAAAAGGGATGGTATTGAAATATTATCCAGAAGATAAAAAAGCTTATGGAAAATATTATATTCGACGTTATTTGGATCCGGAAAATGAAATAGAGGAAATCCCTGTAATGTTGGATATAAATGGTTATCATGTGCAAGAGGGATATGAATTAACTAAAGAAATTAAAGATTTTAAATTTATGTTCGAGGAAGTTTCATTCTCGCAAGAGTATTTCAAAACTTTAAAAATAAAGGAATCTGACTATGATTTTGAAGTTCCTAGTTATTCGGTTACTTATCTTTTAGCAGATGAAAATAAGGATTTAGTAGAGTATCTAGGGAATAATAATTTGTTAAAACATGGCTCTGGTTATTCTATAGAATTTAGTAAAAAAGGGAATTATTATGATGGAGGGGAAGTAGAACTGAAAATCGAAAAAGAAGGTGAAGCTTATATTTTAGAGTCATTTAATTATGGTGTGAGCGAAAAGGGAATAGATTATAAAGGGCAATTTTTAGGAGAGGAGTCAGTCAAAAATGAGTGAACAAAAGAAGTATAATCCAGAAGGTGAAGGTACAAGTACTACATCAGAAATAAGTTATGTAATTGAAAAAATGCTTGTAAGAGGCAATACTCAAGAGGAAATTGAAGAGTATATTCAAGTGCAAAAGGATAAAGAGGGTTTCCCACCCCACCTCCAATACCAAGACAGCTTCTACGACCCCAAAACCGGTGTAGCAGGTTGTGCCTTCCTAGACACTAGAACCGGCCAAATGATTATCGGCTACCCAGGCACAAATGTCAAAGCAGATGGAATGAAAGATATTCTCACAGACCTCAGCTTAGCTATTGGTAGCCAAGGTCATGTTTCAGAAGCTGTTAAATTCTACGAAAGACTAGCCAAAGAAGGCTACCCAATTGTGCTAACAGGACATTCTCTAGGTGGGAATATCGCTGTACTAGTCGCATTAATTACCAATAATCCAATGACAGTTACTTATAACGGTGCACCTTTAACCGCATCTAATGCTATTGAATTCCTTGCTGGATTATTAGGAGATGATGCTCTTGCACTTAAAGCCCTTCTAAAAGCACCTGGTAATGCTAACCTTACGATTCTTAATCAATTAATTGAACATTTTTCAGGTAATGTGATTCGATTTGTTTCTGATAAAGATATTTTAAATAATTCTGTTGGCTTAGTAAATGCATTATACATAGGAAATGAGTATGTTCTTTATAATAAAAATCCCCATGATATGTCCCATTTTTTAAATGAAGATATCCAACTTTATTTAAGTAAAATTATTGATATGGAGCAACATAAAACTGTTTATGAAAATATCAATGTTGATGTAGATGGTGATGGGAAAACGGATGTTACGCGTTCAGCTCGTCAATTAATAGTGAAAAACTTATTAGGAACCCCAGGCGGAAATGCTACTGGGAGTAGTGAAAAAATTCAAATTAATCCAGATGCACTCATTCATCTTAGTGTGAACCTTAAAGTCATGGCAAATGATGATTTGTTATGGGCTGATAAAAATGTCTCAGTTTGTGCGCGTAAAAATGAAGCCATAGAAGGCTCTTTTGAGACAAGAAGAAATAGACTGAATGAGTCTGTAATTGAAGGCTTGGAGAGCAGTGGTTTAGGCTCTTTATTAACAGCGATAGATGATTCATTTGGTGAAATGAAAAATCAAAAAAGCATTTTAGAAACCTTATCAGATTTTAATCCATATGATATTACGAGAAAATTTGATTCATTGGGAGTCAGTGGCACTGTGAAATGGTTTAAGGGTGGAGTTGAATGGACTTTTAGTGATGTCGGTACATTTGGCGGACAGCTAAGAGAGTTAATGGAGGCAAGTTATACTCTTAAACATAATGTGAATATGACGGATGCACTAGAAGAAACTTATAATGGCACCATTTACCGTCATGAATCTATTTCTGCAATTTCAAAGGCACTGGTTGCGATTACAAATTCTTTAGAATCAAAAATCAAAAAAGCTTTTGAAGGAATCGGATTGAGAGATAGTAAAGAAGATGGCATCACACAAGCCCTAACAGATGTCTTTGAGGTTGAGCATAAAAATATTTCTGAATTAAAGCGGGCGCTCAGCAGTGTCAGTGAATTAACTGCAGCCATTGCAATTAATTACGAAGAAAGAGATCAGTGGTTGAAACAATCGATTGAAAATGGTGAAATGACCGCTACGACAAATGTACATGTGCCAGCAACATATGAAGCATTTCTGGAAGAAACAGCTATTTTTGATGATGTGAAAAATGTCTTACAGGCATTTGATGAACAAGTAGAAGAAAAAAGTAAGCAACTCAGCAATGAAATTGCTTCATCCTATACGGATATTTTAACGCAGGTAGAGGCGCAAACAACAGTCATTCGCGAAGGGATGAATACCTTTAAAAATCTCATTACAGCATTATTAAGCGAGATGAGTCTAGACATTACCTATGAGGAAAGCCCGACCATTTCTTATCATCCAGATAGTGAATTGTCACGAGATCAATCAAAACAACCACTTGAAAAGCAAAGTGTTGGTCGTTTAGAGGACCACTTTCCAGCAGAAGTACGAGAAGCAATTGAAGATGCTGAGCATAAAATTTTACCATTAATTGATATATTCAATGCAGCCTTAAATGCTTGCCAAACCTTTCATCAAGGGGTTCATTCAATGGAAAATTATTTAAAACCCGTGATAGAAAAAGGGGTTTATACTGCTTTTGATTTAGATGAAATCATTCAAGTGCAGCTATTGACCAGTGAAGTATTAAGCCGAATGTTTACAGAGCTGATGAATTTAAGTGATGATTTAACTCAGGATAATTTAGGAAGTGCCATTACAAATTTAGCGACAAGAATCAATGATGCTCGAACCTTACTGGTTTATTTTAACGAAATGATTCAAAATTGTTTTGGTACACAAGTTAGCAATACACAGAAACCTAAAGGAAGAGTTCGTAGCACAGGAAAAAGCAGGTATGCTGGAACGTTTTAAATGTAAATCTTACATATAATGCACAAAAATTGAATCACTAAAGCGCGCAAATGTCGATTTTAAATAGCTGACATTTGCGCGTTTATTTGTTGGTTACACAATTTTAGTAGTTTTCGTAGGTTCATGCTATAATCAAACCAACTAAAAAAACGATTTAGGGGTGGGGAAAATGGAAACATTTGCTGACTATTTAGCAACAATTGATCAGGAGGACCATCGTGCACGAACAGAAGAGGTCTTAAACTGGGTAATGGAAAAATTTCCTGACTTAAAAACAAAAATTGCGTGGAATCAACCGATGTTTACAGATCATGAGACCTTCATTCTTGGCTTTAGTGTTTCTAAAAAACATCTAGCTGTCTCTCCAGAAGCTGCTGGCATCACACATTTTTCAGAAGCTATCCAAAAAGCTGGCTATGACCATACAAAGAATTTATTGCGTTTTCCTTGGGAGCAACCGATTGATTATTCCTTACTTGAGCAAATGATTCAATTTAATCGCTTAGATAAAGCGGATTGCTCAACTTTCTGGCGTAAATAAAAGAAGGAGGACAACATGTTTTCATTAACTGAAAAAGAAGTGCAAGCACAAATTGAAGCATTCGCTCAATTTGGCGCAACACCAGATGGTGGCATCACACGTTTACTTTATACAGAAGAATGGCTTGCTGCCCAACAATTTTTACAGCAACGACTCGCGTCAATTGGGATGAGCACAAGGTTTGATGAGGTGGGGAATTTATTTGGCCGCATTGAAGGGACAAAATATCCAGCTGAAACAATCCTTTCAGGTTCACATATGGATACCGTTGTAAATGGCGGAAAGCTCGATGGCCAATTTGGTATCATCGCAGCTTATTTAGCCATGGAACAGCTGATTAAGACTTATGGGCCACCGCTTCGTTCACTAGAAGTCATTTCAATGGCTGAAGAAGAAGGCAGTCGCTTTCCTTTTAATTTCTTTGGTAGTAAAAACCTATTTGGTGCTGTTAAGCAACAAGAAATTGCAGACTTAACCGATATTCAAGGGGTTACATTCGAGGAGGCAATGACAACAGCTGGCTTTCAGCTTAAAGCTTCAGCACAACCAGCAAGATCAGATATTCAAGCTTTTCTTGAGCTGCATATTGAACAAGGAAAAATATTAGAAACAGAAGAAAAGACGATTGGCATTGTGACCAGTATTGTTGGCCAAAAATGTTATACCATTGTCTTAAAAGGAGAAGCCAATCATGCAGGAACTACCCCCATGTCTTATCGGAAAGATGCGCTTGTTGCCTTTAGCACAATTTGTGTTGAAGCGACTGCAAAGGCAAAATTACTAGGCGATCCTTTGGTGCTCACTTTTGGTCAAGTCATTCCTAAACCCAATGTGACCAATGTTGTGGCAGGAGAGGTTCATTTTACAATGGATTGTAGACACACAGATGAAGCAACCTTAAATCGCTTTACTACTGAAATTGAAAAGGATATGAAAAAAACTGCTCAGGCTATGGGATTAATGATTGATATTCAGCTAAGAACTGATGAAGCGCCTGTTCAAATGGATGCAGCTTGTGTTGCGTTATTGCAAAAGTCTGCAGAGAAGCTACAGCTGCCATCGCGTTTGATGCATAGTGGTGCAGGACATGATGCTGAGATTATTGCAAAATTTGTTCCCACAGCCATGCTATTTGTACCAAGTATTGGCGGAATTAGCCATAATCCAGCAGAGGCAACAGCGCTAAAAGATTTGATGGCAGGAATCGAAACCCTTGCTACAGCTTTATATGAATTAGCTTATATCGAATAGAAGGAGTGAACAGATTTGCTAGATAAAACGATGCCGCATATTGCTGTTTTGATGACAAAACGAGATGTAGCGAATTACCCGATTTATTCACTTCCAGCTGGCTATCAATTTTGTGGCTATCAGCCAGGTGATGAAGAAGCTTGGGCAGCTTTACAAGTAGCTGTTGGACAGATGGAGAATCAAGCTACAGCTAGACAAATTTTTCAAGAAGTGTTCCTTTCAGTTGCAGCAGAAGAGCAGATTACTAAAAAATGTTTATTTGTTAAAAATCAAGCAGATCAAATCGTGGCAACAGCTTCTTTATGGCATGGGGAACACTTTGGTACCAGCATGCAACGTATTCATTATGTCGCTGTAGCTGAACAGGAAGCTGGAAAAGGCATTGCAAAAGCGATGCTCACAAAGCTTTTGAACCTTTATCATGAATTAGGCTTACAACAAGAATTTCTTTATCTGACCACACAAACAGAAAGCTATGTCGCCATTCAGCTTTATTTAACATTTGGTTTTGTTCCTTATTGTGGCGTGAAACCACCAAATTTTAAATTGGCTCATTATCAAGAGCAAACACCAAAAGCTTGGGCGATGATTCGGGCTAAAATAGAAAGTAGATAACAAATTTTTAAAATAAAGCTTAAAAACGAACGTTTTTTTTGTTAAGATAAAAAATGTTTGCTTTTTGTTCTGAAACCTCTTGTTTTATCCCCTCCTATCCAGTATACTTAAGGAGAAATGAAATCATACTAATATAATCTAAGCGATATGGGCTTTAAGTTTCTACCGAACCACCTTAAATGGTTTGACTATTAGTTGATAGAAGATCCTCTCTTAAATGAACTGTGTAAGGGACTGTTTTCTATTCAATTAAATAGTCAGAAACAGAACAGCTAGCATATTTTGCTAGCTGTTTTTAGCTCCTAACGATTAGAGAAGGAGAGAACATGGAAAAGTTTTTTAAATTGAAAGAAAATGGTACAAAAGTTTCAACCGAAGTAATGGCAGGATTTACGACTTTCTTTACAATGGCTTATATTTTATTTGTTAATCCAGCAATTTTATCTTTAACCGGAATGCCTTCTCAAGCAGTCTTTCTAGCAACCATTATTTCTGCAGCAATTGGTACGTTAATTATGGGTCTTTTTGCAAATGTTCCTTATGCACAAGCACCAGGAATGGGCTTAAATGCTTTTTTCACCTATACAGTGTGTTTTGCCTTAGGATTTACTTGGCAGCAAGCATTAGCTTTGGTCTTTTTATGTGGCTTGATTAATATTTTAATTACTGTTACAAAATTTAGAAAAAGTATTATTAAAGCCATTCCAGTAGGCTTACAGCATGCTATTAGTGGTGGTATTGGTGTATTTATTGCTTATGTTGGGATTAAAGGCTCGAGCTTTTTAAATTTTGTTTCAGATTCAACTAGTTTGATTTCAGTTAATGGACAGTCTTACAGTCCAGAGTCAGATTATGGTCAAGTAACAGGAGCGGTGACAGGTGGCGGTGTTGTACCAGAGCTAGCGAAGTTTACCAATCCAGCAGCCTTACTTGCATTAATTGGGTTAGTTTTAACCATTATTTTATTAATTTCAAATGTAAAAGGTGCGATTTTAATTAGTATTGTGATCACGACTATTATTGGGATTCCAATGGGTGTTGTTGATTTTTCTCAAGCAAGCATTTCAGCAGATTCTTTAGGGAATTCATTTGCTGATTTAGGTGTGACTTTTGGTGCAGCCTTTGGTCCAGATGGGATGATGTCCTTGTTTAATGATGCATCTCGTTTGCCATTAGTCATTATGACGATTTTTGCGTTTAGTTTATCTGATACGTTTGATACAATTGGGACCTTCATTGGTACTGGTCGTCGTACAGGTATCTTCA
Organism: Isobaculum melis; assembly: GCF_900111355.1. Lineage (GTDB taxonomy): Bacteria > Bacillota > Bacilli > Lactobacillales > Carnobacteriaceae > Isobaculum > Isobaculum melis. The sequence continues at coordinate 158,278 of NZ_FOHA01000001.1, forward strand.
GTGAAGAAGATGAAAAAGCACTTGAAGACAGTAAAGGTTTTAAATCAAAAATGGATAAGGCCTTATTCGCAGATGCGATTGCGACTTCAGTAGGGGCAATTTTTGGAACATCTAATACCACAACTTTTGTTGAAAGTGCAGCGGGAATTGGTGCGGGTGGACGTACTGGTTTAACCAGTGTTGTGGTGGCAATCTTATTCTTAGCAAGTAGCTTATTAGCGCCAATTGCTGGTCTTGTACCATCAGCTGCCACTTCTCCAGCATTAATCGTTGTTGGTGTGATGATGATGTCTTCCTTCACAAATATTAAATGGGATGATTTAGAGGAAGCGATTCCTGCCTTCTTTGCTTCAATCTTTATGGGTCTTGCTTATAGCATTTCATATGGTATTGCAGCTGGCTTTATCTTCTATTGTCTAATCAAGATTGTGAAAGGCAAATTCAAAGAAATTCATCCAATTCTTTTAGGTGCAACAGCACTCTTTATTTTAAACTTTGTGATTTTAGCCATCCTTTAGTCGACATTGTTCTTCAGGGAAGAGCTGAACTAGAAAGCACAAAAATAGAAACACCTTTATTAGCTTCATTGAAAAATGAAGAAAATAAAGGTGTTTTTTTAGTATAAAAATGGTCTATTCAAGCGAGATAAAAAGAGATTTTTAGTAAATTCAACTTAAAAAATTGATCATATTTGTTTACTAATTTTAAAGTTTAAATATCTTTTGTATAAGTTTGCTTTACTTTTTGGTGACTTTAATTTATAATCAATTTACAGGAGGTGGTTAGATGAAAAAAGATTTTGATGATGGGATCAATAATAAAGTTTATGAATTTAGAGTGTTAGCGCGTTTATCCCAGCAGGAACTAGCTGATCAAATAGGGGTATCTAAACAAACTATCTTTGTCATGGAAAAAGGAAATTATGTCCCCTCATTATTATTAGCTTTTCGAATCGCTACTTATTTTAATGTGGAGATAACTGAAATTTTTACTTATGAATTAGGAGGAACAACAAATGAAAATTAAAAGTTTAAGTGATTTACCAGGTGCTTTATTTTACCCTTTAAAGGAATGGACAGAACAATCTATTGGGAATTTCAATCTTTTTATTGGATTAGGTTTCTTATTTATCATGGCCAGTGCGGCTTTGGTTCTATTTTATACAGTAAAAATTGGCAAATCAGATGAGCGAACAACCAAAATAAACTTAACCAGCTGTTATTGTATGCTCATGTCAATTGTTATCTGTGATATCATCTTTCCAAAAGATTATCTAATCAATCAATTCTTTATGCTAAAATATGGCATTGCCTTTTTTGTCAGTGGCATCTACTTATTGATACAATATCGAAAAGATTTTAAATAGTAGAGAAAATCAGGCGTATGAACCACAGAATAGTTTGCAAAATGAAGTCAATAATTGTGCTGTTATGTAGTTAGCTTTACTGCAATAAACATTGATTCTATCTGGAAACTATGGCATATTTAAAGTAGCTTATTGAAGAAAAAGTCGAGGAGTGAAATAAATGAAGAAAAAATGGTTGTGGTTCACGCTATTATTTAGTTGCCTATTATTTATCCATCCAAGCAGTGTTTCTGCAGATGAATTTAATGTTCTAAATTATGATATTGATATTCAGCTTCAAGAAGATGGCAGTGCAGATGTGGTTGAAAAAATAACTTATGAATTTGATGGCCACTTTAATGGTGTCTTTTTTGACTTAGAGACAATTGGATTACCAGATGTAACAGAATATGAAGTTTCTGTTGCAGACACTGAGGATGGCAAAGGTGCAGTTCCTTTTAAGGAAGCATCAACAGAAGCAGTGGGTACTTATACGGCGAATTATGAAAAAGGAATCTTACATTTTAAGGTTTTTCAGCCATCTGATGATCAAAAGCGCACCTTTATTTACCAATATAAAATGAAAGATGCTGTTACTTCTTACAAGGATACAGCTGAATTTAACCGCCGTGTGGTTGGTTCAAATTGGGAGCAAGAAATAGAGCATGTTTATGTGACCATTCGTTTACCAAAACCAGTAGCAGATGCCGATGATTTAAAGGTTTGGGCTCATGGTTCACTAAGAGGACGCTCAGAACGCTTATCTGATCAGCAAACTGTCACATTAGAAGTGAATGGAAATTCTAGCAATCAATTTGTCGAAGCCCATGTGATTTTCCCAACATCCATTGTGCCAGCAAATCAAAATATTGTGAACAAGGAAATGAAGGAAGAAATTTTAGCAAAAGAAGCGAAAATGGCTGAAGATGCCAATAATAAGCGTAAATTCTATATGTATCTTATTTATGGCTTGTGTGGGTTAGGCATTGTCATTGCAGTTGCTGCAACCTTCTATGTTAGAAAAAAAGTTGGCAAAAAAGCAGTAACGACTTTACATCAAGAGCATTTATATGATATTCCAAAAGATGTATCCCCAGCAGTGATGCATCAATTATTAACCAGAAAAGTGCCAGGCAGTCGTGAAATTACGGCAACCATGATGGATTTAGTCAGAAAACGTTGGTTAACAATTACCGAAGAAGAAGTGGTAGACACAAAATTTCTGAAAAAAAATAAAAGCAAAGAAACCTATCGCATTGCTTTATCAGGCATGGAAGGTATTCAGCCTATGTTGGCTCACGAAAGCTACTTAGTTGATTGGTTGATTAAGATTATTGGTAATGGTGAAAGTGTGCTGCTAACTGAAGTTGAAGCTTATGGTAAAAAAGATCAGAAAAAAGCGAAAAGATTTATGAATCGTTTTCAAACTTGGCAAAAAATTGTGAAGAAACAAGCGGACAAAGAGCAATTTATAGATGCTAAAGACTCAAAATTTAAAGCTATTGTGATGGGAGTAGGCATGGCGCTATTTATTTTACTGATGATTGTCATGGTGATAACAGGCCTCCAAGATGCCTTTTACCCAATTCCATTTATTGCGATGGTCGCTGTCTTTATTCTATTTTGTATCCAATGGGCTAAATTTTTCCCGATTTATACACAAAAAGGTGTCGATGAAACAGCAAAATGGTTCGCCTTTAAACAAATGCTGATTGATATTAGTCATTTAAATATGGCTGATGTTGGTTCAATTGTCATCTGGGATCATTATTTAGTTTATGCGATTTCATTAGGTGTCTCAAAAGAAGTGATTAACGCACTTAAAATGAATTTCCCACAAGCAGAGATTGATCACATGATGATTGCCCCTTATTACTTTGGGCCAATGGGCTTCCATACAAGCAATGCCTTTAGTAATAGCTTTGAAAGTAGTATCAATCATGCAGTTGGTAATGCCATTACGAATGCTAGTAGTTCAGGCGGTTCTGGTGGTGGCTTTAGTGGTGGTTCGTCCTTCGGTGGTGGAGGCGGCGGCGGTGGCGGAGCCTTCTAAAACGATAGGTCTCCTCATCTGAAAAAGTACTGAAAGTCCCTATTTTACTGAAAAAGTGAAGGAGGGACTTTTGTGCTATTAAATCATTTGCCCTATTGACACCTTAGAAAATATCCATTACAATGAACACGTAAACGGTTACATATCAGAGGATTTGTTACGGATAATGCCGGCATGACCTAAATAAAGTATCTTACGAGATATTTTATTTAGGTCTTTTTTCGTATCAATGAGCTTGATAAAGGAAAAAATAAGGAGGATTCTTTATTGTTTCACGATATTTTTAGCAAGGGGTGAGAATGATGTTAGTAGAGCAAAGAATCAATAATAATGTTGTTTTAGCTAATGAAAATGGCGAAAAACTGATTGTGATGGGAAAGGGTATTGGCTTTAAAGTTTATCCCAAAGATTTGGTAAAGAAAAATTTAATTGAGCAAACCTTTATTCCAAAACCAGACAGTGATTTTCGCTATATGGTTGAAATGCTAAAGGGCATTCCAATGGATGAGCTAAGTGTTTCAAAACAAATTGTTGATCAAGCTGAAAAGCTATTAGCAACCAAACTATCTCCTAATTTAGTGGTCACATTATCAGATCATATTCATTTTTCTTTACAACGATTCGCTGATAACATTCATCTGATTCATCCTTTAGAATGGGAGATTATGCAATATTATCAAAAAGAAATGAAGGTAGCAGAAGAAGCTTTAGCAACCATTAATCTTCAATTAAAAACCAATTTACCACCTTCAGAAATTTCTTTTTTAACCATGCATTTTGTCAATGCACAGCTGGATTTTTCGGAAAAATATGAATCTGGTGAAATGACCGAGATGATCATGCAAATTGTTAAAATTATTATGTATCATTTTCAAATTACAATTAATCAACAAACCAACACCTTTGCTAGATTTGTGACACATTTAAGATATTACCTTATCAGACAATTGAAGCAAGAACATGATCAAAATAAATTAGATAGCGAGCTGATTCAGATAGTTAAAATGAAATATCCAGCGGAATACCGCTGTGCAGAAAAAATTGCAGACTATCTCGAAAAAAATTATCAGTCTCATTCTACAGAAAATGAGTTGGTGTATCTCTCGCTGCATATCAATAGATTGGTGATTGAAAATCAAGCAAAATGATAAATGGAGGCCAGACTATGTCTATATTAGAACAGGCTACAGAAATATTAACAGCTGTTGGTGGAGATAAGAATATCATTAGCCTAACACATTGTGTAACACGCTTACGTTTTGTATTAAAGGATGAAAAAAAGGTTGATCAAAAACGAATTGAGCAATTACCAGATGTTTTAGGTGTTCAAAAAAATGCAGGACAATATCAAGTGATTGTTGGTGCAAAAGTTGAAAAATATTATGGAGAATTATTGAAGCTAACCAATGGTGCTTTTAATACTGAAAGTGAAGAGCAACCAAAAAAAGCAGGCTTTAATGCCTTACTAGAAACATTATCTGCTATTTTGATTCCTAGCTTACCACCTGTTATCGGTGGTGGGATGATTAAAGGCTTTCTCTTTATGTTTTGGCAGTTTGGTTGGTTAGAATGGGGCAGTCCTGTTTTTGAAATATTAAATATTATTTCAGATGGGATGTTCTATTACTATCCATTCTTACTGGCAGTGAGTGCAGCAAGACGCTTTAAAACAAATGAATATATGGCACTGGCTTTAGCGGGTACGTTGATGTATCCCTCTATTCTGCAAGGTGCTACAGAAGGAATTAAGGGCTTACCTTTATTCAACTTGATTACGGTCCCTTATATTGATTATAGCTCTTCTGTTATTCCGATTATCCTATCAGTTTGGGTGATGAGCTATATCTTTAGATTCTTCAAAAATAGAATACCTGATTTAATTAGTACTATTTTTACACCGATGCTCACTTTACTCATTATTATTCCAATTGAATTGATTGTTTTAGCACCTGCTGGTTTTTATGTAGGGGAATATATTGCCAAAGGAATGCAGGTACTGATTGATTTTTCACCAATTTTATCAGGCTTTGTGATTGGTGCAACTAGACCATTTCTTGTTTTAACGGGAACCCATCATGCAATGCGAGCGATTGTTCAGCAACAAATTTCAACTTATGGCTTTACAACAATTGGGGCAATGAACTATATGAGTGTCATTGCACAGGCATCAGCAGCACTTGGCGTCTTTTTAGTTACAAGAAATAAAAAAATGAAAAATATTTCCTTTAGCTCAACGATTTCAGGTTTTTTAGGTGTTACAGAACCCGCACTCTATGGCGTTATTGTAAAATATAAAATCGCCATGATTGCCACCATGATTGGTGGTGGGGTTGCAGCAGCCATTACAGCACACTTTGGTTCTGCTGAATATGCTATGGTTATGTCCAGTATTTTAACCATTCCAGCCACCTTTGGTAAAGGCTTCATCGGGATTGTCATTGGTTTGCCTATTGCGGCAATTGTCACAATAGGGATTATTCTTTTAGGGAAAAAATCGATTATCAAACAAGATGAACCTGAAGCTAATCCAGCAGAATTGACTACCGATAAAGAAGTAGCTAATCAACGTACCATTGAGCTTGTCAGTCCTGTTACAGGAGTTGTTCAATCACTTTCAACACTGAGCGACAAAACCTTTGCAAATGAGGTCATGGGAAAAGGAATTGCAATTGAAGCAGAGGAAGATTGTATCAAATCACCGATTAATGGGAAAGTGAATGCCGTCTTTCCAACAAAGCATGCAATTGGCTTAGTTGATGAAAATGGTGTAGAAATTCTTTTACACATTGGTATTGATACAGTTAATTTAAAAGGACAATACTTTGATGTCGCGGTTAAACAAGGGGATACCATTCAAATTGGGGATACTTTATTAAACTTTAACCAAGCTGCAATTAAGGAAGCAGGCTACAATGCAACAGTCATTATGATTGTGACAAATAGTCAAACTTATCTAGAAGTTTTACCAAGTAAAGAAGCTGGTGAAATTACAAATGGTGACAAATTATTAACGATATTAGCGTAACCAATCATGAGGAGGAAGAAAAATGAAAATTATTGTAGGCAAAGATGAAACAGAAATGGCAAATATTGCGGCACAGCATGTACTATCTTATATGTACACAGATAAAAGAATGAACTTATCAATTACAGGAGGGACTTCGCCACGTAAAATGTATGAAATTTTAGTACCTCAAGTAAAAGATAAACCTTATTTTTCAAACGTTCATTTTTACAATTTTGATGAAATCCCTTATCGCAAGGAAGATCGTGAAGGGGTAACGATTTCAGGTTTAAGAGAAGCTTTCTTCACACCAGCGAATATTCCAGAAGCAAATATTCATAAATTAGATCAATACAATTATCAAACACAAGATGAACGTTTAAAACAAGATGGTGGTTTGGATATGTTGATTTTAGGAATTGGTGCAGATGGACACTATTGTGGCAACCTGCCTGGCACCACTAAATTTGGTGATGGCACGTGTCGTGTTGAAAATGATCAACGCTTAAAAGATAGAATTTTACCAGAGTTTGACAATGTTGTTGAAGATGTACCAGAATATTACGTGACAATGGGGCCAAGAAGCGTAATGGCTGCTAAAAATTTGGTATTGATTGCAACAGGAACAAAAAAAGCAGCTATTATTCATCGTATTTTAACAGGGGAAGTAGATGAAAATGTCCCTGCAACATTGATTACTTTACATCCTAACTTAACCATTATTTTAGATGAAGATGCTGCAGCTGAAATTCGTAAACACCACGTGATTTAAAAATAGTTGTGTCTACTATCAATAAACCAACCATTTTAACTGGTTGGTTTATTTTTGTTGGATAAAATATCAGTAAGCGATTTCCCTATAAATAAATAAATAAAGAGAAGCTATGGTTTGATTTTTCGTAAAATAAAATTAATTTAAAAAGTTGTAGACAGAATATTCAGAATATTCTATAATAAGAACTTATAAACAAGAAAATAGCAGGTTTGTTTAAATAAGGAGGCAACAAGATGAAAAAGTTAGTGGTAACGATGATGGCAGCAACACTGCTCTTAGCAGGTTGTTCAGGTGGAAAATCAAAAGATAGTGCAGAAACGATTAAAATTGGGGTCAATCTGGAACAATCAGGACCAGTTTCCAGCTATGGCAATGCAGAATTAGAAGGTGTTCAGTTAGCTGTTGAAGAAATTAATGAAAAAGGTGGCGTGCTGGGTAAAAAATTAGAACTAGTTGAATTAGATAACAAATCAGATACAACAGAAGTAGCCAGTGTTGCAACAAAATTAGCTTCAAAAGAAAAAGTTTCAGCGATTATTGGACCTGCAACCTCAGGAAATGTGAAGGCTGCAATACCAGCAACTAATCAAGCAAAAGTGCCGTTAATTGCACCATCTGGAACGGATGATTCGGTGACAATGGATAACAATGATAAAGTACAACCTTATGTATTTAGAGTTTGTTTCCAAGATTCTTTCCAAGGAGAGATTATGGCAGCCTATGCTGAGAACGATTTAGGTGCTAAAAAAGCGGCTATTTTATCAGATAGCTCAAGTGATTATGCCAAAGGACTTACAGCAGCCTTCAAAGATAGCTTTACAGGTGACATTGTGTCTGAAGAAAACTACCAAAGCAAAGACACAGATTTCAGTGCGGTATTAACCAAAATGAAGTCAAAAGGCATGGATGTCCTCTTTATCCCAGGCTATTATGAAGAAGCAGGGCTAATCGTGAAACAGGCCCGTGAAGCTGGCATTGAAGTACCCATTTTAGGTGCGGATGGTTTTGATTCTCCTGAATTAGTGAAATTAGCAGGTAAATCAGCCTTAAACAAAGTTTACTTCCCAGCACATTTTTCTTCACTTAGTGAAGAAAAACAGGTTCAAGACTTCTTAACCAATTATAAAAAGAAATTTGATAAAGAGCCAAATGCATTTAGTGCGTTAGCTTATGATTCAGTTTATTTATTAGTAGATGCAATCGAACGTGCTGATAGTGCAGATTCTGAAAAAATTACAGAAGCCCTTGAAGCAACAGAAGATTATCAAGGATTAACAGGAAAAATGACCATTGATAAAGATCATAACGCAGTGAAAACAGCAACTATCGTTGAATTAAAAGAGGGTGAACAAACAGTTGTAGCTGAATAAAAATCAGGAAGCAAAACAAGAGTGGGGTTTCTTGCCCCGCTTTTTTGCTTCAATAGATAGAAATAGAAGAGGTGACAATATGGATCAATTTTTACAACAAGTTGTGAATGGTCTTTCATTAGGCAGTATTTATGCGTTACTAGCATTAGGCTATACCATGGTTTATGGCATTATAAAATTAATTAACTTCGCACATGGCGAAATTTATATGGTAGGAGCTTATGTTGGCTACACAGCGATTCAAAATTGGGGGTTGGGCTTAATCCCTGCTTTATTTATCGCCATGACATTTTGTGCAGTACTAGGTGTTTTGATTGAGCGTGTGGCTTATCGTCCTTTAAGAAATGCCACTAGAATTGCGGCTTTAATTACGGCGATTGGTGTTTCATTTCTCTTACAATATGTCATGATTTTATTTATGGGACCAGATGTCCGCACCTTTCCAGAAACAGTACCAGCGAAGATTTTTAAATTTGGTGGGGTACAAGTGAATGAACAGCAAATTTATATTTTTGTGATTAGTATTATTTTAATGTTTTTACTACAATTTATTGTGAAGAAAACTAAAATGGGAAAAGCTATGCGAGCGGTTAGTGTCGATTCTGATGCGGCAAAATTGATGGGGATTAATGTTGATACAACCATTTCCTTTACTTTTGCATTAGGATCAGCCTTAGCAGGAGCTGCAGGTGTTTTAGTAGGTGTTTACTATAATTCAATTAATCCACTAATGGGTGCAGCACCAGGACTAAAAGCCTTTGTAGCAGCAGTGTTTGGTGGAATCGGTTTGATTCCTGGTGCAATGCTGGGTGGTTTGTCTATTGGTGTGACTGAAATTATGGTCAGTGGGTATGCAAGTTCCCTCATTAAAGACGCGGTTGTGTACGCGATTTTAATTCTTGTCTTGTTGATTAAGCCTTCAGGTTTATTAGGTAAAAACAAGAAAGAGAAAGTGTAGGTGCGTAGAGATGAAACAATTAAATAAATACAATGCAGGCTGGTTGGCTCTATCTGTGATCATCTACTTTGTTGTCCAAATGCTGATTCAAGCAGATGTGATTGATTATTACTATCAAATTACTTTAATGAATATTTGTATGGATATTATTTTAGCTTTAGGACTCAATTTAATTATTGGTTTTACTGGTCAGTTTTCTTTAGGGCACGCAGGATTTATGTCGATTGGGGCTTATTGCTGTGCCATTATGATGCTTAAAATGCCAGATCTGACAGGCTTTCTTTTAGGACTTTTATTAGGTGTTATTGTAGCAAGTCTTGTTGCTTTAATTGTTGCCATTCCAACATTACGCCTAAAAGGGGATTATTTAGCCATTGCCACATTAGGAATTTCTGAAATCATTCGGATTGCGATTTTAAATATGGGCGATTTAACCAATGGCGCTGCTGGCTTAAGTGGGATGCCAATTTTAAATAATTGGACACTCAGCTTCTTTGGGATTATGCTTAGCCTCATTATCATTGTTAACTATATTAAAAGCAGTCCAGGACGTGCAACAATTGCGATTAGAGAAGATGAAATTGCAGCGGAGTCAATGGGAATCAATACCACAAAATATAAAACCATTGCTTTTGTGATTGGCGCTTTTACTGCCAGTATTGCAGGTTCCTTATATGCTTCTTCCTTTAGCATGATTAAGCCTGATAACTTTGGTTTTATGAAATCAGTTGATATTTTGATTATTGTGGTTTTTGGTGGACTAGGCAGTGTTACAGGAACGATTATCGCAGCGATTAGTTTAGGGATATTAAACATGCTTTTACAGCCTTTTGGTCAATTGCGAATGATAATTTATGCCATTGCATTGATTGCGATTATGGTCTTTAAACCAGGTGGCTTATTGCAGCATAAGGAGCTCTCAATGAAAAAGCTTTTTGGACGATTGAGCAAGAAAAATACGCCAAAGAAGGAGGCGTCTAAATGAGTTTATTACAGGTAGAAAAATTAACCAAAAATTTTGGTGGGCTAGCAGCTGTTTCAATGGTAGATTTTAAGCTAGAATCCAATGAATTAGTTGGGCTAATCGGACCGAATGGTGCAGGGAAAACGACACTCTTTAATTTATTAACAGGGGTTTATGTGCCAACAAGTGGCGAAATTGTAATGGAGATTGATGGAAAAAAAGAAAGGCTCAATGGTGTGAAGCCATATGTGATTACTAAAAAAGGCTTGGCGCGGACTTTCCAAAATATTCGGTTATTTAAGGAGCTGACAGTGCTAGACAATGTGTTAATTGCGATGCATCAGAATAGCAAAGCAGGGGTTTTAGCCAGTATTTTTAGATTGCCAAAATACTATCGTTCAGAAGAGGGAATGCGTCAAGAAGCACTTTCTTTATTAAGTATTTTTGATTTAGACAACAAACAGCAGGAGCTAGCTAAAAATTTACCTTATGGTGATCAACGTTGCTTAGAGATTGTCCGAGCATTAGCAACCAAACCTAAAATTTTATTTTTGGATGAGCCTGCTGCTGGGATGAATCCTCAGGAAACGGCTGATTTGACCAAGCAAATTCGTAAAATTCAGCAAGATTTTAAGATTACCGTTGTGTTGATTGAACATGATATGTCTTTAGTGATGGATATTTGTGAACGCATCTATGTTTTAGAGTATGGCAGAATGATTGCTCATGGGACACCTGGAGAAATCAAACAAAATCCTAAAGTGATTAAAGCTTATTTAGGCGGGGAGGAATAATTGATGTTAAAAGTTGAAAATTTAAATGTCCATTATGGTGTCATCCAAGCCTTACATGATGTTTCCTTTGAAGTTGGTGAAGGAGAAATTGTAAGCTTAATTGGTGCGAATGGTGCTGGTAAATCAACTGTTTTAAAGGTGCTCTCAGGCTTGCATCGTTTAACCAGTGGTAAAATTTTATTTCATGACCAGGAAATACAAAAAAGCGCAACAAAGAAAATTGTGGAAAGTGGGATTTCTTTAGTGCCAGAAGGTCGCCATGTTTTTGCTGGCTTAACCGTTCTAGAAAATTTAGAAATGGGTGCTTATTTAAGGAAAGATAAAGGCAATTTAAAGAAGGATATGGACCATGTTTATGAGCGTTTTCCTGTTTTAGCGGAGCGGAAAAATCAAGATGCAGCAACACTTTCAGGTGGCGAACAACAAATGCTAGCAATGGGTCGCGCTTTAATGTCCAAACCGAAATTATTGTTATTAGATGAGCCTTCAATGGGACTTGCCCCGATTTTTATTAAAGAAATATTTGCTATTATTCAAGAAATCCAAAAGCAAGGGACAACGGTTTTATTAATTGAACAAAATGCGAAGTTGGCATTATCTATTGCGAATCGAGGCTATGTATTAGAAACCGGAAAAGTGGTACTTTCTGGTACTGGTGAGATGTTATTAAACAGCGATGAAGTAAAAAAAGCATACTTAGGAGGTTAAGGGATGTACGTCAAATATTATATGACAACGGATATGATTACAATTACTGAGGACACCAAAATCTTAGAGGCGCTTGACTTGATGAGAGAAAATGATTTGCATCGGTTGCCTGTCATGAAAGGAAATCGCTTAGTTGGTTTGCTGACAGAGGGCATTATTCAAGAAAATTCTCCTTCAAAAGCAACCAGTTTAAGTATCCATGAAATGAACTATTTATTAACTAAAACAAGTGTTGGTGAAGTGATGATTAGAAAAGTCATGACAATTGGACCGGATGCTTTGTTGGAGGAAGCTGCAGTTTTAATGCGTCAACACAATATTAAATGCTTACCAGTTTTGAAGGATGAACAGTTAGTTGGGATTATCAGCCAAAATGATTTATTCGATGCCTTTATTCAGGTGATGGGTTATTATGAAAAAGGTTGTCGTGTGGTGGTTGAGATAGTGGAAGACCAGCCAGGCATTTTAGAGCAGATGACATTGATTTTTAGTGAGCAGAAATTGAATATCAATCAAATTGCCGTTTATCGGATGAAGGATACGATCAATGTCGTGATGCAAATTGCCAGTACTGATGATCAAAAAATTAAAGCCATTTTAATGGAAAAAGGCTATCGTGTGTTGACTTGTACAAAGAAAATTCAGAGTTCAACTTAGGTGATTGAAAAATAGACACTTTCAAAAGCGAAGAGTTTCGCTGATGAAGGTGTCTACTTTATATCATGTTTAAAGGTAAGTTTCTACGATTATATTTTCTCTAAAGTAATTTCAGTGACAATGACGATAGGTGCTATGGTTACTAAGATGATTCTACTAACGAGTGAAATTGATAACGCATTGATATGATTCATTTTTAGGAGAATTAGAGCAAATGGAAGTAATAAAACGATCACAGATACAATGCAAAAATAAACTTTATATCTTAAAAGCTTGATTCTTTCATCATTTTTATGTTTTTTTTGCTCTTTTTCTAATGCCCTTTTTCTTGTTTTTAACACTAAAATACTACCAATAAGCATACCGAGTAAAGCGGGAAGTATGTTTATTTCTTTAAAAAATTGAATCAAATCAAAATTGCTTGATTCTAGATTAGAATTGCTTAATGAGTAGACTAACAATACCCAGATATATGGAATAAAAAACCCCATAAAGCGCTTAAATATGTACATTTTATTGATAGGTTTATTTTTTATCATTGATGTTCCTCCTTCACTAAATAAAATAGTTCTTTCATTTCAACATTAAAATATTCAATCATCAATAAAGCCAGTTCTAAACTAGGATTATATTTTCCGGTTTCAATGGCATTAATCGTTTGTCTTGAAACGCCTAATTCTTCACCTAACTTTTGTTGTGAAATATGTAGTTGTTTTCTAATGTTTCTAACATTGTTATGAATCATACTTTTCACCTATTTTCTGTAAAGCTAGCTTTACATATGATGATAGCATCCTTATGATTTTATGTCAAGTGAGCTTGACATAAAATAGATAAATACCTAAAAGGATGGCGCAGATACATGGTTTACAGTATACTAAAAGGAAGAGAAATTAGACAATCAAGTAGATGTCGAGAAATAGGCACTTTACTTGTCAAAATCTAGTGCTTTCAATTATGATAAGAGAGATGTATGCATCGTGATTATTGAGAGTTATTAAGTAAAAATTGGAGATGGAGATGAAGCCAAATGGACTATAAAGCTTATGATCCCCAAGTGTGGGAAGCAATTGAAAATGAAACTGAGAGACAAGAGAAAAATATTGAGTTAATCGCTTCAGAAAACTTTGTATCGGAAGCTGTCAGAGAAGCACAAGGCAGTATTCTAACGAATAAATATGCAGAAGGCTACCCTGGAAAACGTTATTATGGTGGCTGTGAATTTGTTGATGTGATTGAAAATCTAGCGATTGATCGTGCAAAAGAATTATTTGGCGCAGAATATGCCAATGTGCAACCGCATTCAGGTTCTCAAGCCAACATGGCTGTTTATCAAGCACTTTTAGAAGATGGCGATGTGGTTTTGGGAATGAACTTAACAGATGGCGGGCATTTAACGCATGGCTCTGCTGTGAACTTTAGTGGGAAAACCTATCATTTTATTGAATATGGTGTGGATTCAATTTCAGAAAAAATTGATTATAAAAACTTACGTTTAAAAGCGTTGAAAGAAAAGCCAAAAATGATTATTGCTGGGGCAAGTGCATATTCACGTACCATTGATTTTGCGGCTTTTAGAGAGATTGCAGATGAAGTCGGTGCCTATTTTGTGGTGGATATGGCACATATTGCAGGTTTGGTTGCAACAGGTCTACATCCAAATCCAGTTCCTTATGCAGATGTTGTGACTTCAACAACTCACAAAACTTTGCGTGGCCCACGTGGCGGTTTAATTTTAGCTAAAGAACAATATGGCAAAGCAATCAATAGTGCGATTTTCCCAGGGATTCAAGGGGGACCATTAGAGCATGTCATTGCAGGGAAAGCGATTGCGCTGAAAGAAGCAATGGACCCAAGCTTTAAAACGTATATGGAGCAAGTGATTAAAAATGCGCAAGCGATGGTTCAAGTATTTAAAGAGAAAAACATTAAAGTCATTAGTGGTGGGACAGATAACCATTTATTCTTAGTTGATGTGACAGATTTCCATTTAACAGGAAAAGAAGCAGAAGCGATTTTAGATCATGCAGGGATTACAGTGAATAAAAATACGATTCCTTTTGAAAAATTAAGTCCATTTAAAACTAGTGGTATCCGGATTGGAACACCAGCGATGACGACAAGAGGCTTTAAAGAAGCAGAAGCAACAAAAATTGCAGCATGGATTGTCCAAGCACTAGCCTCTGGTGGCGAAGGCGAAACTATTGAAATGATTCGTACACAAGTCTATGAATTAACCAAACAATTTCCACTCTATCAATAAATTGAAAAAAATTCCTTTTTTTTCTAGCCAAGAAGCTACTTTTCATATACAATGTTAAATAGTGTATTGAGACCAATTTATGAATGGGAGAGTTGCCAAATGGGAAAATTTGAAGTTATGGATCATCCATTGATTCAACACAAATTAACAATGATTAGAGACAAAAATTGCGGAACGAAAGTATTTAGAGAAGTTGTCAATGAAATTGCAACACTGATGGCTTATGATGTATCTCGCGATATGCCTTTAGAAGATGTAGAGATTGAAACACCAATGGGCAAAACAATTCAAAAACAAATCTCAGGTAAAAAAGTAGCGATTGTACCAATTTTAAGAGCTGGTTTAGGAATGGTTGATGGGATGCTAGAACTCATTCCTGCTGCTAAAGTAGGACATGTTGGTTTATATCGTGACCATGATACACTAGAGCCTGTTGAATATTTTGTGAAAATGCCTGCGGATATTAATGAACGTCAATTACTAGTTGTAGATCCAATGTTAGCGACTGGTGGTTCAGCAATCATGGCGATTGATGCGATTAAAAAACGTGGTGCTAAAAATATTAAATTTGTCTGCTTAGTAGCAGCTCCTGAAGGTGTGAAAGCACTTCAAGAGGCACATCCTGATGTAGATATTTATGTTGCTTCACTTGATGAAAAATTAAATGAAGAAGGTTACATCGTTCCTGGTTTAGGGGATGCTGGTGACCGCTTGTTTGGTACTAAATAGTAAAAATAATAGAAGTGATAGAGAGGTCAATTGACTTTTCTATCACTTTTTTTGTTGAAATGAATGCTTTTTTAACTAAAAGGCTCCTTTTCAACAAATTGTTATTCTAGTATAATATCTGGCCGCTGAAAGAAGCGGTTAAATAAAAGAATAGTTAAATGAATCATTGCAACCAACAGCTCATTTAAAAAGGAACAACTAAAAGGGTTCTTTTGCAAAAATGCTTCAATTGAATTCTTGTTAAAAATAGTGAGCCATCTGAACCATTTTTAAAGAGAAAATGAAAGTAAACTAAATTTTTTCTAATGTAAAAAAAATATCTAAAAAAAGCGCCGATTTTAGCCCTTTAAAGTTAAAAAATAGGGGGATAAATACTAAGCTAATAGGCTTTTTCTGAAAAACAGAATTGTTTTTCAAAAATCTTTGTATTTTAGTTTGAATGGTGGTATGATAACGAATGTTATGAGAACATACACAACATTCTTTCCTATTTAAAATAAAAATTATTTTTTAGTCCATTTTAGCAAGGGTTATTAAGTGAGATTTGTTCAATGTTTATGCTAGAATGGAGGCATAGAAGGTAACACTAATTGTTCCCTCAAGCCAATTTTAGTCATAGCTAAAAAATGGAAATTGTGTCACTGTTTTCGAAAGTAAAGAATCTTTTGATATAGAAAAGAGGTGAATCTTGTGGAAAGTGAAAACCCCATTATTCAGTTGTTTGGTATCAACTTTAATGTGACCAATATGATTACAATTGTCGCTGCATGTGCAATTGTTTTTATCATTGCCGTTGTTTGTACCAGGAATTTGCAAATGAAGCCAAAAGGAAAGCAAAACTTCATCGAATTTATTGTTGATTTTGTTAAAGGGATTATTTCCAGTTCTATGGACTGGCATGAAGGCGCTAGGTTTCATATGTTAGCAACAACACTGTTACTTTTTGTGTTTGTTTCTAATATAATGGGCTTGCCATTGTCTTTAATGATAGGTGGACAACAATATTGGAGGAGTCCAACAGCTGATCCAATGGTAACATTATCAATGGCGTTTATGGTCATTTTGTTAACGCACTATTATGGTGTGAAACTTCATGGTTTGAAAGGCTATTTTGTAAACAGTTATTTAAAACCAGTACCATTTATGCTACCAATTAAAGTGTTGGAGGAATTCACAAATACCATTACATTATCCTTGCGTTTATATGGAAATATCTTCGCAGGTGAAATGTTAGCAGGCTTAATTGCATCATTTGCAGTAAGCAATGCCGTTTTCCCAATTATTGGGATACCGCTGGAAATCATATGGCAAGGATTCTCCATTTTCATCGGAGCCATTCAAGCATATGTATTTACAACATTAACGATGGTGTATATGTCTCACAAAGTTGAAGTCGAGTAAAACAAGATTCGCAAGAAAAAAACAAGATAATGATTATCTAGGGGGAAATTTAACATGGAAAATATTCAATATTTAGCAGCAGCAATTACAGCATTTGGAGCAGCGATAGCAGCATCACTTGCCAATGGGAAAGTTATTTCAAAAACAATCGAGTCAGTAGCACGTCAACCAGAATTACAAAGTCGCTTACAAACAATTATGTTTATTGGGGTAGGTTTAATTGAAGCTGTTCCAATTATGGCGATTGTTATTGCATTTATCTTAATGAATAAATAATTCGTTCAGTCCAATAAAAAGGCAGTTTTGCTGCCTTTTTAAATAAGATTTGACCGATTGGCTGAAGGGAGTGTAAAGGATGTTTGGACATTTAGTAATGGGTGCAGCAACAACATTGGGAGACATGATTGTAACCAGTGTCTCTTTCTTGATTCTATTAGTATTGTTACGTATTTTTGCATGGAAGCCTTTAATGAACGTCATGAAGCAACGTGAAGATCACATCTCAAGTGAAATCGATAGCGCTGAAAACGCAAGAGCGGAAGCCAATCGTTTGGTTGCTGAGCAACGAAAACAAATAGATGCAACTCGTGATGAAGCTGCAACGATTCTAACAAACGCAAAGGATGCAAGTCAAAGAGAGCATACAACGCTTATTCAAGCAGCTCATGAGGAAGTTGAAAGAATGAAACGCGATGCAAAACGAAGTATTGAATCGCAAAGACAAGAAGCAATGGATGAAGTCAAAGAGCAAGTGAGTACGTTATCACTGCAAATTGCTTCGAAATTAATTGAAAAAAATCTATCAACCGAGGACCACAACGCTTTAGTAGACGAATTTATTGAAGGGCTAGGGGATCAAGATGAAGTTAGATAAGTATACAGTAGCAGTCCGCTATGCAAAAGCTTACTTCTTACTAGCTGAAAAAAAAGGTTGTTTAGAACAAGCTTTTGACAATATGATGGATTTGCGTCAAATATTTCAAAATAACCCAGGATTAGGACCTATTTTGACAGATGCAAGGTTAACCCTTCAAGAGAAGAGACCCATGGTGGCGACGTTAACTGAGTACTTACCAGAACTCATGCAAAACTTTGTTCAAATGGTATTTGACTATGGTCGAATGGAAGATATGGAACTAATCATTGATGAGTTTGAGAAATTATATGATTTAGAAAAAGGAACGATTTTGGCAACTGCTAAAACAGCTGTTCCATTAACCGAAGAACAAATGACAAAGCTTTCTGATGCATTTGCTAAAAAAATGAAGGCAACAAAAGTCATGTTAACCAATATTGTCGATCCTAGTTTATTAGGTGGCGTTATTGTTGAAGCAGGAGATCTTGTTTTTGATGGGAGCATTAAAACAAATTTAGAAAAATTAGAAAAACAAATGAATAATTGAGCGAAACAAGCAAAGAGGTGAATACGTATGGGCATTAAAGCTGAAGAAATCAGTGCTCTGATCAAAGAACAGGTAGAGAATTACCGTAATCAGTTAATTGTCAGTGAAGTAGGTACAGTAACGTATATCGGGGACGGAATTGCTCGTGCGCATGGTTTAGAAAATGCAATGTCTGGAGAATTAGTAGAATTTTCTAATGGCGTATACGGAATGGCACAAAATTTGGAATCAAATGATGTTGGGATTATTATCTTAGGCCCTTATGAAGAAATTCGTGAAGGGGATAAAGTGAAGAGAACCGGACGCATCATGGAAGTTCCTGTAGGAGAAGCGATGATTGGTCGTGTGGTCAATTCCCTTGGACAGCCAGTTGATGGAAATGGTCCAATCGCTACAACCAAAACAAGACCAGTTGAAGCAATGGCACCAGGTGTCATGGAGCGTAAATCTGTCAGTGAACCCTTACAAACAGGGTTAAAAGCGATTGATGCTTTAGTTCCAATTGGCCGTGGTCAACGTGAATTAATTATCGGTGACCGTAAAACAGGTAAAACCACCATTGCGATTGACACGATTATCAATCAAAAAGATCAAGATATGATTTGTATTTATGTGGCAATTGGACAAAAGGAATCCACTGTCCGTTCACAAGTTGAAACACTTCGTAAGTATGGTGCAATGGATTATACCATTGTTGTCACTGCAAGTGCCTCACAACCAGCACCCATGTTATATATTGCGCCATATGCTGGTGCTGCAATGGGTGAAGAATTTATGTATAATGGCAAACATGTTTTGATTGTCTTTGATGATTTATCAAAACAAGCAGCTGCTTATCGTGAAATTTCTTTACTACTTCGTCGTCCTCCAGGTCGCGAAGCCTATCCAGGAGATGTTTTCTATCTACATTCACGTTTATTAGAACGTGCTGCAAAATTGAATGATGAATTAGGTGGCGGTTCAATGACTGCTTTACCATTTGTTGAAACACAAGCAGGAGATATTTCTGCTTACATTCCAACAAACGTGATTTCAATTACTGATGGACAAATTTTCTTAGAAAATGACTTGTTCTATTCTGGGATTCGTCCAGCTGTAGCTGCAGGTTTATCTGTATCTCGTGTTGGGGGATCAGCTCAAATTAAAGCAATGAAAAAGGTTGCGGGAACATTGCGTCTTGATTTAGCAAGCTTCCGTGAACTAGAAGCATTTGCTCAATTTGGTTCGGATTTAGATGAAGCGACACAAGCAAAATTAAATCGCGGTCGTCGAACTGTTGAAATTTTAAAACAAGGCTTACATGAACCGTTAGCTGTAGAAAAACAAGTTGTGATTCTTTATGCACTAACACATGGTTTCTTAGATTCAATTCCAGAAGAAGATATTTTACGCTTTGAAAAAGAATTGTTTGCTCAAATTGATCATCAACATGAAGAAATTTTCACAACCATTAGAGAAACAAAAGACTTGCCAGAAACAGAAGTTCTTGATCAAGTTATTGAAGAATTCAAAGGGATGTTTACACCAAGTGTCGGCATGCGTTCAAATATGACAACTGCTACTGGCGGAGAAAACAAATAATTTAGATAAGATTCTGGTAAATAAGGGTGGTGAATATCAATGGCTGGTTCGTTAATTGATATTAAAAGAAGAATCGCATCAACAAGTAAAACAAGCCAAATTACAAATGCTATGCAAATGGTTGCTGGTGCTAAATTAGGTAGAGCGGAATCCGTTTCTAAAAACTTTGCGATTTATGCCTCTAAAGTGAGAGAAATTGTCACTCATATTATGGCAAGTCAACAATTAGAGCAATCACAAGAGGATTCAGCACAAAAAGCGGTAGCTGGTGAAATTGATTTTCATTCATTACTAGTGGAGCGTCCAATTAAAAAAAGAGGTTATATTGTGATTACCGCAGATAAAGGCTTGGCAGGTAGCTATAATAGCTCAGTGATTAAATCAGTCATTGATTTGCTAGTTGATGGTCATGAATCATCAGATGAATATGTCTTTATGGCTGTAGGTAGTGCAGGCGCAGATTTCTTTAAAGCACGTGGGATGAATATGGCTTATGAATTAAGAGGGATTTCTGATCAACCAAACTTTGAAGAGGTCAGAGATATCGCTACTACAGCAACACAAATGTATGAAAATGAAGTGTTTGATGAATTATATGTTTGCTATAATCACCATATTAATTCTCTTTCACATGAGTTTCGTGCAACCAAAATGCTGCCTTTGAGTGACCTCGATATCAGTGAAGCAACAACATATGAGGACGAGTATATCTTTGAACCATCACAAGATGCAATCTTAGATACCTTACTTCCTCAATATGCTGGAAGTTTAATTTATGGTGCAATTTTAGATGCTAAAGCAGCAGAATTAGCTTCTAGAATGAGCGCAATGAAGAGTGCAACTGACAACGCTAAATCGATTATTGAAGATTTGACTATTGAATATAACCGTGCACGTCAAGCTGCTATTACCCAGGAAATAACTGAAATTGTCGGTGGCGCATCAGCGTTAGAATAATGACGGGAGGAATAAAAGCATGAGTGTTGGGAAAATAGTACAAGTAGTTGGACCCGTCGTGGATGTAGAGTTTCCACTGGAAGGTTCTTTACCTGATATTAACAATGCATTAGTAGTAGAAACAAATAAAGAAAATGGCAAAAAAGCCGTATTAGAAGTAGCTCTTGAACTGGGAGATGGGATTATTCGTACCATTGCAATGTCATCAACAGATGGTTTGCAAAGAGGCATGAATGTGGTTGATACAGAAAAACCAATTTCTGTCCCAGTTGGAGATGTGACTTTAGGTCGTGTCTTTAATGTGCTAGGAGAAGAAATCGATTTAGATGAGCCGCTACCAGCGGATACGCGTCGTGATGGCATTCACCGTTTGGCACCAGTATTTGCTGATCTTTCAACAAATACTGAAATCTTAGAAACAGGGATTAAAGTCATTGACTTATTAGCCCCTTATTTAAAAGGTGGTAAAATTGGTTTATTCGGTGGTGCTGGGGTTGGTAAAACCGTTTTAATCCAAGAATTGATTCATAATATTGCACAAGAGCATGGTGGGATTTCAGTCTTTACAGGTGTTGGCGAACGAACACGTGAAGGAAATGACCTTTATTATGAAATGAAAGAATCAGGCGTTATTGAAAAAACAGCTATGGTCTTTGGACAAATGAATGAACCACCTGGTGCACGTATGCGTGTGGCCTTAACTGGTTTAACCATTGCCGAATACTTCCGTGATGAAGCTGGACAAGATGTGCTATTATTTATTGATAACATCTTCCGCTTTACTCAAGCAGGTTCTGAAGTATCAGCATTACTTGGCCGTATGCCATCAGCCGTTGGTTATCAACCAACTTTAGCGACAGAAATGGGGCAATTACAAGAACGTATTACATCAACAACAAAAGGCTCAATCACTTCAATTCAAGCGATTTATGTGCCTGCTGATGACTATACTGACCCGGCTCCTGCAACAGCCTTTGCCCATTTAGATGCAACAACGAACTTGGAGCGTAAGCTAACAGAAATGGGGATTTACCCAGCTGTAGATCCACTTGCTTCATCATCAAGTGCTTTAGCACCAGAAATTGTTGGGGATGAGCACTATAAAACAGCAATGGAAGTTCAACAAACTTTACAACGTTATCGTGAATTACAAGATATTATTGCCATCTTGGGGATGGATGAGCTATCAGATGATGAAAAAATCTTGGTAGCAAGAGCGCGTCGTATTCAATTCTTCCTTTCACAAAACTTCAATGTAGCAGAACAATTTACCGGACAACCGGGTTCATATGTACCTGTAGAAGAAACCGTTAGAGGATTTAAAGAAATTTTAGATGGTAAATATGATCATTTACCAGAAGACGCTTTCCGTTCAGTTGGACGTATTGAAGATGTCGTTGAAAAAGCAAAACAAATGGGATATGGTGCATAAGTTAAAAACAATTCTCTTTTAGATGTCTCTGAAGTAGATGGAGAACACTGTCATTTTCAGATACATCTTAATCTAAATGAAAAAAGAAAGGTGGATAACCAATGTCTTTTATGCAAGTTAATATTGTGACACCTGATGGGATTGTATTTAGCCACCGTGCTGAAATGATTGTTGCTAAAACACTTGATGGAGAAATCGGTATTCTTCCAAAACATGCACCGATTATTGTTCCTTTAAAAATTGATGAAGTTCGAGTGGAAAGGGTTGGTCCTGAAAACTGGAATAACGCAATTGCGGTCAACGGTGGTGTCATGGAAGTTCGAGATAATGTTTGTAATATTATTGCGGATAGTGCGGAAAGAGCACGAGATATTGATTTGAGTCGTGCTGAAAAAGCCAAACTTAGAGCAGAAAAACGCATTGAATCTGCGAAACAAGTTGCAGACAGTGATGAGCTGCGAAGAGCAACAGTTGCTTTACACAAAGCAATCAATCGTATCAGTGTTTCAGGTCACCGAAGATAAGAAACCCATTCATTATGATGGAAAAAGAGAGATCACAAATAGCTCATGTGATCTCTCTTTTTTGTATGGCTGTAAACGAACCGAATTGCTAAGCATATTTTTCCTTTCCTACCGAACATTTTTACTTTATCTATCATTACAAATATGTTACACTATACTTTGCTTTAAGAAAAAGAAAAGAGGAAGAAAATGGCGCAATTTGGATGGAATGCACTCTTACAAATCGTTTCACATTTTTTCTTTATTATGGTCAGCTTTTGGGCGCTACAAGCTTTAAGAATTGAACATCTTATAAAGAAAGATCAAGTAACACGAGCAAGATTACTTTATATTTTGTTGGCTGTTGCAATTGGCTTGAATGTAAGTAACTTCTTTTTGGATATTGTGGTGCAAACTAAAAATATTCCATTTATCTTTTCAACCTAATGAATAAAAAAATTAACTTAAATCATACAACAAAGGCTTCTTATCGGATTGAGTAATGATTATGGAAGCAAACAATCTTCGGAGGGATAATCATGGAAAAAATAATTGTTCGTGGTGGGAAAAGCCTGAAAGGAACAGTTAAAGTTGAGGGCGCTAAAAATGCCGTTTTACCTATTTTAGCAGCTGCTATTTTAGCAAGTGAAGGAAAAAGTCAATTAACAAATGTACCAACATTATCAGATGTCTATACAATTAATGAAGTCTTACAACATTTAAATCTAGCTGTCCAGTTTGATACAGCAAAAAATGAAGTTACATTAGACGCAACAAAGGAATTAGAATATGAAGCACCATTTGAATACGTAAGTAAAATGCGTGCCTCAATTGTTGTTATGGGACCATTATTAGCGCGTTTAGGTCATGCAAAAGTGGCTTTACCAGGTGGCTGTGCAATTGGCACACGTCCGATTGATTTGCATTTAAAAGGCTTTGAAGCAATGGGTGCTAAGGTCATGATTGAAAATGGTTATATTGAAGCCTTCGCTGAAAAACTAGTTGGCGCAAGAATCTATCTTGATTTCCCAAGCGTAGGTGCGACACAAAATATTATGATGGCTGCGACCCTTGCTGAGGGAACAACCATTATTGAAAATGTAGCGCGTGAACCTGAAATTGTTGATTTAGCAAACTATTTGAATAAAATGGGCGCAAATGTGAAAGGTGCAGGTACTGAAAGTATCCGTATTGAAGGGGTAACCGCTTTACATGGTACTGCACACTCAATTATTCCAGACCGTATTGAAGCGGGCACCTTTATGGTTGCTGCTGCAATGACACAAGGAAATGTTCTAGTTGAAGATGCTTTGACTGAGCACTTATTACCCCTTATTTCTAAATTAAAGGAAATGGGTGTAGAAATTGTTGAAGAAAAAAATGGGATTCGTGTGATTGGACCTGAGAAATTAATAGCCACAGATGTTAAAACAATGCCACATCCAGGTTTCCCAACGGATATGCAGGCGCAAATGACTGCTATTCAATTAATGGCTCAAGGAACAAGCATGATGACTGAAACTGTGTTTGAAAATCGTTTCATGCATATGGAAGAATTAAGAAGAATGAATGCTAATTTTAAAGTAGAGGGACAATCTTTAATTATTGAAGGTCCTACTTCATTAAAAGGAGCAGAGGTAGCAGCAACAGATTTACGTGCAGCTGCAGCGCTCATTCTATCTGGCCTTTGCGCAGCTGGTTATACAACCGTTACACATTTAGAATATTTAGATAGAGGCTATTTTGAATTCCATAAAAAATTACAGCAATTAGGTGCTGATATTGAACGAGTAGATAGTATGGTGATTGAAGAAAAAGGTAGTCTTGATAAAATATTTGCTTAAAACACAAAATAAGAAAAGAGGAAAATCTTCCTTTTTTCTTATTTTGTTTTATTTTTTAGTAAAAATTTAATAGAAATAGTTATTTCAGATTTTTTCGAACTATGGTATAATTTTAAATTAGATGGTTCTGCTTTGACAGAACTAAAAGAGACTGTAACGATATTGGGAGGAGAACAAGGTAATGGCGAAAGATATTGGGGTAGATTTAGGCACAGCTAATGTGTTGATACATGTAAAAGGAAAAGGAATCGTATTGAATGAACCATCTGTTGTTGCAATTGATACGACGACTGGACGCGTACTAGCCGTTGGTTCTGAAGCATATAGAATGGTAGGACGTACTTCAGGAAATATTCGTGTGATTCGTCCATTAAAAGATGGTGTGATTGCAGATTTTGATATTACAGAAGCAATGCTCTCTCATTTTATTGACAGTTTAAATGTAAAAGGATTTTTATCTAAGCCAAGTATCCTCATTTGTTGTCCAACAAATATTACTTCTATTGAACAAAAAGCTATTCGCCAAGCAGCTGAAAAAAGTGGTGGAAAAAATGTGTTCTTAGAAGAGGAACCAAAAGTTGCTGCAATTGGAGCAGGTATGGATATTTTCCAACCAAGTGGAAATATGGTCATTGATATTGGCGGCGGAACAACTGATATTGCCGTGTTATCAATGGGAGATATTGTAACGAGCCGTTCTTTAAAATTAGCTGGAGATAAATTAGATACTGAACTGATTAACTATGTTAAAACAAACTATAAATTATTAATTGGTGAACGGACTGCTGAAACCATTAAAATGGAAATTGGTACTGTCTTCCCAGGAAATCAAAGTGAAACAATTGAAGTTCGTGGCCGCGACTTAGTGAGTGGTCTTCCTAGAACCATTACTATTTCCTCTGAAGAAGTAGAAAGTGCTTTACATGAATCAATGGCATTAATTGTCCAACAAGCAAAAGATGTGTTAGAACAAACACCTCCAGAATTAGCTGCGGATATTATTGACCGAGGCATTATTCTAACTGGTGGTGGCGCATTACTAAATGGGATTGATCAGTTACTTTCTGAACAATTAAAAGTACCTGTATTTGTTTCAGATCAGCCATTAGATGCTGTTGCGTTAGGAACAGGGATTTTATTAGAGAATATGAATAAAAGACGTCGCTAAGTTAGGAACTCTTTTGAGGTGAACAAATAATGAGTGAAGTAGAACAACAAGGAAAAAAAATAAAAATTGCTTTAATTCCTGTACCATTAAAAATTTTGGCTTTTATTGTAAGTTTTATTTTGTTAGTCATTGCTGGTTTGATGATTGGCTATGGTGTTCTTGGAGATGGAAAAGCAACTGAAGTTTTCAATTCCAGTACATGGTCTCATATTATGGAATATTTTCAGAGTGGAAAATAGCTTTTGCTATTTCCGCTCTTTTTTTTATCTGATAAATATGATAAACTATTAGCACTAGATGCTAAAAGAGGTGCGAAATGGAATTAAATATAGACGAAATTAAAAAAATATTACCCCATCGTTATCCATTTTTATTGGTGGATAAACTATTATCAGTAACAGAGGGACAAACAGCAATTGGTCTCAAAAATGTCAGTGCAAATGAACCCTTTTTTGAAGGACACTTTCCTGATTACCCAGTGATGCCAGGTGTTTTAATCATTGAAGCCTTAGCGCAGACAGCAGGTCTTTGCTTATTTGCTGGTGGCAATCCAGAAAATAAACTAGGTATGTTTGCTGGTATTGATCGTGCAAGATTTAAACGAGAAGTACGTCCTGGAGATGTTTTACAACTAGAAGTGAACATTACAAGATATCGTGGCAGTATTGCAAAAGCGACTGGCACAGCAACTGTTGCTGGAGAGCTTGCCTGTGAAGTAGACATGATGTTTGCAGTTGTTACTAAATAAGTGAGAAAAGAAGACAAATTTGTCTTCTTTTTTTAATGCCTTTTAGCTTTATTTACGTAAATTATCTAATAGGAGGTGAGAAAGATGAATCAAGTATCAATGATAGGTCGTTTTGTAAGAGAGGTAACCTTAAATTTCACAACTGAAAATAAGCCTGTCTTAAATAACACACTAGCTGTCAGAAGAAGATTTAAAAATGAGCACCATCAAACGGCCGATTTTATCCCCGTTATTGCTTGGGGAAGTGTTGCAACTGTCATCGCAGACCATTGTGAAAAAGGAATGCTAGTTGGAACCACAGGCAGAATTCAATCCCGCACTTACATGAATAAACAGGATGAAAAAATATTTTCTTTAGAGTATATAATAGAAGAAATTCAATTTTTACAACCTAAAAAAAGTGAATAAATGCTTATTTAACGTTCTTTTTGCTAGAAAAAGGGTGTATTACTTGTTAAAAATGTGTAATAAAACATGTTTAATGGGGAATATTTGCCCATTATGAGAGAAAAATGGGTCTAAAGGACTAGTTTTTTATGAATTGTTGTAACAGAATTTCACAAAATTTATAGAAAAAACTTTTTTTAGAAAATGATTCACTAAAAAAATCAAAAATTCCCATTTTTTATCATTGGCTTTATATCAGTGTTTTAAGCCGTTTATTAAGTGTTTTATTGAAAAATATTCTAAAATTATTTTTTTAGAATTGTCAGAATCATTACGAATGTAACAATAAAAACTGTGAAATCGCCTTTTAAGTCACACACCCTTAACTACCTAGTAACCTAACATAGTTTTTTAAATGTTAAGATTTTTCAGGTAAGATAAAGGGAGGGAATAATTCTTATGAGAAAGACAATCGTATCAGCTGCAGTAGTTGGCATGTTAGCCATTGGTGCTAGTGTATCTACAGTATTTGCTGCAACAGGTGAAACAGTGTCAGATAAGAATGAAACACAAACAAACACAGTGACAGAAATTGGTCAACTATTTAATGGGGAAACACCAGACCAGTCATTTGAAACAAAAATGGTGAACTTAAACGAATTGACAGCAACAGAAAAAATGAATAATAAAGATTCAAAAGGCGTAAAAGAACCAAAACCATTGGTTTCATATACAGTACAAAAAGGAGATACTCTTGAAAGCCTTGCGGCAACATTTGAAGTAGATGCTAATGAGCTACACAAATGGAATCAAGAGGTAGATGCAGCGACAGTTGTTGAACCTGGACAAATCGTTGTTTTCAAAACCTATCATGATGTAGCGGCTTATCAAGCACAAAGAGAAGCAGAAGTTGCAGCTCAAGAAGCAGAAGCTCAGGCAGCAGCAGAACAAGCTGCTCAAGAAGAAGCGGAAGCTCAAGCGCAAGAAGTAGCGGCTCAAGAAGAGGCTCAAGCGCAACAACAAGCAACAGCTCCAGTTGGAACACCAGTAGCACCAACATCAGGTACTACCGTAACGGTTAGTGCATCAGCTTATAGCTATGCGCAACCAGGATTAAGCAGCTTCACTTCATTAGGAATTGATTTATCAGTTAATCCACAAGTGATTGCAGTAGATCCAAGTGTGATTCCATTAGGCTCACGTGTTTACGTTGAAGGTTATGGCGAAGCCATTGCTGGAGATACCGGTGGCGCAATTAGTGGTAATAGAATTGATGTTCACTTTTCATCTGTAGCAGCATGTTATGGTTGGGGAATGCGCACAGTTCAAGTAACAATCTTAGACTAAAAAAATAAATGAAGCACAGGCCAAGTGGTCTGTGTTTTTTTATTCAATCATGAATTTTTTATGAAGAAAGTAGCATCTTTTTAAGTCTTTATGCCCCCTTTCTTTTTTTGTGAGACGAAGCATAGTATAATACTAAATAGGAGTAGTAGAAAATGATGAGGTGAGCAGATGAAACTATTAATGATAGAGGATAATGTTTCAGTAAGTGAAATGATGGAGATGTTTTTTTCAAAAGAAGGCTGGGATGCTACTTTTAAATTAGATGGTAAAGAAGGGCTAGAGACCTTTTTAGCTTGCCCAGATGAATGGGATATTGTGACCTTAGATTTAAATTTGCCTTCAATGGATGGGATGCAAATTTGTAGAGAAATGCGTAAAGTGTCAGCAACCGTTCCAATTATTATGCTCACTGCAAAAGATTCAGAAAGTGATCAAGTGATTGGCTTAGAAATTGGTGCAGATGACTATGTTACGAAGCCTTTTAGTCCGCTGACATTAATTGCCCGTATCAAGGCCTTACACCGGCGTGCTGATTTACTCACAACAGATCCTGTCAAAACAGCAGCAGAAGAAGCTTTTGATATTGTCACAAAGCATTTTAAATTAAGTACAAAAACAAGAGAAGTTTATATTGATGATTATTTAATTGAGGGCTTAACACCCAAAGAATTTGAGTTATTGTATACATTAAGTAAAAATCCAAAGCAAGTTTTCTCAAGAGAACAATTATTAAGTTTAGTTTGGGACTATCAATATTATGGTGACGAACGAACTGTTGATGCTCATATTAAAAAATTACGACAAAAAATTGAAACAAGTGGACGTCAACTCATTCAAACGGTTTGGGGTGTTGGGTATAAGTTTGATGATGCTGGAGATGAGAGTTAGATGAGATATTTATATCAACAAATGTTAACATCCTTTATTATTGTGATGGCAGGGTTTGGAATTGTCACATTGGCTTTTTTTAAAACGACAACAGATACAGTTTATGAAAGTACAGAAGCGCAATTATTTGGTTACGCTGATTCGTTGTTGAGCATTGTGGAGAATAGTGGTGGACTTCATAAAGAAACGGTTGCAGGTGCAGAGCGTTTATTAAAAAATCAAGGCGTTGCTTTTTATATTTTTAATGAGGATAAAGAGCTGACTTACCCTAATTACCAAGAAGCTTTTACTTTAAAATTATCTAAAGATGATTGGGAAAAACTAGAGAATGGTAAAAATGTCTCCATTCGCAAAGAAGAAGAACGAAAATATGCTTTTATTGTGATACCTTATGTTGTTGATGGGGAATTTTTAGGTGGGATTGCTGCATCTGAACCTTTGAGTGGTATTGAAGAAAGCTTAACGCAATTAAAACGAAATTTTATTATTGCCATCTCTCTTTCTAGCTTAGGCGCAGCAGCTCTTAGCTTTATTTTTGCTAAGTATCAAGTGAAGCGTATTAACCGGATGCGAAAAGCAACACATGAGATATCAGAAGGAAATTTTGAAATTCAATTAGAAGATAAAGGAAAAGATGAGTTTGATGAATTATCTGGAGACTTTAATCAAATGGTAACGAATTTAAAGGCCTCTCATGAAGAGATAGAGCGTCAAGAAAATAGAAGAAGGCAGTTTATGGCAGATGCAGCTCATGAGATGCGTACGCCGCTGACAACGATTAATGGCTTATTAGAAGGACTAGAGCATGATATGATTCCTGAGGATAAAAAAGGAAAAAGTATTACATTGATGCAAAATGAAACTAGAAGGCTAATCCGCTTGGTGAATGAAAATCTTGATTATGAAAATATTCGCTCCAATCAAATTGTTTTAAATAAACAACACTTTAATTTAAAAGATACACTAGATATTATTGGGGAACAATTAGAGCAGAAGGCTGCTGATTCTGGGAATATCATTAAATTGGCGGTTGATCCAAGGCTTAAGGTTTATGCAGATTATGACCGCTTTATTCAAATTGTTGTGAATATTGTCCAAAATGCCATTCAGTTTACAAAAGATGGTGAAATTACATTATCAGCTACAGAAAACGATACAGCTGTGAGGTTGGAAATCCAAGATACAGGAATTGGAATGAATGAAACGGAATTAAAAAACATTTGGGAACGTTACTATAAGGCAGATCCTTCACGCAAAAATACGAAATATGGTGAATCAGGCTTGGGTCTAGCAATTGTGCAACAGCTTATGACACTGCATGGTGCAACGATTGAGGTCACAAGTGAAAGCAATCAAGGAACAACCTTTATCCTACAATTTCCTAAAAAACCATCAGAAACAGAAAAAAGTTAACCCATTGGGTTAACTTTTTTTGTTGACTGCTTGCTGAAGCCAATCCAGCATTTCCTTAGCAATCCATCCTTGTTGCTGCCCATCCGCCAAAATAGTATCATTGTCGCCTCTTTGTGGACCATAGCTACCAAAACCAGCATGATTTCCATCAGGCAATTGATGAAAAATAGTTGATTGCGGTAAAAGGGTTTTGCTTTCTTGATAATTCTCCCAATTTAAGACCCCATCTTCAGTTCCTGTTAAAGAAAGAACTGCTAGCTTAGTATCAGCAATTGCCCCTTTAGTATCTGGATAGCTAGCTAAGAAAAAGACGCCTTTTAAATGTTGATCCTGCAAGTGTTCTGCAGCATAACGACTAGCAGCTGTTCCTCCTAGTGAATGCCCGCCAATGACATAATCTTGTATCTCATATTTTTTAATCACTTTTTGAGCAAAATCAGTTGCTAAAATTGGTAAATTTAAAGGTTGCTTACAAAGATAAACAGGATAGCCAGCAGCTGCCAATTCTTTTGCCCAAAGACTATAACTTTCAGCTTCAACTAATGCCCCTTGATAAAAAATAACAGCAGGTAAGGTGGTTTGTTTTTTAGTGTTTTTCAAAATAATGACGTCATTTGTTTCCGTAATGCTGATTTCAGTAGTTGCTGTTAAGGCTTGCTGTGCTTCTGAGCTTGCGCCATAAGTAAAATAACGAAGGGCACCATAAGCGAGTCCAATCAAAAGAAATAAGATGATCAAAATAGACAGACAGATTTTTTTCCAACGCTTCATTCTTTCCCTCCTCAAACGTGCTAATTACTTCAATCGAACATTATTACATAAAACCATCATAAAAACAAATTTTTACCATTAAAGTGTTAAAAAAGTGCAAAAGATGAATAGATAAGCTACAATCAACTTGAAATAGATAAATGGAAAGAAACTGTAGCGAAAATAGGAACCTAGATATTCTATTTAACAGGCATTTGGAGGGATAAAAAATGAAAAGGAAAATAATTTTTAAAGCGGTAACAATTTTATTTTTTTTCTTCGCTATTTTTGTGCCTTTAATGCTTCCTGTTTTTGCAGAAGCTGAACAGCTAGCGGAACCTAATTTATCAAGTGACATACAAGATACACCACAAAATGGTGGGTGTGCCATTATTCCAACAGAGGAAGAAGCTCAGGTTATCCCTAAACTGGAAAATAACGTAGAGGCTGTCGCCCAGCTTGAACCAGACACGAGAGCATTAGCACTAGGCAACAGTAGTATTGCTGGCACCTTTACAAATGGGGCTTGTAATCAGAATATTGTCAGCATTAACTATTCTTACTCATTGATTCTTTCATTAGCGATTAATGATACACCTGTGATTGCCATTCAAATACCAGAAGAAGTTGCTTCACAAATTAATAATAGTCCAACAAAGCAAGCAGCTTTTTTAAAAAGCTTAACTGGAAGCGTTACCTATCCTTTAAATCTATTGGGGAACCAAACCTATCCAATTCAGGCAACCAATAGTAATGTCAGTATGGTCTATGATGTAACAAAGAATGCGGTTGTTTTTACTTTTCCAAGCTCATTTTTAACCTTATCCTTGCTTAATAGCTGGAATGTGAATTTAAGCTTTGACCCAGTTGCACTTTACAAAAAAGGGATTGCGATTCCACCTGCAACAAATGGTCAAAATTATGTGATTAGAGGCAATATTCTTTCCCTATATGGATTGATTGATTTTACAACAGGAAATGCTAAAACAGGCGCTATTTCCCTTAAATCAATGAGTCTAGGAAATTGTCCAGTCTTAAATGTAATCCCACCAGTAGTGAGTAGTCCAGTGCTTCATCAAACCAATCAAATCAATGGAACTATCAATCAAACACAAAATAGTGGCTACACTTACACCGTGGATCTCACAACGAAAACCACTACAGGCATCACAACCAGTTATCCCAATATTCCAGTTGATGCTACTGGAAGTTTTCATGTGACAACCAAAACAAATTTAGAATATGAGGATCAAATAACAGGCATTGTGCGCGCCACTTCCAAAAGCAATGCCGATTTATATGAAAGTCAGATAAGCGCTATTACAACAGTCGTATGGCCACTTGCTACTCCGACAATTCAAAGTCTAGTGGCAGGAGCAACAGCCATTAGTGGATTGTCTCATCAAACGGTGATAGGCAATTATCAAGCAGTGGTTGTCATCAATCAAAATGCGCTGACAACTTATACCGTTCCAGTTGATTCACAAGGTCATTACCAAGTAGCAAACCTTCCGCCTTTAAAGGGGGGAGATACCGTTCAAGTCACCGTTAATGGTTATAGCTCAAGAGATGGTTATTTACTGGTTTCTACAGCACCCGTCACAGCAACGGTTCAATTTAACAAGCCTTCATTTATTTTAGACTTGGCAGTTTATCGTAGGAATGGAAATGACCAGTGGGAAGCAGCACCAAATGCCGTCACAGGACAAGCTATCAAATATGTGACCAAAGTGACACTGCAAAATGCCCATGCGATTTGGGATCATCAAACGGTAACGAGTCACATTCCTGCAGGGTTAGTCAATGTAACGGATATGAGTTTATATAAAATCAATGTAGATGGTACAAGGCAGTTGGTAGGTGTCCCACAAGTGATTGCGGATGCTGCTAGTCCATCTGGAAGCAGTTTATATTATCAGAATTTGAATACTAGTGATTCCTTACAAAACATGAATGAGGCTTTAGAGTTTCAATATACAGCAACGATTACCAGTATTTCACCTCCAACCGCTCTTACTTACAAGATTACTTTTGGTGGACAAAATGGTGGTGGACAAGGAATTACACCTTTATCAATTGGGACAACTACTGAAGTTGGTGATGGCAGGCTGAGATTAATGAGTGTTCCAACTACTTTTGGTTTTCAACAGACAACGATTCCCACCAGTTCAACTATTTATAATCGCACAACGACCACGAGCAATCTTGTGATTTATGATGGACGAGTCAAAAAAAATAAATGGAACTTATATGTCAGAGAAATTCAACCATTAACAGCTGGCTCCACGCAATTACCAGGAGCCATCATTTATGGTTTAAATGGACAGAATAAGGTGCTAAATGCAGAAAATAATCTGATTTATAGCCAAACCGCTCCAGATAATCAGCCTTATATTATTCCCTGGGAGCAAGCAGATGGTATTCGCTTAAAGGTAGGACCTGGTCCAATGCTTAAAAGCAATCAGAGGTATCAAGGACAACTAGAATGGAATTTAACAGATGCACCACTTTAAATCAATTTTATCTTCTTTAAAAAGAAGTGAAATAAATCATCATCACACAGAAAGAGGGAGAAGAAAATGAAAAAGAAAGTTACTTTATTATTGGTTAGTGCTACGTTATTAGGTGGATTTTTAGTCAATAGTCATTCAGCTTCAGCAGAAATTGCTGGAACCATGAATTCCATTACAGATGTGACCTTTACCCAAGATACAACTCCGACAAATCCAGTGAGTCCAACAGATCCTAACACACCCGTGAGTCCTGTTAACCCGACAGATCCTAATGATCCACATACTCCTGGAACGGCTGGTCCGCTGAGTATTGATTATGTGTCAAACTTTCATTTTGGCAGCAAGATTATTAATGATGAGGATATGATTTACTATGCAAAATTAGATAATGTCTTACAAGCTGGAAGTGTTGTGCAAGTACCAAACTTTGCTCAGATTACAGATAAACGTGGTTTAAATGCTGGTTGGAAATTAACTGTGAAACAAAATGGTCAATTTAAAACAACAGATGGAAACGATACTGAGCTTGTGAATGCACAATTAAAAATGGTTAAGGCAACTACTAACTCATTACTAAGTCCAACGTTGGCACCCGTCACCTTACCAGCTAGTTTAGATCCTACTGGAACCAATTCTTCAACGATTGCCACTGCTTTACCTGTAACAGGTATGGGGACTTGGACAATGGCCTTTGGTGCAGATAATACAGCTGGAGTAGAAGGGGTTTCTTTACATGTCCCCCTCACAACTTCAAAAGTGAAAGATGTTGCTTATCGTACATCCTTAACCTGGAATTTAGAAGACGCACCTTAGAGAATGATTGTGTCTGGGATGAAATTGAAAAAGTTTTATCCCAGGCTTTAATGGTTAAAAAGTGAAAGAACAGAATCGACTTGTGTCATGACAGCTGGAGGAGAGAAGAAAATGAGAAGATATTCTTTTGTTTTTGCACTGATATTATTGTTTAGTTTATTTTTGGCAAATCCTGCCAGTGCGAATGAAATGGGGTTTTCTGTGCAGGCTATTTTACCTGAAAATCAAGTGACTGCTGAGCATTCCTATTTTGATTTGAAAATGACACCTGGTCAAGTACAAACGATTCAAGTGGCGCTTACCAATGATACAGAGCGAGAAATTGAAGTTGCTATGGCCGCGAACGCTGCGATTACAAATGGCAACGGTGTGGTGGAGTATAGTCAAGAAAATCCAACTTTAGATCCAACCTTAAACACATCATTTTCAGAAATAGCTCATGTGGAACCTACAATTATTTTGCCACCAAAAGCAGTGAAAGTTGTAGATATTCAATTAAAAATGCCAGTTGAAAGCTATGATGGCGTCATTTTAGGTGGTCTTTATTTCATTGAGAAAAATAACCCAGAAAATCCAGCTCAAGCAACAAATGTCCAAATAGACAATCATTTTTCTTATACAGTGGGCGTTTTGCTGACTGAAACAGAGACAAAAGTCCATCCTAATTTAATCTTAAATCAAGTGTCAGCGAGTCAAACTTTAGGGCGTAATGTGATCTTAGCGAATTTACAGAATCCTGAAGCAGCGATGTTAAGCAATCTGAGAATTGAAGCAAAAGTGTATCAAGGAAAAGAAGAGACCCCACTTTATGAGCAAGTAACAGATGAACTTAGAATGGCCCCTAATTCTAATTTTGATTATACAATTGATATGAATGAAGCCTTTTTTGAGCCTGGTGATTACCGTGTTGAGATTGTCGCCATTTCAAATGGCAAGACCTGGCAATTAGAGAAAGAATTTAACATTCAAGCCAAAGATGCAAAAGCATATAACGACCAAACAGCGTATCAAGACAAACGACCTAAAATAGATTTAATGCCCTATTTTATTGGCGGCGGTATCATTTTAGTTCTTTTTGTTGGGGGAGCTTTCTGGTTAGGAAAACGAAGCAATAAAACGACTAAAAATGACTAAAAAGTTCACAAAAATGTCACAGTTATATTCCGTACGGAATATGGTTGTGGCATTTTTGTGAACTTTCTTATTTTGGCGTATCTAACTGTAAAAAATATGATAGTGTAAAGAATAAGGTGGTGATTTTACTGATGTTAGAAGACTTGATTCAGAAAAAAGAATATGAAGGAAAAAGGAATCATTATGAAGATTTGTATCAAAAATTAGATAGGTTAATCGAGCGGCATCAAGAAACCTATCAGCACATCAAGCAAACCAATCAACAATTTATTTCGATGATGCCAGTCATTGATCAACAAGCTTATCCAGGCTTAGATTTTGATTTCAGACAAAAAGGATTACACGAGGAGCTTGAACAGTATATCAGTAAGGAAGGCGCTCACCTCATTCATCTAAGCTCAGCACGAACAGAGAGCTATAACCGCTATTTGCACTATCAAGAATTATTAAACCAATAAAAAAGAGGTGAAAACAATGGGACATTTTAAAGTAGAAAGTGAAGGATTAAGTAAAATGATTCGCGCATCTTTGAGAGTAGATGCAGCAGTAGAGGACGCATTGAAAAAGTGTGATCTGCTAAAAAGTGAAGTAGCATCTGCTCAATGGCAGGGTGAAGCAAAAGAGGTTTTTGCGTCTTATTTAGATATTATTCAGCAGTATCATCAAGGCTTAAAAAAAGCCACAGCACTGCAAGAAAAAGCCTTGCAAACCTTGTTAAGTGACTGCATGAAATACCATCAGTTTTATGAAGTAGAAGCCGTGAGGAAGTTAGTATGAAAAAAGAAGATGTCTTCAGCTTAGAGGAACTTTATTTTATCTGCTCAGTCATCGGTGCTGGAAACCTGTATGGGTTACCAGATTTATCAATGTTTACGATGATTAAGCAAGAGGCGGCTCACAAGGCTACGCAACAAATGCAAGCAAAAGGCCTATTGGATAAGAATGGTAAGCTCACACCTATTGGGGGCTACATTTTAAATGCCTTCAAACAATACCATGAGAGTAAAACATACTTAGTAGTAAATGGGGATTTTATCGGCTTTAACAATGAGCAAGAGCTGATTATTTTATCTAGTCCTGATCAAGTAGGTATTCAGATGGAAATCACTACAAAAGAAGCTTATTTCCGCAAACTCTATCAAAATGTTCGCCTCATTAGAAGAGAGGCAGAGGAAGAAGAGCAGACCTTTTTAAAAAAACTTGTTCCACGTAGTGAAAGAGCAGCATTAAACCAACTGCCACTTGAAGGTGGCTTACTCTTAAAAAAAGTCAGACAGCCAACAGAAGAAACCTGGTTTATCAAACGACATGAAGGCAAACTATATGGCTATCAAGGAAGCCGCGTGTATCAGCTGAGCCAATATTGGCTCATCAAGTGGTTATTAGACGAATTAAACATTCCAATCAGCAAAGAGGAAGTGAGACAGCAATGAGTGAAGCAGAAATTTATATTGACCCAGTAGAAATGTTAGATTTATCTAGAAGATTAGAAGAAATACTAGATATTTTTAATGGCGAAATAGCAGAACAGATTGAGATATTAGCGAGCACTACATTTTATGAAGAAGGAGCAGCCAAGCCAGTCATTGATATTTATCCCCAAATTTCCAAAAGTATTTATAAAATTGCGGAAGACTATACAAGACTTTACGCCTTTATTCATTACACCACAGAAAAAGTCACAGAGAAAGACCGCATCTTGGCAGAGCGGATTCAAAATAATGAGGTTCAGAGCACATGAACATTCAATATGATGACAATCATTGGCGACAAATGGAAGCAGCTTTGGGTATGTTACTTGGATCAGGCTATGGCAGTTATGGACGACCTTTAATAGAAGAAATGATTGAACTATCTGACATTGTAGATGAAGCCATTCGGGCAGTGGACACCTATGATGTAGATGGTGTGGTTCATTTAACGGATCACACAGATGCAGCATTATATGAAGAGTTTAGAGATAAGTATAAATGGTTAGCAGAATTTTCATCAGCAGTAGGAAACAGCCTATACCATGAAGTAGACCGTCCCTTTTATGAAAACATTGATACCTATGCAGTGGCAATGAGAGATTTAGATATCAACCAATTTACAACTGAAAATAAATATGGTATTACCGGAACAACAACGGATAGTAGTGGCAATAAACAACCTTTTACAAAAACGGAAATAACGTTAAGTGATTTACTATCAGGAGGAACAGAGCTAGAAAATTTTGTAAGAGAAGAATTTGAGTTATGGCAAGAAATGACCAAAGATATACCAGAAGCACAAAAGCTAAACTATGAAGACTATCAGCAATACCTGATGTATTCCCATGCATTTATCTATCATTCTCTAGATGATAAAACAGCGGATATGATAAAAGGAGTTGTTGTGAATGCGGCAGTTATTAGTTTAGGCTTTGTGCAAAAAAAAAACTCAGGAAGAGAGCTAGATATTTTTGAACGAATCTTTAAAGGTGCGCTTGCTGTGACTTCTATTAGTTTTAGTGGCTGGAAATTAGTGAAGGATATTGGTGGGTTGAATGCGTTTAAGGGAGTTAGTTCATTTGGAGAAATGAGCCCATCAGATGCTAAAAAATATAATCAATTTTGGGATGATGTAGCCAAAGGCAAAACAGTCAATCAACGTATGGGTGTCGAAAGTGCAATTGATAAATTATTACCTTCTAGGAAAGTTCCATATGAGTTTGGAGAGTATATGGCAGATCCAGCTAAAACTTACACAGGAATGGGCAAAAATAGTCATCCAAATGAATGGGGAAATTCAATCAATGATTTAAGAAATAAAGGAGTAGAAGTTGTCGAAAAACCAAATGGTACAATGGGATATGCTCCAAAAAATGATTTCCATCCACCGCAACTTAATATAGATGGTGAAGCTTCGTATAGTGCTTTAATACACGAGCAACAGCATTATTTGGATGATTTAGCAAAGGGATTCCCTGGAAATGAATTTAATTATCAAATAAAAAATAGGATACAAGCTGAGTTAAATGCATATATGAAAGAAATACAGTTGGCGGAACAGGCCGGCAATAAAACATTAGCGAACCAATTGTTTGAAAACTATGTTAGAGAACGAAATCAAATATTATATGGATTTTAACTCTAAATGAAAGGATAGAAGTTTATATGAATTCAGTATTTAAAATCGAAAAAAAACTAAAAGCAAAAGATTATTCAAATCAAGAAATATGTCAATATTTAGAATCTAAAAGTGTTTCTTTAGTCTACATGACATTAAAAGAAATTAGTGATGAAAAGATAGACAGTAAAGATGTAATTGATACAGTATTAGCAATTGCAAATAATGATAGAGAGATATCATCAAGAGGATTAGGAGTAACGACACTTAGGATAGTGGCAATTGCAACATTAAATAAATTAGGAAATAGTGAAATATTTGATAGTCTAGATGAAAATGAGAAAAACTTAGTTAGAGGAGCATTTTCATAGAAGAAATTAGTAGTGACAAGTATCAGTTTAAAGAAATTATATTTTTAAAATCAAAAGGCACTCTTCCACTTGATTGGAATCGAGAAAATAGAGCCTTTACTAGTAAGCGCGAACTCACTAATCAAGTTGCCAATGGCTAATAAAAAGTTAGGTTTATTTATTGTACAGAAATTCAAAGGGATTTTCTAGTCTTTTTGAATGTTTATTAAGTGTACAGTAATTTCAGCAAGAAGAGTGTGAAGTTATTGAAACGGTATTAGTGAGTGTGTAACCACTGATGCCGTTTTTTTATGTGTATCAAAAATAACAATTGAAGAGTAAATACGATATTGCAAACAAGGAGTAATCAACTAGTAAGAGAAGAGTTTGAGTTGTGGCAAGAAATGACTAAAGATATACCAGAAGCACAAAAGCTAAATTATGAAGACTACCAGCAATATCTGATGTATTCCCATGCATTTATCTATCATTCCCTGGATGATAAAACAGCGGATATGATAAAAGGAGTTGTTGTGAATGCGGCAGTTATTAGTTTAGGCTTTGTGCCAATAGTTGGCCCCATATTAGGCGTTGGATTTGGTATAATGGAGATGAAGGAAGCCATTCAAGGAGTAGATGGATCAGGAAGAGAGCTAGATATTTTTGAACGGATCTTTAAAGGTGCGCTTGCTGTGACTTCTATTAGTTTTAGTGGCTGGAAATTAGTGAAGGATATTGGTGGGTTGAATGCGTTTAAGGGAGTTAGTGGGGCTAAAGGAACAGGAAATTATAACAAAGGTTATGTGACAGGAGAAGAATGGGAAAAATATTTTAAGAAAAAATATGGGACAGAAAATGTAGAACATGTGACAAAAACAACTATAAGTAGTACCGAGAGGGCTAAACTAAATTCTTGGGGATGGCCACCATCAGATGAATTGTATTTAA
This sequence comes from Isobaculum melis, assembly GCF_900111355.1. Lineage (GTDB taxonomy): Bacteria > Bacillota > Bacilli > Lactobacillales > Carnobacteriaceae > Isobaculum > Isobaculum melis. The sequence continues at coordinate 198,568 of NZ_FOHA01000001.1, forward strand.
AATATAAAGATATTTATAACAATGATTTGTACTTTAATCAAGTAACAGGAGCCCCAAGATATCCTGCTAATGATGGATTTTTAAGTGACTGGCCAGATATAGTAGGTATGGCTAAGGGTGATGTAATAGATCGTATTGGAAGCAACGGCAGTGGTCAATATTTTTCACCAGTAGGAAGTACATTTGAAAGCAGAGCATTACCCCCATTTATGCAAACACAGCCTTATACAAAATATAAAGTCTTAAGACCATTTGAAACAACAACAGGAAAAGTTGCACCATGGTTTGGACAGCCAGGTGCAGGAACTCAGCATTATACTAATTTTTTAATTAAAGATAGGTATGGAAATTTAATTAAGGCTAATGTAGAAAATTTATTGGAATGGGGATATATTATTCCAATTGAATAGGAGGAATATTAATGTTAACTTTAAATAAAATTGTAAAGCTATTAAATGAAAAAAGTATTAAAGTAATAGTAACTGAAGACAAAATATATATTGATAATAGATTAGATGAATCTATCCCAATAGAGAACCATTATGGAATATCTATACAAGATGGGAAATGGAGTTATTGTTTTTATGTGTTAGAGAGAAAAAATAATATACAGACTGAAGTTTTAAAATCATTTATTAATAAAGAAGAAGCTGAAAATTATTTGTTTCTTCAACAAATTAATAAGTATTTTATTAATAATTATGTGATCGCTAGTAGAAATCATGAAATAGAAAATTGGACTATTGAGCTAGTAAGAAAAGAAATGAAAAGAGTGGGAATCCCAAGCAATTATTTATCTTATGGTTCTGAAATATTTTCCAATTCTATTTTATATTCTAACGAGTCAGGAAAATGGTACAGTGGATATATTAATACAAACAATGAATTAATATATAAGACAAAATGCGGAAATGATGAGCAAGATTGGTTTTTATCATTATATGGAAATGATGTTTATATTTTATATTTATTTGATATCTACCAAAGTGAATTATTGGATAAAAAAGAAGTTTTAAGACCTTTTTCAGATAAAGAAAAACTCATAGTACTTGGTTATGAATAAAAAATGGGTGAATTCTTTTTACATTAGCAGAAAAATATAGAAAAAAGTCAATACAAATAATAAAAAAGTGAGTTTACTTTTTGGTATTGAAAAGATGTGCATTAATTAAGTGGCAGAAGCCTAAAAATATCGTATTAATGATGGGTTTTTATATTTAAGTGGGTTAGTAGAACTAATATCTATTGCTAGAATGGACTTGAAAAGATAGAGACTTGACTAGTAAGAATAGCCCCCGACTAATCAAATTCTAGTTATATTTATTGAAACGGTATTAGTGAATGAATAAACACTAATACCGTTTTTTTGCATGTATCAAAATAACAATTGAAGCGTGAACAAAATATACTTCAAACGGAAAGTAATCAATTAAAGAAGAATTTAAGTTATGGCAAGAAATGACCAAAGATATACCAGAAGCACAAAAGCTAAACTATGAAGACTATCAGCAATACTTGATGTATTCCCATGCATTTATCTATCATTCTCTGGATGATCAAACAGCGGATATGATAAAGGGTGTTGTTGTGAATGCAGCTTTTATTGGTTTAAGATTTGTACCAGTAGTTGGCCCCATATTAGGCGTTGGATTTGGTATAATGGAGATGAAAGAAGCCATTCAAGGAGTAGATGGCTCCGGAAGAGAGTTAGATATTTTTGAACGGATATTTAAAGGCGCACTTGCTGTGGCTACCATTAGTTTTGATGGCTGGAAATTAGTGAAGGATATTGGTGGGTTGAATGCGTTTAAGGGAGTTAGTGGGGTTGAGAAAACTAGTGGGGCTGATTTTTCAAAACCAAAACACTACTTAGATGATGCTCTTAAGCAACAAGGATTAGATAAAGTACCTGAAAAATTGAAACAGAAATGGATACACGGTGATTATAATTATGAGGTGAGAGTACATCCAGGAGACCCTAAATACACAGATGCTAAAATAATATATAGAGTTTCAAGAAAGGCAAAACCAGTCCCAGGAAAACAAGGGTCCGGTATGGAGTATATGGATAAAAATGGAAAATGGTGGCATCAAAGTGAGTTAAGAGAATTTAATGGAGATGGCACTCTTAATCCACTTTTTAATCATGATGCTGCAAAAAATACTCATATTCCTACAGACTAACAACTAATAAAAGGAGAATTTAAAATGGAAAAAAATGAAATTATAAATGAACTAGATAAAATTAATGAATATTTAAAAAAATGTATGTGGATGGATTTTGAATTTGCTCAAATGAATGCGAGTAATGTAATTATAGGTGGTAGAAAAGATGTAAGTTATGATGAATGGGCTATTAATATTGATTTTGGTAATCCTTTTTATGTTACAACTTTATTTTCTTGGCAGCTAGACAATTCTAATCCTTTTATTAAGTTAGTAGAAGGTGATGAAATGTGGGATATTATCAATAAATACCAAGTAGAAGAAGGCAACTATATTTTTAAAATTAATGCTGAAGATTTTGAAACGGCTCCGATAGTAATTGCAAGTAAAAGTCTTAAAGCCAAAATTATAAATGAAAATCCATTTTAAAAAATAAAAAGGCACTTTGCTATCTGATTGGCGTCGGATAGTAAAGTCTTGACTAATAAGGAGCAACTCACTAATCAAGTTGTCAATAGCTAACAAAAAGCTAGCTGTATTTATTGTGGAAAAAATCATGATTAAAAAAAGAAACGATTTAACTTTATCGTTTCTTTTTCTGTACTTATGGGAGTCAGTCCCCCACCCCGAGAAAGCCAGTGGACTTACCAAAACACAAAAAGTTGAGAATTTCCAAAATAGGGTTGATAATATTAGGAACCAAATGCCAAATTCTAAGTTGAAAAATCAAGGGAATATGGCTGTTGCTGATGTTAAAATAAAGGATTTACCAGATGAGTTTATGGCGCATAGTAAAATTCATGGTCCAAATAGTAAAGGTGCTGATTTAGGTAATTTTTCTCCTTCATCAGAAAATAGAATTTTTGAATCATACACCATAGATAAGTTTCCAAGATATAATGATACTGAGGTTAAAATTTTGGAAGATATAGCATCTAAAATTAAAGACCCAAATATTTCTGGTAAGATAGATTTGTTTACAGAATTACCAGCGTGTCAAAGCTGTACAAATGTCATATTAGAATTTAGGAAAAAGTTTCCAAATATAGAACTTAATATATTTACGAAGTAGGTGGAAAAATGAGCGAAATCAGTTATTTAGAAGCAAAAGAATTAACTTTAGAAGATTATGAAGATTTTATTGAAGATGAAGGGTTTAGTCCGAGTCAAGCAATAGCCGCAACTTTTGAAGACTCTGTATTAATGATGAAAAAAAGTCATAAAGTTTACGTATCAGTTATGATAAATCTTTCAATTTTAAGTTTAAAAGAAAATTTCATACCAGATTATTTATTAGAGAGAAAAGAAAATCTATCTAAACTCGAAGGCTTAAACGAAGAGGAACAATCAGCCTATAATTGGGATATTAATGCTTTGAATCAATTATTAAGTAATCAAACTTTTGAGATTGATAAAGATGAAGAATACAGATTAAGAGTGAACATGCTGCTAGGGTAATACTCTAAATGAAAAAATTGGATTTTTAATCTGCTATTTTGCTAGATTCTGAGGGTGAAGTAGAAAAGGTATGAAAGAACAAATTCAAATGTTAAAGCAAACGGTGGTTATGTTATGCTGAAAAGGCTCGAGGAACAAGTCAAAGTGCTAGCTATTTAGTGAGTTCCTCGGGCACCAACAAACAGACATGCCCAATAAATAAAGTCAATAGCAACGTTGGGAGAGCCTAGCAGTCTATTGACTTTATTTATAGTGTCTTACGGATTAGAAGAATTATATTTCTTTTTTTCATTCATTTCTTTAAGAAAATTTTTTATAATAATTGCTTTCATAAGCGCCATTTCCTGTAGATAAGAGTTTGATCTAATCATGTTTTTAATAATCATCCACGAAACAATCAAATGAAACATAAACAGACCTATGATAGCTATTTTAATTAAAATAGGAAACAGATGAAAATCATATCATCCTTCATTAATATCCTATGAGACAAAGTCTTTCCCTCTTTTCTCCCCAAACCTATTGGCAGTTTTCCCTTAATATGGTAGGCTGTTCTATGAGCTTAAAAAGGGGGAAGAAAGAAATGATTGAACTGATAGCTACAGCTGAATCAGTTGCACAAGGAAAAGCCTTAATTGACTGCGGTATTGACACACTTTATATTGGCGAAGATTTTTATGGACTTCGTTTGCCGTATTCCTTTTCACTTGAAGAAATTGAAGAATTAACAACATATGCACATCAAGCAAATAAAGAAGTTTGTGTGGCGGTAAATGCACTCTTTCATCAGGATAGAATTGAAAAGGTTGCACCTTACTTAAAGGCATTAGAAGCCATTAAGATTGATCGTGTGACAGTAGGGGATCCTGGTGTGATTCGCATTTTGAAAAAGGAGGCACCGACTTTAAAATTTGTCTATGATGCACAAATTCTTGTAACGAGTGCCAATCAAATTAATTTTTGGGTCAATCGAGGTGCTGTCGGTGCTGTTTTAGCACGTGAAGTAACCTATGAAGAGCTACAGATTATTCGTCCACAAGTGCAAGTCCCAATTGAAATGTTGGTCTATGGTGCAACTTGTATTCATCAATCTAAACGACCTTTAGTTGAAAACTATTTTCATTTTATCGAAGAAGAAGAAGATACTTCTAAAGAACGTGGCTTATTTATTTCTGAACCAAAAAAAGAGGATACGCATTATTCTATCTATGAAGATATTAATGGGACACATATTTTTGCGGACAATGATATTAATTTGATGCCAGAGTTAGACAAATTAATCAACAATGATTTTGCGCAATGGAAACTGGAAGGTATTTATACTAAAGGAGACACATTTGTCGCAATTGTTCAATTATTTGTGCAAGCAAAAGAGGCTTTTGAGGCTGGAAAATGGACACCAGCATTGATGGAAATATTGAATCAACAGTTAATCGAACTGCATCCAGCAGAACGTGGCTTAGATGAAGGGTTCTTTGTGAAAAATCCAGGGGATGTAAAATAAAAAGGAGCAAGGCTATGAGAACAATTACCAAAAAACCAGAAGTACTTGCACCAGCAGGTACTTTAGAAAAATTAAAAACCGCCATCCATTATGGGGCAGATGCCGTCTATATTGGGGGCGATGCCTATGGCTTAAGAAGTCGTGCTGGCAACTTCTCCTTTGATGAAATGCGTGAAGGGGTTGCTTTTGCTAAAGAGCGTCATGCCAAGGTTTATGTAGCAGCGAATATGGTGACTCATGAAGGGGATGCTGATGGTGCTGGAGAATTTTTCCGTACGCTTAGAGATATTGGCATCCATGCAGTGATTGTATCAGATCCTGCTTTGATTGAAATTTGTGCCACAGAATCACCTGGTTTGCCGATTCATTTATCAACACAAGCATCTGCCACCAATTATGAAACATTAGAATTTTGGCGTGAAGAAGGACTAGAACGTGTTGTATTAGCGAGAGAAGTTGGTATGGAGGAAGTTCAAGCGATTCGTGAAAAGACAAGCGTTGAAATTGAAGCCTTCATTCATGGGGCAATGTGTATTTCTTATTCAGGCAGATGTGTACTATCTAATCATATGTCGCAAAGGGATGCTAATCGCGGTGGCTGTTCACAATCTTGTCGTTGGAAATATGATTTATTTGATATGCCTTATGCAGGGGAGCATCGTTCCTTAGTTGGTGGAGAAACAGAGGAGCCTTTCTCAATGAGTGCGGTAGATATGTCAATGATTCATCATATTCCTGAATTAGTGGAAAATGGCATTGATAGCTTGAAAATTGAAGGACGGATGAAATCTATTCATTATGTGTCCACTGTTTCAAATGTTTATCGTCAAGCAATTGATACTTACTGTGCCGATCCGGATAACTATGTGTTTAATCAGGAATGGGAAGATGAGCTATGGAAAGTCGCACAAAGAGAGCTTTCAACAGGCTTTTATTATGGGGTGCCAACAGAGGATGAGCAACTATTTGGCAAACGCCGTAAGATTCCTGTTTATGGTTTTATTGGACAAGTTTTATCCTATGATGAGGAAACTCAGATTGCAACCATTCAGCAACGCAATAATTTTGGTGTGGGGGATGAAGTTGAATTTTATGGTCCAGGCTTTACACACTTTACACAAACAGTGGATGTTTTGTGGAATGAAGATGAAGAAGTGATTGATCGTGCACCAAATGCCATGATGATTGTCAAAACAAAAGTTGCGGCACCTGTGAAACCATTTGATATGATGCGGAAGAAAAAATAAATTAAGAAATAGCCAGTAATCTTTGAAGTTAAGATTGCTGGCTATTTTTTGAACTGTAAAATAAAATGATATTTTTAATAGTGCACACTATATATAACTATTGCATCTTAATGTGACATACTATATAATAAGTGACATACTAATAGAAAATGCTTTAAAACAAGCAAAGGAGTGTCGTAAATGTCAACATTGGTTTATTTATTTGAAGAAGGAAACCGTTCAATGAAAGGTTTATTAGGTGGAAAAGGGGCCAATTTAGCAGAGATGACCAATTTAGGCTTACCCGTCCCTCCAGGATTCACCATTACAACAGCAGCCTGTAATCTTTACTTTAAAGAAGCAGAAAAAATGTCACCAGACTTAATCAAGCAAATTAGAATTGCCATTTTAAGCTTAGAAGAGAAAATGAATCGAAAATTTGATGACCATGAAAATCCTTTATTGGTTTCAGTCAGAAGCGGCTCTGTTTTTTCAATGCCAGGAATGATGGATACGATTTTAAATCTTGGTTTAAATGATGATTCTGTTCAATCATTAGCAAAACAATTAAATGACCAGCGTTTTGCGTATGATTGTTATCGTCGATTGATTCAAATGTTTGGGGAAGTTGTAAAAGAAATTCCTAAAGCAAAATTTGAAAACGCTTTAGAAAAATTAAAAAAAGCAAAAAATGTTCAGAATGACACCGATTTAACGGCAACAGATTTAATGGCTTTAACTGAAACCTTCAAAGAAATTTATCAACAATATACAAAAGAAGCCTTTCCACAACAAGCTGAAGATCAGCTATTATTAGCAGTTGAGGCTGTTTTTAAATCTTGGTTTAATCCACGCGCAAAAATTTATAGAGACTTACATCAAATTTCTGAAAGTCTTGGTACAGCAGTGAACATCCAAGCAATGGTTTTTGGAAATGCAGGAGAAACGAGTGGTACTGGTGTTGCCTTTACACGCAATCCAGCAACCGGAGAGAAAAAATTATTTGGTGAATTTCTACTAAATGCACAAGGGGAAGATGTGGTAGCTGGTATCCGTACACCAGAACCAATTGCTGATTTGAAGGCAAAAATGCCAGCTGTTTATCAACAATTTGAAAAACTAGCAGCACAACTAGAGAAACATTATCAAGATGTTCAAGACATTGAATTCACGATTGAAAATGGCAAGCTTTATTTACTACAAACAAGAAATGGCAAACGAACTGCTCAAGCAGCCATCCAGATTGTTGTAGATATGGTCAACGAAGGGCTTATTACAAAAGAAGAAGCTATTTTAAGCATTGATGCACCACTGATTTCTAAATTGCTTCATCCAATATTTGATGAAGTTAATGAGAAAAAGACCCCTTTAATCGCTACAGGTTTACCAGCAAGTCCAGGGGCGGCATCAGGAAAAGTTTACTTTGATGCCGTTTCAGCAAAAGCAGCAGCAGAGCAAGGCGAAAAGGTCATCTTGGTTCGTTCAGAAACCTCTCCAGAAGATATTGAAGGAATGGTTGTGAGTGAGGCGATTGTCACCAGTCGTGGAGGAATGACGAGCCATGCAGCAGTTGTGGCTCGTGGCATGGGGACTTGTTGCGTTGCCGGATGTGGGCAATTAATTGTTCATGAGCAAGAAAAAGTAATCTTTTATGATCAAGGAGAAATTCATGAAGGCGAAGTGATTTCTGTTGATGGTGGAACAGGAAAGCTTTACCTAGGCGAGATTCCAACACAAGTCGCAGGAGAAAATCCAGCGTTTAAAGAATTCTTACAATGGTTGCCTGCCTTCTCCGATTTAAAAGTTCGCGCAAATGCAGATACACCTCGAGACATTCAAACAGCCTTAGATTTTGGTGCTTCAGGTATTGGATTGGTTCGTACGGAGCATATGTTTTTTGAAGGAAAACGTCTTTTCAATATGCGTAAGCTCATATTAGCCAAAGATTTTGTTGAACGAAAAGGCCCATTAGCTAATTTATTAAAAATCCAAACACAGGATTTTGAGGCGATTTTTAGAGCGACCAAAGAACATGCTGTAACCATTCGTTTATTAGATCCACCCTTACATGAATTCTTGCCAAAAACTGAAGACGAAATTGTCACAGTAGCGGGACAAATGGGCATTCGACCTGATCAGCTAAGCGCAAGAATTGGTGAACTAGAAGAAGTTAATCCAATGTTAGGGCACCGCGGCTGTCGTTTAGCCGTTACCTATCCTGAAATCTATGAGATGCAAGTGGAAGCAATGATTAAAAGTGCGATTACAGTCAGTAAAGAGGGACATCAAATCACACCAGAAATCATGGTACCATTGATTGGTAGTAAAAAAGAATTACAAGTCATCAAAGCGAGTCTCATTAAGAAAATAGAAGAAGTGTTAACGGTTGAACGTGTGACATTAAACTATACAATTGGCACAATGATTGAAATTCCGCGCGCATGTGTAACTGCGGATCAAATTGCAGAAGAGGCTGATTTCTTTAGCTTTGGAACCAATGATTTAACTCAGCTGACTTATGGTTTTTCAAGAGATGATATTGCAAAGTTTGTGGGAGAGTATTTAGGTAAAGGGATTTTACCACAAGATCCATTCCAATCATTAGATATTGAAGGTGTGGGTAGCTTGATTCGGATTGCAGTTGAAAAAGGTAGACAAACAAAACCAAATCTGAAGATTGGGGTTTGTGGAGAAGTAGGGGGAGATCCAGCTTCTATTGCTTTCTTTAAAGAGGTTGGCTTAAATTATGTTTCTTGCTCACCTTATCGTGTTCCAATTGCCTTACTTGCATGTAGTCATGCAACCTTAAAAGCATAACCAAAATAAGAGTCAGTCAAATTGGGTTTTGGCTGACTTTTTGCTGTTCTCTATTTGATTTGAAACCCTGAGAAAGTTATGATAACATTTTTAGGTAATAGATTAATACGGAGAAGGGAACGAAGCAAATGCAGTTAAAACGAAAATTAGGGTTAACGCTTTATTTAATTGGTTTTCTTGTTTTATTGGTAGGCTGTGGTGGCAAAATAAATTATCAAGGAGAATGGTATGGTGCCCTACCCAATAATGAAGAGGTCAAGATTACGATTTCAAAAGATACATATACAATTCAAGGAGATACTGAAGAGAAAAAATCAGTGTTAGCTTACCAACAAACTGGGCAGGGCTTTGAGAATAAAACCAGATATGTGTTGCTAAAAATTAAAGGGGAAGCCTATACACTCTCTTTTCCAACTGGTAAAGAAGCAGATGGTGCTGTTCTAATTAAAACATCGGATAAAGATGAACCACTTTATGGAAATGCTGTCCATGTGATGAGTAGAGAGGATTATCCTGATTATCAAGAGTATATTGATACCTATCTTGAGCAATAAAATGAAGAGAAGGAAAATACTAAAACGTATTTTTGCTTCTCTTTTTTTATGATCAGAGAAAAAATAGCGCTTAACCTAACATGGCTATGGAATCTTTTTTTCAAAGGTCGTTTATGCTATACTGTTAAAACAGATTAAAATTTAATGAGGAAAGATAGGGTGAACTGGATGGAAGAAACAAACAAAGTAAGTACAACATCTAAAAACAATGGGTGGATGTTATTTGCTCTATTTCTAGGCTATGTCATGATTTATATTGATAAATTAACGATAGGCGTAGCGTTAGTGCCAATGGCGCAAGAATATGGCTTATCAGCTGAAAATAAAGGGTTGATTATGAGTGCCTTTTTCTTAGGTTATATGTTCTTACAAATCCCAGCAGGTATTTTAAACAATAAAATTGGTTCAAGAATTATATTAATAGGGTCGATTGCTTGTATTGGACTCTTTATGTTTTTCTTTGGATTTGGCAGTTCATTATTATACTTTGTCGTGATTCGCTTCTTATCAGGAGCTATTGCACACTCAGGATATCCTTCATCTGCAAGTAAAGAGCTATTATTAAATTATCCTGTTGAAAAACGAACTTTTGCACAAGGAATTCTATTAGCAAGCTCAGGCGTTGCTGGTTTTATAGGACCAATTTTAGTATCACCATTGATTAAAAATGTCGGTTGGAGAACTGCTTATCAAGTCATAGCTGCTGTAGCGATTGCCGTTGCTGTTTTTATTGCGATAAAGATTCCTAAAAATAAACCAGCTGCAGCTGTTGAAACGAAGAAAAGTATGTCAATGAGAGAAGTCTGGTCTGATTACCGTGTTTGGGTACTGACATTCGCTGCATTAGCCATCAATTCTTTATTATATGGTTTTACAAGTTGGTTACCTACTTACTTAATCGTTGAAAAAGGTTTGGATTTAGTCCAAGCAGGTTATATCAATTCAATTACAGGATTATTCGCTTTGGTGGGTGCAATAGGCGGGAGTTATGTGATTGGAAAATATTTTGCAGGCAAAGAGAAAATGATTATCTTCACTTTTTGTTTAATTGGTACATTATTAATGTTTAGTGCTTATTTTGTAGGAAGCTTTGTCCTATTAACCATCATTTTAGGTTTAGCAAACTTCTTCTTAATCATCACCTTCATTACAATGATGAGCTTGCCATTAAAATTATTTGCTGGCGAACGCTTTACACCAAGCTATGCGACAATCGGTACAGGTGGGGTTCTAGGTGGCGTGTTAGCACCTATTATCATTGGGAAATTACTGACCTTGTTTAATGGTGCATTTTTAGGGGCGTTTTTCTTCTTCCTCATTGCAGGAGCCTTAACCAGTATCATTATTTTATTTATTAAAATTAAAAAATAGATGGGAGTTTTGAAGATGAGCTTAAAAGAATTAATTCCAGTAACGGATATGATTAAATGGAGAAGACATCTACATCAACATCCAGAATTGTCTTTCCATGAAGTAGAAACAGCTAAATACATTTATGACGTATTGAGTGGCTTTGAGCATTTAACCTTATCTACACCAACAGAAAATAGTGTAATCGCAGTTTTAAAAGGTGCAAAAGATGGTGAAACGATTGCCTTAAGAGCAGATATTGATGCTTTACCGATTGTAGAAGAAGCAGATGTTGAGTTTCCATCTCAAAATCCAGGAGTGATGCACGCTTGTGGACATGATACCCATACAGCCATGCTTTTAGGTGCAGCAAAAATTTTATCTGGGATGCAAGCAGATATTGCTGGAACAGTAAAATTCATTTTCCAACCAGCAGAAGAAGTACCACCAGGTGGTGCGAAAGCCATTGTTGAAGCAGGCGTGTTAGATGATGTGGATAAAGTTTTTGGCATCCATATTTTCCCAACCATTCCATGTGGTGCAATTGGTATGCGGACAGGTGCGGCATCAGCAGCATCAGATGTTTTTGAATTAAAAATTCAAGGACGTGGTTCACATGGTTCAACACCAGAATTATCAGTAGATCCCATTTTAATTGGTTCAGAAATTGTGACTAATTTAAACCATATTGTTTCTAGAAATGTTGCCGCATTAGATAGTGCCGTTATTTCCATTGGTGAATTTACAAGTGGTAACTCAGCGAATGTGATTCCTGATACAGCTAAATTACAAGGAACTGTTCGTACAAACAGCAAAGAAACAAGATTATATGTTAGAAAACGTATTGAAGAAATCATTGAGCACATTACAAAAATGTATGGTGCAACCTATGAATTAAACTATACAATGGGCTATAGTGCTGTGATGAATGATCCAGAAACAACCGAACTAGTTCGTGAAGCCGCACTAAAAGTTGTTGGAGAAAAAGGCATTTTTGCGGCACCAGCAATGATGGGTGGAGAAGACTTCTCAGCATATACAGATGTTGTTAAAGGAACCTTCTTCATTTTAGGTGCAGGAGTAGCAAAAGATGGTTATGGCTTTATGAATCACCATCCAAAATTCAAGATTGACGAAGCTGCCTTACCAGTTGGTACCATGATGGAAGTTCAATTAATCTTAGACTTATTAGTCAATAAATAAAAAAGTAAACGTCTAATGATTACTACATCATTAGACGTTTTTCAATATCATCCTAAGGTCTGATGGCAGGGGAAAAATCATCTGCTATACTTTAAATATAATAAAGATTCAAGAAAAGGAGTGTTGTGTTATGAATAGAAATACTTCACCAGCTGTTTACATCCTAGCGTTTATTGGCGCTCTTGTATTAATCCCATTTGTATTAGGTTTTTTTGGCTTAGCGATTGGTTTAACTTTTGCACTCATCTTTAAAGTAGCAGTTCCAGTTTTAGTCATCTTGGGAATTGTTTACTTAATTGGTGGAAATCGACCTAGAAGATACTAATAAGAAAAAAGCAGTAGTCTGTTAAGTAAATAAGCTTACAGCTACTGTTTTCTTTTTTGTTGTTACCCTTTTATATTGTATCTTTTCTTTCTCACAACTTATCTCAATATCTATGTATCATTAACTCCCCTTTTGATATAATTAGTGTAGGAGGAATGACGTAAATTATACATATGGATATGAAAGGGTTAGCATACGATTCCAAGAATTAAATAGACAATTAGATATTTTAGAAAAAATGACTAATTTCATGGTTAAACAATAATATAAGAGAATGACGAACCGTTTAGAGTAAACAACATGACATTTTTACAAGAGGAGTATAAAAAACTTCAGAATCTGATACAGAGTATTATCAAGAAGTCGTAAAATGGAAGAATGAGTTTAAAAAATTTAATTTTATGGAGTGGATACAACTGAATAAAAAGAGTGCTGATATTTATCGTGAAGCAATTGAATATATTTATCGTTATTTTGAAAAAGATGGTTACAAATTGTTAAAGAATAATGTTATCAAAAAAAGAGATCATGATTTTGTTTACGAAATCACTTTTAGTTCGAGTCATTACAATTATATTGATTTTCATAAAAAAGTGGGTAGCGTTAAGCTACATATACATTGTGATATTATACTAAACAAAAGCTCTGCATATCGTTTTTTCTTTATAGAACCACAAAATAGAGCTCCTTTTATTGAACTTTTAGATAACCAATTAAAAATTAGATATGAGTTCTTAGATTCAATAATGTTAGATGTTGATAAGCATTTTTTAAAAGTGATTGAAAAAATAAAAAATAATCCTAAAGATTTTTTGCTCAAAGAATTGAAACTAATGCCAGAAGGACAATCAAAAGATTATTCTTATCAATGGTGTTTAAACAGAAGTTTAGTAGACTATTATGGAGATGATAGTATGTTATGTATTTATGATAAGAATAAGCAAGTGTATAAAGAAATAGCTAATATTGTGCATCGGATATCACAAGAACATTATATATGTATGAAATCTAAAGGGAGAATAAATGAAGTTTGGTGTGAAAGAATGGGGCAAGACTATTTCTATGATATAACAAAAAAAGTCAAAGTTTATAAAAAAAAGACAAATTCTCTATCTGAGTATGATAAAGAACGTTTCAAAGAGATAATGGCGATGAAAAATAGTAATGTTACAAAGCTTGCAGTAATAAGTAGAATATTTTGTTTGGATTTGCTATCAGATTCTAGGCTAGAGACAAGTGATTTAAAAAAAGAGATTCAACAACTGTGTGAAAATGTTTTGTACTAGTGTTCTTGGAGAATCATTTGAAAGCTGTGTTTTTAGATACATAAAAAATCTCAAAAAGGAACGATAGGAGTATTTTTTTAAAGTAAATCAATCGGATTAAAAATTGTGAAATTGGTAGAAACCTTAGTAACAAAAAAACTGAAGGAGTTGATGATTTTGAACAGTCAGAAATTTGAAAGTATCTCAATAAATGGGAGAATAGCATTTGCAATAAGTTGTTTGGAAAAGGTATTAGATGAAGAAAATATAAAAAATCATTTGTTAATCAAAAATATTGATTATTTCTGGGAGTTTGTTTCATCAGATAGCTTGGACATTTGGGATGATCAAGTATCTAGTTTTCCAACGAATTTAAATGACTTTATTGAGAGGTATCATTTAAAGAATCATAAATCTGATAAAGTAATAATTATCTTTGAATTATTCGATCTTATAATAGACATAGGTAGAGCTAATCTGTATGGAGCGTTTCAATCGGAATTAACGCTAAAACAATTGGATAAGATTATAGAAATAATGACAGTGAATAGTTATAAACTTCCTAATTTATTGTTTTTTCAGAAATCAAAAGTAACTGATTATCATGGATGGGGACACAGAGTTTCCCCTGCTTATTTCAAGTGTCTATAGTTTCTCAAAAAAGAAGGTTGAGGAAGAAATGAAAAAAATAATAATCAGTATGATTAGTGTTTTTATTACGATATTCTTAATGATTATAACGAATGTAAATTTTGCGAAAAAAAGTGGAATAGAAGTTAGCGTACCAAACTATCACGAAAAAGAGACTATCCTAAAAGTTTGCACTAATAATAAAGGGAATTTTAACCTTGAAAAATTACCTGTAAGTGAATATATAATCCAGGAAAACGAAGATAAACTTATAGATGGAAGAGTAGAATATGTAAAAAAAAAGAGATAATATTATTAAATTCTCAAAGAGGATATTTCGGAATTTGGAAAATTGATTCTTACAAACAGAGAAGCAGTGGTAATAGTAAATGGAATAATCAAATTCTATAGCAAGATTATTTTTAGATTCTCAAAAAAGAACAGTAAGAGGGATTACGATGATTAACGAACAATACGAGTTTATGAATAATAGGATGAAAGAACTTGAACTATCTTTTGATAAGGATAATCTAACGTCGTTATTTGGAATGATAGATCTCTATGGAGAATTGCAAGATACTACTTTTCACGATCTTTCCAACGCTATTGAATTATGGATAGATCAATATTCTAATACAGAAGTTCTAGAATATATTCATAGAAAAAATGATTCATATTATAACAATTTAGTTCATTAGATAAAAAATATTTCACTCAATATGTGATGGCTAACAGGAACTAGATTCTCAAAAAAGAATATTTAAGGAGTGATTGCTATTAAAAGACCATTTGTTGTGAGTAAAAAAGAGTTGATAAAAGATGCTACCTTATTTTTAAAAGAAAAAGGCTTTAAAAAGAATAAAAATACTTGGCTAAAATTTGATACTAAAGTAATAGCAGGATTTAATATTCAAAGTTCTTATTACGATGGAGAGACCTACTATATTAATGTTGGAATAATTATAAAAGGAGTGGATAAAAAATTAATAACGAGTCCGTCGCATTGGCATTTTTCACAACGAATAGATGAAGTAAGGAAATCAACAAAGGACATACTATCAGAAGGTTACAATTGGATAGAATTACATTCTGATTTAGAGTATTTGAAGATACTTTGTAGTTTAGATTATCAAGAAAGGCTACCAATAGTAGTTTATAAATCAGTAATTGACTATTTTCTTGAAAAATAAACTCTAAAGATAGATATGTATTAAAATTTTCTCAAAAAAGAACGATAGAAGAATGCATGAGATGCGAAAAAGATAACTAAGGAGGATTTAAAATGAAAAAGATGAAAAGAAAAAAATGTTACAGGAGTGGAAAAAGCAACAAAAGCTGGACTTTGAAAAGTCTCTTCCTATGAGTCGAGAATATTTTGAAGGGTTGTTTGATTATCTAGATATAAAGTTGGAAAAAGGATGCTCACATAACCAAAAACTCACGATAGAGTATCTACAGAAATATGAACTTGAGGAAGAAAGAATTCTAAGTTGGTTGAGAGATAATGGTGGCTATTGTGATTGTGAGATTTTAATGAATGTAGAAGAAAAGTTTTATTAACCTATTAAAGGAGACGATATGAAAAATCGTACACAAAAGCTAATAATCTGTACTTAATCGTATCAAAGTGATGCAGAATGGATTGGTTTACCAATAAAATACTTAAAAGCATAGTTTATAAAGGTTGATTAATTTTTTTCTCAAAAAGGAAGGGTTGTGGGCTGCCAAATAAGCTTGAATTTTTATGATTGCTTCTTTTTAAACTTATTTTAGGATACAAGTTAATGATTTTAAATACTTGATATATTCTGCTATATGGAGCTATAAAAATTCATCAAAAAGAATGAAAGAAGATAGGTCCCTAGGCTGATGAGAAAATGCTGCTTTATTGCTATACTTAGTCCATCAAGAAAATCGGAACAAAGAGGAGTAATAAACATGAGAACAAAGTCAATCGGCACATATATTATAGCTTTTTTAGGAGTAGCACTTGCACTAACAGTCATTTCAGCAATTTTAGGAATCTTCTTCTTCCTATTATTTAGAGTCGTATTACCAATCGCCTTATTCCTATTCTTAGTTTACCTAGCAAAACAGTATCTAGATCAGCGCCGCTACGGTAAAAATTGCAGAAGACGTTAATGAAAAAGTTCTAACTAATGCTTCATCATTAGTTAGAACTTTTTGTGTGTAATGGCTTTTTCTCATGAATCGCTTGTTTTAAAGCTTGTTGCATATAACCAATGCCGCCAAGACCAAGTAGTGGGAAAGTTAGTTGAATGGTTGATGGAACAATTTGTTCAAGCAGAGGCTTAAATTTTTCGCCTCCTAAAACCACCATTTCTTTTTCTTCAAAAGCCAAAGCAGTCCACTGTTTTTTTAAATCAGTCAGTGAAATCGTCTGTTCAGTTGTGCCTTTTTGCGTAAACCGAACATCATAGGTTGTGCCAATCAATGTATTGGGTGTAAGAAATCCATAAAAAGGGGACAGAATCAGATAGTCTGTATCAAATAATGTAGCATATTCCTGACAAAGCTTATGAAAGGTTCCTGTATAAGCTTGGTTTGCTGGCATAGTACCTGCATCAGGTTGTTTGTCCCAAATTTTTGGTTTTCCAGAAGGGATAATCATCATGATATCAAGCTCCTTTAAAATAATGTCATGATAGGGTGCTGATTTCATGTTATACTAAAACAGTAAAAAAATACATAGTAATAGGAGTGTTTGGATGAAAAAAGTAACATTACTAATTGTAACTGTGTTGATGTTAGTAGGCTGTGGCAAAACTATTTCGATTTCAGAGTATAATGAAGAACGCCAAAAGATAGAACTGGAAATGTCAGATGAAAAACTCAAGTTGTATGAAGGGGAAACTGAGGATATTGAAAAAATGCTTTCTGGAAATCGTAAGATTGAAGAAACCTACTATAAACAGCTAACGGAATTAGCGAAACCTAAATCATTGGAAAAAGAAAAGCAAGAATATGATCAAGTCTTAAAAGATATCATGGAGCTAGCAAAAGATACTGAAAAAGAAAATATTGAATATATCAAAACTGGGGAAGCTAGTGAAAAATTCAAGGAAAAGCTTGAAGAAATGATGAAACTGAATGAGAAAAAAGAGGAACTAGAAGCAAAGTTTGATAAAGCAGAGGAATAGTTAAGTGATAAAACATACTGAGATGAAAAATCTTGGTATGTTTTTTTAACTCAAATAAATAAGTAAGAATCCTTGAAAAAAGGCTTCATTTTTAGGACAATAGATAAGAGAAGTAAAGAGGAGGACAAATAGAATATGACACATTATGATTACATTGCAATTGGTGGCGGAAGCGGTGGCATTGCTTCTATTAACCGAGCAGCAAGCTATGGGGCAAAATGCGCCTTAATAGAAGGAAAAGAATTAGGTGGTACTTGTGTGAATGTAGGCTGTGTTCCCAAAAAAATTATGTGGCATGGTGCACAAATAGCAGAAGCCTTAAAGTTATATGCTCCTGACTATGGTTTTGAGGTAACACAAGAAGCCTTTCATTTTGACACTTTACGCAAAAATAGAGAAGCTTATATTGACCGTGTGCATCAGTCTTATGAACGTGGCTTAAGCAATAATAAAGTAGATGTGATTAGAGGCTATGCTCGTTTTATTGATACACATACGGTTGAAGTCAATGGTGAGCAAATAACAGCAGATCATATTTTAATAGCAACCGGTGGCAAAGCAACTTATCCAGAGATTCCAGGTGCTGAATATGGTATTGATTCAGATGGTTTCTTTGCTTTAACAGCGCTACCTAAAAAGGTAGCAGTAGTTGGTGCTGGCTATATTGCAGTTGAATTAGCAGGTGTCTTACATGGCTTAGGCAGTGAAACGCACCTATTTGTCAGAAAAGACGCGCCTTTACGTTCATTTGATCGTTTAGTGAGAGAAACGTTAGTTGAAATCATGGCTGAAGAAGGACCAACCTTACACACCTTTAGCGTGCCTAAAGAAGTTGTGAAAAATCAAGATGGTACCCTGACTTTACATTTAGAAAATGGACAATCTGAAACAGTTGATACCTTGATTTGGGCGATTGGGCGTACACCATTAACAGAAGGCTTAAACCTTGCAGCAGCAGGTGTAGCACAAACTGAAGCAGGTCATATTGCTGTAGATGATTATCAAAATACCAATGTCGAGCGCATTTATGCAGTAGGTGATGTCACTGGAAAAATTGAATTAACACCTGTTGCCATTGCAGCTGGTAGAAGACTATCAGAGCGCTTATTTAACAATAAACCGAATGAGCATTTAGATTATACCAATATTCCAACGGTTGTTTTCAGCCATCCACCAATTGGGACAATCGGCTATACAGAAGAAGATGCTATCCAAAAATTTGGTGCTGAAGAAGTCAAAGTCTATCAATCTTCTTTCACAGCAATGTATACGGCAGTTACCGCACATAGACAGCCATGTCGAATGAAATTAGTTTGCTTAGGAAAAGAAGAGAAAGTAATTGGCTTACATGGTATCGGTTATGGTGTGGATGAAATGATCCAAGGCTTTGCAGTCGCGATTAAAATGGGCGCAACAAAACAGGATTTTGACAATACTGTAGCCATTCATCCTACTGGGTCTGAAGAGTTTGTGACAATGAGATAACTAAGCTGTAACAAGATAACAGACAGCTAACGAAATAGGCTACTTTGATGACAAAGTAGCCTATTTTTACTAGAGAAGCTTAAGCTATGGTATACTTTTCCTCTAATTAAAGTAGGAGGATTCTCAAATGAAGAAAATATTGGCTGGGCTTTTATTGATGGTACTCATTTTAGCAGGCTGTTCAGGTTCAAAAGAAGAAAAGGAAAAACAAGCCAAAACAGATCGCATTATTATGGAGCAGGTTCAAAAAGCAGTGGAAAAAACAGAAAAAATCGAACAAGTGACCTGGTCAGCTGACGCCTCTGATTATGGGATAGAGAAAATAGAGGATTTAAAAGAAATTGAAACAGGGAAAGTTTACAAAAATATCTATGCAACTAGTGGTATCTTTGAATGGGAAGGGAAGAATTACAGGTTTGATGTGATTGTTGCCATCAATGATGAGGAACTACTATCAGATCGAAAAGTAATTTTTCTAACAACTGATTTAGGTGGTTATCTAGAAGTTCCAGTAGAACCGGTTTAACCAAAAAAAGAGAGCAAAATGGCTCTCTTTTTGTTAAACATCAAATTGGCGTAAATACTCAGATAGCTTAGCTAAACCATTTTTTAAGGTATCTGTATGCGCACAATACCCTAATCTAGCATGACCTGGTACATCAAAGCGTGTTCCTGGAACAAGTAAAACACCTGTATCCTTTAACAACTTGATACAGAATTCCTCCACATCCATTGGGATATCTAGTTTAATAAAGGAGGTGGAAACATGCTTAGGTAAAACTAATGAGACGAGGGGTTCAGCAGCAATCCAAGCTGTTAAAATAGCCAAATTATCTTGTACAATTTTGCGGTTACGTGCTAAAACAGCCTCTTTATTTTTTAAGGTATGCACCGCTAAATAATCATCAAAAACACCTGCACAAATCATGGTATAATCACGATATTTTCTGAAGATATCTGCAATTTGATGATTGCTAGCAGTCCAACCAACACGAACGCCAGGCACAGAATAAGTTTTAGATAAGCTATTGGTAGCAATTCCTTTATCATATAAATCAACAATAGAGGGAACAACCATACCTTCTTCTAATGGTGCATAAACTTCATCAACT
The DNA here is from genome assembly GCF_900111355.1 of Isobaculum melis. Lineage (GTDB taxonomy): Bacteria > Bacillota > Bacilli > Lactobacillales > Carnobacteriaceae > Isobaculum > Isobaculum melis. The sequence continues at coordinate 218,824 of NZ_FOHA01000001.1, forward strand.
AAGATATAAGCGCCAACTTCCTGAGCTAATGTAACAATTTCTTTTAACATGGCTTCATCCAAAATGGTTCCAGTAGGATTATTCGCATTGTTTAAGCAAATCATTTTTGTATTTGGACGAATCAGTTCCTTTAAGTCTGCTAGATGAGGCAACCAATCGTTGTTTTCATCAATTTCCCAAAAGCTGACTTCTGCACCTAATGATTTTGGAATATCATAGAGCTGCTGATAACTTGGATGCATGGCAATCACATGATCATTTGGTTCAATTAATGCATATAAGGCTAAAAAGTTGGCACCAGTAGCCCCATTAGTTTGTAAAATATTTTCTGGTGGTACCGTTTGGTAAAGCCTGCTGACTTCTTCTTTAAAGCTAGGAGAGCCTTCAATCCAACCATAATTCATTTTTGTTTTAAGCAACTCAGCAAAAAAAGCTTCAGGAGTTGTTTTTCCATCAATCCGAATAATTTCATCCAATGTAAAAGAAGCAATTGAACTCCCTGCAATGTCATAAATGGCATCGTTTTCCCACACATTCAGCCATTCTTCTACCCCAAAATTTGCAATATCCATGAAAACGCCTCGTTTCTTTTTAATGATAGACTTACATTATGATTTCAACTGATTATAACATAAAAAGAAGCGCTAAAATGTTATTAAATGCTCATTTTAAGTCCGCTATTAGCCTAAAAAATACAGCTGTTTTTTGAAATAAACTATTTATTCTGAAGATATGATGGTATAATAAATTCATATTCAAAAAAAGGAAGGAATTTAAAAATGAAAAAATTAAGTAAAACGTTGTTACAAATTGGTTTAGTTGCAGTGCTTGCATTAGTGTTAACAGCTTGTGGTAAAAAACAAAGTGTTACATATGAGAAAGAAGAATCTGGCATTGAAATGGAAATGACACTTCATGCTAAAGGTGATAAAGTTTATGAACAAATCATTAAAACAAGCATGCCTTATGAAATGTTTGGCATCTCAGATAAAGAGGAAGCAAAAGAACAATTTGATGAAGTCTTTGAAGAGTATGAAGAGATTACAGGCGTAGAGCGAGAAATTGCCTATTCAAATGATAAAGTAAGCTTATCTTACACAATCGATTTGAAAAAAGTAGATTTCGATAAAGTTGAAGAACAATTAGGCGCTGAGTATGAAGACAATGCTAAGAAAAATGGCGTGAGCTTTAAAGCAACTTCTGAGAACTTAGAAGAAGATGGCTGGACTAAGAAATAAAGAATGAAAAGAAGCTAAGACAATCCTCTTTAATGAGTTTGTCTTAGCTTCTTTTTTTAGACCTTAACCTGTCCAGTAAATAATAGTGTTAATGCAATGATTGAACCAATGACAATAAAAATCGTGGCAATCACTTCATTTTTGCTAAATAAGGTTTTACGGCCAGCCTCTTTTCTCGCTTTAATAAAGAAGTAAATACCTGGAATGTAAGCTGTGAAGCAAAGTAGTGTAAAGAAAATACCAGAAGCGAAGATTGCCCAAATTTGAAAAATGGATCCAATTAAGCCAATGATGAGTTGTTTTTTTGCGCCCTGCTCATTCAAATGCTGATAAGAAAATTTCACTTGGTAGAGTGTGACAAATAAATAACAAATCAAAATCGCTGCGGTACATAATGAATACGCAAAGTTATAAGCTTTATCTGTAAATAAGAAGGTAAAGACAAAGACTTGAATCAAGGCAGCTGTAACCATTAATGAAAAAGTAGGTGCCCCTTTTTTATTTGTTTGTCCAAATTTTTTAGGGAGCATTCCAGCACGTGACATCAACATAGTCGCTTCTCCTGGAAACATAGTCCAAGATAACCAGGCACCTAAAATCGAAATAATTAAGCCAATACTAATAAAGGCTGCCCCCCAAGAACCAACAATATGTTCAAATACATAAGCCATTGAAGGCTGCTTTAAACTAGCCAATTCTTGTTGCGACATAATCCCATAAGGTATCATTGAAGCTAACACATAAAGAGATAAAAGTCCTAATAAACCAATCACAATTGATTTACCAACATCTGATTTTTTATTGGCACGAGTAGATAAGGTTGAAGCCCCTTCAATCCCAACGAAGACCCACATCATGACCATCATACAATTTTTAATTTGATTCGTCACTTCGCCAAATTCAAAGTTTGTTGAAAAAGTTCCCCAAAAATTAGCGGTAAACAAATCTGCTTTAAAAGCAACAATCCCAAGAACAATAAAAACAAACAAGGGAATCAATTTACAAATCGTTACAATTGCATTAATAAAAGCGGCACTTTCTACTCCTTGATTGACAATAAAAGTTAAGCCCCACATTAAAAGACTTGCAACAATAATAGAAGGAATATTTTGACCATCATCAAAAACTGGAAAGAAATAAGAGACTGTACTCATCAGCATTGTTGCAAAAGCGACATTTCCTAGCCAAGCAGAAAGCCAATAGCCCCAACCACTGATAAAACCAGCAAATTGTCCAAAACCAGCTTCTGCATAACTAAAAATACCATTTAAGTCTGGCCGCTTTAAAATCAGATTATTGAAAGAAAGAGAAAGCATTAAAATGCCAACTCCGACAATGACCCAGGCAATCAAGGCAGAACCAGGTGCTGCGCCAGCAGCTAAATCGGTAGAGATACCAAAAATCCCGCTTCCTAAGGATGAGCTAATTACCAGTGCTATCAGTGAGAATAAGCTTATTTTCTTTACTTTATCAGTCATATGACAAACTCCTTCATCGTGCTTTTTTCTTTTATTGTAGCCGAGATTCCCTTGAAAAAAAGAGAATTTTCTCTCATTTGTTACTAAAAATTTGCCTGAGATAGGAAGCCTGTTATTTTTTCTGATAGATAAAAAATGAATTACACACTAAAGTCCTTTAATTTTAGTGTGTAAGGAGAATTCCTGAGATTGTGTAACTAGTGAAATGTTGATATAACAGCGTTTTCATAGTTTCTAAAGTTGGCACGATACTTGCTTTATAGTAAAGTAGTAGAAGAAAAATAATGGTGTTGCATTACTTATATTGTATTCATGAGATTTTGTTATCAAAATGACAACCATTGTTTTCAGACACTAATTGATTTTTTGTATCTTAAAAGAATGTAAACGTATTCAAATCTGAGTCTTTTATATTTATTTAAATGATACAAATACTTTTTAGGGGGAATTATAAAATGAACGGATTTATTGCTTTTATGGAGAAACACTTCATGCCAACCGCTGGTAAAATTGCCGCACAACGTCACTTGGTTGCAATTAGAGATGCTTTCCTAGTAACCATGCCTTTAATGATTTTAGGCTCGTTGGCAGTTTTAATTAACAACTTTCCAATTGATGCTTTCCAAAAATTTATGACATCAATCTTTACTGAAGAAGTTTGGAAAAGCTTTGGTGGAAATATCTGGAATGGTACATTTGGTATCCTTTCAGTGCTTATCGCTTTCTTGTTAGCTTATAACTTATCAAAAAGTTATGGTAAAGATGGCGTAGCAGCGGGTGTTGTTTCATTAGCTTCATTCTATGCTTTAGGTGGCGCTACTGGAACTGGTACAACTGGACTATTTATCGCTTTATTAGTTGGGATTTTCTCAGCAGAAATCTTCTCACGCTTAAGTGGAAGTGAAAAATTAATCATCAAAATGCCTGAAGGTGTTCCACCAGCAGTTGCAAGATCATTTGCTGCATTATTACCAGCAATGTTCACAGTGATGATCTTCGCTTTCATTACAACAATCTTCTTTGCTTTTGGCGTAAAAGATATTATTGCTTCTTTCTATGAAGCAGTTCAACAACCATTTATGAAATTATCAAATTCTTTCCCATCTGCTTTATTATTAGCATTTATTACACCATTCCTATGGTTCTTCGGTTTACATGGCGCAAACATGATCGAACCTTTAATGCAAACAATCAATGCGGATGCAATTGCAGCTAACCTTGCAGCAGTTAATGCAGGAGATGCAGCTCCTTATATTGTCAACAAACCATTCTTTGATTCATTTGTAAACTTAGGTGGTACTGGTGCTACTTTAGGTCTAATCATTGCGATTTACCTATTTGGTCGTCGTAACAAAGCTTATAAAATGGTCACTAACTTAAGTGCAGCACCTGGTTTATTTAACATCAATGAACCAATGATGTTTGGTATTCCAATTGTCTTAAACCCAATTATGTTTGTACCATTTATTTTAACGCCAATGGTATTAGTAACAGTGGCTTATATCGCAACTGCAACAGGTCTTGTGCCAGCAGCAATCGTTATGCCACCATGGGTAACACCACCAGTTATTGGCGGTGTCTTAGCAACAAGTAGTATTGCCGGTGGTGTCCTTGCCGCTGTCAACCTTGTCATCTCTGTTTTAATCTATGCACCATTTGTTAAGATTGCAGAAGTACAAGAAATAAAACGTGAACAAGCAGCAGAAGCAGCGATGAAACAAGCAGAATAAAATAGTCTATTAAAAGACCTGACAGTAGCGAATAGCTATTGTCAGGTCTTCTTTTGTCTGCTATCTTTTGCCATCCATCATCATACTAGTATGCATTTGATGGCGGCTTTCTGATGATGGCTGATGATTATTTATATCACGTGTAGAAGAATAAGAATGACAAGGTTTTTGATGGCGTTCCATTCTGTCATACATATCATTTGCTTGTTCTTCAGAGATAATATCATCTTCTACCATCTCATTGATGTGCTGTTCACGGTTTTCTGATGAATGTGGTCTGATATCATGATGATTCATACCAAAACCTGGAGAAAAAGCACTTACAACTCGATTTGTTCCTAAGATAATAATTAATAGTAGCGTACCTACAACAGCAATTCTTTTAAATTTTTCCATTTTTTCACTCCTTTTTTACTTGTGGCTAAAGTATAATCAGTAATTGTGTCAAAAGTATGTTTTTGGCACATAAAAAGCAACTAAAGAAAAACACACTTTCGCCATGATTATCATGTACAATAGAAGGGAAAAGAATGAAGGAGCGTTGAGGATGAAAAAAATGCTAATTGTAGATGATAACAAGCAAATTACAACAGTCTTGGAAAGCTATGCTAAAACTGAAGGTTATCAGTGTGAAATAGCCAAAGATGGTGAAGAAGCCATTGTTTTATTTCAGCAATTTCAACCTGATATCCTTTTATTAGACGTGATGATGCCAAAAAAGGACGGATTTCAAGTCTGTCAAGAAATCAGAAAGCAATCTACAGTTCCAATCATTATGATTACAGCTAAAAGTGAAGATTATGATAAAATTATGGGCTTAGATATGGGGGCCGATGATTACATTGTGAAACCTTTTTCACCAGCTGAAATCATGGCAAGAGTGCGGGCTATTTTGAGACGTGTGTCTGTACAGGAAGCAACCAATGAACAGCAGGTTTGTGAAGATTTAGTCATCGATATGCAACAGTATGAAGTGAAGATAAAAGGGATTGCTGCTTCATTAACAAAAAAAGAAATTGAACTATTATGGTTATTAAGTACAAATAAAAATAAAACATTTTCAAGAGAAAACTTATTAGATAGCTTATGGGGGATTGATTATTATGGAGATAGTCGGACCGTTGATTCTCATATTAAAAGACTACGCGCTAAGATAGAAGCAATTGGTCAAACAAAATGGTCTATTCAGACAATTTGGGGAGTAGGGTATAAATTTGAAGACAATTAATATCACACACAATAAAATTGCTAAAAAACTTCTGCTTTATTTTGGTGGCACCTTACTATTTTTTTCTTTCATTATTGGTGTCTTATTTACTTTGTTGTTTCGTTCGCATACATTAACGATTCATCAGCAAGAAATGAAAAAGCAAGGAAATGCTATTGCAGCTTCAATGGCTGAATATATGGAGGACTCACATAAAGGCATGATGGGACAAAGACGATACTTACAAACACTTGATGACGTGATGACTGGTGATGTTTGGCTCATTGATAAGAATCATGATTTGATTACAGCAGATACTCATAATAGTGGACACATGGGTGGAATGATGAATGATTCGACGCCTCTTAACTATCAAGATTTACCAGAAAATGCTTCTCAAGTAATTGAAAATGCATTACAGGGAGAGGCATCCTTTAATGAAGAGTTTAATACCATTCTAAAAACACCCGCTTTAACTTTTGCGACACCAATTTGTTCAGCAAATGGCAAAATTCTAGGTGTTGTTTTATTGCATAGTCCAATTACAAACATTGCTAGTGGCACCACTGCTGGATTAAAAATACTTGGATTAAGTATGCTGATTGGCCTTGGCTTATCCACTATAGTGACCTATTGGTTAGCACATCATTTTACACATCCTTTAAATAAAATGAATGAGACGACTAAGCAATTGGCAGATGGAAAATATGATGTCAAAACTCAAATTGCTCAAAACGATGAAATTGGTGAGCTAGCACAATCTATTGACCAGTTATCAATGACCCTCTATGATGCAAGTCTTGAGACAGAAAAGCTAGCGCAATTACGAGCAAGCTTTATTGCCAATATTTCACATGAACTAAAAACACCAATCACAGTCATTCGTGGATTTTTAGAATCTTTACAGGACGGCGTTGTGACAAATCCAAAAGATGTTGCAAGTTATCATCAACAAATGCTTGCAGAAGTTCTGTTTTTACAGAGATTGGTAGGAGACCTACTAGACTTATCTAAATTACAGCATTATGAGTTTGCAATCAAAAAAGAAGCAATAGATATAGCAAGCCTGATTCAAGATCTTAGTCGTAGCTTAAAGCCTCTTTTAACAACTAAGCAGCTTCAATTACTTGTTTCATTTGAAGAGGAGCAGCCTTTGGTTGAAGGAGATTATGGTAGACTTAGACAGCTATTGATGATTTTGTTAGATAATGCAGTTAGATACTCACCTATTTCTGGAATGATCAAGATCAAGCTTTATCAAGGGGCTTTGGAAATTCAGGATCAAGGTCCTGGTATACCGATAGCTGATCAGCCTTATATATTTGACCGCTTTTATAAAGCAAGAGATGAGTCGAATAAAAAAGGAACAGGGCTTGGTTTAGCAATCGCAAAAGAAATTGCGAAGCGCCATGACATGGATTTAACCGTTTCTGCAACAACTGAAGGAACCACTTTTAGGTTAATCTATTGAGTAGCTAGACTAAACTAACAACCGACAAACTAACTGATGAGGATGTCGGTTTGTTTATACTTCATATTCAATGATATACGGCGTTAGTTCTGTATTGTAAAAGGAGTAAGTGACTTGAATGATTTTCTGCTCTGGTGTGTAAACTTTTCTGATACGTTGTAGCATATTAGCTTCATTTGTTGAAAAGACTTTTTGTTGTTGCTTTGAAAGTTTTCCAATTGTGAAGGAATCTGTAAAAGAGCAGGTGCTCTGTTGATTTTTGGTGAGCCATTTAGTTAAAGTTGTCTGTTCTAATTCCGTTTGGATGGAAATGAGATCTTTATCTTGTTGTAGAGGAATAAAGTGTTCTAAAAGTAGATAAGGAAGCCCATTTAAAAGAAAGATTTCTATGATAGAGAGACATTCGCTACCAAATATGGCATAAAGTGGATGGTCTTTTTTTAAGGCTATTTTGGTAATAGAAGAGCTATCATTTGTTAATATTAGACCCTGTGCTTTTAAAATATCAACAAAAGAATGGACTCTTGTTAATTTATTAAATAAACGATTGCTAAGGACGACTGTGCCAATGCCTGTTTTTTTCTGAACATATCCATCAGCTACAAGGAGGTCAATGGCTTTCCGAATGGTAATTTTACTGACCTTAAATTTATTTTCTAAGATGATTTCAGTTGGAATATGTGCACCAACAGGGTAGATTCCTTTTATAATTTCTTGCTTAATTTGATGGGCAACTTGTTGATAAACTTCTTTTTCTGGTTTCATAAAGCACCTCTTCATTTTATTGAAATTACTAGTAGAACAGCTGGATTAATTCATCTTTTTTTTATAATATTTTGACAGTTAACGGGGAGATTGTTAATAGTAAATGTAGTGAAAAACACTTCGTTTTATCCGCTTCTTTTTAATGGGTTTATATTATTTTAACATATCTTTTTCGATAGGTAAAAATATATACATTTATATTTTTGATTGTTTTTGAAGATAAAATTAAAAATAAAATAGGGTTAGGTTTTGTTTTTAATTGTATTTATGAATAATTTTTGGTAGGGAGAGGAGAACAAAAAAACTGTCGGCAGGAGAAGCCGACAGTTAAGGAGTTTGTTCATTTTACTTTGGAGGAGTAAAATTGAAAAAGTTTGGTTTGTTTGGTATGACTAAAGTATACAAATAAAATGTGAAGAATGATTGAAGAAAGAGTAAAGAATTCCTTTAAAAGATTAAGAAAGTTTATGGTTTCTGCTGATAAATTTGTTATACTAGCTTTTGAGAGCAATGATGATTGGGGTGTCAAATAATGGGGAATAAAAGGTCTAACTGTCCAGACTACGGTGCAGCAATAACAGTTGAACAGACTCGTTGCGAGGATTATTATCCTCAAGAGCGTCAACTGCTAACACCAAGTGAGATGACAGAAAATTTAACAAAACAACTCAATCAAGCAGCAGCTTATTTTTCAAATCAGATAAGCTTAAAATGCTTTAAAGGTTTTTTTTATTTTGGTATATTAAGCATACTGATTGGTGCAATTGAATTATTTAATGATAGAAATAGTGGGATTGAAATTCTTATTTTTTACTTGCTTTGGACAGTCATTTTTTATTTTTTAATCATTATCCAAAAAAATAAAATAGCGTCAGAACAAGAAATTGATCAGCTACATCAAGTTGTGGTGAATCAAGTGATAAAAAAAATATTTTCAGAAGAAAAACAAGTCAATCAAAGGATTGCTCAGCCCATTCAGCTGGATGATTATGATCTAGATAAAAGAGCCCATTTGCGTTTGGTTAAAGGAAAAGATGGTAGGGTTAGATCCTCTCAATATCAGGTGGCATCTATTCAATTTTATCAGGAATATTTAGCCATCTACACCTATCATTTTTCATTATTAAAAAATGAAGGTAGTGCGTCTTTTATTCAGGTACCATACAGTAAAATAACAGCTGCGACGTCTATTGTTCAAGCTTATATAGAGATGGATTGGCGTGGGAAAAAACAAGAAATCCCTATTGAACAGTTATTCATTCAAGGAGAGAAATTGGCATTTTTAGAAATGACTTTGCAGGGAGAAAACATTGGTCATGCTAGCACAAAAATAAAACAAATGATTCAGCAAAAAAGTCATGTTTATTCATCATGAAAAGGAAAGGTCTAACCAGGTGTTAGGTCTTTTTTTATATTTTTTAAAAGTAAAAGAAAAATAGGATGTATCAATAAAGAATGATTTTTACTTTTCTCGAAAGCTTGTGTCCCTTGTTTCTGTTGGTGTTTTTGGGTGTTCTGATACTTGCTGAAATAAATATTATCTTTAAGTTATAAAAACTATATGCTAGAATATAGCTGATTTACTATTCTGATATAAGAGGGTGTGGCGAGTGAAAAAAATATTGTTTGTAGATGATAATGAGGAGTATCGCCTGTTTTTTAAAGAATTATTAATCGTATATCATTATGATGTAACCGTAGCAAGTAGCGCTAGTGAAGGATTAGAAATGTATAAAACAGAATTCTTTGATTTAATTATCAGTGACTTAAAAATGACAATTATTGATGGTCTGCAATTCCTCTATCTGATTCGAAAAATGGATGAAAATGCAAAGGTAATTTTATTGACTAGTTCAGATGAGGATGAAGATGAAGTAAAAGGCTTAGAGCTTAATGCAAATGATTACATAAAAAAATCAGCTTCAATCAAGGTTTTATTAAAACGGATTGAGAAAGTATTAAATGAATCCATTGTTTTTGAAACAGCAGAGTTAAGAAGTAGCGCTGAAAATATAAAAATTGATTTAAAAACACGAAAAGTCTATAAAAACGAAGAAGAAGTCAGCCTGACCTTAAAAGAATTTAGTATTTTGGTGCTTTTTTTAAGAAATAAAAATATTGTGCTTTCAAGAGAATTGATGATTAAAGAAGTTTGGCGAACGAATGATGAATTTGTAGATATAAGAATTATTGATACACATGTTAAACGCATTCGAGCCAAGCTTTTTGTGAATTGTATTTTTTCAATAAGAGGAGTTGGCTATGAATGGGTGGAGTAGAGGTATGAAAAGGATATTTAAGGATCGGTTTATTTGGGTAATGACACCAATTTATCTACTTGTGATTTGTTTATTAGTGTGGCTGATTTATTCTTTACCAGCAATCTATAATCAAATTGATACAAATAGGGTGGAGGAGATACGTGAAGATATCACGCAAATCATTCAGAGAGAGGAGCCGGATGATTTAGAAGAGAAATTAGCAGATTATGTGGCAAAACAACCATTAGAATTAGCTGTTATCAATGAACATGGTTTTTATTATGCGACAGTTCCAACAACAGATTTTGCAACATTGGATCAATGGGTCAACGAAGCTGTTCTGAGTTATCATTCAGCGTATACTATTCAAAAAGATCAAGAAGAATACCAAGTTTGGCTTGCTATTTATCAATTAGAACCACAAAACTTTTTTGAAATTTCAACTTTTTTTATTTTTTTAGGTATTATTCTGTTATTTAGTATTGTATTGCTTTTAGTATTGATGATGCGTAAACAAATACTGCATCCATTGAAACGTTTAAGAATGAATATTCTCAAGTTAAAAGAATTTCGTCTTTCTGAAGTTTCACCAATAGATAAAACATCTGCTTATGATCGTTTATCTGTTGAGCTCCATGAATTTACAGATGATCTTCAAGGGAAAATGGAAACGATTGGTACAAAATACACGGCTTTAGAAAAAGAGTTACAAGCTAAAAATGAGGAGAGTATTTACAAAGAACAATTAGTGCGTTCTGTGATTCATGACTTAAAAACCCCAATCAGTATTGTTTCGCTAGAATTGGAGCAAGTGAAGGAGCAAGCTTCATTAAATCCAGCCTTAGTTCAAAAAATAGAAACCATTGAAAAACGAAATCAAGGTGTTCTGACAGAAATTAAGGAAGCAATTCTATTGATTCATGGAGAAAGGGTAATCAATCAATGTGAAAAAATCGATTTAGTAAAAGAGGTTCAAAATACGATTCGTAGATTTAACCCGATTTTATCGAAACGTCAAATTCGTTGTATTGTAGATGTGCCAGCTGAGTTAATGGTTTATATGGATGTGATTGAAGTTAAGCAACTATTACACAATATTATGTCTAATATTGCGCAATATACAGATGAAAAAGGTGTCTTTGAATTTACTTTATTTGAAGAAAATCAATCTTTAAAAATGAGTGCCTATAACGAAAGTGCGGATATTGATGCGATTGATTTTGAACATGTTTTTGATTTGTTTTATCAAGGAGAAGTACTTGCTAAAACAAGTACAGGTGTCGGAATGTATACAATTAAAAAGACAGTTCAAAAATATCAAGGTACTTGCCAGTTTTCTAAAAAAGAAAACGGTGTTGAGTTAAGGATTGAGATACCACTGGAGGCTGTCCAAGATGAATAGAAAAGTGAAATGGACAGTCTTTTTTTTAGTCTCCTTTTTTAATCTATCACATCCCGTATTGGCGCAAGAAGAAATAGCAGATAGCTATGAAGAAGCCTTTCGCAAAGAAACAATTCGTTTACAAGAAACCATTGATTCACCAGGAACATACTTTGTAGATTTGACCTATGACCATCAAGGAGAAATGATCAAAAAACAAGTGAAGGTAACCGTCACAGGCGAACAGACTATTATTGAGAAAGAAATAGCGATTGATGCCCAACCAATTGAAGTCACTACAACTGAGGTCAAAAGCTTCACAAAAGAAGACTGGATTCGTTTAGGGCAAGCGAAAGCTTGGGAAACCAAAGATGGTGAAACCTTACCGATTATTGATGTTGGGATGCAGGAGCTAAAACCAGAAATTGGAAGCTATCCTTTAACCTTTCAAACCATTCATGATGTTTCAATTACTGTGCAAGTGAATGTATTAAGAGATACTAAAACTGATTTTAAAAGCAATCAGGAAAATGGTTGGCATGAAAGATTACCTAGCGATCATCCTATAGGCTGGGAGCAGTATGAAGTTTTTTTAAAATGGATGATTCAAATTGGTTTATTTGCATCACTATTGATACCATTGGTTTTTCTATTAACACAATACTTTGTAACAGAAGCAACCATTAAGAAAATTATTCAAGCGATGATTCAAAATTTAAAATGACATAAAACTCCGCAATTGTCCTGTTGGATAACTTTGAGTTAGTTGGGTGGGTTAGATATTATAAGTGTATAAGAAAAATGCAATACACTTATGATTGATACAGGAGGAAAAAAGATGAAGAAGAATGTTTTTTTAGGGAAGCTCATGATTTTGCTAACCGTTGCCTTGATGATATTTAGTCAAGTCAATCTAACCGTATTAGCTGATTCGTTACATAGTGAGGGTGAAGCACCTGAACAGTTAGAGTCAAATGATACAACAGAAATTTTAGATGAATCAGAAAATGAGGCAGAAGAAGATCCAGCGGTAGATTCAGCAGTAGATTTGATTCAGCCAGAAACAAACAACAACATTCAACCAGAAAACAACAACTTAGGAGAATTATTTGAAAACCCATTATTACCAGTAAAAGAAGAACCAAAAGGACCAGTTCAAAGAATTGGCGAGGAAAAAGAAACTGTAAAAGTTTCATTTACAGTTAAATATAATATTCATGAAAAAGATCCATATACTAAGCCTGAATGGGCTACAAAAGAAGTTTATTCAGTTGAAAAAAAACCTGGTGAAACAATTGATGTGGCACCAGAAATTGATTTGACTTTTGAGGATAATTTACTAGAAGGCTATACGCTTCGTGAGTGGTGGGATCGTTATCCAAATCCTTCAACAGGAGAAGGATTGATTTCATTTCCTTATGTAGTGGGAGATGAAGATATTACCTTACAAGGACGTATTAATAATTATTATACTCTTTGGTATTTGGGTACAGGTGATAAAAAATATGGCGAACTTCTTAAAGAAGACCCATATCCACCTACAAAAGAAGGGTATACATTTATAGGCTATTCTGAAATCTATAATGATGATCCTGAAACTGCTAAATTGTGGGATTTCGCTGTAGATAGAATGCCAGCACATGATTTAAGATTACATCCAGTGTTTGCACCAATTGTGCCAGAAGAACCAGAAAAACCTGAACCAAAAGAATACCAAGTAACTTATAATGTTGATGGTGTTGAAACAAAAGCAACAGCTGTGGCGGGAGAGTTTTTAACAGAACCACCTGCGCCAACAAAACCTGGTTATACCTTTAAAGCTTGGTATACAGAACCAGTTGGAGGAACAAATTGGATTTTTTCTTTTGGAAAAATGCCAGAAAATGATATGACACTTTATGCACGATTTGAGAAGATTAAAACTTACTATTTAGTAACGATTATGGATGGAGATACAAGAGTTTACTTTGGTCTTGTATTTGAAGATAAGCTGATCAAAGAACCAGAAACACCATCAAAACCAGGCTATACTTTCTTAGGCTGGAAACCAAATAAACCAAATGCTCCTTTCTGGAATTTTGCGACAGATACAGTTTCAGCTATCACAACATTGAATGCTGTTTATCAAGCAGATGATCAAACCATTACATTTGATGTGAATACAGGTGATCCTGCCAGTCAACCAAATGATTTAATTTCACCAACAGATAGTGATGTAGACGTAGATGCGATTCAAGTACCAACAAAACCAGGTTATACCTTTACAGGTTGGTTCAATGGTACAGAGCAAGTATCAGGAAGCATCAAAATGCCAGTAGGTGGACTAACACTGACTGCGCATTGGACTGCAGCTGATCAAACGATTGCGTTTGATGTCAATACAGGTGATCTTGCGAGTCAACCAAAAGACTTAGTTGCACCAACAGATAGTGATGTAGATGTAGATGCGATTCAAGCACCAACAAAACCAGGGTATGCTTTTGCAGGCTGGTTCAATGGAACAGAGCAAGTATCAGGAAGCATCAAAATGCCAGCAGATGGCTTAACACTAGCTGCACATTGGACAGCCCTTGATCAAACGATTACATTTGATATTAATGGTGGAGATGCAGCAAGCAAACCGCAAGATATCATTGCACCAACAGATAGTGAATTAGATATTGATGCAATCGAAGTACCAACTAGAGAAGGCTATACCTTTGCAGGTTGGTATGATGCAGCTGATAATAAAGTAACTGGTAAAATGATGATCCCTGCTGGAGGTTTAACGCTTAAAGCAGTATGGGATGAAATCGTAGTGGAAAGTGAATTAACAATTCAAGCGAATGATTTTGAAATAAAATTGTCTGAATTAAAAGACTCTCAAGCTAAAGGCACGTTAGAAGAAATCGTGTTAACTAGAAGTGGAGCGCAATTATGGGATAAAGTTACAAATCAATCAATTGATGGGGCAATTGATGTGAATGCAGCAGATTTATATCTTGTGAAAGAGACTGGAAATTATCTAGTTGAGATTTCTCATACCATCGATAATGGTATCACTAGAGCAATGCCAAAAGTTGTGACTGAAACTGTTCAAGTAACGGTTACAAATGATGTGACTGAAAAACCAATTACAGAAGATCCAGTAATTACAGAACCAAAAGCACCAGTAGAAACAGCGGAAACACCAGTAGCAAGTAAAGAAGAAACAAAAGAACTTCCTTCAACTGGAGAAAAAGTATCCTTTGAATTCTTAGGTGGTATGATGCTGTTAGTAGTAGGTTATTTCATCCAAATGAATAAAAAAAGAGCAACAAAAAATTAAGTTTATTTAAATACAGATAATGAAAAATAAAAGTATCCGATCTTAGTTATTGAAAAAACTAGGCATCGGGTACTTTTTCCTTTATGATAGTAGAAGTGACAGAATAGAGAAATAGAGGAATCAATATGTGTATAAAAGAAAATAGAACAGTTGAAGTGACAAAAGAACATCATCCAATTCATGGTGTCATTGCCTTAAAAGCAGAAAATGCAAGTGAATTGATTTTTGAGAATGCGATTGTATTGAGTCGCATTTTATTTGAGCCTAACTTGATGAGACAAGCTGAACAGGTCGCTGAACCTTATCAGCAAGAGAAGCTCATGAATGTCTTAAAAGCCGAGACTGAATTTACAATAGAAGTATTTAAAGAAGGCATAAAAGGCGAATCACAACAAACCTTATCGATTACCTATGATCAGGAATACATAGGCATTCATTTTATTATCCCTTATCATTGCTATCAAAAACATGCGACATTAATCACAGATTTTATCGAACAAACTTTGAAGGAAACGGGTCTATTTGCCTATTTACGTAGTAATGAAGAACGACTATTTAGTAATATTTGGCAACCAGAATTACGACAAGATGGCTGTGAAGGGCTAACGATGGTTAGAAATGAACAGGGGCAAGTCATTGTTGATTTAAACCAATTTCCTGGACAAAATTTGACTTATCAAGCCTTACAATTTACTTCATGTTGGCAGATGTGGTTTTGTCAACCTTATTATCAATGGCTACCAAAGCAAGTATTGAAAGATTTCCGTGAAGGTGTATCTAATGAAGCAAAAGATTTTGGCGTAACCCATATTACCTTATATAAGGATCCTACAAAGTGGCAACAAAAGGAAAATATTATAAGACAATGGGCATTTAGAAATCAGTGTGGTATTGATGAAGTGACCCAACATTTAGTGTTAAGAGAGCCTTTTGTAGAAGTTGCAGCGGTAACTGAAAAACAGGCCATTTATAGTGTGCAATATCTGGATGATTACTGGCGACCAACCAGTAAATTAACCGCAACGAGAGGCTTATTTCGAATTTATGATGATAGAGGAGAAGAGATTCTATTTGAACAAAGGAAAGGAACAGTAGCGCACCCAGAAGATTATTTCACAAAAAAGACGTTCTTTACACAAGAATGGCTGACAAAAATTGAGATTTTTACAGAAATGTTAATAGATGGAGGCTTACAAATTTGTCAATTCTATCTCCATCGTTATTTGCATTTGAAAATGGATTTAGATAAGAAAAAAAGTAAACGTAAATTGGTTATTTTAGTGCCAAAGGGTGGACTAGAAGCTTTAAATGTAGAAGTGTTATTAGCGCCATATGTTGTCCAAAAAATGAAAAAAATCAAGCAAGGTTGTAGTTTTGTCATTAAGAAAAAAAAGACAGTTTTACATGTGGTCATCTTTGAAGGAAAGAAAAAAGAAGCTTAATGTTTTTTATTCATTAGGCTTCTTTTTTGTCAGATATTCTTTTTCTATCGTAGTCTCTCCATTTAAAAACAAAGCTTTATCTTCAAGTAATAAATCAATTAAATGCTGTTCCTTTAACAATTCTAAAATCTGAATGGCTTCATCCATTTCTTCATTTTCTATCTCCGGGTAGTTTGCTTGCAGTAAAGCTCCTTTTCGAAATAATGCGACAGCATAACAATCATACATGCCGTTCTCTTTGGATTCTATCAAAATTTCTTCTAATAAATCTAAGGTTGTTTGAGAAAACTTTCCGTTTGTAAGTAATAAGCCAGTCAGATTTAATTTAAAGGCAACCTTTAATTGACTATCAGGTAAAAATTGCTTATATTTTTCTAATTGAGAAATTGCATTACGGCCAATATTAATCGCGACTTCAATTGGAAAGATAAATAGGATACAATTAATTAGCTTTAAATCTGAGATTGTCCAAAGATCAACTTTAGAGAGTCTAGTCCAAATGGGTTCAACTAATCTAGTTGCATTTTCAAAATTATTTTTTCTAATATCAATAATAGCTAAGGCGACTTCCTTTAACTCTTTAATATAGAAACTATCATGTTCATTTAAATAATCTGAAAACTCCGTTACTAGATTTGATAACTTATCAATATCTGAATTACTTAAACTAGAATAAAATTTATTGGTTAATTCTTGATATTGGGTGAGTCCATAATTTCTGTGTATAAAGAAAAATTCATCAAAAGATAAATTTAATTGTTGTAAAATTAGTTGGAATTTATGGATGCTAGGTATCACTTCATTTTTTTCAATTTTAGCAATCAGGGAGCGATTAAATTTACCATCAGTCGCACTTTTTTGAGAAATACGTCTGGCAATTCTAATAGATTTCATTGTATTACCATAGTAATCTTTGGCCATATCATCACATCTCGCTTCTTTATATATTTTAAATAGAAATAAGTATTTGGAATAAGGGGTATGCCTACATTATACATCATAAAATGTGTTATGATAAGGGCAAGAAATAAGGAGGTGAATGAATATGTTCGATATTTTATTAGGATGGATTATCCGTTAAAGAAATGAAAAATTGGTGCAAAATTATGTATGCATTTTGCATCAATTTTTCTTGTTTCTAACAGAAATTAATTTCATTATATTTCTCATCTAAAAAATATTGCTCTTCATATATACCTTTTTTCGCTTCATAAGACTTTTTGACTAGCTACAACACAACCTCTAAAGTACTCTCAAATTCCTTCATTGCTTTAGGAATCCTCTTAATGATTTCACTTGGTAGAGTGACATAAGACGTTTCGGCAATTAAGTCACTAATATGGCTGTGTAAAAAGACCGCAGCTAAGATGGCTGATTTCTTATTATGCATTTGAGCCAAGAAGCCACCTAACATACCAGCAAGCGTATCCCCCATGCCACCAGTTGCCATTGCAGCTGTTCCGCTTTGATTTTGCCAGACATCTTGTGGAAAATAAATTTCAGTGAGATGCTTTTTCAGCACAATCACAC
This sequence comes from Isobaculum melis, assembly GCF_900111355.1. GTDB lineage: Bacteria > Bacillota > Bacilli > Lactobacillales > Carnobacteriaceae > Isobaculum > Isobaculum melis. The sequence goes on from NZ_FOHA01000001.1 coordinate 236,634, forward strand.
TATTCAATTGCTCTTGACTTGCTTGATTATTTTTAACTGTTTGCTTGTCAATTGGGAGACCACTTAATCGTTCCCATTCTTTTTCATGTGGCGTATAAACGGTAAAGGCCTTTGATTGTGGTAACGGATTTTCAGCTAATAAGGTAATTGCATCACCATCAATAATCAGGCTTTGCTCAGCAGTTAAGCTTGAACAAATCGTTGAAAGCAGTAATAAATCAGCTCCTGTTCGACCTAACCCCGGACCAACTACCACCACATCTGTGGCTTGAAGTGCCGCCATTAACTGCGCTTGATCTTTGATGTCTAACACCATTGCCTCTGGTAATCGAGCATGGAGTGCAGCATGGTTACAAGAATGTGTTGCAACCGTCACAAGCCCTGCCCCACTCGCTACAGTTGCACTAGCAGCTAAAATGATAGCACCGCCCATTTGTTCATTTCCGCCAATTAATAGCACACGACCATAGTCACCTTTATGTGAATATGCTTGTCTTTTAGGCAACAAGCCTTGCACGATTTTTTTCTCTAATAAATGCATTATCAGCACTCCCTTCAGTCATTTCATGCTTTTATTATACTGCTTATAAAGCTGATTTTCTACAGAGGAGGGAATTTTTTGCATAAAGCCCATAACTTTCCCCTTTTTTTATTCAAAAAATGATATGATAGACTTAGTTGAAAAAAGGATTGGAGTGGATAAAATGACAATTGATTGGCAAAAAGAAGCAGAAGCACGCAAAGAAGAAATGTTAGCAGACTTATTCTCACTACTAAAAATTGATAGTGTGCGCGATGATAGTCAGGCAACAGCAGATGCACCCGTTGGCCCTGGACCAAAAGCAGCTTTGTTAGCCTTTTTAGAAATGGCAAAACGTGATGGCTTTGAAACCAAAAATATTGATAACTTAGCAGGTCATGCCGTTTATGGTGAAGGTGCTGAAACAATGGGCGTTTTTGCACATGTAGATGTGGTTCCTGTAGGTAGTGGCTGGGATACCAATCCTTTTGAGCCAATAATTAAAGAAGGTAAGCTATATGCCCGTGGCTCAAGTGATGATAAAGGACCAGGGATTGCTGGTTACTATGCAATTAAAATGATTAAAGAACTAGGGCTTCCTATTTCAAAACAAGTGAAGTTTATTGTTGGAACAGATGAAGAAAGTGGTTGGAAATGTATGGACCGCTATTTAGAGGTTGAACCTAAACCTGATTTTGGTTTTTCTCCTGATGCTGAATTCCCAATTATCAATGGAGAAAAAGGGATTTTAACGGTTCATTTAAGTTTTAATGGTAGCAATGCTGGTGGAACAAATGAACTGGTCAGCTTTGAAGCAGGCTTACGTGAAAATATGGTGCCACAAGATGCAACTGCGGTCATTACAGCAGTGGATGTAGCACAAATTGAACAAGATTTTGCTGCCTTTATTGAAAAAAATCCGATTACAGGTACTGTAACAGCTAATGGCAACCAAGTGACGATTGAAGTCATTGGTAAAGCAGCTCATGCAATGGAACCAACTGGTGGGATTAATGCTGGAACCTATCTAGCAACTTTCTTAACACAATATGATTTCGGAAGTGATGCAAAAGCTTATCTTGAAGTAACTGCGAACGATTTACATGAGGATTCTCGTGCTAAAAACCTTGGCATTGCTTATACAGATGAAAAAATGGGCGATTTAACCATGAACCCAGGAATTTTCAATTTTTCATCAGACAAAGGTGGCACTATTGCACTGAATTTCCGTTTCCCACAAGGGGTAACAGCAGATGGCCTTGAAGCTGATATCAGCAAAAAATTAGCAGCTTATGGTGTGACTTTAACAAGAGGTAAATATCAAACACCGCATTATGTTCCTGCAAATGATCCATTAGTGAAAACTTTGCTAGATGTGTATGAAAAGCATACAGGACAAAAGGGTGCTGAAAAGACAATTGGTGGCGGCACATATGGTCGTTTATTAGAGCGTGGTGTAGCTTATGGGGCATTATTCCCAGATCGTCAAGATACCATGCATCAAGCCAATGAATTTATGTGGGTGGAAGATATTGTGAAATCAGCTGCAATTTATGCAGATGCAATTTATCAGCTGATTAAATAAGTACTTGTTTTAAAGCTAAAAATTAAAGATTCGTGTGTTATTTTTACAAAAAAGTAAAAATAGCACACTTTTTTTAGAAAAAAGAGGATGCAATGAATCATTACGAATGAGCTAGAAAGGATGATAAAAATGCAAAGTACTCATATGAAAGAAATCGGTTTTACAATAGGGGAAAAAGAAAATGAGAGGCGTAGAGCGATATTACCAGAGGACATCCTAAAGGTCAGATATAAAGAAGCTTTATATTTTGAAGAACATTATGGAGAAATTCTGAATATTCCAGATGAAGCTTACCGTGCGCTGGGGTGTCATATTGTTTCCCGAGAAATAGTTTTAACAAAGGATATTATTTGTGAACCAAAAATTGGGGATGCCAGTTATCTTCATCAATTAACCGAAAAGCAAACAATTTTTGGCTGGATTCATGCAGGGGAAAATAAACAAAGAAATCAATTGTTACTTGATCATAAAGTGACAGCTTATGAATGGGCGAATATGATGAAGGATAATCGTCATTGTTTTTGGAAAAATAACTACTTAGCAGGTGAAGCAGCCATTCTTCACGCGTATCAATGTATTGGTAGCCTGCCTAGCAGAGCAAAGGTTGCGGTAATTGGACGTGGCAATTCAGCACAAGGCGCCATTGCGATGTTAACAAAACTAGGTGCAGAAGTGATTGTTTATAATCGCAAACAAGAAGCGCTATTGCGTAAAGAATTACCAGTCTATGATGCGTTGGTCAATGCTATTTTATGGGATAATCAGCGAAAAGATCATATCATTTATGAAACAGATTTAGCAAAAATGAAAAAAGGTGCGTTGATTATTGATATTAGTTGTGATGAAAATGGTGGTATTGAAACGTCTATTCCCACAACCATTGAAGCACCTACTTATGTTGTGAAGGACATTGTACACTATGTTGTTGATCATACACCGAGTATTCTCTATCAAGAAGCAACCCGTTCGATTTCACAAGAAATTTGTAAATACTTAGATGATTTGATTGAAAGCAAAAGAAATCATGTATTAGAACAAGCCTTGATCACACAAGCTGGCCGACAAGTCAATGCTGTTTGAGTGAAAAATAAGTCTATTAGCAGCGTTCTTGCTAGTGGCTTATTTCTTTTATCAGAATGTGCTATGATAAAAGAAGGTTTATTTAGCATAAATTTGATGGAAAGTTGACAAAAAAATCGTTAGCACTTATAGTAACAGTACTAAGTGGTCATTACCACTTAGGAGGAAGGAGGCTTACACTTGATTAATAAGTTTAGTAAAATCCCGCTATATTCTCAATTAGTAGACATTTTAATTAAGAAAATTGAAACAGAAATGCAACCAAATGATAAGATGCCATCAGAAAGAGATATTTGCCAAATCTATAGTGTGAGTCGCACAACTGTTAGATTGGCGATGTCTGAGTTAGAAACAGCTGGTTACATTTACAAACGCCATGGAAAAGGAACTTTTGTCTCTTCACTTAATAAGGATAAGCAAAACTTAATGGACAACTATAGCTTTACAGACCAGATGCGTCAAAATGGAAAAGTGCCTCAAACAAAGGTTTTAGCATTTGAAATTATTGAAAGCAACCACTTTGTAGCAGGTCAAATGGGCTTAGAAGTTCCTGAAAAAGTCATCCGTTTTGTACGATTAAGACTGGCAGATAATGTCCCTATGATGGTAGAAACAACCTATATTCCTTATGGTGATTTTTCTGGTTTAACAGAAGAAGAGCTCAGCCATAAACCGCTTTATGATATATTTAAAGAACGCTATGGTGAGTTTGTTGAAGTAGCTGAAGAGCAGTTTTCAGCAGGATTGGTCAAAGAAAAAGAAGCAGATCTTTTAGGGATTGATAAAGGGGATGCTTGTTTAAATCTAAAAAGATTAAGCTATGACCAATTTAATCGTGTGATAGAGTTCACTTTAAGTGTGGCGCGAAGTGATCAATTTATCTATAAAGTCAGACATTTAAGACAATAAGATGTGGTCTATTGACCACATCCTAGTTTTGAAAGGAGAGGGAAATATGATAGGAATGGTATTAAGCGGACATGGCAATTTTGCAACAGGTGTTTATAGCTCTGTTCAATTAATTGCAGGTGCCCAAGAACAATTTGAAGCGATCGATTTTACAGAAGATTTAAGCTCAGAGGAATTAACTAAAAAGATTCAGGCAGCGGTTGCTAAGGTTGATACTGGAAGTGGTGTACTGATTGTAACGGATATTGCTGGTGGCACACCTTTTAATGTATCTTCTAAGTTAACTGCAGAAGTAGCAAATCTAGCAGTTGTTGCAGGAACAAATGTCGCCATGCTATTAGAAATTCTATTTATGCGAAACCAAGCTTTAGAAACTTTTTCTGATCAAGCAATAACAGCTGGTATTAATGGTATTAAAAAATTTAGTCTGAAGAAAATAGTAATAGATACAGCTGAAGAAGGCATTTAACAAAAACTTTTCGTTTGACAAGTAAGCGTTTACAGTATATGCTTATGATGCATAAAGGAACGAAACAAAAAATAACTGATACCTCAGTATATTTTTTTAGACTTAAAAGTGGTAATGACCACATTACCATACAGAGACATGGAGGGTTCAAAATGTTTAAAAAAACAAATCAAGAATTAGCTGCAATTGGCGCAAATATTACAGTTAGAGAAATAGAGCAGCAACCAGAGTTATGGCTAGAAACCTTAGCGATTGTGAAAGAGCATGAAACAACCATCCAAGCTTTTTTACAAGGAATTAAAGAGAAGCATGGACAGGCAAAAGTTATTTTTACAGGAGCGGGTACATCAGCTTATGTTGGAAATACAGCGCTTCCTTATCTATTGCCATTACCATCAATGAAAGCATTTACCGTGATGAGTGTGGCAACAACGGATATCGTTTCTAATCCCTATGAATTTTTAGAAGCAGATATTCCAACCTTACTTGTTTCATTTGCAAGAAGTGGTAATAGTCCAGAAAGCTTGGCAGCTGTGAATTTAGGAAAAGAAATTGTGAAAGATTTTTACCAGTTAAATATTACTTGTGCGGCAGAAGGTCAATTAGCTAAACAGAGTAAAGGTTTAGAAAATGCTTATTTATTACTCATGCCTGAGCGTTCTAATGATGCAGGCTTTGCGATGACAGGAAGCTTTAGCTGTATGCTACTTGCAACTTTACAAATTTTTGATGGCTTATCTTATGAAACACATCAAGCTATCATCAAGGAAATTAGTAAAATGGGGCAACAAATGATAGTAGATGAAGCAGAAATTGATAAAATTATGGCTTTAGATTTTGAGCGCATTATCTATTTAGGTTCCGGTTCATTAGCTGGCTTAACTCGTGAAGCACAATTGAAAGTATTAGAGTTAACAGCTGGCCAAATTACGACCCTATTTGATTCATCAATGGGCTTCAGACATGGACCTAAATCATTCACACAGGATCAAACGTTAGTCTTTACCTTTGTATCAAATGATGTCTATACGCAAAAATATGATGTGGATATTTTAGAAGAAGTTAAAGCTGATGGCATTGCACCATTAGTTATGGGAATCTTCGCTTTAGAAGAAGGAGCAGCTCTTCCTTTTGATGGTGACCATTACCGCTTTAATAAAGGGAAAATTGAAATTCCAGATGTTTATCTAGCCCTTCCTTACTTGATGTTTGCACAAATTTTAGCTGTTAAAGCATCTATCAAGGTTGGCAATAAACCAGATACACCATCACCAACAGGAACAGTAAACCGCGTGGTTAAAGGGGTAACAATCCACTCTTATGGGAAATAAAAAATATCTAGCTTCACAGGCTAGCACTACGCTTTGCTTCGATCTCAACAATTCCTAAGAGCTAAAGCTCTAAGGATTGAAGGTCTTCGGAAAAAAGATAAAATCTGTCTGTGACAAAAAGCGTCACATTCATATTTTCCTATTTTTCTGTCAGAGCTGATGAGCCTGTTCAGCTTTTAATGTTATCTAGCTTCACAGGCTAGCTCTAGGCTTTGCTTCGATCTCAATAATTCCTATGGAGTAAGGTTCAGAGTCGAACAAGTTCGATCTGTATCATGTTTTTAAGATGTGATTAATGTTCAGAGTTGAACTGTGTTCAATCTGTATCATGTCTCTAAGGATTAAAAATCCTAAGAGGCATGACAAGAGGCATGACAAGAAGCATGACAAATGAGCCTGTTCAGCTTTTAAATTTAAAGGAGGCAGAGGAAATGAGTACACCAAATATTTTAGCAACAAGAATTGATAACCGATTAGTTCATGGTCAAGTAGGGGTTACTTGGACCAATACCCTTGGCGCCAATCTAGTCGTTGTAGCAAATGATGAGGTCGCAACAGATCCTGTTCAACAAAGTTTAATGGATATGGTTTTACCTGATGCGGTTCAAATTCGCTTCTTTACAATTGAAAAAACAGTGGCGATTATTGGGAAAGCTGCACCTCATCAAAAAATCTTATTAGTAGTTAAAACACCGCAAGATGCCCTTCGTTTAGTAGAAGGTGGCGTACCCATTAAGGAAGTGAATGTTGGTAACTTACACTTTTCAGAAGGAAAAAAACAGTTAGCACCAACATTATCAGTAGACCAAGATGATATTGATACCTTTTATAAATTGCATGATTTAGGTATTAAATTAGATGTTCGCGGTATTCCAAGTGATCGAAGCAAGGACATGATGGAATATATTAAATAGTTGTAAGGGGTAGTAGGAAAAAATTTTGATTATGTTTGATTTGTATCATGTCTCTCAGGATTTTTAATCCTGAGAGACATGATAACAACAAAGGAGGAGAAAGTATGTTAGTTCAAGCAATACTCATTGGTCTTTGGGCAGGAATTGCGGGGGTGGATTTATTTAATGGGTTAACCCATATTCACCGTCCACTTGTTACAGGGGCAGTCGTTGGATTGATTTTAGGAGATTTCCAAACAGGTTTAATTGCAGGTGCAACATTGGAATTGGTTTGGGCAGGGATGGTACCACTTGCTGGTGCACAACCGCCAAACGTTGTTATTGGAGGAATTATCGGAACGGCCTTTGCTATTTTATCTAAACAAGATGCAAGCGTTGCAGTTGGGGTTGCTGTACCTTTTGCTGTAGCTGTTCAAGCTTGTATTACATTTATCTTTACTGCTTTTTCACCAGTTATGCATAAAATGGATGCCTATGCTGCAAAAGCAGATACAAAAGGTATTGATCGTTTAAGCTATTATGAACCAATGTTTTTATTCGTTTTCTACTTTATTATCTCATTCTTACCAATCTTCTTAGGCGCAGACAAGGCACAAGGCTTAGTAGAAATGTTACCTACTTGGTTAATTGGTGGTCTAAGTGTAGCTGGAGGTATTATGCCAGCAGTTGGTTTCGCAATGTTGATGAAAATTATGTTTAAAGTTTCTTATGCAGCCTTTTTCGTTATCGGGTTTGTTGCCAGCGCTTATGGTGGGATGGATATTTTAGCTGTTGCCTTAATTGGTGGCGCGATTGCAGCTTATGATTACTACTCAGGTAAAGGTGATGGAGAAGATAGTGGCGGGAAAAAAGCCATTGTTACACAAGATGTTGTAGAGGAGGATTATAGTAATGGAATCTAATCAAATCAGTGAATATCAAGACCCTAGTGTAGAAAAGGTCTTAACAAAAAAAGATTTAAATAAAATGGTTTGGCGCTCATTATTACTCCAAAGTTCTTTCAACTATGAGCGTATGCAAGGTGGGGGTTGGACTTATGGTCTAATTCCTGGACTGAAAAAAATTCATAAAAATGATCATGATTTATCAATGGCCTTAAATGACCATTTACAATTCTTTAATACGCATCCATTTTTAGTAACTTTTATTCAAGGAATTACTTTAGCGATGGAAGAAAATAAAGAATCTCGTGATACGATTCGTGGGATTAAAGTTGCCACCATGGGACCTCTTGGTGGGATTGGGGATGCCTTATTCTGGTTAACCTTACTGCCAATCACAGCAGGTATTGGCGCAGCCTTAGCATCACAAGGCAATATTGCAGGACCCATTTTATTCCTAGTAGCCTTTAACATCGTTCATTTTGGCTTAAGATTTGGTTTAATGCATTATGGCTATAACACTGGAACCAATGCAATTGTGACCTTAAAAGAAAATACGAAAAAAATCTCTCGTGCAGCATCAATCGTCGGTTTAACCGTTATTGGCGCATTAGTTGCTTCATATATCAACTTCACATTAACACTAAATGTCAAAGCTGGCGATATTACGTTTAATTTACAAGAAGGCGTATTAGACGCGATTATGCCTAAATTGTTGCCATTACTCTACACATTCTTCTGTTTCTGGATGTTGAAAAAAGGCAAATCACCGCTCTTACTCATTTTAATTACTGTATTAGTAGGTGTCCTAGGTCGTTTAGTTGGCGTGGTTTAATTAAAAATAAAAAAGGGCAAATCTGTGCCCTTTTTTATTTGTTTTGATAAGATACTACTATCATAAAGGAGGCAAAGAACATGAAAACATATCTTCATGGTCAAAAATTTTTCCTAGCAAATGAAGTCAAAGAAGCAGGTTATTTAGACATTACAGATGGTCAATTTGGTGCCTATCAAGTAGAGAAACCAACTGAAGGAGAGATAATCGAATACGGTGAGCAATGGATTGCGCCAGGCTTAGTAGATACCCATATTCATGGCTTAGTCAATCATGATGTGATGGATGGCGATTTTGAAGGGTTAAATGAAATTTCAAAAGGATTGCTAGCCTGTGGTGTCACGAGTTTCTTACCAACAACTTTGACAGCTTCAACAGAAGAGTTAAATCAAGTGGTAGAAATGATTGGAGCGAATCAAACCAAAGTAGAAGGTGCAAAAATTGCTGGTATCTATTTAGAAGGACCATTCTTTACAGAAAAGCATAAAGGGGCACAAAATACGGCTTATTTCTCTGATCCTGAAATTCAAACGTTAGAAAATTGGCAAAAATTATCAAATGGATTGATTAAAAAAATTGCTTTAGCACCGGAGCGCGCAGGTGTTCCTGCCTTTGTAAAAAAAGCAACGGAAGCTGGAATTGTTGTGGCATTAGGTCATAGTGATGCTACTTATGATCAAGCCAAAGCAGCTGTAGATGCAGGGGCTAGTGTCTTTGTGCATACTTATAATGGTATGAGCCCACTAAATCATCGTGAGCCTGGTATGGTTGGGGCTGCAATGTCGTTACCTGCTGTCTTTGCGGAATTAATTTGTGATGGGCATCATGTCCATCCTGTAGCTGCAGAAATTTTAATGGATGTACGTGGTAGAGATCATACGGCTTTAATTACTGATTGTATGCGTGCAGGAAGTATGCCAGATGGCGATTATACACTAGGTGAATTTCCTGTGATTGTGAAAGATGGTATGGCTAAACTTCATAGTGGGAGCTTAGCTGGTAGTGTTTTAAAATTAAAAGAAGCGATTAAAAATGTAGTGGATTGGGGCATTGCAACACCTGCAGAAGCGATTCAAATGGCTACCTCAGTTCCAGCACTAAGTTGTAAAATTGCAGATAGCTGTGGGGAAATTAGCCCAGGTCGTGCTGCTGATTTTATTGTATTAAATTCAGATATGACCCTACAAGCAACTTTTTTAGATGGAAAATGTCGATTTGAAAAATAATGGCTCATTTTGAATCAAGCTATTGTATTGCTAAAGCCCAATACAATAGCTTTTTTCTGATATAGAAAATAAAAGTGTGAATATATTACACATTTTGAAAAAATAGCCAACAATGATGTTATACTAACGGTACATCTTAGAAAACGATTTGTTTCACGGTTATACATAGCGATCAGACATCATGAAACAAAAATCTAGCGTAATCACATCATAGAAGGTTTGGCTCTAGACTCACCCATCGTATTGAACATCATTGAGCCAAACCTACATCTGGATACCGCAAGTTGATAATAGCGTAAAGCTATTTTTTTTTGCTTTTTTTAATCATGTCCCTTTCTGACAAAAAAGTCATGTGGAGGGGGCTTTTTTTGTATATAATAAATGAGAGGTGAACAAGATGAAAATATTACTGGTAGAAGATGACCAGGCGATTATAGCAGGATTAGAATATTCCTTAACACAGGAAGGTTATGAGCTAGTTATTTGTCCAAATAAACAAAAAGCATTACAAGCTTTAACTGAAACCACATTTGATTTATTATTACTCGATGTGACACTGCCAGATGGTACAGGCTATGAAATTTGCCAAGAGATTAAAAAGAAGCAAGATACGCCTGTTATTTTTTTAACAGCTTGTGATGATGAAGTTAATGTGGTGATGGGCTTGGATATGGGGGCAGATGATTATATTACTAAACCCTTTAGAATTCGTGAGTTATTAAGCAGAATCAAATCTGTTTTACGTCGTTATATGAAAGAAGAGCAACAGGATGGGGTGCATGTTATTGGTGATCTTGAAATTCAAACCAAACAAGCAAGAGTGCTTAAAGCAGGCCTTGAAATTCCTTTAACAGCATTGGAATATCGCTTATTATTAGTTTTTTCCAATCATTTAAATCAAATATTAACACGTGATCAATTGTTAGAGGGGATTTGGGATGTAGGCGGAAATTTTGTGAATGATAATACGCTGACGGTTTATATTAAACGCTTAAGAGAGAAATTGGATACGCCAGGTGAAGCGCCTTATATTCAAACGGTAAGAGGGATTGGCTACCGAATGGAGGAAAAAAATGCTCAAAAATAAAGAAGTAAAACGTTGGTTGCTGATGAGTCTAGTGGTAGTTGGAATCAGTACCTACTTGATTTATTCAATCAGTCCCCAAGCAGCACTGTATACTTTTTGTGCAGAAGGGGTGCTCATTGGCTTATATTATATGGAAACAAAGCAACGTTATCGCAAAATCAATCAACTCAGTTTACATTTAATGGATATGTTTGCTGGAAAATCAGCTTTAGATATTAGTGACAATCAAGAGGGAGAATTAAGTCTACTTAAAAATGATATTTATAAAATCACGCTGATGTTAAGAGAAAAAACGGAGTTATTACAAAAGGATAAAATTTATTTAGCAGATACCTTATCTGATATTTCCCATCAATTAAAGACGCCTTTAACCGCGATGTTTATGATGACTGATTTACTGTCAGATCCTCAGCTACCAGTAGCCAAAAGAGTAGAGTTTATTGAGCATATTAGACAACAGCTAGAAAGAATTGAATGGTTAGTTGGTTCATTATTAAAAATGTCGAAAATTGATGCAAAAGCAGTTGTCTTTAAAAAAGAACCGATTCTAATGAAAGACTTAATTGAGCAAGCCTTAAACCCATTGTTGGTGCCAATTGATATGAAGGAAGTTGCGATTCAGTTTACAGGAGATGACACAATTTTTTGGCATGGAGACAAGCATTGGACTGTTGAAGCCTTAGTGAATGTGCTTAAGAATGCGATTGAACATGTCTCACAAAAGGGACATGTGAGCATTCAATGTACTAAAAATCCGCTACATATTGAGCTGATTATAGCAGATGATGGAGAGGGCATTCCAGCAAATGATATCCCACATTTGTTTGAAAGGTTTTATCGTGGAGAAAATGCAAAGCCTGATAGTGTAGGGATTGGTTTAGCGATGTCTAAAAGTATTCTACAGCATCAACAGGCAACCATTGAAGTCACAAGTGAAATTGGAAAAGGAACAACTTTTCTCATTAAATTTTATCTCCCTCATGTAAGTGACTAAATTGTTAGCAAAAGGTCATTTAAAAGTCATTTCCATTTAATAAAATAAGGACAAGCAGTACAAGGAGGGAAAGTGAATGAAAATTTTAGAGGTTAAGAATTTAACCAAGATATATGGCAAAGGAGATACTCAAGTTTGTGCTCTTGATAATGTCTCTTTTTCTGTTGATAAGGGTGAATTTGTTGCAATTGTAGGACCTTCTGGATCTGGGAAATCAACTTTACTTCATCTTTTAGGTGGTGTAGATCAACCAAGTAGCGGTAAAGTCTGGATAGACAATACAGATATTTATGATTTAAACGAAAGCCAACTAGCTATTTTTAGACGCAGACAAATTGGTCTGATTTATCAATTTTATAATTTAATTCCTATTTTAAATGTAGAAGAAAATATGACTTTGCCTTTATTATTAGATGGTAAAAAAATCCATCAAAAGCATGTGACGGATATGCTTCATGCTTTAGGACTTGAGACAAAACCAACCAGTCTTCCTAATCAATTATCTGGTGGACAGCAACAGCGTGTTTCTATTGGGAGAGCTTTAATGAGTCAACCAGCAATTGTCTTAGCAGATGAACCAACCGGTAATTTAGACCGTCAGAATAGTGAAGAAATTTTGACACTGTTGAAAATGTTTAATGAAAATCATAACCAAACATTATTGATGATTACCCATGATGAGCACCTGGCGTTACAAGCAGATCGAGTGATTACAATTGAAGATGGTCGGATTATGAAGGATGAGAGGATTCGCTGATGAATATTGTAAATAAGCTGACAGTTAAGCATCTGAAAAAAAATAAAAGAAGAACTCTTATTACAATGATTGGTGTCATTATTTCGGTTGCGATGACTACAGCAACTATCACATTAGCTATTTCAATGGTGGAGATGTTTCAAAAAAATACACGGAATTATACAGGGGATTGGCAAGTTGCGTATCAGCAGGTTCCTGTTAAAAATATCCCAATCATTGAGCAAGATCATAACACCGCTCATTTGATTATTGAAAATGAGCTTGGCTTTGCAAAATTAGTGAATCAAAAAGAGCAGGTCCGTCCTTATCTGTATCTTACAGCAGTCAATCAAGAAAGTTTTAACGATTTACCCTTTACCTTGACCTCAGGGGAATTACCACAAACGCCACAAGAAATGGTTGTTTCAGACCAACTAAAAGGAGTGGCAATTGGCGATCAACTGACGCTTGCAATGGGAAAAAGAGTTTCAATAGCAGATGAGAATAATGGAGAAGAATTAGCGAATGATCTATATGAACCTTATCAAGAAAAAGAAGAAACCTTTATTCAAGATGAAGTTAAAACTTATACAATAACTGGCTTTATTAATACTGAGCGCATTTCCCAGTCGTCTGCTGCTGATATGGCTTATTCAGTCATTGGCCCGTTGACTGAAAATAAACAGGTAAATGTTAAAGTTGAATTAAAAAAAATTAACCGTTCGCTGTATCAAGATAGCCGACTACTGAGTGAAGCGATTGATAGTAGTGAGGTAACCTATAATCAAGAATTACTAAGGTTTTATGGTGTCACAGATAATAAGGAAGTACAGGTGACATTGCTAACCTTAATGGTTATTGTTGGTTTGATTATTTTAATTGGTTCAGTTGTACTGATTTATAATGCCTTTATGATTTCTTTAGGTGAAAGAAGCCGACATTTGGGCATGTTGGCTAGTATTGGCGCTACCAAACGGCAGAAACGTAATTCGGTTTTCTTTGAAGGACTAATTGTTGGGAGTATCGCAATCCCTATTGGATTAATGATGGGAATTGTTGGAATTGCTCTTTCTTTACAGGTAGTGAGTCCCTTGATAAAAAATATATTTGATAGTACAGAAGATATCCATGTTGTCCTCTCGCCACTAGCTTTAATAGGCGTTGTGATTTTTTCAAGTTTGATTATTTTACTGTCTACTTGGATGCCAGCGCTGAAAGCATCGAGAATTTCACCAATTGATGGGATTCGTCAAACAAAATACTTACCTGTTAAAAACAAGTCTGTTCGAACTTCTAAATGGGTTAGAAAAGTATTTGGTTTTGAAGCAGAACTAGGATTAAAGAATATCAAAAGAAATCGACAGCGTTATTTAGCCACACTATTTTCGATGATCCTGAGCATTGTGTTATTTTTAAGTACAGTCACCTTTACACATGTTTTATCTAGCTCCTTTGATATGTCTTATGAGAATACAAAGGCAGATATAGCAGTCATGTTTTTTAATGATCAAACGACGACAGATACTATTGAACCAGATATAAAGAGCTATGAACAGATTGATCGAATAGACAAAGTTACACAAGTTGATTCTTATGTTGTCACAACAAAGTTAACAAAAGAAGCATTAAATCCTAAAATAAGTACGCATTATTCAGATGGTAATGGATCCTATCAGGTTGGCGTAAATCTAATGAGTGTTGATGATCAAACAATGGAAGAAATTTATCAAGCAGCTCATATCGATCAAGCAGCTTTTGAAAGTCAAGAAATGGGTGGTATTCTTTTTAATCGTGTTTCATACCATCATGAGGCAAGCTATGAAGTGTTAAATATTTCAAATTTAAAAGCAGAGGATGAAGTCTTGCTTTATTCATATGATCAGGGCGCAGAGCAAGAAAAAGTCAGTGATAGCATAACATTAAGTCAAGTTTCAGATTATCAACTCCCTTTTATGTCTTATATCCAAGAATTTCCTGAATTAACCATTGTTGTTTCAAAACCAACAATGGAAAAAATAAGAAAGAAACAAGAAGCAGAAGGAATGTATGCTGGCTTTTCTAATATCTATATTCAAACGGAAGATGCATCTTTTGTAGAAGAAAAAATAAACGACATCATGTTAGATTATCCAGATGCTAATGGTCATGTTTATAATATTAAAGCATCAAAACAAAAAGAAGAAGCCATTCATTTCTTAATCGCCTTTTTCATTTACAGCTTTATTGGACTGATGACTTTAATTGGGCTTGTGAGTGTTTTTAATACTTTAACAACAAACATTCAGTTACGTAAACAAGAATTTGCGATGCTAAAATCTGTAGGCTTAACGCCACAAGGTTTTAATAAAATGATTCGTTTTGAAAGTCTTTTTTATGGCTTGAAAGCCTTACTTTATGGTTTGCCCATCAGCTTTTTAATCATGTATCTACTTTATCAGGTCATGATGCCTCAATTTAATGGTGGTTTTTATATTCCATGGGGAAGTATTGCTGGTGTGATCCTAACCGTTTTTGTATTAACTTCAGGTCTGATGTATTATTCCACTAAAAAAATGAAGATGGCTTCAATTGTTGAAGCGATGAAAAATGAAATGCTTTAGTGGTAGATAAAAAAGAGCTTGAATATGAGTTTTAATCTCATGTTCAGGCTCTTTTGATTAGTCTTTTTTATCTGTTCGAATTAAGGCATCGCAAGGTGTTTCAATATGGCTCATAAATTCTTCACCATAATAAGAACGGACAACACCAGTTGCTTCCATAAAACGAGGTTTGTTGCCAAATAATTGTTCAATAGGCATCGCGCTTTTAACAATTAAACTTTCTTCAGCTTGCCATTTATCTTCTAATTCTTCAACAATTTTTTTTCCTGCTTCAGTAATTTCAATATAATTAACACGTTTATCATGTGTATCTTTTTCAAAATGAATGAAGCCAGCAAGCTCTAGCTTACGTGAATAGTTAACTGCAGTTGAGACATGCATCATACCGTAAATAGATAGATCTGTTAGCTTCATTTTGCCATGAAGATAAGCAGATAGTAAAATATGGTGTTCATTGATGGTTAATCCTGCACTTTCTACCCAAGTGCTCCAATCCTTCTCCACCATTTTCCATAACGCTTTGCTGATTTGATATGTACGATGACGAAAACGCACATTTTCTGCATAACTATTTTGTTCTAGTTCATTCATTTTTCAACCATTCCTTCCCCATCAATCAATATTATTATCCCCTTAAGTTATGTAGATATTGTATCAGAAAAGAATAAAAAAAGAAAGTCCTTTGAGAACTTATTTAAAATCTTTTTTGAAAGGTAATGTTAAGTCAAGTAGAATAAGAATTTCGTTTGAATAATACCAGGTGCTATTGTTTGAATAGATTTTATCTTTTTATAATAATGAACAAGTAATCGTTTTTTGTATATAATAATTTTGAACTTATAAAAATTTCGTAAGAAAAACAGCATTTCCTTTTTTTAATTCAGTAAGTCATATATAATAGAGTAGATGAATTAAAATAGATATTTTATGATAGAAGGAGATAGATAAATGAGTTCAAATGAATCAAGTCAAGACTCAAAAATAGATTATGGGATTATTTTATCTCTGATTATGTTATGCATCGTTAGTTTGACCTCGATTTATGCTGCTGCACCTAGTAACAAATTGAGGCTTACCTTGATGCAATTAGCTTTTTATATCGTTGGGGCGATAGCCATTATAGTGATTATGCAATTCGATTCAGAGCAGCTTTGGAAAATTGCACCCTATGCCTATTTATTGGGGATTATTTTGCTAATATTGGTGTTAATTTTTTATGATCGTGCGACCTATGCTGCAAGTGGTGGGAAGAGCTGGTTTAGATTTGGCTCTGTTAGTTTTCAGCCCTCGGAGGTCATGAAATCGGCGTTAATATTGATGCTAGCAAGGGTTATTACAAAGCATAATAGTCAGAATCGTATGCGCAATGTGAAAAGTGATTTTATTTTACTAGCTAAAATGGCAGGTGTGATGTTTGTGCCAATGCTTTTGATTCAATTACAAGGCGACTTAGGAACGGTCTTGGTATTCTTGGCAATTGCGATTGGGATGGTTTTGATGTCTGGGATTACTTGGAAAATTTTAGTGCCAGCTTTTGGTTCTGTTGCAGGTGTGCTTGGAACAGCCTTTTACTTTGTGTTATATAATAGGAACTTTTTAATCAAGCTTGGCTTTAAGAATTATCAATTTGACCGGATTGATTCTTGGTTAAGACCGTATTCTGATACCAGTTCAAAAGGCTATCAATTGGTTCAAAGTATGAAAGCAATTGGTTCTGGAAAAATATCTGGTAAGCATTATATGGTCAGCGAAGTGCATGTACCTGAACGCCATACCGATTTTATTTTTTCGTCAATTGGTGAAAGCTTTGGTTTTATTGGTGGCTGTGTTGTTTTATTCTTATTTTTCTTATTAATTTATCAATTAATTCGTGTGTGTTTCGATAGTAAAAATGAGTTTTATGCGTATATTTGTACAGGTGTGATTATGATGGTTTTATTCCATGTGTTGGAAAATGTTGGGATGACAATTGGTTTGCTACCTATTACAGGAATTCCATTACCATTTGTCAGCTATGGAGGTTCCTCGCTATTGGGGAATATGATCGCTATTGGGATGGTCATGTCCATGCGGTATCACCATAAGAGTTATATGTTTTCTGAGCAAGAGCGTGATTTTAAAAGGAAATAACTTGCAATCTTTTTCCTTTTCTTGCACAATAAATGAAAGATAATGGAAAGAAAAGAGGCAAAGAAAATGATTAAATTTTATTGGTATCCAAAGTGTTCAACCTGTAAAAAAGCGAAGGCTTGGATGGATGAGCATCAGATAAAATATGAAGTGATTGATATGATCCAAACGCCACCAACAGCGAAAGAATTAGCACAATGGATGGAAAAATATCCAGCATTACCAATTCGTCGTTTCTTTAATACAAGTGGTATTCGTTACCGTGAGCAGGGCTTAAAAGATAAAGTTCAAGATATGACGATTCAGGCAGCAAGTGAGTTGCTGGCAACAGATGGGATGTTAATCAAACGACCTATTTTAACTGATGGAAAAAGCTTAACTTTAGGTTTTAAAGAAGCTGAATTTGAAAAAACATGGCAAGCATAAAATAATGGGGGTTAAATCATGATATTTCCTGAAAATTGTAAATTTAGTCGCACACATCGTTGGGTTGAAAAAGTAGGAGAAAGCTATACTGTTGGTTTTACACCTTTTTTACAGGAAGAGCTAGGAGACATTACCTTTATTGATTTACCTGAAGTCGGTGAAACCGTTGTAGCAGATGATTCTTTTATGAGTGTGGAAGCAGCAAAAGCTGTAACAGAGCTTTCTTTACCAATCAGTGGTAAAATTGAAGCGGTCCATGAAGCCTTATCTGACGCACCAGAATTATTAAATGAAGCAGATGTGAAAAAAACATGGCTTGTGACATTAACAGATGTTCCTAAAAAAGAATATTTAGCTTTAATGGATGCAGCAGAATATGAAGCATTTTTAGCTGCAGAGTAAGCATAGCAAGTGATGAATCTCGTTGAGGTTCATCACTTTTTTTATGAGTAGCAAGCTGTTTTGGGAAGCTAAAAGAATAAAAATAGTGATTGACAGTATAAAAAATCAATGATAAATTGTAGGTGTAGAGTAAACGTTTACTCAGATAAGCGGATGTGCATCAGGGGGAGCAGAGATGAATCAAAGAAAAGTATCAATTAAGGAGATTGCTGAACTAAGTGGTGTTTCAGTTGCCACTGTTTCAAGAGTGATTAATAATAATGGGCGCTTCTCTGAAGAAACCAGAAAAAAAGTGTTACAAGTGATTAAGGATACACATTATGAAACGAATAATATTGCGAAAAGCTTGCGTATGAAAAAATCAAATACGATTGGCATTCTTGTTCCAGATATTAGCAATTCGTTTTTTGCAAATGTTGTTCAAGAAATTGAAAGCATTTTATTTAAAAAAGGCTATTCAACCATTATTTGTAATACAGATCGCAATGAAGAAAAAGAAGAAGCTTATCTTCGCATGTTAGAGGGTAAAATGATTGATGGTTTAATTGTCATTTCCGGTGTAAAAGAATTTGGTTCGACAGCCATCAATAAAAAAACACCTTTGATTTGTATTGATAGAAAGCCAAAAGATACTAAATCAACGATTTTGATTGAATCTGATCATTATCAAGGTGGTTTCTTAGCCACTGAGGAGTTAATTTCTAAAGGCTGTCATAATATTGCCATTATTATCCACCGAGATTTTTTATCTTCTTCTAAAGAAAGACTATTGGGGTATCAAAATGCTTTAAAAAAATATCAGATTCCTTTCAAAGAAGAAAATGTCATTCATGTAACGGTTGAAGAGAAGATGTCAAGAACGGAAGCTGCAAAAGCTGCCTTGTTACAGAAAATTTCTGAAGGGTATCAGTTTGATGGTGTCTTTGCTTTAAATGACCGTCTGGCAATAGGTGCAATTCATGCGATATTGGACTTAGGAAAGAAAGTTCCTGAGGACATTAAGGTGGTTGGATTTGATAATGATCCAATTTCAAAATATTGTTATCCTTGTTTAACAACCATTAGACAAGATAATATGTTGATTGCAGAGCAGGCTTGTGAGAATTTACTCGCTTTAATTGATGGAACAAGAAAAGACATGAAAAAACATCAAGTCATTCCGGTTACATTAGTGAGTCGTGCATCAACTTAAGAAAAGCAATGCTTTTCTTTACTCTTTGAGTAAACGATTACTCAAATTTGAGTAGATGTATGTTGAATAAAAAGGTTTTATAATCAATGTAATTATTTTTTTACCATTTGAGTAAACGATTACTCAATAAAAGGGTAAAAGTTAATTAAATAAATAGCTTGGAGGATGGAATATGGAAAGACTGATTTGTCCATCAATGATGTGTGCGGATTTTAGTTCATTAAAAGAGGAGGTGAAAGCGTTAGACGAAGCAGGTACAGACATTTTTCACATTGATTTTATGGATGGTGTATATGTCCCAAATTTTGGAATGGGTTTGCAGGACTTTGAGTTTATCAGAAAAGCAACAAACAAATTAGTAGATGTTCACTTAATGATCCAAAATCCAGCAGAATATGTAGAAAAATTTGCAGATATGGGTGCTGATATTATTTATTTTCATCCAGAAACAGATCTTCATCCTGCAAGAACCTTAGATAAAATCAGAAGCAAAGGGAAAAAAGCAGGGATTGCCATTAATCCAGGAACTGCGATTGAAACGATTAGTGAGCTGTTACCGTTAGTGGATTATATCATGGTCATGACTGTGAATCCTGGGTTTGCAGGACAACCGTATTTAGCCTATGTAGAGCCTAAGATTGAAAAATTGGTTCAGTTACAAAAAGATTATCATTATGAAGTGATGGTTGATGGAGCGATTTCTCCAGCAGTCATTGAACGACTAAGCAAAATTGGTGTTAAAGGATTTGTTTTAGGAACATCGGCATTATTTGGGAAAGAAAAGAGTTATCAAGAAATTATACCTGAATTAAAAGGAGCGCTTTAAGATGAAATTAGCGATTGGCAGTGATCATGTAGGAATTGAGTTAAAACCAATAATTATTGATTATATCCAAGAATTAGGACACACAGTTGAAGATTTTGGCCCTTTTTCATCAGATAGAACGGATTATCCAAAATATGGAAAAAAAGTAGCCGAAGAGGTTGCCAGTGGAAACTTTGATGCAGGTATTTTGATTTGTGGCACAGGTGTCGGCATTTCTATTTCTGCAAATAAAGTTAAAGGAATTCGTGCAGTTGTTTGTAGTGAGCCTTATTCTGCAAAGCTTTCTAAGGAACATAACAATACCAATATTTTAGCTTTTGGCTCAAGAGTAATTGGGAGTGAACTTGCTAAGATGATTGTGAAGGAATGGTTAGACGCAACTTTTGAAGGTGGTCGCCATGGTACTAGAGTTGAAATGATTAGCGATATCGAAACAAATTGTTAAAAAAATGAATGATACTGAAATGAAATTGCGTATAATAAGTATAAGAGCGTTTCATTTTCAGTACCAATAGCGTATTCATTCATTTCAGTCATTCAACTTGCATTTTATGTTAGCGCTTTATTTATGTTAGAACACAAATAAAAACTTAAAAATAAGGAGAAAAATGATGAAGGATAAATTATTTGGTGTATTACAAAGAGTGGGACGTTCGTTTATGTTACCAATCGCTTTACTTCCTGTAGCAGGTTTAATGTTGGGGATTGGCGCATCTTTTACCAATCAAACAACGATTGAAACTTATGGCTTACAAGGTGTTTTAGGTGATGGTAGTATTTTACATGCTTTATTAACGGTTATGAAGAGTGCAGGGGATATTGTCTTTGCAAACTTACCGATTTTATTTGCAATTGGTGTTGCAGTAGGGATGGCGAAAAAGGAAAAAGAAGTAGCCGGAATTGCTGGAGCAGTGGCATTCTTTGTGATGCATGCAACCATTAATGCATTACTAAATTTAAATGGTTTATTAGAGCCAGGCGCATTACCTGATGGTGCTGTTGGTTCAGCTGTAGGGATTGAAACCTTACAAATGGGTGTTTTTGGTGGGGTAATTGTTGGGCTAGGTGTTTCAGCACTTCATAATAAATTTTATAAAATTGAATTACCAACCGTTCTGTCTTTCTTTGGAGGAACTAGATTTGTACCCATTATTTCAGCTTTAACTTATGTGGGTGTAGGGATTATTTTATTCTTTGTTTGGCCTGCTATTCAAGATGGCATTATGATGGTTGGAAACTTAGTCAATAGTACTGGGTACTTTGGCACATTTATTTATGGTGTAACCGAACGCGCGTTGATTCCATTTGGTTTGCATCATGTGTTCTATATGCCATTCTGGCAAACGGCTGTTGGAGGCACTGCTTTAATTGATGGTCAAACAATTGTCGGCGCACAGAATATCTTTTTTGCAGAGTTGGCAAGTCCAAATACAACACACTTCTCAGTGGAAGCGACACGCTTTATGGCAGGGAAATTCCCATTCTACTTATTTGGAATTCCAGGTGCAGCGTTAGCGTTGTATCATACTGCAAAACCAAGCAACAAAAAATTAGTTTCAGGGTTATTGATTTCTGCTACATTAACTGCTGTTTTAACAGGGATTACAGAACCAATTGAGTTCTCATTCCTATTTGCTGCACCATTACTTTATGTGATTCATTGTATTTTTGCTGGTCTATCATTTATGTTCTGTCATATTTTCAATGTTGGTGTGGGACAAACGTTCTCAGGTAGCTTAATTGACTTTGTTCTGTTTGGTGTAATGCAAGGTAATGATAAAACAAGTTGGGTTAATGCGATCTTAATTGGGATTCCAATGTTCCCAATTTACTACTTTACATTTAAAACATTAATTTTGAAATTTAACTATAAAACGCCGGGTAGAGAAGATGCAACTGAAGAAACTAAACTTTATACAAGAAAAGACGTAGAGGCTGTTAAAAATGAAAAAGCTGATACTTCAAATGTTTCAGCGTTAATCGTTGAAGGTTTAGGTGGTAAAGATAATATTGAGGATGTTGACTGTTGTGCAACGAGATTGCGTATTACCGTTAAAGATAGTGAAGCTGTTGTAGAGGCACATTTAACACAAAGTGGCGCTAAAGGGATTATTCGAAAAGGAAATGGTGTACAAGTGATCTATGGTCCACAAGTAACCATTGTTAAATCTAATTTAGAGGATTATTTATCTCATCATTAAGAAAGGATGATACAACATGAATGTATTGGTAGAAAAAAACAATTTCCCATTATTATTAAAACGAGGGATTGCTTATGCAATTGATTTGGCTATTTTTGGAAGTAGTCTGTTCATTTATCGTTTAGCAGCAGGTGTCTTTTATAGTGATCCTGCTACTTATAGTCAAGGACATTTAATGGGAATATCAGCAGTTTTAATGATATTTTTCTTGTTTTCATATATCCCAGTGAAAACGCAAGGTCAAACGATTGGCAAAGCTGTTGTAGGAATTAAAGCAACAAATGTGGATCAAAGTCCAATGGGGTATTTTAAGACCTTTGTACGGGAATTTGGCTTTAAAGTAACCTTTATTGTCTTCTTTCTACCTTTTACAGTTGTGTATCAGCTTCTTTCAATTGTTCGAACGAAAACTTTTGTCTTTCAAGGTGCACATGATTTATTGCTGCAAACAAAGGTGGAAGAGAAATAGTCCTACGATAGAGAAATATATAGTGAGCCATGAAGTAACATTCTTAGATGTTACTTCATGGCTTTTTTATGTTTCATATAAGGAATGTTTTTTCAGCATTAGCTGAAACAGAGAGGGTGGGTCTTTTTTTATTTGTTCATTTCATGTTTAGAGTAGAGGTTAGGAATTGTTTTTCAAAAAAATATTGAACTACTTATAGTATTCGTATATAATAAAAAGTAGGTTGTGTTGCTTTTTTTGCTTAGGAGTAAACTTTTTTTCAGGAGTAAATATTCATTTTTAGCAATAAGATAATAGCCATCTATTTAATTTTAATGAAATCGTATGAGATTTATGATAAACAAATTTTATGGAAAATGTGAAGGAGTTATAATGAAAAAAAAGAAGAAAAGTAAGCTGAAATTAAAAAGAAGAAATCGCGTATTGTTACTGGTGCTAATCAGTCATTTGGTTCTTACGCCAATCATGACATTGGTATCCTTTTTTATCTTAGGTGGTGTACATATTTCTGCTGCGGCATTAGATTATGAAATTTTATCTAATATGAAAAGTTCAAATAACAGTGGGACAACAATTGAAGATAGCTGGTCAGCTGATGGTTCTTCGCAAAAGGTTGATTTTAATCTATCAGGTGATCCATTGAATGGCACACCAATTATAACAGGTAAAACGAAGTCTGCTGTTTTAGCGATTCCACCTGAATTAACCAATCAAGTATTGCCAGATGAACCAGCACAAATTAAGACAAATGCTAGTTTGCAAGTTGTTGATGTTGCATTATTGGAAGAGACGATACTGGCGTCTGATCAATTAATACAACTCATCTCGAGTATTGCTGCAGGTAGTTTAGGTTCTCTAACCTATATTCAATTTGATGCAATTGAAATCCAACAAAAAATAGACCAATTAAATCATGACCTATTATTTAATCAACTCATATTTAGTACGATGCCGATACTTTCCGCTGATGGTTCATTTATTCAAGTAGACCTTCATGAGAGCTTAAATAGTGTTATGAGGGAACGACTTGATGCTATTCTACTAGATATAGCTGAGTGCACGGAAAGATTACATGCAAAAGGCACAAACATGCTAGGAAACATAGTAGCAAAAAACATCAATACAGTGCTTGATCCCGCTAAAACACAGCTAATAACAGCCATTACTGCTGCACGCACTTTACTGCAAACGAACACAGGAGGTGCTGAAGAAATTGCGCGCTTTTCTGTTTTAGGTGCGACAGAGGTTACGATACCAACAATTGTTACTGCGCCTCAACATTTAGCACAGAATCTAGCAGCTAATTTTGTTGGCACTGTTATTCAAGTAGATGTGATTGATATTGAAGCAATCCGTCAGGGACAGGGCATTTCAACCATTTACTATCAAGGGGATGCACCTAAAATGGGTTCGTTTACGTTCTCTTATCGAGATGAGCAAGGTCTTGAGATTGCACCGAGCGAAACGGTAGAGCTAGTTGTAGGTGAACCTTATCATTTTACTCCTAAAGAGATTGATGGTTATACAGTAAAAGAAATACCAACTAATGCAACTGGAATTGTGACAGAAGAAGAACAGAAAATTACTTTTATTTATGAAAAAAATCCTGTCAAAGCAGCTGATGTAACCGTTCGCTATCAGGATACTGATGGTAATGAAATTAGTGATGTGATTACTTTGAAGGGCTTCCTTGGCAATGATTATGTAGCAGAACAAAAAGAAGTGTCAGGCTATACATTCAAAGAAGTGATAGGTCATCAAACTGGACCATTTACTGAGTTAGCACAAGAAATTATTTTTGTTTATGAAAAGAATCCTATCAAAGCAGCTGATGTAACCGTTCGCTATCAGGATACTGATGGTAATGAAATCAATGATGTCATTACATTAACCGGTCTCCTTGGCAGTAATTATGTAGCAGAACAAAAAGAAGTGTTAGGCTATACATTCAAAGAAGTGATAGGTCATCAAACTGGACCATTTACTGAGTTAGCACAAGAAATTATTTTTGTTTATGAAAAAAATCCTGTTAAAGCAGATGTTGAAACGGTTCACTATCAAGATACTGCTAGTAAGGACATTAGTGATACGATGACGTTAACGGGTTCCCTTGGCAGCGATTATGTAGCAGAACAAAATGAAAGCCAGCCTAAAGGAGAACAACCAGTATTACCTTATACAGGCGAGCAGGCCGAGCTACCAATTTGGGTAACGCTTGTGATGTTATGTCTAGGAAGTACGCTTTTGATTAGCAAAAAATTTCCCAAAAAATCTTAATGATTGAGGGGATAAAGCCATAAAAATAGACGATGCTGCGTCTGTTTTTATGGCTTTTTTTTAGACTTTTTAATGCGTTGATAGACTGGTTATGCTATGATAAAAAGATAGTATACATATAAAAGGGTGTGAAAATAATTGGCATTAATCGAATTAAAAAAGGTTTCTAAATATGATAAGCAGCAAGTGCTGTTAAATAATGTGCAACTGAACATCGAAGCAGGAAAATGTTTGGGCATTAAGTGTCAAGCGATAACAAGCAGTACGCTGTTTGATATTATTGAGCAAAAAACCAAGCCTTCTAGTGGTGGTGTCGTTTTCCATTCTTGCTCGGTTCTATCTAAGCGGAAAGATGATGGCTTTTATGAAAAAATGACAGTCGGCAGTTACTTACAAATGTTTGCAGTTTTATCCGCAGTTAATTCTGATAGCGCAACGATTCAAGAAGATTTTGCGTTAAATGATTTACTAGAGCAGCCAATTCATTCTTTGAGTGTTGGGCAAAAAAATCGTTTGGCTTTGGCTAGAATGTTACTATTTCAACCAGATATCTTATTAATCGAGAATCCATTGCATGATTTAACGAGTAGTGAAACGGAAATTTTATTAAGGGCTTTTCAAAAGCTACTAGCAAAAGGGATGAGTTTATTGCTTACTTCAAGCTATTTAGAAGAACTGGCGCTTATCACAGAGCATTTATATGTCTATGATGATGAAGGTCTGCGTGTGTTAGAAATAGAAGAAGCTAATCCTCAAACAAATACAGTGGTTACTGAGCTTGATGAGAAGCAGAGTGTCTTAAAAATTTCATGTAAAATAGAAGATAAGATTTTATTGTTTAATCCTAATGAGATTGCTTATATTGAAAGTATGAGTGGTACCAGTCAGGTTTATGTAGCGGGTGTTGCGTATCCTTCTCCTCTTAAAATTAGTGAGCTAGATGATAAGCTAAAGAATTTTGGCTTCTTTCGATGTCATCGTTCTTATTTAGTTAACTTACAAAAAGTAAGAGAGATTATGAGCTTCTCTCGAAATAGCTATACTTTGGTTTTAGCAGATACCGAAAAAACCATGATTCCGTTGTCTAGAACACGGTTAGATGAGATGAAACAGATATTAGATTTTTAAGTACATAGCAAAAGATAAATGAGTGCTTCATTTATCTTTTTTTATGCACCATTCAATTGATTATTTGCACCATTCGCTGATAATTTGTCACAGGGGCAGGGGTTTCTGGCATGATAGAGGTAAGCCAGGAGCGAGCAATATTCCCTGGGAAATAACAGACAGAGGAGTGGCATATGATGAGCAAAGAAGTCAGACTAGCATTAACAAATGTAGTTCAAACATTTGGCAAAAAATCAGCATTAAAAGATATTTCAATATCCGTTAAAAAAGGTGAAATCTTTGGTTTACTTGGCCCATCTGGAGCAGGGAAAACAACGACTATTAAATTGTTAACTGGACAATTGAAACCAACAAGTGGAAGTGTAGAAATATTTGGGAAGCCAGCAAGTGAAATGAAACAAGAGGTTTACCGTAAAGTAGGAATCGTTACAGATAATAGTGGGTTGTATGAAAAGATGAATAGCTATGATAACCTAAAGCTATTTGCAGAGCTATTAGATGTCAAGAAAGAACGAATTGAAGAAATCTTAGAACGTGTTGGATTAGCAAAAGATCAAAAAACTTTAGCTGGGAAATTATCTAAAGGAATGAAGCAACGCCTTATTTTAGCAAGAGCGATGTTACATCAACCAGAAATTTTATTTTTAGATGAGCCAACTAGTGGCTTAGACCCAGTTACTATGCAAGAAATACATGCACTTATTTTAGAATTAAAAGAAAAAGAAACAACAATTTTTATGAGCACACATAATATGGAGGAAGCAACAAAGCTTTGTGATCATATTGCGTTATTAGATCAGGGTAAAATCATGGAATATGGAACTCCGATGGATTTGAGATTAAAATACAATGATGCCCACGAATTTCATGTCATATTAAATCATAATAGAGAACTAAAGCTTCCATATAATGAAGAAAGTGGACGTCAAATTACCGAATGGATTCGTACTGGAGAACTACTTTCAGTTCACTCCTCAGAACCAACCTTAGAAAATGTCTTTTTACAAGTGACAGGAGGAAATAAATAATGAAAACAATCTATATACTATTTAAAAAACAATTAAAAAATATGTTAACGAACAAACAACTACTAGTGATGTTACTTTTCTCTGTTTTATATCCAGTAGGGATGAAAAGTTTAATGCCAGAAGAAGCAAGTCATGAAATGCCCCCTGCTTATTTCATTGGATTTGGCGTGTTATTCTGTGTTGCAATGGTGGGACCCATGATGATGGCGTATCCGTTAGCTGAGGAAAAAGAAAAGCATACATTAAGAGTTTTGATGACAAGTGGTGTCAAACCCGTTGACTACTTATTAGGTAGTTTACTTGCAACAGGATTAGTCAATATCTTGGGTTGTTTGTTTATATTAGTTACAGTCAATGCTACATTCATCAATATCTTCTATTATTTAGTGGGTGTTGTATTTTCTCTGATACCTTCTTTAATCTATGGTGCAGTGATTGGTATCATTTGTAAAAATCAAATGAGTACAGGACTTTTGACAATCCCATTTGGGTTACCATTGATGCTCGTTCCGATGCTTAGTTCATTAAACAGTACACTTGGTAAAATAAATGATTACTTATTTACCGGTCAATTAATGAATTTTCTAAATAAGCTCATGTTAGGAGAACAGCCTTTTACTGTTCAATTCTTTCTTGTAACTATTGTAACTTCAATTGTGTTAGGAATTGTTTTCATGATTTTCTATCGTAAAAATAAATTTGATTAAAAAAAGAGCCTAGTCCAAATTTTTAGTAAATTTCAATTTGGACTAGACTCTTTTTTTGTATTCTTAATCTTAAGGCGTTATTCCTCCAAAATCTTTTAATTGATAGTCCCAGCTATAAGGACGAATCGTTGCATTGGAAATAGGTTTTAAATAGATGGTTACCCAATATTCTTCATTTGTAGTAAAGTTCAAGATGGGTCTGTTTTGTGTAGCAGTTGGGACTATTTTATCTGCTTCATGATGTTCTGTAGCAGTCCCACTAATGGCTTTATCTGTTTTTGCAATATATCCCTCGTATTGATAATATTCAGGAATGGTTGGTTGAATCATATACAACCAATGATCAAAAGTCAGCTCTAACTTAAGCGCTTCAAAGGTTTGATCACTGTCCCTAGTTAGGAGAGGATGACTTGTATTTATTTCTTGAGAAAGGCTCATTAGAGCTGCTGCATCTATATTTTTCCATGTTAGATAGCCTTGATTTGGAATAACTAATTCATCTTTTCCATCTAGAACTACTTGTCTGACATGAAGCTTAGCGATATTTCCACTAATATGTGCGGTAGGTAGATGATTTGTGGCGGTTATCCCACTGCCGTTATCATAATCGAATTTTACTTTGTAAGAACCGACTGCTTCTACTTTATTCAATCCAGTTAAGTTGGTATTTGCTGGATCAACATGATTTAAATCAACTGTTAAATGAGCTAGTGGTAAGGCATTATGATCTTTTTCCCAATCCATTTTAAAGTTCCAAACAGTTGCTTGTGAAGCGGCAATAACTTCTGAACTAGTAATCTTTTTGACTTTTTTGATGGACTCTTCAAAGTCAAAGCCATAGATAACCACATGATTATCTATCATAGTTGTATCATCTGTAATAAAAACTGTAATCACACGTGTTAAATCATTGGAATAGCTAAATGTTAGAGGATAAGGTTTGACTAGCTTTGCTTTTTCTTTGGGAGTGATATTTTCTAAAGCATGATAAGCTACTTTAGCATCCGTGATTGCTTTTAGCTGGTCTTTATCAACTGAAACGATATTTTTTATATTTTTTCCACTATCTAGCTCATCTCCAGTTACTTTATCCCAAGCAAGCATTTTTGCAAGTTTTTTTGCTTTATCTTCATCTAATTGATTTAAGTTATTTACATGAATCGCAAAATTTGAGGCAGCTAAGGCAGTATTTTCTTGGGAAGTTGTCTCATTATCAAGTTTATTTATCCATCTTGAAGTGCTAGACAGTTGACCTTGGCTATCTGTAACAAAATAAGTGACTAATTGCGGACCTCTTTTAGTTGGATCAAATCCTAAAGCTGGCCAATCGATATTTTGTATAGCAGGTGTTAAACCAGATTTGTAATTGTAATTAATTCTATTATTTAACCAGTCTTGGTCATATAAAGACAAACTACTTTCCAAATCAAAACGATCATAGACTTTAATCGCACTTGTATCTGTTAATTTTCCATTTTTAGTTCCAGTAATGAGCCAATTAGAAATGGCTGTTTTATTTTGAGAGAGAATATCGACATCATCAATGTTGATATCAATACTTCCAGGTGCTTGAATAGCAGGTGCGTAGTCATCTGTTACTTTTAAAATACCATAAAGAAAGTTTTTGGAAATAGGGAGGTCGTTTTGGTTTGGTGCTGGATTTTTTTGTTTTACAGACCAACCTGCTCCAATTGAATTGTCTGTTTTAATTTGTTTGATTTCGTCTACTAGTAGTGTTTCATGATTGTCAAATGCTCCTGCTAAAAAGTAGTCTGTCTGAGTTATTGGAATTAAGCCATTGATCACGATTGGTACATTTGTACTAACAGTAGATAGAGTGGTTAAATTAAAATTGGTATCCGTTAAGCCAATAACGACACCTGGAGTATTTTCATAACCACTAAACACACCAGAAAAATCTGAAACATAGCCATAAATAGAATAGCCGCTAATTGATTTTGAAAAATTAATATTAGTCCCTTTTGGATAAGTCTTGATAGTTGAAACGACACCAGTAAGAGTATCTATTTTCTTTAAATAAACTTGATCAGAAACATATTCCATAAAATAATAATTGTCTTTATCAGAAATAGCAGCTTGTACCACAATTTCTCCTGATGAGATATAAGGTTGACCTTCTATTTTTCCAGTCGTATCCCATCGAGTAATTACTTGATGGATCTTTTTATTAGAGACATGAGAGGAGTAGCCAACAATGCCAATATACCCATTTTGTTTATTTTTAAAAGTTCCTGATTGCATTCCTAACCACCAATCATTTGGTTTTATGGGAACAACACTTTCGTAAGATAAAAAATCAAACTCTTTTCGTTCTATATATGTTGCAGCAGAATTGGTGTCTGTTTTAAAAGCATAAAGTTTATTTTGTTGACTACTTATTCGATCGAGATAAGTTAAATCCCAGTATTGTGCTAAATAATCAAGGGATGAGCGATTACGATGTTGTCCATCTAGTTTAAATTTATTCTCATTAAATACTCCTCTTTCTAAAATATTTAAGTCTTTATCGATTTTGATATATTTTCTTTCACCGGAGATTGGTACATAGGGTATAAAGTAAATGTCACCCAGTTGATATAAAGCACCACCTGAAGCATAGGAACCATCAGTTGTACTATTTTTCCATTGTGGGATATTTTCACCAACGAATATTGATTTTACAATATTTCCATTTACATCTACTTTCTCAGCTTTAAAAAAAGAAATTTCTGCTGGCATTCCTGTGCCCCAATTTGAAAAACCTCGTAGATAAATGATATGGTCGTCACTTGTTTTTGTATAACCACTTCCATCATCGTTAATGATAGAGCTTGATGCAAAGATTTTATTTTTTTTAGTCAAGTTAAGTAGCTTAGTATTTGTTTGTACAAAATCTGGATGAGAGCTCGATAGTGTAGGTTCATAGATTTGATTTGAATCAAAAGGAATTTCTAGATTTTTATTACTGGTAGTTAGGTGTTCATCTATATTAATCTTTGGTGAGCCATCATTTGGGTTGGGCTTGGCTAGTATATTTTCTTTTCCAAGTACAAACATTGTGAGTATGAGTAAAAGAACACCTAATAATCGTTTGAATTGCTTTTCCATTTTCGTCCTCCTTTTAAGGCTTTTTTCTCTGAATCATATTGAAAAAAACATGTGTTTATTGCACTTTACAAAGGAGAAAATCAAAAAAACTTCAAAGCATTGCCAAAGCAATATTTTGAAGTTTAAAGTTTTTTTGATTTACATATTTAAAGTATAGATATTTGCTGTTGCAAGTAACACATGTTACTTGCAAACTACATTATAATGAAATAAATTAGCATGTCAATTGCTTTATAAATCGTATGATAACAAGTTTTTGGGTCTATTGTATAAAGGAAAAGTATAATGAATCTTTTATAAACGTTTTTTTACTTTTTTGGAATACCCTAATAACAAACCTGGGTTAGGGATTGAAAAATAAAAGATTAAAAATAAACGATAAAATCTGATGAATAACTCAGAATGGTTACGCATCAGATTGATATTATTTTTTTACCAAATTCACAAAGCCCTGAAAAATAGCTTTCATCATCACATCATCCTGCCAAGCCAATTCTGGATGCCATTGCACCGCAATAATATTAGGCTGTTCCATGCTTTCATAAGCTTCAATCAACTCATCTTCCGCCCAAGCAACCGGTCTAAAATTTGGGGCTAAGGTTTTAATTCCTTGATGATGCAAAGAATTCACCACATGCTTTGTTCCTAAAATTTCTGCAAGCGCACTATCTGGAGCAATACTAACTGGATGGGTTGGAATGTCCACATCATCTTTTGGTTCATGAATGACAGTATGGGGTTGATGCTGGCTTAAATCTTGATAGAGTGTTCCTCCAGCAACAACATTTAACAATTGCATCCCACGACAAACCGCTAAAATAGGTTTACCTTGTTTTAACGCTTCTTCAATTAAAGCTTGCTCAGATAAATCACGTTCTAAGCTGACTTTCCCCAATTTTTCATCTGGTTTTTCTCCATATAAAGCAGGACTAATATCTTGTCCACCTGTCACTAATAAAGCATCAATCAGTTCAACATAATGCTTCACAGCTTGTGGCTTTGAAACAGGAATCACAATGGGTAAAACATGCTCAATCTCTTGTAAATCTAAGACAAATTGATGGGGTGTATAACTTATTTTTTGACCATGAAAAGTCGGGATACTATCGGTTAAGATATTCCCCGTAATCCCAATTTTAATTTTCAATGCAGATCACTCCCTTTGAAGAGCATTTTACAGGATATTTTTTCCTTCGTCCAACTTTAAAGATTGGGGTAAAGCACTTGATAAAGAGGCCAATGTATGTTTAAATGATAATGATTCTCGATTACGATTTACATAAAGAAAATCCTTTGTTATCAAGGTTTTTGTTGAAATGGCAATCGGGTTTTCAGTCGGTAAGTGAAAAATAAGTAAAAATAGATTGCAACAAAAAATGGAGGGAATAGCATGTCAGTATTGGAAATCAAGAATTTACATGTTTCAATTGAAGATAAACAAATTTTAAAAGGTGTGAACCTTACGATGAAAACTGGTGAAATTCATGCCATTATGGGACCTAATGGAACTGGTAAATCAACTTTATCAGCAGCAATTATGGGACACCCTAGCTATGAAGTCACTGAAGGGGAAATCCTTTTAGATGGGGAAAATGTATTAGAGATGGAAGTAGACGAACGCGCGCGTGCTGGTCTTTTCTTAGCGATGCAATACCCAAGTGAAATTGCAGGAATTACCAATGCTGAATTTATGCGTGCTGCCATTAACGCGCGTTTAGATGATGACAATAAAATGTCTGTCATGAACTTCATTAAAAAATTAGATAGCAAAATGGACTTATTAAATATGCCAGAAGAAATGGCTGAACGTTATTTAAATGAAGGCTTCTCTGGTGGAGAGAAAAAACGCAATGAAATCCTACAACTATTAATGATTGAGCCAACCTTTGCAATTTTAGATGAGATTGACTCAGGCCTTGATATTGATGCCCTTAAAGTCGTTTCAAAAGGTGTCAATGCTATGCGTGGCGAGAACTTTGGTTCATTGATTATCACTCACTACCAACGCCTATTAAACTACATTACACCAGATATCGTGCATGTCATGATGGATGGTCGCGTTGTCAAAACAGGTGGCGCAGAGCTTGCAAAACGCTTAGAAGCAGAAGGCTACACTGGTATTCGCGATGAACTAGGTTTAGATATTGAAATAGACGAAGCGTAAGGAGGAGATAAGAATGACAGTAGCAAACATGACAGATTATCTTGACGACTTACGTGCCTTTTCGGTGAGTCAAGAAGAACCACAATGGATGCTAGACTTACGTATCCAAATGTTAGAAAAAATTGAGGACTTAGATTTGCCATTTATTGAACGTGTCAAAATCAATCGTTGGCCTTTACTAGATGTCACCAGACCAGAGCACATTGTAAGCGAAGGCAACTTAAACGCTTTTAATATTCTAGATGAAGCCAAAGATAACGGTATGGTGATTCAATATGGACAAACCACTGTGATGGAACAATTACCGATGGATTTAACTGAGCAAGGGGTCATCTTTACAGACATCTTTACAGCGATGCGCGAGCATAGTGAGCTAGTGAAGGAAGCCTATATGCAATACGCAGTGAAAGCAGACGAAGATAAGATGACAGCTTTCCACGCAGCCTTTATGAATTCAGGCTTATTCTTATATGTGCCTAAAAATGTTGTGATTGAAGAGCCATTAGAAGCGATTTTCATTCAAGATAGCACTAGGACACAAAACTTTGTGAAGCATGTCCTTGTTTTAGCAGAGACAAACAGTGAATTTAGCTATGTAGAGAAATTCTATACCCATGGTGAAGAAAAGAATACAGCCAATATCATTGTAGAAGTCGTGGCGAAGCCAGGTGCAAAAATCAAGTTTTCAGCAGTGGATCAATTAGGTAAGGAAACAACGACTTATTTTAACCGCCGTGGTCACTTACTGAAAGATGCGACGATTGATTGGGCGCTTGGGATTATGAATGATGGCGATGTGGTAGCGGACTTTGATTCGGACTTAATCGGCGAAGGTAGTCACAGTGAAGTTAAGGTTGTGGCGATTAGTACAGGCAGCCAAATTCAAGGGATTGATACTCGTGTGACAAATTATGGCCGCCATTCAATTGGGCATATTTTACAACATGGTGTGATTCGTGATAAAGCTACGTTAACGTTTAACGGGATTGGTCATATTATTAAAGGGGCAAAAGGTGCGGATGCGCAGCAGGAAAGTCGTGTGTTAATGCTTTCTGATAAGGCTCGTGGTGATGCTAACCCGATTTTATTAATTGATGAAAATGATGTAACTGCGGGACATGCTGCCAGTGTTGGTCGTGTGGATCCTGAAGAAATGTACTATTTAATGAGTCGTGGAATTGCGAAAATTGAAGCAGAACGCTTAGTGATTCGTGGGTTCTTAGGTTCTGTAATTTCAGCGATTCCAGTGAAAACTGTCAGAGATGAGCTAGTAAATGTGATTGAAGGGAAGTTGACGAAATGAGTTTAGATGCTGCAACGTTACGCAAAGATTTTCCGATTTTAGATCAAGTCGTGAATGACGAAGCTTTAGTTTATCTAGACAATGCAGCAACCACTCAGAAGCCAACTGCTGTGATGGATGAAATGGTGAACGGGTATTATTATAAGAATAATGCCAATGTCCATCGTGGGGTTCATACTCTTGCTGAGCGTGCAACAGTGCAATTTGAAGCCGCTCGGGAGAAGGTTCGTCGCTTTATTGGAGCGAAGGAGACAGCTGAAGTCTTGTTTACTCGTGGGACAACCACTAGCTTAAACTGGATTGCGAGAAGCTATGGTGAGCTTGCCATTCAAGAGGGCGATGAGATTGTGATCTCCTATATGGAGCATCATTCCAATATTATTCCTTGGCAGCAATTAGCGAAAAGTAAAAAAGCAGTTTTAAAATATATTGGCTTAACAGCAGATGGTCAGCTGGATTTAGCAGACGCTGAGAAACAAATTACGGCGAAGACGAAAATTGTTTCGATTGCTCATGTATCCAATGTGTTAGGTGTGATTAACCCCATTGAAAAAATCAGAGATTTAGCCCATGCTCAAGGTGCAGTAATTGTTGTGGATGGTGCGCAATCTGTCCCTCATATGCCAGTGGATGTTGTCGCTTTAGATGTTGATTTCTACTGCTTCAGCGGACATAAGATGCTAGGACCAACTGGGATTGGCGTGTTATATGGGAAGCGCGCGCACTTGGAGCAAATGGAGCCTGTTGAGTTTGGCGGGGAAATGATTGATTTCGTGAATTTGCAGGACAGCACATGGAAGGAATTACCGTGGAAATTTGAAGCGGGTACACCGAACATTGCTGGTGCCATTGGCTTAGGCGCTGCTGTAGATTATTTAGAAAAGCTTGGGATGGACCAAGTGGAAGCCCATGAGCAAGAGTTAGTGGCGTATGTGTTGCCTAAATTGTTAGCCATTGAAGGATTAACGGTTTATGGACCACAAGACCCAAGCCTGCATACAGGTGTGATTACCTTCAATTTAGACGGTTTACATCCACATGATGTAGCGACTGCTTTGGATATGGAAGGTGTGGCTGTGCGAGCAGGACATCACTGTGCCCAACCATTAATGAAGTATTTAGACGTGTCTGCAACGGCACGAGCTAGTTTTTATTTATACAATACCAAAGAAGATGCCGACCGCTTAGTGGAAGCTATTCTTGCAACAAAGGAGTTTTTCGGACATGGCGCTTTCTAGATTAGATAATTTATATAGACAAGTGATCCTGGACCATTCCAGTCATCCTCATCATCATGGTATTTTGGATGCTTCTACGAATCAAATTGAGTTAAATAACCCAGCTTGTGGCGATGTGATTCAATTACAGTTGATTGTAGAAGATGATATGATTAAGGATATCAAGTTTTCAGGCAACGGCTGTTCCATTAGTACAGCGAGTGCTAGTATGATGACAGATGCCGTGATTGGCAAAAAAGTAGCGGACGCCTTAGAAATGGTGCAAGAATTTTCACTATTGGTACAAGGCGAAGAGCCGAAGAACCTAGATGATTTGGGGGATGCAGCGATGCTGAGTGGCGTAGCAAAATTCCCAGCAAGAATCAAATGTGCCACCTTATCATGGAAAGCTTTAAACCGTGCATTAACCGAAGGCAAACAAACGACTGTTGATGGTCACCTTCATAGAGACGAAGAATAAAATAAGGGAGTGACAGACATGAGCGAAGTACCAGAGTTAGAAGAATATAAATTTGGTTTCCATGATGACGTGGAGCCTGTTTTCAGTACCGGTAGAGGACTAACAGAAGACATTGTACGAGAAATTTCTCGTGTCAAAGAAGAGCCAGAATGGATGCTAGACTTCCGTTTGAAATCATTGGCACAATTTAATAGCATGCATATGCAAACATGGGGTCCAGATTTATCTGATATTGATTTTGAAGCGATTAAATATTATCAAAAATCCAGTGACCGTGCAGAGCGTGACTGGGAAGATGTACCAGATAAGATTAAAGAAACTTTTGAGCGGATTGGGATTCCAGAAGCAGAGCGTAAATATTTAGCTGGAGCTTCTGCGCAGTATGAATCAGAAGTGGTTTATCACAATATGAAGGAAGAATTTGAGAAATTAGGGATTGTCTTTACGGATACAGATTCAGCTTTGAAGGAATATCCTGAATTGTTTAAAGAGTATTTCTCGAAATTAGTACCGCCAACAGATAACAAATTGGCTGCGCTGAATTCAGCTGTTTGGTCTGGTGGAACCTTCATCTATGTACCAAAAGGGGTGCGTTGTGATGTGCCGTTGCAGACTTATTTCCGGATTAATTCTGAGAACTCTGGGCAATTTGAGCGGACGTTGATTATTGTGGATGAGGGTGCCAGTGTGCATTATGTTGAGGGCTGTACGGCGCCGACTTACACGACAAATAGTTTACATGCGGCGATTGTTGAGATTTTTGTGCGTAAAGATGCATATTGTCGTTATACAACGATTCAAAACTGGTCGGATAATGTTTATAACTTGGTGACAAAACGTGCCAAAGCTTATGAAGGTGCGACCATGGAGTGGATTGATGGGAATCTTGGTGCGAAAACAACGATGAAGTATCCAAGTATTTTCTTAGATGGTCGTGGGGCTCGTGGAACGATGCTGTCAATTGCCTTTGCGGGTGAAGGTCAGAATCAAGATACTGGGGCGAAAATGATTCATAATGCGCCGAATACTTCTAGTTCGATTGTGTCTAAGTCAATTGCGAAGGATGGTGGGGAAGTGAACTACCGTGGGCAAGTGACGTTTGGGCGTAAGAGTGAAGGATCGATTTCGCATATTGAGTGTGATACGATTATTATGGATGATTTGTCGAAGAGTGATACGATTCCGTTTAATGAGATTAGGAATAGTAATGTGTCTTTAGAGCATGAGGCGAAGGTTTCTAAGATTTCTGAAGAACAGCTTTATTATTTGATGAGTCGTGGGTTGAGTGAACAGGAAGCGACTGAGATGATTATTATGGGGTTTGTGGAGCCGTTTACGAAGGAATTGCCGATGGAATATGCGGTGGAGTTGAATCGATTGATCCAGTATGAGATGGAGGGATCGGTTGGATAAGGCTGTAAGTATAGGACAGAAACGCTGTTTTAAAGGCGTTTCTGTCTTTTTTTGTTTGTTTAGTAAAACAATAAATAAAGTATTATGTAAGTTTGATTTTTTCCTTCATCATTAATTTCTCAAGCTGATTTTCTAGATTATCTGTACAGATTGAAAAGTCATCCATGAACATGCCGTAAATTCGAGATAAAGAGTGGAATTCTTTGATAATTTTTTTCTTGTCTAGTGGAAGCTGCTTATTGGAAAAAAATTCATCTAATAATTCAAGTATTGCAGTCCATGATTGGAGTTGTTCTAGGGTTTCTTTCATAAGATAAAGGTCCTGATAAGAAATTGCTTTGATTGGCTGTTTGTTTTTTATGTGTAGAATTCCTACTTTATTTTTGGACATTTTTTTTATCCTCTCTTTTCCATTATGGATGGTTGATAAATTAATTTTATCTGTATTACAGATAAAAGTCAATATCTTTATTACAGATATCTATAATGAGTTTAGGTGATGAAATGATGTATGTAAATATTCGATCAATAAGAGAAGATAGTGATATTACACAACAAGAGATGGCAAAATTATTGAATGTATCACAAAATACTTATTCTCAATATGAAACAGGAAAAATTGAGTGGACAGCAAGTTCTTTAATAAAAATAGCCGATTATTTTGATGTGAGTGTTGATTATTTGCTTGATAGGACAGAAAACAAAAAATAATTTATATCTGTATTTCAGATGAAAATGAATATCTTCATTACCAGTACTTATAATGAAAATAGGTGATGAAGATGATTTATACAAATATTCGATCAATAAGAGAAGATAACGATATAACACAGCAAGAAATGGCTAATTTATTGAATATTTCGCAAAATACTTATTCCCAATATGAAACAGGGAAAATAGAGTGGACAGCGAGCACATTAGTGAAGATAGCTGATTATTTTGATGTGAGTATTGATTATCTGCTTGATAGGACGAAGAATAAAATTGTGTTGAAATAATATAAAAAACCTTACATAGTTGTACAGGTTTTTTTATGGTTAGCAAGGTTGTTTAAAACTCTAGTAAAATTTTGTGTTACGATAGAGTTTTTCTAAAGAATTGAAGGTGTTCAACTAGCTTTCAAATATAACATAATATAAAGAACGGGTGTTCTTTTCTTTTTTGTGGTATTATATATATAATCTTTAGTTTGTTAACTTTCTTCTCATTTAATGTAATTATTATATGGTAAAGTACATTTGGAGGTTGTTAAAATGATTGAATTTAAAAAGATGATTGCTCATAAATTAAATGTTAAGAATGCGCTACCTATACTTAGTGGAAGTTGTATAGATTTGGAACATGAAGATATTCAACTAGCATTGCCTTTTTTTGAAAAACATATTAATAATTCGAGAAATCAATCATCAATTAAGCGTTGTCAGTTTGAAGCAATAGAAGATAATGTAGTGCGGAAGTCAATGTCACTTTTAGTTGATGCTATTGAGAACGATGAATATGAAGATATTTTTATACAGGAGTCAAAAAATTTGGCTTTAAATTTGTCTAAACGAATCAAAGATTCCACTTCAACTAGTGATGGAACTTTATTTGTACTAAGTTATAGAAATGGTGAAAATGATTTAATAGGGCTATTAAAGATGGATCCAAATGACGGAGTTCAAATTAATGATGATTTAACCATTACAGTTCATAAGCAAATGCTTCCTTCAATAAATGAAAAACTCCATAAATCAGCATTAATATATCTTAAGGAATATAAGAAAAATGAAGAACATTTATTAGTACTTGATAAACAACAAGGAGTTAATGAGCCTGCAAAGTTTTTTATAGAAAACTTTTTGAATGCGAAAGAACTTTCATCAGATAAGAAGATGACTCTTTATGTTCAATCAAAACTGAGTTCAGAGTTTGACCAAATAATTGATAATATTATTGAATTTGATGTGCAAGTAAAAAATAAACTAGCAACATGTAAAAAGTTTAATATTGATTCCGACTTGGAAACGTTGTTGCGACAAAATCTTAGACCTGAATTTGAGACTCTGGATCTTTCTCCAAGTATTGAAGAATTCAAAGTCTCATTGTTAAAAGAGCAGCCGGATGCTGTTTTTGAATTTACCCCTGAGTTAGATTACGTGAATGAAAATGTTTTTAGAACTCCAGATAAAAAAGTTGAGTTTAGGTTTGCCCCAACACTTGAATTGGAAAAAGATTTTACAATTCAGGAAGTTAATGAAGAGGTTATTATAACAATAAAAAATGGTAGGGGACATGGACTTGAACCTATAAAATCAAGGAGGAGATAAAGATGGAGAATCAATTATTAAATTTTATAGAAACATATAGAGAAAATATAGTAATTGATTCCTCGAATATCTTCGAGCTTGAATTTAATATTGCGCTTCAAGAAATTAAATCAATTGATTTTCCAGAGAAAAGTTCAGATATAGATTATTCATTATTATACAGAGGTAGCTCAGTTGATGAAACGTCAGTTCAAGATTTTATTGAAAAATATGAAGAAAGACTACATTTCGATACTTCTGATGAAAAAATAACTATCTTTATAACAATAAAAAAGGCCCAATTAAATTTTTTTTCTTTTACCAATTTTTATGTTTTTAGTGATGTAACAAATTTTATTAAGTGTGTTAATAATTTAGAAATTGTTTCTTGTGAACATAAATTAATAGTGTTAATTATAGATGATCATATAAAATTTGAATCAGAGTTTATCAAAATAATTAGCTCGGACTTTGATAATACAAATTATAGCTCTTTGATTTGTAATAATGCGTTTGAAAAGTATACTACTTTGAATACACTTTTCAAAGATAGAACGCTAAAAAATTTCTTAGAGTATCCATTAAGCTGGATTGATATGTCTAATGGATTAGATGCTTTTAATGTTAGAAGCATACAAACTTTTTTATCAATTGTATGTAATAAAATATTGGATACAGATCACAGTTCTTTTCTGATACGTGGGTATAAAACAGTATGTTTATCTATAGAAAATGAACCTAGAATATCAAGGGATACCGTTTTTAGTATAGAGAAGTTAACTAATTTTATTATTGATGATAAACGTATTCAAGATAAACTTTTAATTCTTAGAAATACAATGACATTATTCTTAAATAGCGATGAAAATATATCTGGTCTTGACAAATCAATGAAAGAAATTGAAATGAATGTTGAATACAATTTTAATACCTATATTCAAGATAAGATACAACTTTTCTTTGATCAAAAGAATAAGCTATTATTAGAGTTTATTGCTACTGCAAGAAAATTAGAAGAACAAACAAATAGTATAATTTCTCAGTTTAGAACTGTAGTGTTAAGTTTGTTAGGAACTATATTCTTGAGCTTAATGAACAACATAACCAGTGCTAAAACTTCGGCAATAGTAAATATTGTTTTGTTGAGCTACCTAATTTTTTATGTCGTAAATTTCTTCTTAGTACTTAATCATAAAGAGGAAGTAAACGCAATCCTTAGTAGTCTTAGAAAATATACGAAAGAAATTTCAATTGATGGTAAAAATAATTCATTTGAAGAATTAAAAAAAGACTATTTAGATTACCCTTTATCTTTATATAATTGTTACAGGAAATGGGTAATACGATTTCTTTTACTATTAATTGTCGTATTCTTATCACTGTTCATATCAAATCGCATAATTGAGTTATCTTTTTTGAAAAATTTTATTAAATTTATAATTGGATACTGATTGCCGACACTAATTGATCAGTTTTTATTAGGGGAATGAAGTATGGAGATTTAGTTTGAGTACAGTAGTAACCTCAATTATACAAATGTAAAAATATTCTATATGGATTTTGTAACGAACATTATGGATTTTTTATTTCTTAGTGTGATTAAATAAAATATTAGTGTATATATAATTGTGTAAAAAAATGTGAAGAAAAAATCCAGTAAAGAGTTATTTCTGATAAATAAAAAAACTAGCATTCTATTGTGAAAATTGAGCCGACCCCCAAAAGTTAGACCAAAAATCTAACTTTTGGAGGTCTTTTTATATGGCAAAATATAGCTTTAAATTTAAGCTTAAAATAGTGCATGAATATCTAGCTGGAAAGGGCGGTACCCCTTATCTTGCAAAAAAATATGGTTTTAAAAGTAATTCTCAAATAAGAAAATGGATTAATATTTATAAAGAATTTGGTGAAGAGGGACTACTTCGTAGTCGAAAAAACAAAAGTTACTCTGTTCAATTTAAGGCAGATGCGATAGAGTTGTATTTAACAACAGAGATGTCTTTTCAAGAAGTTGCAAATCAATTGGAGATAAATAATTTTTCAATGATTGCCAATTGGCTTAGAAATTACCGTGAGAATGGTTTGGAAGGACTATCAAAACCGAAAGGACGTCCTCTAAAAATGCCTAAAAAAAAAATTGATGAAAAGATTGAACAAACGAAAAATAGTGATATAGAAAGAATCAAGGAATTAGAAAAGCAATTACGCATGGTTCAAATTGAGAATGCCTATTTAAAAGAATTGAGGAGGCTACGTTTGAAAGAACGACACAAGAAAATGAAACTTGTGCGAGAATCATCCATAGTCTCCGAGAAAAATTTAGATTAAAAGATATTCTGGAAACCTTAAGGTTTCCAAGATCAACTTATATGTATTGGCAGAAAAGATTCAGTCGTAAGAATCCAACTGAAGAGATTGAACAAATCATGAAAGAAATCCGAAAACAACATAAAGATTATGGCTATCGTCGAATGAATCAAGAACTTAGAAAACGTGGTTGTATTGTAAATAAGAAAAAAGTACAACGGTTAATGCAAAAGCTGGCGTTACAAGTTCGCTCATTTACACGTAAATCACGCAAGTATAGTTCGTACAGAGGAACTATCGGAAGAATAGCCAAAAACCTTCTTAATAGGCACTTTTGTACTAGCGTTGTTCATCAGAAAATTACAACTGATACAACTGAGTTCAAATATTATGAAAAAGATTCCTCTAATGTTTTACAGATTAAGAAACTTTACTTAGATCCTTTCATGGATTTGTACAATAGTGAAATCATTTCTTATCGTATATCAAAAAGGCCGAATGCGGAAACAATTATGGAAGCTTTAGGAGAAGCTATTGAACGTACAAAAGACTGTCCTTTTCGTCGTACCTTTCACTCAGACCAAGGTTGGGCTTATCAAATGAAAGCATATAGTCACACATTAAAAGAAAAACAAATTTATCAAGGCATGTCCCGCAAAGGAAACTGCTTAGACAATTCTCCTATGGAGAATTTCTTCGGTATCCTCAAACAAGAACTTTATCATGGTAGAGTATATAAAAGTTATAATGAGTTAAAACAAGCGATAGAAAAATATATTTATTATTATAATCATTCACGTATGAAAGAAAAATTAGGTTGGAAAAGTCCAATTGAATTTAGGAAGGAAAAGGAAATATTTGTATAAAAAATAGAGTGGATTTTTTCCACTCTATAAAAAGTCTAACTTTTGGGGGTCACTACAAATAGAGTGCTAGTTTTTAAGTTTGGATAGAAATAATTTTTAGTATTAGATTTAGCTCGCAACTAAATCTAAGCTAACTACATTTTGATAAAAATTATCAAAATCTTGCAACATTATATAAAGGGAAAAGTTGTTACTTCAACATTCAGTTAAACTGTGTCATTCTTTCTTGCTCAAATAGCATAGACTCCTTAAATAATTTTGCAAGGTCGATAACATTCTCTTCAGACAACAAACGAATATACTGCCCTCGTTACTCTTCCTGTACAATAGCTGGAGCATATCCATAGCTAAATGATAAGAATATATTTATCAGTCTACCAGTTCTCCCATTCCCATCGCTAAAAGGATGTATACGTTCAAATTGAATATGACTTTCTGCTAATACCTCAGCTGCTTCATCAATAATTGAAGCTACATTCATACGGAACGTAGTATTATCCACCCACTGTAGCATTAAGAAAGGTGTATCTTGCGGTGTTGCAGTTTGAAAAGTAGAGCCAAGAATCGCATTGTGTATTGTTATGTATTGTCCCTTGTCATATTCTATGCGATCAAGTAATAGCGCATGGAATTCTTTTATCATTTCAACAGTTAGCTTTTGCTTGTTTTCTATTTGTTCTATTAGATAACTAAAGGTGTGTTTATGATTTTCAACTTCGTAAAATTCACGAATACTATAGCCTTTTTCATTAGTTGAGATCACATTTTCTAAAATAATAGAAACTGTTTCAGCTAAACTGATAGTATTTCCTTCAATAGCACTAGAGTGATAAGCGAGACGGATAAGAACGTCTTCTAGATATTCTTGAGGTATGCTCATGTCTATATTCCTCCTTTGAGATGATAGTCTTAAAATGTTGTATTTTCCTGCTGAGCTGTAGTTCTTTATAAAATATATTTTTAATTTTATTTTGCATAATGTTTTTTATTAACCTTATGTGATATATCTAAGCATAACTCATTTCGAATATTTGTGAATAACATTGTTCATTTGTATTTTTACTTTACTAAAATGTCGGTGCATTGATTATATCTTAGTGTTAGGTTTCAGTACATAAAAGAATATCATTTAGTAAAAAATGCTATTCTCTTTGTTAGGAAAAATAAGTTGATGCTTATTCGTTGCTCTAATGCCTAAAACCTTAAACTCGAACTGCTGTCTAGTTTGCCATTCCTGTAACATAGCCATTGTTTCTGAATCACTTGAAATGCTTCTTTTACCAGCAT
The DNA here is from genome assembly GCF_900111355.1 of Isobaculum melis. Lineage (GTDB taxonomy): Bacteria > Bacillota > Bacilli > Lactobacillales > Carnobacteriaceae > Isobaculum > Isobaculum melis. The sequence goes on from NZ_FOHA01000001.1 coordinate 281,021, forward strand.
TTGTTTACTAATATAAAAATTTAATGTAAAATAGCTTTAGGAATAAAATCACATTATGGTCGGTAGTCCATAAGTATGAAGAGATTCATATTAGTATCCTGCCCCTCCGGGTTGTCCTTTTCCTGTATTAATTAAAAGGAGGGCATCGTCATGAAGTTAACAATTTATTTCGATGGTAGTTATTGGTGTGGTCTTATTGAATACGAAGGCGTAGAAGGAGATTATAGAGCTTGTAAATATCTATTTGGTGCAGAACCTAAAACGTCAGAAGTTGAAGCGTTTATAGCAAATCAAATGGATTATATCATCTATCTAAATGATCAAAAGTTGAAAAAATCTTCTAATAAGATTAGCGTCAAAAAAGAGAAAAAAAAGAATCCTAAGAAAATGCAGCGCGAAATTAATAGACAAAAAAAGAAACCAATTTTATCTACTAAAGCGCAGCAGTCTATGAAAGAAGCTCAAGAACAATTTAAGCTGATTAAAAGGAAGAATTCTAAAGAACGAAAAGAGCAGATGAAAAGAGAGCAATTTTTGTTAAAGCAAGAAAAAAACTTCAGAAAAAAAGAGGTCATTAAGCTTTAAATGAATTGATAATTCTGTTAAATGCTCTAAAAAATATGAGATAAGTTGTTTGATTTAAAAGCAGTATCATTAGAAAATTTCATAAGAAGATAAAATAAAACTCGTATGAGACTCCTTTCTTAGGTAGTGGCTTCATACGAGTATTTATGTTCATCTGGAAAGTTGGAATTTAATCAATTTTGCTTCTAAAGTGAAGCTAATTGAGTTAAGAACCATATAAAATTAATTTGTACGATGTGATGAATATTTTTTGAAATCAAATCAACAAAGGTTGGAAATCCAATCCATCTTTTAGACATATTTTATACAACTATGGTCGAAAATCACTTGAAATGAGATTAATTTTATATTAGAAAGAGAATATATGGTGGAGATAGATATCATTCATCCAATTTTGAATATTTCTTATTATTTTTTTCAATACAAAAGAAAATCATACTTTAAAGGAGAGTAAGTATTATGACAATTAGGGTAAAAGATCTTTTATCATTGCCTTCTATGAAGCATACCAGATTAATTGGGGGAGACGAGGGGAAAAATAAAGTGGTTTCCTCAATCTCAGTTTTAGAGTCAACAGATCCTAAAGTGCTCAAGAATATGTATTTTAATCATGCGGCTTTTAGAGTAGATGAGATTCTCATCACAGGATTTATTAATAATCCAGATAAAATTAATGAGCAGTGTGAGTGTGTTTTAGGACTTTCAAAAGCAGGGGCAAGCGGGCTCATTATTTTTTATGAAGGTCTTGTTTTGAAAGAAATTGATTCGAAACTAGTTGATTTAGCAAATCAATTGGGGTTCCCATTATTAGTTATGCAGAAAAATAAGATTATTCTTTATGGTGAAGTGATTAGTGATGTGCAAGGCTTGTTGCATAGAGATAGTAAAAAAATAGGTTTATTTTCTAAAGAAATCATAAAAAGGATGTCACTTTCAGAGAAATCTGACCAGAATGGAGACTATCTTTTGAGATTGATTAGTAATAAATATCATTATTCTATTGCGCTAATTACGCTAAATAACGAAGTTGTATTCTCAGCGTCGTGGCCATTAAGTTCAGAGATAGTGTTACAACAGATAAATAATGGTGATGTTGATTATCAAGGAACCAATAGTTATTATAAGCAGCTGTCATTTGAAGCATCTGATATCAAATATATGTATCTTAAAAATGAGTATGGAAATATTGATGAACAGATTGTGTTGGAAATTATAGAAATCCTACAAATTTTTTCAACATATTTCAAATTTAAACGACCAACTATCGACGAGCTAGGTAGTAGCTTATTGAATGATCATATCTTTAAAAGACAGCGCTTAGCAAAATATTTTAAGATAAATCTTGATACAATAGAAAAATTTTGGATAATCACGAACTTGAATCATTCTATTCAACAAGTTGAAAAAATTTCTTTGCTTTTAAAACAGTACTATAAGATTGTAATCGTCTCATCTCAAGATGAAGATACTTATTTCTTTCTTGGAGAAGAACAGATTAAGTTTGATTACCTTGAATTGATTGGAATAGTTAATGATGAATTGAAGAAATTGGACAACTGTAAATTTTATAGGCAATTAGAAAAATTTAGCTTTGATGAATCAAGAAGGCAAAAGCAAGCGTATCGTGAGCATCGACATTATGTTGAAATTATTTTTCCCTATAAACAAATGTACACTTCAATAGATTTAGATTTTATCGAAAAGTGTGTGGTAATTATTGAAGGGGAAAAGCAAAATCTGGATGCATTTTTATATCCTCTTTCTCCATTGTTAGATGAAAAAGAAGAGCGAAGAGACGAGTTATTATTGACTTTACAAACATTGTTATTGGATACAGACTTAATACTGAATAAGGCAGCAAATTTATTAGATGTCCATATAGGAACAGTGAAATATCGACTGAAAACATTGAATAATTTATTAGGCTATGATATACGTCATACATCGAATCTGTTTCCAATTTATTTGGCGGTAGGGCTATATAGAATGATTCATTTTACTAAATAAACAAAAATAGAGGCAAATATTTAACCTTTAAGTTAGTTACTTTTTTTCTGTAGATTGAGATAATGAATGAGCTAGTCGTTTAACTTTTATGAACGAAGGAGTGAGATGATGCGAGTAGAGAATATTGTCATCGTTGACTATAGTGAAGATTGGGCAAAGGAATTTGAAAAAATCAAAACAGATATCTTAAAAAAGATATCCGCAGACATTATTCGAATTGAACATGTCGGAAGTACTTCAGTTGAAGGTTTGTGTGCTAAACCAATTATTGACATTGATATTGTGATTGAGGATTACAGTAAATTTGAGGCTGTAAAATCTGGCTTGGCATCTTTAGGGTATGAGTATGAGGGGGATTTAGGTATTACGGAGCGGGAAGCTTTTTCTTATGAAATTGATCAAAAAAATCAATTTATGGAGCACCATATTTATGTATGTCCAAAGCATTCTGTAGAATTAAACCGTCATGTCACTTTTCGAGATCATCTTAGAAATAATCAATCTGATTGCCAGAAGTATGGTGAGATAAAACGAGCAGCAGCGAAAAAGTTTCCAACTGATATTGAAGGATATTTAGATATGAAGGGTGTCGTGATTTCCGAAATTTATCAACGCTGTGGGTTGCTGAAATAGGGGGTGAATAAAATGGTTATTTGTTTGGTTAGATACAATCGCAAGTATTTGCCAGCTATCGTAACATTGTTTAATAGCACGATTCAACGAGTAAACAGAAAAGACTATAGTCAAGCTGAATTAAATGAGTGGATTCAAAGTAATCCTGATTTTGATTTGTGGCATGAAACGCTAACAAGTAGCTATTGTTTATTGGCTATTAAAGAAGGAACTTTAGTGGGATTTGGTAATATAACAAGCGAAGGGTATCTCGATTTATTTTATGTTTCTCATGCTATGATCCATCAGGGTGTAGGTCGCTTAATTTACAATGAACTAGAGAAGTATGCAGTGCTAGAAAAAGCGGAGTCTATTTACACAGATGCTTCAATAACGGCAGTTCCATTTTTTACGAAAATGGGTTTAGAAGTGGTCAGAAAACAAGACAATCAACGAAATGGTGAAAATCTAGTCAATTATCGCATGGTAAAGAAATTAGTTATGAGGTGAAACGTATTGAGAAGTGAAAAAGACATAATGGATTTATTAGAAACCTTTTTTTATCAGAGTGACGATTTACTTGTTTTTCTGATGAACGGTTCTAAAATCAATGTTAATATTCCAGATGATAAGTTTAAGGATTTTGATGTTGCTTTTTTTACAAATAATAGCGCTAAATATAAAGGAAATTCAGAGTTTATAAAAAAATCTTTTGGAGAAATACTATTGATGACAGAACCATTTAATCCATTCAATTTAGAACTTTTCAAAGATGAATCAGATGGTAAAAGGTATAGTTATCTGATTCAGTTTGTTGATGGGAATAGAATTGATATGAGTTTTTATGAGCTTGATTATCTAGAAGAATATTTAAAAGCAGATAGCTTAACTAAACTAATTTATGACAAGACAAATAGAATCAAGAAAGAAATGATTCCCTCAGATGCGGACTACTTATTAAGATATCCATCTAGCGAAGTGATTAAAGAGTGTATCAAAGAGTTTTGGTGGCAGTTTTTAAATACCTTAAAAAGTATAGCTAGAAACAATTATTTACTAGCCCAAAAATTTCTTAACTATACTAGAGAACAGTTGATTCAAATGCTGACATGGCAAGTAGCGTTAGATAATGGGTTTGATAAAAATTATGGGAAAGAATTTACAACTATTACCAACTTTCTATCGCCAAAAACCTTGAATATTCTGCAACAAACGTTTAATACTACCGATTTTGAAAGTATGATAAGCTCTTTAAAAATCATGAAAACGCTAGAAGTAAAGGTTGAAAAAATACTGGCTGATAGAATGTCATTTGACTATACAGATTATTCTTATATTCCAAAAAGCTATTTGATTAGTAAGGATGAGGAAGAATTAGCGAGTTACTTTTAGAAACGAAAAACCAAGCAATTGAATTTTATCACAAGCATATTTTGCCTAAATATGAAGAAGAAAAAGGCTATTATTTTGCTATTTGTCTGAAAGAAAATAATACACCAATTGGTTATGTAGCAGTAAGTGGCAAGGATAGCCGTGATTTTGGTTATGGGTTAATGCAAGAGTATTGGGGGCAAGGGCTTGTCACTGAAGCAAGTGAAGCCGTTCTTGATTTTTTGAAATCTACGGATATAAAATTTATTACTGCCACCCATGATATCCACAATGTTGGCAGTGGGAAAGTCATGGAGAAAATTGGCTTAGAGTATAAATATACTTATCAAGAATTGTGGCAGCCTAAAAATATAGTTGTCACTTTTCGTATGTATCAACTAAACTTTGACAATAAACAGGATAGCATTTATATGGAGTATTGGAATAAGTACTCTGAACATTTTATTGAAACAAGCTTAGACTAATAAATTAACGGTTTGCTGAAAAAATATTTTAAAAAGTAGAGTACTAAATAAATAGTTATATAGGAGTGAATAAAAAATGGAAAATTGGTTTACAGTAGAAAAAATTTCAGAGGATACATTTGCAATCAGTGAATATAAGCATTGGGAAGAAACACATTGTTACTTAATTATAGGAGAGCAAAAGTGTGTACTGATTGATACAGGTATGGGGATTTCTAATATTAAAGAAATAACAGATACGTTGACTGATAAGCCTATTGTTGCGATTCCTACACATACACATTGGGATCATATCGGAGGATTAAAAGAATTTGATGAATTTTATCTTCATGAAACTGAAGCACCTTGGTTAAATGGGGAGTTTCCTTTATCGTTAGATTATATCAAAAGCTTAGTAATTGAAATCCCTTTTGAACAACCGAAAAGTTTCAATTTGGAAAATTATACAATTTTCCAAGGAATGCCAAAGATGATTTTAAAAGATGGGGATAAGATTGATTTAGGAAATCGTCAACTTAAAGTCATTCACACACCAGGACATTCCCCCGGTCATATTTGCTTATATGAAGCAGATCGTGAATGGCTGTATACGGGAGATTTGGTATACATGGATAAATTAACTGCATTTTTCCCTACCAGCGATCCAGTTGCCTACAAACAATCCATTGATAAAATTAGAAAGCTTGAGGTAAAGAAGATTCTCTCTTCACATCACAAGTTAGAAATACCAACTTCTTTAATTTCAGAAGTTTGGGAAGGTTTTTCAGAAATTGAAGAAAAAGGTAAACTCCATCATGGTGGAGGGCTATTTACTTTCGAGAACTTTCAGATTGAAATCTAACTTTGGAGGAGATTGAGTGGATAAGGTCATTATAAAAAAAATAGCCCAGCAATTAAACTTAGGAATGATACTATCTCCGCCAGAACAATTACATGGTGGTTTAATGCATAAAATGTATTCTTTAGTTACAGAAAAAGGGAAGTACGCTATTAAATTGTTAAATCCATATATCATGAAGCGAGAAACAGCAATGGCAAATTTTCAAGCTGCGGAGCAATTAGAAAAATTAGTTGAGCAGTATCCTATACCTATTCTTCCAGCTATCACCTTTAATGGTCAGAAAATGCAGGAAATAGATGGACAATTTTTCTATTTATATGAATGGTATGAAGGGGCATCTTTAAAAAATGAAGTCATTACCATTACACATTGCCGCGAAATAGGTAAAACGCTTGCGAAAATTCATCAAATAAATCGAAAAAAAGTTCCATTTAAACGTAATGAAATTCAGATTGACTGGGATACGTACATTGCTAAAATGGCTTTTCAAGATGAAAGCCTCTATGAACTTTTGAAACAGAATCGTTCTTTGCTGTATGAGAGTCAGGAAATAGGAAATCAAGCTATTAAGAAAATCCCCCCCATTTTATCGATTTGCCATAATGATATGGATAGTAAAAATGTGTTGTGGTATGGATTTGATTACCGGATTATTGATTTGGAAACTTTATCGTATTCAAGTCCTTTCATAGAGCTTTACGAGGTGGCGTTGTGCTGGTCTGGGTACGAAATCTGCAAGATAGATTATCATTTATTTAGAGCGGTAATCCAGTCATATCATGAGGCTGGCGGACAGCTTCCAATAGATTGGAGCATTATTTATGATAGCAATTATGGTAGATTAGAATGGCTAGAATTCAATATTAAACGTGCTTTAGGTATTGATTGTAGTATTGAAGAAAAAGAAATTGGTCTATCAGAAGTGCGAGAGACGGTTGCTCATATTGTCTATTACCATGAAGTACGTGAGAGTTTATTAAATTGTTTAGAAGAATTCAACAATTGATTTTCAAAATTAAAATTTAATTGGAGTTAATGGATAATGAAAATTATTAGAATGGATGAAAAATCAGTAAATGATTTTTGGCAGCTAAGACAGCGGTTGTTTGAAGAATTAAGTGAAATTGAGTCTCTTGAAGACAGACAGAAATTAGAAAATACAACAAAAGAATTCTACTTATCACATATAAATAAAGATTTAATTAGTTGAGGTGTAATAATTGAAAATGAAATCATTGCTTCAAGTTCCTTATGTTTATTTAATCGCATTCCATATCAAGAAAATTTAACAGGAAAAGAAGGCTATATTTTAAATATCTATACTTGTCCAAATTATCGAAAGCAAGGTATTGCGTCACAACTTTTAAATGAGATGAAGACATATGCCAAACAAAATCAAATTAATAGATTATGGTTAAGTAGTAGTGAGAATGGACTAGCATTATACAAAGAACATGGATTTATTGAAAAGAGTAATGAGATGGAGATATTTTTGTAAGGGTGAACATTGTTGAAGAATTTATAAAGTTTAAACTGAATAAAAAAGTAAAATCAAAAATCCCCTAGTTGTGTAATGACAGATCCCAAAAAGTATATCTAAGGGGATTTTGATTTTATTGATATTTTATTATTTTCATTGAAATGAGTAATTTCTCTTCAATTGAATATTTCTACAAAACTATTAGCAATAAGTTAAGGTGCTCCATAGCCCATTATATAAGGGCTATTTTTTTCGTAATTTTGTTTTGCAATTTTATCTCCTGAATTACCTTCGATTGTGTAAATTATCCTTTGAGATAATAGTCTTAAAATGTTATATTTTCCTGCTGAGATTTAGTTTTTACTAACATTATATGATATATCTAAGTATAATTCATTTCGAGTATTTGTGAATAACATTGTTTGTTTGTATTTTACTTTGCTAAAATGTCAGTGTATTGATTATATCTTAGCGTTAGAGTTTAGTACATAAAAGAATATCATTCATTAAAAAAATTCTATTCCCAAAAATCTAAGAATAAATCGTCATTTCCTATATTATTATCTCTCAATCTGTTATATGATTTAATTGGAGATGATTCAACAAGATATTTACTACATATTGATAGGATGAAAATAAAAATGAAAAAAATTATTGAGTATTATACAACAAGTTTAGAACAAGCTTCTTTATCAGAGGTAAAACCAACAAAAAATAAATCACTTCAAATTTCTTTTCAAGACTATCTAAATGGAGAAGTCAAAGGACTGGATACCAAGATAATGAATCGTTTGTTTGAAGAGGATGAAGAAGAAATCGAGGTGTTTCTTTTTCCAATTCAAATGCAATCTGGATCCGGTAGAACTGAGAAAAGGCTATATCCTTTAATTGTACCAGCATGTCTTTCAAAGAATGGTGAGTTGAAGCATGTTGCATACGGAGTTCCTTGGATTCCCAGAACATTACTTGCACCAGTTGAAAATTCAAAACTAGATGTGATTGGGGAAAATGATGACTATCTTCAGTTTATAGAAAGTCATTCATTTCGTGAATTAGCTTGGGATGAATATGTTCAATTGACAAGCGAACTATTTGAATATGTAACCAATCAAAAAATAACTGAGTTAAAAAAGATTTCATGGTTTAAAAAAGTAGATAATCATACTTTAGTATTTAAAGGAACCTCGAATGGTGGAGCAGCTCAAAGAATTGTAAAGCTCTATGATTCAATAGCTAAGTATAATGGTGATTTACCACTATTAGAAAATTTTTTAAGTGAGATGGATAATGCAACAGAGCCTAATCTGTTGGCAGAAGATAAACAAATAGAAATGGATAAATTTCATTTTGGTCAAATGAAGCCAACATTTGGTCTCTCAATTAGTCAACGAGAAGTCGTTCGCCATATGAATACATTAAATACAGGGGAAATGATAGGTGTGACTGGCCCTCCTGGAACAGGAAAGACTACGTTACTACAAAGTATTATTGCCACAAATTGGATTAAAGCGGCTATTGAGGGGAAACAACCACCAATCTGTGTTGTTTCCTCAACTAATAATCAAGCTGTAACCAATGTCATTGAAAGTTTTCAAATGGATGGAAGCCAAGGAACGAGCTTTGACTTAAATCAACTCCCAAATTTTCCAGAGTTTCATCCATTGAAAGAAAATTTTTGCTTGTTTGAAGAGCGATGGATCCCTACATTAGACAGTTATGGATTATATATTGTCAATAAAAAGAAATATTCTGAGGAATCACTAGCTTCAATGCATGCCAAAATTAGTAGTGAGAATACTGAATACTTAGATAGAATTGAATCAATAGAATTTTTTGAAAATGCAAAAGCTCATTTTTTGTCATGTTTTGAAGATACCTTTAATAAAAAAGGGTGTACTGTTCAACAAGTAAAAGAAGAAATGCATTCTTGGTTAGTAAGGTTAGCTAATGATTTGCAAAAACTTGTTGCATGCAACCCCAAAAAAGGAACATATAACAAGTCATTAGAAGAAATAAATAATCAGTTACAGAAGGAAGAGCAATTAATAAGTAGGAGTCATCAAAATATTGATACATTAAAAGCGATTTGCACTGAATGGGAAGTATTTAATTCTAAATCAGGTAGTATTTTAGATATCATTCCATACTTGAAACAAAAACGTGAAAAAGAAAGAAAACAGAAATTCTGCCAGTTAAATGAACTTGAATCAATCGAGGAGTTAGAAAACTTATTAGAAAAAGAAAGACAAATAATAGATGCTTCACTAACTAAAAGAAATCAGTTGAAAAAAGGCTATGAAGATTTAAAAATAGAAAAACAACACTATCAAAAATTGTTAGGAGAATATCATATAGCAACAGCTATGGATGACATTGAATTTAATGAACAATTAGATAAAACAATTCGGTATTTGTTGTTTGTATTCACAACGCATTATTGGGAAGCAGAATGGCTTATATCTATCGGAAAGTTAAAAGAAAAGGGAAAATTGTCTAATTCTATCCAAAATATGAATGAATATCAACAAAGATGGGTAAGAAGCGCTATGTTAACCCCTTGTATTGTTGGTACACTTTATCAAGTACCAGTATTTTTTTCTTATGACAACAAACCAATGTTTAATTTTATTGATTTATTCATTACAGATGAATCAGGGCAAGTCAGTCCGGAAATAAGTACGGCTAGTCTTTCTTTAGCAAAGAAATATTTAGCTGTTGGTGATACGAAGCAAATTGAACCTATTTGGAATATGACGAAAGAGGTAGATAAGGGGAATATCCTTAACTTGCTTACTGCTAGTCAAGAAGGAATGTCTCAATTCATAAATAGTGGATTATCTACATCTTGTGGTAATTTGATGGAAGTTGCCCAAAGAAGAAGCAAGTTTCATAAATATGCACACTTAAATGGCGGCTTATTTCTAAGTGAACATCGGAGATGCTTACCTGAAATTATTGCTTACTGTAACACTCTAGCTTATGATGGGAAATTAGAACCAAAACGTGAAGAAAAAGAAGCCTATTATGACGGGAAATTGCCACCAATGGGTTATGGGCACATTGGTGGAAAAATGATACGAAAAGATAATAGCATGGCGAACATAATCGAGGCAAAAGCAATTGCCAGTTGGATTAAAGACGAGAAAGACAACTTATTGAAAATGTATCATAAGCATACAATTGGGGATGTTGTAGCAGTTGTTACACCTTTTAAAGCACAGAAAAATATAATAAGCAGTGAACTAAAAAAATTGGGTTTTAAAGAAGATGAGATTGTTGTTGGAACAGTCCATGCTTTACAAGGTGCTGAAAAATCTGTGGTGATTTTTTCAACAGTTTATGATATTGCTTATAAAGGTACTTACTTTTTTGATCGTAGTGTTCATATGTTGAATGTTGCTGTGTCTCGTGCGAAAGATAGCTTTTTAATTTTTGGAGATACAAATATCTTTAATTTAGAAGGGAATCTACCTTCCACTCAATTAGCAAAAATTATTTTTTCTTCAGAAAATAATGCGATTCATGGGTTAGAAAAATACACTAGAATATCAGAAGGGAACATTCAAAGAATAGAAGGTGTTCCTGCTCATGATAAGTATTTAGTGCAGTTATTAAATAGAACAGAAGAAATTATCCATATCGTTTCACCTTACATCTCTTATTATACTTTAGACAATTACTGTCAAAAGTTACTAAATTTGATGAAACAAAAAGTTAATGCAGGAAAAGAGATTTTTATCTACACTACTCCAGCAATTAATCAAAGTAGAAAATCAAGTTACACGGCAGGTAGAAAGTTATTGGAGGAAACAGGTGCTCGGTTAATTGATTTGAATCGTGTGCATAGTAAAATGATTATTATTGATAAGCTTGCTTTAGTGGATGGCTCATTCAATTGGTTTTCTGCTAGTAGAGAAGAAGATTATCCGTATTATAATTGGGATACTTCTATTGCTTTTTATGGTGAGGATATTGGTGAAATGATTGAGAATAGACTTGGGTTATTAGAAGAAAGAGTGATTAATAAAAGTTCTCTGAAATCTACTATAGATTGAAGTTTGATTATTAAATGAATATATAATTAGTTTTGCAATCAAGGGCGTATCTACTGAAAATTCACTCAAAATCTAGTATAAAAGAAATTAACTACTAATCAAAGGATGTATGTGCTATGTCATTAAATAAAGATAAATCAAATTTAACAATTATGGGTGTGCAATTTGATTCTCAAAAAGATTTTAAAGGCGTCTGGTATGCTTTGAGTACTAATATGATTGAAGGCTGGAAACCTAAAAAAGACGATGTAGAAGAGATGAAACAATATATTGACAGAAAAAATAAAGAGCAACTCCATGAATAAATTTCCTGTATATAACACGTATTAATATGTTGATCTTGATTCTTCTATTCTAAAAAAAGTTGAATATAGAAAATGTTAATGAGCTGATAGAAAAGGAATATCAGTTAGTAAAATTAAGACGATTGACCACTTTCCTTCGCCAATTATGGTTCATTCAATGAAAGAGGTTTGTAAAATTCATCGTGAATTATTTTCAGAATGATATATTTGGGCTGGAAACTACAGAAAAGTAAATATCTCAAAGTAAGGAAAAGCTTTTATGACGATGTAATCTTTAGGTGCTGGAGAGCAGTATATAGATTCTTTGATTGAAGAATATCATAAGAATGCGCAAAGAAAAGAACAAATCGCAAGTCAGTTAGCAAATATTTTGGATAATCTTAATTATATGCATCCGTTCAGAGATGAAAATGCACATTAGAGCATCTATTAAAATACAGAAAATAGTAGTAAATGGTTTTATAAAAGGTTAATAATAATTCAATGTATATTTATAGTACCCATTTTCAAATTATTTTATATTACTTTGTATTATGAAAAAAAACTGTGTTGCTATGATGATAAAAAAGGAGATATTATTTTATGACAATAGATGAAGCAAAATACTTTTTATCATTTCACTCTTCGAGAAATGAAAATATTGAAAATCCATTATGGGATAGGGGCTTTGTTCGTTTATTAAGACCATTTAAAGATTATAAAAGTTTAGAAAGAGCTTTTCACGAAATAATGCAAATTATTTTTGTTTTATCAAGTTATTTAGAAGAAAATATGTTAGAGAAAGAAGTTGTATCAGACATTTTCGGAATTATTCATTTGGGAAAGATGTGGGGATATTCCAATGATGACGTTTTTAATAATGAAGAAAGAAAACAATTGGAACACATTGTAGACCATATATCATATGCCTTTTTTTGTCTGCTAGATGGAACAGGGATAGATGTAGCCTTTGAAATGTATTATCATGATTATCCTGATTTTAATTTTGAAAATCGAAAGTCGCATTAAAATTCTAGAATGATCTTAGTCAAATATTATCAGAAGGAGACAGTAGAGCACAACGTGAAGTCATTTGCGCGAGGTGTTGATTAATGTTGATGGTCAAGATGAAGTTTATAAATAATACATGGATGGAACTGTATACTTAAACGTGAAACTCTTGGTATAGGCTGATGTTTTAATCTATCATAATCAAAAATCAGCATTAAAAGGTCGGTTGTGTACTAATAAAAAAGAAGCTATAAATGCTGTAGTATTGTAGGCTCTTTTCTAGATAGTTGCCAGCCAAATCCTTCACGGACAGGTTTAGGTCATCTCAGATGGATTGGATTAGCTTGTGGTGCTAACAAGAGAAGATGTTTAGATTGTCTAGAGATAGTTGGTTTGACTGGAGTAGGAAATAAAAGAATTAAAAACTATTCTTTGGGAATGAAGCAAAGATTAGGGCTGGCTACAGCTATTTTGGCAGATCCGCAAATATTAGTTTTAGATGAGCCCATTAATGGATTGGATCCAGAAGGAATAAAATGGGTTAGAGGCTTTCTAAGAGGGTTTGTTGACCAAGGAAAACAGGTTTTGATATCTAGTCATTATATGGGTGAACTAGGGTTAACGGTGGATAAAGTAGTTGCCTTATCTCAGGGAAAAATTGTCTTACATTCCGATAGGGATACGGTTATTTCCGAATATGGTTCCTTTGAAAAGGCCTATTTTGAATGTACAAAAATGCAGAAAGAGGAGGGGGCTAAATATTGAGTAAAATCATAAAAAGTGAGTGTTATAAAGTTCTCTGTAGGGATATTATTGCTTTTTCCATTAATCATCATTCCTTATTTAGAAAGGATGTTCCCAAATGTAGTACCTATTATTGCCTATAGTACTGTTGCTGATAGTATAAATAATTCAGTATTTTGCATGGCGCATTTGTATTTATTTTTTTGATTATTGCTTGTCATGGTGCTAACTTATTTACAAATTAGAAAGCAGGCTTGAAAATCAAAAAAACTAAATTAGCTTAATTGCCTCTGCCAAAATGTGCCCAGCAGTATATAATCATTCAATCTTTTTTTATTTGAAAAAAGATTAAAAAATGTTCACTAACTAAATAGAAATAGTTCGTCTTAATGAATCTAAAAAAGCATAACAAGCTGTAACTCACCGATAAAATATCGGAAATTTACAGCCTATTATGCTTTTTTAATGATGCCTTATGACATTAAGTCAGTTCTGTTTAATCGATTAAATAGCTTTCTATCAGGTTAAGTTGGTTTTGTATATGATTTATTTGTGTAAGTGGCACGAATATGCTAAGAGATGAAAGGATATCTTGCTTAAATGAATGCCATTTTGAGGGAGTCAGCTCTTTTTGCTGCATCCCTTTTTTGATATAGTCTGCAATTTTTTTCCACATGAACATGTACCAATTGTGATCAGAAATGACATAGCTTTCAAATAGTTGAACGGTTAATAAAACATTCGAATATTTTTTTGTTCGAATAGAATTAAGGAGCATGTTAATCAATGCGCGTTCAACAATTTGATTGCTTTGGACATCAGTCAAGGGTGTTGTATTGACCATTTTTAATACTTTCAGAAATAATCTTGGTGAAACTTGATTGATTCCATTAAGCTGCTGATAAGAAAGAAAATCTAAGTCATAAAGTGTGTACACTGTAGCATTTTGCAATCTTTTCAGAATACGGTGTTCTAAAACAGTTATTTCGTTCTCGCTTACTTCTGAGCGTGGGTTAAGTAAAAAATCAGAACTCAGAATTTTGTATAGGGCTTCCTCTTTGCCTAATGTGAAGGGTGTCTGTTGGATGTATTCTTTAAATTCTTTAATTAATTGTGTGCTGCGTTGAAAATCTTTTTGATAGATTACGGATAGGCATTCTATTTTATGTGTAACAGTTGTTGAGAGTCCCATTAGTTTTTCTGTGCACTCAAAAGGAGAGATGGAAAGGATTTCTACAAGAAGTGCAAGATCCGTAATTCTAATATCACTTTCTCCCTTAACAAAACGTTGAAAGGTTCTGCTAGAGAGACCATGCTCATCAAATACACGTAGTGATATTTTCTTTCCACGTCTAATTTCTTCTAAATATGTACCAAATAAGTTGTATTCATCGATAGTTTTTTGCGTTTGCATACTAGCCCTCCATTTTACTTTACGCCAGTTTGTCGTGAAGTAAACATTTATTCATAAACTTGATGTTAATATTACATTAAGTGATAGTTGTAAGCAATGATGAAAAAATAAAAAACGTCACTTTTTGCTTTTATACGGTTCTTTTTATTATTCGAGGAAAACAAAAGGCGAGAGATCGTTATTTTAAGTTTAAGGAGGAGAAATAAAATAAGCTGAGCATGATAGCTATTTTATCATTTTTTTCAGAAAGAGAATGGAGACAGATGATGTGGTAAAATTCCCTCAAAAAAAAAACCTGAATACAAAAAAAGAGCTTTCACTAATGGATGATTTGGTGTACTTACTTGTGAAGATAGTAGCTCTCATTCTTTTATTTGTGCTACTTTTTACCTTTGTTTTTGGTATTCATCGTGTGGGAAATGCCAGCATGAACCCGTCTGTTAAAGAAGGCGATATTCTTTTATTTTATCGACTTGATCATAACTATCACTCTGGAGATATTGTTGTCTTAGAAAAAAATAAGAAAAAACAAGTCATGCGTATTGTTGCTGTCTCTGGAGACGAAGTAGATATCACTAAGGATGGTCTTAAAGTTAATGGACATCCGCAGTATGGCTTAGAAAAGAGCTATATTATGGAGAATACGGAACAGTTTGTTGAAGGAATCACATTCCCTATTATTTTGAAAAAAAATGAATTTTTTGTACTGGGAGATAGTCGAGAGCACGCAGAGGATAGTCGGATTTATGGTCCCGTAAGTACAGAGGAGATGCTAGGAAAAATAATGACTGTAATACGTAGAAGAAATTTTTAGACGGATAGGCAATCTATTGATGAAGGAAGGAGATAAAACGATGAAAAAACTAAGGATAGTTGTTGTGTGTATGCTGCTATTCTCGCTACTGGTTCATACGGAAATTCCGACACAAGCGGTTACTGAGACAGTGGCAACGGAAGAACTTAAAAGAAATAATGAAGATGATTTAGTAGAGGATGATACAAAGACAACGGATGATCCAATTGAAAAAGACAATACAGAGCAAGCGATAGACTCGAATCAGTTTTTTTCTACGTTAGACTCAACCACAAAAAGGATAGAATCTGAAGAAGTAAAAAAAGAGGAAGCATCACCAGAAGTTATAACAACCCCAGATGAGCTAAATCTCTATTCAACGATTACAGGTAGTAAGAGAATAGATGCTATCTTTCCAGATGCTAATTTGGCAAGGGTTGTTGCTCAAACGCTAGGTTATGGCACCGATACAACGCGAACAGTTAGGCAAACAACACTGAATACAATCACTATTTTGTCTGCGGATTCTATTGAAGTTTCTTCGATAGAGGGGATTCAGTACTTAAATGGTGCGACCAAAATATCGTTTGAAAATTCTTTAAATATTACGGATTTAAGTCCTTTAAAAGGAGCAAGCTTAACTAAGCTAAAGCAATTGTATTTAAAAAATAATCATGTTACAGATTTAACGCCTTTGGCTACTGCTGGCTTAACAAGTCTTGAAGAACTCTATGTAGAAGACAATCAGCTCACAAATCTAACAGGAATTGAAAATATCCTGAGCTTAAAATCCCTAAGTTTTCAAAATACAGGGGATACAGGTAATGCCATTACCTCGCTAGAACCAGTGTCTAAATTAATCAATTTACAAAAAATTTGGGGGAAAAGTAATCTGGTTACCAGTTTACAGCCCTTGGGAAATTTATCAGGACTAACAGATGTTTTCATGGAGAGCAATGAGTTAACGAGTATTTCTGGAATGGAGAACAAACCGCATTTAGCTAATTTCAGTATGATGTATCAGCATGTGGAAGACTTGACGCCCTTAGTGAATTCAACAGCTCTAGTGAATCTATACATTCGAGACAATCAAATTTCCAGTGTAGAACCGCTTAGAAATATGGTGAAGCTGAACACCTTATTAATGGAAGATAATCATGTTGTTGATATTAGTCCTTTAAATCATTTGACCAACTTAACTTTATTTTTGGCAACGAACCAAACCTATACGTTGCCCAAAGTAGCCTATTCTAGCCTTATTCCTTTTGAGTTAAACAATATTGTCAAAACGAGAAATGGTGATTTGGTTAATCCGTTAGGTATTTCAGATAATGGTGTGTACAAGAATCCACTCATTCAATGGGATTTACCAGAGGAACAGACAGAAGTTTCTTATACTTGGCAGACTACAAGCCCAGCTCCAGGTGAATTTAGTGGAATGGTTATTCAGCCAGTTGAAGAGCAAAAAAGTATTGATTTCACGATTACAAATACAATTTTAAATCATCCGAATGCTAGTGAGGTCACTGAGTATACGATTAAAATGATGACTGAGGATGGAAACATCATTCTTCCATCAAAAAATAACCTTACGGCATTACCAAGCGATAGCACAACTGGAACTTTTTCACTAAAAAGTGGAGAGTCAATCACATTGAAGGGGCTTCTGGGAGCAACCTATACGGTGGTCGAAAAGATAGACACTACTTATTATCGTGCGCAATATAGTTCTATTCACGATACAGAAAACTTGACGAACCAACCGCTTCCTAGTAACAAGACGATTAGCAATCGTCTCTCAGCAACAGAAAATCGGTTAGACTTCATAAATAAGTACAAGTCAAAAATGATGATTGAAAATCGCTTTTTGCCATCTGAAGCGACCAACTCAGCAGTATATGATATTTTCTTTACTTATCCAGATGGTTCAACCAGTGAAGTGCATTATACAGATATCACTTTAATAGAAGGACAGCTTTTTGAAGAAATGGTTGAAGTGGGGACATCCTATCAAGTCATTCAACGGAAAATTGATGGGTATGAGCCCTCAGTTGAAGTAACTGAAGATGGGCAAATGCAAACAAGAAAATTTGGGGAGATAGGGAAGGTACTATTAGTATCAGGAATCGTTGGTGTAGAAGAGAACAAACTAGTATTTGAAAATGTAAAAACAGAGCAGATGGAAATCACAACAAAGGATACAAGTAAATATCCGAATATTAATCAGCTGTTTGATTATACGATGACATTTTCTAAACCTGATCAATCTGTGGGCGCTAAATATCAGGTTGATAAGTATATTGGTGATTCGTTTGTTGAGACGTATGAGATAACGTTAGGTCAAACTTCATTAGATGTTCATTTGAAGGCTGGGGAACGATTGGTTTTTCCAACGCTTCCAATTGATCTTCAATTTTCAATAGAACAAAAAGGTGTCACTGGTTATCTAACGACAATTGATGATTCAACGAACAGTGGCATCATCACTGGAGGTGAGCTTAGTAATGGCATTAAAATTGATGGGAATATGGCAATAGGAGGGAATCAACTCACTTTTACGAATCATTCAGATGCTATTCCGCCATCAACAGGAATTAGCCAAAATGGATTTGCGTCATGGCTAATCATTTTGATTGTCATTGTGTGTCTAGCTAGTTATCTTTTTCAAAAGCAAATCCGATATGTAATCAATAAAAATAAATAGACTATGATGGTGTCAAATAGACATCAATCTAAAAAAATTTAAGGAGAGAATATAATGAATAAAAGGTTAGGGAAAATTTTAACATTTGCAGTAGTACTAGGATTAGGAGTGTTATCGTCGATACCAGTATTTGCAGCAGATCCAGCAACACCAGAACCAAGCGTAGTATTAACAAAGACATTAGTGACACCAGATAAAACGGTTGTAACAGCACCTAATGTATTTAATTTTGAATTCGAAGTGGTGGAAGATTCATTTACCCCTCATGGCGCAACAACGCCAGATACATCAGTTACAGTACCAGATATTACGGATCAAGTCGTATCCTTTACACCTGCAACAGATTTAGGCACGACAGTTGATGGAACAACTACAACTTACAAACAAACTGGAAACTTATTGGAAGGAATCACCTTCCCAGAAGCAGGCGTTTACAAGTATCTGATTACAGAAAAAACAGGAACCTATGTTGTAGATCCTGCAACTGAAGAACTAGTCTACAGCACAGCAAGTTATACGTTATATGTTTATGTTAGTCGTGATGCAGATGGCAATTCTATTGTCGATGGCGGTACAGTTGAAGATGAAGATGGTAAGAAGGTCGATCCAGCACCAACAACGCCATTACCTGGTGGAGGAAGTAATGAAGTAGAAGCAGCAAATGGATTTAATTTCACGAATATCTATCGAAAACAAGCAGGAAGTATTACACCGCCAGATCCAAATAATCCAGAGGCAGGATTGGTTATTTCAAAAACAATTACTGGGGATTTATCAAATACAGCAGATGAATTTACGTATTCATTTTTATTAGCAGATACACCGCTAGTTTCTGGTGAAACGTATATCCTTTCAACACCAACAGGAGATATAACAATCACACCAGGAACTGCTGCGACATTCACTCTAAAAGGTGGAGAACAGGCTCTTCTTTTAAATGCCCCTGCCGGATTAAGCTTTCGTGTAGTGGAAACTGATTTTGGGTATTATACACCATCAAATGCGCTAGAACTAAATGGTGTGACAACAACTGCTGAAAGTAATGTCATAGCAGGCGGAATTTTAGGAGAGAATAGTAACAGAACAGATTATACAAACAATTGGGAAACCACAACACCAACAGGGATTATATTAAATAACTTACCATATGTGATTCTTATTGCAGTAGCAATGACTGGATTTGGAGCATATATCGTCAATAAACGTCGTCATAGAGCTTAAGAAATTAGAAAAGAAATGGCTGTGAAGAGACCATGGGGAACAAGCATAAAAAAATGTCCATTCGCCTACTAGATAGTAGCATTAATTTCTGTGTTTTTCTTTTTCTGCTATTATTACTGTCGTATGGCTGCTATGCAATATGGGATTCTGAACAAATTTATGCTGCAGGGGATGCAGCAAACTATCAAGTTTATAAGCCCAGCGAGGAAAGTGAATTATCTTTTAAAGACTTAAAAGATCAAAACTCGGATGTGCTGGGCTGGATAAGTGTCTATGGAACAAAAATTGATTATCCTCTTCTTCAAGGAGAGGATAATCAAAAATATATCTCTATGAATGCTCAAGGAGATTATAGCTTGGCAGGAAGTATTTTTTTAGATTACCGAAATGCACCTGACTTTACGGATTTTAATACGATTATTTTTGGGCATCATATGGAAAAATCAGCGATGTTTGGTGATTTAGAACGATTTTTTGAGCAGGATTTTTTTGAGCAGCATAAATATGGCAACCTTTATTATCAAGATAAAGACCATGGAATAGAATTTTTTGCATTTATGGAAGTGGATGCATTTGATTCTAGTATATATACAACACCTGTAAGTCAAGCACAGGCAAAACAAAAGTATTTAGACAGCATAAAAAATCAATCAAAATATTATCGAGCGATCGATGTTTCAATAGAGGATTATCTAGTCCTGTTAAGTACATGTACAGAAAATACGACAAATGGACGTCATATATTAGTAGGACGTGTTACGGACAAAGTATTTCCAGAACCCAAAGAAGCAAATCAGCAAGTTGATAAAAAAGAATTTTTTCAATCAGGAACGTTTTTAGAGAAACTGAAAGAAAATGCGATAATTGTCTGTTTATTTAGTTTGCTTGTGATTGCTTTGTTTATCCTTTATTTAAATAAAAAACGAAAGTTAAAAAAGGATGGTGAAAATGAATAAAAAGAAATTGGTGAAAGTACTTATTCTCATCATCGGATTATTGGCTAGCTCAGCATACTCACAAACGGTGTATGCAGATACTTTTGCAGAGGTAACTACTAGTATTCCAATTCAACAACAATTTGAATCGAATAAAAGAGAGATGGATAGCTTGTTTACCTATCAGTTACAAGCAGTAAATGACGCATCACCGATGCCAACCAATCAATCAGTTTATGAATTTACAATAAAAGAATCAGAAACACATACGATTCCATTAACTTTTGCTCAGCCTGGAGTCTATCGCTATCAAGTGAAACAAGTTTTTCCTAATGGGACAATCCCGGGATATTCCTATGATTCTCGAAATTTAACAATTGAAGTTTATGTGGACTATGCTCAAAATCAACAGTTATCAGCTATTTTACTTGTAAAAAATGAACAAGGGCAGAAAGTAGGTTCACTCACTTTTGAAAATTCATTTTTTGACCCTGAAATAGTTGATTATCAAGAAGATAAAGGAACATTGCCTCAGACTGGAGAAGAGGATAGTTTCTTGGTTTCGACTATTGGAATAGGCTGTATTTGGTTATTATTTTCATTCTTAATTTATAGAGACAAATTAGACAATAAAAATGCAAAAAAGAACTAACGTAAAAAAATAATTGATGATATTTATCTAAACAACCAGCCTCTTTTTGCCTCTTTGTCAAATGAGATTGATGAGCTGAATTGAAGTGAATCCAGAATCAGAAGAATCTTCTTTTGATTCTGGATTTTTTGTTATTTTAGTTCAAAAGAGCATGAAGCGCATCAAAAGCAAGCTTCGTTTCCGGATGCTCTTTCCCAAAACATTCCACTCGAGTTAAGTAAGCTTTTTGATAATACTGAGTGGCTAATTCCAGCTGCTTCATTTTTTGATAAACAATTCCTAAATCCATATAAGCAACGGCCATACTAGGATGATTTTCAGCAAGAACATCCTTTTTTTCAGAGAGAGCTTTTAATAACAAGGCTTCACTGGCTTCATAATCGCCTTCCTCTATATAAAGGTCACTTAAATTGCCATACACTACCGCAAGAATAAAGGCTTCTTTTTTAGGTAAGTGCATTAACATATCAATCGCAATCGTATAATATTCTTTGGCGCTATCAAATTTTCCTTGTTTAGTGAAAATTAAGGCTAAATCTTGATAGGACTTGGCCGTTAAAACATGATTCCCTAATAGCTCGATTTTGATTTTTAAAGCCTGTTGATAATGCTGTTCTGCTTCATTTAAATGCCCCTTCGCTAAACTTAAAGCCCCTAAATTATGGACAGTTTTAGCGAGGTCAAGCTGTCTTGTTTCTAAGGCCTTATTAAGGTGCTGCTCAGCTAATTCAACGGCTCCCATTCGATAATAAAGTGTGCCTAAACGATGCTCTAAGCCACCAATAAATAATTCCTCATGCTGAAAATAGTCCTGATAAATCGCACTGGCTTGCTCCAAATATTGAGCCGCTAAAGGATGATTTCCTGTTAATTCACTCAGATAAAAACTTAATTTTTCTAGAAAAATAACGGTTCGAATATCCTTGAAATAGCTTGTAAAGCAAAGCACAAATCGTTCTAAATAATGAACAATTTCTCTGCCTTCAAATGAGCTGATACCATCCCTTGAATAAGTTAGCTTTTGGAAAAAAGTAGCTAGCTGATTGAGCACAACGGTTAAATCCAATTGGTTACGAATGGTTAAAGCAGGTGTTTCTAATAAAGTATATAACTTTCTAGCGGAATGATCCGGTTCCAGAATATGCTCTACTTTGATCCAACTTTTGTCAATTAAAGCTTGTACAACGCTCGCATCCGTCTCAAACATTTCTGCTAGTAATTCCCAAGAAAAAGGGAGGTTTGGAAAAACTGAAAGATAAGCTAATAGCTCTTTTTCTTTTTCAGGGAAATCAGGCGTCACAACAGAGAAGAGCGTGTTCATATGAATGGCTAGTGTTTCCTTTGAAAGCAGTTTTTCATGTGCTGCATTGACCGGTATTCTTGGCGCAAATTGAATCATTCCAGCCTTTAATTGTCCTAATACTTCTTGAAAATCCAGGGCATTTAAACGAATGGTTTTAGCCAAAAGCTCAATCATTAAGGTATGATAGCCAATTTCACTTAAAATATCCTGCACGATTCTTTCTTGCTTGATTGCAATCGGCTCAACAAAATGATAAGTAAAAAGCTGGTAGGCCTGATCTGCGGGTAAACTTTCTAGCTTGATTTCTTTAAAGTAATCATAATCAACAGGTTCTTTTGTTGTGAGGAGAATAGAACAGCCATAAGAAACTAATTCTTGTAGAAAGGCTAAATTTGTTCCATCAAATAAAAAATTATCAATCACAATAAAGAGATTATTTTTGGTACTTCTTAAACATTTTCGCAATAATTGGAGCTTCTCGTTATAACTTTTTGTTGTATCAATATCAATAAAGCTATCCACTAGTGAAGTAGGAAGATCCGTTCCAAAGTTTACCCAAGCCATATGCGCAAAGAGCGTCTCTTCCTTTACCATTTCCCAAATCGTTTTCGCTAGCTGTGTCTTCCCAATTCCTGGAATACCACTTAAAGCAATGGGTTGATTGGCATAAATACAATCATTAAAAATCGCTGTAATCACTTCATTCCTTCCTAGAAAATGAGGGACAGGTCTAGCAGGAGGTGGTGTTAAGAAGCTAGCAAATTCACTTGCTACCTGATATTGGGAAGAGAAGAGGTCAAGATAGGTCGCCTGCTTATTATTTTTAACCTCTAATCCATAAAATAACAATTCAGCGAGTAGTAGATAAGGTTGGCTACTGCTTTTTCTTCTCCGCATGCCTTTTAAGCCATCCTTAATCCGCAAAGGAACAGCTGCGTCTTGTTCTAATATAACGAAAAGTTCTTGAATGGTTGCATCTAAATCAAAATAAGCATTCCCTTGATTCTTTTCAGCTAATTGCGCTGCGCTAGCTTGAAGATAGGCTGCATAACCCTCTTTTTTTATTTGTTCTTTTACATTTGCATAAATGCCACTTGTGCCACGCTGGTTTTTATAAATTCTAAGAAACATCGTGCGATGAACATGACAATATTCAGGTGCTAGAATCATCAATAAATCCTCTACAACAGCCTTTTCATTCTCCCATAAAAAGCTGCGATTCTTATGGAAAACTTGCAGAATGGTACTAAAAATAAAGGCCTTTTCTTCCATTTACTTCTCCTCCTAAATTGACCATTTAAAGTAGGCACAGATTGGCTCACTAGTTGGCACCACAATTTATTTAAAATCGGTTATCTTATGTATATCAGATATTTCCTCATAATGTCTTCATTATAACAAAAGAAATAGGACTTCTAAACTGATTCAACGATATTTTATCTTTTCGATTTTAAACGAAAAAAAAATGGCAAAAATAATGGTAAATTGCCAGGAAAAATGATTGGTCATTGCTGTTTGAAAGACTTAATCAACAACTATACAATTTAGCATAAAGGACAATTGCAGAATGGAGTGGAAAAAGTGGAACTACATAAGGAGGATTTAAGCCCAGAAAATTTTACAAGTGGCTATCGGCAAATCGTGACAATTGCAGAAATTCCGATAGAAGTGATTACAGAATTACATAATCAATTGGCAGGGACATCCGTCAATTTTAGTTCAAAAATATTTAAGCCAGAATTTGTTAAAAGCTTAATTAAAAAACACCGTTTTGAGTTAAGTGTCAATCAATTAGCCAAAAGAACAGGCTATTCTGAAAGAAGTATTCGCCGATTTATCTATGAAATCAATCAAACAGAAGAGACAAAAAAATAAAGATGCAACAAGAAAAGGAGTGCAAAAAATGAAAAAGCAGCTGTTGAAAATCATGATTGTTTTTAGTGCCATTTTTTTATTAACAGGTTGTAAACAGAATAAGCCTGCGAGTATTTTACCGCAATTAGAAAGTGCTTATAATGAAAAGGATTTATCTGCCATTGTCAGTTGCTTTGAACCAAGCGCACAGAAAATGATGAATGGGATGCTTGATTTAGTAGGTGGGGCTGTAGGTATTGATTCATTAAAAGATATGATGCCATTTTTTTCACAAGTTGCTGGACAATCCGATTTATTCAATAGTGAAGATAGTGACAATTGGGGAACTTGTAAGCTAAAAGAAATCAATACGGAAATGGAAAGTGATGATAAAGCGATTTTAACCTATGAAGTCACCCTTTCCTATAAGGATAAAGAAACAACCTCTTTTGAAACGGCTATGACAATGAAAAAGGTCGAGGATAAATGGTATATCGCCAATATACAAGAAAAGACAGAAGCTCAAGCTTCAAGCGAATCTGATGAAGTGGATGAAGCTGAAGCCGAGGCTGAAGAGAAAGCAAAGAAAAGTGAAAGTATTAAACCTTCTATCTCTAAAGCAACCATTATTAAAGAACCCTTTGCCGAAGAGGTAGATCCTTATAATGAGCAGAATCAAGCTTGGTATCAAGAGCTTAATAGTGACAGCTGGAGTTTAATTGCTGCTGATGGAACCATTTTACAAAAGAATATTGCTTCAGAGTTTAAAAGCAGTGGTATTGAAGGCCTCTCTTGGTTTAAAGAAATAGCTGAAGAGTCTTCAGCTTATTGGGGCTTAATTGATTCAAAGGGGAGCATTATTCAACAGCCTTTCATCTATAATACATGTCCATTAGAAGCGCAAAGACCTGTTATTATTCATGGAATCAAGGATAGTGGTGGCTACGAAATACTAACTGATAATGGAACAAAACGAATCAAGATACCTGAAAATCTATATAGACATCCATTTACAGATTCTGGGTATACTTGGTATCAAGAAAACAATCAGTCTGCATATGGCATTCTAGATAAGAATGGAACGATGATTAAAGAGCCTTTTATCTATGACATTTCTGGTGGTAATGAAGATGTTTATACATTTGAAGAGCCAGATAGTGATAAAAGAGGCATGGTAAATAGTAAGGATGGTTCTATTATTAAGCCTCCTTTTGCGAATAAAATTGAAGATTTTGAGTTAGGAGTCGCATGGTATAGTGAATATAATGATGTTTATGGGCTGATTGATCAGACAGGGAAAGTCTTGTTCCCACCTAAAGCAACAGGATATTCAGGCTTTAATGCCTCAGGTATTGCCTGGTTTCAAGAAGGCAGTTCTAAAGGCTTATGGGGGCTAGTCAATCTTCAAGGAAAAGTGATTAAAGAGCCTTTTGCTCAAAAGGTTGAAGATTTTTCAGAATTTGGTTATGGCATTTTTAAAGGTGAAAATGATTTATATGGGTTTATTGATGATCAAGGTGAAATTGTGAAAGAACCATTTGCCAAGGAATTAAGCTTTATATCTGAAAATTATGTGTTAGCAGATAATTATTTATATGCAATTGATGGGGAAAAATTGAGTGAGACCATCATGAAAGAGGTTCAAGAAATAGGTAATAGTGATTTGTTATGGTACCGGGAATATCAAGAGTGGGGCTTGGTCAACAATGAAGGTGACATTGTCGCATTACCTTTTGCCAATGCTATTCCAGCAGAACAAAAAGATATTTTTCAAACATTTGAAACGATCCCCTTTAAAGGGGAAAATGGTTGGGGAGTTGTCTCTAAATATGGACATGTTTTCTCAGAGAACTTTTCAAGGGAAGAGCTGATCTTTTCAGAAAATGGGGCGGCTTGGTGTCATGATGAACAAGAAGGCTTATATGGCATTATGAATAATTTAGGCGAGTATGTGAAGGAGCCATTTGCAGAACAGGTAACACCATTTAATCGCTATGGCATTGCTTGGTACTACAAGGATGGCTTATGGGGCATTATCAAAGCTGAATAGAACTAAATCAGCAAATGAGCCTAACAGTTTAAGCAAAAATAGCAAATATCGATAGCTCAAAACGTTAATGATTCAGCGTTTTGAGCTTTAATTTATTCAGCAGCAATTAATTATTACATTTCAGTAAACCTAAAAACATATTTCGATAAAATAAATCCCTTTATTTATGCTTTAATTAATAATAGTAAATAACTATTTTAATGCTTTACATAAAAGAAGAAGGAAGGGATTATGATGAATAGAAGTTCAAGCGATTTAATGGAAGAAACAAAGGTGAAGGAATATTATTATCTCTATTACTTAAGTAAATGCTTTACTGATTTGATGGCTGAAGGATTTGAAAAGATTAGTGAACGAAACGGTATCACATTAAAAGCTTTTGATGTTCTGACCATTCTCAATCAAAAGGACATCTGTACAATTACAGAAATTTCGAAAACTGGAAGAATGCATATTTCATCTGCGCTCAATATTTGTAAGCTATTAGAACAAAAAGGACTTCTTGAATTAAGTAAAAGTAAACAGGATACACGGGTAACCCTTGCAACGTTAACCAATCAAGGAATTGAATTTATCAATGAATCAATGAAATGCTTTTATAAAGAGGATTTTTCAATCACAGAAGTGTTGGGGAAAATAGAACAGCAATCAGGTATTTATCCGTCTTTCAGTGATCTACACCTTGTGATTTATGAAAAATATGATGCCTATACATTAGAATCTCTTAGTCAATTAAAAAAATAGAGATTAACGATTAAGAGAAAAAAGTAAGGCGATACCATTAAAAATAGTTGAATCAATCTAGCTAGGAAGGTGATAGTAAATGCCCTCCTAGTTTTTTTATTTGATAAAAAAGTTGAAATTTTTATTTTTAATGAGAGAATAAAAGAGAAGTCACATGACTAAAAAGATTAAAAAGGAGGCAAAACACTTGAATATCCTGATGACCATGCAAAAAGAATACATGGAATTTTCAAAGCAAGAGAGAAAAATTGCGGATTATATCCTACGTTTTAGCCATCAAATTAAAAATATGAATATTGCTGAGTTAGCAGAAAAAACAGGAACGTCCAACGCTTCGATTACACGCTTTGTAAAAAAAGTTGGTTGCAAAAATTATATGGATATGAAGATTTTAATCATTGCTCAAAATGAGCCAGAGGAAGTCGCACAAACGGATAGCATTGCAGATGAAGTCTTTTTATATTATCAAAATGTGATTAAGAATACACAGCGCTTAATTGATATTAACAAAATTGAGCAATTTTCTGAGCTACTAAAAAAAGCAAAGCGAATTATTTTAATCGGTGCAAGTAACTCAGGTGTAACAGCAGAAATCTTTGGTATTAGGCTAATGCGGATGGGCCTTCCTGTAACTAGCTATTGTGATCCTCTATGGATGCAAATGCAAGCCAGTATTGCCATGCCTGATGATTTATATATCGCCATCTCTAATTCTGGGGTGACACTCCCCATTATTGAAACGCTAGAAAGAGCTAAAGAACGGGGCGCAACGATTGTTTCGATTACGAGCTATTCAGAGAACCCTGTTGCCAAATTAAGTGACTTGATTTTTCATGTGTATAATACGCGCTTTGTTGACAATGAAAAGTTTGCGAATTCTCAATTTTCAAATGTGTATCTGATTGATGTGATTACAACTTATTTAATGAACAATGAGCATTTTAGAGATTCAACCTTTGCGACAAGGGAAGCGATTGGAGATTTATAAAAAAAGTTTTTTAAGAAGTCTTGGAAAAGGAAAATTATTTTCAGGCTTCTTTTTTGTGGTCTGCTTAAGAAGTTAGGGGCTCATTAGATTAAAAGCTGATTTCTCCTTTTGAAAACGATTCTTTATGGTAATTATTATCGAAAATAATTATTGTGATAATTATTATTCGTGGTTATAATGAGGATGAAAAAACAAAAGAAAGGGGAAAAATATGAAAGCTTATACACAGCCCTATACGATTCCACAAATAGCGATTCAAAGAGAGGGGGATAAAATTCGGATTGCGCATGAGCACTCAGAAGGGCAAACATTACAACTTTACATGGGAGCAAAGCCAAACTTAGAAGCGATTCAAAAATGTCTTGCTGAAATTGAGACAGGAGACTTTACAGTAAAGCTACCTGTTGCTGAAGGACCATATTATTTCATTATTAAGGGAGAAAATTTCCAGACCAATATATTTAGTGAACGTGTGCTTCAGCTAAATCAAGCCATTAATGTGAGAGATATGGGTGGCTATGAAACTGAGGATGGCAAATTTACTAAATGGGGTTTGCTTTATCGAGGCGATCAGCTGTCTAAGCTAGATCAAGAGGATATTGCTCTTTTAGAAAAAATGAATATCAAAACAATTGTTGATTACCGTTCAAATCATGAGCGCAACATTAATCCTAATCGAGAAATTGAAACCGTTAACAAAACCGTTCATTGTGATCCACAATCTAGTTTTTCAGAAGCAGCAGCAAATGCTGTTGATTTAAATGAAGAAAATGTCAAGTTGGTAAGACAGCTTGAAGAAGGCAAAGTCGATCCTAAATATATCAATGGAAAGGGAGAAAATGTCATTAACGATTATCGTTCTCTGATTACTTCAGAAGCAGCGAAAATTGCTTACAGTAAATTTCTTAAGACGTGTGCAGATACGGAAAATCCTCCACTCATTCATCATTGTCGTGGTGGCAAGGATCGCACGGGAATGGGTTCCTTATTCCTATTGATGCTACTAGGAGTGAAAGAGGAGGAAATTATTGAAGATTATATTTTAACCGGCATTATTCGGAAAGAAAGAAATCAATTAAAATATGAGCTTTATCAAGAATTAACAGATAATGAAAATTACTTAGCCTACCTGATGGCGATGATTGAAACAAGAAAAGAATTCATTCAAGCTGCCATTGACCGCATTAAAGAGTTATACCCAGCAACAGATGATTATTTTATTCAACATTTTGATTTGACTGCAGCAGAGATTCAAAAAATGCGAGATTTTTATTTAGAGGAAGGAGCAAAAAAATGAGTGAAGTTGCTTTAATAGTGGCCAGTCATGGCGAATTTGCAAAAGCTGCCCTTGAAAGTGCAGAGATGATTGTTGGAAAGCAAACAAATTGTGGTGTTTTGACTGTCGAAATGGCTTTTACCTTAGATGATGCGATTCAAGCGATGGAAGAGCAATATCAGCAGTTAGACCATAGTAGCGGGACTGTAATACTGGTTGATATTTTAGGAGGAACCCCTTCTAATGTGAGTGGAAGGTTCGTTTTAAGTAAGGAAAATGTCTTAGTGATGAGTGGCTTAAACTTACCATTGCTTTTAGACCTCTTAACAAACAGAAATCGCACCCTAGATGAAATTGCAGCATCTTTAGAAGAATCATATAAAGCAGGCTTTAACAATGTAACGAAGCTATTTGAAAAAGGAGAAGATGAAGATGAGTGTGAACTTTTGTAGAATTGATGACCGTTTAATTCATGGGCAAGTTGTCACAACTTGGGTAAATGTGCACAAAATTGAGCAGGTAATTATTATTAATGAGGCTGTAGCAAATGATAAAATCCAGTCGAATGTCTTAAAAATGAGTGTACCAGCAACTATTAAGCTGCATATTTTTCCACCTGAAAAATTTTTACAAGTTATTCAAAAGAACCCGATTTCAAGACCAACGATGCTCCTGTTTTCTTCACCATTTGATGTTGAAACCCTGGTTGATGCAGGCTATGAAATTCCTAAATTAAATGTTGGTGGTATGCGTGGAAATGCACAGCGTAAACAATTAACCAAAGCTGTTTCCTTAACACCAGAAGAAAGAACATCCTTTGAAAGACTGATGAATCATGGAATGGATGTTGAAATTCAAATGGTACCTAGTGAGAGCATGGTTAAAATGAAGGAGGTCTTGTAGATGACTGTCTTACTGATTACAATCTTAGCTTTCTTTATTGGAATTGATGATGTTAGTACGAAGTTATTTAGAAGACCCCTATTGATTGCCCCACTAGTTGGCATCATCCTTGGCGATTTACAAGCAGGATTAGCCATTGGTGCAACATTGGAAATTATGTGGATGGGTATTGGTAATGTAGGTGCCTATATGGCGCCAGATATTGTAACGGGCTCATTGATTAGTACAGCCTTAGCCATTATGAGTCGTAATGGTGCTTCTCTGGAAGCAACGGTTGCAACAGCTGTGACATTAGCCGTACCGACAGCTTTATTAGCGCAACAATTATTGGTATTAATCGAAACAGTTAATGTCTCATTAAACTCATGGGCACATCGTTTAGCAGAAAATGCGGATGTCAAAGGAACCAAATGGTTGATTTATCCACCTGCAATTATGACCGGTTTGGCAAGAGCGTTACCAACCTTTATTGCCTTGCAATTTGGTGCAGGAGCGATTCAAACATTAGTTGATTCTCTGCCTACCTTTGTGATTGAAGGGCTCTCAACAGCAGGGAAAATCATTCCAGCAGTGGGGATTGCCTTATTGATGATGTCGATGATTAAAAGAGTGGAGATGTGGATGTTCCTTGTGTTAGGTTTTGTTTTAGCATCTTATCTTCAATTAGCAGTCTTACCTGTCACATTAATCGCTTTAGTGATTGCTTATCTTTATGATTTGGCCACACAAAAAAATGAAGTGGTTCAGGTTGCTGCAACCGATATTGATGGAGAGGAGTATGATCTATAATGGAACAAAAGCTGACTAAAAGAGATCTTTGGACGTTATTTATGAGAGTCAATACCATGCGTATTACATTGAATTATGAAACTTTGCAAGGTGTTGGATTTATGCGCGCAGTAGCACCAGCTTTAGAAAAGATTTATCCAGATAAGGAAGATTTGCGTGAAGCGATGCTTCGTCATACTGTCTTCTATAATTCACATGTCAATGGAGATGCAGCCATTGCAGGCTTAACAGTTGCGATGGAGGAATCAACAGGTCCAAATGAAAAAGAGGGGATTAATCCACTGAAAACTGGACTAATGGGTCCTTTAGCAGGACTTGGTGATAGCCTAGTTAAATTTACTTGGGTACCGATTGTCGGAAGTATTGGGGCATCTTTTGCTCTTAGTGGTAGTATTGTTGGGCCAATTTTTATGTTTATTATGTACAACATTGTGAATATGGTTGGCAGATATTATGCCGTTGTTTATGGTTATAAAAAAGGCATTGAATTTTTAAATGGAAATCAAAATAGCAATATTATTCAACGTATTTCTACAATGGCCAATGTTGTTGGATTGATGGTTGTAGGGTCCTTGATTGCAAGTGTCATTAAAATTTCAACCCCGCTAGAGATCTCTGTTAATTCTAATGTAACGGGTGAAGTGGGCGGAAATGTAATTGCTGTTCAAGAAATGCTGGACAAGATTATGCCTTCATTCCTTAGTTTATTTGTTACCTTTATTGTTTATCGTATTTTGAAGAAAAATCAAGGAAAGCATGTGGCATGGTTAATTTTAGCCATCATGATCCTGACAATTATTCTTAAATATTTTGGTATTTTATAGAAAAATAGCGAGAGCTTCTTAAAAAGGTCTGCATATTGCTTCGTCCATATGCAGGCCTTTTTTACTTTACTCTTTAAATGACACTTTGAGAAAAATTGTCTCATATTGATTTTATGAGATCACATTTACACGATTCATAAAGTATATTCTCAATAAATAACCATAAAATTCATAAATAACGACAACAAAGAACCGTTGGAAAATGCTAAACTACAACTATAATCCTTCAAAGGAAGCTTTAGAGCCGTTGGAGAATTTATCAAATAAGTGTAGGAGTTGAATTTAAATGAAAGCGGTTAACGAAAAGCATTATGTCAGTTTAGATGTTGGCGGAACCTTTATTAAGCATGCAGCAATTGATAAAAGTGGTCAGATGATTCATTCATCAAAAGTTCCGACTCCCGATAATTTAACTGATTTTATTGCAGCAATTAACGAGATTGTCCGCTCTTATCTACCAAATATCAGAGCGATTTGCTTTAGTTGTCCAGGGAAAATTGATACACAATCTGGCACCGTTTATTTTGGTGGTGCATTGGTTTATTTAGATAAGTTTTCAATTAAAAAGCATATTGAGCAGGAATTTGAGATTCCTTGTACGGTAATCAATGATGGGAAAGCAGCAGCTCTTGCTGAATTATGGCAAGGTCAACTAAAAGAAATTAAAAATGGTGGTGTGCTGACTTTAGGAACTGGCGTCGGATGTGGCTTGGTCATTAATGGTGCATTACTTGAAGGAAATCATTTCCAAGCAGGCGAAGTGAGCTTTATGTTGCTGTCGACTAAGGAACCCTTTGAATTTACCGAAATTGCAGGTGCTAAAGGCTCAGCGGTTCTATTTATTGAACGAGCTTCTCAATTATTAGGCTTGTCAGAAAATGATGGGAAAACAGTTTTTAAAGAATTAGAAAAGAAAAATCCTTTGATTCAACCAGTCTTTGAAGAATATTGTCGAAATATCGCATTGATTATCACAAATATTCAAACCGTTGTTGATATGGAACGCATTGCAATTGGTGGTGGCATCAGTGAACAGCCTTTAATGATTGAAGAAATTCGCAGACAATACCAATTATTACGCGATACTTCAATGGGGTTTTTAGAAATGTTAACACCAATCAAAATTGTCGCTTGTGCCTTTCGTAATGAAGCTGGGCTATTAGGTGCACTCTATCATTTACTGACTCAGATTGAGACGCATCAAATAGAACAAGAAATTTAAAAGAATGATCGAATAAGAATGGTACGATAAACAATGAGATGATTTATGAATAAGTATTATGTAATCGCTTTCTAAAAAATAGCAGGTATGAAAAAATGAGTGAAGGAGAATGAATGATGACAAGAAAATATGATAAACAACTACTAAATGAGATTGTTGAAAAGCAAACAACAGCAACTGTGGATGGTGTGGAGGTGCTATTTAAGCCTATACCTGATTGTGATATTAAAGGCGCAATGGATCCACGCCTATATAAAGAAATGAAAAAAATTGCTTTTCTGACACGCTTTATGCCGAAAAGTATGATGAGTATGAAAATGGATATGAAATCATTACCAAAATTAAGAAAGATGTTCAATAGTGTGGATAGTACGCCAATTATTGAATCAGGCGTTGAGAAAGTAGAAGATTTTGTCACCGCAGCAGATGGCACAAAGCTACCTATTTACGCATTCAAATCTGAAAAGACTTTACCTAATGCACCTATTTTATATTTCATTCATGGGGGTGGCTTTTTTGGCGGAAGCACAGATGTTGTGACGGATGCCTTAAAATTGATTGTTGCAAATACGGGGATTATTGCTTTTTCAATGGATTATCGTTTAGCACCAGAGTATCCTTATCCAACCAGCCATGAAGATTGTTATACCGGACTGAAGTGGGTAGCTGAAAATGCAAGTCGCTTTGGGGGAGATGCGCAAAATATTTTTGTAGCAGGTGATAGTGCCGGTGGAAACTTAACGTTATACTGTACCAACAAATCTTTAGAAGAAGGGCTGAACCTTGTTAAAGGCCAATTAATCTTATACCCAACTGTAAATATGGGGGGGGTTGACGATGAGCATGTTCGATTCACTAAAGATAAATTTGATGTGTATCAAAAACAAGCACGCGCCATTAATTTGTCATTAGATATGTTAAGTGGTGCAACGGATGGCTTAGGCACTTATTTGGGAACACAAGAGTTAATGACAAAATATTTAACACCTTATATGGATGTGAGTGATCAGATGCCACCAACCTTTGTGACCGTTGGGGAACATGATTTTCTAAAAGTAGAAACATTGGCCTATGCAAGAAAATTAGTACTGGCTGGAGTGGATACAGAAACAATTGTTTATAAAGGGTTAGGACATGCTTATATTGATCGAATTGGTTATTTACCACAAAGTGAAGATTGTGCCATTGAAATGGGCCGTTTCATATTAAAACATAGGAGCTGAAAGAAATGAAAAAGGGGAATATCATTTTTATAGTGGGGGTAGTCTTACTATTACTTGTTTGCACATTTTATGATTTACAGATTTCCATGACACTGTTTAATAATCAATCAATTTATGGCAAGTTTTTTGAGGCAGCTGGCGAATTGCCTATGACATATATTGGGTGTTTTTCAGCCGCTGCTCTGTTCCTGACAATGAAAAATACAGGACGTTGGACATTTTATTTAGGAAAAATTGGCTTTGTTTTATTAGTCCTTTTTTTCTCTCTGACTTCAATTATTATGATCAATACACATCTTCCTTTATCAATTGGGTTAAAGATTGGGTTACTCATTTTAACAAGTCTAGTCTTTTATTTATTAGCAAAAGCAGTACCAGCAAAGCACTATTTAGCCTTAAAACAAGCAGCAAAAGTTGGGCTTATCCTAGCTGTTTTAGCCATTTTAGTGGTAACCATTCTAAAAATGTTCTGGGGCCGTATGCGTTTTAGAGAAATGACGGATCCGATTCATCAATTTACAAGATGGTATCTACCACAAGGCTGGACAATCAATAATGAGTTGATGTCATTCCCATCAGGACATGCAGCCAATTCTTCAGTTATCCTATGGCTCAGCTTATTGCCAACTTTTGTGAGTCGTTTAGCTGGAAAAGAACGTTTGTTAGAAGGCTTAGCAGCTGTTTGGATTGTTTTGGTAATGGTTAGCCGCGTTGTAATGGGGGCACATTTTGCGACAGATGTAACCGTTGGTATGTTGCTTTCAATCAGTTTATTCTTTTGGCTTAAAAAAAGGTTTATCACAAAAAATAATCAGTTAAATGTGCTATGATAAAGAGAGCGTGAATTTCGAATAAGGGATGGGGAAATAATGAGTCGGACAATTTATGAATCTGTTCAAATGGATAATAATTTACCAATGCGTATTTTGCATTTTTCTCATGAGAAGGCCTTAGTTTCACCAGGTGGCAATACCTATCATTTTGATACAGCAACACTTCAATTTGTTCCGCCACATTGGCATCGTAGCATTGAATTAACTTATGTTGTGAATGGCACACTTCAGGTACGGCAAAGTGAACAAGAGCAAACCTATCAGGATGATTCCTTTTTTATCATCAATTCTGGTGATATTCATGAATTAAGTAGTGTGCCGACTGATAATTTTGAGCTGATTTGCTTTATTATTTCATATGATTTTATTCAACAATTTATTCCAAATATTGAAAAAATTCGTTTTGATATGGCAACGACACAGGAAACTGCTGCTGAACTGTCAGGTTTATTTTATGATATATTAACACTTTATAATGAAAATCAGGAATTTGGTCATTTAAAAATTCAAGCGAGACTCATTGAGATCCTCTATTTATTGTGTCAGTATCATCAGGTTGAAAATCATTTACCCGCTAGTAGAAAATATTTGCGTAGCCAACAATTAAATAAGCAAATTCTTGAATATATTCATGTGCACTATATGGAAAATCTAACCTTAGAGCGCTTAGCTAAAACCTTTAATTTTTCCCGTGAGCATTTTTCTCGTTTATTTAAAGAGACCTTTGGAAAAACTTTCTTGGTTTATTTAAATGATTACCGTTTATACTGTGCCTTTCCAGAAATTGTGAATAGTCGTAAAACAATAGAAGCCATTAGTATTGCTCATGGCTTTCCAAGCTCAAAAGCATTAATTAAACAATTTAAAGAGGTCTATCATGAAACACCTATGCAATTTCGAAAAAATAGAAAGGTTTCAATTTTGGACCATAATGATGACAAGAAACGCTAATCTCAGCGTTTCTTTTTTTTGGACATAAAGCATCAATAATTAGCTATTTAGTTGCTACTAAAAAACACCAATGAAACCGCTTTCTTTGTTATAGTAATGATAGAAATTACTACTAATAAAGGGAGCGGTATAAATGAATATGAAAAAATATATTAGCAAGAAAATTATAAAGGATTTTGTGATTATTAATGTGATTATTAATGGTATTTTTTATATCATTGGCTTTAAAAATTTTTCAGGACAACTCACATTTAATGATATCACAACCGATTTATTTATTGGCTTGATGCTTTTAGGTGCAGCAGGCTCATGGATTGGTTTTGTGAATATGCGAAAAGAGTTACAAAAAGGAAAAACAGATGTATCTAATTTTCAGAAGAGTCATTTCTATCACCTTTTACCAAAAGCAACAGGCTTACGCATCTTATTTCTGATGGCAATCACAGCATTGATTACACTGATCTTCTTTATTTTATTACCAAGCTTATTAGGGCTAGATAAAATCAATCATGTCATCGGCTTTGGCTTCAAAACAATTACAGCTGGGCTAATGGCTTGTGTGATTGGCTATATCGTCATTGATTTATCGATTAGTGATTATCAGCATCAACCAATGCCTACAAAAGATACAACTGTTGTTTAAAAAGCAATTGACAAGCCATTTCACTCTTTTGTATGATAGGTAGGTAACGTACTTTTTGAAACAATAGAGGAGTGATTGCTTGTTAACAAAGGATGAGCTTCCTTTTTGTCCAGTTGCAACAACCGTTGATTTAATTGGCAATAAATGGACATTATTAATTATGCGAGAATTATTAACAGGAACCAAGCGTTTTAGTGAATTGCATAAAGCAATTGTTGGGATTAGCCAAAAGGTATTAACACAAAATTTGCGAAAAATGGAAGAAGATGGCATTGTCACTCGGGAAGTATTTGCTGAGGTGCCACCAAAAGTCGAGTATTCTTTAAGTGAGCTAGGGGATAGCCTACGTCCGATTATTGATTCAATGATTACTTGGGGAACAGATTATATTCAACAGCATTTACAAGCTGAACAGCAAGATTCTTAATTGAATCTTGTTTTTTTATTCCCTCATCCGCTATTTGTTACTAAAAGGTAACTAACCTATAAAAAAGTGCCTTCTTTAATATTTTCAAAATATCATGCATACTAGACCTATCAGAACAATAAAGGGGCTATTTAAAATGATTAAAAAAGGCGAAGAAGCGTTAGAAAAATTTTCAACTACTGCCTATCCAAAAGCAATCAATCAAGTTGCAAAAGGGATTTATCATGTAACAGGGTATGGGCATAGTAATGCGATTGTGATTGAAGGGGAGCGCTCATTGATTTTAATTGATACCCTTGACTCAAATGAGCGGGCAAAAAAAATGATGACAGCCATGAGGAAATATACAGATAAACCAGTTAAAACCATTATTTTTACCCATGGACATCCAGATCATCGTGGTGGATCAGGTGCATTTAAAGAGACCGTGACGGAGATTATTGCCTTTAGTAATAAGCAGCCAGTTCTCAAGCATACAGCACTACTTGCCGATGTTTTTGAAGTCAGAGGCAAGCGCCAATTTGGTTATGCATTGAATGATGAAGAAGCACTTTTACAAGGGATTGGCATTCGTGAAGGAAAAGCAGTTAATGATGGCAAATATGATTTTTTAGCCCCTACTGAAGTATTAACAGCTGATCAAACAGAAAGGGTGATTGATGGGATTCACTTAACCCTTGTTGCAGCGCCAGGAGAAACTGGGGATACTGGCTTTATTTGGTTAAAGGAGCAAGGAATTTTATGTTGTGGAGATAATTATTATGGTTGCTGGCCAAATCTATCCGCTATTCGCGGCGGTCAATATCGTGATGTGGCAGAATGGGTGGATAGCCTCGATAAAATCATGAGCTATGATGCAGAAATTGTTTTACCAGGGCATACAAAAGCTTTAATTGGTAAAGCACAAGTAACAGAAGTCTTAGGCAATTTTAGAAATGCCATCAATGAAGTACTGCTTCAAACACTTCAGGGAATGAATGAAGGTAAAGCAGTGGATGAAGTGGTTGCATGTGTACAATTACCTGCACATTTGCAGCATTTACCTTATTTAGGTGAATATTATGGCACCATTGAATGGACTGTCAAAGCAATTTATTATGCTTATTTAGGCTGGTATGATGGCAATCCCACCAATTTACACCGCTTAAATTCTAAAGCGTATGCGCACAAGATGTTAGCGCTAATTGGAAG
The DNA here is from genome assembly GCF_900111355.1 of Isobaculum melis. Taxonomy (GTDB): domain Bacteria; phylum Bacillota; class Bacilli; order Lactobacillales; family Carnobacteriaceae; genus Isobaculum; species Isobaculum melis. The sequence goes on from NZ_FOHA01000001.1 coordinate 319,436, forward strand.
CAAAGAAAAGGTTTATCAAGAAATAGAACAAGCATTAGCAAGTGGCACCTATCAATGGGCATTAGAATTAAGTGATTTACTCATTCAAGTAGAGGATAAAAAAGGCGATCTTTCAAAGATTGCAGCTTTAAGAAAACAAGCGCCACTTGAAACCAGTGCAAATAGCCGGCATTATTATCTTGCTTATGCAAATGATCTGGAAAAAAATTAATCCTATACAAATAAAAAAACGTATATGGAATCAATTGTTAGGTTGATTCCATATACATTTTTTGAAATGAAGCTGATTCATACTTTAATTGCTAAGCCAAACCATAATAATAAAACAACTATGATAATAATCATGTCTTTATACGCTATTCACAAAATTGAGGCGTTCAAAAAAAAGGGAAGAAAGTGTGTGGGAAAATGAGTGATATTTGGAATCCTTGGCATGGCTGTAAAAAAATCAGTCCAGGATGTCAAAATTGTTACATGTATGCGCTAGATGCGCAAAGAGATAAAAAGGGCTCCGATATTTATCAAGTGAAGCAAATGTTTGATTGGCCTTTAAAGAAGGATCGCTCAGGGCAATATCTTGTTCCTAGTGGTTCAACGATACGAGTTTGTATGACATCAGATTTTTTTCTTGAGGAAGCTGATTGCTGGAGAGATGAAGTTTGGGATATCATTAGAAAGCGTTCAGATGTTTTCTTTTTCATTTTAACCAAAAGAATCCATCGTGCGAAAGCTTGCTTTCCAAAGGATTGGGGAGCTGGCTGGGAAAATGTTTGGTTAAATGTTTCTGTTGAGAATCAACGAACAGCTGAGCAAAGAATTCCGTTGTTATTAGCAACACCTGCGAAACATAAAGGCATCATGCTCGCACCATTGTTAGAAGCTGTGACAATCAATGAGTATTTAGAAAATGGTCAAATCGCTCATGTGATTGTTGGAGGAGAAAATTATCATGGCGCACGTCCACTTCATTATGAATGGGTTGAGGCACTTTATTTAAGCTGTGCGAACCAAAATGTGAATTTTGAATTTATTGAAACTGGGAACCATTTTATTAAAGCTGGAAAGGATTATCATCTACCTAAGTGGTTGCAAGCGGAGCAAGCAAAAAAATCTGGTCTTGAGTACCGAGGAAGAAAGGTAGAAGTGGCTCTAACCGCTGCTCCTTTAAATGAGAGTTTGCCTTTATTTGAAATGAAAGCAAAAAGCTTATGTGATAGTTGCACTTATAAAAATAAGTGTTCAACAGTTGAAAAAAGCAAAGGGTGTCAGTTGAAGATTTGATGGGTGTCAGGGTATTTGTAGATTTGCTTTTCAAAATAGGTGTAGGGTAAGCTGTAAACAGAATTTAGTGCCAAGTAAAAGGTCATGTGTGCTGGGCTTTATCTTCACGCTTGTGATAGGGTTTGATGAAGATTAATATAAAAAAAGAAATGTGATCAAATAAAAATAGAGCTCATCAATACTTGAACTATTGATGGCTCTATTTTTGCAGTTTTTAAAGAAATGTATTGGTGCTACTCTTTGATCTCTGCTAAAAGACTTTCAAACCAATTCACATTGACCAAATGATGTGCACGTGAGTTTTCTAGCATTTTTATAAAAGGAGCAGAAAGTTCCTCATTGTGTTCAATAGAATGCTCTAATAATGCAATTTTCTGCTTTGATTCGGCAATTTGTTCTTGAATCAACTGCTGAAATTGTTCGGCGGGATATTCTGCTTCAAAGAGCATAGCCGCATAAAAAGATAGTTTCACATATTCGGTTTTAGCGCCATATTTGTGCATCAACTCTTCGAACTTTTGTTGACCAAGCTCAGTAATCACATAATGGTGAGCCTCTCTATTGTGCTGATTGTGCGCCATCTCAACTTTTTCAATCCACAACTTTTCCTCCATTTGTTGCAAATGATAATAGAAAGAGCCTTTTGTAAAATTCACAATATATTGATAATGACGTTCCTCCATTAAAGCGAGCAATTCATAGCCATGTGCACCGGGATGTTGTTTTAGCAAACCTAAGATAATTAAAGGAATCAAAGTAGTGCCTCCTATTATTTTTGGAGAAGTTGTCCAATTTTTGCTTCAAATTCTGGGTAAGTGATTTTTCCTAAAGCCATATTCATACTGGCAAGATAGATATTTTCCCCTTGCGTATAAGGCCTTTTAGTAAGCTGAGTTAGAAATTCTTCTTCATTTTTTAAAGGTTCTAATACATGCTGTTTCGTCAAAAAAGCTTCAAAATAACGTAAACCAAAACGACGTTGAGAAAGTGCATCAATATGAATCCCATCAGGATTAGCTGTTAACTCAGCGGCAGTCACAAAGTAACAATTGTCTTTTTCAAAAGCATATTTTTGAAGAGCTTGATTAACCGCTTGATATTCTGTACAACCAGCACCAAACCCTGTCTGGCCTAAGAAAGCAGGCAGTTCTCCGATAATTAATGGAAGGAAAGGTGCATGTAGCTCTTTTCTAACGGCTTCAAGGATAAAAGCTAATTTTTCATAGTAGCCTGCAGAACGACCTTCCATGCCGTCACTTTCCCCTTGATGCCAAAGTACACCAGTTAACTCACTGTTTTCCATTGCAAACTTAGCTTGACTGATGGCGTGACGGAAGAGCAAACCATCTGGATGCCATTCATCAATCGTACTTCCTCCTTCAGCACATGGGATCAACCCAATTTCATCTTCTGGAAATTGGGCACACCAAGCATCTGCAAAAGAAGAGACAAGACTAACGCCAGCAACAGGACGGTCATAGTTAATCGGCTCCGTCATCATTTGCCAACGACCGTTTCGCAGCATTTGAATTCTTTCATTATAGATAGGAGGCACATCCGTCAAGAAGCCTCTGCCTGCCATATTAGATTGACCGAGCATTAAAAATGAATGTATCATGTTCTTTCCTTCTTTCAGATGTCTATTTTCCAACGATAGTCTAATTAGACTATTTTCGTTTTTTATTATGATCCAATTAGACTATTTGTCAAATTTTAAAAGAAATGATGGTTGTGACGAATCGTTCTCTTAATTCAATAAATTTTTTTAATTTTCCATGATATAATTGTAAGGCATCGATAAAAGAAATCAAAGGAGTATGCTTGATGACTTATAGAGAAAGAAAAGATTATGTATTTTATGCGTCAATGGCCTTGATTCCAGGTGTATTTTTATTTGGACTCATGCCACTCATTGCCATGCTGATGACGCCAGCATTTGAAGGACCATTTAAATCAGTGCCGATAGATGTTTTATTTTTCGCCATTCTCGGTGCCTGTATGACCCTATCAATGATTAGTGGATTCCTATTGTTTACTAGATTTATCTCGTCGAAAAGTAAAACATTTAAAGCATTAAACATTGTGTTTTTCTTTATTATTCCGTTTTTTACTTATTATTTTTTCTTTCTAATTTCAGTACCTTATTACATTTATAGCTTGGTGAAAATAAGAGACAGACGTTATCTGAAAGAAATGTAAAAAAGTCATCCTACTCTTTAGTTAGAGCGAGGATGACTTTTAGGTCTCGTTTAATGTGAAGAATGATTTTTCTTAAGTCTCAAAACAATATAATAGATCAACAATGTAAACAGAATGGCACTACTAGCAAAAATTTTCCAATTTTGATAGAAAAAAGCAGTAATCCCAAGAATAGAAATAACAATTAAATAGAGAATGATTGTTATATTTAGCTGTTTCTTACTCATATTTTTCACTCCTAGCTAGGATGACATATGTAGAGGTGATGGGTTACTGATTTAAGTATACGCTTCTTTTGATTGAATAATCAACAGAGTTTTAATAGGTCTGTGATGAGAAGAATTTAGTATAATATTAAACATCTACATCTTGGGATACGATATAATGAATGGTGAAAGATTTAGGCTACATATGAGGAAATGGGCTGCATCCGTTTAAAAAAAGTGTATAAATGTTGAGGGGGTTGTGTGAAGTGAAGAAACAAGCGCTAGCAATTAATGGCATTCCTGCAATTGTATGGGAAGAAGATAGTCAGAAAGTTTTGATAGCAATCCATGGCAATATGTCTCATAAAGAGGATACTGTGATTGAACTATTAGAAATGAAGCAGTGGCAAAAGGATATCAGGTATTGAGCTTTGATTTGCCTGGGCATGGTGGGTGAAGTGGAGAAACATTACCAAATAATGTTACCCCTTATTTGGCTGATTTGAAAATGATCATAAATGAAAGCAAGAAGAGATGGGAAAAGCGCCAGCTTTTCGCATGTAGTATTGGCGCTTATTTTAGTTTAAGGGCTTATCAAAATGAAGCGTTTGAGCAAGTATTCTTTTTATCTCCTGTAGTGAATATGCTCCGATTACTCGAAAATATGATGTTATGGTTTAATATTACACCAGCGATGTTGCAGCAAGAAAAAGAGATTGCAACGCCGATTGGAGAAAAGTTATATTGGGATTACTATTGTGATGTGAAAGCCAATCCTATTTGTCATTGGGAGAATCAGACTAATATTTTATATGGATCTGATGATGATTTATGTGAATTAGATACTATTAATCATTTTGTGAAAACTTTTGATGCGCAATTACAAATTGTAGAGAATGGTACGCATTTTTTTCATTCAGAAGAGCAGTTAGGTATCTATCAAGACTGTTTGAAATCTTTATTATAAGTGCTGAAATAACTTCTATTTGATGATACTCAGTAGATAGAAAAAATAATTTTTTAAACAGTACCACTATTAAGAGTGCTACTTACTCGACAGTATATTTCTTTAAAAAGAGTTCTAATATTAAATCAATATGAATCATTAAGAAAGACCTAGAAGTAATATCATAATTATGAAAAGTATTTGTTGGAATCCCTGCACTAATACTTTTTAGAGAAAGACTATTCAGTGAATTGTATTGCGAATTTGTAATCGACAAAATCGCAATATTTTTTTGCTTTACTTTTTTTGCAGAGGTTAGCAGGCTACCTGTTTCACCACTCATACTAATAAAAATGACCAAATCATTTTGCTTACAAAATTGTGGTAGTAAATCTAACATATGAGATTCGTAAATATACATAGATGGACAATTTAGCTGATAGAGACGCTTACACATATATTCTGCAATTGGTTTAGTTAGCCCCACCCCAACAATAAAGAGGTTTTCAGCTTGCTTCATTCTTTTGGCAAAGTATTCTAGAGACTCAAGTGTTAAAGAATGAAGTGATTGCTCAAAAAAATGACGATATTGTGTGACTAAATCTTTTTCCTCAATATAAATTGTTTGACTTAATAAGCGAGATAATTCATATTTGAATTGAGAAAAGCCTTGAAATCCAAGGCGCTGTGCTAATCTAATAATGGTTGAATTAGATGAAGCTAAATGGTGAGCCAAGTCTGTGAGGTTCATTTGATTGATTAATTCTGGATGATTGTCCAATTCGAAAAAAACATTTTTTTCAGAATCACTTAAATCATCTAGCTTATTTCCATAAAAATCGATTAAAACACCCATTTAATTTCTTCCTTTCTACTATTCATTCTGGCATCTATTATATCTTATTGTTGGATAATTATCCAGAAATTGAATGAAAAGGATTACATTTTATTGCTATAGTTACTTTATTAAATTGAAAAGGGGAAGATATCTGATGAACATAGCTTCAATGACAAAGCCAACGCTGATTCAAATAAATAGAACGTTGACTTCTAGAAACGAAATTTTAACAGAGCTTGCTAAACAATTGTATGAAAGTGGTTACATTACCGATATTGAAGAATTTATAGAGGATGTTCAAAAAAGAGAAAAGCATTCAGAGACCGGTATGGAAAATGGCTTAGCGATTCCACATGGTAAAAGTAAAGCTGTTAAAAAAGCTGGTTTTGCAGTCATGACTTTAGAGTCACCTTTAGCTGAGAATGAATGGCCATCAATAGATGCTAGTAACAAAGTTGAACTGATTTTTCTTTTAGCCATACCAGACGATGAAGCTGGTACAACCCATTTGCAATTATTAGCTGAATTAAGTAGTCGCTTAATGAATCAAGATTTTGTTTCTGCTTTAAAAAATGCACAAACTTCACAAGCATTATATGAGCTCCTTTCCCAAGAAAAAGAGGGGACAGCCGTTCAAAACATTGATTCTGATAAATTCGTATTGGCAGTAACTGCATGTGCAACTGGTATTGCTCATACCTATATGGCAGCTGAGGCTTTAGAGCAAAAAGGTGCTGAAATGGGGATTAAAGTTCACGTTGAAAAGCAAGGTGCCAATGGGATAGAAGATAGGATTACCCCAGAAATGATTGCCAAAGCAGATGGCGTTATTTTTGCAGTAGATACAAAGGTAAAAGAAAAAGAACGATTTGCTGGGAAAGCATTTGTTGAAACAAAAGTTGCTGAACCATTGAAAAATAGTGAGAAAATCATTCAAGCAGTTCTTGAAGCACCACAGGGAATTGTAAAAGAAGGCCAGGGAGAAAATCAGGTTGAACAATCTGGTAAGAAAAAAGGCTTAAAAGACGAGTTAATGGCAGCTGTTATGACAGGTATCTCTTATATGATTCCTTTACTTGTTGCTGCTGGTTTGATGTTAGGGATAGCTAAGTTGATTTGGATTTTAGCATTAGGAATGGATCCTGTTACAATCGGTGATGCTGCCTATAATGATGCAGGTGGAATAACTGGATTCTTACATTTCTTAGATGCTTTTGGTAATATGCTATTTAAATTTATTTATCCAGTTTTTGCAATGTTTGCAGCCTATTCAATCGCTGATCGTACAGGATTGATTGCAGGTTTTGCAGGTGGGATTTTTGCAGGTGGTTTACACTATACTTTTTGGGGAATTGAAGGTGGTATTCCTAGTGGCTTCCTAGGTGCTTTAGTTCTTGGTTTAGCTGCTGGTTATAGCTCTCGTTTCTTGAATGAAAAAATTCGTTTAAGTAAAAATTTTAGTGCAATGAAACCAATGTTTCTCATACCAGGTTTATCTGTATTATTTATTTTCATTTTGAATTTATATGTAGTTGACCCAGTTTTTGGTGGCTTAAATCAATTGATTGCAAAAGGCATTGAAAGTATGAGTGGTTCAGGGCAATTAGGTCTATCAGCAATTATTGCTTCTGCAACAGCTTTTGATTTAGGTGGTCCAGTCAATAAGGCAGCAGGAGCGATTGCAATTGGTTTGTCGACTGATGGTATTTTTCCTTTAACACCACGTGTACTGGCAATTGTTATTCCACCACTTGGCTTAGGATTGTCAACTATGATTGACCGTTATGTTGTAGGAAGACGTGTTTATCCGCAGGACTTAAGAGTAGCAGGTGGCACATCATTCTTATTAGGATTCTTAGCGATTTCAGAAGGTGCAATTCCATTTATGTTAAGAAACCCATTGATTACAATTCCAATTAATATTATTGGTGCCATTGTCGGTAGTTGCACAGCGGTTGCTTTAGGTGCCGTTCAGTGGTTACCATTACCAGCTATTTGGGGTTGGCCTTTAGTAACGAACTTACCAGCCTATTTGATTGGTTTGGTTGCAGGTGTACTTGTAATCGCTTTTGGTAATATATTAGTTCGCTACATGATTATTAAACGTAAAGAAGCAAATGGTGAAAAAATAGACATGTAATCGTAGAGGCTGAGATTGAACTTATTTAATAGGTTTATCTTAGCCTCTAAAGTCAATCAATAATGAAACAGGCGCTTAGCGTCAATTCTCATAAGAGGAAATTTTTAGAATAGGTGATCAAATCATGAAAAAGCAAGTTTTTGTTGTCCCGCATAGTCATTGGGACCGAGAGTGGTACTTCTCAATAGAAGATTCAAACACAATATTAAGTGAAAATATGGCAGAATTATTAACCTTTTTAGAACAAACACCAAATTTTCCAACGTATACATTTGATGGACAGCTATCCGTCATCGAAGATTACCTAAAGCATGCTCCGGAAGATGTTGAACGACTTAAAAAATTGATTAAGAATGGTCGTTTACACATTGGACCATGGTATACACAAGGAGATACATTACTCTTACAAACAGAGTCAATTATTCGTAATTTATTGATAGGTAAGCAAGGTGCAGAAGCCTTTGGACACTCAATGGATATTGGCTATTTACCAGATATTTTTGGACAAAATGCTTACTTACCAAGCATATTTAAGCGTTTTGGCATCACTCACAGCATCCTACAAAGAGGACTTTATCATGAACAAGTAAACAAAGATTTAAACTTTCAATGGATAGCACCAAATGGAGAAGCCATTCCAACGAATAATATTTATTTTGGCTATGGACCAGGGAAATTTTTAGCTAGTGATGAACAGTATGTTACACAGACTCTATTACCGATTTTAGAAGCATTGGAAAAAATGAATCCCAAAGATGCACCACTGCTTTTACCTGCTGGCGGGGACCAAGTTTTTGTACGAAAAAATTTCCCAAAGGTTATCGAAGAATTAAATCAGCGTGATTGGCCATATGAATTTATTTTATCTGACTATGAAAGTTATATGGAAAAAGCATGGATGACTCCTCATGAAACCAAGATTAATGGAGAGCTGATTGCTTGCCAAAAATCAAGAATTCACAATACAATTCGTTCACAGAGAATGGATATTAAGCAAAAAAATGCGCAGATAGAAGAAAAAATCTATCAACAATTAGAACCATTAGGCGTTTTAAGCCAAGAATTAGGCGGAAATTATCCTCAAAATTGGATGAATAGTTGCCTAAAATTATTATTTGACGTTCACGCTCATGATTCGATTGGTGGCTGTAATTCTGATGAAACAAATCGTGAAATTATGAATCGCTTGTATAAAATAGAGCGGATTGTAGATGGCTATCTGAATATTTTGAAGAAACAAATTAGTCGAGGCATATTAGCAGAGGAAGAAGGAGTTGTTGCATTCAATTTGCTTCCTAAAAAAGTGAACAAACAACTTTCTTTTATTATTTTTACCAAAGAATCCTCCATTCAATTAACTGATCTTTTAGGGAAAGCTTTACCTCAAGTGATTCGTAACCAAGAATATATCTCAGGAGGAACACAGGTAAAAGTAACTGCTGAAGGTGAAGTCCAAGTAGAATTACCAGGGTATTATCGAACCGAAATTGCAGCAGAAGTACCCTTTGAAGGCTTTGGTTATCGAAAATTGTTGATTCAAAATAGTTTAAATGAAAGACTAGCTTCTGTTGAAAATACCAAAATTAAGAATGAATTTTATGAGTTAGAAGTTGTAGACGGTATGCTAGAAGTAAGAAGATATGATGGGGCTGTAAAAAAACAATTATTTGATTTTGAAAATATGGCGGATGCTGGAGATTCCTATGATTTTTCCCCTGTTGAGAATGGTTTAGCAAATTATTCAACAAAGTTTAAGCTCATTGATATCAAAACATCTTCTCAAGAAAGTGAAATGATTCTTGAAACAACCGTAGCTGTTGCTAAAGAATTAGCTAACTGGAATCAATTAACAGAAGAAATGACAATCCAAACGACGATTCGATTAGTTAAGGGCTCTGATATGATCTATCTACAGCATCAAATGGAAAATCGTACCAATGACCACCGTGTTCGTTTGCGCTTTCTTGGTGAAAATACGGAAGGCTTAAGCTATGGTGACCAAGGTTACTCATTGCTGGAAAGGAAAAATCATAATCCTTATTTAGCAAATTGGCGAGAGGAAGGCTTTGCAGAAGCACCGCAAGCTATTTTTCCTTTAGAAAGATTTGTCACAATCAATGAAAAAGAAGGCAATGTAGCGCTTTTTACAAAAGGATTAAAAGAATACGAAGCTACGGATGATGCGTTGTATCTGACCTTATTCAGAGGTGTAGGCTTACTTGGAAAAGATGATTTGGCTTGGCGACCAGGAAGAGCTTCCGGCATTAATAATAAAGTCGTAGCAACACCAGATGCTCAAATGCATGGTACGTTAACCTTTGATCTAGCTTATCGCTGGGTGAATGAAGAACTACATCCTCAAAAACTCTATGCAGCTGCAGAAAAATTTGCAACGCAGCAATTAAGCTACCAATTACAAACATTGAATAGTTTTGAAGAAAGACTTGATCGTTTTGAATTGCCGCAACCAGCAGGTTTAAGCAATTTACCAACAGAAAAAATTGGCCCTAGCTTGCCAGAAAATCTATTTGTCAGTGGGATGAAAAAAGCAGAAAAAAGTGACAAAATCATTTTAAGAGTGTTTAATCCTCAAATAGCGCCAGTTGAGATACCAGCACATTTAAGTCAAACAGGTACCCTAGATGAAAAAGAATTAGGAACGATTAAAGAACTACCAGGTAAAGATTTCGTGACAATTATTATGGATAAAGCAGGTGAGTAAATGAAAATTGAAGAACAAGTTTTAGAGCAGTTAGTCAAAATATATGGTCATAAAGCCGACGAAATGATGCATGAGTTAAGCCCAACCCTCGAAAAATTTGCTAAAGCAAAATTTCCAGAGAAGGCAGCAATTAATCAAAAAAATGTGTATCTGATTGCTTATGGAGATAGTATTCAAAAAGCTGGAGAAGTTCCCTTACAAACTTTAAGAAATACATTAAATCAAGTAGCTAAAAATTTGATTACAGATGTCCATTTATTACCGATGTTTCCTTATACATCAGATGATGGCTTTTCGGTAGTAGATTACTATGAAATAGATCCAACTTTAGGAACATGGCAAGATATTGCACTTTTAGAAGAAGATTATCGCTTAATGTTCGATTTTGTAGCCAATCATATGTCAAAATCAAGTGAATGGTTTCAAAAATTCTTATCCCGTGAAGCAGGATTTGAACAGGCCTTTATTCAACAAGATGAAGCATTTGATGCAACAAAAGTTGTCCGTCCTAGAACATCTCCATTATTTCATCATTATCCAACAGCTGATGGAAGTCTGTCTGCATGGACAACCTTTAGCGAAGATCAAGTAGATATGAATGTTCAGGATGGTAAAATGCTTGCGCGTTTGACAGATGTACTGTTAACCTATGCACAAGCAGGCGCTTCATCCATTCGTTTAGATGCAATTGGTTTTTTATGGAAAGAATCTGGAACAACCTCGATGCATTTAAAACAGACCCATGAGATCATTAAATTATGGCGCATACTATTAGATTATTTTTCACCCTATACGCAAATTATCACAGAAACCAATGTTCCTCATAAAGAAAATATTAGTTATTTTGGCAATAAGGATGATGAAGCCAATATGGTTTATCAATTTCCATTACCGCCACTTGTCTTAAATGCCTTCACTAAAAATGATAGCCAAACATTGACAAAATGGGCAAAAGACATTCATTGCGTTTCAGAAACGGCCACCTATTTTAATTTTCTTGCTTCTCATGATGGCATAGGCATGCGCCCAACTGAAGGGATTTTAACAGAAGAAGAAAGAAATCATTTAGTTGAAAAGGTTCAAAAAAATGGTGGGAAAATTTCCTATAAATCTAACCCTGATGGCTCACAAACCGTTTATGAATTAAATATAAATTACGCAGAAGCTTTACGAAATCCGGGAGAAGATGATCAAACAGCTATCAAAAAAATGCTGGCTGCACATCATATTTTGCTGTCTATGGTAGGGGTTCCTGCAATTTATTATCATTCACTTTTCGGATCAAAAAATGATTTGGCAGGTTTTGAGAAGTCTGGGATTAATCGTCGCATTAACCGGGAAAAATTAGATGCAGACAAGTTACTTATGGCGTTAAAAGAGGATCATTACCGCCAGGAAATTTTTGATGGCATTCTTCATTTAATCCATCTTCGTCAAAAAAGTGAACACTTTAGTCCCTATGCGAATCAAGAGGTCTTAGATTATGGGCACAACGTCTTTGCATTAAGACGACAAAAGAAAGACAGCTCATCTGCCATTATCTCAATCACTAACGTCAGTCCTGAACCAGTTGTATTACAAAATATCGTTGGAAAAGAAATGATTTTACAACAAAATCTTCACGGAGAACTACAGTTGGAACCATATGGCATCGCATGGATTGAGGTTGAAAATCAATGAAAGTCGTGGTAGCTGTTGATTCATTTAAAGGAAGCTTAACTAGCTCAGAAGCAGGATTAGCGATAAAAAAAGGGCTATTACAAGTAAATCCAAATTTATTAGTTTCTGTTCACGAAGTCGCTGATGGTGGAGAAGGAAGCTTACAAGTTATTAAAAAAAGGATGACCCATTTAGAAGAAATAAAACTTTGTGTCTTTAACACTTTACATGAGAAAATAACAACCAGTTACTTGATAACGAACTGGGAAGGCAAAAAAACAGCGATCATCGAAAGTGCGATGGTTGTTGGAATTGAGGCAATTAACCCTAGTGAACACTCAACAAAATTAGGAAGTAGCTACGGTTTAGGGGAAATGATTTTAGATGCTAAGAATCGTGGTTGTCAGCGTGTGATTGTCTTTTTAGGAGGGACTGCAACTTCTGATGGTGGCTTAGGGATGCTTGGAGCTTGGTCAGCAAATGCCTCAGACTATGAAGCTGGAAACTTGTTGTATGAAAATCAATTGCATTTTGATTTAACAAAAATGCAAGAAGAATTTTCAGAGATAGAGATTCTTATTGGAAGCGATGTAACAAATCCATTTTCTGGTATGAAAGGATTTGCCCAGGTTTTTGCACCACAAAAAGGTGCCACACCAGAGCAGGTACAGTTTTTAGATAAGCAAGCAGAAAAATTCATGAAACAAGTTCAGGATAAAGTGAAAATCAATTTGAATGCATTTGAGGGCTCGGGAGCAGCTGGTGGCATTGCTGGAAGCTTACTGATTCTTGGGGGACGTATCCAGTCAGGGTTTGATATGATTGCTAAAATGATTGACCTAGAGCATGAAATCCAAGATGCTGATTTAATTTATACAGGAGAAGGTCGTTTAGATGCACAGTCAGTTCAAGGAAAATTACCAATGAAAATCTGTCAACTTGCTGGAAAATATGATGTTCCTGTCATTGCCTTAACAGGTAGCCGTGATCAACAATTAGGAGCATTGGATGATAACTTATTAGGTGCATTTTCAATCCAGCAAGGCCCAACTCCTATAGAAAAAGCATTAGAGAAAGAAGTAGCTGAAGACAATTTAGAAATCACTGCGAGAGAAACCTTTAAATTGTTTCAGTACAATTCTTAATAATAGAATGGATTATGGTATTGTGTATGGTTTGTTAAATTCTTTTTAGTTGAATTTAATAAATCATACTTTTTTTATTTTGCCTATTTGATTGGTATGAAACCTTAAGATTAACTTAGGAAAAAAGTCCATCTTCATATAAATAAAATAGGATATAATAATCATGGAGTGTGTATTACATATATGAGTGTTAAAAGGAAATAGGTGAATAGATGAAGAAACACTGGAAATGGATTGTGGCTGTTGGGATTTTTTGTATGATTGGTTTTTATTTTTTTAAAGCCACACATGTTAAGACACAAGAATTTGGGTATGTCGCATTAGTGAAAATTGATTTTAGACTTACAAAGGTTGAAAAGAATGAGGAAGATATTGTTTATGAAAGATATTTTTCAGCTTATGACATCAGTGAAGCTGAAATTGTGGATTATTTTTATGCATTAAAGAATGGTAAAGGTTATGGCTATAGTATGAAGTCAACTAAAGCTGAAATTAGTGGAGAGCTGAAGAATGAGGGCAGAGTGGGTGTTTACTCCGAAGTAGCCAATGATTTCTTGGCTAAAAATCTTTATGGGCTGAGTATTATGATAGAGAAACAGGCAAATGGGTATTATTTTATCATCAAGGAATTTCCAATGCGTTAGTGGAAAGCGTTCATCGTTTATGAGAATGAAATAAAAGGAACGAATGAATTTTTTTCATTCGTTCCTTTTTTACTGTACCTCACCTAAATTTTGTTCTTGGTAATTTTGAGAATAAGGTTTAGGTGAATCAGTGATTGGTTCTAGGTAAAATGTAATCCAATATTCTCTTTTAAGATTGCTATCAATCGTTGGAAAACCTTCCATTCTTTTCTCTTGATTATGAGGGATGTCTTGGTCAGTGATAACGTAGCCTAGAGAGTGATAATAGCTAGGAATCATTCCTTCGATTTGATAATATTTTCCAGCAAGATTTCTGGTTAATGTTGAGGTTAGATAGTTGTTGCCATCCTCAGTAAGAGAGCGTCCATAAACCTTTGCTTTTTCAAAGATGGAGGAGACATCTTTCGGTTCAATGGCATCAACATTTCTGATTTCTGCATAACCCTTACTAGGAATGGTTAAATGCTCGTTTGAGTTTAGAATAACTTGTTGAATATGAAAAGAAAGCTGGTGCTTAGTATAGTAATAAGTGATTGTTTGTGGCGTGCCTGTATAGGAGCCAGTTTCTGTTGGGTCAATTCTGAGATAGCCTTCAATATCTTCTCTGAAAGCACTTGTATTAAAGGGACTACCTAGTGAAAAAGTATCACTAATGGACTCTTTTTTAGACAGTAAAGGTAAATTTGTTTCTTGATCAATATATGCGACACTAACACGTTGTGGTAATGCAACAATGTGTTCATTTTCTCCTTCTTTTTCTTCTTGCTTGCCATACTGACTAAATTCAACATAATAGCCTTGGTTAAAAATCGTATCTATTCTATCATTATCGACATCATTCCACCATTTTTGCCCATTTTTAGCAAATTGCACAACATATTCTGAAGCCTCACCAAAGTTGTTAGGTTCATTTTTTGCCCAGCCACTGTAAACAGTCAGTGGTCTTGAACCAGTGGCATAGTGTTTTCCAGTAAAAAAGATTTTTCCAGCTTCAGGTCCACTAGCCCAATACCAACTATCTGTTGTCGTATCAAAGTTGGACAGCTGATTAGACAAAACAGCTTCATCATTAATTTTTAGCCCATTCTTATGAGACATTCTAGTGCCTCCTAGCATACCAGGTGCGGAAGCAATGGTATCAAAAATATAATCATGTTCCTCTTCACTAGTAATGGTTGCCAGATAGCCTTGTAATCCTTTATACCGCTCTGTTTTTGCTGCATTATATGAGTCCAACCAAGAAAGAGGAATTGGCACAAATTTGTAGTAGTGCTTTTTACGATAGGGATCGTTAGGATCTATCCAAGCAGAAATGTCATCTGGGTCAACTGAAATAGACACATTACCTGTTGCTTCTTTTTCATTTGTTATAACCAAGCTCAGTTTTTCTAAAACTTTTTGAATATCAGCAGGTTTGTTATTTTTTTTTAGCTGGTAACTAATCAATGTATCAGTTAAATCACTAGAAGTTGTCCAACCTGTAGGAACGGCCATTGACAATTGCACACCTTTTGGGATAGAAATTGTAACCGATTTAAATTCGGTAAATGTGTTTTCGATTTTTAAATTTTCCAGCGAAAATTTATTTCCTTCTCGTTTTAGATTAAAATCGATTGTTTTTACAGGATCCGCAGCTTTTGACTCAATATTTTCTGCGATTACTGTTGCATTACTTCTTTGTGTAGAAATAAGAAATAATAAAAGACAGCTAATAATTATCAGCCATTTATAGGGGTTTATTTTCCGCATGTTGCATCACTCTTTTCTATTTTTATTAAATTTTTTGTGAAAAAAACATCTGTTTTTTTCATTTTTTGATAGAGGATAACAAAAAACTTCAAAACATTGCTTTTGCAACATTTTGAAGAACGGATATACATATTTAAAGAATAGAAAATGGTGGGTGCAAGTAACAGATGTTACTTGCATATCCATTATATCGGTTTCTTGGTAGCTGTCAATGCGACAAAATGGAGAAAAAAATAAAAAATAGGTTTTTAGTTTTATCTGAAAATAATAATGGGTTGTAACTGTTTTTTTTATCCTTTTTTAGAATGTTTTAATAATAAAAGTAAAAGGAGGAAAAATGGAGGATTTTCAGCTTTTAACGAATGAGTGTCCCTTTCCTAGCATTAGGAAAGAGAAATAAATGCATCTAATTTATTCTCTTTTTATGATAGGCTTATCAAAAGAATATGAGAAGGGATTTTGATGACTGAAAAAATTTAATTAGTAAGTGACTCAGATGCTTCAGCAGGTTTTATACCAGACACTTATAGCTTGGGAGTACTCTTATATTGAGTACTTCTTTTTTTATTATGTGAATATATTACACATAATGAATTCTTAAACAAGCAATATGATATATTATAGGGATATTGCACCTATAGGATGGGCTCAGAATTGGAAAATGCTCTTAATGAGTTGGGAAAATCAAAACAATTTGATGCATCTACTGGAACTTATCTTTTTCATGATTATAGCACTAGCCCATGGTATAATAAATTAAAAGAATATAATGATTCTAGCACATCACAGTGCTTTGAACTTGTTGCTGCGGATAATAAGTTTTTATGTAGAGTATGTATTGATTTTTTAGGATGAAAATTGAGTGCGAACCTTAAGTGTACATGAAATTACTAGGGGATTCGCACCAAAATTTCGAGAAAAATTCTTTGAAAACGAGGGTTTTCTCATTAAAATTTAATTTTTTTGTTAGTTTTTAGGTGAAATAGTGAAAGTATGTTCGTATATTTTGACTGATTTCACAGTCTAGCTCTATTTAGAGCTAGTGGATTGAAATAGCTTACCAGAATTTAGTGAGTTGTTTGAACAAAGTCTAGCTCTATTTAGAGCTAGTGGATTGAAATAGTGATAAGTTTTGGAGTTTCATCATAATTCAACGTCTAGCTCTATTTAGAGCTAGTGGATTGAAATAGCTCTTTATCACGTTTACTTCTTGATGCAAATAGCGTCTAGCTCTATTTAGAGCTAGTGGATTGAAATGCTCATTTTAAGACCGCCATTCTTTTGTATCTCCCTGTCTAGCTCTATTTAGAGCTAGTGGATTGAAATGCTCATAATTAAGCCTTAACAGGTTTCTTTGATACGTCTAGCTCTATTTAGAGCTAGTGGATTGAAATACATATTATAAGTATTTTTGGCGGTTGGATTATTGTCTAGCTCTATTTAGAGCTAGTGGATTGAAATCATTTGCACCAGCTGCTCCTCTTGGTCCCGTATCGGTCTAGCTCTATTTAGAGCTAGTGGATTGAAATTAGATGTAAGTGAGCACCAGTGCTATTTCCTGTGCGTCTAGCTCTGTTTAGAGTGCTCAATATTGAGTACTCTTTTTTTATGTGAATATATTATACAAAATATATTTTTTCACAAATTATGTGATATATTAAAAGCAGTATGGGAAAATTTTTACTTATATGAAAATAAGTGAGTAACTAAATCTTGTCTTAAATCTATAATAAATGAAAATTAAAGTAAAAAAGAAGAATAGAGGTATTCTATGTTTATAGCTCATATCAGAAAAGAAGATGGGAAGAAGCAACTCTTAAAAGACCATTTAAAAGAAAGCGCTATCTTAAGCGGAAACTGGGGTAGAAAAATTGGCTTAGAGAAAACATGTTATTTAGCAGGTTTATTACATGACTTAGGGAAATACTCAGATGCATTTCAAATCTATTTAAAACAAGCTGTTGCTGCTCCAACTAGTGTGGTTAGAGGAAGTGTAGATCATTCAACGGCAGGTGGCAAATTGCTCTTTGATATTTGTCATAAAGATAGTCATGATCCATTTTCCTTAATTCTTGCGGAACTAGTCGGCAATGCAATTATTTCTCATCATAGTAGCCGTGGATTGCAAGATTTCTTCGTACCAGAAGGTGAAGCCAAATCAGATTATTTAGACCGGGTACAAGAAAAAGAAGTGGAAGAGTATGACATAATTAAAAATCGTTTTTTTGAGGAAGTTTTACCGGAATCAGAATTCAAACTGAAGATTAATCAAGCTAAAGAAGAATTGAAAAGACTTTATCAAACAGATGGAAAAATTACGATAACATCAAATACGACATTTTTTATTCTAAAATTTGTATATAGCAGTCTTTTAGATGCTGATCGAACAAATACCATGCTATTTGAAGAAAAACGAGAACATGAGCTTGTTATCAATAAAGAATTGCTCAAGGCTTATAATCAACGCCTGGAAGAAAAAGTTTCTTTATTTACAGCAGATACGCCAATCAATCAGCTCCGAGGTCAAATGTCTGAACAGTGTAAAAAATTTTCAGAAAGAGACACAGGTATTTATACATTATCAATTCCAACTGGCGGAGGTAAAACACTCGCCTCTCTGCGCTTTGGCCTAAATCATGCCATTAAGCATAGCAAGGAACGAATAATTTATGTAGTGCCATTCACTACAATCATCGAACAGAATGCGACAATAGTTCGAGAAATTTTACAAGATGAAGTGAACATTTTGGAGCATCATTCTAATGTATTTAAAGAAACAGAAATATTTGAGCATACAGCAGAACAGGAAGAAGCAGAACGAAAACAAGCCTTGCTGAAAGATAATTGGGAGGCACCAATTATTTTTACAACGATGGTTCAGTTTTTGAATACGATTTATAGTAAAGGAACCCGTAATCCACGTCGTTTTCACAATTTAACAAATGCGGTCATTATTTTTGATGAAACTCAAGGTGTACCAACGAATTGTACATACTTATTCAATGAAACCCTTAACTTCCTGAAAGAATATGGGGATACCACTAGTGTTTTATGTACAGCTACACAACCGTCTTTGGAATATGTGAGGAAGGAGTTGAAGAAGGATGAAGATGGTGAAATGATTGCTAATTTATCTGAGGTAGAGCGCCATTTTAAACGTGTAGATGTGATTGATAAAACGAAGCTAGAGTCATGGTCAGTCGAAGCGTTAGCGGACTTTAGCCAAGATATTTTAGAAGAAAAAGATAGTCTACTGGTTATATTAAATACAAAATCAGCTGTTCGACGGCTTTATCAGTATATAAAAGAAAAATGTGTAACAGATGTAAAGCTATATCATTTGAGTACGTCAATGTGTGCAGCTCATCGCAAAAAGTTGCTGGATGAAATTAAAGAAAAACTTGAGAATAAAGAACGGATTTTATGCATTACGACCCAGTTAATTGAAGCAGGGGTTGATATTAGTTTTCAGTCTGTTATTCGTGCAGTTGCAGGGCTGGATTCTATTGCTCAAGCTGCAGGTCGTTGCAACCGCAATGGAGAAGAAAAAAAGCAATCAGTTTATTTAGTCAATCTTTCAGAGGAGCTGGAAAAATTGGATAAACTGCCAGAAATTGCACAAGGGAAAGAAATTACGATGCAATTGCTTCGTGAATACAGAGAAAGAGGAGAAAATTCAGCAGATTTGCTATCTTATGCTACTCAAAAAAATTATTTTCAGCGTTATTATAAGCAGTTTGAGCATACTTTAGGTTATCCAGTAAAGGGAAATAGTCTGATTCTTTTTGATTTACTTGGTAATAATGAAAATGCTGTGTTGCATTTTAAACGCTCATATGGTTTTGTGCCAACGTTAGCATTTAAAAGCAGTCCGAAAACGATTGGAAAGTATTTTAAAGTCATTGATAGTCCAACAAGAACGGTTTTAGTTCCATATAAAGAAGGAAAAGAGTTAATTGCAGATTTAAATGGTGAGTTGAGACCAGAAGAATATGCGCCAAACTTGAAGAAATCACAACAATACACAGTGAATTTATTCCGTTATGAATTGGATGAACTTCAAAAAAACGGTGCGATTTATCCTTTATTGAATGGCGATATTTACGCATTAGAAGAGAGTGCTTATTCAAACGAGTTTGGTGTCGACTTATCTGTATTGGCTGAAAGTACGACATTAATTATATAAAAGGAGGAATTATTTGTGAAATGGAAAAATCAGCTTTCGTTTAAAGTTTATGGTGAGTATGCTTTGTTTACTGACCCATTGACTAAAATGGGTGGTGAAAAAATGACGTATCAGGTGCCAACTTATCAAGCTTTGAAGGGAATTACAGAGTCAATTTATTGGAAACCTTCAATTGTCTATTATATAGATGAAGTTCGTGTAATGAATCCAATTCAAATGGAATCAAAGGGTATTCGACCAATGAAATATAATGACAGCAGTGCCAGCGATTTAGCCTACTATACTTATTTGAAGAGACCGTGCTACGAAGTAAAGGTTCACTTTGAATTTAATCCGAATCGTCCAGATTTAAAAGGGGATTGGAATGAAGATAAGCATTATCAAATATTAAAACGATCAATCAAAGCGGGTGGCAGAAGAGATATTTTCTTAGGAACAAGAGAATGTCAAGGTTACGTAGAATCTGTCGTTTTTGGCGAAAAAAAAGGTCACTATGATGATTATGAGGGCGAATTACATTTTGGTACAATGTTGCACGGTTTATCTTATCCCGATGAAACCGGAAAAGATGAGCTAGTGGCTCGTTTATGGCAGCCAATTATGAAAAATGGAGTTATCGAATTCAAGCGTCCAGAAGACTGTACCCTTGTCCGTTCATTGCGGACGATGCAGGCGAAAACCTTTGAACTGTCAGAGCTTGAAACGGCAGAGCGTTTATTTGAAACCTTAGAAAAGGAGGACAAATCATGAGTTGGTTGAATGATCTGTATGAAACTTATGAGGAAAATGCGGAGCAAGCAGGCAAAATACAACGGACAAACTATGGTAAAGAAATCGTTTTATTACCAGTCTCTCATGCTTACCAAAATGCTCAAATTGAAGTAACGATTACAACAAAGGGAGATTTTTATTCGGCTAAGGTGATTCCAAAAGAGGAAGCGCCGACTGTTATTCCAGTAACAATTTCTTCAGCTGGAAGAACCAGTAAGCCAGCACCACACGGCTTACATGATGGTTTGCAATATGTTGCAGGTGATTATGAAGCATATGGTGGTGTCTATAAACAAGCCAATTCTTATCAACAATATATAGCGCAATTAGAAAAATGGTGTCAATCTGATTTTGCTCATCCATCAGTTCAAAGCATTTTGATTTATCTAAAAAAAGGCAATCTGATTGAAGATTTAGTTCAAGAAAGAATCATGTTTGAAAAAGATCATCAACTCATACCAAAGTGGTCTAAAGAGTTGGAATCAGAATTTGGAGAAAAGCCACCATTATTCAACGTTTTAAGTGGCGATCAAACAACAGCGTTTATCCGTTTTTCCATTCATGAACCTGGAAAATCTAATCGTCCACTATGGGGAGATATAGAAATTATTGATTCATTTGTGAATTATTATAGCGATGAATTACCAAAAGCAGGACTAGATTATGTCACTGGAAGAATTCTTCCTCTAACGGAAAATCATCCTTCTAAAGTTCGTTATGGTGGAGATATGGCAAAAATTATTTCTGGAAATGATACAGTAAATTTTACGTATAGAGGGCGCTTTTCTGATAAAAATCAAGTAGCTTCAATTAGTTATGAAGCCTCACAAAAAGGACATAATGCATTAAAATGGTTAATTGCTAAACAAGGCTATATCATCGATGGACGAGTGTTTTTAACTTGGGGAAAAGCTGAAGTTCCTAGTCCACAAGCGTCTAGTTATGATTTGTTTGCTGGATTTTATGCTGAGGATGAAGGAGCTGAGAGCTTAGTCACAAATGATACAACCCATCAACAATTTTCAGAACTATTAAAAAAAGCGCTTAAGGGTTATAGTGTGAACCTTGCTTACCATGCACCTGTTCACATCATGATTCTAGACGCAGCAACACCTGGTAGAATGGGGATTTTATATCATCGCTCAATTGAAAAAGAACAATATTTTAGGCGAATCGAAGCATGGCATCAGACTTGTTTTTGGCGACATACTTACGGCATGAAAAATAAAGAGCGCTATACTTTTTGGGGTGCACCTTCCTTAAGAGATATTGCTGAATCAGCCTATGGAGCAAGAGCCAATGACACTTTAGTGAAAAATACCATCAATGAATTATTTCCATGTGTAGTTGATGGGAAAAATATTCCAGTAAATATTGTGAGGAGTTTACTTCAAAGAGCTTCAAACCCTGTTAGCATGGAGAATTGGGAATGGCAAAAAACGTTAAGTATTGCCTGTGCAGTCATGAAAAAGCATTTTAACTTTAAAGAGGAGGAAAAAAATGTGGCATTAGATAAAAATGAAACAGACCGAAATTATTTATTTGGAAGAATGTTGGCGGTAGCGGATGTTTTGGAAGAAAGAGCATTGTATAAGGCAGGAATTAAAAGAAGCACAAATGCCATTCGTTATATGAATGCATTTAGTTCACATCCTGTGACAACATGGAAAATCATTCAAGCTAATTTGATTCCTTATCAAGCAAGATTAAGAAATAAGGGTGGCTTTTATCAAATGCTACTGGACGAAATTGGTGCGTCTTTTAAGATTGAAGATTACTCAGATAAAGCTTTAAATGGCAAATATTTATTAGGCTATTATAGCCAAAGAGCAGAATTAAACAAAAAACCAGAAGAGAAAACGGAGGACTAAAAAAATGACAACTTTAACACACAAAATTGATTTCAAAGTAATTGCTTCAGTAACTAACGCTAATCCAAACGGTGATCCACTTAATGGTAACCGCCCACGTCAAAATTTTGAAGGCTATGGAGAAATCTCTGATGTTGCAATTAAACGAAAAATACGTAACCGTCTACAAGATTCAGGTGAACGAATTTTTGTTCAATCTGATGATCGTACTGATGATGGGTTAAGAAGTTTAAAAGATCGTGTTGACTCGATTGAAGAATTAAAAAAAATTGCCAGTGATAAAAAGAAAGCAGATGTTACTCGTTTTAGTGAAATTGCCTGCGAAACATGGATTGATACTCGCAGTTTTGGACAAGTATTTGCCTTTAAAGGTCTTGAATTATCTGTGGGTGTTCGTGGGCCTGTTTCGATTCAAACTGCAATAAGTGTTGATCCAATCGATATTAACAGTATGCAAATCACTAAAAGCGTCAATTCAGTCAGTGAAGGTGGTGGAAAAAGTTCCGACACTATGGGAACTAAGCATTTCGTCGATTTTGGTTTATATGTTTTCAATGGTAGTATCAATGTTCAATTAGCTGAAAAAACTGGTTTCACCGAAGCTGATGCAGAAAAAATCAAGGAAGCATTAATCACATTATTTGAAAATGATGCCTCATCTGCCCGTCCAGACGGTAGTATGGCTATAGAAAAAGTATATTGGTGGACACATCCAAGTAAAATGGGTAAACACTCATCTGCTAAGGTTCATCGTTCAGTAAAAATTGAAAAAATTTCAGAAGTGGATCGTCCAAAATCATTTGAGGATTATCAGGTAACTGTTGAACAATTAGAAGGAATCAAATTGGATGAAATAGAAGGATTATAGCATGTACGAGGAACAAGATTATCTGATGATTTCAGGAATCCAGCATTTTCTATTTTGCCGTCGTCAATGGGCGTTAATCCATATTGAACAGCAGTGGCAGGAAAATGTCCTGACTTTAGAAGGAACTTACCTTCATGAAAAAGCGGATCAGCCAACAATCAGAGAAAAACGCAAGGATCGTTTGATTGTGCGGGCATTACCCATTCATTCACCAACTTTTGGACTCACAGGTATTTGTGATGTTGTTGAATTCATTCAAGATCCCAACGGTGTCCCTTTAAATGGAGAAATAGGAACCTATTCACCAGTTCCTGTTGAGTATAAGCATGGTAAACCTAAGCAAGAGCTTAGTGATGTCCTGCAGTTAACAGCACAAGCTGTTTGCTTGGAAGAAATGTTAGCATGTGATGTCCCAAAAGGTTATTTATATTACCATGAAACAAAACGGCGAGAAGAAGTGGCAATTACCGAAGTTCTTTGAGAAGAATTAAAGAAAAATATTTCAGAAATGCATCAATACTGGTCTAGAAGTTATACGCCAAAAGTGAAAACCGGAAATTTTTGTAAAAAGTGCTCGCTTCAGCAGATTTGTTTACCAAAATTAATGAATGTTCAAACTGTCAAAGGTTATTTGGATCGGAGGTTGTCTGAATGAGAAAACTATTAAACACCCTATTTGTCACGACTCCTGACACCTATTTAGCTTTGGATGGTGAGAATATCGTGGTAAAAAAAGAAGACACGAAATTAGGCAGAGTTCCATTACACAATTTAGAAGGAATTGTTACAACCGGCTATCTGGGTGCTAGTCCAGCGTTAATGCGAAAATGTGCGGAAAAAAATATTGCCTTAACATTTTTGACGAGCAGTGGTAGATTTGGTAGTCGAGTGACAGGAGGAACCACAGGGAATGTTATGTTGCGAAAAAAGCAATATCGAATTTCTGATGTGGAAGAAGAAAGCATTCAAATAGCCCGTCATTTTATTATTGGAAAATTATATAATCAGCGTTGGATGCTGGAACGAATGACGCGAGATAATGGGATGCGAATTGATGTGGAGCAGTTTAAACAAATTTCGGAAGAATTAAAAAAATATATTGAAGCAATCCGTCAATCTACAGAGTTAGAAACACTTATGGGAATTGAAGGACAGGCAGCTAATCGCTATTTTTTGCTTTTCGATCAAATGATTTTACAACAAAAATCAGATTTCGGATTTTACGGTAGAAATCGCAGACCGCCTTTGGATAATGTGAATGCTATGCTTTCTTTGGCGTATACGTTACTAGCACAAGAATGTGCCGCAGCTTTAGAAACTGTGGGGCTGGATCCGTATGTTGGCTTTCTACATCAAGATCGACCGGGTAGAGTTTCTTTGGCATTAGATTTAATGGAAGAATTACGTGGTATTTATGCGGATCGTTTTGTTCTCACTTTGATTAATAAGAAAGTAGTGACTGCCAAAGATTTTATCAAAAAAGAAGGTGGTGCAGTTCTTTTAACAGATGATGGTAGAAAAAAATTCTTTAAAAGTTGGCAAGATAAGAAGCAAGAGCAAATTCAGCACCCATTTTTAGGTGAGAAAATCAATTGGGGTTTGGTTCCTTATGTTCAAGCATTGTTATTGAGCCGTTTTTTAAGGAAGGATTTAGATGGCTATCCACCGTTTTTATGGAAGTAGGTGAGAACGATTGCTAGTGTTGGTTACTTATGATGTTGCGACAACCTCTAAAAATGGCCCGCGCCGTTTAAGAAAAGTTGCAAAAAAATGTCAAGATTATGGACAGCGGGTACAAAACTCTGTTTTTGAGTGTGTGGTTGATGCTGCCGAATTGACTAAGTTAAAAAAAGAATTGATTGATTTAATTGATGAAGAGATGGATAGTTTACGGATTTATCGATTAGGAAATAATTATCAAAATAAAGTAGAGCACATTGGTGCAAAAGAAAGTTTTAATGTGGAAGATCCATTGATATTTTAAACGTATTATTGGTGCGAACCATAAGTGCACATGAAATCACTGGGGGATTCGCACCAAATTATTAATAGTTTTAACGTGAAATTAGGTGTTTTTCTAATTGAAATTTAATTTAACACAAGTTTTAGGTGGAATAGTGAATGTACGTTCGTGTATTTTGACTGATTTCACGGTCTAACTCTATTTAGAGTTAGTGGATTGAAATTCTTCTAAATGTTCCCACACTTCAACCGGAAGCGTCTAACTCTATTTAGAGTTAGTGGATTGAAATATATCTTTAGTAAAGCGAGGATCCTTAGCTAACGTCTAACTCTATTTAGAGTTAGTGGATTGAAATTAGTTACCGAGTATCAGATTGATGAAGAAGGGAACTATGTCTAACTCTATTTAGAGTTAGTGGATTGAAATACAGTGAAATGTGAATGATATGTTAGAAATATCGAGTCTAACTCTATTTAGAGTTAGTGGATTGAAATATTTGGAGAGATTGATTGTATTTCTGATAAAGGTAGTCTAACTCTATTTAGAGTTAGTGGATTGAAATACAGTGAAATGTGAATGATATGTTAGAAATATCGAGTCTAACTCTATTTAGAGTTAGTGGATTGAAATATTTGGAGAGATTGATTGTATTTCTGATAAAGGTAGTCTAACTCTATTTAGAGTTAGTGGATTGAAATTTTAAGATGATGCACCATCTCAACTACATGATAGTGTCTAACTCTATTTAGAGTTAGTGGATTGAAATTAGCGTCTATGCTCGTGAGAATGACGATAACGGCGTCTAACTCTATTTAGAGTTAGTGGATTGAAATGGTTTACAAATCACTTAGTGATAATCAAAAGATGTCTAACTCTATTTAGAGTTAGTGGATTGAAATAATCTCGTGGTCAAACTGATCCACTGTTTTATTTGTCTAACTCTATTTAGAGTTAGTGGATTGAAATAGTGTGAAACTCACAATTTTAACGTGTTTTGTGAAAGTCTAACTCTATTTAGAGTTAGTGGATTGAAATACAATATGCACAATGATATGGTTACCACCGTAAGTCTAACTCTATTTAGAGTTAGTGGATTGAAATCCAATCAACAATGGCTAATAGAAGAGCTACAGCCGTCTAACTCTATTTAGAGTTAGTGGATTGAAATAGAAAATCAACCATATGCTATTTTTAGAGCTAGTTTACTGAAATATATGTACCAATAGCACGTATACTATGAGGTCAGCTCTATTTAAAGTAAATGAATTAAATCTATTTTCATTTTTTATAAAAGGTTAAAAGATTTGATTTATCTTATTTTTGTAATGATATCTTTGAACGATGTACTATGCGCAACTAGTGTTACAATTTTAATATGGATTGTAATGCTAGAAAATTCTGTAGTAATATTATTTTCAAGCAATTATCCCTTATTGATGATTGTAACAAGCTTTATTTTAATTTACTGAAACTATGAAGTTTTTAAAAATTTCTATTTGGATTATGAAAGGACAACAAATTTAGTAGATAATTAATTTGTTAGCATTTTATCTTCCCTTTCGCCATCGTCAGCCCAGTACTCGCCATATAAACATACTGCATCAAATACATCAACTCACTCACATCTCTCCCAGAATCCGCCGTCCCCTCAGCCACACCAATCTCATACCACAACTGATCCATTCCTTCTTTTGCTAAAACTAAGTATTCCTGTGCCTCACGATCTTCACCTTCTTCCAAATAATCCACCACAGTATAACTATCATCAATCACTTTCCTAGACAATTCAATAATCCTTGCACCATTCTTTTCCATTCCAATTCCTCCTATTCATTTTTGCGCATTCACAAAATAAAAAACGATAATGGCAACCTACACCAATACCGTTTTCAATAGATACACCAAAGACCCCTCATTGAAAAAATCCAATAAATTAGGTACAATAAAGAAGCTAGTGCTTCGGTGCTGGCTATTGGCAACTTGTATAGATAGTGTGAGCTGTTTATACAGGGCTTCATAGATTTGGTTCCCGCCAAGCTATGAAGTGCCATTTTTTTATGCTGTTTTTTACTTCTATCCTGCGACTTAAAAATATAACACTAAAACGCAGGATAGAAAATAAAAAAAGGCATTGAGAAAATTTCCCAATACCATCATCAATAATCTCTAAACAAAACCATAGCTAAATAAATATGTACTCAAAAAATGAACAAAAGTTCCACTAGAAAATTCATTCATCGTTGAGTACAATATAAGAGAGCTAACAAGCAATTGTTAGTGATTATTGGCAACTTGTTGGGCAGTGTGAGCTGTCTCTACAAGGCTTCGAAAGTTCGGTTCCCGCCAAACTTCGGAGTGCCAATTTTTATTTATTTTGACGTTCTTTAAATTCTATCCTACAACCTTAAGTATAAATAAATAGTTTGAAATAAGCAATGAATAATTTAGAAAAAACTCAAAAATATCTCTACAAAGCTAAATAACTATTAGCTTAAATTATCTCACCCTAAGCCAATCAAACCTACCCATTTTATCCTCCAACATGTATAATAACGTTGAGATTCCTATTCACAAAGGAGAGCTAAACAATGAAAGAAAACAAATCAAGCATGCAAAAAGTTAATCAATTCCGTGACGACCGTGATTGGCGTCAATTTCATAAAGAGAAAGATTTAGCTATTTCAATTTCTCTCGAAGCTTCTGAATTATTAGAGCTCTTCCAATGGAAAAATTCTGAGGAAGTTGTCAGCAATAAATTGGAGCGCATCAAAGAAGAGCTTGCGGATGTATTGATTTACTCTTATATGCTGGCAGATAATTTAGATTTAGACATTGATGAGATTATTGCAGAAAAGCTCGTCAAAAATGAAGCGAAATATCCAGTTAATAAAAGCAAAGGGAAGAATGAGAAATATACAGAATTGTAATGTACCAGTTTAATATGAATCAAAGTGAGAAACCTATTTAAATTGCTAAGTAGGTTTTTTAACTTATTGCGAACAATTGCTTGATGTAAATTTTTTTGACAATTACAAAAATGTATCATACAATACAGATAGATACTATCGGTATGTTGCTGAAAGAAGAGGAACAAATTCATGGCAAGAAATAAATATCCTGAAGAAACAAGGAAAAAAATATTAGCTGTAGCGCGTGATCTTTTTTATGAAAAAGGCTATGATAACACAACGATTCAAGATATTATTGATGGACTTGGTGGCTTAACAAAAGGTGTCATTTATCACCACTTTAAGTCAAAAAATGATATTCTAGAGCAAGTGATAGAAACCTTGGGCGTTCCTGATGAGCAAGGAAATTGGTATGAAAATTGGCAAGGCGAAACAGGACTGGAAAAAATTAGATTACAACTTTTGAAATCACTACAAACCTTTGAACGCTATGCAATTTTATACTCTGCAGAAGTATTATTGAAAAGTCCAAGAATGATTGGAGAGGCTTATTTATCCAGCCTAAATGAAGGGGCTGGTTATCTTCAAGTTTATATTGATGAAGGGATAGCAGATGGTTCAATTGTGACGGAGTTTCCAAAAGAGCTGTCAGAATTTGTTTGTTTAACAATGGATGTTTGGTTTGGGTTAAATATTGTGAGGTATTCTAGAGAAGAGCTTGAAAATAAAATGCGTTTTTTACAGCACATTTTTCAAAGTATTCAGGTTCCAATCATCGATGAAACAATATTAAATGCAGCCTTTAATCTCTATGACTATATTCAAAGTAGAAGGTAGTTGCTTTTATTGAATAAATGAAAGCAACTTTGTTTTTAACCTTATACATACCGATAGTATGTATAAAGCAGTTAACTAAAAATTATTTAGGAGGTTACTTATGAAACAAGAGAAAGTATTCACAAATGCCTTAGAAATTACAGCGATTTCTAAAAAATATCAGCGAGGAAAAATACCAGCAAACGATAAGATTACAACATCTTTTCAGCCAGGACAAATTACCGCTGTGATAGGTCATAATGGTGCTGGTAAAACAACCTTATTAAATCAAATAATTGGAACGGTCAAGCCTGATAGTGGGGATATTACCTACCAAGGCTATTCTTTGCTAGGCAACACAAAATTAGCACGTACCTTGGTTTCAATGATGCCACAATTTCATGCACCACTAACTGGCGTAACCTTACGACAATCCATAGAAGCCATCGTACATATTCGGTGCGTTACAGAAAAACAAGTAAAAGCAAGAACGAATCAAATATTAGCAGACTTAAGCTTAGAGCAATGGGCAGACCAATCTGGAGATAAACTTTCGGGAGGGGTGCAGCGTTTAACATCATTTGCTATGGCAGTTGTTTGCCCACCTCCGATTATTTTACTAGATGAGCCAACAAATGATGTAGACCCTGTTCGCCGTAAACTGGTTTGGCAATATATGAGAAAGCTAGCTCAAAAGGGTCATATTATTGTCATCGTAACCCATAATTTATTGGAAGTTGAAGAGTATGCAGATCGTTTTCTTCTATTTGAACAGGGCAGACTGATACAAGATACACCCACTGGAAAATTAAATTCACAGTTCGCAACACATACATTATCAGCCGTATTACAAGATAAAGACGGATTAACAACTGCGCCTAAAGCACTTGAAATAAACTATTTAGAAGAAGAAGCGCGAGTGGTATTTACATTAACTTCGGAGCAAATCATTGAGGCAATTAATTGGTTACTAAAAATGATGGATCAAGGGAAAGTGATAAATTACAAGCTTTCATCTGCTTCTTTAGACGTATCATATGGAGGAATGACAAATGAACAATGAACAAGTTTCGAATCAGATTGCTCGTACAAATTCTTTTGCTTTGAAAAAATTATGGGGCTTGATACGCTGGAGTCTTGTGCGACATAAATATTTAATCTCAGCTTTTAGTTTGGTACAAGCAGTCTTTGCGATTGCCATTGTCTATGGTTTAGCTTTATTAATACCAGAAATTGATGCAGAATCTGCAGTTTACTTATCTTCTGGAGCCATTACGCTAGGTATGATTGCAGTAGGTTGTGTGTTGGCGCCCCAAATTGCTAGCACCTCAAAACAAAATGGCTTGTTTGATTATCAAAGAACACTACCAGTATCGCGGAGTAGCATTCTTTTAGCAGATATTATCATTTGGAGTGTAGCTTCATTACCCGGTATTATGATGAGCTGTCTTGCGACCGTTCTTCGTTTTCAGATTACAATTCATGTGACACCATCTAGTATATTCACAATTTTGATCACTCAGATAACAATGATTTGTATTGGCTTTGCGATTGCCTACTGGTTACCACCTAATGCAATGGCACTAGCTACTCAAATAATCATGATAGGTGGGCTACTTTTTTCTCCAATTACTTATCCAATTGCTAGACTGCCAGAATGGACGACCTATATTTATCAAGTTCTTCCATTTGTTCCAACCAGTAATCTCATTCGTGCCACATTGTTTCAGTCAGAAATATTAGACCCGATAAATTTAATTGTTGTTTTAGGGTGGGCAGTAGTTGCCTTTATTTTTGCCTTAATGGCATTAGCAAAAAGGAAATGATGATGCAACAAATTATGACTAAGAATGTCTAGATGAAATTAAGTGAAGATTTGATTTTCCAAGATGATTTCTTGTGTATGAATTAATTTCGTTGGTTATCGCGCCTATCTTGGTAGGTCTAGTGATTGAACTAGTTTCTCATTGGCTGGATAAGAAAGATGATAACTGAAGCAAGTTGTAGTCTAGCCTATACATTCGTCATCACAATGAGCGTAAAAAAAACACTCTATTCACAGTAGAGTGTTTTTTGTTTCTTGCAATAAATTAATTTCGTTTCGCAAGTTCATTATAGCATGGTCCAGGTTATGAGTCTATTTTTTCTCTTATTTTTCAATCAACTCCGCAGCTTCCTCATCCAAAATCACCGTCAAATTAGGCAATAATCTCAAATAAGAAGAAGGGAACGCTGCATCCAATGGTCCTTCCAAGGCACGCTTCACAGCCTGCGCTTTCTTCACACCATTTACAATCAATACCACATGCTTCACCTTCAATAAAGCAGGCAACCCAAGTGTATACATATAATCAGAATGATTCTCGCCAATACTTTCCTGATAAGGCGCATTCCAAGGATAAATATCACTCAGCTCCACACGATAAACCTCCTGATCATACTGCGTACATTCAGGCATATTCGCGCAAAAGTGACCATCATCACCCATTCCAATCAGCATCAAATCAAGTCCACCATCATCTGCCATCAGTTGTGGGAAATCCAAATAATTCTCATCATTCATTGCTGTTAAATGCCCCGCCTCAACAGCAGCAGGCTCAAAGAAACAACGATTTAAACCATCTAAATTATCAAAGCCAACTACAACATCCTCTTGATTTCGAATCGGCGTCTCATCAAACGTATAATAAAACACATTTGATAAATCTTCTACCCCGGCCATCTTATCCACCAATAACTCATACATCCGCTTAGGTGTGCTCCCGCCAGTCAACGATAAATTCACGCGCTTATCCTGTAACATCGTACTCAATACAAGATTCGCTGTCATTTCACTCAAAGCTTCATAATCCTTCACAACAAGCTTCTTCAATTACTCCACCTCTTTTGCAATTTTTTTAAACATTCTAAACAACTTCTTAGATAAAATAAACTGCGCTTGAATCGTCATCATTGTGTCCTGCGCATGGCTGAATAACGGCGAGTAAGGAATCTCTTCTCCAGCCGCTTCTTTCTGGACAATTTTGGTTTGATAGCCATGTGCTTGATTCAACAAATCCTGTGCTTCAACCATTTTTGCATCTGCTGCTTCAAATTGATCATTTTCCAATAAATCATAGCCTTCCATTAAAGCTGTGCGCGCATCTCCTGCATGTAAAATCATTGCCATTGCAACCTGTACAATCTCATCTTTATCCATCATTTCGTTCAGCCTCCAACATCATTTCTTCTTTATCATAAGCTTGCAAGAATGGATACCAAACTAATGCAGCCACTACAAATACCACAATTACTAAAAAGATTGCTTTAAAATCACCTGTTACAAGGTAGCCTTGAATCGGTGCGGGAATAAACCATAAATTAAAGATTTTATCCGGTATCGCAACCAAGCCCGAATGTAACGTAAAGTAAACAATCGTTGGCGCCAAGAAAGAGTTAATCCAAAATGGAATCATCATCAAAGGGTTTAACATAATCGGTGCCCCAAAAACAATTGGTTCATTAATATTGAAAATACTTGGAATAATCCCAACTTTACCAATTGCTTTCAAACGTGCTGATTTTGTAAACAATAAGAGAATCGCTAATGGTAAGGTAACACCCATTCCTCCTAAAGTAACCAATCCTTGCACCACTTCACCTGTATTAATATTGACTGCTTCTAAACCTTGACGAACCAATTCAGTATTTTCAGAAATCCCAGCTAATTGAATCGGATAGAACAGGCCATATAGTAGCCAAGGACTAATCCCAAAGGAATATAAAACCGTTGTAACCAAGATATAAGCCAGTAAACCTAAGTAGCTTTGGCCAAAATTAGTTAAAGGTGATAAAGCGGTTGTTAAAACTTCTAAGAAATTAATCTGAGCAACAAAGACCACCATGTAGCCACATAATAAAATGACTAAAATAGGCATAAATGAGTCAAAGCTTGAGACAATATAATCTGGAATTGTATCATTATTTTTAAAGAAGCTTAATTTTTCCATTAAGATGAAGACAAACGCTGTAAAAATCCCAGCAATAATGGCTAAAAACATGCCGCCAGAACCGAAGTTGTCTCCTTGGAAAATCCATTCTCCATTTTCACCAAAGATAGGTACTGTAAACATTAAGTAAAGGCCAACGTTTGCAATCCCAGCTAGGTTTTTCTTATTGTCCATTTTCTTTCTTTGTAAAATAAACACTGGAAAAACAAAAGCTAATGCTAAACCAATCAACCCAAAGCTAAAGGAGCTAATAGGCGTTAAATCTGGGAACCAGGTAAAATAATTATTTAAGATAGATAAAACCGAAACCACTGATCCAACTAAGGTTAAAGGTAAGGTACTTAAAATGGCATCCTGCAAGCTTGCTATCCATAAGTTACGAGATAGCTTGGTTGCAAAAGGTGAAACATATTTATTTACAATCTCAATAAATTTTTTCATGATTAAACCTCCATCATTTGTAACACTTTTTCAACTGCTAATTCTCCGTTTAATGAACCATAAATGGCGTTTTCAATCACAGCTAATTTAACCGATGTGCCTGCAATACGTTCTTTGATTTCTTCTTCTAGATATTTTAAGTGTGGTCCTAAAAGTAACACTTGAATCTCATTTTTGAAGTTATCCACATCACTTTCACTTTTAGCAAAAATATCCATCATTAAACCCTTTTTCTTTGCTGCCTTGCGCATACTACTTGCAAGAAAACCACTACTTGCACCGCCACCACAAACCAACATTACTTTGATTTCATCCATTATTCATTCCTCCTAGCTATTTGATACATATAGTGTAGCATCCACCTGTTTTTTAATGAATCACACTTTTGCACTGTGATGGTGCAAACGCCTTTTGGTTATTTTCGTAAAATCCTATATAATGAGAGTAAGAGTAAAAATGCATGTGAACTAGGAGGAAAGATGATGAACGAGAAATATTTGAAGCTTCTTTTGTTATTAAGTGAACAGCAGGAGTGGAGAGTGTCTAAGGAATTATCTCAACTTTTAGGATTTTCTCAGAGAACCATCAAAAATTATATTCAGCAAATAAATGAGGAGCTTCCTGAAGCTATTCTTTCATCAAAAAAAGGCTATAAATTAAATGCTTTAAAAAGAGCAGACATCTTTGCGTATTTTAGAATAGATACGAATAATAAATTAGAGACCATTGAGCATAGAAGAAAGTATTTATTGTTGGATTTGTTAAAGGCTAATGAACCGCTAAATATCTTTGATTTAAGCGAGGCGCTTTTTGCCAGTGTAACAACCCTAAAAAATGATGTGCAACAATTGAATAATGACATGAAAGAATATGAGATAAAAATTGTCTTTTCTGGTGATTACTTAGAAGTGATTGGCGAAGAGGCTGGTCAACGAAGAGCTTTTATTGATCAGGTTTATGAAGACACAGATTTAACCCTCTTAACAGTTGAGATGATTCAACAGCTTTTCCCAGAGCTTCCTGTTTTGGTCATTAAAGAAATGATCAGTGATTTACTAGCCAAGCAGCAGCTTTTTGTGGATGACTATGTCTTAACCAGTATTTTATTGCATATTGTGTTATTTATTGAGCAGGCCAAAGAGGGAACCAAAACCATCCCAAGTAAACAAATTGAGATTTTAGATCAGGATTTATACGAGCTGTCCAAGCAATTAATGGCACAATTACAAGCTGAATTACAGATTCAATTTGAAGCGAATAAAATCTATGAAATTTATCTGTTGTTTTTAGCGAAAACAGCTTCCTTTGCCTATAAAAAAGTGACAAGAGAGAATATTCAATCCTTTGTGAGCAAGGAAACCTTTGATATTGTTGAAAGTATTATTGAGTTTTTAAATCATTTTTATGTGGTAGATTTAAATGATGATAGCTTCTATATTCCTTTTATTTTGCATACCAATAGCTTAATTATTCGTGCAAGAGCGGGGCATTTATTGAAGAATCCTTTATTAGCTTCTGTTAAAGATGGCCATCCTTTTATTTATGAATTAGCCGTTTCGGTGACCAATATTATTAGTGAACAGATTGATTGTCGGATTTCTGCTGATGAAATTGGCTATGTTGCCCTTCATTTAGGCGGCGCATTTTCTAAAGAAAATCAGAAATATCATAAGTTAGTTTGTGCACTACTCGTACCAGATGTTCGGTCATTAGCTCACAATTTAAAGAAAAAAATAGAAACGCAATTTAGTGACAATATTTTTATTGAAAGTGTTTATGCGACCCATTCTGATGCGAAGGAGCTTGCTAATTTTGATTTAGTGATTTCTACAATTCCTTTGTTAGCAGTGGATAGTAGTCTGCCTGTTGTGCAAATTAGTCCATTTTTCTCGATTGAGGATCAAAAGAAAATTTATTTTAGCATTGATGACATTAAGTTGCGGAAAACTTATGCGGCCTTTAAAGAGAATCTTTCAATTGTCACCGATGAGAAGTATTTTATGCGGAATACTGTGCTGAAAAATCGCGATGAAGTGATTGAAGTAGTGGCGGATATTTTAGAAAATGAAGGTATTGTTGAGAAGGATTTCAAGGGAAATATGATTGCCAGAGAAGAAATGTCTTCCACTGCGTTTCATAATTGTGCCATTCCACATACCTTTAAAATGACCGCATTAAAGTCCAAACTCTATATGATTATTAGTGAAAAGCCCATTCAGTGGGGGAAAAATCATGGTGTGAATTTTGTCTTTTTATTTGCAATTAATGAAAAGGACAAGCAGCTATTTTATAACATTTTTGAGATTTTATCGTTGATTTTTTCTGATAAAAATCATGTATTACAAGCAATCAAGCTAAAGAAATTTGATGATTTTATTGCATTCTTATTATCACAAGAGCATAATATTATGGAGTAGAATTTTTAATAGAAAGTGAGGAGTTAAATGGAAAAGAAAATAACCGTTTTTAATTGGGCAGGATTGATTAGTGCTATTTTATTTTTGCTGTTTTTTGTAGATTGGGCCATCTATGCTTTGTCTCGTAGCTATGGAGAAAATCCTTTTTCTTGGCTCTTTTTCCTCATTTCAAATGGTCTGATTCTTTTTGCACTTGTGATGCAATTTACGGTCATTACTTTAACACCTCATCAAATCATTGTAGAGAGAATGTTTCATTTTAGAAGAAAAGCATATGATTTAAACCAACATGAGGTGACATTTGGGTATATTGTACCCGGTTATAGAATGTCTAACTACCCAATTGATATCAAAAATAAGACAGATCAGTCTATGAGAAGAATTAATTGTGGTAGAAAAAGATGTCAAAAGTTTAAGGAATTTTGGCAAGTAAATCACCAAGAGAAGTAAATACATAGGATTCAAAGAGGATGCGCTATGTTATAAACTGAATATGAAAGCTTAGAGAAAATGAATGAACTTCATTTTCTCTTTTTATTTTCCTAACCCTAGGAAAAAACTTGATTTGTAAGCGTATTCAACCTTTTCTATAATAAAGGTAACAAATAACCGAAAGGGTGAAAAAAATGAAGCATATCCTATTAATCTGTGGTTCAGGTGCATCAAGTGGTTTTATGGCAGCAGCGATCAGAAAAGCGGCCAAAAAAAGAGGGGAAGAAGTGAGTGTGAAGGCAGCAAGCGAATCTCAATTAGATGAACGGATCAATGAAATTGATTACTTGCTGATTGGTCCGCACTTATCTTATATGCTGGATGATATTCAAAAACAAACAGCAGAGAAAAATGTCAAAGTCGCCGTCATTCCACAAAGCACATATGGGACTTTAAACGGAGATAAAGCCTTAGATTTAATCTTAAGTTTGGAGGAATAAAAATGAAAAAGATAATG
The DNA here is from genome assembly GCF_900111355.1 of Isobaculum melis. Lineage (GTDB taxonomy): Bacteria > Bacillota > Bacilli > Lactobacillales > Carnobacteriaceae > Isobaculum > Isobaculum melis. Next base: position 356,145 of record NZ_FOHA01000001.1, read on the forward strand.
GATTTTATGACAAATTCATTTGCACCAAAAGTGAATAAAATCGTTAAAAACCCTTGGATTTCCGCAATCCAAGATTCGATTATGGCAGCTTTACCATTAGTATTTGTTGGTTCACTCATTACAGTTGTCTCTTTGCTGAAAAATATTTTTGAGAGTATTCCAGATTTATCCATGATTAGTAATTTTTCTTTTGGAATGTATGGTCTAGTTGTCGCTTTTCTGATTCCTTATTATCTCATGGAAAAAAAGGGCAATAGCGGACAGAAGTTAATTTCAGGTGCAACAGGAATGGTTCTTTTCCTGATGTTACTTTTCCCAACCGTTACGGCAGAAGGTAGTATTACCTTTATTTTAGCGCGTTTTGGCGCAACAGGAATGTTTGTTTCAATGATCACTGGCTTATTCGTCGCTGCAGTCATGAACTTTGCTGCTAAAAAATCACTTTTTGGCGAAGACACACCGATACCAGACTTTGTTGTTGGTTGGTTTAATAGCTTGTTACCCATTACCTTTATTTTAGTGGTTGGTTGGTTGATTACCATACAATTCAATATTGATTTCTTTGAAGTCATCATTCAAATGTTTAGCCCACTTGCAAGTATTGTGCAATCTTATCCAGGCTTTGTGCTTTCAGTCTTTATTCCAGTATTTCTCTATACATTTGGTATTTCAGGATGGGTGATGATGCCCGCAATTTATCCAGTTTATATGGCTGGCTTAGCAGCAAACGCAGAGGCTGTCGCAAATGGTGGACAAGCATTAAATATTGCCACACAAGAAACCTGTTACGCCTTTTCATCAATGGGCGGAATCGGTACAACCTTGGCACTTTCAGTCATGATGCTAGTATTAAGTAAATCAGCTCAATTAAAAGCAATTGGTAAAGCCGTGATTATCCCATCTATCTTTAATATCAATGAACCTCTGGTATTTGGTGCACCAATCGCATTCAATCCTTATTTAATGGTTCCAATGTGGATTAATAGTTTATTAGTACCGACGATTGCCTATATTGCGATGAGTCTTCATTTGGTGAATGTTCCTTCCCAAACGTTCTTGTTATGGTATATGCCTTACCCGATTACTTCTTACTTGGCAACCCAAGACTGGCGCGCAATTGTGATTTGTATCATCATCTTTGTCATCACTTGGCTCGTATTTTTACCATTCTTCAAAGCGTATGACAATTCATTATTAAAACGTGAAAAAGAAGAAGCTTTAGCAGAAGAAGCCGCAGCAATTTAAATATTTGGAGGACGTCACGATGGAATTTACCGAAGAAAATGATCAATTAAATCAACTATCAATGAATATTTTAGTACATGCAGGAAATGCGCGAGAATTTTTAGTGCAAGCCTTAGAGAGCTTGGAAACAAAAGCATTTAGTAAAGCAAAAACTGAGATTAAAGAAGCAAGAAAAGAAGTTGTGATTGCTCATGGCTTACAAACAGATACACTACAGCTAGAAGCAAGTGGTGAACAAATTCGTTATTCAACCTTGTTCTGTCATGCGCAAGATACCTTAATGACGGCGCAAAGTGAGATTCTAATTGGAGAGCATTTAATTAAATTATTTGAAAGCTACAGCCAGGAGGGAATTTAAATGAGTAAAAATTATCAAATGCCAGCAGATTTTCTGTGGGGTGGCGCGATTGCAGCCAATCAAGCAGAAGGGGCTTTTAAAGTTGATGGCAAAGGAATTAGCTTAGCGGATTTACATCGCTATTATCCAGAAAAATCCAATGCAGAAATCAGTGCAGCTCAGCATCAAGGAATGTCAGTAGCAGATGTAAAAGCCAATTTAGCAGATCAAGTTGGCTATTATCCAAAGCGTCATGGGATTGATTTTTATCACACCTACCCAGAAGATTTAGCACTATTAAAAGAAATGGGCTTTAAAACTTTCCGTACCTCCATTGATTGGACAAAAATTTTTCCGACTGGCGAAGAAAGTGAGCCAAATGAAGCAGGGCTAGCTTATTATGACCGTTTGATTGATAACATTATTGAGCTAGGGATGGAACCGATTATGACGATTTTACATTATGAAACACCAGTGGAAATTACGTTGAAATATGGGGGTTGGAACAATCGTGAGGTGATTGATTTATTTGTAAAATATGGAAAAGCTGTACTAGACCGCTATCAAGATCGTGTAAAATATTGGATTGTGATTAACCAAATTAATTTAATCCAGTTTGAGCCCTTTAATTCAACAGCGATTCCTTATGACACAGTAGATAACTATGAAGAAGCCAGCTATCAAGCGGTGCATAACCAATTTGTAGCGAGTGCTAAAATTGCTGAATATGCAAGAACCCTTAATCCTAAGCTAATGATGGGAACAATGGTAGCAGATTGTACGGCTTACCCGTTCTCCTGTAACCCAGATGATGTTATTTTAGCAATGAAGCATAATCGGATGGAATATTTCTACACAGATGTGCAATTTAATGGCGCATATCCGCAATATGCCTTAAATTACTTTAAAGAAAACAACATTCAGCTTGATATTCGTGAAGAAGATAAGGAACTTTTAAAAGCGAATACGATGGATTATTTAGCGATTTCTTACTATTATTCACAAATGGTGGATGCAACTAAAAATACGATTAAAGCAGATTCCATTACTGCTAATCCAAATCTAAAAGCCAATCCTTGGGGGTGGGCAGTTGATCCACAAGGGCTATACAATTCTTTATCACAGTATTGGGATCGTTACCACAAACAAATCATTATTGCTGAAAATGGCTTTGGAATGTATGACGAGTTAGTGGATGGCAAAGTTCACGATGATTACCGTATTTCATATCTTTCAGAGCATATTGCACAAATGAAAAACGCGATGTATGATGGCGTAGAAGTCATTGCCTATTGCGCTTGGGGACCGATTGATATTGTCAGCTGTTCTTCTGCACAAATGGAAAAACGCTATGGCTTTGTCTATGTGGATCTAGATAATGAAGGTCAAGGTTCTGGTAAACGTATTAAGAAAGATAGCTTTGATTGGTATAAAAAAGTGATTGCTTCAAATGGTGAGCATTTGTAAAACAAAACAGTAGAAGTTGATTGTGTAGATTCAAGTGAATAATGAATCAGCAATCAACTTTCTTTGGTTCAGGAGCTGTGAATATGTTAAATGAGAAACAAAAAGAAGTATTGGCGTTTTTAAGGAAAAATGAAAAGCGATGGATTACTTCAAAAGAGTTAGCCTCATTTTGCGGATGTACAACTAGAACGATTCGTAATCGTGTCGCACAAATCAATGAGGAGGCACCTCATATTTTAACCAGTTATCAAGGATATCGACTGAATCCAGCTGTTTCAACACAATTGAATCAAGACGAAACTGGGGATCGTAAGTCACGGATTTTTTTAGAGCTATTAAAAAATTCTTCAGAAGGTGTCAATCTTTATGAATTATCAGATAGCTTATTTATCTCAGAGTCCACCCTTAAAACGGATATTCAGCAGTTAAAAAAGGAGGTCATCGATAATAATATTCAAATTGTTTATGCCCATGATTTTGTCAAACTAACAGGTTCAGAACGGTCAAAAAGACGCTATATGATTTCTCTTTTATATAATGAAGGTGATTTACAAGAAAAGCTAAAGGCCAGTATTCAGCAAATGATTGGCTATATCTCCATGGAAAAGCTCCAAACAACGATTCGAGAAGTAATGGTGTCACGAGGCATTCAAATGAATCAGTACTCACTTAATAATATTGTTTTGCATTATGCCATCAGTATTGAGCGCATTCGTCAGGGGCATGTGATGAAGAAAAGTCCAGAATATCCAAGCTTAGAGGGGCAAACAGAGTATCTCATCGCGAAAGAAATTGCAGATACTTTATCAGAGGACTATCAAATCAATTTTTCCACAGCCGAGTTAGAGCAGTTGGCCTTGCTCTTTATCGGGATGCAAAATGAAACATCAGCCAATCGCCATGATCAGCAATTAGCAGCGTTTGTTGACCCCAAAATTATTGATACCTTACATGCTGTGCTCAAGCAAGTGGAGCAAACCTATTTAATTGAGTTAAATGATGAAGCTTTTTTTAATAAATTAGCGATTCATGTGCAAAGCTTATATTATCGTTCTCATTATGAGAATTTTACCAGAAATAGTAGTCTACTCGATTTAAAAACGGCCTATCCTTTAACCTATGATTTATCTGTGTATATTTCTTCATTGATTCAAGAACGATTAGGGATTTGGTTTAATGATGATGAAATTTCCTTTATTGCGCTACATATTGGCGCCTTTTTGGAAAATCAAAAACATAACTATGAAGCGATTAGAATGGTATTGGTTGTGAATGAATATCATGATATGAGCCATCAGCTACAGCAAAAGCTGGAAAATCGGTTTGGGGATCGGGTGACAATTTTTCTTGTAAATAAAGCAGCGTTAGCCTCTCAGTCTTATGAGATGCTCGTCACAACAGACCGCGTAACTGCTAGTGAATATTCTGGTGCGGTCTTTATTCATCCATTTCTAACAGATAAAGATTTAAGAAAAATAGAAAATCGCCTCTATTCTTTGTATGCACAAAAACATAAAAAGCAGATGTATCATTATATTGAGCAGTTTATTTCAAAGGAGCTTTACTTTAATCAAATTGATCCATCTGAATTAACACCAAAAGAAATACGGGCACAAATCAATCAAAAATTAGTCATGCAAGGTTTTGTGAAGGAGACTTTTAGTCAGAGCGTAGAAAAAAGAGAAGCGATGTCTCCGACTAGCTTTCCATCAGGGATTGCCGTTCCCCATTCTATTGAGCTAGAAGCAGTGAGAAGTGGGATTGCCATGATGACCTTACAAGAAGCGATTATCTGGTCAGGTTATCCAGTAAAATTAATTGCTTTGATTGCGATTAATAAAAATGAAGCCAAAGCCTTTAATGAATTTTTTGAGCAATTTATTGAAATTGTCTCCGATCCAGTTAATACCAAGCAATTAAGTATGGCTGAAGATTATGAAACCTTTATTATGAGACTCAAGATGATGGTTGATGCAAATAACTAATTCTTTATACTATTCAGTATCAAACAGTCATGGAAAATTTCTGCGAAGCATCATTTGATATAGAAAAATTAAAAATATGGTAAGATGAGCTCATCAGATGATCGGCACATCTTACCATATCTTTTTTTAGGGGGAGGTTTACCATGAATGATTTTTTTAAGCTCTACGGTGTGGCTACTATTTCTTTTTTAGTATTAGATTTAATTTGGCTGTTATTGATTGCAAATAAGCTATATCAGCATTATTTAGGTGGCTTATTAGGGCAAACTAAAATTTTGCCAGCAGTACTTTTTTATCTGTTATATATTGGTGGCATGTTATTTTTTGCCGTCTATCCAGGACTGGCGAAGGATAGTCTGGTTTATACCATGATAGCAGGTGGTTTCTTAGGCTTATTATGCTATGGCACCTATGATTTAACCAATCTAGCTACAATGAAGGATTGGCCAGTAGTGGTTACGATTCTGGATTTAATTTGGGGAACTTTTGTTACAGCCGCTACTTCAGGGATAACTTTTTATATCGCGCAGCACTTTAAATGGGGGTAGAGATGCATGGAAATCAACAGCACGAATCAAACAATGGATGCAAAAAAATTAGTATTTGCTTTTAGGCAGGGAGCGATTCAATTAATCAGTGGTAAGCAGGAGCTGAATCAAATCAATGTTTTTCCAGTATCAGATGGAGACACGGGGAGTAATCTAGCTTCTTTGATGCAAACTATTTTGGAAGAAACCAATGGGGAATTGACGTCAGCGATTGAGGTATTTGAAAAAGTAGCAGATGCATCATTAGTTGGCGCAAGAGGCAATTCAGGCATTATTTTTGCACAATATTTTAATGGCATTTATAACAATTTATTAAAATGTGAAGAAAGAAATACAATAGGTAGCTTTGTTAAAAGCGTCAAGCTAGCAATTGTTGAAGCTTATCAAGCCATTGAAAAGCCTGTTGAAGGTACGATTGTAACCGTCATCTCTTCATGGGCAGAAGCCTTGAATGAAAAAGAAGCAACAGCAGACTTAACTGAACTTCTACAAAATGCCTTAACAAAGGCAAAGCAAGCATTAGAAAACACCACCAAGCAATTGAAAATATTGAAAAAGAACCAAGTGGTAGATGCAGGAGCAAAAGGATTTTACCTATTTATAGATGGTTTTACCAAGGCCTTTTTGGGGAAAATAGAGACAGATGACACCATCAACCTACCAGTGGCTCATGAGCAGCTACTAACAACTATGGTAGCTCATTCTCAGACAGAAGCACCAACTTTTCGCTATTGTACGGAAGTGTTACTAGAACAGGTAACCGCTACCAAAGAAGAGATTCAACAGGCATTAAGTATTTATGGAGATTCGATGATTGTTGCAGTAAATCGAGGAAAAGCAAGAATCCACATTCATTCCAATCAGCCTGATCAGGTACTTGCTTACTTGGCCAGTGTAGGGCAGCCGATGCAGCAAAAAGCAGATGATATGCTGCTTCAGTATCAGGTGAATCAACATAAAAAAGCACAGATTGCTTTAGTGACAGATTCCATTGCTGATTTACCAGCAGATTATCTACTAGCGAATCAAATTCATGTCCTACCAATGAATCTATTGATTGGTAAGACAAGCTATCTTGATAAAATCACTGTGCAAAGTGACCGCTTCTTTGAATTGCAACAAAACAGCCAAGAACGCGTCACTTCCTCTCAGCCAAGTTTAAAAACAGTAGAAAATTTATTTTCATTCCTCGAAACGAAATACGAAGCGATTTTAGTCGTGACAGTAGCTGAAAAATTGAGTGGGGCTTATCATACAGTTTGCGAAGCAGCTAAACGACGTGGCTCATCAACCTGTATAGAGGTGATTGATTCAAAATTAAATTCAGCTGCACAAGGCTTACTCGTGATGAATGTCAATGAATGGATTCAAGAGCAACTTCCTTTTGATGAAATCGTCAAACGAACCAATGAAAAAAGAGCACAGTTAAAGATTTTTGTCAGTGTAACTGATTTAGACCCAATGATTGCTACTGGTAGAATCCCACAATTTGCAGGGGAAATAGCCAAGAAAATCCATGCGAAGCCGATTGTTAGTTTAGATGCAGAAGGGCATGGGAAATTAAGCAATGTTGCTTTTAGTTTGAAGGGCAATCAGCAGAAAGTGAGACAGCAATTAAAAAAAATACAAAAGCAATACAAAATTAAACGCTATGCAGTGATCCATGGGAATGCGCCAGAACAAGCCCAAAGATGGAGCCAGGATTTAACGGAAGTTTTGGGGATGCCACCAACTTATATTATGCCGATTTCAGCAGTGATTGCCATGAGTGCAGGGCAAGGGAGTGTAGCCGTTGCAGTTGATTTTGAAGAGGGGGAAGTAAGATGACAGTTGGGACGATTATGTTTGTATTATTTATCTACTTTACAGGGCTGTTTTTTTTAGCACAATATTTACACAATAATGCAATTGTTGATTTGGCTTGGGGAATTGGCTTTGTCATTGTTGCGGTAACAGGCTATCTTCTGATGCCAGTCAAAACAACGGCGAGTACTATTATTTTAATTCTGGTTACCATTTGGGGTGTACGCTTATTTTTACATTTAGCTAAAAGAAATATTGGCAAGCCAGAGGATTATCGTTATGTGAATATGCGGAAACGTTGGGGAAATAGCTGGGCAAAATTAAAAGCCTATTTAAATGTCTTTATTTTACAAGGTGTCCTTTTATGTATTGTGTCACTACCTATTTTTCTAGTAATGACCAGTTCAGTTGATGCTTTTTATTGGTGGAATGGCTTAGGTATTGTGATTTGGCTGATTGGCTTTTACTTTGAAACAGTCGGCGATTATCAATTAACGCAATTTAAGAAAAATAAACAAAATAAAGGCAAGCTGTTAACAACAGGCTTATGGTCAGTGACAAGGCATCCCAATTATTTTGGCGAAGCACTCAGCTGGTGGGGAATTTTCCTGATTAGTTTAACTAGTGTGCAGCATCTTTGGGGAATCATTGGGCCAATAACCATTACGTTATTACTTTTATATGTTTCAGGTGTGCCTTTGCTAGAAAAGAAATATCAAGATCGTCCTGATTTTATTGTTTATGCGAATCAAACAGCGAAATTTTTCCCTTTCATTGGCAAAAAAGGGTTATAAAAGGGGGAGTTAATAATGAGTAAACAGGAAAATTTGATGAGTAAATGGTTGGTTACAATAATTTATGTCATCATGCTAGGAACCAATGCCGCAGCCATCTTAATCCCATTAAATGGGATGACTACTCAGGAAGTTTCAGACACTTATCCCAATCTATTTGCACCTGCTGGCTTAACCTTTGCGATTTGGTCAGTGATTTATTTATTGTTAGCAGGTTTTGTGATTTATCAGTGGTTGCGACCAAAGCGTCCGTCTATTATGAGTGAGCCTTCGCTCAGTAAAAAAATCCGTGGTTTGTTTATTGTCTCTTCAATCTTGAATAGCGTGTGGTTGTTTGCATGGCAATATCTTCAAATTAATTTATCCGTTGTGATTATGTTAGGCTTATTAATGATCTTAATCAGTCTCAATCGCTTATTAGCTAAGGTGGCATTAACAACCAAGGATCGATTTTTTGTTAGACTACCGTTTAGTATCTATTTTGGCTGGATTACCATTGCAACGATTGCGAATATTACAGCCTTTTTTGTTGATAAGCAAATTGATTTCTTCCAAAATAATCAACCTATATGGACTGTGATTGTTTTAATGATTGGACTGGTGATTATCTGTGCAACCATTCTTTCAAATCATAATATTGCCTATGGTTGCGCGACTATTTGGGCGTATTATGGCATTTTATTTAAGCATCAAGCACAGAATGGTTGGAATCAGGCGTATCCCATGATTATTTTAACTGTGATTGGCTGTATCGCAGTGATTGTATTGGTTTGTATTTATGAATCTATTCAGGAATTTAAAAGGAAAAAGAACGTCTAGTTGTTGGTGATTGATGGCTCATGAAAACTGAAATCTGAGAAGCTTCTTGACAATCAATCAATCGCGCAGTAAACTTTATATGACTAATAAAGTTCTTTTAGTCATATAAAGTTAGGAGGCTATTATGGTACGAGGTTTCTCAGAAGAAGAAAAAGTAATCATTAAGGATCAGCTACAAAATGAGTTTATGAAAGATTTAAGACATCAGAATATCCAACAAATTCGCATTGATGACTTAGTGAAACGAGTAGGGATTGCGAAAGGTTCTTTTTATCTATTTTATTCCTCAAAAGAAATGCTTTTTGCAGATGTTGCAAAAAAAGTGCAATCAGATATGGTAACAGATATCATGAAACTAGTTAAAGAGCATCCTGAACTAGAGAAAAAAGAACAATTGAAATTAATGTTAAAACAATTATTTCATTATTTGACAGAGTATTTTCCTTGGTTAGGTAAATTGGAATCCGTAGAATTTGAAAAAAGTCTCCGTAAATTACCGGAAGAAACACGAAATTCCCTGTTTCGAGATGATGTATCAGATATTCAATTTGTCTTAACGCAAATGAAAATGAAAACAACAATCCCCATCGAAGAAGTCGCATCAATGATTCAAATCATTACTTTTTCGAGTACACGCCATGATTACTTTAATACCTCTTATCAGGCTGCTGTTGATAAAATGTTGGAGATGCTTGTGGAGCAGTTTGTTGAAGAAGAATAAAATTTACTAGCCTTTTCTAGTGAATGAGAAGGTTAGTTTTTTTTAAAATTTATATGACTTAAAAAACGTTATTAGTCACGAATATAATTTAAGAAGGAGGGTTTCAGATGAATATGATCGAAGTGAAGCATGTAGTCAAGGACTATCAAGTAGGAAAACAAAGTGTCAGAGCGTTGGATGATGTTTCTTTTACGATAAAAAAAGGTGAATTTACAGTGATTTTAGGGCCAAGCGGCTCAGGGAAAAGTACTTTGTTGAATATTTTAGGAGGGATGGATCAAGTAACAGAAGGAGAGGTGTTCATTGAAAAACGTGATATTAGTCAATCAAATGATAGTCAGCTAACGGAATATCGTAGAAAAGAAATTGGCTTTGTCTTTCAGTTTTACAATTTAATTCCAACTTTAAATGCCTATGAAAATGTTGAGATTGTCCAAAATATTGGCAACCATTCTTTTACAGCAGATGATATGTTAACAGCAGTTGGCTTAGCAGAACGTAAGAAGCATTTTCCAGAAGCCCTTTCAGGTGGTGAGCTACAAAGAGTATCCATTGCTAGGGCACTATGTAAAAATCCAGCCTTAATTTTATGTGATGAGCCAACAGGTGCGCTTGATACCAAAACGGGACAAAAAATTTTTTCTTTACTACAAAAAATGGCACACGACTATCAAAAAACAGTGATTGTTGTAACACATAATGCTGCAGTTGCCCCAGCCGCAGATAAAGTTATTATGATTCATGATGGACAAATCCAAGAAGTCATTGAACACTCAACACCGCTTCCAATGGATAAGGTGGTGTGGTAAATGAACATTTTAGTCAAAAAGATGCTACGAGATTTTCGTAAAATGAAAGGTGAATTCATCTCCATTTTATTATTAGCTTTTCTAGGAATGTTGGTTTTTACAGGGTTTATTAGTGCGTGGAAAAGTATGGATGAAACCTTTGAAGCCTGGTCTGAAAGTAGTCATTTAGCAGATGCTTGGATTAGTGGCAATCAAATCCCAGATACAGCCATTGAAAACATCAAAAAGGAAGATACTATTCAAGAGCTGCAAAAACAAAGCACATCAACCATGGTCGTGGATAAAAAAGATGGCAATCAACTTGTACAGGCAGTTGTCACAGATGAACAAACCATCTCCACCTTAAAAAACGTATCTGGTGAAGCTTTTGATGCAACTAAAAAAGGCGTCTGGGTTGATGACTATTTTGCCACAGAGAATGCTTATCAAATCGGAGATCAGCTGACACTTTGGTTAGATGGCCAGCAATTTGATACGGTTATTTTAGGGACGATTTTATCTCCAGATTTTATTGCCTATAAAGGGCCAAATCACGATTTGACTATGAATCATCAAAAGTATGGCTATGTTTATACAAATAATCAAACCATCCCATTGAAGCAACTAGTAGGGACCAATCAATTATTGGTCAAGCTGTCTGATACAGAGCCTTCAGCTGAGCTAAAACAGCGCATTGAAGAAGCTTTAGGGGAACATTTTATGGCCTATCAAACCAGAATCAATAACCCGAATGTTGCTACATACATCCAAAAAGTACTGGTACTGAAAAAGCTGGCGATTCTTTTCTCAGCAGTGATTATGCTGTTAGTCTTGTTAACCATTTTAACAACGATTCAGCGCTTGGTTCGCCAACAACGAACAATTATTGCCACCTTAAAAGCTTTAGGCATCCGCAACCGTAGTATTTTGTTCCATTATAGTAGCTATGGCCTTTTTATCAGTTTGATTGGTGTTATATTAGGTATGATAGTTGCCCCTTATAGCTTTACACCTTTTGTCTTAGCGACTCAAAGAAATCAGTTTATGTTAGCCAATTGGCAAGAGGAATTTCCGCCTATTATTTTCATTGTTGGGATGCTTATCGTGGTGTTAAGTACCCTCACAGCCTATCTAGCAAGCAGAAAGAGCGTCCAGTCGTTGCCAGCTGAAATGCTGCGGATAAAAATAAAAGACCATCAGTTTTCTGAAAAAGGAAAATGGACAGATGCTTTATTTAAGCAGACCTCATTTGCTTGGAAATGGGTCACAAGAGATGCTTTGCGGAATAAAAAAAAGCAGCTGATTGCCATGTTGACCGTCGCAGGAAGTATTCTTTTATTGATTATTAGCTTTGGTATTCAATATTCTATTCAACAAATGAATCAACAACTTTATGGGAAACAATTTGATTACCGCTTTTCCATCCAATTTGCACAGCAAGTATCTAATGAGCAAAGAGCGAGTGTTCAGCAAGCAGTTGGTGATGAAGGACAATGGCAGGAAACAAGACAGGGGCAATTACGACTTGCTAATAGAAGCGAAAATGTCACGCTGGTGATCATGGATCAAGGTCTGTATACACATTTTTACAATCAAGAAAAACAGCCGATTCAATTAAAAAAAGAAGGCATCGTTTTATCACATTTTTTAGCACAAAAATGGCAGGTTGAGATTGGAGATACCCTGCAATTTAAACCAACAGGAACAGCGCAGTATCTGACTACATTTGTGACGGATATTGCTTATGTCAGTGCACCACAAGGTATCTTAATGAGTCGCGAGGCATGGCAGCAATTGGATCAACCTTTTATGCCGAATACCTTGCTGACAGGGCGCGATATTTCACAACAGGAAATTGCAACCAAGCCTGGTGTGCATAAAATAACTTCGTTAAAAAAACAGAAAGAGGATGCAGCGAAAGTTGCAGAAAATATGCAAAGTATTATTATCACTTATGGTTTTTTTGCTGTCATTCTCAGTGTAGTTGTTTTATATAACCTAGGCGTCTTAAATTTTACTGAACGCTATCGTGAATATGCGACCTTAAAAGTATTAGGCTTTCGTAAAAAGGAAATTCGTGGCATTATTTTACGCGATCAATGGCTAGCCTTTCTTTTAGGTGGAGCCCTCAGTCTTGTGTTAATCAAACCCGTACTCACTCTTTTTGGTACTATTATTAGTACGGATGAATCAGAAATTTTCACAGCTATTAGTTTGGAGAGAATCTTCATTTCATTTAGTTTAATCCTGATTTGTAGCTTACTGGTAGGCGTCTATATTAATCGAAAAGTACAAAAAATTGAAATGACTGAAGCCTTGAAAAATGTTGATTAACATGGATAGAAAAATAACACGTGCTTAGCTATTTTAATCATTTATTTACTGTTCCAGTTCTTATCATTTGATAAGAGCAGTTCTCTTAACTTATAATCAGCATAGATTAAAAGGAAAAGAGGCGGCAAGATGTCTTATCAAGTCGATTTTAAAGAGGTTTCAACAATTGGTTTTGAAAGTTCGCCAGTAGCCAAAGCGTTGGCTGGATTACGCGCGAATGAAGCACGTTATTATTGGAATAAGTATCAACATGAATTTGTGACAACACCAGCAAGTGAAGCACCTGACACCTTAGCCTGGATTGAAAAAATTCTTGCTGAACGTGATATGAAGTTTCCTTACAAACCATTAGAGGTTTCAAGTTTTGAAGTAGAGGGGCTCAAAATGGCTTATGTTTTCTATGAAAATGGGTTGGCCGTGAATGTGATGTATAGCCTGGCAGAGGGTGGCAAACGTGCAGTTGGTTTTAAGTTATCTGATGGTATGGAGATTCCTGCTGAGTTTGAAGGGAAATTTAAATTTGCTCGTCAAAAATCTAAATTGGCAGGAACGATTCGTGGTTCGTTCTTTGTCATTAAAGGGATCTATTAAGGTAAAAATAACATGATTGAATGAGCTAAGACGCATTGATTTCTATTTTTTCGAACTAGACCAATCCGTTATTTTTTCTTAAGAAAAATAAAAAAAACGTTGACAAGTGTTTTTTTTACTGTTATATTTCACACATAAACTTAATAGATTTGTTAGGTGAGGCTCCTATACAAACACAGGCTACTGCCCAAAAATGTCGAGAGACGCCAATGGGTAGAACAGGGATTGTCGATACAAGGCTTTTCATAAGGTAGCTAAAAGCTCTGCTTTTTACGTTGTATAGTGCCAAAACTCAACGATGAGATCAAATGGCTTCTTTATGTATGCTTTTTCACGACCTTTCGCTGAGTTTTTGGCGAAAGGTCGTTTTTCGTTTGCCTCGTCATTTAAAGAGTTTGTAAATTATTTGAAGGAGGAGAAGGTGATGTATTTTTAGCAAAAGTATTGATTAGTTTGTTTGCTGGTAGCTTGATTGGTTTAGAACGACAATGGCGCCAAAAAATAGCAGGTGTTCGAACCATGACCTTAGTTTCATTAGGTGCAACCATGTTTGTTTCACTTTCGACACTAATTGTAGATGACTCAAGTCCAACAAGAATTGCGGCTCAAGTTGTCAGTGGTATTGGTTTTCTTGCAGGGGGTGTCATTTTGCGAGATGGCTTTAGTGTAACAGGCTTAAATACGGCAGCTACCCTTTGGTGTACAGCAGCTGTTGGGAGCATGATCGGCGCAGGTTTTATCTTAGAAGGTTTACTAGCAGCGTTACTGATTGCCTTGACCAATATTGTGATTCGCTTTTTCTCAAGAAAAGTAGATGTCATCGTCGCTGATTATCAGCAAGAAACAACTGAGTTTATGAAAAGTATTGTATTAACAGTGACAGGACTCCGCACAACCGAGGTGTTATTGCGGACAGAAATGATGCAACAGTTGGATCGCTATTACTTAACATTTGCTTCCTTTGTTTGTCGAGACTTAGCAGAAGGAAAAGTTCAATTACAAGTTGAAATTGAGCCAGCACTCAATATCGAATTGGCCGTTCAGGAAATTGTGGCAAACTTATCTAAAAAAGTAGAAGTATTAGAAATTTATCAATTAGTAGGGGAGGAATCATCATGGTAAAACAGTGTTTACAATAACAAAATGGAATAGTAAAGCTTATCAAGAGGCTTTAGTTCTGAGAAATGAGCTATTAAAGGCAACCTCTGGTAAGAAGCAGTTAGTAGAGGCTCCTTTAGAGGAACAAAATGATCTACATTTAGTTGTGAAATGTGAGCAGCAAGTCATTGGTACATTATTATTGCATCCCATTGATCAAAAACTGATTCAAGTGAAGCAAGTAGCGATTGATTCAGCTTATCAAAGACATGGGATTGGGAAACAGCTCATTCAATATGCTGAACAAATTGCTAGTCGGTTAGGATTCTCAGTTGTCTTTTTAACTGGTCGTCAGCAAGCATGGCCATTTTATGAAAAGCTAGCCTATGAAATGTTAGCAGAGAGCTATCAAGAAGGACAGCTCGTTTTAAAATTATTTAAAAAAGAAGTCGCAATAGAAAAACAGTTTAATCCGCAAAGGGAGATGAAAACAAATGGATGACAGTAGTTCGAAAATAATGGGTTTATGGATTAACAACATCGTGGAAGCATGCAGACAGCTATTTTTGTCTATTTGTTTTTAGCTCGCTGTCTTTTCCGTAAGCCCGTCATTTAAGGAGCGGGTAAAAATGAAGACTTTATACGAATGCATCATCTTTTGGATAATGGGCCTAGTAGTATGGAGAATCTTTTTGGGAAAGAAGGAGAAAAAATTGAAAAAAGTTGAAAAAGATACAACAAAAGCAAATTATGAATTATTTGCACGCAAAACTGAGGAAAATATCTTGTCCACCTTTAATACTTCAAAAAGTGGTTTATCTGATGGACAGGTTGTGATGTCAAGAAACCAGCATGGAACCAATAAAATTGCTTACGGTAAGAAAACCCCTTTTATCATCGAAGTATTAAAATCTTATATTACACCATTTACATTAGTCTTGATTAGTTTAGGTATCATTTCTTTTATAACAGAATATGTGATTGCACCACCAGAAGACAAAGATTTATTTGGTGTCATCATTATTTTTACAATGGTATTTATCAGTGGCACAATGACCTTAATCCAATCCGTTAGATCAAATCAAGCAGCAGAAAAGCTAAAATCACTAGTCAAAGTGACGGCTGCAGTTAAAAGAAACAACAGCTATGCTGAAATTCCAATGGAGGAAATTGTTTGTGGGGATATTGTGAAGCTATCAGCTGGGGATATGATTCCAGCGGACATGCGATTAATTGCAACAAAGGATTTATTCATTTCGCAATCAGCTTTAACAGGTGAAAGCTATCCTGTTGAAAAACGTGCAGAAGGAAAAGTGAGCTATCATGATACAGAGACAAGCTATGAGAATTTAGTCTTTATGGGTAGTAATGTGATTAGTGGAAGTGCAGAAGGTGCTGTAGTTGCAATAGGTAATCAAACTCTTTTTGGAAATGTAGCAAAGGAATTATCGAGTAAACCGATTAAAACGAATTTTGAAATTGGCATTCGTAAAACTTCCTACCTCTTAATTAAATTTATGGCCTTAATGGCACCAACTGTCATTGTAATTAATGGTCTTACTAAAGGCGATTGGATGGAAGCATTCCTTTTCGGCTTATCTGTTGCAGTAGGCTTAACCCCAGAAATGTTGCCAATGATTGTAACCACGAATTTGGTTAAAGGGGCAACAGCTATGGCGAAGAAAGGAACCGTCATTAAGAATTTAAATTCCATTCAAAACTTTGGTGCGATAGATGTTCTTTGTACAGATAAAACAGGGACTTTAACGCAGGATAAAATTATTTTAGAGTATCATTTAGATTGCGAAGGCGAGCAGGATGATCGTGTTTTACGTCATGCCTTTTTGAACAGCTACCATCAAACAGGATTAAAGAATTTATTAGATGTTGCGATTATTGCTGCTGCAAAAGATGAATTAGATACGGATAGCATGAAGTATCAAAAGGTCGATGAAATTCCGTTTGATTTTGAGCGTCGCAGAATGAGTGTGGTTGTCGAAAACGCAGCCGGAAAAACACAAATGATTACTAAAGGTGCGATTGAAGAAATGCTACATATCTCAAGCTATGTAGACTTTAAAGGTCAGGTCACACCTCTAACAAAGGAAGTCAAACAAGAAGTTTTAGCGAAGGTTAAAGAGCTAAATGAGGATGGTCTCCGAGTGATTGGTGTTGCACAAAAAACCAATCCAGGTGTTGTTGGAGAGTTTTCTGTAGCAGATGAAACAGAAATGGTGTTAATTGGTTACTTAGCCTTTTTAGATCCACCAAAAGAAACAACAAAACAAGCCCTTGAAGCCTTAAAATCTCATGGTGTAGGCATTAAAGTCTTGACGGGTGATAATGCGCTAGTGACACAATCTGTTTGTAAACAAGTTGGTTTAGGTGCAGAAAAATTAGTGAGTGGAGATCAAGTTGCGAACATGAAAGATGATGAATTAAAACGAGTGATTGAAAAAAGAAATATTTTTGTGAAATTGAACCCACAACAAAAAGGTAGAATCACAAAATTATTAAGAGAAAATGGGCACACTGTAGGATTTTTAGGTGATGGTATTAATGATGCGCCTGCAATGAAGCTTGCTGATGTTGGTATTTCTGTAGATACAGCAGTGGATATTGCCAAAGAATCTGCAGATGTGATTTTATTAGAAAAAGATTTAATGATTTTGGAACGAGGCATTATTTCAGGAAGAGAAACTTTCGGAAATATTATGAAATATATTAAAGCAACAGCTAGTTCAAATTTTGGCAATATGTTCTCAGTCCTTGTTGCCAGCACATTCTTACCATTTCTACCCATGCTACCACTACAAATTTTATTCCTCAATTTAATTTATGATATTTCTTGTGTATCTATTCCTTGGGACCGCATGGATAAAGAATACTTGGAAAAACCTAAAAAATGGAATGCGAATAGTATTGGCAATTTTATGATTTGGTTGGGACCAACAAGTTCAGTCTTTGATATTACCACTTACCTATTAATGTACTTTATTATTTGCCCAGCAATGGCAGGAGGCGCTTATCATACCTTATCAGCTGAGCAACAAGTCCTCTTTATTGCAGTCTTTCATGCTGGCTGGTTTGTGGAATCCTTATGGTCACAAACACTGGTCTTACATGCTTTAAGAACACCAAAAATTCCGTTCTTACAAAGCCGCGCTTCATTTATTGTCACAGCGATTACATCATTAGGAATTGCAGTTGGTTCTGTGTTGCCATTTACCGAGTTTGGTCACAGTCTTGGATTAGCTGTCTTACCAAGTGACTATTGGATCTGGTTAGTTGTGACCATTATTGCTTATCTCTTATTAGTGACCGTAGTGAAACAAGTTTATACACGTCGTTATCAAGAGTTATTATGATAGATTCTATTTAAATGTTGAAAGAGAGGATGAGACAAAAGGCGTTTAGGTTTGAGCAATTGGAGCAAAAGACGAACAATACGCTTTTTGTATTGATTGTCTTTTGCTCCAATTGCCGAAGAACCTGCCTTTTGGCCACCGTTTACGGAGGCAACTTATACCTTTTTAGAAGCAATTAAGGGGACGAGATAAAACTTTTTGAGTTTTGTCTCGCCCCCTTTTATTTATCTCATCTTAAAGGAAAGACAGACTTGACCTTTCCGCAACGTCATCCTGTAGACTTTGTTTTAGAAAGACTAACTATATAAAGTCAAGCCAATATACTGAAAAATGAGTAAGCAGAATAATAGAAATAAGTGCACAACAAATAGACCTTGCTAAGCAATAATTTAAATTGTTCTATTGCCGAATTTCATAGGCTTCATTTTTCTTTAAAATGGCAAAAATAATATAGCAGAGCTTTCTAGAGACAGCGCCAAGTGCTGTGAGATGATGTTTTCCTTCGGAACGTTTCTTCTCATAAAAAGCTTTCAAGACAGGATCATGTTGTGAAGC
>NZ_FOHA01000011.1 GCF_900111355.1 Isobaculum melis
TTGCTTCAAACAATGCCTCATCATGTTCCAAAGGAACTTCATTATGTAAAAAAAGCATTTATTAAATATGAAGATGGCATTCGAATGGCTTTTAAAAAGAGCTACTCAAATGCACGATTGGAAAATCTTCACACTCATATCAAAACACTGAAACGCGTCTCTTATGGCTTTCGTAGCTTCTCAAATATGAGAACACGGGTATTTTTAATGAATGGTTTAATTCAATACGCATAAAAAACATTGGGGAAAGAATTTCTTCTTCCTCCAATGTTCATAGGTGACACTATCAGTCCGATTTGACAAAGTGCCAAAAAAATTAAATAGCACAACTCTCTTTGACACAAAGGAGTTGTGCTATTTTTTTAAGGTACCAGTACCCCATAATCTTCCTGCTGATAATCCCAACTATATGGGCATACCTTTTCTGTTATTGGTTTGAGATAAATGGTCAACCAATACGCTTCTTGGTTCTCATAATCTAATACAATCTCCCCTGTTTTGCGCGCTTTGGCTTCATGAAGAGAATCGGTTTTAGTCACAACAAATCCGGCATTTTGATAGTATTGTGGTATAACTGGATCAAGCTGATATTTCCAATGGTCAAAATTCATTTCAAATAGAAATTCTTTAAAGGTTTGTTGTGCTTCCTCTTGTGTCTCAAATTGAATATTTGTGATTGAAGCTGCAGGTAGCTGTGCTGTCTGGATATTTGCTAATGATAAATACCCACTTTTAGGAAGAACAAGTTGATCCACTGGTTCTATGATGACTTGTCTTACATGTAAGTAAACAGGATCATTTTTTATATGCGCTGTCGGTTTTTGATTACTAGTATTTTGATAGGTAAATTTCACCAGATAATCGCCTACTTGCTTCACATGATTTAAGCCTGATAAATTGGATTGGCTATCATTCCAAGCATCGTTTAAATTGACTTGAATCGTAGCAGTTGGATAAGCAGTTTCTTCTCCCCACTTCATTTTTTTGTTCCAAACAGAAGCTTTCGCAAATTGCAATACTTGCTCTTTTGTTAGACCTTTCACCTTTTTTAAAGACGCTTCAAAATCAAAACCATAAAGCACAATTTGATTTTTTTCATCAACTTCTGTGGTATCATCTGTCAAAAAGACGGTAATAGTGCGTTTTAGGGTTTCTCCACCATAGTCCAAACTAAGCTCAAGTGGATAAGGTTTAATCAGGTCAGATTTATCATATTTGTTTCCTAATGCATCATAAGCAGCTTTCACTGCTTTAATCGTTTTGAATTGATCTGGATTGACTGTTACCTGATTTTTTGCAGCTGTTCCATTATCTTTTTCTTCTCCTGTATTTAGATCCCTTCGCCAGCTTTTTCACTTCAATTTCATCAATTGTTGCCACATCTTTCACATCAATCGCAAAATTGGAAACTGCTAGTGCACCTTTTTCATTATAAATCGTCTCATCATCTACTTTGTTAATCCATCTGGAGGTTACTGTCGTTTGTTTACTTGTGTCTGCAATGAAGTATTTAACCTTTTGCGGTCCTCTTTCCTCTAGTTTAAATCCTAATGATTCCCAATCAATAGCAAGATCATTGTCCAGTGGATTTTTATTTATTTTAGCCTGTAGCTCTGCTGCTGTTAGTTTGCCATATTCAGGATGTAAGTCATAGGTATCTGCTACCTTTACAGCAAGTGGACTTGTTAGGCTGCCATTTTTTTCACCTGTTAATAACCAATTATCAAGTATCCCTTGTTGACCATTTTTCTTCTCTAAAGCCAAATCAGCATCATCCATATTTAAGACCACTCTTGCTGGAGCAGAGATAGCCGGTGCCCAATCCTCGATTTTTTTCATTGAACCGAAAAATGAATTGGTTCCCTCAATATAAGGTCGTTTAGGTACCCAACCAGTTAGTGGAGGCATTTTAGAAAATGTTTGACTATAGGTTAGTCCCGAAACAAAAAAATAATCTGTATTTGGAATAGGTGTTAAGGTACCAATTGAAATGGGTGCATCCGATTGTAGAAAATTAGCACTTGCTAGCTGATAATCTTTTTTTAATGACCCTACTACCATTCCAGGGCCATTCTTATATCCTTCAAATTCTCCTGTCATCGATGCCACATATCCATAAAAATCATATTCTGTTTTAAATTCAACGCTTTTATTCTTTTTAAGTGTAATATTTGTTAAGGGTGGAAAATGGTGCAGTATCTCTTCCTTTCCTGTTAATAAATTTATTTTGATGAGCTCTGTTTCTTTTGTTTCATTATAGATTTTAGTTGTGACAAGCTCTGAATTAGTGGTTAAATCAGTTTGTGTAGAAAAAGCACCTCCTACAATGGATGTTTTATACCATTCATATTGCCCAGCTGCATTCCATTTCACATAAAAGTTTGTTATACCAATTTTTTTTGCTCCTTCAGCATCCGGCACATTGGTAAAACCATTTGCTAGATAACCACCATCACTGGTTTTATCCACCGAGCGAATGTTAATTGCTGCATTCCACCCAGCTTGATATGCTGTTGCATCTTCATTTAACTTAGCAAAAGAAGGAAGTGTAAACCATTTTACTTCTACAACACTTCCTGTAGTGGGATCTCTTTTTTCAATTGGCATTTGTTTGTCTGTATGTACTTCCGCGTTTGTTAAGTTTGTAAGATAGCCTAAATTCAGGATGTCATTCTCTTGATTTTGATGATAAGCATTTCCATAAAAACCAGGATAACTTGTTTGTTGAAGGGTTGTATACTGAAGATTTTCTAAATTTTCATCAAAACTAAGCATCCGCTTTTGATGAACTTTATCTTGTGGTGTATAGCCTGTATAGAACATGGCATATTTATGATTATTTTCAAAAATTGCTGATGGATCACTGGCAAAAGAACCATCTTGTTCAGTATTATTTGAGGGTGCAACTGTATTATTTGAGGTCGCAATATTTAAAACATTTAAAATTTGTCCATCTGGTGTTACTTTCACTAAATAAATACAAAACACAAAAATCCGATTTACCCAATATTCTTGATCATTTCTATTGGCTATTGTCAGAATAAAGTTTCCATCTTTTGTTTCCTTAACATCATTAATTGTGGTATTCCCATTTAACGAAAAACTTTCAAAATTCATTTTTTCAATCATACTTACTTTGGATAAAGTTTGAACATACCCCTTAAATTGAACATCATTCTTTAGTTTTTCTTCAAATAATTCGGTCCCTTCATTAGGCAAAGTATCTGTAAATTTTTCATCCTTTTCTGTTGCAAAAAGCTGCTGTTGTTGTTTCGTTTCTTGTTTTTCTGTTTGCGCTTGAATAAATGCACTTTTTTTCATAAAAAAAATAGCGATAAAACTTAGACAAATCAAGCCTATCATCCGCATTACTTTCCTGGTATTTCTTGTGAACATGCTACTTCCTCCCATTAAGATACTTGATCATTTTATGCAGAAAACATTTGTTTTTTACATATTTATCAAATAGAGGATTAGCTAAAATAAAAAACCTCCAAAATGCTATAAAATCTCACATTTGAAGGTTTTAAATATTTTTATATACTAATTAAACATATAGTCAAAGCTTTGTGCAAGTAACAAATGTTACTTGCACTCATCTTATACAATGTTCCACAAATTGTCAATTACTATTTTATTAAACAATTTTATCCCTATCCTCATTTTAGAATATAGTAAAACTTTTGCTATTTTAAAAATAAAGGATAAAACACTTTATTAGTTTTAATTAAAACTAATTTCTAGTATCTTTTATTCTAATTCAATAGTTTGTATTTCCGCTAATAAATGACCACTCATTATCAAACAGATTCAAATATTACTAACTGATTTAGGATAGAAAAGTAAATGAGTTATTTTTAAATTAAGGAATATATTTCTCAATAAATGTTGTCACTAATTCTTTATAAGCTGCCTTGTGCTTACCATAAGACTCCCCATGACCAGCGCCTTCAAAGATATGCTTCTCTTTTTCAGCTGGACTTGCAGTATAGACTTCATCTAGCATTTCTGTTGGTACAAAAGTATCCTGATCACCATGAATAAATAGCATCGGTGTCTTGTTTTTCTCTAGTTGCTTAACCGCACTTGCTTCATCAAAATTGTAGCCTGCACGAATTTGTGTAACCACACTTGTAATAGGAACTAAAGGAAAGGCTGGTAAATTGTACATTTCTTTCAATTGATACGCCAGCTCTTCATTCACAGAGGAGTAGCCACAATCTTCTACAATCACTTTCACATTATCAGGAAGGGCTTCTCCACTGGTCATCATTACTGTTGCACCACCCATACTAATACCAAATAGAGCAATTTCTGATTCTTTACCATTTTTGGCAATCATTTCATCAATCCAACGCACATAGTCTAAGCGTTCATGCCAGCCAAAACCAATATAATCGCCTTGGCTCTCTCCATGTCCTCTAGCATCTGGCACTAAAATATTAAAGCCCATATCGTAATATAATTTAGCAAAAGCAGCCATATTTGTGCGATTCCCAGCATATCCATGTGCAAGAATCGCTACTTTTTTAGAAGGCTTTTCAGCCGGAATATAGGTTGCAACTAATGTGAGATTATCATCAGAAGTCATGGTAATCGTTTCTTGCTGAACGGATTGATACCACTCTTTTTCAGCTTTCCAAATATCGACTTTTTCTTTTTCAGGTAAATTTTTATCATTTTCTAAAAATTCTTTTTTATTTGTCGCAATGGCTACACTATAAAAATAATTTCCTGCTGCTGTTGCTGCACCTAAAACAACTGTAGCTGTGATCCCTAATGTTAGTAGCCATTTATTTCTTCGTTTCATCTTATTTCCTCCAGTAATCACGCTTTTTCTATTAAAACACATGGCATTATTTTACCATACCTATTTTAAGAAACAAAGAAAAAAAGAAACTTCTTAAACGAAAGAAGTCTCTTTTGAGTATGTTTGTTTTAGCTTTTTACTACGTTAGATGCTTGTGGTCCACGGTTGCCTTCTACAATGTCAAATTCAACTGCTTGTCCTTCATCTAAAGTCTTGAAGCCTTCACCTGTAATAGCGCTATAATGCACGAATACATCATCTCCGCCCTCTACTTCGATAAAGCCAAAACCTTTTTCGCCATTAAACCATTTTACAATACCTTTTTGCATGTCTGAAAACCTCCAAATTAGTTCTTTTGTATAAGAGACTCAGTGCAAGAAAAAATCACCTGACTAAAGTGTTCTCATCCATTGTACCTAAGAATCAACACCCTTAATACACGTGACGTCAAACATTTTAATACATCTTGTTATTTTTTCACAATAAATCCCCATTACTCCTTCATTATAACTGAACACCAATTTCCTTGCAAGGGTTTTCTTTATTTATTTTTGTTTATTTCCATTACTATGAATTTAAATTTTTTAGCTTAAAATTGCGCATTTACGTTTCTAACGAAGAAAACCGCTCCCCATTTTATATAAACTTTTATAAAGAATTATTCATTTTTTTGTTAACCCTTGAATAAAACTTTGATAAGCAGCATCTTCTTCATAAAAGCTTTGTTTTACTTCTGTAAAGCTACCTAAAAGGGCATCCTCTAGGTTTAAGGTTACTTCAAAGAGCTTGGTTGCATTGCCAATTAAATCCATTGTATAGGTTTTATCCTCCTGTTGATGTACACGTGTTTTTACCATACCACCTGGATTGAGGACTAAAATATCTTGTGAGAGCTGACCTTGCTGTAATAAAACATAAAATAAGCTACTAGCAGACATCGCTGTCCCACATGCATTTGTAAAACCAACACCACGTTCATAGGTGCGAACAAATATTTTTTGTGGTCCTAAGATCTCTACAAAGCTAACATTGGCGCCATCTGGAAACAGTGGGGAACCACCATTTACTTTTTCAGCAATCACTTGCAATAAGTCACTTGTTAATGTTTGATGCTCAACAAAAGCAATCAGATGTGGATTTGGAACAGCAACAACTGAAAAAAACAGCGTCTCTGATAATTCTGGTATCAACTGATGAATCCATTCTGCCTGCGTTGTAATCATTGGAACATCTTTTAAGCTAAAACTGACTGGTGAAATTTCCACTTGATAAGTAGGGATTCCCACTGCTAATTCAGGCATTTTTTTAGTATGTAGTAAACCATGCAGGGTTTCAATGACTAACGCCTCTTGATTTAATTTTTCAGTTAAATAACGGGCAACTGTACGAAGACCATTGCCACACATACTCGCTTCACTTCCATCTGCATTGATGACACGCATTTGACCATCACTGCTAGCTGAATGTCCTTTATCTACGACTAAAATGCCATCTGCACCACCTAAAAGTCCATTTTTACGCTGACAGATTTGTTGGGTTAATCGAATCAGTTCTTGCTCAGATAACGCATGAGCTAGTCTGGTTCTATCTAACAAATAAAAATCATTTTCTGATCCATGTACTTTAAGTAAGGGAAGTTGTGTCATTTTTATACCACCTTTGCTTGATTCTTTTGTTTATCATATCATAAAAGAAATCCAACGCCTATCAAAAAAGCATGCCCAAATAATTGGGACATGCTTTACTTTTTATTCGCCCTGTAAGGCTTCAGGATAATGTGCTTCGACAATTGTTGCACAGCGATCACAAAGTGTTGGTGCATCTGCATGACTGCCAACATCTTCTTTCACAGCGCGACAACGTTCACAAGTTTCACCTGCTGCTTGTTCAACTAAGATCGCTAATGAATCAAATTGAAGTGCTTCAGCTGGAGCAGCTTCTTTGGTACCAGCAATTTCTAGTGCAGAAACAATAAACAATTGAGCTAAATCACTATCTAAAGCGTTAAATAATGCAGTAGTTTGCTCATTTGGATAAAGTTTTAGCTTCGCTTCAAAGGATTTCCCAATTTTCTTCTCATTACGTGCTTCCTCAAGTGCTTTTTGCACATCATTTCGAATCTCCATAAAAGCTTGCCACATCTCTACTAATTCCGCTTGATTTGGATAAGTCTCTACCGCTGGCATTTCAGCAAGTTGTACATAAGCTTCATCCTCAGATAAGAAATGCCAAATTTCTTCAGTTGTATGCGGTAAAATTGGTGTCATTAATTTTGATAATTTAACCAATACTTCATAGAAAACAGTTTGCATGGCACGACGTGGGAAAGCATCCTCGGCTTCAATATAAACCACATCTTTGGCAAAGTCTAAATAGAATTGAGATAAATCAACGGTACAGAAATTATTGATAAGTTGGAAGTTAGAAGAGAAATCATATTTTTCATAATTTTCTTCTACCTTCGCTACTAATTCATTTAAGCGAATGAGCAGATATTTATCCACTGAACGTAAATCATCATAGCGCACCTCATGTTTAGCAGGTTGATAGTCAGAAGTATTCGCCAGTAAGAAGCGCATTGTATTTCTAATTTTACGATAAACTTCAGAAACTTGTTTTAAGATTTCATCACTCACACGAACATCTGATTGTGCATCGACACTTGAAACCCATAAACGAATAATATCAGCACCCATTTGTTTAATGACTTTTTCAGGTAAAATCGTATTGCCAATCGATTTACTCATTTTACGGCCTTCACCATCTAAAACCATTCCTTGCGATAAAACTGTTTTATAAGGTGCAATGCCATTGATTGCAACACTAGTCGTAATACTAGAGTTAAACCAACCACGGTATTGATCTGAACCTTCTAAATACATATCAGCTGGGTAAGTTAAATTGTCTCTTGCAGCTAAAACAGCTTGATGAGAAGAGCCTGAATCAAACCAAACATCCATAATATCTGTTTCTTTTGTAAAGCTTCCATTTGGACTACCTTCATGAGTAAAGCCCTCTGGTAATAAATCTTTTGCTTCTCTTTCAAACCAAACATTTGAACCAAATTCAGCAAATAATTGTGCCACATGTTCAGTTGTTTCGGTTGTTAAAATCGGGTCTCCGTTTTCTGCATAGAAAATTGGCAGTGGTACGCCCCAAGCACGCTGTCTTGAAATGACCCAATCGCCACGATCACGAACCATATTATAAAGACGAGTCATTCCCCATTTTTGAACCCATTCAACGCCTTCAATCGCTGTTAGAATCTCTTCACGGAAAGCATCAATTGAAGCAAACCATTGTGGTGTTGCACGGAAAATCACTGGTTTCTTCGTACGCCAATCATGTGGATAGCTATGAGTAAAGAAGTCTAGTTTTAGCAAAGCATTTTTTTCTGCTAAAGCTTCTGTAATCATTTTATTGGCTTTATCATAGAAAACTCCTTCAAAGCCAGGTGCTTCATCTGTATATACCCCTCTTGAATCAACAGGTGATAAAATCTCTAAATTGTATTTTTTCCCAACAATATAGTCATCATCCCCATGTCCTGGAGCAGTATGAACCAAGCCAGTACCAGCATCCAATGTAACATGATCGCCTAACATTAATAAGGATGTACGATCATATAAAGGATGTTGCGCAGTCATATATTCAAGTTCTGAGCCTTTTAATTCTTTTAAGATCTGCACATTTTCCCAACCAATTGCTTCAGAAACTGGTGTTAACATATCTTTCGCTACGACAAATTTACGACCATCAGCTTCAACCACTGCATAATCATAGCTTGGGTTCACTGAAATCCCTAAGTTTGCTGGAATCGTCCATGGTGTTGTTGTCCAAATCACAAAAGCTGTCTCTGTATCTAATAACCCTTTACCATCTACAACATTGAATGCTACATAAATAGAAGCAGATTTTACATCTTTATACTCAATTTCAGCTTCAGCTAAAGAAGATTCACTTGACGGAGACCAGTAAACTGGCTTTAAGCCTTTATAAATATAGCCTTTTTCAGCCATTTTACCAAAGACACGGATTTGCTCTGCTTCATATTCAGGCTGTAAGGTAATATAAGGATTGTCCCATTCACCAGCAACACCTAAACGTTTAAAGTCTTCTCGTTGTTTATCAACTTGTTCTAAAGCATATTTTTCACATAATTTACGGTATTCAGCTAACGGCATATCTTTACGTTTAATGCCTTTATTGGTTAATACTGTTTCAATTGGTAAACCATGTGTATCCCAGCCAGGAACATATGGGCTACGGAAACCAGACATTGATTTATAACGAATAATCATATCTTTACTAATTTTATTTAAGGCATGCCCCATATGGATATTTCCATTTGCAAAAGGAGGTCCATCATGTAAAACAAAAGTTGGTTTATTTGCATTCAGTTTTTGACGCTGCCCATACATATCAACAGCTTCCCAATCTTTTTGCCACTGCTCTTCTCTAACAGGTAAATTACCACGCATTGGAAATTCAGTTTGTCCTAAGTTTAAGGTTTCTTTCATTTTCATCTTATTTATCCATCCTCTTCTTTTTTTTTACACAACATAAAAAAGACTTCGTCAACAAGGGACGAAGTCTTCGTGGTACCACCCAATTTTAGAATAAAAATTGCTTTATTCTTTCTCAATTGATTGGTAACGTTTATCAAACGGATTACCCTACTTTTCTTTCAAGTAATCATTCATGGATGATCCCCTAACAATAAAAGAGCCTACTAGTCTCTCACCATTCACTAGCTCGCTTAAGGATTTTATTGAGGTACTGTTCCAATCATAATGTTATTAGTCTTCTATTTGATTTGAAGTTGTTTGTGCATTTGCACCAAAATTATTTAAAATTTGTTCTGGCGTTAAGTTTGGCATATCAACTGCTTCCATTTGACCATCTGGCACTTCATAAGGTTTGATTTCTTCCTCAACCTCTTCCATGACAGAAAAGACAGGTGTTTCTACAACTAGAGGTGCTTCATCTGTAGCTTCTAATGATTTTTCAATATCTGAATAATCGACTTTCTCTTCAGTTGCACTGATCTCATCAAATGATGATTCTTTCTCAGCTTGTAAAGTTTGATAAGCAGTTGTTTCTTCTAGCTCTTTGGTTACAATGCTAGAAACTTCATCCCACTCATTGCTTTTAATTAAATCTAATTGAGATTCAACCATTAATTGTAAACGCTGACGGAATAGTCTTGTTTGTTTTTTCAACTGGTCTGTTTCAGCAGTAATTTCTTTTGCTTTTGTTAAGGATTCATTTAAAACGCGATCTGCATTTTTTTCAGCCTCAAGCACAATAATTTTTGCTTCACGATCTGCATTTTGACGCACTTCTTCTGCTGCTTCTTGTGCAACAATGATTGATTTGTTTAACGTATCTTCAATACTTGCATAGTAACCTAAACGTTCATTTGCAAGTTCAAGATTTTTTTCTAATTCACGTTTTTGCTTTAAGACGATTTCATAGTCTTTAATCACTTGATCTAAGTAATCATTTACTTCATCTTGATCGTAACCTTTTAATTTTACTCTAAACTCTTTATTATGGATATCTAATGGGGTTAAAACCATAATTGCACCTCCGAATTTGTTCTTTCACTTCATTATAAGTTAAAGAACTGAATAAGACAAGAATTTGTCTGTATTTAACTGTAAAGAATTCTATACGCAATTCTTAATTTATCCTTTTTGGTTTTCCCTTCAAGTGATTGAATGAATAAACGACCAAAGCCACGGACTGAAACAGTGTCTAATAACGCTAGCTCATGATCTGCTCTAATGGCTTCCGCCCAATTCACTTTGACTTTACCTGATTCTATTAATAATTTTGCACGTTGTCTTGAAATATTGAAAAGCGTAGAGATGACAGCATCTAATCTTAAGGATGCAACAGTCGTCATGCTTTCTTCCCATTCGTTGATTGGTTCTATTAAATCATCAAAGCTTTTGCTTTCCAATCGAATGGAGATATTCCCAATTTTTTCAAGTTGTACTTTAATATAATTTTCCATATTTTTACTGACAAAAAATTGCCATTTCTGACCATCTGTCATGATGTCTCCAAAAAATTCACGCTTGACTCCTGTTGACATTAACGTTCCTAATATTTTTGAATGGGTCAGTGTTGTAAATTTTTGTGGATAGTGGATTTCAACTAATTCAATCTCAAAATCTTCTAATTTTGGGTCATAATAATCTGGATAAATAAAAAGTCGCTTACGTTCTGCAAGTTCATAACCTCCAAAACCAAGCAACTTTAATTCTCTATCCTTACCCAACAAAGTGGTCACAATATACACTTGCCTGGGATCTAAAAAATCAGTCAAATAGGGTGTATATTGTGTTTCACATGTTTGAATCCAATCTAGGACATTGTCAATAAAAGTATGTTCTTCTTTTCTAAAATGTTGATAAACATTTTCAGTCAAGTAAAACACCTCTTTTTTCATTAGTTAGAAGATGCGGATAAAAACTGCCACAAGTCCTCTTTGAATTAAATTTAACGCAAAAAATGCGATGATAGGTGAGAAATCAATACCACCAAAAGGAGGAATTAACTTTCTAAAAAAACCTAAGAATGGCTCAGAAATCTTTCCAAGATAGTACTCAAATTTTGAACCTCTTGCTTGTGGAAACCATGAGATTAATACATAAACAATTAATACCCATGAATAAACTTCAATTGCTTTTAATAAGATTAATAGGATTTGAAGTGCTAAACTCATTCTTACTCACCCCCATTTTACATGTTATCAATTTTCATTTAGAAAAAATCGTTTGTTGAAACTTCTCCCATTAGGTTGGCACCATCAATTTCCATATTAACTGGTGTACATAGGAAAATTTCTTCGCCAACACGTTGAATATCGCCTTTAACTGCATAAACAGTACCTGTTAAGAAATCAACAATGCGTGCTGCTTGATCATCTTGGATACGTGTAAAATTGACAACAACTGCTTGATGATTTAATAGCATTGTTGCAATTTCTTTTGCTTCTGAATAAACTCTTGGTTCAAAAACAACAATTTTACTTGTTTGAGATACTGCACCATTGTTCATTGCCACAACTTTGTTTTGTTTGGTTGTTTGTTTATACTGATTTTGTGCAATTGCTGGCTCAGCTTTCATTTCTTGAGCTTGATAGACAGGCTCAGGTTTTCTTGCAGTATTGTCATTTGTTTCATAAATTTCTTCTTCATAGTATTCATCATAATCTTCTTCGCCTAAGCCAAAGAAGTTATTAAACTTTTCTTTCATTCCCATAGGGAACACCTCCAATTTATTGTCTTTTATATCTATGAATTGGTTGCAAATAATTTTGTTCCAACTCTTACAAAAGTTGCACCCTCTTCTATGGCGATAACGAAATCATGACTCATTCCCATACTTAACTCATGACAAGGAGCAGATGGTAAATGGAGTGTTTCAACTTGTTGTTGTAATTTTTTTAACCCAGCAAAGGTTGTACGAATCACCGTTTCATCTGTTGTATTTGGTGCCATCGTCATTAATCCTATTACTTGAATCTTCGGAAATGCCTCTAATTCATGGATAAATGCAATTAAGTCTGCTGGCGCAATGCCATGTTTTTGTTCCTCACCAGAAACATTTACTTGAACAAAGCAAGGAATGACTTTATCTGCACGTTTATCGATTTCTTGAGCAAGAGATAAACGGTCCAGCGCATGAAAATAATCAATTCGCTGAATCACTTGCTTGACCTTTCTTGTTTGAAGAGAACCAATATAGTGCCATTTAATCCGTTCATCTGTTAGACTTTCTTGTTTTTCAATTAATTTTTCAGGTCGATTCTCTGCTAGATGAAAAATACCTTGTTGTACAACTTCTTGCGCAATTTCTGGACTCACACTTTTCGTCACGGCGATTAAGTGAACTTCCTCTAAATTACGGTTTGAAGTTGTAGCAGCATCTCTCATTTGTTTCTGAGTTGCATGAATATTATTTTCAATAGACATTCTAAAAGACTCCTTTTATCTCTAAGCGATTAACGGCGTTTTTTGAAGAATGGTGGTGCATCTAATACATCCTCTTCATCAGCTTTAGGTTGTGATTCTCTATTCACAACATCAAAATCAGGTTTGTCCTGTTGCGTAAATTGAGGTGCATCTTCTTGATTCATTTGAACTTGCTCACGCGTATTAGGCTCACGACGGATATCCCAATCGCCAAATGGATCTCTTTCATTTGATGGTGCTGTTCTTGAAGTGCTAGCGCCAGCATTTGATTGACCTTGTCTTGATGGTTCATTAAAATTACTTCTTGCAGCTCTCGTTTCTGTACTTCTTGTTGGTTTAGATTCTGGTCCAGTAATACCTGTTGCGATGACCGTTACAATGACTTCATCACCAAGTTTTTCATTGATTGATGTACCAAAGATAATATTAACTTCTCTAGTTGATGCAGCAGAAACGATATCAGAAGCATCTTGCGCTTCAAACAAGGTTAAGTCTGGTCCACCAGTGATATTTAATAGGACTTGTTCAGCGCCATCAATTGATACTTCAAGTAATGGTGAAGAAATGGCTTTTTTAGTTGCTTCAATGGTTCTATTTTCACCACTAGCCATCCCGATTCCCATTAATGCAGAACCTTGATTTTCCATCACTGTTTTAACATCAGCAAAGTCCAAGTTCACATAACCAGGTGCTGTAATTAAATCAGAAATACCTTGAACACCTTGACGTAACACATTATCTGCTTCACGGAATGCTTCAAGCATTGGTGTTTTCTTATCAACGATTTCTAATAAACGGTTATTTGAAATAATCACAAGTGTATCCACATGCTCTTTCATTTCATTCACACCTTCAGCTGCATGACGACCACGTTTTGGTCCTTCAAATGAGAATGGTCTTGTCACAACACCAACTGTTAACGCATTTTGTTCTTTCGCAATACGTGCAACGACAGGTGCTGCACCAGTTCCTGTTCCGCCACCCATACCTGCAGTCACAAAAATCATATCTGCGCCTCTTAAAGCTTCAGCAATTTGCTCTTCACTTTCTTCAGCAGCTTTTTTACCAATTTCAGGGTTTGAGCCAGCTCCTAACCCTCTTGTCAGTTTCGGTCCTAATTGAATTTTTGTTTCAGCATTTGAGCTATCCAATGCTTGCATGTCTGTATTGACAACAATAAATTCAACGCCTCTTACACCTTCATCAATCATTCTGTTAACCGCGTTGTTTCCACCGCCACCAACACCAATGACTTTAATTACTGCTCCATTATTCACATTTGTGTCAAATTCCAATTCCATTATGCTTCCTCCTAGTTTCACCGTTTTAACGACTTTTACTTGTTTTATTTTTTAATCACCAAAGAATTTTGAAAAGAAGCCTTTTGCTTTTTCTGTGATACGTTCTTCCTCTGGTTTAGGTTCTTTCGGTTGACGTGCTTTTTTAGGCTGTTGCATCAGCTCATCGTTAGTATAGCGTACTGCTTCATTTTGTGAAACAACTTCGACTCTACTTTCTTGATTTTGTGGTGCAACATCATGCATTTTTCCTTCTGCAACATGATGAATTTCTTCTAAATTGGCTACATAGTTGACTAAACCAATTCCTGTTGCAAATAGCGGGAAACGCATGCCCATTTGATCTGGTACGAAAAGTCGTACATTGGTTTCAAAAATATCTTTTGCTAACTCAACAACCCCAGGTAATGAGGCAGCGCCACCAGTTAAAACAATTCCTCCTGGTAAATTGAAAGCACCAATACTATTTAATTCAGTGTGGACTTTTTCAAAAATTTGCACCAATCTGGCTTCGATAATTTCTGATAAGTAATGCTCATCCACTTTAATTGGCTCTTCTTTACCAACAACTGTAACCGGGAAGGTTTCTTGTTCTGATGTTTCTTCTGGTAAGGCATAACCATAATCTCTTTTCAGATGCTCTGCACTTTCAAGTGAGGTATTTAACACAACTGAAATATCTTTGGTTACATATTCCCCACCTTCTTGATCAACATAAGTAAATTTTAATTGGTTGTCATGAATGACTGAGGCAGTTGTTTGACCGCCACCCATATCAATAATGATAGAACCAAAATCTCTTTCACCTTTTGATAAAGCAACACTCGCTAATGCAAGTGGTTGTAAAACTAAATCTTCGATATATAAGCCTGCTCTTTCAACACACTTTTTGGTATTATGAATAATTGTTTTTGGTCCAGTGATCATGGTGCCTTGCATTTCAAGGCGGACACCAATCATCCCTCTTGGATCTTTAATTCCTTCAAAGCCGTCGACAATAAACTGCTGTGGAATGACGGATATAATTTCTCTTTCAGGTGGAACTGAACGAACTTTCGCTGCAGCCATCACATTTTCAACATCTAAATTGGTAATTTCTCTATTTTCGCCAGAAACAGCAATCATGCCATGACAAGATTCAATATGCGCATTATTGGTTGGAATGCCCACAACGACTCTTTGAATGTTCATATTTGATTTTTGTTCAGCTTGTTGTACAGCTCTTTTAATTGAGTCGACTGTTTTATCAATATCAACAATGATTCCTCTACTTAAGCCTTCTGACTTTTCATTTCCAACACCAATCACGTTCATTTGCCCATTTACAATTTCAGAAACAACAACTTTGATAGATGTGGTTCCTATATCAAGGCTCACATAAACTCCCGTATGACTCATTACGTTAGAACCTCCTTTTAACTTTTTCTAAATTTTATTGTTATATTACCATATAAAAAGCTAGATTCACTTGTTAATTTTAACATATCTAATCTGCATTTACGAAGTATTTATGCGAAGTTTACGAAAAAAGCAAGATATTTTTTCATTAAAGCAGATTTTCCGCTAAATTTCTTTCCTTATTCCTATTCTGTCGGGGGTGTTTCCTCTTTTGGCGGTGCCATATTTTCATGTCCATATGGATAAAAGAAAGCACCTACTTCTAAATCGACAATTCCTTTTTGTTCACCATATTCTTTTCTAATTTCTTCTGTAAAGCCTGCATAATATTTTAAACGCTCATAAAAGTCAGGAATACTGGCAATCGCCATATTACCATCATTCATATAGAGATTAATCAGGTATTTATTTGTATCTGTTGGTTCATAGCTAACCTCAGAAATTGTATTTTGAATTTTAGGGGTTAAATGGTCAAGGTCTTGAATAAATTGGTCAAGTACATCTCCCTCTTCAAAATTTCGCACAATGAGCTTATTTCCTAATGTTACTTTTCTACTTTCCTTTAAAATTTTTCCATTTTCTAGAATATTATAGTATTGATCTTCTTTTGATAAATAAGCCATTGTTTTATATTCTGTGATTGTTAAGGTTAAAGAATTAATACCATTCAAGTTAATTTTAACTGATTTTACTTGTGGTAATTTCTTTTGAATACTTTTTTCTAACTCTTTTTTAGAAAAAAGTGGGTGCCATAAATCATCACCAGAACGAATCTGACTTGCATCAATCACAGATTGCTCTGTTACTTCATCTGCGCCTTCAATTTCAATCAAATTGACATGACTTAAAGAAGATTGAAAATAGATAATTAGTAAAATTGCAAAAGAAAATAGAGAGAGTAACAACCACAAACGTTTGCGCATTTTTCGTTTGCGTAATTGTTTTAATTTTGGTAATTTGGCTTCCATTGAAACCACTCTTTTTTTATTTCCTTTGACTGTATTGCGTTGCTCAGGAGGGACTTTAGCTGCTACTTGTCTTTTTTGTTTGAATCTTTTCTTTTGTGTCATAGCAGTTACCCTCCCTCTTTGAGTTTTTATTTTTTCATTTCTTGTATCATTTTTGCTAATCGCGTTGCCGCATCTGGCATACCAAGCTTTTCAGCCTGTTGTGCCATTTCATTTCGTTTATTAGGATTTAACATTAATTCATCAACTACTTTAATCAATGTTTCACCACTTAATTCATCTTCGGTTAGTGCAAGAGCCGCACCATGTTGAATCAAGCTACGTGCATTTTTGGTTTGATGGTCATTGGTGACATATGGACTAGGCACTAGAATACTTGGAATACCTAGGGCTGTAATTTCAGCAATCGTTGTTGCACCACTTCGGCCCAATACAACATCAACATTTGCATAAATTTCAGGCATATTGTAAACAAAAGGTTGAATCGAAAGATTGGGTGCTTGAATGTGAAGTGCCTCAATATCATTTTTCACCTGTTCATAATGAACTTCTCCAGTGACGACTAAAACCTGATATGCTCTTTTAGCAAATTCAGGATACGCTTCAATAAAGGAACGATTTAATTTTAAGGCGCCACGACTTCCACCAAAAATCAGTAGTGTTGGTTGATTTGCTACCAATCCATAGCTTTCCAAGATCTTACTCTTACTTAATCCGATGACCTCTTCACCTCTTGGATTCCCTGTCAGTACTACTTTATTTTCCGGGAAATCATTTGCTGCTTCTTCAAAGCAAATGGCAATTTTATCTACATAATGTGCTAAAAATTTATTGGCAACCCCTGCTACACTATTTTGTTCATGGATCAAAGTCGGAACCCCTAATTTTGCTGCCGCATAAACAATCGGACCACAAACATAACCACCTGTTCCAATCACCACATCAGGTTTAAATTCTTTAACAATTTTTTTAGAATCAGAAACACTTTTCAAAAAGCGATAGATTGTTTTAAAATTTTCAAGGGAAAGCGACCGTTTAAAACCACTAATCTCGATTGCTTTAAAGGGTAGACCTTCTTTTTCAACAATCTTTCGCTCTAAACCTTTTTCAGTCCCAATATAGAGAACTTCTAGCTCACTATCTAATTCTTTCATTTTTCGAATAAGGGCTAATGCAGGATAAATATGACCACCTGTTCCGCCACCAGATACGATAATTTTCATATACATCACCTCTACTTTTTTAGTAAAAGTGCCTCCTCATCTCTCTTAATTTTCAGCTAAATGATTGACTGCTTCAATAAATAAATCGCCACGTACTTCAAAGCTACGATATTGATCCCAGCTTGCACAGGCAGGTGATAATAGAATCACATCTCCAGCTGCACTTAGGTCATAAGCAACAGGGACAGCTGCTTCAACATTTTGAACAACCTTTACTTGCTCTACTCCAGCCTGTTTTGCCATTGCGGCCATTTTGCCAGCAGTTTCTCCAAATAAAACAGCAGCTTTTACTTGTTTCATTGAAGGGATTAAATCATCAAAATCATTTCCTCTATCCAAACCACCAGCTAATAACACTACTGGTTCACTAAAGCCTTTGAGTGCATTTTTAGTTGCCAAAGTATTGGTTGCTTTTGAATCATTATAGAATTTACGTCCATTCCATTCTTTGACAAATTGTGTGCGATGCTTCACACCAGAAAAACGTTTTAAAACAGCTTGAATATTCTCAATACTTTGTCCAAGTAAACGACAAACTCCGATTGCAGCTAATGCATTTTCTAAATTATGTGTGCCAGGAAGTAAGATATCCGATGCATCCATGATAAAGTCTCCATCATAATAAATATGATTATTCAGACAGTAAGCCCCTTTTTCTAATTTTTGTGTACGAGAAAAAGGAATGATTTGTGCTTTTGCGGTTTGACTTAACTCTCTTAATTCTTGTTGGTCCCAATTTAAAACCAAATAATCTTCACTTGTTTGATTTTCAGTCAAACGCCACTTTGCTGCTACATATTCCTCACGTGTCCCATGATAATCAATATGCGCTTCATATAAGTTGGTGATGACACCAATTTTAGGTCTAAAGGTTTGGATGCCCATTAATTGAAAGCTAGAAAGCTCCATGACAATCACATCATTAGCAGTTGCAGCTTGAGCAACAATTGAAGCGGGTGTGCCAATATTCCCTGCAACATAAGCTTTTTTATCTGTACTATTTTCGTTTAATATTTCTGCAACCATTGTTGTTGTTGTTGTTTTTCCATTTGTTCCTGTTATCCCAACAATCGTACTTTCAGCAACTTGATAAGCCAGTTCAACCTCTGTTACAATTGGGATATTTCGTTCAATTGCACGTTCAACCATTGGATTATTGTACATAATTCCAGGATTTTTAACTAAGAGCTCAAAATCTTCATCTAATAATTCAACAGGGTGTCCACCTGTCACTACTTTGATACCGGATTCTAATAATTCTTGTGCTTCAGGGTTTTCATCAAAACCTTTAAAATCATTCACTGTTACAAATGCACCTAAATGATGGAGTAACTTTGCAGCATTTACACCACTTTTAGCTAAACCTAAAACCAACACTTTTTTATTTGTATAAGCTGTTATTTCTTTCATTTTGTTAACCCCTTTCTTGAAGCACAATAAGATTTAATTTAGACAACCAATAAGATAGTTAGCGCAGCACCAATCAGACCAATTAACCAAAAAGTCAAGACAACACGCCATTCACTCCAACCACTCATTTCAAAGTGATGATGAATTGGACTCATTTTAAAGACACGTTTTCCAGTTAATTTAAAGGATGCAACTTGAATCATCACACTAGCTGTTTCAATAACAAAAATAATCCCGATGAGCAAAATGCTCCATTCTTGATGTAATAAAATTGAAACGGCAGCCAATGCGCCACCAAGTGCTAACGAGCCTACATCTCCCATAAAAATTTTGGCAGGCTTTTTATTAAAGAAGAAGAAACCAACTAATCCGCCAACAATGGTCAAACAAAAAATTAAAATATCTGTTTGATTTTGAAGATAAGCAATATAAGCATAGGCACTAAAAGCAATTGTAGCGGTTCCTGCAACCAAGCCATCCAAGCCATCTGTTAAATTGACTGCATTTGAAAAACCAACCAACCAAAAAATAACAAATAGACCATAGAACCAGCC
The DNA here is from genome assembly GCF_900111355.1 of Isobaculum melis. GTDB lineage: Bacteria > Bacillota > Bacilli > Lactobacillales > Carnobacteriaceae > Isobaculum > Isobaculum melis. The sequence goes on from NZ_FOHA01000011.1 coordinate 19,650, forward strand.
AATATCAATAGAGCCAATTAAAGGGAAATCTAATGCAGTTGAAAAACCTTCATTTTGATAAACTAAGAAAAAGACAAATCCACCAATCAATTGACCAACAAATTTCTGTTTAGAGGTTAGCCCCATATTTCTTTTTTTAAATATTTTAATAAAATCATCTAAAAATCCTAGTAAGCCATATAGCGCTAAGATAAACACAAGTAAAATTGCTGACATTGAAACGATACCAGTGTACCAAAGATTGACAGCAAGTGTTGTGATAACAGCTGCAATGAGAAAGACAGTGCCTCCCATTGTAGGGGTTCCACTTTTTTTTTCATGCCAACTAGGCCCTTCTTCACGGGTTTGTTGACCTAATTTTTTCAATTGAAAATAGCCAATAAATAACGGCATAAACATAATTGTAAGTGAAAAGCTCCCCACAATTGGTACTATTGTCCACATCATAAAATCGCTCCTAAAAATTTCTGTAGTTTATTTTTTTTCTAAACGAATGGTAACATCTGAGTCACCTGTTAAAGGCTGACCTTCCGGTAGGCTTTGTTCGACTACATAGCCATCACCTTCAAATTTAAATTGAATCCCAGTAATTTCTGAAATTTTTAATACATCTTTCTTCGACCAGCCACTAACATTCGGCATCGTCATTTTTTGATCTGTTAATAAAACGATTTTTTGATTTTTCAAGACCGTTTCATCTGGCATTGGTAATTGCTGGACAATTTTGTCACCATCTCCAACAACGGATACATCTAAACCAAGCCCCTGAATTTGTTGAATCACTGAGCCTTTTGCGCCACCAGTAACTTTAGGCATGGTCACTTCTTTTTCTTCTGTTCCACTCTCTTCTGATACTTTACTATATTGTAGTGCTAATTTCATGACAGGATTAAAAATTTCTTTTAAAATCCCTGGAGCAGATTGACCTGGTGGAACCGTAGTTGGTCTTCTCATTGTAATATAAAGAATATATTCTGGATTTTCTGCAGGAGCCATTCCAACAACTGAATGGACATAATCAAATTCCCCTGTCATATATTTACCATCTTTTCCAACAATTTCTGCTGTACCTGTTTTAGCTGCAACTGACTCCCCATCAATATGGAAAGGTGTTGCGGTAGCACCAGGCGTTTCAACCACTGTTTTCATATAAGCTAAATCTTGATTCGCAGTCGCTGCACTAACTGGTTGACCAATGACTTCTGGTTCCGTCACTGTTTCTTCTCCAGTATTTGGATCAACCGTTTTTTTAATATAATGTAATTTCATCATTTTACCATCATTTGCAATGGCCGTAAAACCTTGCATCATTTGATAAGGTGTCACCGTAATCGCTTGTCCGAAAGCAGTAGATGCTCTATCTGCAGGATAATCATATCTAATTTCGCCAATTTGTTCATTTGGCAATCCTGAGTTCGTTGATTTTCCTAATCCAAAATCTTGCATATATTTTAGCCAAGTATCAGGTCCCATTTGTTGCATTAATTTAACAAAGGCCACATTACTAGAATGTTGGAAGCCTTCCAGATATGAAATGGTTCCCCAACCATACTTGTTATAATCACGAATAACTTGGTCTTCTACTTGAATTGAGCCAGATTGATAGGTTGCATTTGGATTAAATACACCAGCTTCCATTGCTGCAGCTATTGTAAAGACTTTCATTGTTGAGCCTGGCTCAAAAGGTTCTTCAACAAGCATATTGCCCCACTTATCATCAATGCCTTCTTTTGTTGCAGAATTAAAGCTTGGTCTTTGTGACATGGCAACAATTTCACCTGTTTTTGCTTTAACCATCATAGCTTGTAAATTTTCAGGATGATATTCTTCATTAACATTCGTCATCAAGGTTTCTAAATAGGATTGAATTCTTGTATCAATCGTTAAATAAATATCATGACCATCTTTAGGCTCAGTAATTTCTTCTTTTGAATTTGGCAAAAGATAACCAAATTTATCTTTCGAAAATGCTTTTTTGCCATCTGTTCCTTTTAAAAGATCGTTATAGGCTTTTTCAATCCCCATAACACCTTCAAGCTCCGTGCTTTCTTCTTTGGTTTGTGTAAACCCAATCAAATGAGATGCAAAAACACCATGAGAATATAATCTAGTTGGTGTTTCTTCAAAGTAAACACCTGGTAGCTTCAAAGCTTCTATTTCTAATTTTTTTCCTAAAGAAAGATTGGCTCCTTTTTGCCCAAATTCTACTTGAAATTTATTCTCCTGATTGAGGGTTGCTAACACTTCTTCTTTTGGAATATCAAGAGCTGTCCCTAAGGCTTCAGCTGTTTTTTCTTTATCTTTAACATGTAAAGGTTTCTCTGAACCCTTTGAAAAATCTTCATCTAAAACAGCATACAAAGAATAGGAAGTAGACTCTTCTGCAACTGGCTGGCCATCTGAATCAAAGATGGATCCGCGCTTCGCACTAAGTACACTACTTCCTGAATATTGTTTATTTGCTCTTTCAGCTAAAACTTCACCATTTACTTTTCCAACCAACATAATGTATGAGAACCTCGCCATAAAAGCAATAAAGCTAATGATACAGACACCAAAAAGTAACATTCCTATTTGCTTTCTATTCTTATGAGGATTTCGATTCATCTTCATTCAGATACAGTCCTTACATTGGATTCATTCAGTTTCAATCCGGCTTTACCGGCGATATCGTAAATTCTATCATAACCTGATAGCTCACTGATTTCTTGTTTTAAATCAATGTTGGCATCTTGCTTCATAGTTATTTCATTTCGAACATCTTGCAACTCTCTATTCGTGCTAAATACATTTACTTCCATGGAAACGCAGGTAATCGCTAGTCCAAATAACATTAGAATAATGGCAGACATGATAAGTTTTTCAATTCTTGTAATCGTTGATGTTCGCTTTGCAATTTTCTTTTGCGGTGCTGTTGCTGGTTTGGTTTGTGGCGAGCGCAGCGGAATATCAACTTGTAATTCTTTTGCTAAATTTTCATTGTATGCCATCTAGCTTTTCCTCCAATACTTTTTATTTTTGTTCATCTGTTTGTTTTTCAATCACACGCAATTTAGCACTTCTTGCGCGATTATTTTTAGCTAATTCTTCTTCACTTGGAAGAATAGGTTTTCTATTAACTAATTTAAATGGTGGTAAATAGGCATCAGGTAACACTGGTAAACCAGGTGGTAGTTCTGGGCCTGTACTATTTTCTTTAAAAATAGATTTAACAATTCTATCTTCTAATGAGTGGAACGTAATGACACTCATTCTTCCACCAATTGTTAATAAAGATAATCCCTGTTCAATAGATTCTTCGACAGCGGATAATTCATCATTGACTGCAATACGGATTGCTTGAAAAATTCTCTTAGCTGGATGTCCACCTTTTCTTCTTGCCGGAGCAGGAATCGCTTCTTTGATGATTTCCACTAATTCTCCAGTTGTTTTAATTCGCTTTAATTCTCGAGTGGCTTCAATTTTTCTCGCTACTTGTTTGGAAAATTTCTCTTCGCCATAACGGAAAAAGATACGAACAAGATCTTCATAGGCCCACTCATTAACAACTTCTTCAGCGGTAAGAGGAGCAGACTGATCCATTCTCATATCCAAAGGGGCATCTTGATGGTAACTAAAGCCTCTTTCCGCTTCATCTAACTGAGGTGATGAAACACCTAAATCGTATAAAATACCGTCTACATGAAAAATATGTTTTTCAGCAAGCGCTTCTTTGATAGAACGAAAGTTAGATTGAATAAAGGTCACCATGTCTTTTTCGACATAAGGAGCCAATCTTTCTTTTGCATGTTTAATGGCTATTTCATCTTGGTCAAAAGCATAGAGGTGCCCATTTTCTGATAATTGAGACAACAAGTATTCACTATGCCCTGCACCTCCAAGAGTACAATCAACATAAATCCCATCAGAATTGATTGCTAACCCGTCTACAGTTTCTTTTAAAAGTACAGTTTCATGGTTGAATGTTGTCACTTTTTGCACCACCTTTATTTTCTAAAAACCAAAATCAATCATATTTTCTGCAATTTCATCAAAGCTTTCTTCTGCTTCATCAGAAAACGCATTCCAACGTTCCTCACTCCAAATCTCGATTCTGCCTGAAACACCAATCACATAGCACGGCTTTTCTAATTTGGCATGATCACGTAAGGTTTGTGGAATATTAATTCTACCTTGTTTATCTAGCTCGCATTCAGTTGCTGCTGAGTAGAAAAACCTTGTGAAAGCACGGGCATCTTTTTTAGCAAGAGGTAATTCTCTTAGCTTTTCTTCGAGTACAGCCCATTCTTTTTGGGGATAACCAAATAAACAGCCGTCCATACCACGGGTCACAATAAATCGTTCCCCTAATTCTTCACGGAATTTTGCTGGCATTATCAAGCGTCCTTTTGCATCAATATTATGTTGATACTCTCCCATAAACATGTCTGCACTCACCCCACTCTCACATTACGTTTTTAGTCTACCACATCTCACCACTTTCTACCACTATTTATTATAGAAGTATGCTATTTTTTCTATTTTTTTCTAAAAAAGAATTCTAAAAACAAAAGAAAACCTTTAAAACAAAGGTTTCAGCTAATATTTAGCACAAATAAAAAAAGTGGGAGATATTCCCACTTTTTCTATTTTTTTATGAAATACATGATAACAAGCACAAGATAGACAGCAGAACTAAGAAGAAAGTTCATTCGCCAATATGTTTTAAAGAATTTTTTATAGATGATTTCTCCATTTTTTTTAGCTAAAAAAAGCAACAATAAAATACCAACACATAAGAGTGCAACAATAAAATAAGCAAAAAAACTAACCTCAAATAGTTCTTTTGATAATTGTGCAATTGAATAAAACAAAACAAGCACTGTTAAATCAACTGCTTTAACAGGCAGTATTTTTTTGACAATTTTAAATTTCAACAAGTATTGAAATAAGAATATGCTGATCAATGGCAATAAACAAATCAATAGCGTATTCCAGTCCATATGTTTCATGAGGCGTTCTTCCTTTCCTATGTTTCAACTCTTTTGGCGTAATATTGAATTTAAATGAATAGGTAACCATCCCTCATTTATTTACTCCCTTATTCTAAGGCACCTCATTTTAGCAAATAAATGGCAATCTATCAAATCGTATCAATCAACACTGACTTCACCGTTCTTTTTACACTGCTCATTTCCACAAGAATACTGCCTGCTATATTAAAAAGAATAAACGGAAATATCCATGCTATTGAATATTGAATAGCTGGAGCCATCCATCCTAATAAATCAGCTTTATTTAAATAAAAAAGCAGATAGAAAAGGCCGCTTAATAATAGCGAAATGCCTGCACTTATCATTCCGACGAAGACGCTTTTAGCATAAAACGCTTTTTTGATGTCTTTTTTCTGTGCACCAATCGCACTGACAATCAATAGTTCTTGCTTCCTCATTCTAATCGTCATTTTGGTCATCTTTCGAATCATCAAAAACCCTAAAAAAATCGCTAAATAGAAGCAAATAAAGCTAGTCATACCCATAGAAGACAAGATGAAATTCACTCTTCTACCATTCTCATCAATAATAGCATTGGTACAAATAGCAACTAAAAAAAGACATTGATGATCAGTAAAAAAATGATATGAACTCTCATTCTAGGAAATAATAATGTTTTATTTGCTTTGAATTGTTGCCATTGTCTCAACCAAAAATCGCACATCAGCATTCCTCTCTCGTTTCATTATTTACAGGAACAAATCAATCTATTACTAGCATAACAGAATGACTTTCTTTTAACAAAAAAATAATAACATAAAGGTAGATACTTTTTAAAGCTTGTATCTACCTTTATGTTATTGACTACGTGTGGTTGGGACAAACAGCCTCTAGCTATTATTGTTTTTTAGCACCCATCTCTTCATATGCTTTTGCCGTTTTCTTAAAGCTTACCCCATTTTTAATAGCATCTTCATCAAATTCACTACCTGGCAATTCTGAAACTTTTCTTAAATCAGCCTTTTCAAAATCAATAACTAATGTTTCAACTAACATGTCTTCTTTATAAACAACTTTTTCACTGACACCCTCTAAGCCTTCGAATTGTTCAGCTATCGGATTAAATGTCGCTTCAGCTTCTTCTTTTGTTAAACCAATGTTCGCATATGAAATTTCATTCACAACTTTTTGCTCGATTACTTTATCTCCTTTTGCTTTCATTGTTATGGTTGTTTTAGCGCCCTCTTGATCCAATACATATGTAGCACTTTTTTCTTTTCCTGATAAACTACAGCCTGTAATCATTCCTAAAATACTGAATAATAAACCTAATTTCACTAATTTTTTCATCTTTTCTTCCTCCAACATTCTATGTTATTTCTTATCCTTTAATGGATTGAATAAATGCTAATACCTGTTTGACATCTTTTTCTCTGTATAATCTCATATCAATATTTTTACCTAATACCTTGCCTTCAAATCGCATATGGAGCGTATGCCCAATCGTAGCAATCGATACTACATCCGCCACATGCTTGATAGTTGCTACTGGATATGTAACCGTTCGAAACCATTTTTTTACAAAAATTTGATCTCCTTTTAATAAAATCGATAAGCGTATAGATAGTAAACAAAAGACTATTTGAAAGATAATCAATCCGCTAAGTACTTTTACAATACCTAACACAACCTCTGGATTATTTTCAAAGCTTTGCATCACACCATCCTTACCAACTTTTGAAATACCCATCATCAGTGTAAAAATCCCCATGCCATAAAGCCCCATAAAGCTAGGCTAATGATACCAAATGGCATAAAAATTACTTTAGCTAAACTTGGTTTTAATTGAAGCGCTACTTCCTTCTTTCCATTCAAAAATCAATCTCACCTTCCTATGTACTCTATTAAAATAGCAAAAAATAATCGATGATGTAGCATAGCCATTTTCTTTAAACACAAAACCACACAATCACTCAATAAGATAGCATAGGAACATGCGCTTGTAAATATTATTTTTCCATAATAAGAAAGCGAGTCTTTTCTTTGATTAGAAAATTGCATGACTAAACGAGATAGTAATAAAGTTTAATGCTCCTTTTTTGTTCCTTTTAATAGTAAAAAAACAAGCTAAACCCTTGATTATCAAGATTTAGACTAGATAAAAAAACAAAAACAACAAGGTACATGTTCCCTTGTTGTTTTTTTGGATTGTGCCTTATTCGCCAATCACTTGTTTGTTGTTGTATGTTCCGTTTGGTGCAACACGGTGAGACATACGGTATTCTCCTGTTTCACGATCTAATGTCATGCCGGGTACAGTTAAACCTTTATGTGTACGACGCATTCTTTTCTTCGCTTTTGAAGTTCTTCTTGCAGGTACTGCCATATTCGATACACCTCCTTAGTCTATTGCGGGATCATGCTTGTTCCTAGGTGTAAAGCATGCCCTATTTATTCCAACCTTGCTTAGTCTTCTTCTTCACTCGAAAGTAAATCCGCTAAACCAGCAAGACGAGGATCAATTTTTGATTCTTGCTTTTCTTTCATTCGTGCTTCGTAATCTGATTGTGAAATCACTTCCCAATCATTGCCGCTTGGCATTTCTAATTCTTCTTCACCTTCAGCAAATACTTGCAAAGGGATATGAAGTAAAATCCCATCTTCAACAGCTTCATATAAGTCAATCACATCTTTTTCTAAATAAATAATGCTATTGTCCTCATCTTCGATTGTTTCAGAACGCTTGCTATTCTTTGGCACGTATACTTCATTCACTCTGATACCCATTGGATAAACAACAGGATCTAATGAACGAGCAGATGGCAATGTTAAATCTACAGTTACAAATAAATCGACAATTATTTGTTGTGACTCAACTAAAACAGTACCTTCTACTGTAATTGGTGAGACATCAAGTAGCTCTTTTTCACGTTTCATCAATTGCTCTTTTAAATCAATTGTTTCAGTAAAAATCAAGGGTTCATTCTGATATCTTTGTAATTGTACTAACGACCATTTCATTCTCCATCACTCCTTAAAGCAACAAGAAGTATTATACTAACAATTCCGCTCTTTGTCAATGCTTTATCCTTTACAGCTAAGGTAAGATAATTGGCTTGCGATAATAATCCAGTGGAATGGCTGCTTCTTTTTTTACCATTTGATAAACTTGTCCTGCTCGAATATCTAATGATAACAATGCTTCATTTTTTTTATCAATATTTGTAATGACTGGTAAAGCAATTTTTTTCTTTTGTTGCTTCAGAAATTGTCTGCCTTTTTGGTTAAAGCCTAAAAGACGAATATATTCAGGTTTTTCCATTGCAGAGAGCATCTCTGTTTGCTGGATGTTTAGTAAAATATAAAGGCAAATTCTTTGGATTTTCACCCAAGTGTTTTGTTTACTCTTTACAAGTGTGACAAAGTCTTCAAAGTTTTCAGCTTTAAGAATCTGCTCTTTTAAACGATATTCTAAACCATCATTGACTTGATAAATTGCCCTTAATTCTTCAAGGCTAGCTGATACTATTTGGTAACGTAATAACGGCCAATAAGCTGACCAGTTAACGAGCTCCTGGGTTTTTAAAGCAGCTTCTGTATAAGTCGGAACTGTTTTTGCCCAATCTACTTGTTGACCTGCTTGAAATAACGCTTGTCGAATTGCTGTTGCACTCGCAATTTCTGCTGTAATGGCTGCATCATGATAGCCTGCCTGCTCTCGCTTCATTGAATGGAGGGTCATTGGTTTCTTCAAGCGATGATTTTCCACTGCATAGGAAAATCCTAAGATATTATTAGGCTGTTGTAAATCAATTAGCTGCTGCGGTAAAACTTCTTGATAAACTTGACTCATTTTTTCAGCATAAGATAAACGCTTGTTGGTGATTTTTTTGAAGGCTTGATCTAGCACCTCTTGTTGCTCATTCACAAGGGCCGCTAGCTCCTCAAAGGCAGCGCCTTCCCCTGTTTCACTACCAAAGCATAAATCAGTCACCTGAAGCGCCTGAAGGATGCCTATCGCTCCTCTTGCAAAATAATCGGCTGGTTGTATGGCAAAGGCAACTGGTAGCTCAACCACCATATCTGCTCCTGCTGCAAGCGCTAAATGAGCTCGTGTCCATTTATCTAACAAGCTTGGCTCTCCTCTTTGCAAAAAGGAACCACTCATCACACCTACAATCACATCTGCACCACTTCGTTGTCTCGCTTGCTCTAAATGATATAAATGACCATTGTGTAAAGGATTATATTCGACAATCACACCACAACTTTTCATACAATCACTCCTCAACCTCTGGCGCATTTGCAATTGCTGCCATAAAGATTTCTCCATATTTTTCTAATTTATTTTGTCCAACACCCTTTATCGCAAGGAAGGCTTGATCATCTTTAGGTAAATAGTGACACATTTCTCGTAACGATTCATCTGAGAAAATAACATATGGTGGCACTTTTTGCTCTGTTGCCAAGTCTTTACGAATTTCTCTTAGTCGGTCAAATAAAACATCATCAACAGCTACTTGCACTACTTTTCTGGCTTGTTTACGTGTGACTTTTTGCTGACCTTTTAAGACGGCTACTGCTTCATGGGTTAATTTTAAGGTTGGAAATTGCCCATCTAATGGCATTAAATAACGCTCAGCAGTTAAATAATCAATCAGCTGCATCACTTCTTTTTGGGAAACAGCCTTCATTAAGCCATAAGTGGACAAGCTTTCAAACTGCCATTGTTTGATTTTTTGGTCAGCTGAACCTGTTAAGACTTTGGTGACCATCGCTTTTCCAAAACGTTCCCCCATTCTTTTGACACATGAAAAGACTTTCTGAGCATCCTCTGTGATATCTATGGCTTCTCGTGTATCCAGGCAATTGCCACATTTGCCACAGTCAGAACCTTCTTCGCCAAAATATTGGACAATATAGCGCTGTAAGCAAATTTCAGTATAGCCATATTGGGTCATTTTCCGTAGTTTGGCATACTCATTTTGCTTTCTTTCCTCTTCCATATCCGATTGTTCAATCAAAAATTGTTGAATACGCATATCCTGTGGGGCAAATAATAAAATACAGTCGCTAGGCAAGCCATCTCTTCCTGCCCGCCCTGCTTCTTGATAATAAGCTTCAATATTACGCGGCATCTGATAATGAATCACATAACGCACATTGGATTTATTAATGCCCATTCCAAAGGCATTGGTTGCGACCATTACTTGAATATCATCATATAAAAACTGCTCTTGCCAGTGATTACGTTCTGTATCTGACATCCCACCATGGTATTTACCAACCTTAATCCGATTTTTTTGTAGCAGCTCATAAAGACGCTCAATTTCTTTTCTCGTTGCTGCATAAACAATCCCCGATTGTTTATGATTTGTGCGGATATAATCCAATAAATAGGCATCACGATCTTGACCTTTGATTTGCATAAATTTTAAATTATCTCGTTCAAAACCTGTTTGGACTTTATTCTCAGCCGGAATCTGCAAGAGTTTCATGATATCCTCAGAAACAGAAGGTGTGGCTGTAGCTGTTAAGGCAACTAATAAGGGCTTAGGTTGAATTTGTTCAATGGCATCGCATAAATGGAGATAACTTGGTCTAAAATCATGTCCCCACTGTGAAATACAATGGGCTTCATCAATCGCTATTAAAGAGATGGTAACCTCATTTAGCAAACGATTAAATCCTTCTGTTGCAATCCGTTCTGGTGCGATATAAAGCATTTTAAGCTTTCCTGTTGCTGCTAAATCAAGGCGATGATTGGTTTCTGCACTAGATAGTGTGCTATTAATAAAAGTCGCAGCAATGCCTTGCTCATTTAACGCATCGACTTGGTCTTTCATTAAAGAAATTAAAGGGGAGACAACGATTGTCAGATGGTCAAATAATAAAGCAGGAACCTGATAACATAAAGACTTTCCTCCACCAGTAGGCATAATGGCTAAAGTATTTTTCCCCGCTAATAATTGAGTAATGGCTTGTTCTTGTCCTTCTCTAAAGTGATCATATCCAAAATTTTGTTTTAAGACTGATAAAGCATCATTCAACATTTATCGCACCATCCTTCCCTTATTTATATAATATGTATTTTTTTGTTAAAAGTTTTTAAAAAGAAGAAGCGTAGTAAATACGTTTCTTCTTCATTATTATTTCTTACATTCAAAAAACCAGCGTGTGCTTGTTTCTTGCATTGCTTCCTGCCCAAATTCAGCTGTGCAGGTCACACTTTGAAAGCCAGCTTCTTTTAATAGCTGCTGATAAACGGTTAACTCATAGGTACGTTCCTTATGGAGCTCATCATATCTTTGGTAGCTTGCTGTTTCTGGTTCATAAACAAAAAAGGTTAGTTCATGCTCGACGCTATGAGGCACTTCTCCTGCATAGCTTTGCCACATAAAAGCAATATCTTCTTGGTTATCATTAAACATATAACCTGGGAAAATTTGATCCATTTGATAAAGTGAATGAACATCAAAAACAAAAACGCCTTCTTGATTGAGTACTTGAAAGACTTGCTCAAACACCTTTTTGATCGCTGTCTCATCTGGCATATAACAAAGAGAGTCAGAAAAACAGGTCACCATGTCAAAGGTGCCAATCTCCGTTAAATCTAACATATCGCCTTCAATTAAAGGTAGCTCCACCCCAGCAGCTAATGCTCTATCTTGTGCCAGGGTTAACATGTTTTCTGATAAATCTAAGCCTGTTACCTGTAATCCTTGTTTTTTTAAATGAACCGCTAAAGCACCAGTGCCACATGCCAATTCTAGGATACTACTTTGTGAGTGTGGCATGGTTTGTGCGACATAATGTGCCCACCTATCATATAAGGTTTCATCCATAATCGCATCATAAACTTGTGCAAAGACCTGATAGCTCATTTATTGCACCATGTCATGAATATCAACTAATGGTGCATCGCCCCAAATTTTCTCTAGGTTGTAATAAGAACGCTCAGAGTAATGGAAAATATGCACAACCACATCCCCTAAATCAACCAGGATCCATTTTGCTTCTTCTCTTCCTTCAACGCGTTTAACCGTTACTTTTGCCGCTTCTTCTTGGTCAATAATTTCATTCATAATCGCTTCTACTTGCTTATCACTATTTCCATGTGCAATCACAAAGTAATCCGCTAAGATTGAGATACCACGCACATCTAGTGCCAGAATATCCTCCGCTCTTTTATCATCTGCTGCTTTAACAGCTATTTTTAACATTTCTTCACTTGAAATCGTCAATGTGTTTCCTCCTTAGTTTTTCTTTCCTTTTGTAACCCAAGCATTATAGGCCAGAATCGTCTCTGGATAAATGCGTGCTTCAATTGAAATTAAATACGTTAAGGTATGCTTCATTTCAAATAAAACCGCTTCATCCAAGTCTTGATTGGCAATTGCTCTTGCCGTGTCAACTCCTGGAAAGCTTCTTCCAGGTTCAATAAAATCTGCAACAAATATGATTTTTTCTAGTAAACTCATCTGAACAGCACCCACTGTATGGTAGCGGATGGCATTTAAAATATCTTCACTTGTAATGCCAAAATCTTTTTTGGCTAATTCAGTAGCAACTGGTCCATGACAAATTTCACTACCAAAGTTGAGCATCTCAGGATTTAAGCCAGCTGTTTCAATCACTGATTTCATCTCAGACATGGGTAATTCTTTGGCATAATCATGAATTAAAGCGGCTATACTTGCTGCTTCTTCACTGCTACCATATTTTTCAGCTAAGGCTATGGCTGTTTTTTCAACACCTAAGACATGCTTGAAGCGCTTTGTACTCATTTTAGATTGTACATGAGCCAACAAAGCTTCTCTTGTAACGGTTGTGTATTGATTGGTATAGGTCATCATGCTTGATACAGCCCCTTCTCTTGAATATAAGCCAGTACTGCGTCTGGTATCAAATAGCGCACCGGACACTGTGTAGCAATTCTTTCTCTTAATAGGGTAGAGCTGACATCAATCTCTGGAGAATCTACCCATAGAACTGGATAAGGACTTTCTTTTGTATAATGAGGTCTCCCCACACCAACAAATTGAACCAGCTGAATCAGCTCATCAATTTTATACCATTTTGGTAAATAATGGACCATATCGCCACCAATAATAAAGTAATAATCTGTATCTGGATGCTGTCTCATCAGCTCTTTCATTGTATCGACAGTATAGCTTTTACCACCACGCTCAATTTCATTTAGCTCTAAGGCAAAATGTGGCTGCCCCTGAATCGCTCGTTTGACCATTTCTACTCGGTGTTCACTTGCAATCGCTTCTTTCTTATCTACATGAGGTGGGACAAAATCTGGCATAAAATAGACACAATCTAATCCTAGTTGATGATAGACTTGATCAGCCATTACCAAGTGACCAATATGTGGTGGACTAAAGGTTCCACCTAAAATTCCGACCTGTTTTCGTTTATTTCGATTTGTTTGAATGTTACTTTCTGTTAAAACCTGTAATGAAGTTTTCATTCAACATCCGACCTTTCACTATCTTGGGATTGTTGTTGAAATTCTACGGTATTTTTCTTGGCTTGAAGGCTTGTATAATACCAATACGCGACCAATGATTTGAACCACTAAACAGTTCAATTCTTGTTCCATTTCAGTAGCGACAATTTCAACTGTTTCATCTGTATTTTGTAATAAATTAATTTTAATCAATTCACGTTTCTCTAACGCTTCTCCAACTTGACGGACAATCTGTTCATTTAATCCACCTTTTCCAATTTGAAAAATCGGTGTTAAATGATGCGCTTTACTACGTAAATAACTTTTTTGTTTTCCTCTTAATTCCATTTTCTCACTCTTTCTCTCTTAAATTAGAGATTTTCTAATCACAACATCGACGCCTTTTGGTGCCCATCCAGCAACAATTGCACCTGGTTCAGCAATCGTTACCCAGCCAAGTCCTGCAAAGACAATATCGGTTTTTTCTTTAATTGTAAATTCAAAACGAACCAGCTCAGGAAAATCCTGTACTTCATCTTGACGAGGTGGTTGTAGCATTTCTCCAACATGTTTGGCATAAAGTTCATCTGCTTTTTCCAGTTTTGTGCGATGAATTTTTAAATCATTGGATACATAACAAACAAAAGAACGTCTACCACCTTTAATATAATCAAAACGGGCAACCCCACCAAAAAATAGGGTTTGTTCTTCATTTAATTGATAAACCATTGGCTTAATTTCTTTTTTAGGCGCAATTAATTTTAAATCTTTATCCCCTAAATAATGAGCCATTTGGTGTCTATGAATAATTCCTGGTGTATCAATTAAGAACTGTCCATCATCTAAAGGAATCTCAATTTTATCTAAAGTCGTTCCTGGGAATTGTGAGGTTGTAATCACATCTTGAACACCAGCCGTATTTTTAATAATTTGATTAATGAGAGTTGATTTTCCAACATTCGTTACCCCTACTACATAAACATCTTTTCCTGCACGGTAAGTCTCAATTTTTTCTAGTAATGCTTCCATTTCTTTTGGCTTCATGGCACTTGTTAGCAAAACATCAAGTGGACGTAAGCCCTCTTCATGGGCACGCTCTTTCAGCCATTGTGTCATTTTGCCACGCTTCAATGAATGTGGCAATAAATCGACTTTATTTCCAACTAATAAAACAGGATTATCTCCAACAAAACGATGTAAACCAGGAAGCAAGCTGCCATTAAAGTCAAAAATATCAATCACATTCACAATCAATGCATCCTGTGAACCAATTTCATTTAGCAAACGTAGAAAATCATCATCTGTTAAATGAACATCTTGAATTTCATTGTAATGACGCAATCTAAAACAACGCTGACAATAAACTTCACCTGTTTCTAGCCCTTTTTTTAAAGCCCCTTCTGGTGTATAACCTAGCGTATCTTTTGTTTCAGTTTGAATCACTGCACCACAACCAATACAGCGTAATGCTTCATTTTGTTCACTCATGAATTGTTTTCCTCCACTTCATATCCTCATGCTTTTTTGTTAAATGATTCATAATATGACGTTCCATAAAACGATTCATTCTTGTATTCCAAGCATCAGTTTCAACAATTGGTTTCACTAAAACGGTCTTGATACCCGCTCCATTTGCACCACGAATATCGGTCATCACTTGATCACCGACCATTAAAAAGGCTTCTTTAGGTAAATCGAAACGGCGCTCTGCTTCTTTAAAACCTTTTGTAAAAGGTTTCATTGCCCGGGCAATATAAGGAAGCCCTAATTTGCTGACCGCTTTCTCAACACGCGCTGCTTTATTATTAGAAACAACCACAACTGGAATTTGTGCAGCTTCCATTTGCTGCATCCACTCATGCATTTCTTTTGTACCTTCTGGATGATTCCATGCAATTAACGTATTATCTAAATCTGTTAGCACAACTTTTATGCCATGTGCTTTTAACTGTTCTGGGGTAATTTGATAGATGGCTTCTACCATCCAGGTTGGCTTAAATTTTTTAAACATACTGACTCCTTTATTTTGCAATCTGTTCATTAAAGAGGGAGCTTCCTCATCTTGTCTCCCTCATTATGATTATCTATTCAATTATACTCTAAAATGGCAAAATTTCAATAAGATTCAACTTCCTTTAACTGCTTTATAAGAGAAGTTTTAATGATTTCTTTCTATCAGTAGAAAACATGGTATACTGTTACTGATTTAGGTGGATAAAAGGGGAGCTCAAGATGATCAAAGAAGTTTGTCTAGAAAATTTTACTCATGTGAAAAGTGCGATTGAAAAAGGGGCGCATCGTATTGAGTTATGTGATAATTTAGCGGTTGGTGGGACAACGGTTTCTTATGGTGTGATGAAGCAAACCATTCGCTACGCTCAAAATAAAAATATTCCAGTAATGGCTATTACTCGTCCTCGTGGTGGAGACTTTGTTTATCAGAAAGATGAAATTGAGATGATGTTAGCAGATATTCAGATGGCTAAACAATTAGGTGTTTCAGGTATTGTGTTGGGATGTTTACAAGCAGATGGCTGGCTAGACGAAGCAGCCAATCAACAGTTATTAGCAGCCGCTGAAAACTTAGAAATTACCTTTCATATGGCTTTTGATGCAATTCCCGAAAATAAACAATTAGCAGCAATTGATTGGCTTGCTCAGCAAGGTGTCCATCGTATTCTAACTCATGGTGGGCCTACTGGTTCGGCGATTGAAGAGAATTTTGAACGACTCAAAAAAACGATTCAATACGCGGGCAATCGCCTCATTATTTTACCTGGTGGTGGTATCACAAATGAAAATGCGCCAGCTATTGCTGAAGCATTACAAGTCAAAGAGTTACATGGCACAAAAATTCTGGGGACACTTGATTCAATAGCATAGCATGCAAAAAAAACGCAAAAGGCGCTTCACTTCTCCTTTTGCGTTTCTTTTTATTCTTTTAATTCTGGTGCATCTGTTTGATATTTTTCAACTGTTGACTGCCCTTTATTCTGATCTAACAAGCTAGTTGATTGATCTCCTAGTTCCTCAGAAGTTTCTTTTAATAAGTCCATCCCAAAGCGATAAGTGTAATTGTATTGACTTTTATCAACTGGTGTAAAGCCAGACGGTGTGTAATATCTCAACAAATCACTAATCTGCACCTGATCAGAAAGGGATAATTCTTTTTCAACTTGTTCTTTTTCTTTTTCAATCTGAGCTTTTTGCTCCTCTGTTAAATGCTCAATTAAAGTCCCTGTTGCTGTGTCATAGACTTTACTTCCAACTTTAGTATAATCTTTTGCAACAAAGTTTCCGTTTCTAAAAGCAACTAAACCTTGATGTTCAGGAGACAATAAATCAGAACCAAAATGGACATATTCTTTATTATCCATTCCCAGTAAATGCATCAATGTTGGTAAGACATCAATTTCACCACCAAAGGTATGATTGATTCCTCCTTTTAAACCTGGCATATGAATCATCAGTGGTACCTTTTGGAACATCGCATCATCATAATCATTATATTCCTCTGTTCCTAATAATTGAGAAACCGCCTCACCATGGTTTCCAGAAATCCCATAATGATCCCCATACATTAAAATCACTGAATTGTCATATAAACCTGATGCTTTCAAATAGGTCATCAGCTCGTTAATGGATTGATCTAAATAATGGGCTGTTTGAACATAACCATCTACAGTGCTATCCCCAGTTGTTGTTTTTGGAAAAGCTGCATTAGCTTCATCTAAAGGATAGGGATAATGATTGGTTACTGTAATTAATTTTGCATAAAAAGGTTGCTGTAATTGTTCTAAATATTGAGCAGATTCCTTTAAGAAAATCTTATCTTTTAAGCCATAGCCTAATTTATAGGCTTCATTTTCAGAATAATATTGTGCATCAAAGAAATAATCATAGCCCCATGATTTATAGGCATTATTTCGATTCCAAAAGCTTCCTACATCTCCATGAAAAGAGGCACTTGTATAGCCACCTTGTTGCGCTAAAATCGCAGGCGCTGCTTGATACGTATTGTCAGTTCCCACCTGAACCATTGCTGAGCCTTGAGAAAGCCCATATAAGGAATTATCTAACATCATCTCAGCATCTGCTGTTTTTCCTTGTCCCACTTGATGGAAGAAGTTATCAAAGCTCATCGTTTGGCTATCATGGTAAAACTGATTAAGGGTAGGGGTAACTTCCTGACCATCTACTTTGTAATCAAATAGAAATTGTTGGAAACTCTCTAAATGAATAATGATCACATTTTTACCTTTAGCAACACCATAATAATCCGGGTTTGGGGCTGCATAATTTTGCTGTGTATAGGCTAGCACCTCATCCATATCACTACTATCTGCATTGGCACGCTTAGCATTTGCTTGCGCTGTTTGTACCCCATCATACACTGTAAAAGCATTTAACCCTAAATATTTCACAATATAATTTCGGTCAAAAGTTCGTGTTAATAGACCAGAACGATCCATTTCTGCTAAACCTAGGTTCGCTGCAAATAATGTCATAGCAACAGCTAGTGTCAAGAAACCATATCTTTTTTTCAAACCAGTTGGATCGATTTTAATTACTTTAAATAGTAGTAACCCTGTTAGCACAATCACATCAAGAAAGACAAAGAAGTCAGATGGCACCATTAAGCTTAAAGCACTTGAGTCCATATTTGCTGAAACACTACCTGCACTTTTAATCATATTAACTGTTAAAAAATCTGAAAATTCGCGGTAATACACAATATTTGCAAACAGCCAAATGGTGAGAATCAAATCGATCACAAGCAACATAATATAAGATTTTTTTCCTTTTGAGAAAAACGTTATCCCAAATAAAAATAACGCAAAGCTGATTGGATTCATCAATAGCAAGAAATGCTGCATCATACCGCTAACACCTAATGAAAATTTGGTGCGATAGGCAATATAGGTTTTTGCCCAAAATAGGATGAGCGCTAAAGCAAAAAATCCAATCCGGTTATTCAATATTTTTTTAATGTTAAAGTTTTCTTTTTTCATTTGTTGCTAACCTCCTCCAAACCTCATTCATTCTATCAGAAAGCTTACTCTTATTTATTTAAGGATTCAAGAAAAAAAAGTTAAGCTTTTCATAAGGTTAAAAAAGAAAGAAGCCAGCGCTTAAGCGCTAGCTTCTCTACTCAATCTTAGTCTTGTAACAATTCAAAAATTTCAATTGCTATTAAATCTATATCATCGAATTGGTATGTTTGATGATAAACGTACTCTTCCAATTCAAACGTTTCAGTTTTAGCATCGTATTGAACTAAACAACGCTCTTTTCCATCCTTTTCAAATCGACGTGCTTGAACTTCTGCATCTGTTGATTCGCGCATCGCCTCTAACCTACGGATAATCGCAACTAGTTGTGAAGATTTCATTGTGTATTGCCCCTTTCCAACTTTCGTCTTTTACATTCTAACAGAATTTACTTTTCAGTTCTATAAAAAAAGTAAATCTTCTACATTCATTTTTTCTTTTCTATAAAAAGATGGAAACTACCCTTACGCTATCAGGCTTATCCTTTCCTTAAATGAGGCGAATCCCTTCTTTTTTTCTCATCATTTTCTCAATAAAAAAATAATTGCTTAAATTTAACTAGTGATTCCTAGCTTTTTTTGATAAAATAATGGCTAACTAGAATACATAGGAGGAATACGATGGAAAAATTACCGAATTTATTTAATCAACAAACGGCTTTTATTCAAGTTTCTGATATTAGACAATTTGATGAACGTGTTTCTCCAATTGAAGGCATGCTTAAGTTAACGATTGGGGAACCTGATTTTAATACACCTGACCATATTAAAGAGGCTGCTATGGAGGCCATTGAGCAAAACTTTTCGCATTATTCACCAATGGCTGGGGATATGGAATTAAGACAAGCAGCAACAGCATTTGTCGCAAAAAAATATGGTTTAGTTTATGATCCTGCTTCAGAGATTGTGATTACAGTTGGGGCAAGTCAAGCCATTGCTGCAAGTTTGAGCGCTATTTTAAACCCTGGAGATAAAGTGCTAATGCCTGTCCCTATTTATCCTGGCTATGAACCGATTATTACCTTAAATCGGGCAACACCTGTTTATATTGATACCACAAGCAATCATTTTGTTTTAACACCCGAAATGATTCATGAGACCATGGCACTTCATGGGAACGAGGTGAAAGCCATTATTCTTAATTATCCTAGTAATCCAACTGGCACAACTTACACAGAAGCTGAAGTCATCGCCTTAGCAGATGCTTTACGTCAATATGAGCTACTAGTCATTAGTGATGAAATTTATAGTGAACTGACTTATGGTGCAAAGCATGTCTCTATTGCGAAGTATTTAAGAGAGCAAACCTTATTGATTAACGGCCTTTCAAAATCTCATGCTATGACAGGTTGGCGAATTGGGTTTCTTTTTGCGCCACAACCATTAATGGCGCAAATTCTTAAAGTACATCAATATTTGGTTACCAGTGCTTCTTCTATTTCTCAAAGAGCTGGAATTGCTGCGCTGACAACTGGGATTGATGATGGACTTGTAATGAAAGAGGCTTATCAAGAACGAGGAGACTTTCTTTATCATGCCATGACACAAATGGGCTTTGCTATTTTAAAACCAAGTGGTGCCTTTTATATTTTTGCTAAAATTCCTGCTGGTTATCTTCAAAATAGTATGGACTTTTGTGTGGATGTTGCTGAAAAGGTTAAAGTTGCCATGATTCCAGGCTCAGCCTTTGGGGAAGCTGGCCAAGGATATGTAAGATTAAGCTATGCAACTAGCATGGAAACCTTAAGAGAAGCTATGACACGATTAAAAGAATATATGGAAAAATGTCAGACTGCATAAAAAAGACTCTTGATGAGCCGACCTACAAAAGTTAACGATTGGATGTAACTTTTGCAGGTCACTACATAAGAGTCTTTTGTTTACGCTTCTGGTTTTCCTGAGTGCCACCAGAGCTTAATTAAAGCTTGTGTGCCGTCATTTTCAAAGCCGGCCTCAGCTAATTGCTCATAAAGTTGAGCAGCCAATGCTGTTCCTGGTAATGTAAGCCCCATCTTATCAGCTTCATCTAAAGCAATTCTTAAATCTTTAATAAAATGCTTCACAAAAAATCCTGCTGAATAATCCTGCTTTAAAATACGTGGTCCATAATTAGCAAGAGACCAATTGGCAGCACTACCGCCACCCACTGTATCTAGCACTTTTTCCACATTTAAACCAGCTTTATCTGCATAGACCATCAATTCACTCATGCCAACCATTGTTCCAGCAATCATAATTTGATTCGCCATCTTTGTATGCTGTCCACTACCAGCTGGTCCTTGTAAATTCATTTTTCCAGAGAAGACCTCAATAATAGGTGCAGCTTGCTCATAGGCAGTTTGATCTCCACCAACCATCACTGTTAAAGTGCCATTTTTTGCCCCGAGATCCCCACCTGAAACAGGTGCATCTAAAACAGCTATGCCTTGATCTTTTCCTAGCTGATACAATTTTTTTGCTAATGTAGGGGTGCTTGTTGTCATATCCACTAAAATATGGGCTGGTGTTGCTTCACTGAAAATCCCCTGTTCTCCCACATAGACTTCTTCAACATCTTGAGGATAGCCAACAATCGTAAATACAACATCACTGGCTTTAGTCACCAATGCAGGAGTGTCCTGCCAAACTGCACCAAGGGCAACCACTTCATCTGCTTTACTTTTTGTTCGATTATATACATTCACTGCGTAACCAGCCTTCAATAAATGCTTCACAATAGATGCACCCATAACACCTGTACCAATAAATCCTATTTTCTTCATTTTTCATCGACCCCTTTTTCTAGAAAATAAAAACAAGATTGAGACAAAAGTCGTTAAGGCTTGAGAAATTGGAGAAAAATCCAACCAATACGCTTTTTGTATTTGTTGGATTTTTTGAAATTTCCGAAAAGTCTGACTTTTGTCCACCATTCATCAAGGCAATTTACATGAATAGGATAAAACTTTTGAGTTTTATCCTATTCATCTTCCACCAATTTTCACTTAATTTTCTCTGTTACCAAAGAACTTGCTTCTTCCGCTTCAGTAGTTGGTTGAACACCTAGTGCCACAACCCCTAACAAAATCCCCGTATAATGTGTAATCACACGCCATAAAATTAAGGCAATCACCAGCTTTTCGGGAGAGGTAACCATGCTACCAAATAACAGTGTAAAGCTGTACTCTGCTCCACCTGCGCCTCCTGGAATTGGAAATAATGAAATAATCATGATAATAAACGTATGAAGAATAATAATCGTCATAATATTGACATGGGTCATCCCCAAGGCTAATAAAATAAAGTATGGTACCACAAAATAAAAAATTAATTGGATAAACGTTAATAAGCTCGTTTTAAGCAACAATTTTTTTTGCGAACGAATATATTTGCTTTCCTCATAAAAATTCTTTACTTTATCTGTCATATCTGATTGTAATTTTTTAAACTGCTCTTCACTTTTAAAAAAGGCTAATGGTTTAATCGCTAATTGAACCAATTTATTGGCCACTGGATAACAAAAAGTAACCAATAGTAAACTTGAGATAACCACTGCATGAATCACAAAAGCCAGAAGAATAAAATAAGATAGCTCATCAATCTGTGCTTTTAAAACATGAAATCCTAAGGCTAAAGCAAGTAAAAAATTAATCACAATCATAGATTGATAAACCACAAATTTCATCAGTAACACCGAACCACTGATCCCTGCATCAACACCTGATTTTACCATTGCGATTAGCTGTGCAGGCTGTCCACCACTTGAAAAAGGTGTAATGGCATTAAATAAGTGTTCAATCAAAGGAATTCTTACCGCATTTTTAAAAGAAAAATTTTCTCTTGTTCGCTTCATTAATCCTTGAATAATTTTAGCTTCAATTGCCCAATGCATGAGCATACAGCATAAGCCTACAATCACCCAAATCCAGTTTAAGTGCTGTAACTCTTCTAAAACTTCGTGGAAAGATAAATCACGAAACTCTCTTAAGAAAATAAATAATCCAAATGCTAGAATAATCCCTAGCGCCCACTTATTCTTCTTGCTCATTTATTCACCTCTTCTCAGATTGCTCCGTATAGAAATCAAGCCAAATTTTTGCTAAGCGCTCTTCTGAATAATAAGCACCACCAGCAGCTGACTTTTCTTTCAATGCTTCATAAAAAGCTGGATTCTCTTTTAATTCAATTATTTTTTGTTTCATTTCTGTCACATCACTCGCTGCTTCATAATACCCTGTAATAATTGATTCATACAATGGTAGGTCTCGTAGTAAAATCGGTGTACGACAGTTAAAAGCCTCTAAAATACACATTGGAAATAGCTCATTATAGGATGGTAATAAAAAGATATTCGCAATATTATAATATTTCATAATCTCATCACGATCAATAATCCCTGGGAAATAAACATTCGCTGGTGGATTATCTAAAATTTTCTTATAGCGCTCATAGCCATCTGTAATTTTTCCAAATGAAAAGCCACCTGCCCAAATAAACTGAATATCAGGTAATTCTTCTGCTAATTGAATAAAGTCAAAAATCCCTTTTCTTTCCTGAATTTGACCAGCTCCAAATACAACAAATTGATCAGCAGGAATCTCTTTTTCTGCACGAAAAGCACTTTTTTCACTGGCTGAAAGTTCATGAAATTGTGCTTTAGAAACAAAATTAGGAATATAAGCAATATTATTCTTAAGCCCCAAAGCTTCAAGTTTTGGAATAAAGCTTGGATTAACCACAACAATTTGATCCATTCTTTTATAAAATGACACAACATATTTATTAAAAATCCATTGAATAGGTTTTGGTAATTTAATACTGCCTTCTAAAGTTTCTGGTAAAAAATGGACATAACCAATTCTTCTGCCATATCTTTTCTTAAAAAAGGTTGTCAGATAAAAAGGAAAATTAATTGTATGATAATGACTGATATCTGTTTTTGAGTAACGGTTAATATTAACCTTTATCTTATCAGCATGATATTTGTCTAATAAACTCAATAATTCTAAATAGGCACTACCTACACCTTGACCTTTTACTTTATCCGCAGAAGAAAACATTGTAATCTCCAGCATGTGTAGCTCCTCCTATCGTTTAATGGGTTTAATTTTATCTTTTTTATTTAATTCATAACGTTCAATTGATTTATAATAAAATTCTTCTACTTTTGCACCAAAGCAAGTAGAGGATATTTGATAAAGAACCTCATTTAATATTTGTTCATCGGTTTCTCCAATAGGTGTATTTAATACTTCTAATACACCAGCCGCTAATACATCATCTGTCTTAAAGGTGGTTCCAAGTGATGGATCAGATAATAAACTCTTGGTATAAGGGCTTTCCTTAGCCAAGCATCTTGTATGAGAAGCTAACGCCTCAATATAAGTCAAACCTTGTGATTCTGACTCAGAGGCACTTACAAATAAGTCAGCCATTCGGTAATAGTGGCCTACCTCTTCATTTTTCTTCTCTCCTACAAAAATAACGGATTGCGTGACATCTAATTGGTCTACAAGATTTTCTAACACTGCTCTTTGTGGACCCTCACCAACAACTACTAAGATTAAATCTGGTTTTTCGCGAACCAAAATTGGCATCGCTTGAATAATGGCTTCAATATTTTTTTCTTGTGACAATCGACTTAAAGATAAAATAACTGGCTGTTCCTCTGATAAACCCAATTCTTGTCGAATATGACGTTGCTCAGATGGTTTAAACTCATTTAAGTTGACACCAGTTGGAATAATGGCAGTAGGCTTATAAATATCGTATTTTTCTAATTGTTCCACCACTCGATTACTAGGAGCAATCACCCCTACGACTCGGCTACAAAAAGCACGGGTAATCATCCGGACATGGGTCGGCTTCAATAACTTCCCTTTTGCAATATAATGTAGGTAATCTTCATACATTGTATGATAGGTATGAACGCAAGGTATTTTTAAATTATATGCGACAAATTTTCCTACCCATCCCACACCAAATTCAGTTTGTGTATGGACAATATCCAATTTTAATTTTTTCGCTTTTTGAATTGTTGGTACCAATCCTCTAAAGGCAACCCTTCTTTCCTTAAATGATATTAAGGGGATGCTCGGCAAACGATAAATATTTTCTTCATACTCATCTGCTTTGGGATCTGATGTTGTAAAAATGTATACTTGATGTCCTCTTCTTTCAAGCTCTTCTTTTAGTGTTTTAACAGATGTTGCAACACCACTCACTTGAGGAAAATAGGTATCAGTAAAAATACCAATCTTCATATGCTCATCTCCTTTCTATTAAATACCAAATGATTTAATAGCCATCACTTTTAAATTCTATACTCTTTAACAATTTTTTTCAACTTTATTTCGTCAATAAATCATTAAGATTACAAAAACATTACTTGTCTATGAATAGTATAGTCATTTTTAGCGAAAGGAACATCCAACTAAAGTTGTAAATTTAGCTCATTTATTTGGCTGATAAAAAAATCTACTTTCAGCCATTCATCAAATGAATAGTGAAAGCAGATCTTCAGTTGTTATGGTTTAATAAAAGAATCAATTTCTGAGATGGGCAAATTTTGCCATTCTTTTGTATAAAATTTCTCATTCATTTGGTAGTCAACAGCTGGTTGATCATTTTCTAAAAATGGTGCAACTGTTTGATCCATTTCTAGCCAGCCTCTCCATCCTAAGTGAATGGTGTCTTCCATATAATAATCTTCATTACCATTTTTAGATAAATCTAACACTTGAAATCCTTGTGATTCTAATTGATAGATTGCTTTCTTCGTAAAATGATCTAACATCTCTTGACTCAGTCCGGTATAGGCAATCCATTTTGAATTCACTGGTGGAATCACAAAAAGTGGTTGCATTTTTTCTTTTGCCATGCGGTCTAAAATCAATTGGAAATCAGAAAATTCTGGAGAAAATTCATAATTAAATTTCTTTTGAGAGTCTTTTAAGGCAGCTTCATCAGCCATAATACGATTGGTATAAAAATTATTTTTTAATTGATAAGGATTGTTATTTGCTTCCTTTTCACCAATTGACATGGCTAATTTATCTAGCGCATCAAAGTCATATTTGGTCGGTAAAACTTTTTGTTGCTTCTCAATTTTACCTTCGTTTCCACTAAAGCGTGTCACACCAAATAAATCATCTTCACGCTCTAAAATTTTTCTTCTAAACTTCATTTTATTAATGAGATGGCTAGAGACTTCTTTCCCCTCTTTAATCGTCGTTAAAGCATCCTTCAACTCTCTATTTAAATCCAATGAATCAAATGTTAATAAGCGTTCTGCAGCAAATCTTCGTTCTGCAGAATCTGGCTCACCATTCATAATAAATTCATATAATTGTAAGCTAGAGAAATGAGCGCCAAAAGCCTCATTTGAAACCCCATTTTTAACAAACCATTGTGGAGAAACAATAAAGACAGCTTTTTTATTTTCTAGCGTATCCCCTAAGGCTTGAATCGACATATAATGAGAAAGGGATTGCATCCCAGCATTTCCAATTAAGAAAGGACGATAGCTTCGATCATACTTTTCAGCAAGCACAGATGGATGAAAAGCATCAAATCTAGAGAGTTCAGAAGAACCATAGAAAGGTACAATATTCTTTTCCTTCATCGCTGCTTGTGAAATCATCAGACCTTTTATCACATTGGTTTCTAAACTTGATTTTGCATTGTCTATTTCCTTTTGACCAACATTTCTAAAATTGAATGGGGCGAAAATCAGCACAGTAAAAATGAGCAATGCACAGAAAAGCGGGCCAATCGATAAGAAAAGTTTTTTCTTAAAACTCATTTTAATTGCTCTAATTGTTCCAACATTTTATTTGGTGTCGCCCATTCATCACGATCAAAATCAGATACAGGAACTTGAATGCCCATTTGAGCTTCAATCTCAACTAATAATTGCACAGTTCCTAGTGAGTCTAAAACACCTGAATCATATAAAGGAAAATCTAAATCCTCTTTGACCTCATCTTCACCTGTAATTTCTGCTAAAATTGTTAAAAATTCATTTTTATCTACCATGTTTAAAACGCTCCTTTTATTTTAATGATGCCATAATTTATCTAATACTCCTGAAAAAATCAAAAAGCTGACACAAACTGTATTGAAGGTAATAAAGATTCCAAGACATTTTGTGAAGATATTACTTGGCAAGTTTTTATGTTTTTTCTTATAACGAATCCAGGCATCATTTACACAAATTGCGATACCATGAAATAAGCCATATACAATATAATACCATGTTAAGCCATGCCATACACCCATTAATAAGAATAAGGACATATACCCCACATTGGACATTGTGGTACGGCTCTTAAAGACTTTCTTCTTCATCAAGAAAAAGACCATACGCATAAAGACAAAATCTCTAAACCAAAAAGATAATGACATATGCCATCTATTCCAAAACTCTTTAATATTGGGACTAATAAAGGGTTTATTAAAGTTAATAGGTGTTTTAATCCCCATTAAATGGCTGACTCCAACTGCAAACAAACTATAGCCTGCAAAATCAAAGAACAAGTATAAACTATAACTATACATATACATTAAGAGATTCCAGAAGCTTGTATTATCAAGCAATGCGCCTTCAAAATAATTGACACCAAAGGTTTTCAAATAGTAGCCAATAATAAATTTATAAAGGAAACCTAGAAAAATCATAAAGATGGCTTTATCAACTAAGGTTACATACTCTTCTCTTTCTGGAACATTTTCAAAATCTTTTTCAAAACGACGATAGCGATCAATTGGTCCTGAAGAAATCGTTGGAAAGAATAATAGAAATTGAATATAAACGCGCATACTAAAAGTTTTAATCTGACCATCTCTAATTTCCATCACCATTTGAACTGCTTTAAAGGTCAAATAGGAAATTCCCAAGAAACCAAGCATTGATGGATTGACATGAAATGCTGGCAGAAGTTTATAAAGAACTAATGGTAACAGCGCACCTAATAGCGCCATAAAGTAAACGGATGATTCATTTTTCTTAGATCGATAACGATGATAGCCCCCAACCAAAAGAACCTGCCATAGCACATAAATGATTAAGGCAATCCCTTGTTTGTAGTGCGCACCACCAAAAGTTAAATAAAGAAAATACAATGTCACTAAGTTTTGATACCATAATAAGCGTTTGCCGAACATTAAACCAACGACAATAGGAATTAATGCAACTGCCAAGTAGAGAAAATAGACAGGTGCTCCGTATGGAGTACTCATTGGTTCACCTCATTCATTAATGTTTTGCGATCTATTTTTCCATTAGCAGTTAGTGGGAGCTCATCTAAATAAATCCATTTTTGCGGAATCATATAAGCCATTGTACTCTCTGCTAATTCTTTTTTAATAGCCGCCGTTAATTGATACTCTTTTTCAAAAGTATGAGGCTGAGCAACAACAAAAGCCGCTAAATTAGCTACTTTATTTTCTTTCATCTGAGGCACTGCAATCGCTGCTTTAATCAATGAAACATTCTCTAAATGATGATCCACATCCTCAAGTTCAATGCGATAGCCATGTAACTTAATTTGGAAATCTTTTCTTCCTTGATAGAATAATAATCCTTCTTTCAGAAAGCCTAAATCCCCTGTTCGATAAGCTTGAACACCGTCTTCTAAATAGAAGGCTTCAGCTGTTTTTTCTTCGTTATTCAGATACCCTATTGAGACACTTGGTCCAACAATCACCATTTCTCCTACTTCACCATCAGGTAGGGTATTGCCCTCATCATCTTTAATTAACATCTGGGTATCTTCTTTGACAAAACCAATTGGTAGTCTAGGATACTCAGCTAAGACTTCATCTGTAATCAATACTTGGGTCACAGCAACAGTTGCCTCCGTTGGCCCATAAGTATTATAAATTGCAGCCTCTGGGAAGCGTTCTTTTAATTGTTTCGCTGTTTGATTGGTTAGCTCTTCCCCACAGAATAAAAAGGTCGTTAATTCAGGATAATGAAGGGCATCAAAGGTTTTCTCTAATAAACAAATTTCCATAAATGAAGGGGTCGATACCCAAACATTAACCTTTGTTTCTGGTAGGTAAGCAAATAGCTTCTTAAAGTTATCCGTTACTTGTTTTTGAACGGGGACCAAAGTCCCACCAGAAAGTAAAGCTGGATAAAGATCCATCACAGATAAGTCAAATGAAAATGGCGCCTGACATAGAAAACGTTTTTGCTTTCCTACTTGAAAATCGGTTGCAATCCAATCTGTAAAACTTAATAAATTGCGATGATTGATTTGAACACCCTTTGGTACACCTGTTGTTCCAGAAGTAAAAATTGCATAAATTCGGTCAGTATCTTTTGTTTGATACACTGGCAGATTAAGCACTTCTTTTTGCTCAATGACTTGCTGGACTTCTTCAAGTGTCAATACTGGAACGGTTGCTTCAAAAGGCAAGGCTTCCAAAGAAATAATCAGTTCAGGTTGTGCAATATCAAAGATTTGTTTGATCCGTTCCATTGGTGTGTATTTGTCCACTGGCACATAAAACATTCCTACCTTTAAGGCAGCAATAAAAGAGACTACCATTTCATAGGTAATTTCTCCATAAATGAGAACTGGCATATTTCCATCAAGATGTGGCACTTTTTTTATAATTGCATTTGCTAATTGATTCGATTGCCATTTTAGTTCCCCGTAAGTATGTGTTTTCTCAATACTATCATAGCAAAGAGTATCTGGACTCATTTCTGCAAAATCATTCATTTGTTCAATAATTGTTTTCATTGGTTCACGTTACGCTCTCGTCGTTTCTGTTACTCCTTAAGCGACTCCTCTCTTTCTAGAATTCGTTGTAGATAAATCCGCCACTTCCCACATGACTATAATCATAAAGGTAAAGTAAAAAGAATAATATCGCAACATAAAATGCTGTCTTACAACAAAAGACCAGTATTTGATGATGACTTATTTTTTGCCATAATGCTTTCACTGATTCTCTCTCCCTTTTTCCTTGTTTATTTAAAGTAAAATTTAAGTGATGTTCTTTCTCAAAGTAGATAATTGCTTTATTATTTTTACTTAATTCATTATAGCCGTAGAATGAAACAAATGCTACCCTACTTAAGATGTATTTTTATTAAAAATTTCTTAAAACAATCAAAAAAAGACGCGGTTAAGACAAAACTCGAAGTTTTATCCTAACCACATCTATTCCTTTATGAAATGGTGGCCAACAGTCAGCCACCAAAAATTCCACTATTTTGTATAAGATTCAACTAAAGCAACAACTTCATCAGCTGTGTCACAATCATTGATTGCTTTTTCTGCTAATTCAGTCATTTTAGCTGTATCTAGACGTTTCATTAAGCTACGTGTTTTAAGAATACTTGAAGCGCTCATTGAGAACTCATCAAGACCTAATCCCATTAATAATGGAACCGCAGTTTGATCTCCTGCCATTTCTCCACACATACCTGTCCATTTGCCTTCTGCATGAGAAGCATCAATAACGTTCTTAATCAAACGTAGAATTGATGGGTTATATGGTTGGTATAAATAAGAAACGCGTTCATTCATACGGTCACTTGCCATTGTGTATTGGATTAAATCATTGGTTCCAATACTGAAGAAGTCTACTTCTTTAGCAAATTTATCAGCAATAACTGCTGCTGCTGGAATTTCAATCATGATCCCTACTTGGATTTCATCAGAAACTGCAACACCTTCACTCACTAATTTCGCTTTTTCTTCTAACAGAAGCGCTTTTGCAGCTCTAAACTCTGCAAGTGTTGCAATCATTGGGAACATAATACGTAATGGTCCAAAGACTGAAGCACGTAAAAGGGCACGTAATTGTGTACGGAACATATCTGGTTCTGCTAAACAAATGCGGATTGCACGGTAACCTAAGAATGGGTTCATTTCATGCGGTAATGTCAAGTATGGTAACTCTTTATCTCCACCAATGTCCATTGTACGAACAACTACAGGTTTACCATTCATACCTTCTAAAACTGCTTTATACGCTTCAAATTGTGCATCTTCAGTAGGGAAATCTGGAGAATCCATATATAAGAACTCTGTACGATAAAGACCTACTGCTTCACCACCATTATTTTTGACACCCTCTAAATCTTTAGGTGTCCCAATATTAGCAGCTAGCTCAATATGTTTGCCATCAGCAGTAACAGTTGCTTCATTTTTCAATTTTTCCCACTCAGCTTTTTGATCCGCAAATGCTTGCGCTTTTGTATTGTATTTTTCCACATCTGATGATTCAGGGTGTACTAATACATCGCCTTCAAGTCCATCAATAATAATCATATCTCCATCAACAACTGTGTCTGTAATTGATTTTGTTCCTACGATTGCAGGAATTTCAAGTGAACGAGCCATAATGGCTGAATGAGAGGTACGACCACCAATGTCAGTTACGAAAGCCTTAACATATTTACGGTTTAATTGTGCTGTATCACTTGGTGTTAAATCATGTGCAACGACAATGACTTCTTCATTAATCATTGAAGGATTTGGTAGTTTCACATTTAACAAGTGACTCATCACACGTTTGGTAACATCTTTAATATCTGCAGCACGTTCTTGCATGTAAGGATTGTCTTCCATGCCTTCAAACATACTAATAAACATATCTGTAACTTCTTTTAATGCAGCTTCAGCGTTGACCTTGTTATCGCGTACATTGCTTTCAATGCTACCAACCAATTCTGGATCAGCTAAAACCATTAAGTGTGCATCAAAAACTTGCGCTTCTTCTTCGCCTAAACTTTCAGCAGCTTTCTCACGAATTGCTTGAAGTTCAGTTGTCGCTTTTGATAATGCATCCGCTAAACGATTGACCTCGCCTTCAGAATCTTCAACTGTCACTTTATTAAATGACATGTCAGGTTCAATGAGCATATATGCTTTTGCAATTGCAATACCATCACTAGCCGCAATTCCTTTTAGCATCTCTACCATTATTCTGCCAAGCCTTCTTTTTTCATTGTTTCTTCAATACCAGCGATTGCATCAGCTTCGTCAGCACCTTCAGCAGTGATTGTTACATCAGCGCCTTGACCAACACCTAATGACATAACGCCCATGATTGATTTAAGGTTAACTGATTTACCTTTGTACTCTAAGTTAATATCTGAACTGTATTTACTTGCAGCTTGCACTAATAATGTAGCTGGGCGTGCATGGATCCCAGTATCTGCTACTACATGAAATTCGCGTTTTTCCATAATATAACGACTCCTTTAGTAATAAAAATTTTTTTAATTTTTTGTAAGGGAATCACTGAAAACCTTTTCAAACAGTTGTTTTTCAACATGGTTTAAAAGATGACCCTCTCAATATGAAATCGTACCATTTTTCAAAAGAATGCACAACCATTTTCTTAATTATTGATTGTTTTCATGCGCATTTTCAATCAAGCGATAAACAACATTTCCACCTAAGCCAGCTTCTCCTACAATTTGATTTTTGGATTCATGTTTGGACCAAACTGAAATGAAGTCGATAAAATCCTTTTTTTCAATATGAATTTCAGTGATTTCTTTCGCAATTAAAGCGGCTATTTTTTCCTCTATTTCTACTTTTTCCATTTTAATGCCCTCTTTCTTTTAATTTAAGTATAGTATATTACATTTGTGTTTTTTTTCACATTTTTTATTTTTTTTAATTGAAACCTCTTCACAAATCGACAATTTTGTTTATAATCATAGTTGTGTAACCATTCATTCAGAGAATTTCATCATTCTCATTGAGGAGGTATAATCAATGACACAAGCAGAAATTGGCGATTTAATTGTTTTTAGAGAAGGAATTCAAGGGATTGTCGAAAAAATATATGTGAACTCTGTGATGGTCGATATTTCTAAGACGCCTAATTATGCAGCATTAGATTTAGGAACAAAGACAATTGTCAGTCACAAAGATTATGAAATTATTCCACAAACTGCAGATTAAAAACTATGAACGCACAAGACAGAGGTAGCAGCTTAGCTACTTCTGTCTTATTTTCGTTAGAAAAGCATCCCAAAAATGTGGCTCTCCTTTTTCTTTAGAGAGATGATAAAGAAAAACAAAGACAATATTAAAGCAAATAAATAGCATGACCAAATGCCAAATTTTAAAAGAAGCAGCCAAATAAAGTGCAACTAAACTTACCATTAAATATAAAAACATCAAGTATCTTCTATTAAGTGGTTGTAAGGGACGATTCCAATAACCAAAAAGCTTGAGCACAAACCAAATGAATGCATGGAGTACCACCATCACCAATCCCCAAGAAAGATAGACCCGATGTGGAATATTGTAATAACTTAATTCAGTGCCTTGCAACCATTGATAAATTTGCTTAATATTCATAATCAGCGGTTCAATTAATAATTCCAACCCCATTGAAGCGGTTGTGGCTCCTAAAATATAAATTGCTCCTTGTACCCAATTCTTTTTTATTTTACGTGTAATTTGACGCCATAAAACATGTGTTAAAATGGTCATTATCACCCAAGTTAGCGCCGTTACATAAGGAATACTGTTATAGATTTGGTCAATCTCTCCACTAGGTGCAACTAAAACATGTGAAAAATTGGTTTTATCTGCAATCCCCAACCATTCAATATTAAAACTGATACCAAATACTAAAAATGGGATAAAAAACCCAATCCAGGGATTATATTCTAACATCATATAGAGTGTCACAAAAACAGCAGCTATCAGCATCATCCCAATAAAAACACTGATTAACAGCTCCATTCTCATTCCAAAAAAAATAGCAAGAAGCAAACCGATAAAAGTCCATCCAATAAAAAATTTAAAGAGCAATGTGAGATGGTTTTGCTTCACAACATCCCCTCCTATTTGAAGTATGAATCATGATTGAATGCTTCTTATTATACTACTTTTTCCCTCCATAAAGAAAGCCTCGTCATTCGAAGAAACAAAAAACTTGAAAGTCAAACAAGGTCAGAGTATACTATCATCATGAAGGTCAATATTAGTCAGACCTCGCAAAAAGAATTTGATTGAAAGGTTGTGAAGGAATGAACTGTCAACATTGTCAACAAAATAATGCTACGATTCATTTGTATACAAGTGTAAATGGGACAAAAGGTCAAATTGATCTTTGTCAAAATTGTTACCGCCAATTAAAAAATGTCCAAGATCAAATCAGTCAAGGAAACCAAAATCCTTTTGGTTTTAATAATATAGAAGA
Organism: Isobaculum melis; assembly: GCF_900111355.1. Taxonomy (GTDB): domain Bacteria; phylum Bacillota; class Bacilli; order Lactobacillales; family Carnobacteriaceae; genus Isobaculum; species Isobaculum melis. Next base: position 53,302 of record NZ_FOHA01000011.1, read on the forward strand.
ATTTTTCCAAGCTTTACAACAACAAGGTGGTGAAAATCCAGCACCTGCTACACAAAATAATGGCGGTAATCGAGGAAAAACACCTCGTCAGCAACAGAAAAAAGGTGGCATCTTAGATGAGTTTGGGATTAACTTAACCCAGCTTGCTAAAGATGGACTGATTGATCCAGTCATTGGCCGAGACCAAGAAATTAATCGTGTCATTGAAATTCTCAATCGTCGAACAAAAAACAACCCAGTTCTCATTGGTGAGCCTGGTGTTGGTAAAACAGCCGTTATTGAAGGCTTTGCACAAAAAATTGTTAATGGCGATGTGCCACAAAAATTATTGAATAAAGAAGTGATTAGTTTAGATGTAGCTTCTTTAGTACAAGGCACTGGCATTAGAGGACAATTTGAAGAACGCATGAAAAAATTAATGATGGAATTAAAAGAAAATAAAAACACGATTCTCTTCATTGATGAAGTTCATGAAATCGTTGGTGCAGGAAGTGCAGAAGGCGGTATGGATGCTGGCAACATTTTGAAACCAGCTCTTGCAAGAGGCGAATTACAAATGGTTGGTGCGACAACACTAAAAGAATATCGCATCATTGAAAAAGATGCTGCTTTAGAGCGTCGTGTTCAGCCCGTTACAGTCAATGAACCAAGTGTTGAGGAAAGTATCCTCATTTTAAAAGGCATTCAACCTAAATATGAGGATTACCATCATGTGCACTATACAGAAGCAGCGATTGAAAATGCCGTTAAATTGTCTCATCGCTATATCCAAGATCGTTTCTTACCAGATAAAGCGATTGACCTTTTAGATGAAGCCGGCTCAAAAATGAATTTAACCATTCCAGCTCTTGACCCACAAGCAGTTGAAGATAAGCTAGCTGAAGTCGCTAGTCAAAAACAACAGGCCTTAGCAAAAGAAGACTATGAAAAGGCTGCTTATTATCGTGATCAAGCTGTTAAATTAGCTGAAATGCGTCAATTAAATGACGATTCAAGCAATCAACCTATCATTACCGAAAAAGAAATGGAACAATTAATTGAACAAAAAACCAATATTCCAGTTGGCCAAATCAAAGAAAAAGAACAGACACAATTGAAAAACCTAGAGCCTGATTTAAAGGCCAAGATTATTGGACAAAATGAAGCGGTGGAAAAAGTAGCCAAAGCGATTCGTCGTAGTCGCATTGGTTTTAACCGCAAAAACCGTCCAATTGGCTCCTTCCTCTTTGTTGGTCCCACAGGTGTTGGTAAAACAGAGCTTGCGAAACAATTAGCCAATGAAATGTTTGGAAATCAGGAAGCATTAATTCGCTTTGATATGAGTGAATATATGGAAAAACACAGTGTTGCAAAACTAATTGGTTCTCCTCCAGGCTATATCGGCTATGATGAAGCAGGCCAATTAACAGAAAAAGTGCGTAGAAATCCTTATAGCATCGTGTTACTTGATGAAGTGGAAAAAGCCCATCCAGATGTGATGCACCTATTCTTACAAATCTTAGATGATGGTCGTTTAACAGATGCTCAAGGAAGAACTGTGAGCTTTAAAGATACCATTATCATTATGACAAGTAATGCAGGAACTGGTGCAGTGGAAGCCAGTGTTGGATTTGCTGCAACTAGAAGTGGAAACCAACGTTCAGTTAAAGCACAGCTTGGTGAGTTTTTCAAACCAGAGTTTCTCAACCGCTTTGATGCGATTGTTGAATTTGGTGCATTAAAACATGAAGCATTGGTACAAATCGTTGATTTAATGCTAGCAGAAATGAATCAGCTATTAGTTGAACAGGACCTCACACTCACTGTTAGTGAGGCAGTAAAAGAAAAAATGGTTGAGCTAGGTTATGAACCAGCAATGGGCGCTAGACCTTTACGTCGTGTCATTCAAGAACAAATTGAAGACGGCATTGCGGATTATTATTTAGATCATCCAACTGAAAAACAGCTTCAAGCCATGTTGTTTGATGGCGAGATTGTGATTACAAGTCAAGATACTGTAACACCTGAAACCACAGTTGTGGTTGAACACGAAGAACAGTAAAATAAAAAGCCAAGCTATTGAATCAGTAGCTTGGCTTTTTGCTATTAAGGAAGACCATTCCAAAGTAAATTGGTTTGATAGTACCAACTATACGATTTAGGAGCATTTGTTGTAGGTTTTAAATAAATACTAACCCAATGTTCTTGATCATTTAAAAAATCAATATCCGGTAATGTACTAATCAATTTTTTCTCATCATGAGCCTCTTCTATTGTACTCGACACAAAACCAACATATTCGTAGTATTCTGGTAAAATAGGTTGAATATGAATCCAAGTTGCCGTCTGATCTTTTACATATTGAAAAGCTGTAAAGGCAACTTCTTTTTCTATGCTTCCAGAATTGCCTGTACCATGATAAGCTGCACTTACTTGACGCTCCGTTAAATTATTTAAATGTTCAACCTTAAAGTAACCTTTGGTAGGAATCACTAATTGTGCTTCCTCATCCAAGATCACTTGCTTCAAATGTAAGGTTAATAAGGGATTATAAATAGTTGCTGTGACTAAATGGTTATGTGACACCCCGTCATACGTAATTTTCAGCTGATAATCCCCCACTTTTGGTACATGATTCAAGCCAGTCTGATTTTCATTGACTAAATCAATTGGGTCTTTTAGATTCAAATGAATTTTTTCTACTGGCAATGCTTGTTCTTCCGGCTTCTTATCAAATGCCCAGACTGAAATATGCGCAATATCAATCACTTCATTTTCCATCACTTTTTTTGCATCTTGAAGTGACATTTTGAAATCAAAGCCATAAATCACCCGATTATTTTCTTTGTCTACTTTTGTTGTTTCATTTGTTAAAAAGAAAGTAATCGTTTTTTGTAGCGTTTTCCCATCATGCTCATAAGAAAAAGTAAATGGATAAGGTTTAATCAAATCTGATGCATCTTCCCACTTCGCCAGCTGCTGATATCTTTCTGTCGCATTTTTGATTGCCTCGATTTGAGCTTTGTCCTCCTCCACTGTAGCAAGAGGTGTTTTAGCATTCGTTTCTTTGTTTATTCCAGCTACTTTCGCTAAAGCTCTCATCCCATCTTTAGTTGAAAATAAGGCCTCTATCTCACTAACATCCACCGCTACATTCTCCGCATAAAGTGCAAATTGTTCATCTTCAACTACAGGATCAAGCGAGCCAAATGCCACATTACTTTGATAACTTAAGTCAACAGTTGTTTGATTGATTTTATTGTAAACCATTAAGCCTTCGTATTTTTGATGAATGCCGCCAAAAATGAATGCTTCATCAGCCTGAACTTGATAACTAACAGTAAAAGCTTCATTTGGGCCAATTTCATCACAATTCAAAGTGAACTGATTGGCTTCTGGAGTCATTGATAAAGCACTATCTTTTATAGGCTTTCCATTTAAAGTGAAAGATTCCGCCACATAAGTTAAATGTTCTGGTAATGAAACAATATACCTCCCCTGATAAAGACCCGTTGATACATCTAATGCAGTTGCTGTTGTCACAATGGTTTTTGTTTCATTTGGTTGTATTTTAAAATCAGCTTGCTGACTTTCTGCTTCTCGTGCTACTAATTGGTATTCAGGCTCTTGAACATCTAGGGAAATACCTGCCATTTGAGCAGTAAATGCATCTCCAAACCAACCAGCATAAAAAACTAAATCCATACGATCTAAGCCTGTAGGAACAAAGTCAGCTTCTTCAAAATCATAATTAAAAATATCAATATTATTGTTTAAGACCTCAGCATTTGGCTTTCTGGTTTTGATATCTTGCCCATTTTTAGTAATACTCCCGTTAAAATAATTACTTGCAGGTCTAATATCATCCGACAAGTTAGTTGCTTTTATTAGCTGATTATTTTTATAGGCCTGAACTTGTAGAATGTCCCCACCCATTGCATTACCACCGCCAACTAGTCCAGTAAATGAACCACTTGCTTTATTAAACTCTTTAATAGGAATCGAGTTTTTATCGCCTAAAGTTACAACACCTTGTGTGTAGATTTTCAAGCCTTCAACTAATGTGGTTCTAATAGGAAAATCAGCATTTTCTTCAATAAAAACAATCCCCCAAGTAGCCAAGTTATCTGCATTAGCCATATCACGTCTATCACTTTCAATATTTTTTCCCCAATAATTTCCTGCTCCCTCATTTTTGATAAATTCTGTTACATCATAAAACGTTTCTTCTTTACCAGTATCAATTTTAAATTTATTGCCTTTTGGTCCCTCTATGTAAGTATTTTTTCTATCAGGCTTAATCCCCGATTCCGTACTTTCAAAAAAGAAAAGATAGGCTTTCTTGACCTTTCCATTTGGAATATAATCCATACCAGTACTATTAATATGCAGTGGATCCAAATCTGTTAAATCTTCTTTTTTATATTCCGTTTTCTTTGAAGGATGATCAAATCCGTAAGTATTAGATCCACCAATTGTTTGAATAGAGTAATGCCCTATATCATTAAATAAAGTAACTTTTTGAGTTCCTGTTGTCGGCAATGTTTTTCTTGGATATTCCGAAGAAAAATAAATTTGTGGTAATTCATTTTTTTCTGTTTCAGCCTGGACAATGCTTGATTTTTGACATGTTAAGATAACTAAAAAAAAGAATATAAAAATGGTAAGTTTTAGCAATGGTTTTTTTCTCATATTTATCCTCCTCATGGATTTTATTGATTATTTTTTGTACCCATTAATCATTCAGCTCATTGTGTAAGGTATATCTAAAAAAACGGAATATTTTCCTCGATTTGATTGCAACAAACACTCTTTCCAGCGAATCATCCTCTTACTCTTCTTATAGCCATATTTTCTATCCACTAGCAAAACAGACAACTTGCCTGTTTAGGTTCATTCTAACAAACTAAGATTATTTTGTCTATCTTATTTCACTAAAAACGAATGCACTCACCCTCCACTTATTGACAGGTGCCAGCATTCTCAGTAAACTAAAAGCAAGCACTAGATACCAAATTCTATGAGCAGATCACTGAAAGAGAGGCTTCATTAAATGAAAAATACAGATACAACGAGAGAAGCGATTCTTTCAAGTGCCTTATCCTTATTTTTAGAAAAAGGATACACTGAAACTTCTACAAATGACATTCGCATTAAAGCAGGAAACTTATCTAGAGGTGGTTTATACCATCATTTCCCCAAAAAAATTGATATTTTACGAGCTATTCCTGAATATCTAGCCCGACAAGATACTTCTTATCAAGAAATTATGAGCACACCCAATCTCTCAATTCTAGAGAAACTTCGTTTAGTCTTCATTCATGAATGTCAATCATTAGAATTATCAAAAGATGGACGATCTATTTTCCAGTTACTTTCAGATGTTTCTTTTGCGGATGTCCACTTAAGATATAACGAAAACTATCTTATTCCCCTTTATGAAAGCATGATTATAGAGGGAAACAAGGATGGCTCTGTCCATGTGAAAAATGCTAGAGCAACCGCTGAAATCATTGCATTGCTCTTAAATCAATGGTGTATCCCTTCAACTTTCAAAAATGATCAACAGGATATTAATGAGCGACTTGACCTCCTCTCAGATATGTTAAATCTATTGGGTGTGCCGTTATTTAATACTGAGCTAAAGCAAGCCTATTGCCAGATGGTTTTATGTATCAAAAAAAATGAGAAAGCCAGTGAATGAAGTCGTTTCATTAACAAAAAAAAGAAAAGCCTTCTTTAAGGTTCCTTTGGGTATGTAATCCATCCCGTACTATTCATATGATTGGGATCTAAATCAGTAGCATCTTCCTTTTTATACTGAACACTTGGAAAATTTTGACTATTACGATAATCATATCCATAGGTATTTGAACCACCAATTGCTTGAATATGATAACGACCAATATCATTAAATAACACCACTTTGTTAGGGTTGGTGCTTGGAATATCTAATCTGGGATATTCTGATGACCAATAAATTGTTGGTAATTCTTTTTCTTTTGGATGCGCATGAATAGCTCTTGTATCTCTGACAATCAATAGTGATAAAAAAAAGAGGAGACATAAGACAATCTTCATCCACCATTTCTTTTTCATTTCCTTCCCTCCAAATCACGCATAAAACAAGTGTTTCTTGCATTTTTTTGAGGATAAAAGAAAAAAACTTCAAAACACTGCCAAAGCAATATTTTAAAGTTTACGTTTTTTTATTATCACATATTTTAAGTACAGAAATTCGCTATTGCAAGAAACACTTGTTACTTGCAAGCTCATCATATATCGTTTAAAATCCTTTGTCAACAATGGTTTTTGACTAGAAAAAAGCGTTTATTATTTCAGCATATTAATTCTTTGAAAAAACAAAAAGATAATTAATTTTATTTTTAAAATTATAATTAGTTCATAACAAAAAAGAAATATCCACCATAGAAATGGTGATATTTCTTTTCTCTATTTTATAACAATGCACTTAGCTCAACATCTGGGTACTTATCACTAAACCAACGCATCGCAAATTGATTCTCAAACAAGAACAATGGCTGATCATGTCGATCACGTACCAATAAATTACGACTTGATGACATGCTTTCATCAAGGTCTTCTGGCTTAATCCAGCGAGCAATCTTATTCCCCATTGGTGTCATGACCACTTCAGCATTGTATTCATTTAACATACGGTGTTGGAAGACTTCAAATTGTAGTTGGCCAACCGCCCCTAAAATATAATCTTCTGTATGGAAGGTTTTATATAGTTGAATCGCCCCTTCTTGTACTAATTGGTTGACCCCTTTATGGAACGATTTTTGTTTCATCACGTTTTTGGCATTAACGCGCATAAACATTTCAGGTGTAAATTGTGGTAATTTTTCATAATCTACATTCATTTTTCCTTGGAAAATCGTATCTCCAATTTGGAAGTTTCCTGTATCATACAGACCAATGATATCTCCTGCTACTGCATGCTCAACTGATTCACGGCTTTCAGCCATAAATTGGGTTGAATTAGATAAACGCATTTTCTTCTTCGTACGAGATAAGGTTACATCGATACCACGTTCAAAAATACCTGAACAGATTCTTACAAAAGCAATACGGTCACGATGAGCTGGGTCCATATTGGCTTGAATTTTGAAAATAAATCCTGAAAACTCTTCTGTATAAGGACTAATTTTTTCGCCATCCTCATCTTTATGTGCAGATGGACTTGGTGCAAACTGTAGATACGTATCTAAGAAGGTTTGCACACCAAAGTTGGTTAAGGCTGATCCAAAGAATACAGGTGTTAATTCTCCGTTAGCAATCCGCTCTTCTGAAAATTCATTTCCGGCTTCAGTTAATAATAAAATATCTTCTAAAGCTTGATCATAGAGTGTCGATTCCTTCAAGACATGCGGGCCTTCAATTTCACCTGCATCATTTAATGGCACATAACGCTCCCCACCATGCTCATCTGGACGATGGACTTCAATTCTTTGATGAAAATTATCATATAAGCCAAGTAAACCTTTTCCCATACCAATTGGCCAGTTCATTGGATAAGAATCAATTTCTAAAACCTCTTCTAATTCAGCCAATAAGTCTAAGGGTTCTTTTCCATCACGATCTAATTTATTAATAAAAGTGAAAATTGGTATACCACGCATCCGACAAACTTTAAAGAGTTTTTTTGTTTGTGGTTCAATCCCTTTGGCACTATCAATGACCATGACAGCACTATCAACCGCCATCAAGGTACGATAAGTATCCTCAGAGAAATCCTCATGTCCTGGTGTATCTAAAATATTGACACGTTTATCAGCATAATCAAATTGCATCACTGAACTGGTCACAGAAATCCCACGTTGTTTTTCAATTTCCATCCAGTCAGATTTAGCAAATTTACCCGTTTTCTTTCCTTTAACAGTTCCTGCTTGGCGGATTGCACCACCAAATAGAAGTAATTGTTCCGTAATCGTCGTTTTCCCCGCATCTGGATGGGAAATAATCGCGAAAGTCTTACGTGAAGCTACTTCCTGTTTTAATTGTTCATTCATCCTATATACCTCATTTATCTATTTAATTTTATCTCATGTTAAAAATTAGTTTTTTTCTCATTTAGTGATAACTCTCTCATTCGCTACATGATTAAATACCTCGCTTATTTTTTTACTTCTTCGCTTTTTTCAATAAAACAGTTGCTTTATTTTCTTTCCAACTGTCTTTTCAACTTATTTATTATACCATTTTTTGACCAAAAAACATGCTTAATATCAATAAAAACAAATAAAATTTGCCAAAAATAAAGTTTTTATGTCTTTTTAGCAGTTTATGCTTGATACATTGTCAAAATGGTGGTATACTTTGATTAAATTATTATGTGTGTGAGAGAACTGATTAGTGAATAACTTTCCAATTCGTGTCATGATACAGGATAATGGTTTAATATATGTGCTGTAAGCACGAGGAGGATTTTCAATATGGAACAAGGTACAGTAAAATGGTTTAACTCAGAAAAAGGTTTTGGATTTATCGAACGCGAAAACGGGGATGATGTATTCGTACATTTCTCAGCTATCCAAGTTGATGGTTTCAAAACATTAGAAGAAGGTCAAGCAGTTACTTTTGACGTAGAAGACGGTCAACGTGGCCCACAAGCTACTAACGTACAAGTTGCTTAATTAAAACTTTTAGAAGAAGGCTTTTAGCCTTCTTTTTTTTGTGCAGTTTAATAAAAAGAGTGAACTTGATTGAATCAAGTTCACTCTTTTTATTTTACCAATCCCGTTCTCTAATTGCTTCTTCAATATCAATATCAATTTGATAAGCTTCTAAAATTTGATGAACTGTTGTACCGATTGAATCTCTAGCAACAGTTTCTATTTCACTGTCATTTTCACCAAACTCTTCTTGTAAATCATTAATAGCAATCACAACTTTATCCAATTTACTTTGAATTTCCTCATTAGAATGATTGTCTTCTTCTAAATATGTAACCAAACTTGCTAGCAAATCTTTGATTTTGTCCACTAAAAAATTTGGAAAAAAAAGCATCATGATACATGTCTTCTAAATAGTTTATTTCTTTTGCCATTTTGTTACCTCCTAAAAAAAGGATACTACAGGTGCAAAAAAACAACAATACGGATACTATACATTAAAATAGTCTATTTTTCTTCTTTCTTAAAAAAATCTCCAACTATCAAACTACCAAGCAAACCTACACCGCCAGCTACTATCGTCCATTTATAAGGTGTTAAAATTCCAAAAGCAATCAAGCCTGTACTGACTACACCATTGGTAACTTGACTGACTTTAATTGCTCTTTTATTTGGTTTTGGTAACGTGATATTAACACCTGTAGCCTTACCTATCACTTCGTTCATCATTTCAATTTTCTCATGTGTTTTATCAATCATCTTTCATTCCTCCATTCACTTATTTACTGGCTTTAAATTGCACTTGATTAATGTTTAAAGAACATTATTAATTACTATCCAATTAGAAATCGCACTTAGAAAAAATAATCCTGAGACAATCAGACTCGCCCATCCCCATTTTTTTAACGCTGGCTTTTTCGTTAAAATATGAAAACCAATGACCAGCAAGATAATGCCTGATCCGATATTTAATGGAATTGAAATCGAAGAAGTAGCTTTCAAAAAATCGATGATATTTGGAAAAATCGTTTCATTCATTGTGCCCACTTCCTTTATTTTATTGATTCTGTAAATAATTGATCAACTACGCTGTTAAGTAAAAAGCTAAAAATATCAAGCTTGCTATTATTGGGCTGCTCACTTGCAGTGACTGTATATAGTAGTGTACTGACTACCGCATAGGCTTGTTCTTTTTCTACCTTAAAGGATAGTTCCGCAAGTGCAACTGTTTCATAGAAGAATGCCACACCATTAAATTTCAATTTTTCAATCCATTCTTTAGATAAGCGATTAACAAAGGCTTGAAAATCGGCTGAACCTAAATCATATAAAAATGGGAATTTCTCGTACTCTGAAAAGTGCCACTTCATTGCTTTAATAAAGCCTATTTTACCTTTCTCTTCAGCGATAATTTCGCGAATAGAAGCAATTAAACTACTTTGAACTAAAGCCAATGTTTCACAAAATAATTCTTCTTTTGATGAATAAAGTAAGTAAAATGTGCCAATTGAAATCCCAATTTTAGCTGTTAATTCACGAACATTTGTTTTTTTATAACCATATAATGCCCAATGACTTTGGCACTCCAGACACAGCTTTTTACGTAACTCTTTTCTTTCTTCATCCGAAAATCCTTTTGTTCCTTTTGCCAATTCGATACCTCCTAACTCTATTGTGAACATTTAAACGTTTATGTTCATATTGTTATTTTAGTTTTTATTTGACCATTTGTCAATACCTCATGCTTCATAAATGATTAACGAACTTCTAGCGTACAAAAAAGGTATTGAAATCATGAGATTTCAATACCTTTTGTCTGATTATTTATTTAGTTCAGCCTCTTGATCTAAAGCAGCTTGTGCTAGAATATTCAAGTAGTTCCAAGGACGATCAAAGTGTGGTTGGAAGAAGAAATCAACAACAGCCAAGTCTTCAATAGTCATTTTATTTTGAATCGCAAGTGATAGTGTATTTGCTGATTGCGTAATATCATATTTTGAAATAAGCTGTCCACCAACAATACGGCCAGTTCCTACTTCATAAACTAATTTCATTAAAACTTTTTCAGTTGTTGGCATAAATTCTGGGCGATAGTTATCTTCAACAATCACTGAACGTACTTCTAAGCCAAACATTGGAGCACTATGAACTGTTACACCTGTTGAGCCAATATTGTAACCAAATAGGTACAAGCCTGATGTTCCTTGTGTCCCACGGTATTTCATTTTATTTTCAACTAGGTTGTGTCCTACCAACATGCCTTGACGAACCGCATTTGTTGCCAATGGAATATAGGCAGAGCCACCATTTGGGTTATAATGAACAGCTGTACTATCTCCAGCTGAGAAAATTGCGGGGTCGCTTGTACGTAAATATTCATCCGTCACAATTGCGCCAGTTGGTAACATCTCTACTTTACCTTTTAAAAGCTCCGTATTTGGTCTAAAGCCAACACACATAATCACCATATCTGCTTCATAATCACCTTCTGGCGTATGAACAGAAACAACCTTACCATCTGCATTTCCTTTAAAGGCTGTTACACTTTGATTTAAAGCTAATTTAATGCCACGATTTTGTAAATCTGCTTCTAAAACATCTGTAAATTCATGGTCTAAGTATTTATTCAAGATGCGGTCTAATCCATCAATTAGCGTAACGTCTTTTCCTGATTCTGCGAACGCTTCAACAAGCTCAATCCCAATATATCCGCCACCAACAATCACAACTTTTTGTGCATCTTTGGCTTTTGCAATAATTTCATTGGCTTGATTGTAGTTTTTACATAATAAAATATTTTCTAATTGAATACCTTCAATTGGTGGAATAATTGGCCATGAACCAGTTGTCATCACTAATTTATCATAATCAGCTTCTACCGCTGCACCTGTTTTTATATCTGTTGCAAAAACTTTCTTAGCTTTGGTATCAATCTCAGTAACATCATGCTCCATTTTAACTGTTGCGCCTAAACTTGCTAGCTCTTCAGGGTTTGAATAAAATAAACCTGCTGGATCCTTCACCACACCGCCTACGTATAAAGCAATGCCACATGATAAAAATGACACATTATCATTTCGTTCAAAGACTGTTACCTCTGCCTCTGGATGAAGCTTTAAAATATTCTTGATTGCTGCCGTTCCTGCATGTGTACATCCTACTACTACTACCTTCATAAAATCCTCCTCTTTTCTTTTGTGAAATGTTAAGCATATGATAACAGATTGAACCTAGTCAATCGAGGGTTGCATTTGTATTCATTATCACAAGGTAATTTTAACAAATTTCTTCTAATAGTTAAAAGAATATGCTTATGAATGCAAAACTATTTTTCTTCATAAAAAAAACTAACCACCCTTTTTGAGTGGTTAGTTTTTGATTTTACGCAGTTTCTTCCTTGTTTTTTTCATGTTTTCTTTTAAGTTTATATAAATCATAAACATAATTGACGACTGTTTTTGATACGGCATAGAATGGTACGCCTAAAATCATTCCCATAATTCCCGCAATATTACCAGCCACTAATAGAATAATAATAATCGTTAAAGGATGTAGGTTCAATGACTTTCCAATGACATTTGGCGAGATAAAGTTGCCATCAATTTGTTGAATAATCAATACCACAACACCCACTAAAACAGCTTTAAATGGTGAATCAATCACCGCTACAATTAAAGCTGGTGCGACACCAAACCATGGACCAACATAAGGAATAATATTGGTTAAGCCAGCAATAAAACCTAAAAGTAAAGCATAAGGCATGCCAATAATTAAATAACCAATAAAGGTACAAATCCCAACGAATAAACAAACCAATGCTTGTCCACTAATATAAGAAGAAATGGTGTCTCCCATTTTCCCCATTAAAACAATACCTTCTTTACGATAAGATTCGGGAATAAAACGGGTTGTAGCTGCTGCAAACTTATCTCCATCTTTAAACATATAGAATAAAATCAACGGAACGGTTAAGACAACAATCGTAATATTGGTAACTGCTCCAATAATTGAGCCTACACTATTCGTGACACTACCAATCACAGAGCTCACAATTTTTTCAACTGAAAAATTAGAGGTATTAATTTTATCTGTTAAATTCAACTCTTGAATGGATGGTTTTGAAAGAAAATCATTGACTAGTTCCTGACCTTGTTTTAATAGCTTAGGCATATTAGATGCTAAATCACCAATTTGAGAAAGCAAATTAGGAATGACGGTTAGCATTAATAAAATAATTAAAGCTAACATTAAAACAAAGATGATTAAAACTGCTAGTGTGCGTTTAACTTTAAATTTTTCTAAAAAAAGGACTAAAGGATTGAGCATATAATATAAAAATCCTGCAATCACTACTGGTATAAATAAGGTACTAATAAAGGTACCAATTGGTGAAAAGATAAAATCAATTTTGGTACAGACAAATAATAATAGCGCCATGGCTAAAAGCTGTACCGTCCAAAAAAAGAGCTTGGATGTCTTAAAATTATTTTTGTTCATCTAATATATTCCCCCGTTTACTGACTCATTTCACTCATTAAATAAGCATGAATCAACTGTTTTGTTGCTAAAATGGACTCTTGATGTGTGCGTTCATATGCATGACTTGCTTCAATTCCTGCACCGATTAAACCATGCTTCACATCAGCTCCAGCACGCATAGCTGCTGAGGCATCACTGCCATAGTAAGGATAAATATCTAATTGATAAGGAATTTGATACTGTTCAGCTAATGCGGTTAAGTGCTTGCGTAGTCCATAATGATAAGGTCCACTGCCGTCTTTCACACAAATTGACGCGGTATATTCATCTGATTGCTGATCATCTCCAATGGCCCCCATGTCAACTGCTAAATATTCAACAACCTTATCAGAAATATTTGAGTTGCCACCATAACCAATTTCTTCATTATTAGAAATCAAGAAATGGGTTGTATAAGGTAAGGTTTCATTACTTTCCTTTAAGTCTTTTAACGCTTCTAGTAAAAGTGCAACGCTGACTTTATCATCTAAGTGTCTGGATTTAATAAAGCCACTTTGCGTGATTTCTGTGCGTGGATCAAAGGTCACAAAATCTCCCACTCGAATCCCTAAAGCTGCTGTTTCTGCTGCTGTTCGAACCTTTTCGTCAATTCGAACTTCCATATTGTCTTGATTTCTTGGTGCCGTTCCAGCATCCTTATAAACATGGACACTTGTTTGATGCATTAAAATGGTTCCTGAATAGGTCTGACCATTTGTTGTTTCAATGGTACAATATTCTCCTTCAATCGCATTATAACGAAAACCACCAACTAAATCTAATTTTAAGCGTCCGTCTGGTTTAATTGCACGAACCATTGCGCCTAGAGTATCCACATGGGCTGTCACAAAACGCTGTTCACTTGTTTCAAGCCCTTTAACAGTAATCATTAAACCACCTTTATGATTGCGCTTATAGGTATAACCTAACTGATCTAAATAATTTTCAATAAAACGAATAATCCGATTTGTATGACCAGATGGAGAAGGAATTGTGGTTAATTGCTCAATTAATTTCATTGTCTCATTCATTTTCATAGACACTCCTATCTCATTTTTCCTATTTCTTAGTATACATGAATTTCATCAAAAAAGTGCAACCTTTTAATTTTTCATCAGATTTTCTTAAGTAAAAATTAGTTTTCTGGTGCTAAAGTAAAGACAACATAATTAAGAAGGAGCATTTTTATGACCAAGAAAAAAATTCATACTAGCCTTATCCTTACTTTTTCTCTGCTATTATTAGGCTGGGTATATGTGCTTCAACCATTCTCACACTTTATGACCAGCCTCACTAAGATAAGCAAACAAACACAGCATATGACCCTTTCAAAGCTTTTAATCACAAGTTTCTTGATTGTTTTAATCACAACTATCAGCTGTCTGATTGCTAAAAAAATTGCCTATCGTTCTAAAAGCCCTACACATCAAAAAAATCCTTTATCAGAAACAAAATAAGCTTGCTCTGTAAAGGATTCCCCCTCTTAAAGGGTATATTTTGTACCTATTGCTCGGGCATATTTTCTAAAAGCAGGTAATAAGGCCTGCATCACTTCCCCTGGCTGACCATTGCCAATTTTCCGTCCATCTGCATCAACTACAGATAAGACTTCTGCTGCTGTTCCTGTAATAAAGACTTCATCAGCAGTATACACTTCATGGCGTGTCAAAATTTCTTCTATGACTGGATAGCCTAATTCTTTGGCTACTTCAATAATACTTCTTCGTGTAATCCCATTTAATGCCCCACTATTAACTGTCGGCGTTTTAATCACACCGTCTTTCACAATAAAAATATTATCAGCAGAACATTCCACAACAAAGCCTTGACTATTCAGCATAAGCGCTTCAGTTGCACCAGCTTGTTTAGCCTCCATAATCGCTAAAATATTATTTAAATAATTCAGTGACTTCACTTGAGGACTTAATGCATCAGGATTATTACGTCTTGTTCCAGCTGTCACAATTTTAGCGCCCTTTTCATAATCTTCCTCAGAATAATATTGCAGCGGCTCACAAATAATCACAACACCTGGTTCTGGAATACCAAATGGACTAACAGATAAAGAGCCTACCCCCCGACTAATAATCACACGAATATAAGCGCTCAACATGTGATTTTTAACCAATGTTTCAATAACTAAAGCAGACAATGCTTCTTTAGAAAATGGCATCTCAAGTAAGAGAGAATCTGCTGATTCAAATAAACGGTCAATATGCTCTTTTAGCTTAAAGACATTCCCATCATAAGCACGAATCCCTTCAAATACACCATCTCCATATAAAAAACCATGATCATAAACCGATACTTTCGCTTGCTCCTTTTCAACAAATGCACCATTAACATAGATTAATTGAGACATTTTATCCCCTCTTTCTTCTTTTAAATTGAAACACATTTTTACTTAACTTTAAAAAATTTTTGTCTCTCACCAATTTCTGTTATACTAACAAAAACAAAAGATTGGAGTGCAAGATATGGAAATAACTTATCAAATTGTCACAGGAAAATCGGAACAAACTTATCAAGATGCCCTGACAATTAGAAAAAAAGTCTTTATTGAGGAACAACAAATTGATCCTCTGATTGAATTAGATTGCTTAGATACAGAAACCATTCATTTTGTCGGATATTACAAAGAACAACCAGTTGTCACTGCTCGCTTGCTAAAATTAGTAGATCAATTAGGCAAAGTACAACGAGTGGCCGTCCTTCCAGCATTCCGTGAACAAGGACATGCTCGTGATTTAATGAACAAGGTGCAAGAGTATGCTTTTCAGCAAAAATTTATGGGCCTGATACTTGGTTCACAAGCTCACGCCGTTCCTTTTTATGAAAAGTTAGGTTATCAAAAATTTGGTGAGCCCTTCATTGAAGCTGGAATTGCTCACCAAACGATGAAAAAACTTTTTTAATTAAAAGCCAACACTATGGAAGCCGCCATCCACATGAATGGTTTCGCCAGTCACACCACGAGACATCTCACTTAATAAATAAACAGCCGTATCTCCCACTTCTGCAATATTTGTCGCTGTATGAAGTGGTGCACGCTCTTCCATCATTTCGGTAATTTTGCTAAAGCCTCCTACAGCTCTGCCACTTACTGTTCGAATTGGGCCTGCAGAAATCGTATTAATGCGATGGCCTAATTTGCCAATATCTCCTGCAAGATATTTCACACTTGCTTCCAGTGCCGCTTTAGCCACACCCATCACATTATAATTTTCAACAGCACGCTCTCCACCTAAATAGCTTAAGGTAATAAAGCTTGCATGTGCTGCTAAAACGCCGCTTTTTTCTGCTTCTCTCACAACCGCAGTTAAGGAGTAGCTACTAATATCTTGTGCTAATAAATAATCAGCACGTCCCACTTCATAGTAATCACCTTTTAAGTTCTCTTTATTTGAGAAGGCAATACAGTGTGCTACACCTGAAAGCGTGATATTTCGTTCTTTAATAGCAGCAAATAAATCAATAATTGGTTGATCCTGTGAGACATCTGTATCAAAAATCAAGGCCTCCTGATTTTGCTCACCTAGTTGTCCTCTTAGTTTTTCTACCTGTGCAATAGAGCGTTCTCCTGTTGAAGAGAAAATCAATGTTGCACCAAATTTATCTAATGATTGCGCAATCCCCCAAGCAATACTCCAGTTATTGGCAACCCCCATTACTAAATATGTTTGTCCTTTTAAATTAAAACTCATGATAAGCCCCTTTCCAAATACGTAATCTATCCATATTGTACGCTACTTTTTTTGAAAAGGGAAGTTTTTTATTAGTAGCTACTAATATTTTTCTATTTATTCCGATTTAACAAAGCTGCTCGTTTTGCTTTTAAATCATTTAATCTTGCTTCTTTTTCATGAGGCAACAAGGTTAATGTGGTACAATCTGCAGTTTGAGTCAGCTCAAAGACATCTCCAATGACGGCCTGCGTCGGTACTAATTGAACAGAAAAATAAAGCGGAGCCGTCCCATTATCAGGTATCATGCGAACAAGTTGCTCATTTTCTAAAGCTTCATAAACTAATTTCATAATCATTTCTCCTTTTGATTGAAAGTATTGATTAAATTTTCGCCCTTTTCTAATTGCCACGTGTAACTACCATCATTTTTAACAGTTAAAGTGATTGAACCATTTTGATCTGTTCCATATAATTCAGTCACACCCACTTCTTTGATGCGGTTCATAGCTTCGATATGTGGGTGGCCATAAGTATTGTTAACTCCCGCTGAATAAACCGCAATTTTAGGAGCAACTCTTTGTAGAAAAGTTAAAGAATTACTGTCTTTAGAACCATGATGTCCTACTTGAAATAAGGTAGCTTGGAGGGGTAATTGTGTCGTTAATAGTTCTTTTTCTACACGGGTACTAGCATCTCCTGTGAATAAGGCGGAGAATGTGCCAAAATGGAGCATGACACTAATTGAATCATCATTGGTGTTACTTTTAGGAATTTCTGTTGGGTTTAATACCTCTAGTTGGAATTCACCAAAAGTAGCAGTTTCTCCTCTTTTTGGTTCTTTATAAACTGCTTTTGAAGCACTGATGCGATCTAGTAAGCGCTCATAGATCTTGGTTGTACTATCAAAACCATTCATCCAAACCTCTTTCACATCAAAATAGTCCAGCACTAAATCACCATGTCCAATATGATCGGAGTCACCATGGGTAAAAATCAGTAAATCAATTTTGCCACCTGTGCCAATCGCTTCATTTAAATAGCCAATAATTCTTTTTTCACGATCATCATATCTACCAGTATCGATTAAAATTGTGGTACCATCACTGCCTTTAATTAAAGTGGCATCTCCTTGTCCAACATTTAAAAATTGAAAAGTTGCTTCTCCTGTTGCAGGAATAGTTGGTTGACTCATTGGCTGTTCAGTTGCAATTTCTTCCCCTTTTAAATAAGCAAGAAGATGCTCAGGTGTTAAGGATATATTTCTTGCATTCATTTCAAAGATGACACTTAATGTTAAGCTTAGACAAACCAAGAGAATCACTAGCCATAATGGTTTTTTTACTATTTTTTGACGTTTTTTTCTTTTTGCCATCATTCTTCCCCCACACATATGTTCTTATTTTGTTAAAATAATTGAGACAAAACACAATTGGCTCTGTCTCAATCTGCTCACTACATAAAGGAGCTCATAAATAAACTTGCAATATTAAAATAAATTAACACACTGGTTAAATCACTCATTGTTGTAATAAATGGCCCACTGGCTACAGCTGGGTCAAAGCCTAGCTTATCCATTAACATTGGAATTAAGCTTCCTGCTACAGTGGCAACTGTAATCGCAAAAAACATAGCCATCCCAATCACAAACCCTAGCATAAAATTGGTTTTCCAGATGCCCACCACAAACATAATAGTAAAGCCAGTCACAAACCCTGTAACTAGTCCTGTTAGGATTTCACTGATTAGCATATGACCAAAGTTCATTTCATTTTCATCTTTAATGGCAAGACGTCTCACTGCTACCGCCAATGATTGTGTTCCCGCATTACCTGCTGTTCCTGTAATTAAAGAGATAAATACGGCTAGAATGCTTGCTTCACTGAGCAATGTCTCATAGTGACTGATCAATGTGGCTGTACTCATCCCTAAAAATAGTAAGGTAATCAACCATGGCAAGCGCTTTGAAGCAGCTTTAATTGGATTTTCAGTTACCTCTTCAACGTTTACCCCAGCCAATCCAGAATAGTCGCTTGTTGCTTCTTCATCAATGACATCAATAATATCATCTACGGTAATAATCCCTAATAAGTGCTCTTCAAAGTCAATCACGGGTACGGCTAAGAAATTATAATCACGAATGGTTTTGGCAACATTGACTTGATCATCTGCTACATTTACTGAGACAATCCGATCATTCATAATATCTTCAATGAGCATATCATCTTCATGAATAATTAAATCTCTTAACGAAATGACCCCTAATAAATGCTCTTCGCGATCCACTACATAGATATAATAAATGGTTTCAGCCTCTTTTGCGGCTTCTTTTAAAATAATCATCGCTGATTTAACCGTTTGATTGGCAACAATTGACACAAATTCTGTTGTCATAATCGCACCAGCTGTTTCATCTTCATAATGAAGGAGGGCTTTAATTTCATTTGCATTTTCGGCATCCATCATGCTTAAATATCCAGCAACACGACTTTTATCTAATTGGTTCAAAATATCTACTGCATTATCAGCAAACATTGAGCCAAGCATATCAGCAGCATACTTCGAATCCATTTCTTCCAAATAGATTTCAATGGATTCCTGGTCTTCTTCCAATGCTTCAAACATATCGCCTAACTCTTTAGGTGATAGATAATGATACATATTCATTCGCTCTTCTGGTAATAATGCTAAATAAAATTGCCCTTGATCATAAGGATGAAGTTCTAAAAATTCTTCACGAAAAGCCTGTAAATTACTTTCTCGTAAAAAATTAGCTAATGCCTCATGATTTACTTCTACTTCCTGTTGTAATTCAGCCACCTTACATGACCCTCTCTCTACAAATATTTCTTTCTTACTTTTGATTGGCTAGCCAGCCTTGCATATCTTGAGGTAATGGACTTTCAATGGTTAATAATTCTCCTGTGAAGGGATGATGAAATACTAATTTGGCACAATGTAGGGCTTGTCTTTCAACGGGTTCTTGATTTTTTCCACCATATAAATCATCTCCAATTAAAGGATGATGGATTGCAGCAAAATGAACACGAATTTGATGGGTGCGCCCAGTATGAAGCTGGATATCAACTAATGTTCCCTCTTCAAAACAAGATGCTACCCAAAATTCTGTTTGTGCAACTTTCCCATCTGGTCTTACTTGTCGTTCCATTAAAGAGCCTTCAACACGTCCAATTGGCGCATCAATCATTTGATGGGTGCCCTCAGGAATACTGCCTGAAATTAAAGCTTGATATTTTTTAGTCATTTGCTTTTTTCGTAATTGAATATCCATCTTAGCGTGGGCATAGCCATGCTTGGCAAAGAGCATCAAACCTGTTGTATCACGATCTAACCTTGTGACAATATGAATCACTTGATTGGGGTAGTTTTGCGCCACATAATAGCCCTTTACACGATTGGCCATTGTTCCTGATGGATGAACTTGTGAGGTAATGGAGGCAACCCCACTCGGTTTATTCACAATTAATAAATGCTCATCTTCATAAACAATATCAATTGGAAGATGCACCGGAATGGTTGTTTCATGTCCAGCTTCATCTGGTATCACAACAGTTACCTGGTCTCCTTTTTTTAAAAAATATATGGCATTTTTTTCGATGTCATTAACTAGGATCAAGCCACCATTAAATTTAATTTTTGCAAGCAAGGCTCGGGATATATCCTTAGTCCGTAAAAATTGCTTTACTTGTATCGCTTCTTCGTTTTCATAAGTCCAACTAAATTTCATTTTTTTCTCGCGCTCCGATAAACGCATCCTCTACTCTTCGCCAAAATGACGTATGTCGATAATGCGCAAAATGAATGCGCTCAGTAGCAATACGATAATTTATTTCTGATATATTTGTGTGCTGATGGGTAAATTGGTCAATGCCTAATAGAAATTCATTTTGTTCAGCTGGCTTGACCGTAATCCATTCATCTGGTGCCAAAATCATCGCAGAGCTTAATGTTCTAAACACACGATTATTGATTGAAGCAATCTCAGCTAATTGAAGTGCTTCTAAGCGGGGATGAAGAACTGCGCCACCAATTGATTTATTATAGGCTGTTGAACCTGTTGGGGTAGAAATACAAATTCCATCTCCTCTAAAGCGCTCAAACAGCTGATCCTTAATATAAATATCCAAGACCATTGTGCCGCTAACTTGTTTAAAGGTCGATTCATTTAAGGCTAAAAAATGCGCACTTGCTTGTTCATCATGATAGTTAATTGTGACATCTAATAAGGGATAGGTCACACTTTTCCCTTCATCATGAAGTAAGCTTGTTACTAAATCTTCATATTCATAATCACGCCAATCTGTATAAAAGCCTAAATGGCCTGTATGCACACCAACAAATCGGACATGATCCAATTGATGGGCATATCGATGAAAAGCATTCAGCAAGGTTCCATCTCCACCAATAGAAATCACAACATCAGGCAACTTCTCATCATAAATCAGCCCTTTTTCAGTACAAGAGGCAATAAATTTTTCGGCAATCATTTGAGTCTTCTCATCATTTTTTTTAACAACTGAAAAACGCATCGGTTGCCTCCTTCTGTGATTTCTAATGAATCACTTGTTTTTTTATTGATTAGGAATGTTCAGAAGTCTTCTAAAAGAGACCTTATTTTTTATGTTTTTTATTATGAACAAATAAAACCTGGGCTTCTTTAATTTCTTCTCTAATTTCTGACATTTCCTCATCTAATAGGAAAGCAGCTTCAGCAGCACGTTCTAAGCGTGTATTAATATCCGCCGGTAAATCACCACGATATTTATAGTTTAAGGAATGTTCAATGGTTGCCCAAAAGTTCATTGATAAGGTTCTAATTTGGATTTCAGCTAAAATGATATGCTCCCCATTAATTCCTTGAACTGGATATGCGATGACAATATGATAAGAACGATAACCACTCTTTTTTTTATTTGAAATATAATCTCTTTCCTCTACCACTTTAAAATCTTTTCTTTTACGGAGCAAATCTACAACTGTGTAAATATCTTCCACAAACTGGCACATAATTCTTAGGCCAGCAATATCTTGCATTTCCATTCCTATTTTTTCTTCAGGTATATTTCTTAATTCAGCTTTTACAAGAATACTATCAACTGGCTTGACTCTTCCTGTTACGAATTCAATCGGAGCATGTGTATTTTCTTGTCGAAATTGCTTACGAATGCCTTTTAATTTAATTTTCATTTCATCAACTGCTTGGCTATATGGTGCTAAAAAGTGATCCCAATTTTGAATCATAGTCATCCCTCTTTTATATCTTTTATTCCATTATTCATCTCTTTTTTTGAATCGGTATGGTCAATTCGTCCATTGTATATTTTACCATAGTTTCCTATTTTTATGTAGCGAATGAAGTTATTTTTACAGGTCATAAGGCTCAAAACTGTTTTTTTAGAAAAAATGTGGTAAACTGTGTGGGACTTATTTTGCTGGAGGGAAAACAATGAGTGAACAACTTGAAATAGAATTTAAAAACTTATTAACAGAACCAGAATATAAAAAGTTAATTGACCATTTTCAACTTCAACCAGCTGACTTTTTTTCACAAGAAAATTTTTATTTTGATACATCAGAAAACACATTGAAACAATTAGGTGCAGCTCTGAGAATCAGATGTTTTAGCCAGACTGCTGAAGCAACCTTAAAGACACCTCATGAAAATGGCTTACTAGAAATTACAGATTCACTCACACTAGCTGAAGCCCATCAACTTTTAGCTGCAAAACAACTGACTGGTTTACCTCATATTTCTGAAAAATTAGCTACATTTAAGCTCACACTTCAAGATTTCCAACGCTTAGGTTCATTAAAAACAACACGTGCTGAAAAAAGAATTGCTCAAGGCTTACTAGTCTTTGATCAAAGTGACTACAATCATATAACCGATTATGAATTAGAATTTGAAGTAGCCAATTTTGAACAAGGACAAGCTTTTTTTGCTCATTTTTTAGCAGAACATCATATTCCAATCCGTAAAACGCCAAACAAAGTAGCAAGAATGTTTCTTTCTCTTTAAGCAATTAGCAAGTAATATGCTCTTTTCAAAAAACGCTATCTGTTAAATGTGGCTAATTTGTTACAAAAAAAAAGAAGAGCCATTAAATGTCAAGTGTTTATTTTAGAATTATTAAAAATATTTTGTTATGGTAGAGCTATAAAGAAAACAAATACTAATGATAAGGTGATTGATACTCATGATACGTTATACAAATAATCAGGAACAATCGAATCGCATCATTGAATTATACATGTTTGTAAATCCATTAGGAACAAGATGTTTGAAAGCTGAAGAACATGCGTTGAAGTTAATTGAATCTCATAAAGGGAAATTTCATTTTCGAGTCATCGCTTTCCATAACCTTCAAACAGTTGCAAACTATATGAAAGCTCTAAACATTGATGCATCGAAACAACCAGAAATTTCACAAAACTTATATCAAGCTTGCCTTGCTTTTAAAGCAGCTGAACTACAAGGTAAAAAAAATGGTCGAAACTTTTTGATTACCTTACAACGAGATGTTGTCCTAAATAAAAAAACATTTTGCTATGACTTATTAGTAGAGGTTGCAAAACAAACTGGCATTGATGTAGAGATGTTTTTAACAGATCTACATTCCGATTTGGTTCAAAAAGCGTTTGAAAGCGACCAAAAAATTGCAAGAGAAATGTGTGTGGAGAAAAATCCATCTGCTGTTTTTTTTGATACAGATGATACAAATTATGGTATTTTAATTGATGATTGCCTGACACCAGATATTCTAGAGAAAGTTTATCAAGAGATTATTACACCTGAACATCAGGTAAAACGTTTAACAAGTAGCACACACCTACCCGCTGCTCGTAGGATTAAACATTATTTGCGTTCATTATAAAAGCATTGAAGAGTAAGATCTCTTCAATGCTTTTTTATGCTTATTTTTTTAACAATGTTTCTAATTCAGTTAAGCGTGTTTCAAAGACCTGTAAAGCATCTTCAATATAAGCTTTTTTGGTCATATCCACACCAGCTTTTTTCATTACTTCAATTGGATAATCACTACAACCAGCTTTTAGATAGGTTAGATACGCTTCTAAAGCACCCTCTTTACCTGCTAAAATGCCTTCAGCTAAGGTACTTGCTGCTGAGAATCCAGTTGCATATTGATACACATAATAATTATAGTAGAAATGTGGAATACGTGCCCATTCATAAGCGATTTCTGGGTCTCTTGCCACAGCTGGTCCATAATACGCAGCATTTAAGTCAGCATAATAATTTGTCATAAATTCACTTGTTAATGGTACACCTGCTGCAGCTTGTTCATGAATATAATGCTCAAACTCAGCAAATTGTGTTTGACGGAAAATTGTTCCTTTAAAACCATCTAAATAACGATTTAAAACATAGGCACGGATTTCTGGATCTGTTTGTGTTTCTAATAAATACTCAGTTAACAGATTTTCATTTGTTGTAGAAGCAATCTCTGCTAAGAAAATAGAGTAATTCCCATAGACATATGGCTGGTTATTTCTTGTATAGTAACTATGAACACTATGTCCCATTTCATGAACCAATGTATAAAGCTGATCTAAACTTTCATGCCAGTTCATCAAAATATAAGGATTGGTCCCATAAGTTCCAGAAGAATAAGCACCACTACGTTTGCCTTTGTTTTCAACCACATCTACCCAGCGTTCACTAAAAGCTTCTGTAACAATGCGTAAATAGTCTTCTCCTAAAGGTGCTAAGGCTTTTTTAGCCACTTCTACGGCTTCTTCATAAGTGTAACGGATACTAGCTTCTCCTGTTAATGGTGTATACATATCATACATATGCAATTGATCCACACCAAATACCTCTTTGCGTAAGCCAACATAACGATGTAGTAAAGGTAATTTATTTTTCACGACTGCTAATAATGTATCATGAACCGATTCAGGAATATGATTTGCTGCTAATGCTTTTGCTCTAGCAGACGAATAGTTGTGTACCTCTGCATCGTAATTATGGTATTTCACATTTGAAGAAAGTGTACTAGCAAAAGTATTTTTTAAATTTTTATAGGTACTATTGAATTCTTTAAAGGCTGATTCACGGACTTGACGATTCGTATTTTCCATTAATTGACCGTACACACCATGTGATAGTTGTACTGGACGTCCCTGTGCATCTTTAATTTTTGGAAATTGAATGTCTGCATTATTTAAGACACTAAAAGTTCTTGCAGATGCATCAAAAATATCTCCTGCTCCTGCTAATAAGGCTTCTTCTTTTTCAGAAAGCACATGAGAACGGGCACTTGTAATATCATCAATAAAATGTTGATACAATTTCAATCCTGCATTTTCTTTTAGATATTGTGTTAAGGTTGCTTCTGGAATTGCTAATAATTCTGGTTCAAACCATGATGTAGCTGCACTCAGTTTAGTTCCTAAAGCCGATGCTCTTTCATGCATCCCTTGGTAAAAACTATTTGATGTATCTTGGTCATTTCTTAGATGAGCATAGGTATAGACCACACCAAATTTTTCTGAAACATTTAAAATACTATGAATGCCAGCTAAAAGCGCATCACTATTGTTTCCTAATGTGCCTTTAAAATCTGCAATTTTTTCTACCGCTCCCTCTACAGCTAGATAAGCTTTGTCAAAATCTGCATCTGTTGCAAAAATATCTTCAATTCTCCAAGTCATTTCTGTTGGGACATCTTGGCGTGCTGGTAATTCTTTTATTTCGCTCATACGAATTCCTCCTTAAAATCACTTCTTTATAATCTTACCATAAACTCATCAAAAACTCATAATTTTCTCTATTTTAAATCACTTTATTGAGTAAATAGCCATTGGATTTTTTCAGTCACACGATATTCATCTTTTTTTTCTGCTTTTATCACGCCTAATTGCTGCAAAAAGTGGAGGTATCTTTCTAAGGAAACAAAGGGTTTCCGCTGAATGAGTGGTAAGGGATAATACTGAATTTCCGCTGCTAGGACTTTTTTTTGCCACCATTTTTTTAATTCTTTGAGTTCTAACAGATGACCTGCTCCTAAGTGAAAGAGTCGTAAGAGAAGCAAGGAATGCCAATAATAAGCTGGTGTTCTAATGATTGGAGAATCAGCTAAGGGAAAATATGCTTCAACTGGCAAATAAAGTGCATGTAAATGTTGCATATACAGTTTTTCTTGTACGATTAAATGCTGTTTATTACCATAATATAATGCTTTACTGAGCTTTTTTTGTTGTTGTTTTATATTTTTGATGGTGAATTCATCTTTTTTTATGGGTACTTTTTGTGAGGGCATCATTAAGTTTTGAAAGCTTTGATGCTTGGAACCAGTTAAGGGAAAGGTTGTTTGAATGGTTTGATGAGAAATTCGCTCGTTAAAGTTTGTCACGATTTGGCTATAACGTACAATTTTTTGTTGCTCAATATCTAAGGAAAATAAATAGAAGCCAACTTTTTTCTGATAGCTAATAAATTGTCTTTGTAGGGAAGACAATTTGTTGATGGGTGTTAATTTTTTTCCTACTATCCAAATGACAGCATAACCATTCTTTAGATAACCTTGTGTTCGTTCCTGCATTTTATTTGCGGAAAGCGGACTACATTGAAATTCTATGGCAATTGGCTGTTTCTTTTCGTAGATTAGGATATCTGGTCGTTGCTGAATGGTTGAAAGGGAGGCTTCTAATTGATAGGGGATTTGCTGTAACTCAAACCATTGCGCCAATAGTTGTTTTCCTGCAAGATGTTCAGGTGTTTCTCCTTCTGAGAAGGTTTGACACTTGCCTTGTCGATAATGAGAAAAATGGGGTTGTTTAGCGGTTCCTACTTTCATAAAAACTGGTTCTTTACAACTAGGACAAGTCCACTTTTCTTTTTTTAATTGTATTAAGTCTTTGATGGGATAGGCACAAATAGCGATTCTTTCATTTTTATTATTCATTGCAATGAGCATCTTCTCTCTCCTTTCACTCTTAAATATAGGCAAAAAAAAGCTTTTGTCATTTTTTTGACAAAAGCTTTTTTTGATAGGCTTATTTAAAATAGTAACGTGTTTGTTCTAATGCAGTTTGTTCCATGATTAGCTTGCCATATTCTGATAAGACATCACCAGTAAGATTGGTTTCTGTTGCAAATTCTAGAATTAACGCAACTTCTTCATCAACCGTTGTTTCAATCATTTCTTCATTAAAGAAAACAACTTGAAGATAATAGGCATCTTTATAGTGATATAAGCTTGAGACAGCACTATCTAAATACATGCGCTTTGCTAGTAAAACCATGTCTTCAAATTGAGCAATTTTAAAAACAAACTCTGTTTTCAATGTATCAGGATTTTCTAAATACTCACTTACTTCTGACTCATCTATGTTTGGTGTCTCAGCACCTAAAATTTGTTCTTTAATAAATTTTGTGAAATCATCTTGTGAAGTAGGGTCTCCATCATTCATATCAAGCTCTTCATTTGTTGCATTTCCCTTGCTGATGAATAATTCTAAACCATTTCCTTTTGGCATTACTTGGAAGGTCACGGCATCTGTACCATGGAATTGATTTTCAACATCGACCTCTTCTAAAATACTATAGAAAAAATTTTCAATTTGTTTGTGATTTCCTAATAAGTCAAGGAAGGTCACACCACGCTCTTCTAAATCAGCATTTTCAATTCGTACACGGATTGTATTCTCATTTATATGTTCCATTTCCATGAGTATGCACCTCTTTTCATCTGCCTATCTTTTTTATTAGATAAGCTTCCTACTACTCTATATTTTATAGCAATTCTAATAAAAGTAAAGGAAAAGGTTTAAAAAAAAGCTCATGTCTCCAAATGGATACATGAGCGGTCATTTATTTATTAGAAATTAACCATTTGTTGCGCTTGTCTTAATTCGTAAGCACGCACTTCTCTTGGTAAGAAACGACGAATTTCATCTTCATTATAACCAACTTGTAGACGTTTTTCGTCCATCATAATTGGTCTACGCAATAAACCAGGATTTGCTTCTACTAATGAAAACAATTCTTTCAATGGTAGATCGTCTAAATCCACATTTAGTTTTTGGAAAATTTTTGAACGCGTTGAAATAATCTCTTCTGTTCCATCTTCAGTCATGCGTAAAATCGCCTTAATTTCATCAATGTTTAGCGGATCTGAAAAAATGTTTCTCTCTTTGAAAGGAATTTCATGCTCTTCTAACCACGCTCTAGCCTTGCGACAAGAGGTACAACTAGGTGATGTGTATAATGTTACCATGTTTATTCACTCCTTATAAATGTTGACTACAATGTTGCTTATTCCCTTAACTTTTGTTTACAAAGTAATTTATTCCCCAACTACTTTCAACATCCTTAGTATAAACCATATTCACTTTTATTACTACCCTTTTCTTGAAATTTTGTCACTTTTTTGTCACTTTTAGTTAATTTTATTTTTCCATTTTCAGAAAAACCCTTTAATAAAGGCTTTTATCTATTTTCACCCCTTTCTTCAGATTATAATAATTATAATCAACTTGCGTTTTATTGTTACAATTTGTTCAAAAATTCAATTCACTTCTTCTCATCTAAACCTGACTAAATTCAACTAAAATTTTGTTTACTTAAAACAACTGGATGATTTGATTCATCTTTACTTGTTTTCACTGTCATTTTGCGTTAAATTAATAGAGACTAGTTTACTATTTTTAATGAAGAGATTTTATAAGATTTATCTATTAAGGGAGACGATATCATGCAAACTATTTTTTCTGGCATTCAACCAAGTGGCGTACCCACTATTGGCAATTATATTGGTGCAATGAAGCAATTTGTTGACTTACAAAATGATTTTGATTGTTATTTTTGTGTAGTGGATGAACATGCCATTACAGTCCCACAAAAGCGTTTAGAGCTACGCCAACAAATTAGAGGGTTAGCCGCTTTATATTTAGCAGTTGGCTTAGATCCTGCTAAAGTGACTTTATTTATTCAATCTGAAGTGCCTGCCCATACTGAAGGGGCTTGGTTAGTTCAATGTAATACTTATATTGGTGAATTAGAACGAATGACGCAATTTAAAGATAAATCTGCTAAAAATGAGAAGCAAGGTGTAAGTGCTGCTTTACTTACCTACCCTCCTTTAATGGTTGCTGATATTGTCTTATATCATGCACATCTTGTTCCTGTTGGAGAAGATCAACGCCAACATTTGGAGTTAACTAGAGACTTTGTTGAACGCTTTAATAATCGTTATGGCGAAAACGGTCCTATTTTAACCTTACCAGAAGCTAAATTTGTGAAAGAAGGCGCTCGTGTCATGAGTTTGGCTGAGCCTACACAAAAAATGAGTAAGTCGGACAAAAATGTGAAAGGTTTCATTTCAATGTTGGACGAGCCTGCTGTGATTCGTAAGAAGATTAAAAGTGCTGTGACTGATTCTAGTGGTGTGATTGAATATGATCCTGAAAATAAACCTGGTGTTTCTAACTTATTGAGTATTTATGCTGCTTGTACTGGGGAATCAATTGCTAGCCTGGTCGCTCGCTATGAAGGCAAAGGTTATGGTGAATTTAAGACTGACTTAGGTGAAGCTGTGGTGGGTCTGTTAGAACCGATTCAAGAGAAATATCATGCTTGGATGGCATCTGAGGAATTAGATACAATTTTAGATACGGGTGCTGAAAAAGCCCGTGCAGTGTCGAATAAAACCTTAAATCAAATGAAGAATGCAATGGGGTTAGGACGCAAGAAAAGAAGATAAGGAAAAGCTTGAGCTGTTGCTTTTAGAATGTAGACAAAGTACTGAGTGATTATTAGTGCTTTGTCTCTTTTTATGGGTTAAATATAGAGTAAAGAGTATAACAGTGTAGTAATGGCTAAGCAAAATGGGGCATGGGGACAAATGAATTAAGCCAGCAATTTTTCATTTATTTATGAATGAGCCAAAGACAACTACGATGAAGCACAAGAAAGTCTAACTTTAAGTACTTTCATTTTCCCAACAACATAGAACCAATTTCTTACAGCATTTATGTATAGCATAATAGTGTTGTTGCAAGTGTTCTATTCATATGTTATACTTTCTTCACAACTTAGAAGGAGGCATTTATGATGAAAAATTGGATAAAAAAAGCTACATTGAGTCTATTAATTATTTCTACATTGGGAGTTGCGTTTCCGTTGATTGCAGAAGCCGCAACAGTATATTACAACGGCACTCCTATATCATGGAACTACGGTCGTTCACTAGGCGTTACAAGTTATTCAACTGTGCAATCAGGATCCTATACTCACTCAGCTACCGCAAATACTACATACTCAGGTTGGAAAAAGAAAGGTGTGCAAGCTCACGCTCAACAATATGTTGGATGGGGGACCGCTACAGCTTACTGG
The DNA here is from genome assembly GCF_900111355.1 of Isobaculum melis. Lineage (GTDB taxonomy): Bacteria > Bacillota > Bacilli > Lactobacillales > Carnobacteriaceae > Isobaculum > Isobaculum melis. The sequence goes on from NZ_FOHA01000011.1 coordinate 83,502, forward strand.
AATGCCCAATGAATATTAGGAAAGTTCTTCATCTTACGATTAAAGGGGCAATTGTTATTCAAGTGCTGTTGTGCTTATTAACAAGTGCCTTTTTTTTATCAGAAATTTATAAAAAAAATGTCACAAATTATGGAATCAATTTACCAAATTCCTTGCAATTTAGTATTACTTCATTATCGAAAGACAATACTGATATGACTCATGATTTATTACTAAATTCTCCTGGAACTTTAATTCGTCAAACGCCTCAGTCTACCTCAAATGGTAACGATAGCATTAATGTCCAAATTGGCGGATTAGTAGATAACGCACCAGCGCTTGAATTTCTAGGTAACACGATAATTGATTCATCTGATTTACATCGTTTATTAACATCAGAAAATAGAAATGCCACAATTGGAATGAACATCGGCTCAAAAGATACGATAAAAGAACTCCAAACGCCATTATTCGGAGTATCGATTTATTTTTCAAAATTATCTACAAGTTTGGATGATACGTTACTAGGTAACTATGTCCTAGTTGGTTTAAATTCTGAACAGCAAGCAGAATTTATTAGTAAACTTTCTGAGGTAACCAGTATCAGCAAAAATGACTTACTATTCCCCCAATCAGGATATACTATTGACAGTGGGTTAGTTGGTATCGTATTAAGTATCGGCCTGTTTTTGACTGTATTAATACTAGGAATCTTGGTAGTAAGTTATACACTAGCTTCAATTAAAGAAATTGGTAGTTTAGCCCTATTAGGCTGGGGAAAAGTACAGATACTTAACCAACTGTTTAGTCCTATTTTTTGGTTTAGTTTATATCTTATTCCTGTAAGTATGGTTGTAAGTTTAACTTTTTATTCATTCAATCTAAATATCCTACGATACAGTTTGACAGCAGGTATCATCAATACATTCATTGTACTGATTATTTTGGGTATCTCTAGTTTTATTCTATTTACAATCAATTCATTGAATGCTATAAAAGGAATCTTGCCTAAAAAAATACTGTATTTATTTGTTGCATTTTTGTATTTATTATCTAGTCTTGGATTGTTGGTAGTGAGTTATGCATTAGATGCTCCGATTCAACAGGTTGCCCAAAATAAAAGGCTACTGAGCGCTTGGAGTAATGTTGGTGAATATGAGACGCTTAAAACAGTTTTTCCTGGGGAAAACCAAACATCTATCGCTGGGCTTAGCGACCAACTAGACCATGAGATGTATAACTGGTATCAATCTATGGAAAATAATCCTGGGGTTTACTATATTACCAGTCAATACTATGACGAAAAGATCCTTTTTACTCTCAAAGAATCGGCAAATCAATCAGTGCCTAATTCTCCATTCACTTTAATAACTGCCTCGCCTAATTACGTTCAAGATCACAATATCAACATACCTGAACGTGATATTGAAAAGGCTAACCAGGGTATTCGTGTATTCTTAATACCTAATCATTGGTCAGATAAGCAAGTTGAAACTGCAAAAAAATGGCTATCAGAAGAAGTGCTTAGCGAACTAATTGACAGTTCTTTTGAAAATGAGTTTTATAAAAATAAAAATATCGAGTTTATAAAATATGACATGACTTCTGATGTTTTCACTTGGGCAACACAAAAAGAAGAACCCACATTTACAAAAGAAGCTATCATTTCTATTGTAACAACAGCCAATATGACACCTTTTGATGCGGGGAACCTTAGAGCAAATGTATTAACTGGACCATTAAAGTTTAAGAGCAAAAAAATAATGACAGAAAACACAAAACACTTAAGTAAATATGATTTGGATGACAATGACTTAGAATTTACGCCTGTAACAAAATTTGTGGATGGTCTTCAAAAACAACTAACGCAAACAATTGCTTTCTTCGGAAGTGTCATTGCTTTTATTGTCATCATCATTATGTTGATTCTAGTATCAATGGCGTTTATTTTTTCAATTGTAAACGGTAGAACGATTTTTGTTAAAGAAATAATAGGTTTTTCAAGCACGATGATTTACAAAAATGTTATGCTATTTGTTTTAATTATGGGGCTAATTGAATTACTGATTACCCTACTACTAAAGGCCACATTAGGGATGATATTGATTCCTGTAATCGTGATTTTACAATTAATGACCATTCGTTTATTTATCAAAAAGCATGCTATTCAAAATATAAAGGGGCATTAACTTAACATGAACGTAATTGTATTTGAAAACGTATCAAAAAAGTTTGGAAATTATTTTGTTTTAAAGAACTTAAATTTATCTATTAGAAAAGGCGAATTTGTCTCAATTGTTGGGCCCTCTGGTTCTGGGAAAACTACTATTTTAAATATCATGGGACTGTTAGATACCTTTAATGCTGGAAATGTATCTATAAACGGACAATCATTACCAAAATTAAATAGCAGACCTGCTGAAAAAATTCGTAGAGAAACAATCAATTATCTATTTCAATCATTCGCCTTGATTGAAGATAAAACAGTCTATGATAATTTAAAACTCAGCCTGCATTTTTCTAAAGGAATAAATAAAGACCAAGTGATTAAACAGGTATTAACCGATGTTCACTTGGACAATAAACTAAATAAACTAGTTAATACTTTATCTAGTGGAGAAAAACAACGAATTGCATTAGCTAGAGTAATGATTAAACCAGGTAATATTATCCTCGCTGATGAACCAACTGGTGCTCTAGATCCTGAACTAGCACAACAAGCCTTTGATTTAATCTTAAAAATGCAAAAAGAAAGCGGAAAAACCATCGTTATGGTTACACATAACATGGAACAAGCACAACAAACAGATCGAATGATAAAGCTAAAATCAGAAGTGTAAGTCCACAGAGACCTCCTTTGCCAAATAGGACTGTAGACAAACTAATAAAAAAATGTTTCTTCTAATATAATTGTTTATTTTTATATGATAAAAATGATTAATCACTTAAAAATATTGATTTATCAAGAAAAATAGATTTTTGGGTTTTAATTAAATAAAACAACATGATAAAAAAAGACGCCGACAAAGTCATTTTCCGACTTTGTCGACAACCTGAGAAACAGCATATGCTGTTTCTTTTTTTGTGCGGATTTATCATGTTTCATCAACAATTACTTTGGCATCTTTAGGTAGGTTTGCAACATGTTTTAAATAAGCTAACATATTGCTGGCTTCCTTAGTAGTGTATTTAAAGTTTAACTCTGCAGCTATTTTTTCGGATAATGTGCTAAATAACTCACAGGCAGTAAACACTGCTTGCCAAAAATGGGCTGGATTGCCATCAGAATAGGTTTGTTCATACTGCTGCCATTCTGCTGTGGGTAATAATTTTTTAAAGTACTTGCCTTGCTTGCCAGTCGCAATTTTGAAATCATAGGCTAACCCAATCTGCCAAGCAACCATTTGATCTAATTCTGGTCTTGTTAATGTTTCAAAGCTACTCTTTGCAAAAGGAAGTTCATCTCGCCAAATACCTTTTGCAACATTTTGAATGCCCCACCAAAATTCGTTACAGGTATCATGGAATAACACTTCACTTGGTTTTTTCACATGGTAATCAGTATCATTAGACGGCGCAATACTTGGTAAAATTTGATCTTTGTCTAATAATGGAATGGTTAAGCTATCTGTGCCATATTCTTTTAGCATTTGTTCTTTTTGTTGCAGGTGTAAATCAATACGTAATCCGGATTTAAAGAGCATTAGAAAGACTAACTATATAAAGTCAAGCCAATATACTGAAAAATGAGTAAGCAGAATAATAGAAATAAGTGCACAACAAATAGACCTTGCTAAGCAATAATTTAAATTGTTCTATTGCCGAATTTCATAGGCTTCATTTTTCTTTAAAATGGCAAAAATAATATAGCAGAGCTTTCTAGAGACAGCGCCAAGTGCTGTGAGATGATGTTTTCCTTCGGAACGTTTCTTCTCATAAAAAGCTTTCAAGACAGGATCATGTTGTGAAGCTACTAAAGCTGCAGAAAACAAGGCCTTTCTCAAATAAGGTGACCCGCGCTTACT
>NZ_FOHA01000040.1 GCF_900111355.1 Isobaculum melis
TTCTTCTAAAAAAGCTTGATAATCCAGACAGAAATGGCGCGCAAGGAATTGTTTTGTAATTATTCTTGCTCCGATTCCAATTCTTCAATTTCCGTCACTGAGAAAAAATGAGAAATATTTTTTGCCAGTTTTCCTAATTTAGAAACAGTCGTCAAATCAGTATCAAACTTGTCTTCTTCATTATATATTGGTGCAATAAAATACAATTTTTTCTCATCTCCATTAACATAACCGTGTATACCAACACTCATTGGTGTTTTATCTGTTTTTGTAAAAGTAATGGATTCAATATCATTAAAATTATATTTTATGTATTCTTCAATACGAACTTTTTGTTCATCCCAAAATATCTGTTCAATTTTCTGTTGTTCAACTTCTTGATTTTCTTGATGCTTCATAAATTGATAACCTCCTAAAAGTAATAAAATAAACGCTCCTGTTGTAATGATTATTTTCTTCTTAGTCATTGTTTATTTTCATTCCTTTACAAGGTTATCTTTGCTTGAAATATAGGTATGTTTAATATTTTAAATATCAGTTTTACTCTTCTAATTCTTCAATTTCCGATACTGAGAATACGTGATACGGCTCTTTTGAAAGTTTATCTAGTTCAGGATGTACAGTTATATCAGCTTCAAAAGTATCCTGTTCATTATAAATAGTTGCGCTAAAATATAAATTTTCTTCATCATTATTTACGTAGCCATGTATACCGACGCTCATTGGTGTTTTATATGTTTCAGTGAAAGTAACTGTTTCAATATCATTAAAATTGTACTTTATGAATTTTTCAATGCGGATTTTTTGTTCAGACCAAAATATTTGTTCAGTCTTTTGTTGCTTTTGTTCCTTATTCTCTTGATGCTCTATATATTTGTATCCTCCTAGTAGTAATAAAATAAACACTCCTGCTGCAATGATTATTTTCTTCTTAGTCATTGTTTATTTTCATTCCTTTACATGTAAATAACACTAATCATGTGTGAAGAAGAGACTTTACACTGAGATAATACTTGAAAAATTTTAATTCTCCGTATCCTTAGTTTTTTCTAATTCTTCTATTTCAGTTACTGATAATATATGGGAAGAATTTATTGCCATTCTTGATATCCCTGGTGAAGAAGCAAATCCTTTTTCAAAAAAATCTTGCTCATTAGAAATTGTAGCAATAAAATTTAAATTCTTCTTATCTTCATTAATATAACCTTTTATTGCAACGCTCATTGGTGTTTTGTAGTTTTCTGTAAAAGTAACTGACTCAATATCCTTAAAGTTATATCTAATAAATTTTTCAATGCGAACTTTTTGTTCATCCCAAAATTTTTGTTCAATTTTTTGTTGTTCATATACTTTAGTCTCTTTATGCTGCATAATTTGATAACCTCCTAAAAGTAATAAAATAAACGCTCCTGTTGCAATGATTATTTTTTTCTTAGCCATTGTTTATTTCCATTCCTTTACGTATAATTAACATGATTATAACATAAAGGAGAGACTTTATTATGCCTAATATGCCAACACTTCCTTCAATTCCAGATATTGTTTATAAAGATATCGCTGAAAAGACATATAGTACAGATGAGTTAAATATAGGGTATCAATTTTATGATTCCAATTATGTAATTGTAGCCAAACTCGACAATCCAGATGGAAATGGCGCACAAGGAATAGCCGTTGTTTCAAAAAAAGACTATGACAAAGGTAACTTCTCAAATATCATCATTTCATATCGCGGAACCGAGCCCAGTGCAGGAGACGGTGATATCAATGCTGATATTAATCAAATTATATTTGGTGTAAGCGACAAGGTAGACGGCATGGGAAATCCGATACCAACCCAATTTGATACAGCTTTAAATTTTGCAAATGAGATTAAAAATACATACAATCCACAAAATATGAGTGTGACTGGTCATAGCTTAGGTGGTGGGCTTGCAGCATATGTAGGTGCTGAATTAGATATATATGGAAAAATGTTTTCGGCGCCAAATGTTTTTAGACTTCTTAGTGATGCTGCTAAAAAACG
>NZ_FOHA01000023.1 GCF_900111355.1 Isobaculum melis
CTAATCATATTGTGGATTATTATTACAAATTAAAAACGCAACCTTTATCCAAAAAGGATAAGGTTGCGACCGTAGCCTGTATGAACAAACTACTAAAGTGTCTCTACTCTATGATTAAGAACGAGACAAAGTACGACTATACGTACACGGTCTCTAAGGACCAATAAGGCAAAGCCTTATACACTGATTGTAACACCCTGATTGAAAAAAATAAATGATTATCAGGGTTATTTGTTATAGATTTTATTCTATGATATCCCCACAACTTATAAATAATTGCCATATTCTAACTTATTTATTTTCTACTTGACTAATCGTAGGAAAAGGCTGAGACAAAATGAACTGCTCCCTGTCAAGTAGACAAGGGAAAAACAAAAAACTGAAATATCTTAAACGATGGCTTTATACCGATATTCTATTGGTGTAAGGCCATTGTATTTTTGTACGAATCGTTCTTCATTATAAAAAATGATATAACGATGAATCTCTTTAATCAGAGATTCTCTTTTTTTAAATTTATTCAGATAAAAGCTTTCTGCTTTTAGTGTGCCCCAGAAGCTTTCAATGGGTTGATTATCTAAACATTTTGATACTCGTGACATACTTACTTTAAATTGATATTTTTCGCTCAGTCTTCGATATTCATGAGAAGTATACTGAAATCCACGATCACTATGAATAATTGGATGTGCCTGGGCATTTAATTTGAATGCTTGATGTAGAGTATCCATAACCAATAAATTATCATTACGTTCACTTATTTGGTAAGAAACAATTGAATAGTCATATAAATCAATGAGTGCACTCAAATAGAGTTTCTGTCCATTTTTACATTTAAATTCAGTAATATCTGTACACCAAATTTCATTTGGCGCTTTTGCTGAATGGAAGGCTCTATTAAGAATATTTTCTGCAACATGGCTTGGCTTAGATTTCTTCCAGCTTGAACGAGTGCAGCGAATCACAGAATAAAGACCATTTCTACGCATGATTCGACGAATTCTTTTAACATTATAGACTGTTCCGAAGGAACGATTTATTGCTAAAGTCATGCGGCGATATCCATATATTTTATTTACCATGTTGAAAATCCGAAAAATTTCTTGTTCAATTTTTTGATTAACTATATCATGAGTAGACAGAGTTCGATGCAACCATTTGTAGTATCCCGAACGGGATATCTCTAATTTTTTACAAAGTTTTACAACAGAATATTGATTACTTAATTCTTTGATCGTTAGGTACAAAAAATTATTCCGTGTTAATGAGATGGATTGAATCTTTCTTGAATTTCCTGCAACTTTTTTGCAATGGCTTTCTCCATCTCCAATTCTTCATTCCGGAGTTCTAATTCTTTAATACGTTGTTTTAGTCGTTCTTCTTCTGTTAATTCTTTAGGATCTTTTTTACGACCTCTTCCATCACGAAGTGCCTCCGTACCATTTTTCTGATATTTTTTAACCCAGCTATAAACTTGCTGGTAGCTAACACCATATTTTTCCATGGCTAATTGGTAGTCCAACTTATGCGCAATAGTAAACTGTACAATTTCTAAACGTTCTTCACCTGTGGTGAATATACTTTTATTTGTTTTCATCTGGCTGATTCCTTTACTAGTGGATTTTAAACGCTTACCCTTAGTATACGTGGAAATCCATTTATCTAAAAGAGACTTACTAGATATTTTAAAAATTTGTACAATTTCATGTTTAGAATATTTTCCAGATAAGGCATATTCAACAGCTTTTGTTTTATCTTGCTTTAGATACTTTTTCCAATTTTTAGAAATTTTTAACCCATTCAGTCCATTTTCTCTATATTTCCTCAACCAAGTATTAACAGTATCATAACCAGCACCTACTCTTCTTGCTTCACTGGTAACACATTCTTTTCCACTAAGAATGTGTTGAATCGAACGCTTCTTTTCTTCGTACGAATATCTTTTATTAGACATATAAAAACTCCCAACATAGTAGACTAGAAATTTTTGTTTTTTCTAGTGTCTACTTTGTTGGGAGCATACCAAAAAAGGCGTTTAGGTTCGAGCACCGGGTAGGTACTTTTCTACATCAACTCATACTTCGTTGTGAATCAAAGCAATTGGAGCAAAAGACGAACAATACGCTTTTTGTATTGATCGGATTTTGTGAACCAAATAGGTACCAATCATCATCTATTCACTTACGTTCACAGTGGTTCTTGGCAATTGCCGAAGAACCTGCCTTTTGGCCACCGTTTACGGAGGCAATTTACGTTTTTTAGAAGCAATTAAAGAGGGCGGGATAAAACTTTTCAGTTTTGTCCCGCCCTCTTTTGGTTACTCACCTAAATCAACATTATGATACACTTTTTGCACATCGTCTAAATCCTCTAAAGCATCGATGAGATTTTCAAATTTAGTTAAGTCATCGCCATCCAAAGTAACTTCATTTTGAGGAATCATTTCAATTTCTGCCACAGAGAATTCTTCAACTCCAGCCGTTTTTAAAGCTTCTTGAACAGCATGAAAATCAGAAGGTTCAGCATAAACAATGGTTTGTCCATCTTCATCAAAGACATCACGAACATCTAAATCAGCTTCCATTAACAATTCTAATAACTCATCTGCATCTTTATCTGGAACACCGAAAATAGCTGTATTGTCAAACATGTAAGCAACAGCCCCGCTCACACCCATATTTCCACCATTTTTACCATAAGCAGCACGAACATCAGAAGCAGTACGGTTCACATTATTTGTTAACGCATCAACAATAATCATTGAGCCATTAGGACCGAATCCTTCATAACGTAGCTCCGAATAATTTTCATCGCCAGTTCCTTTTGCTTTTTCAATTGCACGATCAATAATATGCTTTGGCACATTGTAAGTCTTAGCACGTTCAATGACAAAACGCAGTTTTTGATTAGAGTGGGGGTCAGGATCGCCCTGCTTTGCAGCTACATAGATTTCAATTCCGAATTTAGCATAAATACGACTATTATTTGCGTCTTTTGATGCTTTTTTCTCTTTAATATTTGCCCATTTACGACCCATATTTTTCACTCGCTTTCCTATTCATAGTTCATTACTGTACCATTATACTTGGATAAGGAGCATTTGTTAAGGAAAACAAGCATTTTTTATGATAATCAGGTCAAGTCTAGTCTTTTAAATGATAAATGGTATTGCCCATCTCATCTTTTTCTTCTAAAGTTAGACCTTCGATTAATAGATTGAAACGAAATACTATCTCATTTACAAAACGAAGCTTAACAAACCAATCTATAGCGTGTATGAAGAAAAGGGTAAGTAGTATGTAAAGAAGAAATGTGACACTTTTTTGAATATGCTAAAAGAGTGATTGGCAAGTGAGGTAGGATACACTATAATGAAAGTATCGTAATGAATGGAGGAAATAAAAGAATGTCAAACTTACCAAACTGCCCAGAATGTGGGTCAGCGTATACTTATGAAGATGGTAGCTTACTTGTTTGCCCAGAATGTGCTCATGAATGGAGTGCTGAAGCAGAAGCGCAAAATGAAGAAGTCAAAGTCTTTAAGGATGCAAATGGCAATGTTTTAAATGATGGTGATACAGTTACAGTCATTAAAGATTTAAAAGTTAAAGGTGCGCAAAGTGCTTTAAAACAAGGAACAAAAGTAAAAAATATTCGTCTAGTAGATGGAGACCATGATATTGATTGTAAAATTGATGGCTTTGGTCCAATGAAGCTAAAATCAGAATTTGTGAAGAAAATTTAGAAGAAACTGCTTGATAAGGATTTACCTTAATCAAGCAGTTCTTTATTTTTTTTGAATTTAAGCTGAGCAATAAGAATAATACTGATGATAATCAATAAATACCAGCTGGATATTTTCCCAATATGAACCAGCCGCCATTGCTTTAATTGATCTGGATAAGCCCAAGCGCCAAAAAAGCTGGCAATATTTTCTGCTACCCAAATAAAGAAAGCAATACATAAAAAGGACAGGCTAAGTGGCATTTTCAAACGATAGGAACCAACAGTAAAATAAACCCATGTTTGATAAAATAGCAGAAAAACGGCCCCTGTTAACCACCACCTAAGATCCCAGATGAAATGATGCGTAAAGAAATTTAAGTAAATACCAATGCATAATAGCCAAACAAGTAGCTGCTTTGGCCAATGACTCATTTTTAAATCAAATACTTTCCACGCCTTACAAATATAGCTCCCAATACTGGAATACATGAATCCGCTATATAATGGAACGCCGCCCAGCTTCCAAAAGCCAGCCCCTGGATAGCTCCAAGAACCAATATTGACCTTATAAATTTCTAAAGCCAAGCCAATCAGATGAAAGAGCATGATGACCTTTAGCTCATCCTTTGTTTCCAATTTAAAATAAAGCAGAAAACCTTGCACCACTAAACAAAACAATAAAAGCAAATCATATCTTGTCATAAATGGTACCTTTACATATTTTGTTACAGCAAGCGCAATAAAGATAGCCGCTGGAAATAAACAGCAAATCACTTGTTGGTAAGTAAATAAAGCCAACCCTTTAATAAATTTCATTTTGTTCTCTCCTTTTAACTAACCCCTATTATGTAGAAAATGATTAAAGATTCAGTTAAATAAAGAGTAAAAAAAGTATAAAAAGCATGACACCAAGTCCGGTGACATGCTTTAGTTATCCTGCTTATTTAGAGAATGTAAAAGGATAAGAAATAGCTTCTAAATCACTTTTTAGTGTTTCCCAATCTTCTAAATCTGCGTTGATTGAAAGAATACTTGTTTGATTGAGTGCTTGCTTTTGGTAGACTTGCTCCACAATTTCAGCCGGCAAGCCATCAAGCTCATAATAGTCACAAGCCCAATCTATATAAAGCTTAGGGTTTGGCTGATAGATCTCAATAAAAGATTGCATCATCGTATCAAGCTTTTCAAAATCACTTGCTTGAAAGTGACCTTGCTCATCTGTCCATAAGCAGAAGGTTGTTCCAATTGATTTAACAGGCTCCTCATTCATAAATTCATGAAATATACTTGGCCTATTTTCTTGAGTTTTTAAGGGCTGTAATTCATGAAGAAAGCCATTGATGATACAAGCATTCTCTTTAAAGAGAACCAGCAGCTCGTCTCCTTCACCATTTTTCATGGTAAAACATTCTTCAGTGGGACTCCACTTGCTGTCATAAGAATAATAGCGATCTGCCCAATCCTGACAAATAATGGCATCTAATGCTGAAATGGCTTTGCATATTTTTTTGTAGTGCTTCTTTATTAGGCAACATTTGTGATGCCCTCCTGTTTCTTCTCTATTGTTTTAGTGTGTACAAGCACAATTATTGATGTTCCTTTGGCAATATTTTAAGACCAATTACTAAGAGTAGGATTGTCGCACCAAATCCAAGAACATCCAAACTATTTCCATGAGCCGTTAAAATAACTCTAAGAATAGCTGTGATTGCGATATAAATGAAATATTGTAATGGGATATGACCTTCATTTTTAAAGAAGGTACGAACCAGCACAATAAATTCAAAATATAAGAAAAATGCTAAAACTTTTTCAACAATCCCATCAAAAATTTTTACATTTTCCGAAAAGGTAATCAAATTAACCAATTGCCATAACTCTTTGACTAATAAAACCGCCATAATTAGTGCTAAAAAGAGCATACCAATATTTAAAATAGTAATAAGTAAAGAATCCACACTTTTTTGTAAATTTTTCATCAAAAACCTCCTTGCTGTTAATCGCTTCATTTTATCCTTTAATTTTATAGTATCTAAAAAAGAATAACTTGTAAATAAGAATCGTTAAATTTTGATTAAAAAAAATTGGATTTAATGAGAAATTACTCAAAAAAAGACGTCTGACGCGTTATTTATAAAAAAGAAGTGACTAGCTATCAATTGCTTTTTGACCGAAAAGAAAGAGCCTATGCAACTAGGCATATGCTCTTATTCTAAAGTATCAATTAATAATGATCTAAATTTAGCACGATCCTCATCAGTAAAAGGCTTTGGCCCCTTTGTTCGTTTGCCACTTTTTCGAACCATTGCGCTTAAATAACGTGATTGCAGCAATTGGTCAATATTTTCATCAGAATATTGAAAGCCCGCATGATGTAACACAAGACACTTTTTTCCTAACCCTAAAGAGGCCAGACCATAATCCTGTGTAATTAAAATATCTTGTGCTTTGATTAGCTGAACCAATCGATAATCTGCCGATTCAGCACCAGTATCGACATAAATTGTTTCAACACCAGGTGGTTGAATGACGGTAGAAAAATGGGCAATACTTGTGACAATCACAACCTCTAGCTTTCTTTTTAATGCTTCTTCAATGACAATATCCTTTACAGGACAAGCATCTGCATCTATATATATTTTCATAAACACTCCTTCTGCTACTTAGGCAACGGATGAATGATCCTCATCAATAAATTTTGTGTTGTATTTGGCCAAGATAAAATTAAATAGAATAAATAAAGGTGTGACCAAGAAGACAGCTGAATAGCCAAAGTGTGCGGAAATCGAAGAGCCAATCAAGGGTCCCATCACATTTCCCATTGCTTGAAAGGACTGATTATAACTAAAGACCCTACCTGCAATATTGTGTGGCGAGTATTTGGTTAGAATGGATTGAATCGCGGGTAAAAGCGCCGCATCAGAAATACCCAGCATAAATCTTAACGCGCCTAATTGCCAGGCATTTGTAACAAAGGCCATTGGAATCAAGACAGCAATCGAACCAAGCAGACCTGTTAATAAGATTTTTTGCGGTCCAATTTTATCTCCTAATAGCCCAAAGCGAGGTGCGGCAATTAACGTAGCAATCCCAGGAACAGAGGCAACAATGCCACTAACAAAAGCAATGTTTTGTGCATGAGGCGATAATTGTCTCACATATAAGCTTAAGATTGGACTAATCGAATTCGCTGCTACCTGAACCATCATGGTGGTAATAAACATCCCTATAATAATATGAGGCTGCTTAATTTGTTTGAAAACATCCTTTGTTGATAATTCGTCTTTTTTAGCAACAGGCTCAAAGTGTTCCTTAACAAAAAATAAGGTTAAGAAAAAGACAGAAAGTAATAAAAATCCTGTAATAAAAAAGGTCACACGGTAACCAAAAGCACCTGCAATAAGCCCACCAGCTAAAGGGCCTAATAAAGTTCCAGTTACATTGCCTGTGGTTAAGGTACCAAGCGCCCAACCACTTTTTTCTCTAGGGACTTGAGTAGCAATTAAAGCATTTGCATTGGAAATAAAGCCAGCAAATACCCCTTGTAGTAATCTTAAGCCAATGAGTTGATAGACATTTTGAACCAATCCCATCGCACCAATTACAAGCGCCATCCCAAGTGCCGCACGAAGGAGCATGAGTTTTCGCCCTTTTCTATCAGCTAAACGCCCCCAAATAGGCGAAATAAATGCAGTGACAATAAAAGTTGAGCTAAACGCAATCCCGCTTAACATGCTTAAATCCTTTTGATTAAAGTCTCCCAAAGTTTCAATATAAAGAGACATAAAAGGCATAACTAAACTAAATGCAATACCAGCAAGAAAGCAGCCAAACCAGAGAATTACCAAGTTTCTTTCCCAAATCTGCATGTATTTTAGTCTATTCTTCATCTGCACAATCATCTCTTTTTCTCTATTTTTCCTACTATTATAGCATACATCAGCAAATGTAAAGGGGATTGCAGCAAGGAAAATAAAAAAATGAACAGTTAGCTTTTTTTGATGAAACGTTCATGCAATGATTTAAACCATTTTTATAAAAAAATAAATCCTTTAATTTATACAGTGGAATAATATTCAGGAATAGGGATTTGTTGTTAAGGGATTAACAGAAAAAGTGTATGTTAAAAAAATCCAATGAAAAATATTTTCATATTGAAAGTGCAGCTTTTTCGTGCAAAAACTGGATGGAAAGTAGGTTGACAAGAGTTATCATTTGATTATATGATAGATTAGAAAATAACATCTATTTAAAATTTAGGTCATTTTCTCTCTCTCTGGAAAACCATCTTTTAGTTTTGAATAATGCTAAATAAGAGATAACGAAGTGGTCGAAATTGCTATTTTATTCAAATTTTTATCTCATAAGAAAGGAGTTGAAGAAGGATGATTGAATTACTGGGCGTAAGAATTTTTAATTTAAGAAAGCGATTAGGCATGTCGCAAAAAACATTGGCAAAGGGCATTATCTCAAATCCATATTTATCCAATATTGAAAAAGGCAATAAATTTCCTGCCCAAGAAACCTTGCTGTTTTTATGCAATCGCTTAAATGTGCCACAAGACGAATTATTTCTTGAAAACAAAGAAAATCCGGCGCTAGCAAAAGAATTAGAAACATGCTTTACATATTTGGTGTCAGATAGTTGGTCAAAAATAAAAAATCAGCTAGCAAAAATAAAGCAAAACTATCAGTTGGAAAAAGAGCTTCCATTGCAGGAGCTGAGTTACTATTTACTATCAGCTGCTTATTTATACAAAAATAATTTTAGTCAAGAGGCTGATGAGATAACCGAGCAATATTTGTTAGCTATTGATAAAGCGTTGTTAAATCATCAAGAATTAATGCCAATCAATCAGTATTATGCTTACTTTTGTGCACAAAAGGCCATCCATCAAAGAGAGTGTCAACTAGCGGTCCTTCACTTAGAAAAAATGCTCCTGCAGCCCTCACTAAACCAGGAGCTACTTGCTTATTTAATGAGTGATCTTATTTTTTGCTATCAAAGCTTTGGACACTACGAAAAAGCGCTCACACTGATTCGAGAAACAAGACTGAGACGCTCAGCTGCACAACAAAAAATAGCAGTGAAGCTATTTTACCTAGAAGGTTTAATTTTTTCTGATATTCAATTTTACCAAAAAGCAGAACAAAGCTTTCAAATCGCGTTAAATTTACTGGAAGGATTTCCTGAAATGGCTTCAGATTATTTACTTTTGATCTATTATCAACAATTACAAATCCTCCTCCAAAGAAAAGTATTTGAACCAGCATCCCAAAAGATGGCGTTTATCTATCAACTCATTATGGAAAAATTCACAGGCAAACAGCTATTCTCTAAAAATGAATATTTTGTGATGCTGGCATTAAGCATCAACTATTTGGAGAGCAATTGTGCTGAAGAGGCAGACCATTTATTTGAGTTGGCTCAAGCCATGCAAGAGGAATTTCCTGAGTTAAAGAATATGGTTGCGTATCTTCAAGCACTTAGTGAGTTACGAAAGGGGAATGAAGCAGACTATGTTCAGCAAATGACCCATTTACTAAATCGGTTAGATGATTCTTGGCCTAGTATTCTTGCTAAACGCATCAAACGACAGACCAGTCGCTATTTTTCACAACAACTAAAATATAAACAAGCTTATATGATCTTAATGGAAAATGAATAATTGTACACAGCAACCCTAGCAAAATGGTTACATTTTGCTAGGGTTTTCTTATTTTTTGAAAACTAAGAAAACCAGACCCATACAAGTTGTTACGAGCAACAAAACAAAAGCAAAGCTTTGATTCAACAGATTAGCACAGCCTAAAAATAACAAGCTAGAAAAAGGAACGGCTGCAGATAAAAGCGTATTTGCAGCCCCACTAATGGTGGCCAATTTATCAGTAGCGACACTTGCGTAGACAATTGTAGAAAATTTAGGAGAAGCAGTTCCCACTGTCAGACAAATCAAGCTTATAGCTAAAAAGACAAGCCAAAGTTGTGCTGCAAAAATCCCAATCGCAAATAAGAGAATTAAAAGTAAACATTGTTTGGCTAAAGCGGTTAATGTCATTTTTTTAAAGAGCCCACTGCCGGAAATATTCCCTATGATTAAAAAGATGGAAGCAAGCCCTTGAAAAATTGCAATTGATAGTGGAAAATCTTTTAGCTGTAACTCAGGGTGCGCGCTCATCCAAATGTTGAATAATGGGGAAAGTGCAGATAAAAAGAAATTCACTAATGTAAACTGTAAAACGGCTGTAGCAAGTTGCCTATTCCCTTTTAATTCCTTTAATGAAGCGAGCAATGATGCTCCCCACTGCTTTACCGTTCTTTTTTCATTAGAAACAGGAATAGACTTTTCCTCCGTTTTTTGTAGTGCCCCACGAATGCACCAAATAATCACTGCCACTAATAAAAATGTTCCGCTATTCATCCAAGCGATAAATTGATAAGAGAAAATGCTGAGTAAAGTGGCCCCGATAAATTGTGCAATAATCGAAATAAACTGTGATACAGCTTGCTGCAATCCACTAGCAGCTTCAATATCTTCTTTGTCTACAATATTAGGAATAAAGGGTGTATTTAAACTACTGGCATATTTTCCAAAAATATCAGAGAAAAAGTTCAGCAACACAATTCCGCTTAAAATCATCATTGAGGGCTGGAATCCAATCATGAATCCTACAATTAAGTAGAAGATTCCGCGATAAATCGCGAGATGAATCATTTTCTGTGTTTTATTTTTGGTAGCATCTGCTATGCTGCCGGTGAAAATATAAAGGAGACCAGGAATCGTTTCAGATAAGGTGACCAACATAATCGCAAGATTACTATTTGGAAATTGACTAGCATAAGTTAGTAATGCAATGTAATAAATTGAATCCCCAAAACCTGAAACAAAATTTGAGGCAAATAAATATCTGAATATTCTACTCTTTTTTAAAGCTTGCATGGTTATCACTCCTAATTTGTTTGTGGCTTTAGCATAATGGATAGGAGCTGAATCTAAGTTAAAAGGTGCAGTATACTGAATCTTTTTAAGTGATATACTAAAAGGAAAGTCAAACTAAGTGATAACATGTTTATAGAGTCTTGATAGAGGAGGAGTCAAGTATGGCATCAAGCTATGGTAAAACCATTCGAAAAGTTCGCTTAAATGCAGGGTTTAGTCAAAAAGAGGTTTATACAGAAATTGTTTCAAAATCGTTTGCAATTGCTTTTGAAAAAGGGGAGTATTCTATCAAAATAGAAAGCTTTTTAGAAATTTTAGAAAGATTAATGCTTTCCTTTGATGAGTTTATGTATATCCATCAGGGGTATCAAACTAAAAAAATAGAAGATTTAGGCAACCGTATTAACTTAGCCTCCAATCAAAATAATGAAGCTTTACTAAAAAAGTACTATGATGAAGCGAAAAATAGTCGCAGTATGAAGACACGAGTACTTGCAGAGCAGGCACATGTTTTAAGTTATGTTATTCATTATCGCAACCAACCAGAAGAAAACAAAATTTATCCACAAGAAAGTGTTCAATTTTTAAAAACATTTTTATTAAGAAGTGACGAATGGACTTTTAGGGAGCTGACCATTTTTAATAATGTGTCCGATATTTTTGATGAACAGACAGAAGAAATGTTGACCATATATGCACTAAAAACGATTGATCGCTACCAAAATTATGTTCGTTTACAGGATGAGCTTTTTCTAATAAGTTTATCTATTTTAGGAACAACTATTGAAAAAGGGCGATTAAAGCAGGCGAAAGAACAAATCAAAAATCTTGCTGCTAAGCCTTATGATACCTTCCAAATGCTCCATCGTACGTTACTTTTATTCTATAAAGGTACAGTAAGTTATTTAGAAGGGGATCAGGAAAAAGGAATTTACTTGTTAAGTCAAGCTTTTTTGATGTTGAAGCTAGATCATCAAGAGGTCTTAAAGCGTCAATTTTATCAAGTGCTAGAAAAACATAGCACTGTTAATGTAAAAGAAATTGTATCACAGGTAAATCGTTGTCTAGCATATCTTGAAATCACTAATGATTAAGAAAAGAATAAGCCTACTTAGTTTCTCCGAAAAGGTTTGGTTTATCAGCATAAATTTGGTAAAATAAAACTAGGATGATGGGAAAAAGTTATAAAGATAAACTAAATAAGCAGGTAGTGAATCCCTTGTGATTCAGCTTGTGAAGGAGGAAAAAAATCAGTGATAGAAATTAACGAACTATTAATGACATACGGTACTAATGAAGTATTAAATATTCGTTCATTGAGTTTAGATGAAGGTGTTTCTTATGGTATTGTTGGGCATAATGGAGCGGGGAAAACAACCTTGTTCAAATGTATTACAAACATCATTATGACCTATCGTGGCTCCATTAAAATTATGGGAGAAAATGTAAAAGAGCGCAACGAAATTCTAACAAATGTTGGGCTTGTTTTAGATGGTATGTCCGTTTATACAAATCAAACAGGTTGGTTTAATATTCAGTATTTTGCTGGATTACGTGGGGATTACAATGAAGAACGTGTTCGTCAATTGGCAGCAGATTTAGATTTATATGGCGTTTTAGATCAAAAAGTCAAAACCTACTCTTATGGGATGCAGAAAAAATTAATCCTATTGATTGCCTTAATTCATACACCTAAAATTTTGATTTTAGATGAGCCGTTTAGAGGGTTAGATATTGATACGGTTCGCTGGTTTAAAGATTATTTAAAACAGTTGACGAAAGAAGGCTTAACATTACTTATTTCTAGTCATGTTATTAATGATTTAGAAGAGCTTTGTGATGAAGTATATGTTGTAGATCGCGGTAGAATTTCTGAACATATTGATTTAAAAACAGAAAAAGCACGCCAATATCGTTTAATTGATACAACTAATAACACGCGCTTAATTGAAATTTTAGAAGAAAATATCATTCCTTTTGAAATGAAAGATGAACGCATTAAATTAGATATCGATTCAGCTAAATGGGGCACTGTTTATCAACAGCTACAAAATGAAGGTATTGAGATTAACGAAATGTCTAGAGTGAAAGTGTTAGAAGAAAAATTAAACTAGACAACAATAAATTACAAACAAAGGAGCAATTATAGTGACAGGTAAATTAATTTTCAAAATGGAAATGTTTAAGTTTAAAAACGATAAAAAATACTTGATGACAGCTGGTATTATCGGCGTTTTAAATACAATTTTAGCACTAATGGTCATCAATATGGATGTCATGAATTACTATGATTATGGCATGCTTGGAACAGTTATCGGATTTTATTTTATGTTAATGCTAGGAAATATTATTTTTATGTTCTTTTATCCATTCCATGTTTTATCAATGGATTATAAAAATAATGTCATTGCTACCATGATTGCTTCAGGTGTCAATCGAACAAAATTATTTGTTTCAAAAATTGGTGCAATTATCGTCAATACAATTATGATTGGTCTCATCACAACTTTCGTACCATTCGTTTTATTGATGTTAAAAGCGACTTATGAAGCAGGATTTGGTATCTTTTTTGAAGAAATTCTAGGATTTTTCCAAATTGTTGATATTGATTTCATTAGCTTAATGCTGATGGGCTTAACAAGTTATTTAGGAATGATTATGATGATGACTGCTGCAAGTACAATCTTAAAAGGTGGCAATCTATCATTCCTATTATTTATTGGTTTTTCAATGGCAACAAGTATTGCAACAGGTATCCTTTCTTCTATTACAACAGCATTTGATTTATATGGCACAGGACTCATTGTTTATAATATCTTTATTAACCTTATTATCATTGCTGTCTTTGGCTATCTTGGCTTATCTGCCATTAAAAAACAAAACTTATAAAAATAAAGAAATAGCTTATCGATTTTCGGTAAGCTATTTCTTTTGAAACATTTTAGTAGACAGCTTATTTTTATTATGGTATATTTATCTCGAATTCGAGATATCTAAAGAATTAAAAGAAGGGAGGAATCTTAGATGATAAATGAAAATCAACCATTGCAAGCATTGACTGTATTATTACGTGCATCACAGCATATTCAAGAAGTCATTCGTAAAGACATGATGCCTTATGGATTAAACCCGACAGAATTTGCGGTATTAGAGTTACTTTATCATAAAGGAGACCAGCCCATCCAAGTGATTGGTCAAAAGATCTTGATTGCTAGTAGTAGTATTACCTACGTTGTAGATAAGTTAGTAGGAAAAAATTATGTCACACGTGTTGCCTGTGCAGAAGATAAACGCGTCACTTATGCATCACTAACACCAGAAGGACGAGCCTTAATCATGACCATTTTTCCAGAGCATAAAAAGCGGATGGAAGAGGTTTTTGAAGACGTATCATTAAATGAATTAACGCATGTGATTGATTCAATCAAAAAAATTGGCTACAAAGCACAAAGCATGTAGCACATTTTTTTTAACTATATATCTCGAATTCGAGATAAAATAAAAAAACAACTTAAAAGGGGATTGAAGATAATGGAACAATTAAAAGGCATACATCATGTAACAGCAATTACAAGTAGTGCAGAAAAGAATTATGAGTTTTTCACTTATGTTTTGGGGATGCGTTTAGTAAAGAAAACAGTGAATCAAGATGATATTCAAACCTATCATTTATTCTTTGCGGATGATAAAGGTTCAGCAGGAACAGATATGACCTTCTTTGATTTTCCAGGAATACCAAAAGGCGTACATGGAACCAATGAAATTTTTAAAACCTCGTTTCGTGTGCCAACAGATGAAGCACTCGCTTATTGGGTGAAGCGCTTTGATCGTTTAGAAGTAGCGCATACAGGTATCCAAGAACAATTTGGCAAGCAAACACTTTCCTTTGTAGATTTTGATGATCAACATTATCAACTCATTTCAGATGAGCAAAATCAAGGTGTGGCTTCAGGGACTCCATGGGAAAAAGGCCCGATTCCTTTAGAATTTGCTATCACAGGACTAGGACCAGTCTTTGTAAGAGTAGCTGATTTTTCTGTTTTAAAAATGGTCTTAGAAAATGTTTTCTTATTTAAAGAAATCGCACAAGCGGATGACACGCATTTATTTGAAGTAGGTGAAGGTGGAAATGGTGCTCAAGTGATTGTTGAAGAAAATACAACCTTGCCTAGAGCAATCCAAGGTTATGGTACGGTACATCATGCTGCGTTACGAGTAGAAAACCGTCAAGTCTTGAATGCTTGGTTGGCACGCATGAATAGCTTTGGACTACAAAATTCAGGTTATGTAAATCGCTTCTATTTTGAATCACTTTACGCCTTTGTTTCCCCACAAATTTTATTTGAATTAGCAACAGATGGACCTGGCTTTATGGAAGATGAGCCATATGAAACAGTTGGAGAAAAATTATCATTGCCACCATTTTTAGAAGCTAAACGTGAAAGCATTGAAAAACAAGTACGTCCAATCCATACAGTTCGTAGCACTTTACAATTTGAGAAAGAATATGAAGCATAAGAAGGAGGTTATCAATATGAAAAAGCAAACAATGGGGATTCATCATATTTCAGCAATCGTGGGAAATCCACAAGAAAATGTCGATTTTTACGGAAAAGTATTAGGGTTAAGATTAGTCAAGCAAACCGTTAACTTTGATGATCCTGGAACTTACCATTTATACTTTGGAAATGGGCTAGGCAGTCCTGGTACGATTATTACCTTCTTCCCATGGGCAGGTGCCTATCCAGGTAAAGTTGGAGATGGTCAAGTCGGAATCACAGCATATGCGATTCCAATTGGTGCCTTAACTTTTTGGGAGCAACGTTTACAGCGCCTTAACATTGAAACAAAGCGTGTGACACGTTTCAACGAGACTTCTCTACAATTTGATGATCCACATGGTTTACATCTAGAATTGGTGGAAAGAGCAGCTGGTGCAGCAAATGATTGGATTTATGAAGACATTACGCCAAGTGTTGCGATTAAAGGTTTTGCAGGCGCTACTTTATATTCAGCTGCCCCAGTAGCCACCAAAGATGTTTTGGAGAATCTATTAGGGTTAACCTTTATTGCTGAGGAAGACAGCTTGATGCGCTTTCGTTCAACAGGTGACATTGGCAACATCATTGATTTAAAACAAACAAGTATGGGTCAAGCCAGAATGGGTGTCGGAACAGTGCATCATATTGCCTGGCGTGCCATAGATGATCAGGATCAAGTAGAATGGCAAGAATTAGCACAGGATGCTGGACAATATGTGACAGAAATTAAGGATCGTAACTATTTTAAAGCCGTTTACTTCAGAGAACCAGGTCAAATTTTATTTGAAATTGCGACAGATTCGCCAGGATTTGCTCATGATGAAAGTCTTGCGACCATGGGAGAAAAATTAATGCTACCTGCTCAATATGAACATTTAAGAGCTGAATTAACCCAAAAATTAATCCCCATCCAATTGCCAAAAAAATAATGGAGGCTAGGCATATGATTGATATCAATCCAGCAGATTTAACAGAACGCGAAAACTATAAATTTTTAATTGGCTCGATTATTCCTAGACCAATTGCTTTTGTAACCACACAGTCTAAAAATGGTGTGGTCAATGGCGCGCCTTTTAGTTATTTTAATATTGTGACCTCCAATCCGCCTATGATTTCACTAGCAATTCAACGAAAAGCAGGGCAGCTGAAGGATACAGCTAACAATTTACTAGCTACAAAAGAAGCTGTAATTCATATTGTCGACCAGCAAAATGTTGCGCTAATTAATGAGACAGCGGCTAATCTACCCTCAGATCAAAGTGAGGTTGAAGCAGCCGGTTTGAGGCTAGTACCATCCAAACGAGTAAGTGTTCCTGGGATTCAAGAAGCTAAAATCCGAATGGAAGCAATAGTGCATCAAAGTCTCACAATTGGAGAAAAAGATCAGCCTGTTAGTGATTTATTTATCTTAGAAATCAAACAATTTCATGTGACTCAAGCCCTTTATGAAAATGGGAGAATTGACCCGATTGGTTTAGGCGCTATGAGCCGACTAGCAGGAAATAACTATGGTACAATCGGAGACATCATTGAAATAAAAAGACCAGAATAAAAGGAGGGACAAAAAATGAAACATCTATTTAAACAAGGAGATAGCCAAAAACCAGTATTTTTATTGCTACACGGCACTGGTGGAGATGAACGAGATTTACTCCCAATTGCAGCATTTATTGACCCAACAGCTTCGATTTTAAGTGTCAGAGGGAATGTTTTAGAAAATGGCATGCCACGTTTCTTTAAACGCTTAAGTGAGGGTATCTTTGATGAAGCCGACTTAACTTTGCGAACAGCTGAATTACATGCATTTCTAAAGGAAGCAGCGACTAATTATGGTTTTTCATTAGAGCGTATTATCCCAATTGGTTATTCAAATGGCGCCAATATTGCTGCGAGTATGCTGTATCGTTTTCCTCATGTATTTGAAGCAGCGATTTTATTACACGCGATGGTGCCTATACGAAACAAGGAAATTCCAGTATTAGAAGGCATGAAAATCTTTTTATCTGGAGGAGAACATGATCCGATTGTTCCGATAAAGGAAACCAAAGAGCTGCAACAAGCTTTGATAGCTGCAGGTGGAGATGTAAGTCTCTACTTTGGGACATCTCATCAATTGACGCAGACTGAGCTGAATGCAGCGAAGAATTGGTATCAACAAAGCTATTGAAGGAAAAGTCTTTTTTATGAAAGCCCATCAAGAAAACCTTTGATGACATCAATTGTACAAATTAAGAGAATGGCAGTCAAAATGAGCAACAAGGCAAGATAGATTGTTTTAGGTAATTTTACTTTTTTTCTATGTATGGTAACAAATCCGTAGAGACTAGACAACAAAATCAGCCATTTGGCAAAGTCTTCTAAATAATTTAATAGTGCCACGAAAAACACCTCCTATCAGATATAGTAACAAGTATTATGAGCTTGTATCAAGTTTTATTTAAAAAAGATTCTTACTTCACTTTGATGAAGTAAGAATCTTTTTGATTATTTACCACTCAAAATCAAACCAAGCTGTGCAATTAAAGCACTACCTGTATAAGTGCCCATGAAAACAAAAACAGCTACAATTGCGACACGCCATGAGGTTTTACTTAAATCAACTAAATGATCTGCAACTGAAATGCCCGCAAAAGCTAAGACAGGTGTTGTGATGGCTAAGAAATCAACGGCACCAATTGCTTCAACAAAAAAATTAGAAGTTAAGCAAAATACTAAAGAAACAATTGAAACCCAACCGAGTACAGGGAAGTCTGCCAAAACCTTCAAGTTCGTTTTTTTCATTAAATCAGAAATCAACAAACCAAGAAATGCGAAGCCCCATAAAACAAGTAATCCAGCAATTGTCATCCAGTTAATCGGAGTAGACTCAGGATTTTTAACAAGCTTGATAAATTGTGTAAATAAAATTAATGAGATACTAAGAGCAAGGACTAGCCCGAATTTGATATATTTATGCTGCACGAGTTTTGTCATTTTTCTTACCTCCAGTTAATAATTTATACATAAAGCTTTGTAAAGGAACGGCGATAAAGACCATTGTATAAGTGCCTAAGAAGCTAGTTAACAGCTGACTTGCTGCAGCATAAGAAAGAATCACACTTTCATTTTCAGGCATCATAGCAACTAAGGAAGAAGAAGCAGCTGTCATCATACTTGCTGATCCTACACCAGAAGACATGGCTAAAGCACGATAGTCAAAGCCAAAGGAAAGTAATAATGGTGCAAAGACACTAAAGAAAATCGCGCCAAACAATGTCCCAATTAGATAAAGTGAAAGTACACCACGACCTTCAGGAGAGTTCAAGGTATATTTTTCAGAAATATAAGCAAGCTCCCCCTCACGACCTAAACCAAGTGTAGCGCCAATCGCTTCACGTTTTAAACCTAACAATAAGGCAATCGGTAAACCAATTAAAACAGTTCCCACGTTTCCTAATTCTTGGAATAAAAAGACCCAGCCAACGCTTAGAATTTCTTTTAATTTTGGTGCAACATCAGCACCGTAGCGAGCCATTAGAGGTAACATGATAAAAATTAAATACTTACCAGCAAAATCGACATTTTCTTTTGCATAAACTTTCTTTAAAACGCCTTTTCTAAATGCAGGAATTCCTAAGACCATTCCAATTAACACTGCAAACACAAGAGGTAAAATTGAAATTCTAACTTTTCCAACAGGAATTGATTGAATGCCAATCATCTCGGCAATAAATATAATGACTAAAATAAAGCCTAAAAAATACAAACCATTCTTCTTTTTCATTCTTCTCCTCCTATTTTGCGATTGATTGAATTAATGCTTCATATTCTGCATAACTTCTTTTATATAATTGTGAAGCATCAATATTGCCATTCATTTCTTTTAAAACATCCACTAAGAATCTTGGGAATTGTTCTAAAACAAAACGGTCATCAACCATTTTAAAGTCATCGCCATGAATCGTTCCTTCAAAGCCACCATAACTAATTTGAATACAAGGGAACATAAAGGCTAAATCGCCAATATCACCAGCAGCAGCAATCCCGCCACGATCATCAATGATGTCAATGATTTCCTCAGATTGATCGAAAGCTTTCTTAACAAAAGTATTTAAATAACGATTTTGAACAAATGGTAAGTAGCCCATATCTGTTTCAATTTCTACCTGACCATTTAAAGCCAAGGCACTACCTTTTGCTGCATCATCTAAGCGATGTGCTGTTTCTTGCATATATTCAACCGTTTTTGTACGTAAATCAGTTCCCACAGTAATATGATTTGGTACAACGTTTGTCGACATATCGCTATCCATCACAATTGGATTGACACGTACCATTTGGTCATCACGGAATTGCTGACGATTTAAACCAACTGCTACATTAAACAGAGTGGACATGCTATATGCGTTGACGCCAGAAAATGGATCAAAGCCAGCATGACTTGCTTTCCCAGTAAAATGATAACGTTTATATAAGAAGCCTGCTAGATCACAATCAATTTCAATCGTTGGGCGTGCAAATTCTTCACCAATTGAGTGAACACAAACACCAAAGTCCATCCCATCAAAAACACCAAGCTTCATGGCTTCTGGTTTACCACCTAAATAAGTGATTTTGCCATCTGCAACCAATTGCTTACGATAGTCTAAATCTAAATACTCCTCAGCAGGAATAAAGACAAAAGCAATATTATAATCAAAGTCTTCATGAATTTTTGTTTCCATAAAATAAGCATAAAGAGCAAGTGCAATGGTCACTTGTGTAAAATGGCCACAATTATGTGCAGCGCCAGTTTCTTTATCTGCGTTAAAGTGAGAGGGTGCGTAAACGGCATCTAATTCAGCGATAAAAGCCATTGTTAGTGGTTTGTCAGTTGTTAAATAGGTTTTAATTCCGGTTGAGCTAAATGTCTCTAACTCAGCTTGAGGATTTTCTTTTTTGAGGAAATCACGAACAAGAGCGGATGTTTCCCATTCTTTATATCCTAATTCAGGTCGATCGAAAATTTTTTCAGCAATCTCTTTCATCTCTGCGAATCTTTCTTTAAAAAACATGTTTACCCCTCCAAATGATGGTTTTTTAACCTCTTTTAATGATAAAGGGAAATCATTATGAAGTCAATGGTTTTTGTGGTTAAAAGCGAACGATTTTTAAAATAAATAATTTATCGTTCGATATATATACATGTGTTGAAATCGAAATTTACGATGTATTAATTAATACAAATGAAAAAATTTTCTATATAAATGAACTTCTGGTTTATGTTAAAATTTAATAGAGCGAACAAATAATCATATAGTAATAAAAAAGGGAGTGGTAATAATCGCTATTTTAGGAATAGATTTAGGGACATCGAATAGTGCAATTGGTTATTGGAATGGAGAAGAGGCCATTTTAATCCCCAATGCTCATGGAGATTTACTGACGCCATCTGTTGTTGGGATTGACAATCATGATGAAGTTGTTGTTGGTAAAATTGCAAAAGAGCGATTAATTACATATCCGGAACAGACATTTTCCTTATTTAAAAGATATATGGGAACAAATAAAACCTATACAATTGGTAAGCATCAATTTACCTCAGTAGATTTATCTGCTTTTGTTTTAAAATCGTTGAAGCAGGATGCTGAAAGCTATTTAGGAGAGGTTTGTGATAAGGTTGTTATCAGTGTGCCGGCCTATTTTAATAATTTGCAGAGACAAGCTACATTAGATGCTGCAAAATTAGCTGGTCTACAAGTAGAAAAATTGATTAGTGAGCCAACAGCTGCGGCTTTAGCTTATGGGCTACAACAGCTAGGTGAAGAATTATCCTGTATTGTTCTAGACCTAGGTGGTGGTACATTTGATGTGTCGATTTTAGATATGTTTGAAGGTATTGTGCAGGTTATTTCAATTGCAGGGGATAATTATCTAGGTGGAGAAGACTTTACGAAGGTAATCCTTCAGCACTTATTGAAAAAATGTGAACTAGATTTTGATCAACTCACACAAAGTGAAAAGGGGATCTTGTATAAACAAGCAGAATTTTGCAAGCAGCAATTAAGTGAGCGCAATCATGTTGAAGTGACCTTTACCATACAAGAACAAGCCTATACTTATCAATTGACAGAGTCTGAATGGAAAAAATTACTAGCAGATTTACTAATGAAGATTCAGCATCCTATTATTCGTGCTTTACAAGATGCTAAGCTAAAACCAAAGGATTTTTCTGCAGTCTTATTAATTGGCGGTGCAACAAAAATGCCTGTCTTTCGCCAGCACATGGCCAAGTTTTTTGGCAAAATGCCGTATATGAATTTAAATCCAGATGAAGCAGTTGCGTTAGGTGCTGTGATTCAATCAGCATTATTAAATAAAAATGAAAAATTTGATGAGCTTATTTTAACAGATGTCTGTGGTTATTCTTTAGGAATCGAAACTGCAAAAACAGTGAATCATCAGGAGAAATCCGGGTATTTTTCACCGATTATCGAAAGAAACACAACCATTCCTGTGAGTCATGCATATCCTTTTTATACGACACATCCAAATCAAGATCAGCTACATTTGAAAGTTTTTCAAGGTGAGAGCATGTATGTTAAAAATAATATCTTAATTGGCGAGATTGAATTTGATATTAATCCTAAACCTAGTATTCAAGAAATAAAAGTTCGTTTTACTTATGATAAGAGTGGCATTTTGGAAGTAATTGTTTCTTTAGAGAGTGGAGAGCAAAAAGTATTAATCATAGAAAATAATGTGTCCCATGCACTGACTCCAGAAGAAATTAAAAAACGATTGAAAATGCTAGCAAAAATTAAAATTCATCCAAGGGAGCGTGCTGAAGTTCGTTTATTGTTAGAAATTTCAGATCGTTTATTTGAAGAATCAACTGCAGAAAAACGTTATTATATCCAAAGAGCAACAGAAGTGTTTGAAGAAGCAATTGAGCAGCAAAATGAAAGAAGTTTACAAAAAGCAATGAAGCATTTTGAGCAACAGCTGAAAGAAATAGAGGGTGCAGGTCTATGAGGGATTGCTGGGAAGTTTTAGGGATTGAACCAACAAACGATATCAGGGTTATTAAAAAAGCTTATGCACAGCTTTTAAAGAATGAGGTAACTGATGAGGATATTTCGACTTTTCAAAAGATAAAAGAAGCTTTTGATGAAGCGATCAAGCGTGCAAAATCGAAAGATTTAGAAGTGGATTCAATTCAGGGAAGATTTACAGAAGAATTATTTTTTGAAAATGATGTGCAACAAAAGATACAAGATGATGAAACAGACAGTTGGTTAAAACTGGAAGAAGCATTGCAAAAACTGATAGCTAATTCAGCTGAACGTAAGCAAATTACAAATTGGCAAAGCTTTTTCTGGGAGCAAGATTTAATGGATTTTGAAAAATTCCAATTGATTCGATATAAAATAAAAAATATCCTACTGGATCAGTATTATCTTTTTTCCCGAGAAGTGAATGAATATCTCATAGAAACCTATCAAATAGAGGATATCACTCATGAAGATCAGCTAACTTCATTGAAGCAAGCCATCTTTTTTCCATTAAATTTACCTGAACAAATGTCAGATGAACTAAAAAACAAGTATTATCATTTACGTTATCGTGTCTATGAATGCTTGAAAAATAATCAGATGCTAGAAATAGAACGCTTGCTAAAAGAATGTAAAATGATTGATACTTCTGATCCAGATTTAATTACTTTAGAAGGTATTTATGTCATAAAAAGCAATTACTATCAAAAACGTGATTTAAAACGAGCAGATGTTTTGATGCGTCAAGCTTTAGAACTAGACCCTGCTCATCATACCGCTTACTTATATCATGTATTTTTGACTGCAACTGATGAAGATTGGAAAAAGCGTAAAAAAAATATTAAAGAAGCTTTGACCAGCTATTATTTATTTGATTCAGCACTTATTTTAGGATTCGTTTATGCCGTGTTAGAAGATTATGAGGAGAGCTCGCGTTATTTCTTCCAAGTGCCTGATTATTTGCGGACAACATTCTACAAGCAAATAAGACAAGTTTTTAGACAAAGAGAAGAAGTGTTGTATGAAATGGGAACGATTTATGATATTCAGTTATCAAAGAAACGAACAGTAGAAATGGCCAAGCTAAAAAAAGAAAAAGTTCAACTGGAAAAACAAAAAGGTGGATTTAGTGCACCAATTATTAGTATTTCATTGGTATTGATTGCTATTTTTGCGATATTTAGCACAATGAGAGATACGGATAAACCATGGGTGGAAAAAAATAATTTTCAAAAATATCAATTTGAAAGTCCTCTTAATGGTAGTAAAAATATTGGGATGAGCAATATTGTTCTTAATGTTGAGGAAGACCGCGAGCGATATGGTGTTATTTGGGAGTTTATATATGAATATCTAGGTGGAAAAAGTAGTGAAAAACAAGCCTTTATTACTACACATGTAGATAGTAGTTATCAAGAAATTTTTGAAAAAAATGCTCAAGGAGACATTTATTACAGTAGTTACAGTTATATATCCTATCAAAAAATGGAGAATGGTGAAAAATGGTATCTGCTTTCTACTTCCATAGGAAGGAACCAACTAATCGTTCAAGTAAATGGATCCAATCAAATCATTCGTATTTACGGGCAACATTGGGAAAATATTTCGGAGCAAGATTTTGATGAAATGGCTTTTAAGATACTTAGGAATTATGAAGACTCAGCTGTCTATTTAACTGATTATTTTCTATATTATGAAGATGAACAACATTCGGTACTGACTGTTGAGATTTATATATCTTTAGATTATTATCCAACTTTATTACGTGAACTAAAACAACTGGAACAAAAAGGGATAGATATGAAGGATTTTCATGGTGGAAAAATATTTTCTTCTTATTTAAATAATGGTGAGTATTGTATTGTTGCAAAATCTTATTCAAACGGGGATATTATTATCACTTTTGATGCGGAGAAAAGAGTAAAAAGGGTTTATACAATGGCTGATGGTAAGCTGACGGATCAAGAATGGGAAGAAATTATGACTCGATTAATACTAATTAATAGGGAATAATAAGTGAAAAATGACAATAATCCTTTGACAAAACTAAAATAATAGTGTAAATTGTCATAGGTGCGAAAAATAATAAGGATACGCCTTTTTAATGTTCGTGTTTTCAGAGGAAGGTTCCTAAAAAGTAATGCACACCAAAGGAGCGTCATATAAATGAAGATTTTTGATTATGAAGATGTCCAATTAATTCCAAACAAATGTATTGTAGAAAGCCGTTCAGAATGTGATACAAAGGTAACGTTAGGTAATCGCACATTTGATTTACCAGTGGTTCCTGCAAACATGCAAACCATTATTGATGAAAAACTAGCCATTTGGATGGCTGAAAATAATTATTTCTATATTATGCACCGTTTTGATGAAGCAGGAAGAATCCCTTTCACAGAAATGATGCAAGGGAAAGGCTTATTTGCTTCAATTAGTGTGGGTGTTAAACCAGAAGAATATGCTTTTGTTGAAGAATTAGCAAGTCTACAACTGGTTCCTGAATATATTACAATAGATATTGCTCATGGTCATTCTGAGCAAGTGATTAAAATGATTCGTCATATTAAAGAATATTTACCTGAATCATTTGTGATTGCTGGCAATGTTGGAACACCAGAAGCAGTACGCGAGTTAGAAAATGCTGGTGCTGATGCAACAAAGGTTGGGATTGGACCAGGTAAAGTTTGTATTACCAAAATTAAAACAGGCTTTGGCACAGGCGGCTGGCAATTATCTGCTTTACGCTGGTGTGCAAAAGCAGCCAGAAAACCATTAATTGCTGATGGTGGGATTCGTACAAATGGAGATATTGCTAAATCAATTCGTTTCGGTGCAACAATGGTGATGATTGGTTCTTTATTTGCTGGACATGAGCAATCACCAGGTGAAACAGTGAAACTCAATGGCAAAGTTTATAAAGAGTATTTTGGCAGTGCCTCTGAATATCAAAAAGGCGAGCGTAAAAACGTTGAAGGTAAAAAAATGCTGATTGATTATCAAGGGGATATTGCAGATACGTTATTAGAAATGAAACAAGACTTACAATCTTCTATTTCGTATGCAGGTGGAAAAGATGTAGAAGCTATTCGAAAAGTTGATTATGTGATTGTGAAAAATTCAATTTTTAATGGTGATCGTTAAAAAGTGCAAGAAGGATGAAATGACAGTTTAACAAGCTGTTGTTTCATCCTTTTTTCATGATGTTAAAGTTCGAGTGAAATAATTTGACATAAAACGTTTACAGTTGTAAATTTAAAATGTGAAGAAATATAGATGCACGTGATGTTGTATCTATCAATTGTTTGAACAAAGGAGGAAGAGATGATGAATAAACAAATGAACCATCATAATCACCATTCTGAGTATCATGAAATGGCGCATCACGATATGAACCATGCTGAAATGAGCCATGAAGGAATGGATCATTCGATGCATATGGGCAATTTGAAGCAAAAGTTTTTTGTATCACTATGCTTAGCGATACCTATTATCATTTTATCTCCAATGATGGGAATCAATTTACCTTTCCAAATGACCTTCACAGGTTCTGATTGGATTGTACTTATATTAGCAACAATTTTATTCTTTTATGGCGGTATGCCATTTTTACAAGGAGCGAAAATGGAATTGAAAGGGAAAAATCCTGCAATGATGACACTAATTTCTTTAGGTATTTCGGTAGCCTATCTTTATAGTGTCTATGCATTCATTTCCAATCAATTTTTGCAGAACGGACATGTGATGGACTTCTTCTGGGAGCTAGCGACGTTGATTTTGATTATGCTACTTGGCCATTGGGTTGAAATGAATGCCATTCAAAATGCAGGAAATGCTTTACAAAAAATGGCAGAATTATTACCTAGCACGGCAACAATAGTGAATGAAGCAGGCGATCTGAAGATTGTTTCTTTACAGGAAGTTCAAGTAGGCCAATTCGTAGTGGTTAAAGCAGGTGAAAAAGTTCCGACTGACGGTGTGATTACAGTAGGGAAAACTTCTATAAACGAGTCTATGGTGACAGGAGAATCAAAAGAAGTGAGCAAAGCAATCGCTGATCAAGTAATTGGTGGTTCCGTGAATGGATCTGGGACGATTACTGTCAAAGTAACTGGCACAGGTGAGTCAGGCTACTTATCTCAAGTGATGCAGCTAGTTAGTAGTGCACAAAAAGAAAAATCAAAGGTGGAATCTCTTTCTGATAAAGTAGCAAAATGGCTGTTTTATATTGCATTATCGTTTGGTATTGGTGCATTTATTGTTTGGTTACTGATGACAAAGGATTTGAATATCGCCTTTGAACGAATGGTAACGGTCCTCATTATTGCTTGTCCCCATGCCTTAGGCTTAGCGATTCCGCTCGTTGTGGCGCGCTCTACCTCTTTAGGCGCCAAGAACGGCTTATTAATTAAAAATAGACAAGCTTTAGAAGTTGCAAAAAAAGTCGATACGATTTTAATGGATAAAACAGGTACTTTAACTGAAGGAAATTTTTCAGTCACAGCTATCAAAGCTTTTTCGACGGCTTATACCAAAGAGGATATTTTAAGTTATATGAGTGCATTAGAAAATAATTCGAGTCATCCTTTAGCAACGGGGGTTTTAAAAGAACAGAAAAAAACGAAGCAAACAATTCCAGTAGCTACAGACATTCGTAACATTGCAGGTGTTGGGCTAGAAGGAATCGTTGCGCAACTTCAATTGAAAATAGTGAGTGTCTCTTATTTAAATAAAAATCAGCTTGTCTATGACCAGTCCATTTTTCATGAGTTAGCTAGTAAAGGCTATACAGTCAGCTTTTTATTGATTAATGGGGAAGTTGCTGGTTTAATTGCACAAGGGGATCAAATCAAACCACAAGCGAAGAAAATGATTCAAGCTTTGAAATCAAAAGGTATTTCACCAGTGATGTTAACAGGTGATAACAAACAAGCTGCGGTTGCAGTTGCTACCTATTTAGGAATTGATGCAATTCATGCAGAGTTATTACCTGAAGAGAAGGAACAAATTGTCAGAGATTATCAAAAAGAAGGAAAAACGGTCATGATGGTAGGCGATGGTGTGAACGATGCACCTAGCTTGGTTCGTGCTGATATTGGGATAGCCATTGGCGCAGGGACAGATGTAGCTGTGGAATCTGCGGATGTGATTTTAGTTAAAAGTGATCTAGCAGATATTTTACATTTCCTTTCCCTTGCTCGTAATACAGCGAAAAAAATGCTTCAAAACTTATGGTGGGGAGCAGGTTATAATATCCTTGCAATTCCACTTGCAGCAGGTGTTTTAGCTTTTGCTGGTGTTATTCTAAGTCCAGCAGTTGGCGCCATTTTAATGTCATTTAGCACCGTCATTGTAGCCATTAATGCAATGCTATTAAAAATAGATTAACTGACTTATAAACAAAATATCTCCTAACCTCTTATCCACTATGTTATAATGATAGTCGGCATAAGAGGTTTCTTATTGCCATTTTTAGCTAGATGATAATTATTCTTTTGACAGAATAATATTAATCTGTTAACCTAATAGTAGTGAAAAAAATGAGCAATGTAACTCGTAAAACTTACAAGCATAGAATAGAGAGGACGGATAAAATGAGCAATTTAATTAACACAAAACTAATCGACTTTGAGGTAGACGCTTACCAAAAAGGTGAATTTATTAAAGTAAAAACTGAAGATATTATTGGGAAATGGAGTATCTTTTTCTTCTATCCAGCAGATTTTTCATTTGTTTGTCCAACAGAATTAGGCGATCTTCAAGATCATTATCAAGGCTTTAAAGATGCCAACTGCGAAATTTATTCTGTTTCAGAAGATAGCCATTTTGTGCATAAAGCATGGGCGGATGCAACAGATACAATTGGTAAAATTGAATACCCAATGTTAGCAGATCCAAATGGTAAATTAGCACGTTTCTTTGGCGTTTTAGATGAAGAAGCAGGACAAGCTTTACGTGGCTCATTTGTTGTGAACCCAAGAGGTGAAATCCAAGCTTATGAAATCCATAATATGGGTATTGGTAGAAATGCAGAAGAACTATTGAGAAAATTAGAAGCTGCAGTCTTTGTAGAGCAACATGGCGATCAAGTTTGTCCAGCAAATTGGAAACCAGGTGAAGATACAATTGCACCAAGCTTAGACTTAGTAGGTAAAATCTAATAATAAATGAGGGCGGCTCTATTCCAGATGAATGGAATAGAGCTTTTTTCAAGCAGATAGAAAAAGGAGCGTAAAAAAATGACAGCACATATTTATGATTTAGTTATCATTGGTGGTGGTTCAGCAGCCTTATCAGCAGGTGTTTATGCAGGTAGAGCGATGATGGATACCTTAATTATTGAAAAAGATAAAATTGGTGGACAAGTTACAACCACTTCTGAAATTGTGAATTACCCAGGTTTTAGAGCCACAACTGGCCCTCATTTAATGAAGGAAATGCATGATCAGGCTCAAGATTTTGGCGTAACATTTGTAACAGATGAAATTACGGATGTGACATTAGAAGGCGAAGTAAAAACTTTAAAAGGAAATAAAGAAACCTATCAAGCACGTGCCGTTTTAATTGCAACAGGTGCATCTGCTCGTAAAATTGGTTTCCCTGGAGAGATTGAATTTACAGGTCGTGGTATTGCCTATTGTTCAACTTGTGATGGTGAATTCTTTACAGATATGGATATTTTTGTACTTGGTGGCGGTTATGCAGCAGCAGAAGAAGCAGTTTATTTAACGCGTTATGGCAAATCAGTTACCATGATTATTCGTGAACCAGATTTTACTTGTGCACAAATGACAGCAGATCAAGCCAAAAATAACCCTAAAATCAAGATTGTTTATAATACTGAAGTCAAAGAAGTGACTGGCGATGATATGCTTAAAAAAGCTGTGTTCGTTAATAATGTGACAGGGGAAACAACGACATTTGAAGCATCTGAAGAAGATGGTGGCTTTGGCATGTTTGTCTTTGCAGGTAATAAACCAAGTACTGAAATCTTTGAAGGGAAGATAGAGCTAGCTCGTGGTGGCTATATTGAAACGGATGAGTTAATGCAAACCAGCGTACCTGGTGTTTATGCAGCAGGAGATTTACGTGTCAAAGAATTGCGCCAAATTGTCACAGCTGTTGCTGATGGTGCGATTGCTGCAACAGTGGCTCAAAAATATGTTGCAACTGAAAAAGAACGTTTAGGCTTGCCTGTTGTTACCAAGAAAATGACACCACAAGCACCAAAATCAGCAACAACTACTGCACCAGCTCAAGCAGCACCAACAGCATCAACTACCAATGAATGGTTCCCAGCAGCAATGAAGGAACAATTAAAAGGTATTTTTGCGAAACTAACCAAACCAGTCACACTTGTCAATATCTTAGATCAAAGCCAGCCTAAATCATTAGAGCTTGAAGCCTTCTTAAAAGAAATTACTGCTTTAAGTGATTTGATTTCCTTAGAAAGTGTCCTAGCAGGAAGCGATGCTGCTTTTGAAGAAAGTGTTCACCTAACAAGATTGCCAGCAGCCGTTTTATTAGATGAAAACAAACAATATACAGGCATTAAATTCAGTGGTGTGCCAAGTGGACATGAAGTGAATTCACTTGTACTAGCAATTTATAATGTAGGAAGCGAAGGCCAGCCAATTGAAGCCGATTTAGTTGCGCGTATTCAAAAATTACCAGCAACAAAAATTGAAATTTGTGTCTCTCTTTCTTGTCACTACTGTCCAGATGTGGTTGCAGCGTGTCAAAGAATTGCATCAATTAATCATCAAGTAGAAGCTGAAATGATTGATACAGCCCTCTTCCCTGAGTTGAAAAAAGAGAAAAAACTAATGAGCGTACCAGCGATGATTATCAATGATGAGCAAGTGATTTTTGGGGCAAAAACATTAACTGAAATTATTGAAGCGATCGAAGGATAAAGGTAGTAAGCTAAGATACATCCTTGGACGGATACAAAAAAGCTAATTATCTCATATAATAAAAACATCAAAAGCAAGTCAGAAAGGAAATGACTAAAGATGAATCAAAAACAATATGTTTGTGATAAATGCGGTTGCCAAACTTATGATCATGATCAATTCCAAGCAACTGGTGGAAATTTCTCAAAGATTTTTGATATCCAAAATAAAAAGTTTATTACAATTAGCTGCACAAGCTGTGGTTTTACTGAATTGTATAAATCACAAACCTCTGATGGTTGGAATGTGTTAGACTTTCTTATTGGTAGCTAGATAATCAAAATAAGATTGAGATAAAAGGTGTTCAGGTTTGATTACCCTTAATAAAAGTCATTTAGGTCTGGGATAAAACTTTTTAGTTTTATTTCAGGCCTATTCTCTTTTTATAGTATAGAAATGATTTTTTTCGCTTTTACAATCCTATTCTTTTAATGAGATGTTTTTTTGAAATAGCGTATTTTAGTTTAATTTATAGCTAAAAAAATACTGTTTTAGTATGCCTCCACCCATAAAAAAAGTTAATTTTCCTCTTCGTTTTATTGTATATTAAAATTGTATCTGACGGTGTTTTTAACTGTGTGAACATTCGGTTTGTTTTTAGTTAAAAACAAAGGTTGGAAGCTTGCGAAATGAGCGATGAACTGCTGTTGACAGCTGTTTGTGAATGGTGTAATCTAATCTTGGAAGGACTGTTTTATTTTATACAGGAATACAAATTAAAGACATTCATAAAATGGAAAGCTTGAACATGTTGTGATGAAAAGATTCTTGCTATTCAGTCTTTTTTTTCTGTTGTTTTTCAGAGTATAGAGTTAAGACAGCTAACATAAAGAAATTGTTTATCGAATAGAAAATAGTATATACTGAAAAGAGATGATAAAAAGATGTTAAAGAAAAAGTGGTTCAATATAATCATTTTAACAGGTTGTCTATTCTTGTTTGCTGGTTTTATGCAACATAGTAGCGCAGAGACTATTAAAGAACCTGAAGTGAAAATAGGTGAGGAAAAGGCGATTGATTTTATTGTAAAAAGAAGCCCAAGTACATTTACGCTTGAAAATTTAACGGTTAAAAAGGATTTAGGAACAATCAAAACAGTGAATATTGAGATGCCAGAAGGAGTAGGTTTAAACTTTTTTCCGCCCGCTGGTTGGGTAACTTATAGTAGACCCAATAGTACATATTTTAACTTTTTATTAACAGCGAATAATAGCCCAGAAGATGTGGAAAGAATTCTCAGTGGATTAACTTTTTCCGATAAAAAAACAAAAACAATAAAAGGGAAAATTAGTATCACCGTTGAAACAGAAGCGATATCTGCATGGAATGCGCATCCAGATGGTAAGATGCATTATTATAAATTTGTTCCAACAGGTAGCCAACCGCTGACCTTTTTAGAAGCTTATAATGCAGCAAAAAAAGAACGTTATAACGGTTTAACAGGCTATCTTGCAACTATCACAAGTGCAGCTGAACATGATTTTATTTTTGATTCAATTGCAAAAGCGCCAGGATGGTTAGGTGGAACGAGAATGGTCAATAACGATAGGACACGTATTAATGATGAAGCATCTATTCCAACAGCGATTCATAATTATGATATTACCGCTGGTTCTTGGTATTGGGTAAGTGGTCCAGAAGCAGGAAAAGTCTTTTTTGAAGGGAAAACTTTTGCTACAGGATTTGTTCCAATTGGCGGATATGCAAGCTGGAACAACTCGCCTAAACAACAGCCTGATAATAATGGTGGAGTAGAATATACATTAGAATTTGCTTCATTTGATAGTAAATTATGGAATGATTTATCCTATGACCATCTATCAACAATGCACAATCAAGGTTATTATGTAGAGTTTAGTGAATATGGAAATCAAAAAGAAGTAAACTCCGATGCTTGTGAAGCCGATATCCCACAATACATTACAGTAAAGTATTTGGACCAAGCAAATAATGAAGTTTTAGCACCATCAGTCTATGCGGGCACTACTTTTTCTTTTGGTGAAGTTTATAATACAGCTAATTTACAAAAAGAAATTAAAGGCTATGATTTAGTTGCAGTTCCTGCTAATGCGCAAGGAAAATATGGTGGTGAACCAATTACTGTGACTTATTATTATGTGAAACAGCAACTAACATTCCATATCCAACAAGTAATTTTAAACCATAATGCTCAACTGGTTATACCTAGTAAAGGGTATGCTGAGATCGATAATCTAGCTATGATGAATCCATTAGATCCAGAATCACCGAATATAAGCTATGAAAAAATGAATGTTACAACACAATCACTCACTACAAATGCAGATGATTATACAACTGTGACGCTCGTAAGAAATCCCAGTGGACAATATTATCGAATAACGGGAATGATTCCAGAATATTATGAATCAGTAGGGTATGTGTTAACAGATATAGCAACACCTCATTCAGTTGAAAATGCAAAATCTGGAAAACCAATCATTGACACACATTTGGAAAAAAAGGAATATTGGGTAACTTTCTATTTGAAGCCAATCACCGAATTACCTAAACCTCATAGTTGGGGTTATAACACTAACAGTTTTAATAATTTTCAATAAATCTAACGAATGTTAGGTAAAGATACATTTGCAAGCTAATTGTAGTAGTCATAAAATTAAAAAAAATCAAGCTATTCTGATGATTGAAATCAGAATAGCTTGATTTTTTAATTTATATCCAACGATGATTCATTTCTTGTAGTAGAAATGATTTGGGCACTTTGTCAAATCGGACTGATAGTGTCACCTATGAACATTGGAGGAAGAAGAAATTCTTTCCCCAATGTTTTTTATGCGTATTGAATTAAACCATTCATTAAAAATACCCGTGTTCTCATATTTGAGAAGCTACGAAAGCCATAAGAGACGCGTTTCAGTGTTTTGATATGAGTGTGAAGATTTTCCAATCGTGCATTTGAGTAGCTTTTTTTAAAAGCCATTCGAATGCCATCTTCATATTTAATAAATGCTTTTTTTACATAATGAAGTTCCTTTGGAACATGATGAGGCATTGTTTGAAGCAACTGGAAGAACTGATCTGCATTCCTCTC
>NZ_FOHA01000012.1 GCF_900111355.1 Isobaculum melis
CGACTGTTATCCCCCTCTTATGGGCAGGTTACCCACGTGTTACTCACCCGTCCGCCACTCCTCTTTTCAATTGAATGCAAGCATTCGGGAGAAAAGAAGCGTTCGACTTGCATGTATTAGGCACGCCGCCAGCGTTCGTCCTGAGCCAGGATCAAACTCTCATAAAAGTATCGTTCAAACCCGAAGGTTTAAAGTCATTTTTATAATGTGCTTGTAGCTCATTATTTTTGAATTGCTAGCGAATTTTATTCACTAATGTTGTTTGTTTTAACCTTGTTAAAACAACCTACACATTTGGTTCGTCTTACTTTGTTCAGTTTTCAAAGGTCTAGTTTGTCGTCTTTTCGACAACTTCTATATATTATCAGTTATAGAAGCAACTGTCAACAACTTTTTTTATTTATTCGCAAGTGATTTTTGTGTTACGTCATTTGCGACTTCATAAGAATACCATCATGTAGACGTGTCGTCAACAATATTTTTACAAATTTATACATTTTTTTTAAAATACGAATTTCAACCTATGAATCTTGCAATAATCATCAGAAAATCCTTAAAAAAAGGGAACAATAAACAACTATTAGCCTTTTATATTTCGCTATCATTTTATTTATTCTCCTATATTATTCATTTAAAGTTCGATTTTATACATATTTATATGAGATTTTCTCTTTTTCCTATTGTATGTTAAAATGATGACAAAAGATTACATATGAACTAGGAGCTGATTGAATATGACAAAAACACGTTTATTACCTATTGAAAACGGCATAAACTTTAGGGATTTAGGTGGTTACCAAACGATTGATGGCAGAACCGTTAAGTGGCATAAATTAATTCGTTCTGCTTCATTAAATGAGCTAAGCCTTAAAGATCAAGCATTCTTAAAAGATTATGGCTTAAAAACGATTGTTGATTTCCGCTCTCCTGAAGAAGCTGAAAAGGAACCAGACATGACAATCGAAGGAACCAATTATCTTTTTATGCCCGTTTTTGATATTGATGAAACGAAAAACTCGATTTCACCCACCGAACTATTTAATGAATTGTTAAAAGACCCTGATGGTGTCAAACAAATGGTTCAAGTGAATAAAAATTTAGTTTTAGAGCCGCATGCAACAGAAACTTATCGTCAATTTTTCCAACTCTTATTGGAGAATATCGGCGATGACCATTGCCTATTATTCCATTGCACTGCTGGGAAAGATCGTACCGGATTTGGTGCTGCACTGATTTTATCCGCTTTAGGTGTCCCACAAGACACTATTATGGAAGATTATTTATTGTCAGCTCAATATTCCAAAGAAAAGAGTCAGAAAACACTCACTTATTTAAAAGAAAAAGGTGCCCCACAGGCTGTACTTGATGGTGTTGCTGACTTATTAGATGTCAAACCTGTTTATTTACAAACTGCTTTTGATACAATTAATGAAAAATATGGAAACATGTCTACTTATCTAATAGAAGAAATGGGGATTGACGAAACAATCCAGCAAGCATTAAAAGATATTTATTTAGATTAATAAAAGCCCTTGAAACCTAAAGTTTCAAGGGCTTTTCATTTTAGTGATTACGCATTGCTGGAAAAAGTAAAACATCACGAATAGATTGTGCATCTGTTAAGAGCATTACTAAGCGGTCAATCCCAATTCCTAAACCACCTGTTGGCGGCAAACCATATTCCAAAGCTTCAATGAAGTCTTCATCTAATTCATGCGCTTCATCATTACCTTGCTCACGTTCTTTCATTTGTGCTTCAAAACGTTCTCTTTGATCAATTGGATCATTTAATTCACTAAAAGCATTCCCATATTCATGTCCAACAATGAAGAACTCAAAACGATCAGTGAATCTTGGATCTGCTTCATTTTTCTTCGCCAATGGAGAAATCTCTAATGGATGGCCATAAATGAAGGTTGGTTGAATTAATTTATCTTCAACAAAGGCTTCAAAGAATTCATTGACAACATGTCCAAATTGCATATGTTCAGTTACTGGAACATGATGTTTTTTAGCAATTTCTCTTGCTTCTTCATCTGTCATTTCTTGCCAGAAATCAACGCCAGCATATTCTTTGATTGCATCAACCATGTGTTGACGTTTCCATGGTGTTCCTAAATCAATTTCAGCACCATCATAAGTGATTTTAGCAGTTCCTAATACGCGCTCTGCAACCGTTCTAATTAAACCTTCTGATAAATCCATGACATCAGAGTAGTCTGTGTATGCTGTATAAACCTCTAGCATTGTGAACTCTGGATTATGTGTTGTATCTGCACCTTCGTTACGGAAAACACGGCCAATTTCATAAACACGCTCCATGCCACCAACTACTAAACGTTTTAGATGTAATTCTAAAGCAATACGCAAGTAAAACTCTTGGTCTAATGCGTTATGATGTGTGATAAATGGTCGCGCGGCTGCACCACCTGCTAAATTATGCAAAGTTGGTGTTTCTACTTCTAAATAATCTTGTTCATTTAGATAGTTACGAACTTCACGGATAATTTCACTACGTTTTGTGAAGCGGTCAAAACTTTCTTTATTACTAATTAAATCAAGATAGCGCTGACGGTAACGTTGTTCAATATTTGTTAAACCATGATATTTATCAGGAAGCGGGCGTAAAGCTTTTGATAGTTGGATAACTGAAGTAGCTTTAATCGTTACTTCCCCAGCATCCGTCTTCATAATTTCCCCTGTAATGCCTAAAAAGTCACCTAAGTCTGCTGCTTTAAAGGTTTCATAGTCTTCATCGCCTACGGTATCTTTACGAACGTAGACTTGAATTCTGCCAGTACGGTCTTGTAGATGCGCAAAGCCAACTTTCCCTTTACCACGTTTGGTCATTAAGCGACCACCAATTGTTGCTTGCA
Source organism: Isobaculum melis (assembly GCF_900111355.1). Lineage (GTDB taxonomy): Bacteria > Bacillota > Bacilli > Lactobacillales > Carnobacteriaceae > Isobaculum > Isobaculum melis. The sequence continues at coordinate 2,877 of NZ_FOHA01000012.1, forward strand.
CTTCTTTTTCATGAATTTCTTCTTTTGTTAAAGCATCATAAGTTTCATGCAATGCTTCTGCCAAATGTGTACGATCAAATCTGCTACCAAATGGATCGATGTTACGTGCACGTAAATTTTCCATCTTTTCGCGGCGAACCTGTAATTGATCATTTAGTTCTTCTTGATTATTCGTCTCAAGCGTCATTTTGTTCCACTCCATTTCTAAATGCTTCATTAAAATTAAATATTAGGGCAACTTTCATTCTTCTTAATAATGCCAATAGTTGGCAAAAAAAGCAAGGTTATTCAGAGAATTATTCTGCATTTTTTATTGTATTTTTTGCTTCTCTCTCTTCAGTATCTTCCACAAGTTGATCAAATAGCGCAATCATTTCCTGTTGTTTTAAAGTTTGATTCACCGCTACTTTGGTTTTAGCAGCTCTGGGAATCCCTTTTAAATAATAAGCTGCATGCTGTCTAAACTCAGGAACAGCAACACGTTCGCCTTTTAAATCAACCAAACGTTGCAAGTGGGTTTTAGCTGTTTTAATTTTTTCACGAGCAGTTGGTTCTGCTACTAATTCACCAGTTTCTAAGTATTGCTTCGTTTGATAAATCATCCAAGGATTACCTAGGGCAGCGCGCCCTATCATGACACCGTCAGCACCCACATGTTCTAGCATGCGCTTTGCATCTTCTGGTGTACGAACATCCCCATTTCCCATTAGCGGAATGGTTAATTCTTTTTTTACGTCCCTTAAAACATCCCAATCGGCTTTTCCTTCATACATTTGAACGCGGGTTCTCGCATGCATTGCAATCGCACTTGCACCTGCTCGTTCTGCTGCTAATGCATTTTCAATCGCAAATAGATGTTCTTCATCCCAGCCAGTTCTCATTTTCACTGTTACTGGCACCTTAACTGCATCTACAACTGCTGCCACCATTTCATACACTTTATTGGGATCTAGCAACCATTTCGCACCTGCTTCGGCTTTGATAATTTTATTGACAGGACACCCCATATTAATATCGATCACATCTGCTGTTGTATTTTCTTCAACAAATTTAGCAGCCTCTACCAAGCTTGCTCGATCGCCACCAAAGATTTGCACACCCAGCGGATGCTCTCTTTCATCAATATATAACATATCTAAGGTTTTCTTATTGCGCTGTAAAATACCTTTATCGCTAATCATTTCGCAGACAACATATCCTGCACCAAATTCTTTGACTGTTACGCGAAATGCTGCATTGGAAATCCCAGCCATAGGTGCAACAACTACTCTATTTTGAATCTCTATATCTCCTATTTTCCACATGAGGTTTGCCTCTTTCTATTTGATCTTTCTTTATCTTTTTTACTAAGAGCTTTAGGTATCATATCATATTTAATCAAAGTTCGAAACAATAAATGGTTGCGTCATAGGAAGCAAAAACTTATTTAAAAAATGATTAATTTTCTATTTTATGGTCTACTTTCTCTTTAAAGTATGCTACAATTTTTCGAGAATGTTCCTATTTATAAGAGAGAGGGTTTTAATTTGGCTTGGGTAATTGATTTTATATTGCATATTGATACACATTTAGTTGAGATGATTAACACATTTGGATTGGGTACTTACTTCCTCCTATTCTTAGTGATTTTTATTGAAACAGGTTTGGTTGTTTTCCCATTTCTTCCTGGGGATTCTTTATTATTTGCCGCAGGTGCTTTAACAGTAGCTCATGGTTCTTCTTTAAATATTTTTGTCGTCATTCTGACGTTTATTACCGCAGCTATTTTAGGGGATTTAATGAATTATCATATTGGGAAAAAAATTGGGACTAAAATTCCGGAAAAAGGTATTATCAGCAAAGTTATTAATCAGGAGAAGCTGGATAAGGCAGAAGCTTTCTTTAATAAGCATGGTGGGAAAACGATTTTCATTGCACGCTTCATGCCTTTCATTCGTACGTTTGCACCTTTTGTAGCAGGCGGGAGTAACATGAATGAACGTGCTTTCCTTAAATATAATGTTACTGGCGCAATTGTTTGGGTACTTATTTGTACATTATTTGGTTATTTCTTTGGAAATATTCCATTTGTAAAAGATAACTTCTCTTTAGTTGCATTAGGCGTTATTTTTGTTTCTCTTGTGCCAATTTTAGTTGGATTTATTCGAGGTAAAATGTCTAAAAAAGCTTAACACAATTGTGTTAAGCTTTTTCTTTAGTCTAATCTTCTATATTTGGATAAAGCGCAGTTGAAAGGTAACGTTCGCCATTATCTGCAACAATTGCTACAACGCTTTTCCCTTTACCTAATTTTTTAGCTACTTCAATCGCACCAGCAATTGTTGCACCAGATGAAATTCCTACTAAGATGCCCTCTTCAGCAGCAACTCTTCTACCCATCTCAATCGCATCGTCACTTTTGACTTCTAAAACATCATCATAAACAGATGTATCTAATACTGTCGGAATGAAACCTGCACCAATTCCTTGGATTTTATGTGGGCTTGGGCTGCCACCTGCTAATACTGGTGATTCTGCTGGCTCTAACGCATAAATCAAGACATTTGGATTTGCTTTTTTCAAAACACGCCCTACTCCTGTAATCGTTCCGCCTGTTCCAACTCCTGCTACAAAAGCATCTGGCGTCTTGCCATCAAAGGCTTCTAAGATCTCTGGGCCTGTTGTTAGCTCATGAATTTCAGGGTTGGTCGGGTTATCAAATTGCATTGGCATATAAAAGCCTGGTTTATTCGCAAGCTCTTCAGCTTTTGCAATTGCCCCTTTCATGCCATCAGCCCCTGGGGTTAACACAAGCTCAGCACCATATGCACGCAATAATTTTCTACGTTCCACACTCATGGTATCTGGCATCACAAAAATTGCTTGATAACCTTTGGCCGCCGCAATCATCGCTAAACCAATTCCTGTGTTTCCACTAGTCGGTTCAACAATGGTATCTCCTGCCTTAAGGGTACCTTTAGCTTCGGCTTGTTGAATCATATTTAGTGCAATTCGATCTTTTAAACTGCCTCCTGGATTAAAGAATTCTAGCTTCACATAAACATCTGCTGCCTCTTCTGGTACAACTTTATTTAATTTAACAAGGGGTGTCTTTCCTACAAGATCTGTGATTGATTGAACAATTTTTGTCATCATTTTTCCCTCCTGAATTCTTTTACTAACCTTAGTTTATTAATCTTGAGTATATTTGTCAAGTTAACGCCTTTCTTTTGGAAAACAATTAAAAATCGCCTAAGGTATCTAAACCTTTTTCAAAAAGAAGTAGATTCGTTTCTTCTATTGAATAATCTTTTGCTAATCCATAGATAATGACTGCATCCCACACATGCTTAGCATATAATCTAGCATAACCACTTTTTTTCAATAATTGGTTTGCTTCCTCATCATTTAATCCCAAGCCAAAACATAGGGCGATTAAGCGTTCTCTTGAAGGGTTTCTTTTACCATCAAAATATTGATACCCTGTTACCTCAGACATTGCAGACCTACGAATCACTTGAGCTTTGGTTAGTTTCTTTTCTTCTAGCCATTCATTCAAATAGAACATCACTGTATTCTCTACAAAATGCTCTGTATTTTGTGCAAAAGTTTCAAAAAAATCATCTGATTTTTTCAGTTCGTGATGCAATTTATCTGTATCTTTTTCCATGAAGCATCTACCTCTCTGTCAATTCCGTCTCTATACTTGATGCGTATATTTTACCACTTTTAGGGAACAATACAAAATTCTCCTTTTTATTCCAATATGAGGTGCTATAATAAGCTCATTAAGATTTTTACTAAAGAAAGGGATTCACTATGGACAAGCACTCAGCAAATGAGTATCATAAGGAACATTTTGACCAATATAAAGAAATTGAGCCTTTAAATCAAAAGGAAAACAGTCCTATTTTAGTGCGACATCTTCAGTCAAATGAATTTTTTGTTCGTAAAAAGTATGACCCTAGTTTAAGCAAGCGATTGATTCAATTAAAAAAAGTAAACCATCCAAATTTACCTAAAATCAAAGAAATTGTTTTACAAAATAATCATCTCTGGATTTTTGAGGAGTATATTCATGGTAAAAATTTAACAGATATTTTAAAAGCTGTTCCTGCATTAAAAACGGAAGAAATATTGGAAATCGGGATTTCTGTTGCTGAAGCACTTACCGCTTTGCATGAAGAAAAACTCATTCATCGTGATGTGAAGCCTGGTAATATTATGATTACAACAGATGGCGTTGTAAAGTTAATCGATTTTGATGCGTTAAGATTCTATGATGATTCGAAAAATACAGATACAGTTAATTTGGGCACAATTGGTTTTGCATCTCCTGAGCAGTTTGGCTTTGCACAATCTGATGAACGGAGTGATATTTATTCATTAGGGGTTGTTTTAAATGTCTGTTCGGCGAGAAGATATCCTAAGAACGGAATCACAACTGACCCTATTTTAGCAACCATTATTACCAAAGCAACGAAATTAGATCCTGATGATCGCTATGAAAATATGTTGGAGATGACAAATGCTTTATTGCAAGTAAAAAAAGCAAGCTTCCCAGCAGTTCAGAGCGCTCAGCAACAGCAAGATTTTTATGTGCGAACACTTCCAATTAAAGAAGAAGCCGTCATACAGCAAGAAAAAAACAGCTGGACCCCCTTATCTCCTGAAATGATTCAAGCAGCACAGGAGCAACCTCAGCAGGCAGCGAGTAGCGTTCAACAAAATTGGCTGAGACGTTATGTACCAGGTTTTCGAACCGATCTATTAGCCAATAAAATTTTTGCCTGTTTGATTTATGCTTTATATGCCTATCTTATCTTCTATGAAAACTCAATTGTTACCTTTAAAGATTGGTTACTTCGAGCGCTTCAGAATGCATTTATTTTACTGCCGTTGTCCATCCTTTTTACCAATTTTATGAATATCCAAAAGAAATTACCTTTGATTAAATCAGAGGATAAAAAGAACAGGCGGCTTGGCTTCCTTCTATATATTGTCATTTGGCTCATTGCCTTAACCTGTCTCATTGCACTATTTGATTCACTTCATACACAAGCATTTTTAGATTTTTTTAATAAATAACAAAATAAGCAAAACATTTCATTTAGATAAAAAGAAAATCTTATGCTTGAAGCATAAGATTTTTTCCATATTTCCCTGCATAATTTGATTTGTAAGACGGATCAAATAACAAAGGAGTGCAAGGAAATGAAACAATTAAAAAAATTAGGTGTATTAGGATTTATTACTTTATTATCAGTGGTGATGGTGGCTTGTGGTTCATCAGGTAGCTCTGATAAAGGGAAAGAAAAAGAAAGTGAAAAAACAGAAGAAAAGAAAGCAACAGATTCTGGTGAGCTTGGCGATTATAGTTTAACGATTCATGATGGTTTTGAACTAGCAAAAGATTATAATGATCAAGATGTAATTGTACTTACTTATGATTTCACAAATAATAGCGATGAGAATCAATCTTTCATGTTTAGTATCTCAGATAAAGTTTTCCAAAATGGCGTTGGGTTAGAAAGTGCCATTATGTCGGCTGATTCTCCTGAATTAAAAAACCGCAGTACAGAAATCCAACCAGGTGCTTCTCTTACAGTAAAAGTGGGCTATGTATTACAAGATACAACGTCTCCAGTTTCAGTTGAAGCAAAAGAACTTATTTCATTAGATGATAACAAATTAACCAAAGAATTTAACTTACAGTAGTGATGCCGATATGAAAAAAACAATTGGTATTCTTTCTATTGTCATTGTCCCTATTATTCTTTTTCAATCAATGATTGTGGGTGCTGCAAACACCCTTTCAAATGATTCAACTGCAGTTGATGGTTCAGCTGGTGTTCTGTTGGCAGTCTGTTTATTAGTCAGCGGAATTCTAGTATTAGCTTCTAAAAAAAGCAGAGGCACGTTGATTACAGCGATTGTCTTTTATACACTAGGTGGTCTTATTGGTTTAGCAGGAGCAGGTATCTATCGAGATTTAGTTATTTGGTCCGTCATTAGCTTAATCTTTGCCACATTGCTCTTGGTCTTTCAAATCATTAAACCAAAACGTAACAAGTTGGACCATAAATAAGACACTACTATTTATTTAGTAGTGTTTTTCTTTAGCTACAAATATCCTGATACCCATGTTACAATGAATAAATAGAATAGAATTGATTTGAAAGTGGTGAGGTTTAACGTGACAAATACAAGCAAAAACAAATTAAGTACAGCCATTGGTTTCTTCTTTTTATATTGGGGGCTTTACTTTGGTATTTCTACAGTCTGTGCTTTTATTGAAGTTTTTCGGTTAATGAATCAAACCGGCTTATCAGCAGAAGCACTGCTTTCTTCAGGACTTGTCACTGGTTTTTCATGGTATTTTGTACTTTTATCTACATTAAATTTTGTTTTGGTTATTTGGTTAAGTAAACGTAAAGGTTTAACTTTTTTCTCCTTTAAACCCATTCCGTTGAAGGATTTAGGCTTTACTGTCCTTATGTTTATTGGGATGCTTGCCACAACGACTTGCTTAAATATGATTGCGATTAACTTTATACCAGGCTTTGAAAATACAGCTAATGAAATCGCATTAGATAACATTTTAGCCAATACAGCTTATCCATTATTTTTCTTTTATGCAGTGATTTTAGCACCAGTTTCTGAAGAAGTTATCATACGAGGCTTTTTCCTTAAGTATTTCTTCCCTCATAATAGAAAGCTTGGTTGGATCCTCAGTTCCCTTTTATTTGGGATGCTACATGGTCCTACAGATATCATTAGTTTTCTGATTTATACTTCAATGGGTGCTTTTTTAGGTGGGATATATTATCGAACAAACCGAATTGAATTAGCCATTTTGGCTCACTTTTCGAACAATTTTTTAAGTATGCTATGATTTTTAATAAGATAAGATAAGATAAAAGCAATGTTAAACAACTATTAGTTTTTATTAATGGTTGTTTTTCTATGATTTAACCACGCTTTTTTTGAAACTCTTTTCTAAGATAACCTTTAAAAATCCATAGCTCACACCTTTTTCTTAGTTTTGTGTCAATTCTATGTTTTTTTCATTCAACCCATTGACTACACACATAAAAAGATATACTATTATAACGAAAACTAATATTTATAAATACTATTTATAGAGAGGAGCCAATTTATGAAGCAAAAACTAAATAAATTAAGTGTCATTGGTCTTTTAACTATCCTATTATTCACCATTACACCAATAACTAGTATTGCCTCAGATAAATTGCCTTCCTCAGACTCTACCACTACCGAAGAGCTTCCTATTGATATTGATGATACACCAACACCTCAAGTCGATTACATAGAAGAAGAATTAGAAGAAGAAACGAGCATTAAACAAGAGTTGAATAGCTCAGAACAGCAGCCACTAGAAGAAATACCCGTACAAACAGAAGCTAATCCTCCTGTTCAACAAAATAAATCTGTTACAAATAGGTCTTCTGCAATAGTTACCAACTACGATGAGTTAAAAATGGCCATTGAATACTACTCCGTTGCAGAAGTGATTTTAGGCGCAGATATTGAATTAACAGGAAGGATTGACTTGCCAAACCAAGATATTATTATCAATGGAAATGGGTATAAACTAACACAAAAATCTACTACTACTTACCTAAGGTTAACTCTAGGAAATGGATTACATATCGAACTTAAAAACATGGAAGCATCTGCAAAAACTTTTTACGGGATGGTTTCAGTCGCTGATAGTTGTACAGACATTAACCTGACAATCAATCAAGTAATATTTCATGGTCCTCAACTTACATTCAACCGCAAAGGAACCATTAATTTTGTTGGGAACAATCAAATTTTTATCGAACCAACTGCTGGTGGAGATACAAACCAAGAAGTAGCAGAAGTCATGAATGTTGTGTTTAAAGCTGATACAACCACAACTATTAGTCATGAATCTAGTAGTGATGCTGTCTTTTGGTTAGGTGGTGCTGGCTATAATGATGAAAAGAAAATTCTCATTGAAGATCATGCTACTGTTGATATTACAACAAATAACACCTTAAGTTATGCAGACTTTTCTTCTCCAACTCTTAATTTAGGAACCTCTGCTAGTTTTACACTGAAAGCTGCAAGAGGGACAGGATCGCGCATGAATCAAATTCGTTCAGTTAGCGTTGGACAATCTGCTTCTTTAACCATCACAGATCATCCTACAACTAATTCAAATGTTCCGTTATTAAAAGTAGAAACCTCTATCACTCTAGACACAGATAGTAGTCTTGATGTTACTTCAGCTGTTGGGCGGTCAAATTTGATTCACTTTAATAAAGCAGAAGGCTCAATTACTGCTACTAATCCAAAGTATCTCAATCTATCAAATAATGGAGCAAATCTTATAAATACAATATCTGGGCAAACACTTTCCTTTTATTATTCAGCTGAGAATGTGAATCATTGGCAACGTCCGTTAGCAGGAAAAGTCTTACCAACAGGAATTTGGAGTACTCCTGATTCTTCTTCACTAAATATTGTTTCCATTAAAGGATCAGCAAATGCTGATGGAACTACTGGTGGTGCTACTGCCACTACCTTGCTACACAGTACTATTCAGGAATATGCACCTGCATTCGATTTATATGAAAGGTTTTCTGTAGGATCAGGTAAGATTCTGCTTAATGATGTTGGTGATAATCATTCTGTCATTACTGGCTCAGCAATGCCAAACATTCAAATTATCATTACTTATTTGAATGAAGATGACACAATGGTTACATTAAATGGTATGTCTGATGAGACTGGTACTTTCTCAATACCCACAGTGCCTATTGCAGCAGATACGACCGTTACAGCTTATAGTGCACCAGCTAACATGGCCGTCGCTAAAGCAGAAACGACTGTTAAGGATTTAACACCTCCAACAGCTAATCCTGTTACACAAATTGTTCCAATTAACACGAATCTTACAGATAACCCAGAAAATGTGATTGCAGATTTAAAAGACAACCTTTCACTTAAAGAAAAAATTAAAGTAACCTTTTCTGCGGATGAAAATAAACAGCCAAAACTGGATAAAATTGGATTAACTTATGCCTATGTCACATTAGAAGATGAAGCAAATAATGCTACTGATATAAAAGTACCTGTTTTTGTGACATCTGGTGACAGCAAAACAAGTGCCAACCTAAACGAGGCTATCTATGGAGAAGATTTTACCATCAAACGTTCTCAAGTCACTGGAGATATGGAAGCTATTAAAACACTTGTGTTCAATCAAGCGAAAATTTTAGCTTGGAATAAAGACCAGTATTTAACAAAAGAAGAGCTTACGATAACACTTGATCCTAAATTAACGAATCAGTCTGAAGCCGGTGTTTATACAGCAACATTTGCATATGGCGGAATCACACATACAATTTATGTAACGGTTCTTGATTCTACTGAATTAATCTCCGTTAAAATTCCTGTTAAAATGCTTTTTGGCTCAATGGATATTGATGCAGGGAATATTCATTCTCCAACTTATGCAATTGAGAATCAATCACCTTTTGCAGTAAATGTTGTTTTACAAGAGATTCAAGAAATAGATAATGATGGCTTGTCATTAATCAAACAAGGTATTCCTAACCAAACTGAACAGCGAGCCAAGTTAGATTTATCTATTGAACAAAATAGTTCTCAACAAAAAGTCGAATATTTAGCGCCAAATCTTACTCAGCCTCTTGATATAGCAACTTTAGAAAAAGAAAACGGGCAAGCAAAATTATCCTTTTCAGGCTTTTATTATGGTGATTATCAAGAAGTATTAAAGCCTGCTTATCAATTTAAATTAAAGTTTAGCCCAATAGAATAATCAAGAGGTGATGAAAGTGAAGAAAGAACAGTCCAAAGAAATAGAAGAAAAAGAAAAAAGAAAAAAACGACTTTTTATCTTAATTATCGCGATGATTACAATCATCATTCTACTCTTAAGTCTTAAAAGTTGTGATTTGTTTAGTAAGCCTCCTGAAAAAGAAGCTGAAAACATTGTGACTGCAGATGCCTTACCTGATGCAAGTGGCGATGCCAAAGATATGAGTGATGCTGAAATTAAAGAAAAAATGCAGCAAACAGCGGATGAAAATTATTTCACACTAACAATCAATCCAGAAGCAACATTTGAAAATGGAACAAGTACTGGCTCGATTCAAATTGTCAATGCAGGTCACAATGTCTATCCAATTAGTGTAGACATCCGACTAAATGATACAAATGACTTAATTTATCAATCTGGTGCGATTCAACCAAATCAAATGATTAATGGTGGTAAACTGGTGAAGAATTTAGCAGCTGGAATGTATCAAGCAACTGCAAAAATTTCAATCTACGATGCTCAAACCAAGCTAAAATCTGGTGAAGCAGAAGCTGAAATGACAATTATTGTCAATCATTAACAAACGGTTACTCCTTGAATTTTCAAGTTGAACATATAAATAGCAAGAAAAAAAATATATCATAGAAGGAGCAAGAAAATGAAGAAAAAATTAACAATGGTACTATTAGCAAGTTTAACAATTGGCGGGTTATTATTGCCAACAACAACAGGTTTTGCATGGACTGCAGGAGAAGATTCTCAAACAGGCGAAACTGAAATCAAAGCCGAAGACAATGCCGTTATTCCAGTTGAAGGATGGATTGGTACATTTGATCCAACTGACCCAACTGATCCAAATACTGACCCAAATGAAAGACCAACTCCAGATGATCCAACTGATCCATCTTGGATTAATGTAACCATCCCTACTAAAATACTATTTGGTTCATTAGCATCTGAAAAACCAGCTATTACTTCACCAAAATATACAGTAACTAACAATTCAGTTAAAAAAGTAACTGTTTCTGCATCAAAAATTACTTCTGTAAGTGCGCCTATTGAATTGCTTACATTGAACTTAAAACATGATGCAGCAGAGCATCCAATTATTAAACCAAACGCAGGCAGCACTGTCTACTTAGGCGATGCTGGCTTACCAGCTTTTGATATCGCTATTTTAAAAGGAATTAACGAAACTGGTGGTACAAATGATTTCTTTAACTTTACAATTAGTGGTGAAGTACCTGCAGCACATGACTACTCAGTTGTTGCTAAACCAAAATATGAGTTAACTTTAAAATTTGCAGCACATGATTAACATAAAAAACAATCATTTGGTTTTTAAATCAAATGATTGTTTTTTATTGTTTAAATTTTTCCTTATTTACACTGATCTGAAAAAAATATGGTAACATAGAAGTAGTAAAACTTTAGAATCCATTGGAGGAATCAATATGATAATAGGTATCCCAAAAGAAATTAAAAACAATGAAAACCGAGTTGGTCTTACACCTGCCGGTACAATGTCTTTCAAAAATGCAGGACATCAAGTACTTGTTGAAAAAGATGCTGGCGCAGGATCCGGTTTTACAGATGAAGCTTATGCACAAGCTGGCGCAACCATCATTGAAGACACTGCAGCAATTTGGGCAGCCGATATGGTCATGAAAGTTAAAGAACCTACTCCAAAGGAATATCAGTATTTCAGAAAAGACTTACTCCTATTTACTTATTTACACTTAGCAAATGAACCAGAGCTAACCAAACAGTTATTAGAAAATGAAGTGACAGCAATCGCTTATGAAACAGTTTCTTTAGAAGATCGTTCACTTCCCTTACTTAGTCCAATGAGTGAAATAGCAGGAAAAATGGCCGCCCAAATTGGGGCCCAATTCTTACAAAGTATTTATGCTGGTGAAGGTATCTTACTTGGTGGTGTACCTGGCGTTCCTCAAGGAGAAGTTGTCATTATTGGTGGTGGAATTTCCGGCTTAAATGCAGCTAAGGTTGCTGTTGGTTTAGGTGCACATGTCACTATTTTAGATGTGAATATTAATCGTTTAAGAGAGCTTGATAATATGCTAGGAAATCAAGTAACAACTTTAGTTTCAAATGCCTATAACATTGAAGCCAGTTTGAAAAAAGCAGACTTAGCAATCGGAGCCGTGTTAATCCCTGGTGCAAAAGCGCCTAAATTAGTGACAGAAGCGATGATTGCGCAAATGAAACCTGGTGCGATTGTGGTGGATATTGCCATTGACCAAGGAGGTATCTTTGAAACAACAGATACAATTACAACTCATGATGCACCAACCTATATCAAACATGGTGTTGTTCATTATGCTGTGGCAAATATGCCTGGTGCTGTACCAAGAACATCAACAATGGCTTTATCTAATGCCACAACACCTTATGGTTTACTACTTGCAAGTCAACCTTTTGAAGCCACAGTCAAACAACAACCTGCTTTATTCCGTGGCGTCAATACGTATCAAGGAAAATTAACCTATCAAGGTGTTGCTGAAGCAATAGACTTGCCTTATACACCTTTAGAAACACTATTAAACAAATAAAAGGAGTATTTAATGATGAAGAAAATTTATTTTGCTAGTCCGCTTTTTTCGGATATGGAACGCTTATACAATGAAATGGTTGTCGCTAAAATCCGTGAAACCTATCCTGAATTTGATCTTTTTGTTCCTCAAGAGCAAATGGGGATTAATGATAAAAATGCTTATGCAGATGCTAAAACAATTGCTAAGTATGACACTGATGCTCTATTGAATAGCCAACTTGTAATTGCTGTCTTAGATGGTACAAGTATTGATGTTGGAGTTGCAACTGAAATTGGAGTCGCTTATCAAGCCGGCATTCCTATAGTTGGATTATATACAGATTCTCGTCAACAAGGAGCCACTAACCAAAAGAAATTAGACGCACTACAAGAGCTTGCTGAATCTCAATTCTCTTATATTAATTTATATACAGTTGGATTGATTAAGATGAATGGTATCATTGTGGATAATTTAGAAGATTTAATCCAAGAAATTGCTTAGAAATTTTCTTATCTAGCCTAAAAAAAGCTATCTAACCATCAATTGATGATTGTAGATAGCTTTTTTAGCTGTCATTTTTTCTTAAATTCAATAAGCTCAGCATACCAAAAGTTGCCAAAAAAACGGGGGTAACAAAACGAAGCATATTCACACCCAATAATGTTGTCAGTCCCATATTAAACACTGAGTAGCAAAGGATAGACACATACAATTTATGCTGAACTGACTGCCCTTTTTTCAATTGATTCAATGTTAAATACGCATAAACTGCTATAACAAGGTAAACCAGCAACTCAAAAAAAGTCAGTAAATAAAAACTGATAGATAAATTTTGCAGCAGTAGCATTGTGATAGAACGCTTTCTTGTCAGATATAACACACCCAAAATAACAATACGAACAACACTCAAAAAGAGGCTGTATAAACAAATCAGCAAGGTATATCGATAAACAATTCTTTCCTGTTGGATCATACGAATGAAGCTCCTTTAAAGAAAAAAGAGACTTCAGCCTTTTTTTCCGTATAACGTTGAATCAATTGATCACAATAAACTTTAGGCGATGGTTGATAAAATGAAGTGGTAGTTTCTCCTGCTTGCTGTTGTTTTAAAAGAGAAACTACTTGATTCTGTAGCAGTGTTTCAACGAAGAAAGAATCTAGCTTGGAAGCCCGTAAATAGATTGCCACATTTCCAAACATTTTCTTATTTTCATACGTTAATTGTGATTGTATTTCTCTAATTTCTCTTTGCAGTCTTCTTACTTGAATACTCATATGACAACCTCCTTTTTACTGAATAAATTAAGCATAAAAAAGAAGTCATAAGAATCTGTTAAGAAAGTTGATAAGAATCCGATAAAAAAATAGCAGAACAGATTCAAAGCTGAATCTGTCCTACTACTCTGCTAACTATGCATGATTTTTAAACCACTCAGTGATTTCATTTAATCTTGCTAATCTTAAAGAAGGTAAACCTGTTCTCGATAAATTGTGGCTAGATTCTGGGAAACGAACAAATCTTGTGTCCACTCCTTGATTTTTTAAAGCAATAAAGAATTGCTCCGCTTGCTCAATTGGACAACGTAAATCTGCTTCTCCATGTAAAATTAATAAAGGTGTATCCGCTTGACTCACATAAGCTAATGGCGAATGTTTCCATAATTTATCAATATCCTCTAATCCTGCGCCCATTTCCCATTCAGTAAAGTAGTAACCAATATCACTTGTCCCATAAAAGCTTACCCAGTTTGAAATAGAACGTTGGGTTGCAGCCGCTCTAAAGCGTTTCGTTTGTGTCACAATCCAGTTGGTCATAAAGCCACCATAGCTGCCCCCTGTCACATATAAATGATCTGTATCAATCTCTGGATGCGCAGCTAAGGTTACGTCTACCCCTGTCATTAAATCTAAATAATCTTTATTGCCATAATCGCCCAATACTGCTTTAACAAAATCTTGCCCATAACCATTCCCACCACGTGGATTAATTAATAATACAGCATAACCCTCATTTGCATGCAGTTGCATTTCATGGAAAAAAGTAAAGCCATAACAAACTTGTGGGCCACCATGAATATAAAGCATCAATGGGACTTTCTTAGAGTCTTTTGGCACAATTGCCGGCATATACCAGCCTTGGACTTTAAAACCATCTGGTGCGTCAAAAATAAAGGCTTCTGCAGGTGTTAAGACTTTATCCGCTAAAACAGCTTGATTTGGATTAAATAGCACAGAATAAGTATCTATTAATAATTGAACTTGCCATAACTCACTTGGAATGGTTGGTGTAGAGACAGCAAGGACTGCTTCATCTGTTGCGCCATCAATGTCAAAATCAACAATATGCAGTTCTTTTTCAAAGACAGGTTTAACTTCACCTTGAATCGTGCCATAGTAAAGGAGCTTCTTGCCCCAGGTTGTAACAGGGAAATAAAATGAAGCACTATCTTTTCGCCAGACAACTGAGAATCCTCCTACATTTTGCTGGAAGTCTCCTACCATCATATCTCCAACTTCTTTATCTAAATCTTGTGTTAAACAAGTCAGTTTTTGCGTAGTAAAATCATAGAGGTATAATTTGGTTTGTGTTGCAACGACATGTTTAAAATCATTTCCTGCTAACAATAGTTTTTGACCATCTGGTGAAAAAGCGCCTACTACAAATTGGCCTTTTGGTATGCTATCCGTTAAACAAGTTGTTTTTTTCGTTCCCTTATCAAAAACATAGACATACTGTGCAAAATCTTTTTCATTTTCAGGAAATGCATCTTTGCCAAAAGCAATAGCTTGTCCATCAGGGGAAATCGCTCCTACCTGTACACGAACCTCGGTCTCAAATAATAAGGTTTCATTTTTAGAAAAATCAACTTCATAAAAATGTGTCGGCTGTTGCATCGAAATAAAGCCTGCACCATCGGCCTTATGTTGCATAGCTGTCACAACAGTTGGTTTAGGAAAGTCATTCTCTGTCTTTTCTTCTTGTTCTTTTGGTTCAGTTGTCACAATAATCCCTTGGCTATTTGGCAACCACTCATAGCTTGTGATGCCCGCTTCAAAAGTCGTAAAGGGAATCGCTTCCCCGCCTGCTAATGCCATAACATAGACTTGTGGCTTTTTATCTGCTCCTCTATTTGAAATGAAAGATAACCACTGACCATCTGGTGAAAGCTTTGGTGTTGTATTTTGCGTCCCTTGGGAAGCCCATACTGTCACTTCATTTGTCTCCACATTTAAACGATGAATTTCTGACGTGTACTGATTCTCTTTTTGATGAATCGTTGTTTCAATGTAGAATACATACTTTTTATCCTTCGTAAATTGAGGCTGAGCTAGACTTTTTAATGAGAATAAATCCTCAGCTACGATTCCTTTTGTTTTTTGTTTTTTGTCTGTCATAAAACATTCCTCCTTTAAACTTGAAAACAACCAATTGTCTGAATATTTTTACTCTTATAAGATATCATGCAAGATTTTCAGCATAATAGCAAGAAAATATTCGCTTTTATGCTGAAAAATAGTAAAATGGAAAGTAACGATTAGGATAAGGAGCAGTGAGATGAGACGTTTATTAATTATAGAAGATGACAATGATATTAATCGATTACTAGCCGATTTCTTTTCCAAAGAAAGTTTTCAGATTCAATCTGCTTTTTCTGGAACAGAAGCGATATTATATCTTGAACACGATTCATTTGATATGGTTTTACTTGACCTCATGTTACCTGGAATGACTGGTGAGGAAATTTTAGCGGTGCTTAGAACCAAACAGGATACTCCTGTTATTGTAATTTCTGCAAAAGATGATAAGGAATCAAAACTCCATGCCTTACGAATCGGTGCAGATGATTATGTGACAAAGCCTTTTGATTTAGATATTTTACTAGCGCGAGTGGAAACTAATTTACGTCGCTCTACAACACATCAGAATCAGCAGTCTACTCTTTTTGAATATCAGGATATTCTCTTAGACCAAGAAAGCAGAACAGTGACTGTTGCAAATGTACCGTTGAAATTAACTGGCTATGAGTTTGATATCTTGGCACTATTGATGACCAATCCTCAAAAAGTATTTACAAAAGGAAATATTTTTGAAAGTATCTGGCAGGAGGATTCTTTTGGTGACGAAGGAACAGTCAGTGTTCATATTAGCCATTTACGAACAAAATTAGGAAAAATCAATCCTGATGTCCAGTATATCGAAACGGTATGGGGGATTGGTTTTAAGTTATGTAAATAAATTTACCAAATTCTTCAGTATTTTCTTAATGGTTTCTTATAACCTTTTACATACATTAAATGAAGAAGAAAAGAGTCCATGAAAGGAGGTTTTTCTGTGCCGGAAAAAGTATTAGAAACAAAAAATTTAAGTAAACGGTATGGTCGCCAGCTGGCTGTTAAAGACTTGAATATGACCATTTATAAAGGCGATATTTATGGTTTTATTGGTGAAAATGGTGCAGGAAAATCAACTGTTCTCCGGATGCTTACTGGATTAACCAAGCCTAGTAGCGGGGAAGTTTCTTTCTTTGGCAGTACCAAACACAAGGATCGTGTCGAAAATCAAAAAAGAATGAGCGCTTTAGTTGATGCTCCTTCCTTTTATCCAAATATGTCAGCGAAGCAGAATCTTGAATATTATCGCTTACAACGAGGGATTTTAGAGAAAGAATTAGTCATGGAATCCCTTGAAAAGGTTGGACTTGCGACTCATAGTAAAAAAAAATTCAAGCATTTTTCATTAGGAATGAAGCAACGGCTGGCTCTTGCCTATACAATTATGGAAAGACCAGACTTAATTGTGCTAGATGAGCCCATTAATGGACTGGATCCTGCTGGAATTATTCAAATTAGGGAGCTTATTTTAGAATTAAATCAAAAGCATCATGTGACTTTTTTAATTACCAGTCATTTATTAGCTGAGCTTGCACAGGTTGCTACTGCTTATGGCTTTTTACAGCATGGCGTCCTATTAGAAGAGATTACAAAAAAAGAATTAGATAAAAAGCTCCTAACAAAAATTAAGATTTTTGTAGAGGATATTACTGCTGCAACCACCACTTTAGAATTAATTTGTGATGCTAGCTTATTTGAAGTGCGTAATCACTATGAAATCGTTGTGCAAAATCCTCATATCTCCATTGAAGAGATTAGTCGCCTTTTTTTTGAAAAGAGAATTTATGTGCAAAAGATTTATGAAGAGATTGAAACATTAGAGACTTATTTTAATCAGCTCACAGATGCAGCAAAAGGTCGTGATGTTTTATGAGACCTCTTCTTAGAGCAGACTTTTACCGTCTAAGGCTGAGTAAATCTTACTGGATTGGATTAGCTGCTATTTTACTCATCGTCATTTTGGGGACTTACACGATTCAAAATGTATTAAACACAACAAATAGAGTCTCTGAAAGTACAACGATTACAGAAGAGACCTATTTAAAGCAATACCTTTTCCAAACCATTAAAAGTTATCCTTCTGCTTATGAGGAAAATATTGAAGCTAGTATTGAGCAAGCTTTACCTGATGTCCAACAAAATAAAGTCGCGTTTTTTATCAATATGATGCAAACGGATACCTTAACAATGGTTCTTTTTTATTTGGTGGTGATTACTGGTTTTCTCTATGGCGATTTCTCCTCTAAAAGTATAAAAAACACTTTGCTTTACACAGGATCTAGATGGATTTATTTTCTTGAAAAATGGCTGTTTGGTGCACTGGTTACCTTTAGTGTTCTGACTTTTTTCCATCTGATGGTTACATTTACTTATCCAATTGCTTTTGGAGAAAACCCACTTAATTTCAAAATTTTATTGAGAACCTTTCAAGTTATTTTAGCGCAATTCCCAATTTATTTAGCGATTCATTCATTTGCTTTTTCAGTTTTTTTTCTTGTCTATAAGCGCTGGGCAACTGTTTTAATTACAGGATTTGTTTCAATTCTCTTGCCTATTTATTTAGCCGCGATTTCTGATCAAGTTCCGGCCTTACGGCAGTTTAATCCGTTTAATTTATTTAATACCATTGGTTATTTTAGTAAGGAGACGATGTTAACTGCATCCAATCTTTTTTATGGCGTTACAGTAAGTCTACTCTATTCCCTGATTTTTCTAGTCATTGGTTGGTATGGCTTTACTAAATTTGAGATAAAAAAATAAATATCTAATAGAATGGAGGAACAAGACATTGTTGAATCAAATAAAAGCTGACAGCTATCACTTATTGCAACATAAAAAGTGGTTGCTTGTTCCCCCACTCTTAATGATTCCTATTCTATTTATTTTTGTCATTCAATTATTGATTATTCCGATGTTTACACAATATTTTCAAGAAGTAAAAAGGATTGATCAAGAAGCCATTATTCAGCTAGAGAAAAAATATCAAACGGGGACGATTTCTTTTGATGATTCGTTTAAGCTAGAGATGGTAAGAAGTATTCAAGCAGGGGATTTTTCATTTGATTTTGATTCAGATGAAGAAACAACTAATCTAGCATCTGCTGATTTATTTGCTACAAGACAAGGATTATTAAATCATATGCAAAGTACGGTTGGGTTCGTTGCATTTGTGATGATGATTGTTGTAATCTTATTTTTCGCAGAAGATTTTACAACAAATAGTATTCGTAATATCTTTACTTATCAATTTGATAAGTGGCGGTATTTTTTGAATAAATGGATTTTCGGTGCATTGATTGCGTTGTTTCTATTATTTAGCTATCATTTATTAAACTTTATTGTGTCGCTTTTTCTTTTTCCAATTGATCATGATGTTTTTCGTTTATTAGAACAACTGCTAAAAGTAACCGTTGCGCAATATCCTTTATTTTTAACACAATTTTCATTAGCCTTTGCCCTAATATTCATTACAAGAAAAAAGAGTATCGCTATTTTATTAGCTTTTATTTCACCTGTTTTACTGGCTTTTCTTTTGGACCAGATTGTCACTAGATTGCACTTACCTACTAGCTTAAACTTTAAACCATTTCTTTATCTCACACAATATGGGCAGGGGGAGCACTTGACTTTATTGCCTATTCTACAAACATTAGTTGGCAGTAGCATCGTGATTATCTGTTATGCTTTACTTGGCTGGTTAGGATTTTCTAGATATATAAATAAACAATGATAGAAAGGAAGCAGCATATGCTATTTAGATTTCTGATTATTTTTATTCTTGGCGCCCTGTTTGGTTTCTTTCTTTGTCAAATTGTTTTAAAAAAGGAAATGAAACGGTTAACGCATAAATTAAGCAGCATTCGAACAAGTAAATCAAATGAGCGATTACTATCCTCACTGGGGCAGCTTGCCCTGGCAGATTTTATTCGAGAAGTGAATTTAACCCTTGATGAGGAAGTTAAGAATAATTTGATTTTGGAAGAAAAGGGACAACTCTTAAGGCAGTCCATGACGAATATGTCTCATGATTTAAGAACACCACTCACTTCTATTCTAGGTTATTTAAAATTAGCAACACAACCAGGAATCGCCGAAGATGAGCAACGCAGATATTTAGAGGTTGTGAAGAATAAGTCGCTTAATTTACAGCAATTAATTGAACAATTTTTCTTGCTTTCTCGTGTGGAATCTGAGATTGTTCAAGTAAAGCAACAACCAACTGAATTAACAGCAATTCTGCAAGAAGTCATTGCAAGTTATTATGAGGACTTTATCCAGCAAACGATTCAACCTGTGATTGAAATGCCTGAGAATGCGGTTTGGTGTCTTGGAGATGAGGATGCACTGCGTCGGGTGTTTAATAATCTGCTGCAAAATATGGTAAAGCATGAAGGGAAAAGCGCTGAAATTAAATTAGCTTATGATGGAAATAAAAAATGGGTGTTAATTTATTTTACAAACCATCTAGCGAATATTAATCAAGCTGAAGCTGAACGCTTTTTTGAAAGGTTTTATACAGCAGACAGAATGCGCAGTGGGCAAAATACTGGTCTTGGGCTTTCTATTGTGAAAGAGCTGATGGAAAAAATGGGTGGGGCTGCAACTGCTTCTGCTTGGGAGCAGGAAAACCGTTTTACAATTTTGTTACGGCTTCAGGTAGCGGTAGAGAAATAAAAAGAATTACTTCTGTAGCTCTTTTTTCAATAAGGTAATATCCAATATAGAATGTACAACTTTTTGATTATCCCAAAAATTGTCGTGGCTGTACCTAGGTATCAAGTGAGCATGAAAATGTGTCCCTGTCTCCATAACTTTACCATTATTTTGAATAATGCTTACTCCTAAAACATTAAACTTCTCTTCAAAAATAGTCATAATCTTTTTTTCTAGTTTTATTAATTCTAGCAATTCATGCTCAGGTATTTCTATCATATTTTTATAATGTTTTTTTGAAATGATTAAGAGATGCCCAACTTGAATTGGATCAGTATCCAAAACAACAAAATAGTTCTCTGTTTCAACTAATATATCTTTACTTTTTATTTTAGTACAAAAAATACAGTCAACCATCAGTTTATCCTCTTTTCTCATAATTTTTAAAATCGTATAATAAAAAATATCTTGGCAATTTTCAGTTCTATTTCTGAATCTTACCAAGATATTTTTCTATTTAAAGACGTTTATTGTAAACCATTATTTGATTATGCTTGATATAATTTTTCTACTTGTTCTTGTACATTTTTATCTTCTAAGAATTCATCATAAGTTGTATCAGCACGATCAACAACACCGTTATCAGATACTTCAATAATGCGGTTTGCAATGGTTTGGATGAACTGGTGGTCATGAGAACCGAATAATAATGCCCCTTTAAAGGCGATTAGTCCATCATTTAGCGCTGTGATTGATTCAAGATCTAAGTGATTGGTTGGATCATCAAGTACTAAGACGTTTGCTTTGCTTAACATCATTTTAGAAAGCATACAACGGACTTTTTCTCCCCCTGACAAGACAGAAACTTGTTTCATAACATCTTCCCCAGAAAATAGCATACGACCTAGGAAGCCACGTAAGAAGGTATTGTCGCTTTCTTCTTTTGAAGCAAATTGACGTAACCAATCCACAATGTTTAATTCACTATTGTTGAAGTATTCTGAGTTATCTTTTGGCAAGTACGCTTGACTTGTTGTCACGCCCCATTTGTAAGTGCCTGAATCTGGCTCTAATTCGCCAGAGATGATTTTAAATAAGGTTGTAATCGCAATATCGTTACGGCCAATAAAGGCTGTTTTGTCTTCTTTATTGAGTGAGAAAGTAATGTTGTCTAAAACTTTCACGCCATCAATGGTTTTAGATAGGTTTTCAACGCGTAATAAATCATTACCGATTTCTCTTTCAGGTGTAAATCCAACAAATGGATAACGTCGTGAAGAAGGTTGAATGTCATCTAAGGTAATTTTTTCTAGCATTTTTTTACGAGAAGTTGCTTGTTTTGATTTAGATGCGTTTGCGCTAAATCTTGCAATAAAGTCTTGTAATTCTTTGATTTGTTCTTCTTTTTTAGCATTTGAATCTTGTGCTAATCTTGATGCTAATTGGCTTGATTCTAGCCAGAAGTCATAGTTTCCTACATATAATTTAATTTTTCCAAAGTCAACGTCTGCCATATGTGTACATACTTTATTTAAGAAGTGACGGTCATGGGATACAACAATGACTGTATTCGGGAAATTAATTAAGAATTCTTCTAACCATTGAATTGATTTTGTGTCCAATCCATTGGTCGGCTCATCTAGTAAAAGAATGTCAGGCTTACCAAATAAAGCTTGGGCCAGCAAGACTTTAACTTTTTCTCCACCGGTTAATTCGCTCATTGTTTTTTGTTGTAGGGTTTCATCAATGCCTAATCCTTGTAAAAGAACAGCTGCTTCTGATTCTGCTTCCCAACCGCCTAATTCACCGAATTCACCTTCTAATTCAGCAGCACGAATACCATCTTCATCTGTAAAGTCTTCTTTCATATAAATGGCATTTTTTTCTTGCATCACTTCATACAGACGTTTATAGCCCATAATCACTGTATCTAGGACATTATATTCTTCATAATCATAGTGGTTTTGACGTAACATGGTTAAACGTTCGCCTGCACTAATATTGACATCTCCTGATGTTGGTTGGACATCTCCTGATAATACTTTTAGAAATGTTGATTTTCCTGCACCATTGGCACCGATTAATCCGTAGCAGTTACCTGGTGTGAATTTAATATTGACTTCATCAAAAAGTTTGCGATCTGAAAATTGCAAACCGACGTTTGTTACTGTAATCATAAATTTGTTCCCTCTATTCGTTTTTTTATCTCATCACATTCTATCATAAACTAGGGTTAAATACTACATGATAAAGGGTTATCTAAAAATGAGCAGCAGCTATCATGACCCTACTTTACTAGATAGGATATTTCTTTATTTTGAGAATACATGCTTTCGATTACATTAAATAGGCTATCTAATCATGCGACATAACTTGTCATCGTTTGAATATTCTCTTGACAAAAAGGAACGCATGTTCTTATAATAGTATTGAATAAAATAACAACTATTGGGAGTGAACAGTCATGTTAGATCATTTTACCATTAAGGTAACTGATATTGAAAAAAGTAAAGTCTTTTACAAAAATCTACTCGCAACATTGAATGCAGAAATTAAATTAGATTTTGGTAAAACTGTTAGTTTTGGTGATATTGGCTTTTCTGGTGGTGATCCTGGTGGCTATTTTTGGATAGCTGAAGGTAAACCGCAACATATTCACTTTGCTTTCAACGCTAAATCCAAACAAGAAGTTGATCGTTTTTATCTGACAGCATTGGAGTTAGGCGGAACAAGCAATGGAGAACCGGGTTTTAGAGACTATCATGAAAACTATTATGCTACATTTATTTATGACTTAGATGGCTACAATATTGAAGCTGTTTATCATGGTGAATAAAACAAAAAATGAAATAGAATAGTGAATCTCATTTTCAAAATAAGGTAGGTTTTGAGATGAAGCTTGGCTGATGCACATTAAAAACTGCTTTAGACGCTACTTTAGAAGAGAAATTAATCACCGAGCAACACGTGATTGAATCTTTGATACAAAAAATTTTTTGACAAATAGCAGCATGTTTAAAAGGGGAAGCCGTTTATGTCGATACTGACGGGCTATCCCCTCTTCTAGATGAAAAATCAGCTTAGTTCTTCACTCATAATTTCATAAACCTGATTTTCTTCGGTTATGATTTTAATTTGAAGAAAATCAAAGCCATCTCTTTTAACATCTTCCCAAGCGACCCGTCTATCATCTATCAACACCACATTGCCCTCTGAATCAAAGCTGTAATCTTCTTTCTCACTTTCATAATCAATACCTAGTCCTACAGCTAACTCAATGGTTCTTACTTTTTCTGAAGGGTATTTTTTTAAGCTTCTATTTTTAACAAATAATGGGTCATGTTCATAACAAAACATATTGTCATACCCATATAAAGCCCCATCAAATAGCACAATTTCCTCATTAGAATCATGACTTTTAGCAATGATTAGGATGGGTTCAGCAAGCTTTTCATTTGTTATCAAGCAATCATTTTCAAGATAGATTAAATCCCCTGAATAAAATATTTCAAACCAATCATGTGGAAGTTTAGGCTCAATTTTTAATTCTAAAAAATCATTTTCAGCAATAAATGTTGCATGTTCTTTTAAATATGTAGGGATATGATTCATTGTGTATTCTACTCCTTTTTTATTGGAAATCATTTAAATAGTTTTGGATTTTTTTCCGATCATTAGCTAGTGGCTTAAATTTTTTTTGAAAATCTAGGAATTCTTTTTTGTAGCCTAATGCGCGCATTTTATAAATCGTATCAAAAATATGTAGCGCAATACAAGGATCATCAAGATAAGGAATCAGTTGTGGGGCCAAATAGGCATATTTTCTCTTCCCTAGCAGCATCACAAAACTCTGTCTCCCACGTTTTGCCTGTTTATTTTGAATGATTTTTAGTAGTAGTTTGATTTGTCTTTCATCAAATTGAAACTTTTTATCCGTTTGGATAAGCTGTCTAAGCTGTTCACCCATAGCCCATAATTTACTTTCAAAAGGCAAAGAATAGATAATTCCTAATCTATTTGGAGGTAAATCTTCTAGCATTTTACTTGGAATGAGTTTAATTGCATCTTCTAATAGACTGTTTACTTCTTCCATCAATTAGCCTCCTTCCTTACTTTGTTCTCTTCATTAAATAACACTTCATCTATTGATTGGCAGAATGTACCTGAATTCAAATATAACATAACAAAATGGCATTGCACATTACTTTTTCTCTTAAAAACTGTTCTGTTATGATATGATAATTCATATAAAATATTAAAGGTAGGTTTTGAGATGAAAATTGGCTTACGCACACTAAAAACTGCCTTGGGCGCTACTTTAGCACTGATAATGGCACAACTGTTACATTTGGATTATGCAATTTCAGCTGGGATTATTGTGATTTTAAGTGTCCAAAACACAAAAATGGATTCTTTTAAATTAGCAAGTCAACGGTTACTTTCTACGGTACTTGCACTTGGAATTAGCTCTGCATTATTTGCATTACTTGGTTACCAGCCTTATGTATTTGGCTTGTATTTGCTCTTATTTATTCCAGTAACCGCAAAATTGAAAGTGACAGATGGGATTGTGGTTAGTTCGGTTTTAGTAACACATTTATATATTGAGCAGTCGATTGCTCTGCATTGGCAAATCAATGAATTGTTATTAATGTTTGTTGGGGCTGGCATTGGGATTTTAATGAATTTGTATATGCCTACTTTAGAGGAAAAATTGATTGCTGAACAGCGCGCAATTGAATCTTTAATGCAACGGATTCTTGGGCAAATGGCACATAGTTTAAAAGAGGAAGCTGTTTATGTAGATACTGATGGACTATTCCCTCTCTTAGATCAAAAATTAGTTGATGCGGAGATTATGGCGGAGCAACAGTTCAATAATGTAATTTTTGAGCGGGCACATTACTATGTGAAATATTTTGATATGCGTCATTTACAATTTACGATTTTAGCCTTGATGAAGCAGCATTTGATTCATTTTGATGTGACCAATGAGCAAAGTGAGCAGTTGGCGATTTTGGTTGGAAATACTGCGGTTTGTTTGGATGAAAATAATCCAGTGACTGAGCTTGTTAAGGATGTGGATCAGTTATTAGAAGTATTTAGAAAGAGTCCATTGCCTCAAACTCGGGAGGAATTTGAGAATCGGGCAACACTTTTTCAGTTTTTGAATGATTTTCATCATTTATTGGAAGTGAAGCGGGAATTTTATGAACATTTACACCCCAAAGAAAATTAAGACAATAAAAAGCACGACTTCACACAATCATTTCTTATTTGTGTGAAGTCGTGTTTTCACTTCTAATCGTCTCACTTTATTTCAAATATTCTTTTACAATTCGCTCATTGATTTCAATCATTTGATAAAAATCGTCAATCTTCACAAATTCATTTGGCTGATGTGCATACTTTGTTTCGCCTGGTCCTAAAATTAAAATTGGAAATTCTTTTTTCACTCGTCCAAATTGTGAACCATCTGTATAACCTGTCATACCAAATATATTCGCTTCTCTTTGCGTAACTTCTGTTACGACTTTTTGCGTTAAAATAGTGAATGGATTGTCTACTTCCGTTCTAACGGAAGGTAAGTCATTAATAAATTCAATCTCTGCTTTAAAATCTGGTACAGTATTTGTTAAATGAGCAATCATTTCTTTAAATTGTTGTTTTAATTCTTCGTGATCTTGAGTTTTAATTGTACGGATATCAATTTCTACTGTACATTTATCTGGTACAACATTGGTTCCATTACCAGCATTGATAATATCTAAGCTGGAAGTTGATGCACCAACTAATTCATCAATTGATTTAGAAAAATCAAAGTTTTTTTTGAATGCATTTAAAACAAGTAACATATGTTCAATTGCATTGACTCCTTGATCTGGCATTGAACCATGTGCAGTTTTTCCATAAGTGGTAATACGAGGCCATAATGCACCTTTATGTGCAACACCGATTGCAACATTGGTTGGCTCTCCAATGACTAGAGCATCTAAATCATCTGCATAACCTTTATCTACTAGTTGTCCAGAACCAATAGCGCTGGTTTCTTCTCCAACTGTTGCCAACAGCTTAATTGTCCCTTTAAAATCAGCACCTGCTTCTTTCAAACGAATCATTGCAACAACTGCCGCAATTAAGCCTGATTTCATATCACACGTACCTCGACCAAATAATAAACCATCTTTTTCAAGCGCCGCAAAGGGATCATTTTCCCATGGAATTTCCCCAATAGGAACTACATCCATATGTCCAGAAAAGCCAAGAACTGGACCTTCTTCTTTTCCTTTTAAGGTTGCAACTAATTGATTTCTGCCTGCACTATATTCAACTTGCTCACAAGGAATATCGTAGCTAGTCAATAATTTTTCTAGTTTATCTGCTACTATTTTCTCATCACTTAACACACTTTTTATTTGTACCACTTCTTTTAATAAATCTAACGCTTCTTGATTGTTCATCATTTGATTCGCCCCTTAATTACGTTTTTCTGCTGGAATAATAAATACGATAGAAAGTAATGCCAATAGACAGAACACAACATTTGTAAGTAAACCTAGTGTTGCTCCTAGCGTGTAGTCAACACCTGCACTAAAGCCATTATAAACGGCGGCTGAAATGGCAACGCCTAAAGAACCACCAAGTGAACTCGCCATTTTATAAATTCCTGAGGCAACACCTGCTTTTTCATTTGGTACACTTGAAATAGCTGTATCGGTTGATGGAGTTGCATACATCCCTAAACCCATTCCAAATAAACTATAGCCTATGAAAACTAAGACAAAATAAGCTGTACCTGTAACGGTGGTTAAAGCCATTAAGCCAATCCCGACACCTGATGAAATCGTGCCCCAAAGCATCGGTTTCTTAGCACCAATTGTTTGAAGTAATTTTTCACCAATACGAATGGTTACTAATACTAAACAAAGATAACCGATTGATAATAACCCTGTACTAGCTGCTGATAAGCCACGTCCTTGTTGAACATACGTATTAATAACAATCAATGTTCCTGCAACCGCATTTAATAGGAAATTAGAAATGGTCGCTCCTAGATACCCTCGATTTTCAAATAATGAAAATTCTACAAAGCTATCATCAATTGCTCGTTCTACTTTATAAAAAACAATTAACCCGACAACAACAATGACAGCTAATCCAAGAACCATTGGGCTTGTCCAGCCTAATTCTGAGCCTTTTGAAACCACAATATTTAAAGCGACCATGGAAACAATAAATAGCAATAAACCAATAGTGTCAAACTTACTTTTTTGATTACTTTCAACTTTACTTTCTGGTGTACCAAAAATCAAAAAGATACTCAGTAATGAAATAAGGATTGAAAAAATAAAGACATAACGCCAACCTAGTGAACTAGCAATGGCACCCCCAAAGAAAGAACATAAACCTGAACCACCCCAAGAGCCAATAGACCAATAACTTAATGCACGTTGACGATCTTTCCCATCATAATAAGTTTTAACTAAAGCCATTGTTGCAGGCATAATACAAGCTGCTGACAAACCTTGTAAGATACGACCAGCAATAAATAAGAAAGAACCATTCGCAATAACTAATGCAGCTGAACCAATAATACTTAGAATAAGTCCAATATAAGTTAATTTCATCCGCCCTACTTTATCAGCTAAACCTCCGGCAACTACAATAAAAATCCCGGAAAATAAACCAGTCATGGAAATGCCAATGTTTAAAATACCAGAAGAAACACCTAAATCAGCTTGGACAGATGGCGCCATGTTTAATAGAGATTGTGCAAATAACCAATAAGTAAGCACACTTAAAACAATTCCTATCAGTAATTTATTTGTACCTTTATATGCTACAGCATCTGCTGTGTTTGCTGTTGTTTTCATGATTAAACTCCTTTAGATAAATAGTATACAACTGCACTTGCCATTGATTTTGCTGCAATCATTAGGCAAGCTTCATCAATGTAAAACTTTGGATGATGATGCGGATACATCGGCGTACCTTCTTTATGTGCACCAACAAAAAAGAAACAACTTGGACGTTCTTTTGCATAGTAAGAAAAATCTTCTGATGGTGTTTGCGGACCACATTCAACAAGATTCTTCATTTCAGGTATCGCAGCTTCTTGTAGTGCATTCGCTACCATTTCTGTGACTTTTTCATCATTTACACAAACTGGATAATCATTTTCATAAGTCAACTCGTAAGTCAGTCCAAAAGTATGACTGATACCCTCTACAATTTGTCTGAATTCTTTTTCTACAATTTCACGTGTTTCTTCTTTCATCATGCGAACATCGCCTTCAAGTGTTACAGTATCTTTAATCACATTAGATGAGCCCTTACCATCAAATGAGCCAATTGTAACAGTTGCTGTATCAAATGGATTAATACGACGACTTACAATGGTTTGAATCGCGGTCACAAATTGTGCGGCTGCAACGATTGTGTCATTTGCATCTTGAGGTGTTGAACCATGCCCTCCTTTTCCTTTTAAAGCAACCTTAAATGATGCTCTACCAGTATGAACCGGTCCTTTATGATAAAGTACATCTCCTAATGGCATTGTGCTCATCACATGAATCCCCAAAACATTCTCTACACCATCTAAACAACCTGCTTCAATCATCCCTTTTGCACCACCAGGAGGAACTTCTTCTGCTGGTTGATGAATAACACGAATGGTACCTGCTAATTCTTCTTTTAATTCAATTAAAGAAGCTGCTAAAACCATCATGTATGCTGTATGTCCATCATGTCCGCAAGCATGCATAACACCTGGAATCTTAGAAGAAAATGGCAGTTCGGTCTCTTCTTGAATGGGTAAAGCATCAAAATCTGCTCGAATCGCTAAGGTAGGCCCTTTTTTTCCACCATGAATATCAACTAAAATGCCATTTCCTCCACCAACATTGGTTTGAATATCACAGGCTTTGTCTTCATAAAAAGCAGCAATATATTGCGCTGTTTTTGTTTCCTGAAAAGATAATTCAGGAGACTCATGGAAATGACGACGAATCTGAATCATTTCTGCTTCTTTTTCTTGAAGTTTTGCAAATAGTTTGGTTTGTAAATTTTCCATTATCATCTCTCCTCTCACCACATTACATATTCTATGCTCAATCCAAAGCATCACAATACCCAAAATTTCCTAATAACAGATATCATTTTCCTTTATCTTAAATAAAGAAAATAAAAGAACCACAAAAGGAATATATTTTCGAATCCATGCTATAATAAACCTAATATTGAAACGAAAAGGAGAATAAAATGATTGCCAATAGAAACTATCGAATCTATTACCAACAATTTCAAAAAGAAAAGCAGGTTCTTTATCAAGAAACAACTATTCTGATTCTTTTAAAAGGGAAAATGTTTATTCAAGCAGAGGAAGAGCATTGTTCTTTAGCAGAGGGAGACGTATTTGTGATGAATGCAAATGAACATATTTTACTCACTGTTGAAGAGTCAGACTATTGTTTATATGTAGAAATGCATATCAATCATTTATTTTTTGCTACACAGTTTCCAGCCATTTTTTATACACGCTTTGAATGTACACCTAAGCTAAATGAATATGGAAAAATGGAGGCTATTACTGCACTTAGAAGACAAGTTGCGGAATTGTGTTTAGTTGAATTCAGCAATGATTCAGCTAAAGCGTTAAAAGTGAATCTATTGTTATCTCAAATTATTCTATCTCTTGTCCAATTCTTTCAAAAAGAAAATACGAATAGCTATCAGCTTTCAGATAATCAAAAATTAAGAACAATGATTGAATATATCGAAGAAAATTATCAAAGCGGGATTCTTTTAGCAGATATGGCGGAAAAGTTTTTTATGTCAGAATCAGCTTTATCAAAATTTTTCAAAAAAGAAACAGGTGAGTATTTTTCTCATTATATACGAACTATTTGTGTCAAACATAGTATTCCAGAATTACTGTATTCTAAAAAAAACATTGAACAAATTGCTTTGAATAATGGGTTTAGCAATAGCAAAACGTATCGTCAACATTTTAAAAAACTTTTTAATGAATTACCAACCCTCTATCGCGCTAAACATTTAGATGTTGCCCGCGCACCTTCAAACGAACAGCCCAAGACTATGCTTGAAAATGTTGAAAAGAAGGAAATTCTGATTCCTTTATATAGCTATACCCATGCACCTGCTGAAGACCAACAACCTTCAAAAGTATCTTTAAAAACAAAAAAATTGCACATTACAACAAAAACAGCTGGAATAGAAAGACAAGATTCTGAAATCATGATTCATGTTGGAGATTGGAAAGTTTTAGCCATAAAAAGTGTACAAGAACAACTTCGCCAATTAAACAAAGAGATGAGAATTACTTATATTAGCATTCATTCTTCTTTTAAAAAAGTTCCTTTATCAGTAAAAATCCATCAACAAGCTGCTTTAAACTCTTTTCCTTCTTTTGAAATATTAGATGGGATTTTAGCTTTTTTGAAAGCAGAAGGCTTATCGATTTTTTTCCAATTGTCTTTAGATGAATTTAAACAACTAAATGAAAAAAGCAAAGAGGTTTATCGTCGATTTTTCCAACATATCCAAAGTTATCTTGGAACAGAAGTCGCACCACAATGGAAGGTTAATTGTTTATTTGAGGGGAATGATATTCAAGCGTATCATTCTGAATTTAAAGAAATCTGCCATCTATTACAGAGTATTTCTTCTACAATCGAAATTGGCGCAAGAGTTCCTTTACCTGATCCTTTTTTTGAATTTGAACAATCTCATATATTACCCTGCTTTTATCAAGAAATTGCACAATTTTGTCATTTTCTTTCTTTTTCAGCAGAACCTAATTATGTCTTTCATAATCCTGAAAATCATTTTCCTGATTTAAAAAATTATCATCAGTACGTGGTCGATAAAACCTTATATATCAAGCAAATGATGAAAGAAAACGGCATCAAGTTGCCCTTATATTTGACTGAATGGAATACCTTAACAGGGATGACCAGAAATATCAACGGTACCTTTTTCAGAGGTGCGATTATCTTAAAAAATATGTTAAAATTCGATCAATTAGTTGTAGGATATGGCTTTTGGTTAAATATTGAATTATATGAGGAAAATACACAAAAACGGCCACTTAAAAATGATAGTTTAGAGCTATTTCATTATTATAGTGGGAAACGGCCAGCCTACTTTTGTTTAGCATTGGCCAGACGAACTTTAGGGGAAATGCTAGCACAAGGAGAAGATTATCTTTTAACAGTTCACCATGGAACCTATCAGCTTTTGTTGTTTAATCCCAATTATTTTGATCCGCACCTTTCTTCTGAAGAAGCCTTTTTAAAGAGTCAAACCATCACCATTGATTTAGCTATTACTGGTATTAAGCCCAATCGTTATCAAGTAAAGCTTATTGAATTTAATCGTCAAAATGGTGCATTATTCTATTCTTATGATGAATTTAGTCAGGTAAACCAGTTAGATATCGAAACGCAACAGTATATTGTTGAAAAAACAAAGCCTAAGATAAAGGTTTTTGATACACACATTGAGTCATTATTTAATCATTATCTCACTTTAGATACAAATGGTGTTGCCTTAATTGAGTTAACCCCTATTTTATTCTAAATAAAAAATACCCGCCTACTGCTCCTAAGCAATCGACGGGTAGTGTTTTGTTTATTTATTTCCTCTTCTTGCAATCAATGGCAAGATTAAGCCAAGCGCTACAAAGACAAGCGGTGTTAAAATATTCAAGGTTAATTGGAAGTACCAATCACTTGTGAAGGCTGGTACATTCGGGAACATCCCCATAATACAAGCAAATGCTGTGAAGATGAAGCACCAAGTACCGATTCCAAAGCCTAATTTTGTATTTTTTACAAATTTATATTCAGATTGGAATTTGTCTGAGAGCTTATTCAGCATCATATAAGCTAGGAATACCCATAGGTAACGCATTGGCATCACAATGGCATTTAATTGTAATAACCAGTTATATAATGAGTTCATATCACCAATTCCGATGACTGGAATGAGGATGATGATGCTGACTAGGATACCTGTTAAAATGTAACCATTTCTTGGGGTACCATTTTTATCTACTTTAGATAGTTTTTCTGGAATATACTCTTTATCTGCATCGCCTAAAAGAACTTTTAGTGGTGCATCAATTGAGAAGGCTAAAGCTGAAATCGATGCCATCATATTGGCAATTGCATATAAGACTAGGAAGACATTTCCTACACCATAGTAGTCACCTAACATTTGGAAGGCATAGTATTGGCCATTCATTTTTAAATCTGCTGGGATATTATTAGAATCAAAAATAATGCCCATTGCAAATGAGCCAAGTAAGGCACAAATTGCAACCATAATTGCTAAGAAAATCATTCCTTTAGGGAATTCTCTTGCTGGATTCTTGGTACTATTAACATAAGGTGAAATCTTTTCTGCGCCACCTACTGCGAAGACAAGCATCGAAATGGTTGTGAAGTAGGTGAAATTAAAGTTTGGAATAAATGAATCGAGTGTAATATTTTGTGTTGCTAATTTAATACCTGTCATTGCGGGTGCTGTTACGGCTAAAATGATGAACAGAATAGACATCACAAACATTGCCATACCTGCAATTGAACCGATCCTCTTTAAGGTTGTTAAGCCTTTTGAGGCAATCCATAAAAAGAATAGGAAAATAGCTAAAATCATTAATTGTACATAAACGATGGGTACACCTTTTAATAAATCACCGTTCCCTTTAATCGCCCAGCCTAGCGCAATTAAGATTCCCTGTGGTTTTTGTGCTAAATAAGGAATGTGTACCACCCAATAAGTCCAAGCAGCAAAGTAAGCTAATTTTTTGGTTGTTGTGGCACGAACCCACGCGCTAACACCGCCCTGGCTTTCTTTAAACGTAGAACCTAGCTGTCCTACAATTAGTGCATATGGAATAAAATAAAGTGCTAAAATCAAGATCCATGATGTGACAACTTGAAGTCCTTGGTTTGCATAGTTGTTAACAACATTTCCAAAGCCCCAAACAGATACGAATGCGATTAAGGCAATATTGTACCATCTGAATTGTTTTAAATTGTTATTCATTCTTAAAAATCCCCTTATAAAAAGTATAGTTTCCCTTATAAACACGTAGACAATCATATAATAATTTTATTTTTTCAGCAATTAAAATGAAAAAAATCTAATCTTCCAAAAACCAGGATACTATTTTATTATCAAACATTATCACTAACAAAAACATAAAAAGCTGAAAGAATATTACTTAAAAAATATACTATCATACTTTTGTTTTTCAGAAAGATTCTGACGATTAGAAAACAAAGAGGGAATAGACTAGATAAATTCTTCTTGCAAATTCATTCCCCTCATTATATGATTTCAACATATTGTTAAATTGGAGGCATACTTATTTGGAAGAAAAAAAATTAACAACTTCATCCTATCTATTGATAGGTTCTATGCTATTTGGCCTATTTTTTGGCGCTGGCAATCTTATTTTCCCTGTTCATGTTGGACAAGAAGCAGGCCTACAATTAACACCTGCGACAATTGGGTTTCTGATTACTGGAATCGGCTTACCTTTTCTAGGGGTCGTGGCAATTGGGATTTCTCGTAGTAATGGTTTATATGATTTAGCAAGTCGTGTTCATCCTGTTTATGGCCTTATTTTTACCATGCTACTTTACTTAACAATTGGTCCATTTTTTGCTTTACCAAGAACTGGAACGGTTTCTTATGAAATTGGGATTGCACCGTTCATTCAGCCTGAGCACCAAACAGTAGCATTGGGTATTTTCACTATTTTATTCTTTGCGACAGCACTTGCCTTTGCCCTAAAGCCTTCTAAGATTTTGGTTTGGGTAGGTAAGATTTTAAATCCTTTATTCTTATTATTTTTGGCATTCTTGATTATTGCAGCCTTTGTGAATCCTATGGGTGAATTATCATCACCTACAGCTAATTATCAGGATGCGCCTTTCATTACTGGTTTTACACAAGGCTATCAAACAATGGATGCACTTGCTTCTCTAGCTTTTGGTATTATTGTGGTTCAAGCAATCAAAGATTTAGGGATTACCAAACCAAAGCAGATTGCAATTGACACCATCAAGTCTGGGATGGTTACCATTATTTTAATGGGGATTATTTACAGTTGTTTAGCCTATATTGGTGCGACAAGTGTTGGGAAATTTCCAATTTCAGCAAATGGTGGCATTGCACTTGCACAAATTGCCGATTATTATTTTGGCTCATTTGGTTCTATCTTGCTTGCTATTATTGTGACACTAGCTTGTTTAAAAACAGCTATTGGTCTCATTACAGCAGGTGGCGAATGCTTTAATCAGCTTTTCCCTAAAATTCATTATCGTTATTTTGCAATCGGTTTTAGTGTCTTTGCAGCCTTTGTAGCAAATTTAGGATTAACAAATATTATTAAATTTTCTGTTCCAGTGCTAACTTTCTTATATCCACTGGCAATTAGTTTGATTCTCCTGGCTTTTCTATCCCCCTTATTTCATCATAGAAGAGTGGTTTATGCCATAACAACAGCTTTTACTTTCTGTGTCAGTATGATTGATGGGATCATTTTGTTGCCCTTTAACTGGAAAGCAATGCCTGTACTGCCACAAATTGTGCAATTTTATCAAAAGTTTCTCCCATTTTATGATATTGGGATGGGCTGGGTACTTCCTGTTTGTTTAGGTCTAGCAATTGGCTGGATGATTAGTTTAGCAACGAAAAAGAAAACACCTGAAATCAGTTCTTGATTTCAGGTGTTTTTTTGATT
This sequence comes from Isobaculum melis, assembly GCF_900111355.1. Classification (GTDB taxonomy): domain Bacteria; phylum Bacillota; class Bacilli; order Lactobacillales; family Carnobacteriaceae; genus Isobaculum; species Isobaculum melis. The sequence goes on from NZ_FOHA01000012.1 coordinate 38,071, forward strand.
ATTCTCTGTAACTAAGCACATTCAAATGCACTGATAAAAGAATAGAGAAATAAATAGAGATCATCTTTTAGATAGAGGCAATTTTTATTCAAATTGCGCCTGATATAGCTTCGCATAAAAGCCATTTTTTTCTAGTAATGCTTCATGCTTCCCTGTTTCAACAACTCGTCCTTGTTCCATCACTAAGATTAAATCGGCTTCTTTAATGGTTGAAAGGCGGTGCGCTATCACAAAGCTGGTTTTCCCAGTCATCATGCTTAAAAATCCGTCTTGAATGCGTTGTTCTGTTAGGGTATCCACTGAGCTGGTTGCTTCATCTAAAATGAGCATGGGCGCATCTGCAAGCATGGCTCTAGCGATGGTTAAGAGTTGTCTTTGTCCAGCTGATAGGCTCACACCTTTTTCACCAATAATTGTCTCATAACCTTTTGGTAATTTACGGATAAAGGAATCAGCGTAAGCTTCTTTGGCTACATGAACAATTTCTTCTCTAGTTACCCCTGGTTTCCCATAAGCGATATTATCTGCAATTGTTCCTGAATATAACCAAGTATCCTGCAGAACCATACCAAAAGCACGTCGCAATGAGTCTCTTGTATAATCTGTGGATTTTTTCCCATCAATATAAATATGGCCACTATTTAATTCATAAAAACGCATCAGTAAATTGACTAAGGTTGTTTTTCCTGCTCCTGTTTGGCCAACAATAGCAACGGTTTCTCCTGGTGAAACGGTTAGATTAAAATCTTGAATCAATGGTTTATCTGCTTCATAAGCAAAAGCAACCTGCTTAAATACTACTTCTCCACGACAATTCGATAAAGTAATCGCCGTTGGAGAATTGGGCTCTTCTGGCGGGGTACGCATAATGGTTAGGATTCTACTAAGTCCCGCAAAGGCTGTTTGGATTTGTGTCGTGATACCTGAAAGCTCAATAAATGGCTTAGAGAATTGAGCAGAATAGATCACAAAGCTTGAAACAACACCCACTGTGATCTGCCCTGATAAAACGAGTAAGCCACCAATCACGCCAATGAATAGATAGGCAAGATGATCTACAAAGCGAGCAGAGGGATTGGTAATGGATGACGTAAACTGTGCTTTTTGTCCCCATGTATATAAGCGCTGATTTTTTTGATTAAAAGCAGCCAACATCGCTGCCTCATAACCAAAAGCTTTGACAATTTTCTGATTGCCTACCATTTCTGATACATAACCAGAAATCTCTCCTACTACTTTTTGTTGTCCTGTAAAATGTTTTTGTGAAAACTTGGCAACAATAAATGCAATCACAAAAATAATGGGTGTTGTAGTCAAGACAACCATGGTTAAAAGTGGGCTTAAATAAAGCATGTAGCCTAGGGATGCAACCACAATAACGATTCCTGAAAATAAACTATTCATGGTAACATTGATGGCATCAGAAATACTATCTAAATCATTGGTAAAACGGCTAATCAGATCACCTTTTGATTGTCCATCAAAAAATGCTAATGGTAGCTGATTGACTTTTTCAAAAGCATCTATTCGCAAATCTCTAATTGCTTGATAGGAAATCTTATTGGCGAAGTATTGAACCAATAATTGTGTCACAATCACAACTAGATATAAACCAATCATGATGCCTAACACTTTGGTTAACTGCGCAAAATGAACCTGCCCTTCACCAATTATTTGATCAATTCCTCGTCCTGTATAATAAGTACCTAAAACTGCAGCGATACCACCTAAAAGTGCAGCTAATAAAGCGCCAAAAATCTGAATTTTATAAACCAAAAGATAAGCTAATAAGTGTTTAAATTGTTGTTTACTTATTTTTTTATTCATGACTGGTTCCCTCCAATCCAGCTGCTGGAGTCGTTTCATTGACTTGAGATTGATAAATTTCCTGATAGACTGCACAATGTTTGAGCAACCATTCATGCTTGCCATGACCCACTAGCTTTCCATCATCTAATACAAGAATTTGGTCAGCTTGCATAATAGAGCTAATTCTTTGAGAAATAATCACAATTGTTGTGTTTTGTAGCTGTTTTTTTAATGCTGCTCGCACTTGTAAATCAGTACGATAGTCTAGCGCGCTTAGTCCATCATCAATGATTAAAATTTCTGGTTTTTTAAGGACTGCTCTTGCAATGGTTAAGCGTTGTTTTTGCCCACCTGAAAAATTCATACCGCCTTCTTGTACGGGTGCATGAATGGTCTCATCCATTTTTTCAACAAAGCTAAGACTTTGAGAAATAGCCAATGCTTCCATAATTTCAGCATCTGTTGCTTCTTTTTTGGCCATTCTTAAATTATCGGAAATTGTCCCTGCAAATAGCACACTTTTTTGTGGAACAATTCCGATGATTTCACGTAATGCTTCTTGCTGGTATTGCTTCACAGAATGTCCATTGACTAAAACTTCTCCTTCTGTGGCATCATAAAAACGTGGAATCAAATGAGCTAAGGTGCTTTTTCCACTACCTGTTGTGCCAACAATCCCAATTGTTTCTCCTTGATTAAAGGTTAAGTGGATTTTTTCTAAAGCTTTTTCTTCTGCTTGTCCATAGCTAAACGAAACAGTTTTAAATTCCACAACTGGTATTTGTGATGATGCTACTGGAACAGGTAAACTGATTTCAGGGTCTTGAATCCCTTCCTTGATGGCTAATACTTCATTAATTCGTGAAGCTGAAGCTGCTGCACGGGTAAAAATAACCACTAAATTCGCTACCATAATCATGGCTGTGAGCATTTGAATTAAATAATTTACCAAAGCCAAGATTTCCCCTTGTTGAGCCGCTCCACTATTCACGCTAAAACCACCGATATATAAGAGGACAATAATCCCAAAATTCATGACTAGGGTTGTTGCAGGATTCATCAATGCAGATAAATTTGACACTCGAATATAAGCTTTGGCTAAATCATCTGAAGCCTCTGCTACTCTTTTTTTCTCTGTCCTACGTCTAGCAAAAGCACGAATCACACGCACACCACTTATATTTTCGCCAATAACTAAGGCAATTTGATCGACTTTCTTTTGGACATAGCGATACATTGGAATCGTTTTTAGCATGACGAGATATAGAATAAATAAAAATAATGGCAATACAACGGCAAAGATTAGTGATAACTTTGGATTAATATAAATGGACATCACTAAAGCGCCAATACTTAAAAATGGTGCTCTAATGACCATTCTTATCAGCATCGCTAAGGCAACCTGCATTTGATTCACATCATTGGTTACTCGTGTAATTAATGTGGCTGTACCCAATTCATCCAATTCTTCATAGGACAATCCAGCTATTTTTTTCATTAAACGATTACGCAATTCTGTGCCAAAGCCTTGGGAAGCAATTGATGCTGAGTATTGACAAATAAACACGGAAATCACACCAATCACTGACATCAGTAACATCCAGCCACCCATTTGGATAATATAGGCTCGATCGCCTTTATTAATCCCATTATCAATTAAGTTCGCCATCAGTAGGGGTAAAAATAATTCAAAAACCGCTTCGATAAATTTAAAAATCGGACCAATTATCATTTGCAGTCGATATTTTTTTGCATATTTTAATAATTTAAACACATGATTAACCTCTTTTCACGCATCATTTGCTCTTTTATTGTGGCATTATTATACCATATAACAACTTCATTTTTATGCTGGCTAGACAGGATTTGGCTAAACAAAGAAAGTAAGGTAAAATAATGAGCAAAGTAATGAAGAGAAAGCTGGTTTTAAGATGGAAAAAACATTTAGTAAACTCATCCTATTATTCTTTATTTATGCCATTATGGGTTGGCTCTGGGAAACAATTTATTGTTCTCTCAAACAAGGGAAATTTGTTTATCGTGGTTTTCTATTTGGTCCCTACTGTCCAATTTATGGATTTGGCTTGATTGGGGTCGTGTATTTGGTTGCACCTTTCCAAAAGAATCTCTTTCTATTGTTTATTTTTTCAAGCCTGATTGTTTCTATTTTAGAATATTTCACCAGTTATTTTATGGAAAAGCTATTCCATACTACTTGGTGGAGCTATGAGGATGTGCCTTTCAATTTAAATGGACGGATTGCACTGCCTATCTCGATTTTCTGGGGAATTGCCTGTGTCTTTGTGGTCAAAGTCATTCATCCTCTAGCAGATCAATGGGTAAGCTGGTTGAATACACATTTTGGCATTACCCTACCTATTGTTTTGTTGATTCTTTTATTGATTGATACCATCGCCTCTATTATGAGTATGAATGCTTTCCAAAAAATGGTTCATCAATTAAATACGGAATTAGAAACTAAATTAGAGGAAGCAAAGACTGCTGTTACTGATTTCGAAAAAGCATTTGATAAAAAACAACATCTGCTCTCTGCTAAATGGAAAAATAAACGAGAAGCTTGGCTCAAAGAAGTCAAAGAAAACCCGATACTATTTAGTAAATTACCAAAATTCAACTTTAATCAACGTCGTTTTTTAAAGAGCTATACTCAAATGAAAATGAAAGATATTAAAGATTTTAAGGCGTTTAAACAGCATTTATTAAATTTAGATGAAATCAAAAAACAACTGAAAAAATAAGGAGCGTCCCCTCTATGAAAACTTATACAATCATCACTGGATTTGGTTATCTTTATAGAAATCCATCAGAAAACACAATTGCAGGAATGGAATATACAGCCTATCACGCAGAAAATGAACCTTTAACAGCAAAAAGCGGCACAATACTTTTTCTTTCAACTGTTGATACCTTTGAGAACTTAAAAGAAAAGGTCTTAAAAAACAGTATGATTCGTATAATAGGAGAAAAGGATGGCGAAACCATTTTTATTCATCAATTATTAGACGCAGCACCCACTCCCAATCAGGAAGAACAATTATTTTTAGAAAAACAAACATTACCTAGAGATTTCGAAGATGCTATTTTGGGAAATTTTAAAGAAAATAGAGCCTTGAATTATTTTGAAGGAAAAATGCAACATCATGGGGAGGAAATTTCTGTTGCATTACAAAACAAAAAGGAGCTTCCAATCGCCCATCAAATTTATGAACAATTAGACCTATTATTGGCACAAGCACGTTCTTTTGCTGCAGAGGAGTTATGCTATGATGCCAATGAGTGGAATTATAGTGATTGGATTGATGAAGGAAAAGATAAAGCTGATTTTGTTGAATTGACAGAGGAAGCCTTTTGCCAAGATTTGACACCCACTACCTTTTCTATTTGGGAAGAGAAGAACTATCAAATTTGGTTTAATACTGGAGATTTATTTACAGATCATGCGATTTGTGTTTATGCAAATTTGAACGATGGATGTTTATCGGCAAATATTGAGGGGTAAGTCCCCATTTATTAAAAACACTGTAATCGGCTCAAACAGGTGCTAGTTGATACCTATTTAATAAAAAACCAACCAATACGCTTTTTTTGTATTGGTTGGTTTTTTATTGAATTGCTAATATATTTTAGTCTCTTCCATTCACAAGTTTAAAAACTTTATCTCTTTCTCCAGTTAAATAATAAACAATATTTTCTGCTGAAATTTGCTGTAGTTTTTTTAATGCTGTAGCTGAATAAAAAGCTGCATGGGGAGTAATGATGACATTAGGCAACCCAACTAAAGGATGGTGAGCTAAATCAGGTGTCTCATCAGCTAACACATCTAACCCTGCGCCTTTGAGATAATGATTTTTAAGTGCTAAGACTAAATCAGATTCCACCACACTTGCACCACGTCCCATATTAATAAAATAAGGCTTTTGTTGCATTTTTTTAAACTTCTCTAAATTGAAATAGCCTTGATTGCTTTCATTTAAATTGGCATGATTAGTGATAACATCTGCTGTTGAAAAAATAGTTTCTGGATTGACCATCTCTACTCCATAGTCTGCACCCTCTTCTGCTGAAAGATAAGGATCATATGCAATAACCTTCATGCCAAGCGCCTTACTTCTACTCGCAACGGCTTTCCCTATTTTTCCAAGGCCAAAAATACCTAATGTCATCTCTTCTATTCTTTTGTTTGGCGCGACTGCATCATAACGCCAATTATGGTGTAAATCAATGTCTTGAAAATAAGGTTTAAAATTTTTAACTAATGCTAAAATCATTGATATTGTATACTCAGCTACATCAATTGTGGCATATTCACCCACTGGACAAACACCAATTCCACGCTTGTTTGCTGCTGCTAAATCGACATTATCATAACCTGTTGCATTAATAGAAATGACTTTAAGATTTGGTGCATGATCCATTGCCTCTTCATCAATCTTAGTAAACGCTGTTAGAATCGCATCTGCATCTTGAATGACTTGATAAAATTCATTTCTTTTTTCGTCATGATAGGGATAGACAACTACTTCACATTGGCTTAAGCCCTTCTCTAAAATGGCTTTTTCTTCGTCATGAGTTGGCATCATTGAATCTGGATAATCAGAAATCACGATTTTCATTCTGTTCCCTCCTTATAAAATAAATGGTTACTCCCTTTATTTTATAAGGAATAGGAGTGAAAAGGAATTGTACACATATACGTTTTAAAGCCGGTTTTATTGTGCTTTAACACAGAAAAAAAGTAGATTAGGAAAAATACTTTCTCATCTACTTTTTTATGATTTCATTAAATTGTGGTTGGGACAAAACTCAAAATTTTTATCCCAACCACGTCTATTGCTTCTATAAACGGTGGCCAAAAGGCAGGTTCTTCGGAAATTTCACAAAATCCAACCAATACAAAAAGCGTATTGTTCGTCTTTTGCTCCAATTTCTCAAACCTTAACGCCTTTTGTCTCAGCCTCCCTTCTTTAAGGTAAATTTTTCTCTATTTCAAACGTTGACGCACTACAATTAAAGAATCCGACACGATGTTTGTGTGCTAATTTTTTAACAAGCGAATAAGCTTCATCTGCTTCACTCCATGCAAATGCACTATAAATCATATCTGTTCCTATTGAATAACTTGTCAGCTTATCTTCTAAATCCGGTTGCTCATCTAACAATTCATCGCTCGGGCTTAATGGGCCATCTAAAGGCGGATAAGATTGAATCAATTCTTCAAAAAAAGCGATCATTCGTTTATTAGATAGATTTGCCACTACATTATAATCAAGTCCTGCATCCCATTTCGTAAATGCCTCATACCATTCCATAAATTCCTCTTCATTGCTAAACTCTTTTTCATTGTCAAAAAGCACTAAATCAAAGCTCATCTCTTAATCCCTGCCTTTCTCTGGTTGTTCATTATTTTTTCTTCGCAATATGCACTTTTAATTGTTTCCCTTTAATGGTTCGACCCTTCATTGCTTGTAAGACAATCTGACCTTTGCCATTTAAGATATCGACATAGCTGACATTCTCTTGAATAGTAATAATCCCAATATCCTCAGCATTTATTCCAGCAATATTGGATAGCGTACCAACAAAATCTACTGCTCTGATTTTCTTTTTCTTTCCACCATTAAAATAAAGCTTGGTAATTTCTTCATTCAAGCGTTTATTTTTTTGTGGCTTTTGCTTGGGTTTGGTCGCAATTTTTTTCTCAAAAGCTGGTTTACTACGACTCACTAGTTTGGCATTTGGTAGCGCAATACGAGTCATAGCTAATTCACCATAAGCTTCAATTTCTTTTCTTAGCGCGTCCTCTTTAGCTGTCACAAAAGTTAAAGCGAAACCTTCTCGACCAGCACGGCCAGTTCGTCCGACACGGTGAATATAATTTTCTTTTTCAAAAGGCACATCGACATTAATCACATGGGTAATATTTTCAATATCAATCCCTCTAGCTGCCACATCAGTTGCAACCAAATAACGAAACTTCCCTTTTCTAAAGTCATCCATAACATCAAAACGATCTTCCTGCACCATACCACCATGCAATTTATCAGCAGGATACCCTTTCTTCGCTAAAAACTGATAGGTATCATTGACTTTCCCTTGTGTATTACAAAAGATAATACAAGTATCAGGATTTTCCACAATGGTTACCGCTTCTAAAGCTGCTAACTTCTCTTCTTCTGTCACTTCTAAATAAGCATGCTGAATTTTAGGTGTTGTTTTCTCTGTTGCTTCAATTTTGACTACAGTAGGATCTTTCAGGTAAAACTCACTCATGCGTTCAATGGTTTCTGGTATCGTCGCTGAAAATAATAAGGTTGTTTTCGCTTCTGGCAAGGCTTCAATAATGGCTTCTACTTGATCTATAAAGCCCATATTTAACATTTCATCTGCTTCATCAATCACTAAATACTCCAGCTTTTCTAGTGGGAAGGTTCCTTTTTCAATATGATCTAACACACGTCCTGGCGTACCAACTACCATATGACTTTTTTGTTTTAGCTCGGATTTCTGCTTGATAAAGGAAGATTTTCCATACACTGCAGTGGCTTTCACTCTTTTATAACGACCGATGTTAATTAAATCTTCTTGTACTTGCTGCGCTAACTCTCTGGTTGGCTCTAACACAAGAACTTGTGGCTTATTTTCAGCCCATTCAACTTTTTCACAGAGCGGAATCCCAAAGCTCGCTGTTTTTCCACTTCCTGTTTGAGATTGTACCAAAACATCTTGTCCATTTAAAACAGCTGGAATCACTGCTTGTTGGACTGCGGTTGGTGTTTGATAGCCTAAATCTGAAATGGCTCTTACAATCACATCACTTAATTCATACGTGTTAAAATTATTTTTATCCATTATTGCCTCATTCTTTTATTTATTAGGTTAAATCTTTTTCGACTACCGTTACCATCATTTTTTTAGCTATGATAAAGCCATCTAAATTGAAAGAGGAGTCGATACTATAGTACTGATAATCTTTAGTATATGGTTCTAAAAACATCGCTTCATGCCACTTTACAATTGATCCATCTATTTCCCACTCGGGATGATCCTCTTCAAATTCTGAAAAAGGATAAGACTCAATATCAAACAATACATTTTGTAACCCAAAGTCTTCTAACTGATGACATAATACAGCGTCAAATAAGATATCAATCTTATCATAGGTTTTTCCATCATTCAACCTAGAGTATGAGCGTGTGCGTAAACAAATACTTTGATTTTCTAAATCCATCACACATTGATATATTAAGTTATCATGTACATTTTGCAACAATTTTTCCTCCTTGTAGCATCTTTTATCGTTTACCTATTCATTATCCAAGAAAAATAGCGGAATTGCAAGAATTCAAAATTTCACTAGCAAAAATAGGCCTATTCTATGTTAAAATAAACAGCGACTGATTTTAAAAGGGGGTTTTTCAATGAAACGGATACTCATTCTCCACACAGGTGGAACAATTGCAATGAGCGAAGATAAAGAAACGGGGAAAGTCATGCCAAATGCAACCAATCCTTTGCTCGCCTTTTCTGCTATGTTTAAAGACAATGTTGATTTAATTGTAGAAGATATTTTTCAAATTCCTTCTCCACATATTACAGCTAAAGATATGCTGTTACTAAAGGAACGGATTGAACAAGGCGTAAAAATGGAGCAAATTGATGGTGTTGTCATTACACATGGCACAGATACACTTGAAGAAACAGCTTATTTTTTAGATATTACAACAGATGTATCTATTCCAATTGTACTCACAGGAGCAATGCGCTCTAGTAATGAGATTGGTGCAGATGGTTTATATAATTTTCAAAGTGCAATTCATGTGGCTGCAAGTGATGTTGCAAAGGATAAAGGGGTATTGGTTGTGATGAATGATGAAATTCATACCGCGCGTTATGTGACTAAAACGCATACAACCAATGTTGCAACATTTAGAACACCTACTTTTGGCCCAATCGGCATTATTGCTAAAAACAAAGTGCTTTTTTTCCAAGAACTCATTACCTTGGAAAAGCATCCGATGACAGCTATTTTGCATGATGTGCAATTGGTCAAGGCTTATGCTGGAATGGATAGCACCATCTTTCATGCCTTAGCTGAAACAAAGATGGATGGGCTGGTGATTGAAGCTTTAGGTGCTGGAAATCTACCACCTGCGACGTTACCAGGCATTCAGAATTTGATTGCTAAAAAGATTCCGATTGTCTTAGTTTCAAGATGTTTTAATGGGATTGCACAAGATGCTTATGACTATGAAGGCGGCGGTAAGCAGCTTCAGGAAATGGGTGTTATTTTTACCAATGGTTTAAATGGACAGAAGGCACGAATTAAATTACTTGTTGCACTTTCGCAAACCACTGATTTAACCATCATTAAACAATTTTTTGCGGATTAAAGCCGAATAAAAAGCACGCTTTATTGATTCTAAACTTAGAATTCAGTAAAGTGTGCTTTTATTTCAGACTAGAATTTTTTACCATAGACATCACGAATGACACTTCTTAAATCATTAAATGTTGGTTGAATGCCAATCATATGCTCAATTTTTTTCGTGCTTTTTTCAATCACAGCTTCTGAAAAATCTAATTCTTGATGAACCTGTTCAACCAATTTTCGACCTTTCTCTTTTAGCTCTACTACCGTAATCCGTTTATCATGTTCATTTTTTTCTAAAAAAAGTAGCTCTTTCTGTGCCATTCTACGACAAAGATTCATTGCTGTTGAAATATGCATAAATCCTTGTGCTGCAATTTCAGAAATCGTTAAATGATTTTCTTCAAATAAAACGACTAAAATCATATATTCATTAATTGTTAAATCAAAATCTTTCAACTGCTGATGCCAATCTTGTTCCACAGAAAACCAAAAAGCTTTGGCTATGCGGAAAATATTTTGTTGTTTTTGAAATAATGCTAATTTTGTCATCGATTCTTCGTTTGTCGCCATTCTTTTCCCCCATTTTTTAGACTAATAGCAATATATTTCTTTTGAATCATGACATCTCATACCTCATTGAATATGATCATGTACTTTCTTCTAAAGCTAATATATGTAAGTTCTCTTAAGCTTGCTATTATGAATAGGAAAATAATGAATGACTGATTCTATTATAGGAAAACAAAATGAAAATTCAGTGAAAACAATCCAATAAAAGTATAAAAATCGCTTTTTATTTTTTGACTGCTTTTCCAATCTCTTCACCTGCTGATACTGTGCCTGGTGCATTTACTTCAAAGCTTGCGACTTCATCACCATTGGTTAAAATCAGCATAATGGTATGGTCCTTCTCTTCTTTTGCTAAAAGTTCTAAATCCATTTTAGCAAGAGCATCCCCTGCTTTAACTTTTTGATTTTCTTCTACAAAAATTTCAAATGGTGCCCCTTTTAGAGCAACCGTTTCAACACCCATGTGCACCAATAATTCTAAACCATTTTCTAGTAATAAACCAATTGCATGTTTGGTTGGAAAAATACTGGTCACTGTACCATCGGCTGGCATCACAATATTTCCATCAGCTGGAATCACTGCATAACCGTCTCCCATCACTTTTTGTGCAAAAACTGGATCTGATACTGTTTCAAGTAATACCAACTCTCCATTTGCTGGTGATGCTAAAGTTGCTTCTTTCTTTTTCTTACCAAATAGTGAAAACATTTCAATCACCTGTCCATTCATTCTTAAATTTTTATCTATACATCTTTTAACAACAATGTATTTATTACTTTTTTGATACCGCTATCAATTGTTTATTTTCCTTATTATAAACCAATGCTAACTACTTTACCACTCTTATTAAGATTTCATTAATGGTTAAATTAGTATTTATTTCTTTTTGAATCAATGGCAAACAACTATTTCCATCAAACAATTTCAGAAGCGCGTCAGTTTTATAAAACCAGATAAAAGCATTGACTACACATGCTTTTTTTATTATAATTCAATAGAACGTTCATAGAGCAAAGATATCTGATTATCCTTTTCTATAAACAGAATTACTATAAAAGACACTTAAAAATAAGATTCATAAGAAAAAATAAACAGACTCTCCTCTATTTATCTATGAGGAAGAAATAGCACTAATAAATAACAAAATATCTCATTCTATTCTTATATTAAGGTAAAATCTTCTATCCATGCGAACAGCTCAGAGAGACCTTTTTATAGGAAAATAAAATTAAAGAGGTGATCTATTTGTATTGGTTAATCACAGTTCTCTACATAATAAGTATGATATTGATTGCACTAGTCATCAGCTTATCAGGTGGAAAAAAGGAAAAAAGAAAACAACAGATGAAAAATGAATCAAAGGTTACATATAAAAGGACAATTTGGCATAAAATCACATTAATAGGCTGTCTATTTAGCTTCTTCTTAGTTGCATCCTATCACTTTATGTCTTTAAAAACCGTACTAGAATGGACGATTCCAGCAATTATTATTTCTTTCTCCTGGAACCTGTTTTTAACAATTTCCTCCTATTTTAATCCAGTTTATGTTAAACCTGAACAAAAAGATCTTGCTCAATTTCGGACAGCCATTGTTATACCTGTTTTTAATGAAGACAAGACAATCTTTAAACAAGTTTTAGCAAGCCTCTCTACACAGACTTGTTTACCAGATTACATATACATTGTCGAAGACGGCTCTTTACCTGAAAATAAATGTGAAGACCTTTTTAACGAATGGAAGAAAGATTATGCGGGACAGGCAAGCTATGTTTATAAAGCGAACGCTGGTAAAAGAGAAGCGCAAGCTGTTGCCTTTAGAGAATTAGAAGGTAAGGTTGATATCTTTATTACGATTGATAGTGACACCATTTTAAATGAGGATGCAGTGGCAGAAGGACTCTATCCATTCTTTGATGAGCAAATCATGTCTGTTGGTGGCGCCTTAATGGACTACAACAATAAAGATAATTTCCTAACTCGTAGTGTCGGTGTTTCATTTGTATCTGCCTTTTCTAATGGCCGCTCAGCTTATTCTCGATGGAAAGCAGTGGGGGTAAACCATGGTTGTTTAGCCTTTTATCGTAGCGAAGTTGTCTACAATTATTTAGAGCATTATCTTTCTCAAATTGTCTTTAATCAACGAGCAAAATTTGGAGATGACCGGATGCTCACTCAGTATGCCTCTTTAATGGGGAGTACTGTTTATCAAGAGACTTCAATTGGTTATACCTTAAACCCAACGAAACTAAGTCATTTACTAAGACAGCGTAGTAGATGGTGGAGAAGCTTTTGGTGGGGCGGTGTCTGGTTTCTTAAACATCAAAGTCCAAGGAAAATGGCATGGTGGATTCAATTAAGCCACTATATCTCTACTGGGGCCTACACCCCAATTTTCGTTGCTATTTACATCTATTATCCAATCCTGCAAATGGAATTCCCAATTGTGATTTATCTTTATGTGATTGCATTGAGCTATATTAGAAATTTAAGAACGCTGACTTTTGATCGAAACGATATGAGTAAAAAAAGGCAAATTCTGTCTTATCTTATTTTCTCGCCTTTCTCCACTTTATTAAACTTATTAATTTGCCAAATATTGCAGATTTATGGACTACTGACAGTATGGAAAGTAGCCAATTGGGGCACTAGAAAAAACGTAGAAGTCAGCATTGCGCCTACTCAATCAAAAAGAATATCAGAAAATGTATTCAGCTTTAAGCATCCTGATTAATGATGATGAGATGTAAATGAATTTAGTATAAGGTAGGAATGACAATGAAAAAATTTTCCATATTTGGGCTTGGTTATGTAGGCCTAGCGAACGCTTTACTTCTTGGGCAAAACCAGGAAGTAAAAGCGTATGATATTATTGAAGACAAAATCAATCAGTTAAATAAAGGAATCTCTCCATTAGAAGACAAGGAAATTTCACAATTTCTAAAGGAAAAAGCAAACCAGGTGCAGTTTACAACAGACTTTGAAGAAACTGTTTTGTTTGGTGACTATCTGATTATTGCAACACCAACTGATTATGATGAGCAAAAGAAATATTTTGATACGACCACTATTGAACAAGTCATTCAGCAAGCCCTTGAGATTCGTCCAAATGCTATTTTTGTGATTAAATCCACTGTGCCTACTGGCTATACTGAAGCGCTGAAGAAAAAGCTACAAACGGAGAACATTATTTTCTGTCCTGAATTTTTACGTGAAGGACGAGCATTGTATGACAATTTATATCCTTCTAGAATTATTGTTGGAGAACGCTCTGAGCGTGGTCAAGAATTAGCTAATATTTTCCTTGCAAACACTGCTGAGCAAAATGCGGCTATTTTACTAACTGATGCAACTGAAGCTGAAGCAATCAAGTTATTTTCGAATACATACTTAGCTTTGCGTGTTGCTTACTTTAATGAACTCGACACTTATGCAGAGACCCAGGGCTTAAATAGCCAACAAATCATTGAAGGTGTCGGCTTAGACCCACGAATTGGTTCACACTATAATAACCCTTCATTTGGGTATGGTGGCTATTGCTTACCAAAAGATACCAAACAATTACGAGCAGATTATGAAGAGGTACCAAATAATATTATTGATGCGATTGTGGAGGCAAACACTACTCGTAAAGATTTTATTGCCCAACAAATTATTGATAAAAAACCAAAAGTTGTTGGTTTTTATCACTTAACTATGAAAACTGATTCTGATAATTTTAGGTATTCTTCGGTTTTAGATATTATGAAAAAAATTCAAGCTAAAAACATCGAGGTCATTATCTTTGAACCAACACTAGCAGAAGAGACATTCCAACAAGCCAGCATCATAATGGATCTTGATGTATTTAAAGAAAAATCAGATTTGATTATTGCCAATCGCTATAAAGAAGAATTGACTGATGTGAAAAGCAAGGTTTATACAAGAGATATTTTTAAAAGAGACTAATCATTGTCTGACAACGAAAAAAAATTGATACTCATTATTTAGTATCAATTTTTTCTTGTTCACCATATTTTTTTTGATAATGAATCACAGCACCAATTAAATTGGCATCATTCTTGAAACGACAGCTTTTTATAATAGGTAATTCATCTTTATTGGTTTCATTAGGAGAAAACAAATCCTGTAGCCAGCTCATAATCTGGTGATCTTTTTCCAAAACTCGCTTCATGCCATCATTGATTCCCTGAATATAATCAGGATTATTACTGGCTCCGCCACCTACACCAATAAATTCTGGATGGAAAGCACTTTGTAAGTGCAGAGCGATTTGTGCAATGTTTTCATATAATAAATCAACTTCTTTTTGTGCTACTTCATCCCCATTTTTAGCCATTTCAAAGACATCTTTCCCTTCAATTTCTGAAGGCATTTTAAACTTTTTCAACGAAACTCTACGCCCCATAAAAACAGCTGATGCGCCAATTGACCGGAATCTCGCAACAGCTTCTGCAATGGTTTTATCCATTTCATCTAATTTAAAGCCTTGATTATGCGTTAATTTTCCATCTTCAATAATTGCTAAACCAACACCTGTACCAATAATCATAAAGATAGGATTCTTTGCTCCCTGACCAACACCATAAGTCATCTCTGCTAAACCAGCGCAATTGGCATCATTTTCCATTGCTAGCTTTAAATTCAGTGTATCCTTCAAAGCTTCTTTAATTGGTGGTGAAGTATGCAAAAATGGCACTGTACTTGTACCATTTAATGTATTTGTCTCTGTATCAACATCCCCTGTGGTACTAATAGCTAATCCTTCTAGCTCATATGTCTTTTCAAAATTTGTTTTAATGGCTGCTAATTGCTCTAAAAACGGTTTCCGAGTTAAAGGTGTTGGAAATTGATCCTTCTCTTTTAATTCACCATCAGCCCAAACCCCATATTTAATCGCAGAACCACCAATATCTATTGTAAAAATTGCCATGATATTCCCCCGCTTTCAGTCCTTTTTTATTATCATAACATATTTTCAAATAGAACACTTCATTCCCTCACCTTGCTTTATCAGACGCACTAAAAAAGAGCCCAAACAGGCTCTTTACTTTTGCTTCCATTCAATTGTCAGTTCACAGGCTGTATGCTCCCCATTTTTAATTTGATGAATGGTTTTGATTGTACCCTCTTCATTGACAACAGATGACACTTTGCTTTCAACAATTTGCCCATATTCAACTTCTTTATCATACTTTACATTGCAATAAATCATATCATGGCTGTTTAAGAAATCAAAATCTAAGACATCTAATGCCCAATCTAAATATTTAGAGTTATTCACATGCTGGTTTGCATCAATATCTAAATAACGAACTTGAAATTTCTTTTCTGTTACCAACTCAGTTAGTTTTTCAGGCTTAGTCATCCGAACCATTTTATTTTCTTTTAAAATGCCAAATGGTGCAACAATTTCTTCCTTGATTGGCACCATCTTTCGTGCATGTAAATCCATTAAAACAAATGAACTAGCTACTGTAAATAAACGATTTCCTGCCAGATCAAAGCCTTCGAAATTGCGATAACTGAAATATTTATTATAGCTTAACGGTGTTGTTTGTATGGTAATTTCTTCATTTACTTGTGGGATTCTATCAAAATGAATTTCATACTGAATCACAACCCATGCAACGCCTAGCTGATGCGTAAAATCTTCCCCCACTCCTAATTCTGTGCATTGACTTCCTGAAACATTTAATAAAATATTTAATAGCATTGGTGCACTTAAATGTCCAGTCGTATCACATTCATAATAGTTAATCACACAATTTTCTTGAAACATTACTCCAGACATTATACTGGCACTTCCTTTCTTACCTTTTCCATACTTATAGGTTATCATATTTTTCCAATTAATCACTATTTTTTATTAAAAACAAACAAAATAACAACAGAAAAACCTCCGAAAAAGTTTACTTTTCGAAGGTTTCTATTGGATTTCTAATCCTTTTTCATCTGTTTACTGCGTAATTGTCCACAAGCGGCATCAATATCGCTACCTTGTTCTTTTCTAATCACACTATTAATTCCTTTTTTCTTTAATGTATCATGAAAAGCCTGTACATCCGCTTTTTTACTACGACTATACTGATCATGCTCAGAAACTGAATTATAAGGAATTAAATTGACATAAGCCAAATGGCGTTTATTAGCCAGTAAAGCAGCTAATTCAAGTGCTTGCTCTTTCTGGTCATTCACACCGCGCAACATAATATATTCAAATGTAATCCGACGATTGGTTTTCTCAAGGTAATAATCAACTGCTTCCATTAATTTTTCAATCGGGAAGCTACGATTAATCCGCATGATACTTGTACGAATCTCATTATTAGGTGCATGCAGCGAAATAGCTAGATTGACTTGTAAGCCATTTTCAGCAAATTCCTTGATTTTCGGTGCCAATCCACTTGTTGAAACCGTGATATGACGTGCACCAATCGCAAGACCTTTTGCATGATTCACAATTTTAAGGAAAGACATCACATGATCATAGTTATCAAAAGGCTCTCCAATCCCCATCACAACAATATGGCTAACACGATCACCTTCATCTTTTTCATCTAGATAATGCTGTACTTGCATAATTTGAGAAACAATTTCTCCAGCTGATAAATCTCTTTGTTTTTTCAATAGGCCACTTGCGCAGAATGTACAACCAATATTACAACCAACTTGTGTGGTCACACAAACGGATAGACCATACTCATGACGCATCAAAACCGTTTCAATTAAGTTACCATCATACAATTCAAATAAATACTTAATCGTGCCATCAGCTGATTCCTGAACAATTTTCTGTTCCAAGGGCTGTAAAACAAAATTTTCTTCTAATAAAGCGATACAATCTTTGGCAATATTCGACATTTCAGAAAAAGCATGAATTCTTTTGACATACAACCAATCCCAGACCTGTGTTGCACGAAATTTTTTCTGTCCATTCGCTAAAAACCATTCAGTTAAAGCATCATTTGTTAATCCATAAATGGAGGGCTTGTTCATATTCATGAACCTCTTTTCATTATTCATTTCAGTTTCTTTATCATACCTATATTTAGTACAAGGCGCAACCTTTTGTGACAAAAAAACTATTTTTTAATATACAATAAGCGCAAGCCATTCAAAATAACCAAAATGGTGCTTCCTTCATGACCTACAACTCCTAATGGGAGATTCACAAATTGAAAAAGGTTGGCTGTGATTAAACAAATAATGACAGCAATAGCAAAGATAATATTTTGCCAAACAACACGATGTAACCGTTGTGACAAATCATAAGCTGTTACGACTTTTGCTAAATCACTTTTAATCAGGACAATATCTGCAGCCTCCATGGCAATATCTGTTCCTTGTCCCATTGCAATCCCTACTGTTGCATTCGCAAGTGCTGGAGCATCATTAATGCCGTCTCCAACCATTGCAACCTGTCCATATTCTTTTTCTAAAGCTACAACTGCATCCACTTTATTTTCTGGTAAGCAATCAGCAATCACTCTTTTCAAGCCTAATTCTTTTCCGATAACCTGAGCAGTTGTTTCATGATCTCCAGTGACCATAATCGTCGCTATCCTTCTTTGATTTAATGCAGCAATCATATTTTTTGCCTCTTCACGCACGATATCCTTTAAGGCTAAAATCCCTACAATCTTCCCATCACAACCAATATAAACCATTGTCTTCCCTTCGTTTGAAAAGCCTTCTGCTTCATCGTAGTAGAACTGCTGTACCGCCTGCTCTTCAAACCATGCGGCTTTCCCAATTTTCCAATTACTTCCAAGATAAGTTGCTTCGACACCCCAACCTGGAACATCTTGAATGACAGCCTCTTCTTGGCTTAAATCCCTTACAGGAAAATGATTGACAATGGCTTTTGCTAAAGGATGAACAGATTGACCTTCAATGGACACAATCGCTTGAATCAATTCCTCTTTTGCTAGCCCATCAGAAATTAGAAAATCTGTTACTTTAGGCTGCCCTTGTGTTAATGTCCCTGTTTTATCAAAAGCGATTCCTTTAATGCCATATAAATTTTCTAAATGAAGACCACCTTTAAATAAAATACCATTTTTAGCACCAAATGAAATGGCTGCTAATGTAGCAGGTGTCACCGCGGCTACCAAAGCACATGGTGATGCGACAATCAATAAGACCATTGCGCGATAAAAAGTTTCATTCCAATCCCACCCCAATAAAAAATGAGGGAGAAACATCATAAATGCAACAAAAATCAGCACACATTTTACATAAGTATTTTCAAATTTAGAAATTAAAGTAGCTGTTTTAGATGGTAAGCTCTGTGCTTGCTCAACTAAACGTACGATATTGCTAAATAAGGTTTGGTCACTTGTATGACTGACAGCCATTGTAACGCCACTACTTAAATTGATCGTTCCGCCATAAATTTGATCTCCCACTGTTTTTTCAAGGGGTATCGGCTCACCACTAATTGCAGCTTCATCAATTGTTGTATTCCCAATTGAAATGACACCATCAATGGGTACCTTTTCTCCTGGTCTGACTAATAGTAAATCTCCCACATTTAAACTTTCAACGCTGACTTCTTTTGTGCCACCATCTGCTAATTTCAGTAAAGCTGTTTCAGGCTGTAGTGCCATTAATTTAGAAATCTCATTTTTACTTTTATCCGTTGTATATTCTTCTAATGCACCACTTAAAGAAAAAATAAAAATCAAAACAGCACCTTCAAACCAATAACCAATGATTGAAGCCCCAATTCCTGATAGAATCATCAATAATTCCACATTTAACTTTTTATGTTCTATCGTGTCTAAAATACCTTCCTTTGCTTGATTAAATCCACCAATGATAAAGGCTATCACAAAAACAATTGCTGAGAATCCTTCATACTGATGTACTCCCAATTGCCAACCAATGAGAATCAATAAACCACAGATAATCGTTGGTATGAAAGCTTTCATTTTTTTAATATTCATCTTACCCCTCCTAAATGAGAATCGTTATCATGACCCTAAACGCACGAAAATCTGCTTCCGGTTACCCGAAAACAGATTTTTTTGAAAGATTTCTATTTAGTTTGTCTGATACTTCTCTTGTAGTATATCATGACTAAACCTTATTTACAATAATTATTAATAAGACTTAGATCCCCTATGATTTCCCAGGAAATAATTAGCTTGCTTTTTCTTGCATATGCATCAATTTATCAGATAATTTTCTCATCCAAAAATAAAGTGGCAATGCAACGACAAGCAACGGGATTGCTACAAGTAGCATTTGCCAGTCCCAAAGAGATGCTAAGGAGAATATCCCTTGGAAAAAGACAAAAATACTATAAAAACAAATCATCATAGCTGCTAGCATCCCACGAATAATCGCATTCAATGGATAAGACACAGTTACTAATGAGACAAGACAAATACTACCCGTTAGTAGCACACTTAAAGTGGAAATCTGCTCATAAGTGAAACCTAAATATTTACCAATAAAAGTAATAATCAGAATCATCAATACAACTAAAACTCCTGCAGATAAAGCAGGCTTCATTACATTCTTCAAGAAATTACCTTTAATCCGTTCATAGTTTGGTCTAAGAGCCAAAAAGAAGGAAGGAATGCCAACAGTCAAAGCTGTAATCGGTGTTAATTGGATTAACTGAAATGGATACGGACTGTTAATAAAGATAAATAAGACAGCTAAAATCGCAGAGTATACGGTTTTTGTTAAATAGAGTGAAGCAACACGTTGAATATTATTGACAACACGTCTTCCCTCCATAACAACCCCAACCATGCCATCAAAATTAGAATCTAATAAAACAAAATCAGAAACACTTTTTGCTGCATCACTACCACTTGCCATTGCAATGCTACAATCTGCTTCGCGCAAAGCTAAAATATCATTAACCCCATCACCAGTCATCCCAACAGTATGACCTTCTTTTTTCAAGGCTTGAATGAGGTATTTCTTTTGTTCAGGACTCACTCGACCAAAAACACGATAGTATGCAACAATCTCAGTTAAATCTGCATCAAGAGCAAGTTGACTCATATCGATAAATCGCTCAGCATTTTCCACACCTGCTTGAAGAGCAATATGTGAAACGGTTTGAGGATCATCTCCTGAAATCACACGAATAGAAACATCTTGTTCCTTAAAATAAGCTAGCGTTTGAACAGCTTCTGAGCGCAAAGTATCCTTTAATAGGATAAATCCTAACAATTCTAGTTCACTAGGTAAATAATTTCCCGGGAAATTATCCTTCGATTGTGCTACTGCAAGTACTCGAACACCTTCTTGTTTATGGATGGCAATCTTTTCTTGTTGCACATCCGTTAGATTTGGCAATACATACTCAGGCGCCCCAAAAACAATTGAACCTGCTTCTTGATAATGTACCCCACTCCATTTTCTTGCCGAAGAGAATGGTACAACGTGATCTGCTTGCCAAAGAGGTGGCGTCGCAAAATATTTACTAAGCGCCAAGCTGGTTGGATTATTATCAGCTAAACTATGAAGTGCTGCTCCCATCACAGCTTCCATTTGTTCTTCATCTACACCATTTTCTAGGATTGTACCAAGCACTTTTAAATGACCATCTGTAATCGTACCGGTTTTATCTAAGCATAAGACATCAACTCTTGCTAATGTTTCAATTGAGCCCATTCGTTTCACTAACACTTTTTTACGACTTAAATGAACAATTCCCACTGCTAAAGCAATCGAAGTAATCAGCATCAAGCCTTCAGGAATAATGCCAATAATGGCTGCTGAACTCCCTAAAATGGATTGATTGATGGGTACATGCTGTAAATGATTAGAGACGAACAGTAAAATACCAATTGGGAAAATTGCAAAGCTAAGCACACGGATAATTTTTTGTAACATCTCTAATAATTCACTATTGATTTTCTTATCCCGTTTCACTTCCATTGAAAGCTTAGCTGCATAGCTTTCTTCACCAATAGCTGTGGCCTCAAGATAGGCATTCCCGCTCACAATATAACTTCCTGAAAGCACTTGATCTCCTTTGTACTTAAAAACAGGATCCGCTTCCCCTGTAAGTTGAGATTCATCTACCTCTAAACCAGTCGTCTCTAACACATGACCATCCACACACAATTGCTCTCCTGAAGTGACATATAAAACATCATTTTGAACAATTTGTTCAGGTGTTACTTTTTCTTTTTCGCCTTGTCTGATGACTGTTAATTTTAATTGACTTAAAATCGATAAGCGATCAATATTCTTCTTTGCACGAATCTCTTGCACAATACCAATAAAAATATTGGTTAAAATGACACCAAGAAATACGAGGTTTTTATAACTACCTGTATAAATAATAAAACAAGCAATCACAACATTAATCATATTAAAAAGGGTAAAAATATTATCATAAAAAATTCGTTTGAGGCTTCTTGTTAATGGTTTTAGCGGTTTGTTTGTTTCGCCCTTTTCCATCTTTATTGCCACTTCTTCTTTTGTTAATCCGCTAATCCTCATCTAGCCAACCTCCCTGTACACTTCTCTCTTTTTATTGTACTGATATAACCAGATTCTAACATCCGTCTATAGGATGAGTTTTTAATTTTAGAAAGCTTATGTATACAATCATTTAAAGTTAATATTATCATATTTTTTTATAAAAAGGCTCAGTGAATGGACATTTTTAATAAAAGTTTATAAAAAAAGCTGAGATAAACTTTTATTCGTTTTATCTCAGCTTTTTATTATTCCGTATTGCTACGTCGTTTTTTACGAAGTGCATAAGCCCATTCGCTTAATCCATATAATAATTTATTTACAGGAAAATCGAATTCTCCAATAAATTCATTAATCATAGGGTTGAAGTTTGATTTAAATTTGGTTAAACCATCATTTAAATCCCCTTGAACACCACCCATATTACACCATTCACACCCACGGTCAAAAGCAAAATTCATGTTTTCAACATAAATCATATATTGAGGATAGAATTTTTTAAAATCATCATTCATTCCAGCATAAAGCATTTCCATTGTATTTCCAAATTTAATCGACAATACACCTGCAATCACAACATTGGTTGGATAGGTTTCTTTAAAAGCTGTGAATTCTTGAATATATTTGCTAACAGATTTCTTTTGATCATTTAAGCGATTTAATTTTTTACGCGCATTTTCTGGTGTTTCAGCAATTTCTTTTTCAATTGCCTCTAAGTCTGCAGTGAATTCATTTAATTTATCATCAAGATTTACTTCACCTAAAAACAGAAAAGCATCATCGCCATAAGTCTCCATCAGATGCTTGAAGTATTCACGATTCCGAAGATTTACACCTTTTCTTTCTTCTGTTAATTCTACCACATCGCTAAATTCATCTAGTCTTTCTGCACCCGTTACAGAAACATGTACGCCTCTTTTTTGTGCATCTTTTAGTAAGCGTCTTGTATGTCTTGGCAAGTCTTCTTCAAAGGTCTCACTCTTATATACATTCGCTTGATAGCGTGGCTGAATATTTTCTGAAATATTTGTAGCAAAGCTTTTATGCTTACCACCAGCGTAGGCAATATTGTCCATTTCTTCTGTTACATCGTAATGATCATCATTTTGTTCAGTTACTTTGTAGTCGTTGTAATGGATTGATGGATCCGATTTAATAAACAAGCAATGTTTTGTTTTCGCAAATTTTTTGAGATTTTTCATAAAAAATTCAACTAATTCACGATTTTTATAGTCCATTACTGGTCCTCTTGGTGTATAAAACATTGTAAATTTAAGTGGTAAAAGTTTGATTAAGACTAAACTAGAAGCAACTAATTGTCCGTCTTGATAGACCCCTACAATTTCAGACTCCCAATTATATTTAACCTTTGCCCAAGATGATGATTGCAATAAATTACATAATGGATTACTTTTCACAAAATCATCGTGTTCCTTGGGATCAATCCCTACTTTAAACGTGTACATACTAAAAAAGCTCCCCTCTCATCATAATTCCCTACTAGTACAATACCATAATTCACTTCATTAGGATAGTCATCTTTTATTGATTTTTCATAAAAAAAACAAATAAAAGCGATATCATAGCATGGAATTTCTATTCTCAAAAAGACATTACGGTCAATCTATTATTCTGATGATTAATTCATTTTTTATTTGTCAGTCGGAGCAGCACAGCGCAAACCCCAGCTGTCGCCAATCCCGCAATGACCGCTTCTGGAATACCAGAGGTGGCAATCACAGCAATAATTGCACCATAAACTGCTGAACCGCTTTTGCCAATGACATCTGCATAAGATGCTGAGAATAAAAAATAAATCATATTCATGACTAAAATGGTATTCACTAATGAGCCAGCTAATCCTGCGATAAAAAGTGAAATAGATTGTCGACGATTTTTCATCACTTTCTTTAAACCGATAAAAACAAAATAAGGAACCACACCAATTAAAATTCTTGGAATAAATACAATCAACAATGATTTTAAGCTCCCTTGACTTGTGCCTATCACAGGAATAAAAGGAGAAAAAACAAAGGACAGAACGGTAGGCATTGTGGTTGCTCGGATTAAGCTAATCAAACCAAAAATACTCCCTAAGCCAGCACCAATTTTTGGTCCCAGAACAATAGAAGCAATAATGACTGGAATATGCATTGTGGTTGCATTAATCGGTCCAAGTGGAATAAACCCTAATGGAGTAACCGCTAGTAAAATCATTAACGCTAAAAACATCGCTGTCAATGTAAATTCTTTCGTTTTTTTCATAGAGAAGCTCCTTACTATTATTTGTATCATTGTGATTATTTTAATCAATAATTGCTATTATTTTAGACTTTTTTTGACAATAAATCAATCTTTCGCTACTTAACTAGCTGATTGTACCTCAATTATCATAAAACAGTTTATTTAAAATTGAAAGCTTTATCACTAAAAAATGAGAAAGGATTCTTAGCTGTCTATTCGTCTGATGATATTGTAAAACTTGTTCAAAAGAGGTAGGCTCATGTTATAGCAATCAAATAAGGAGCAGTAAAATGAAAAAATTGAACAGACTTTTACCATTGTTCATGTTAAGCCTACTACTTTTAGGCGGCTGTGCAACAAGCAATGAGAAAAACAAGACAGACCAAGAGCAAGCTTCTGAAAATAATAAATCCGTAACTGATGCACAAGAAAATCAAGCTTCTTCAGAAGAAATCACATCACAACAGCTAGACTTTACTGCTGAACAGGCAATTGAATACCTTAGCGCTGAACTAAATCACAGTCCAGATCTTACTTATGGCGTTATTGGTCTCAATCCAGATGGGCAGTCTTACCAAATACGTGTTATTGTTAAATCCTATGTTGAAAATGGCGGAACTGGAACCGCTGGCCTATATGATGTCTATAGCGACCAGCATGTAGAGCTTCATCACTAAATCAACCTTTGATGAAACAAGGCTTTCAGTAATCCTTATATATCAAAGAAAGGTTGAAGCAAAAAACTTCAACCTTTTTATTCGTTTTCACAAAATGAAGTTAATAGCTGCTGATTGCTACTCACTTGTTGCTTAGTTTTATTTTAGCCTATTTTTATGCCTAAATCATCCCGTCATAATATTTTCCTGAGGGTAACGCAACTTCACTGAATCCTTATCGCCTTTTTTAATTAAAGCAAAGAAAATTGTAAAGGTGCCTACTCTACCAATAAACATTAATACTGCACATAAAATCTTGCCTAATACTGTCATATGAGGTGTTAGGCCTAAGGTTGAGCCAACTGTACCAAAGGCTGAGATTACTTCAAATAGCAGGTATTCAATCCCAAAGCCTTCAGGAATCTTCTCTGTAATACTTAAAACCATTGTCGAGACAATGACCAAACCTGCTGCCAAAAAGAATAAGGCAAAGGCTCTTTCTACAACTTCATTACTGACACGACGCTCATGAAACTCTGTATCTTTTCGTCCTTTAAAAATACAACGAATTTTCAGTACCATTAAGCCTAAGGTTGTTGTTTTCAAACCACCTGCAGTTGAACCAGGTGAGCCACCAATAAACATTAAAACCATTGTCAAAACAATTCCTGCAACAGAAACGGTTGTATAGTCGACTGAGTAAAAACCTGCTGTTCTAGGTGTAACAGCTGCAAAAATCGAATTAAAGAGCTTATCAGAAAAACTCATTCCTTTTAAGCCTTCATTCATATCTGTTAAAAAGAAAATGATGGCACCACCAATTAATAGGACCGCAGTGACACGTAAAACCAAAGCGGTATGCAAGGACTTACGTTTTTTGCTAAATGGATAAATATCCATCCAGACAATAAAACCAAGCCCACCACTGATAATCAATGCACTAATCACCATCAAAATAAATGGATTTTGCTGATAAGGAACCAGGCTATCTCCAAATAAATCAAAGCCCGCATTACAAAAGGCGGAAACTGCATGGAAGATGCCATAATAAATCCCTTTACCTACCCCATACTGAGGAATAAAGGTAAACATCATTAAAACTGCACCTGCAAATTGGAAGAAAAGCGAAAACTTTACCATATAAATCACGCGCTTTAAAATCCCAGATGAGCTATCTGCATTCATCGCTTCCTGCATCACCATTCGTGTCCGCATATTGATTTTTTTCCGTGAAACAAGAAAGGCTAAGACTGTAAGCGACATAAACCCTAACCCACCAACTTCAATTAACATCATAATCAAGGTCTTACCAAATAAACTCCAATGGGCTGCAGTGTTAACAGTTGTTAGGCCTGTTACACAAACTGCTGATGTTGCCGTAAAGACCGCATCAATAAACGGTGTTGAGGTCCCATTTGCAGAGGAAATTGGCAAGCTTAATAAGGTGCCTCCAAAAAAGATAATCATTAAAAAACCAATCGTTAAAATTTGAACCGGTTTAAATGCAAAACCTACTTTTTTTCTTTTTAACATCTCACTATCAGGGTCATTTCGTTCAGGATGAAATGACACAGGCTCCTTTTAATTGTGTTATTTTACGATGTCTTTGACCTTCATCATCCGTGTAATGGTGCTTCGTTCATTTTCTTCCAATTTCATGGCAATAAATTTAATCGTTTCCTGTAGTTGTGGAATGGTCATATACTCTAGTGCATTCACACGACGACGGGTTTTCTCAATTTCATCCGCCATTAATTGACATGTTTTTTCAATTTCTGCTAGCTTCAATAAATTAGGCATACTATCAGAAATTTTTTGAATCGAGCTATCCATTTCACTAGTAGTCGTCACAAAACCATAAGGAAAAATACTTTCCTCAGCTTGTTCACTTTTGCGTCTCATATTCATGATGGGGACATTGACACTCATAATATTTTTTTCAGCAACTGATACTTCAATTTCTTCTTTTGGAAAAACAATCGCTTCTTCAATGAATTCCTGACTCACAATCGCACTTGCCATCATAAAATCACTCATACCAGCGTGTAATTCTTTTTCCACTTCGTCTCTTAAAGCATCATTTTGACGAATTAATAAAATAAAGCGACGCATTAACTCATCTTGCTTATCTTTCAATAATTTATGCCCTCTGGTTGCAGTTGTCAACCTTTTTTTCAAGCGGGTCATTTCCATCCTTGTTGGATTTACATTTAATCTTACCATGAGATCACTCTCCCTTTGGTAAATATTCTTCTAGCATATCATCTTTGATTCGTTTTAGCTCGGTTCGAGGTAGAATGGAAAGGAGCTCCCAGCCTAAATCTAGTGTTTCTGTAATGCTTCTATTGGTATGGAAGCCTTGATTAATATATTCTTTTTCAAATCGATCTGCAAACTCTGCATAGCTTTTATCTGTTTTTGATAAGGCTGACTCACCTAAAATAACCGCTAACTCTTTTGCTTGTTTGCCTTGGGCATAAGCCGCAAATAATTGATTCATCGTTGGTGCATGGTCAATCCGTGTTTTGCCTTCGCCTGTTCCTTTATCCTTCAAACGTGATAAGGATGGTAACACATCAATTGGAGGCAAGATGCCACTTTTATTTAACTCACGTGATAAAATGATTTGCCCTTCTGTAATATAGCCTGTTAAATCAGGAATTGGATGGGTTTTATCATCTTCCGGCATGGTTAAAATCGGAATTTGCGTAACCGAACCTTTTTTACCACGCAATCTGCCAGCACGCTCATATAAAGTCGCTAGGTTAGTATATAAATAACCCGGATAACCACGACGTCCAGGAACTTCTTTACGCGCTGCTGAAATTTCACGTAAGGCTTCACAATAGTTGGTCATATCTGTCATGATCACTAAGACATGCATCCCTTTTTCATAAGCCAAGTACTCGGCTGCTGTTAAGGCCATTTTAGGGGTAGCAATTCGTTCAATTGCTGGATCATTAGCTAAGTTAACAAACATCACAGAACGGTCAATCGCACCTGTTTTTTTGAAGTCCTCCATAAAGTACTCTGCTTCTTCAAAGGTAATCCCAATCGCAGCAAAAACCACCGCAAATTGATCATCTGTATTCAGCACGCTTGCTTGTCTGGCAATTTGTGCAGCTAATTCTTTATGAGGTAAGCCTGAACCTGAGAACACAGGTAATTTTTGCCCACGAACCAATGTATTTAAATGGTCAATGGCAGAAATGCCTGTTTGAATAAACTCATCTGGGTAATCACGTGCCACAGGATTAATCGCTTCTCCGTTAATATCTAAACGTTTTTCAGCAATAATCTCTGGGCCACCATCTTTAGGACGTCCCATGCCATCAAAGACACGGCCAACCATATCCTCAGATACATTTAACGTCAGCGGTCTGCCTAAAAAGCGGACCTTTGAATCACGCATGTTAATTCCGCTTGATCCTTCAAAAATTTGCACCATCGCTTTATCGCCATTCACTTCTAAAACTTGCCCACGACGAATCTCGCCATTTTGCATTTGAATTTCTACTAATTCATCATATTTTACACCTTCGACTTGTTCAACAGCCATTAAGGGGCCTACGACTTCAGTGATTGTACGGTACTCTTTAATCATGTTGTAGTCCTCCTTTTTCGATGATTTCCTCAACTTTTACTTGTAAATCTTTTTGAATCTGCTCAATTTTACTGATTTCTGCTTCTGGAATATATTTACTACGCGCAATCCGGTCGCGTAATTCAATCGTCCCTTCTAAGACTTCATCTAAATAAGCACCTAAATCTAAGGCACGTAAGCTAATTGATCTGAAGGCTAAGATTAAACGGAGCATTAAAAATTGTTTTTCACGAGAAGTAAAGGTATCCACATCATCAAAGGCATTTTGTTGCAGATAATCCTCACGAATGGATTTTGCCACTTCTAATGTTAAACGGTCTTTTTCAGATAATGAATCAATCCCAACTAAGCGCACAATTTCATCTAAGTTGGCCTCTTCTTGTAAAATAGTCATCGCTTCTTGAACCATTGCTGCCCATGATGGGTCAACTGCTTCATTGAGATAGTCTCCAACCTCGGTTAAATAAAGAGAATAAGAATTTAACCAGTTGATCGATGGGAAATGACGTTGCTGTGCTAATGTCGCATCTAGTCCCCAGAATACTTTAACAATCCGTAGGGTACTTTGAGTAACTGGCTCAGAAATATCCCCACCAGGTGGTGAAACTGCACCAATCGCTGTTACACTACCTTCTCTTCCTTGTTGTCCAAGAGAAATCGCTTTACCAGCACGTTCATAATATTCAGCAATGCGGCTCCCTAAATAAGCAGGATACCCTTCATCTCCTGGCATTTCTTCTAAACGACCAGACATTTCGCGTAAGGCTTCTGCCCAACGTGAAGTAGAGTCCGCCATAATCGCCACGCTATAGCCCATATCACGGAAGTATTCTGCAATGGTGATTCCTGTATAGATTGAGGCTTCACGAGCTGCTACGGGCATATTAGAGGTGTTTGCAATCAATACAGTCCGTTCCATGATTGATTCGCCCGTTTTTGGGTCAATTAATTCAGGGAATTCGTTTAAAACATCTGTCATTTCATTGCCGCGTTCACCGCAACCAACATAAATCACGATTTCAGCGTCGCCCCATTTAGCGATTTGGTGCTGTACAACTGTTTTTCCTGCACCAAATGGTCCTGGAACAGCTGCGGCACCCCCTTTAACAACAGGGAAAAAGGTATCTACAACACGCTGACCTGTCATCATTGGTTCTTTAGGATTCAATTTCTCTGCAATAGGACGTCCGCGACGAACTGGCCATTTTTGAATCATATTAAAGGCTTTGTCGCCATCTTCTGTTTCTAGTACATAAACAGTGTCTTCTACTTTAAAAGTGCCTTCTTCAATGGATTTAACTGTCCCTTTGACACCATACGGCACCATAATTTTATGAGAAATCACTTTGGTTTCTGGTACCTCGCCAATAATATCTCCAGCAACTACTTGGTCTCCAACAGCTACAGTTGGTTTAAAAGTCCATTCTGTTTCGCGTTCCAAAGCAACTGTCTCTACACCTTTGACTAAGAAATCACTATTTGCCAATTTCATAAAGGTATCTAAAGGACGTTGGATCCCATCAAACATGCTGGCAATTAAACCTGGGCCTAGTTCTACAGATAAGGGTTCTCCGCTTGAAATAACGGGATCCCCTGGTCCAATTCCTGATGTTTCTTCATAAACCTGAATAGAGGCTTCATCGCCTCGCATTTCAATGATTTCACCAATTAATCGATCGGTTCCGACATGACAAACGTCCTGGATATTTGCATCCTCCATGCCATTTGCAACAACTAAAGGCCCAGAAACTTTAATAATCTTTCCTTCTTTCAAGACCTCACCTTCCTTCGTGTTTTATAGTATATTCTGTCCTACTGCTTTTTCTACATTTTCTCTAATGCGTTCTTTGCCAATGCCAAGTGTTCCTTGATTGCTTGGAATCAAAATAATTCCCGGAATCGCAACATTATCATAGCGCTTAATGGTTTCTGGCACCATTTGTGCAACAGGCTCTGTCACAAAGATCACGGGATAAGCTTCTTTGGCTAAACGATCAATGCCAATGCGCGCCTCCATTTCATTTGTAACAGCCACAACCTCTAAGCCTAATGCCATAAAAGGCAGGATGGAGTCTTTATCTCCTACAATACCAATTTTTTTATACATAGGATTCTCTCATCCTTTCTCGAATGAATGGTTCAGGCAGATGATTGATTTTTCCAACAAGAATCATTCGAATGTTTTTAATTTCCGTTTCTTTTGCATATAAATAAGCAAGTAATGTTCTTGGTCCAAACACATCAAATTTAGCTTTTTTTAAATAGCTCATAAAGAAATTATCTTTTAGTAAATCATAGTGGGTCATTTTACCTGTTTCCCCAATTTCTTTAACCGCCTCTGAAATCAGTTCTGCATAGTCACTCGCCTCAAAGTGGCGTGCAATATCTTCATAAGAAAGTGCTGAAAGTCGAATAAGCTCCTGCTTTTCAATGCCGCCATAACTTGATAGAACAGCATTTAGAAAACCAATTGATTTCTTTTGCGCCATACATCTAAGGAGTGTTGAAAGATTGATCGTATCAATCATGGTTTCCACAATATGACTGGCACCAGCATCATTCATTGTATCAGCCAGTTCTCTAAGCTCTCTTAAATAATAGCGATCATAAATGACATCAATCGATTGCACATCTTCATATTCTTCAAAATAAGAAAAGACAGCTGCGACACTTTCTGCCATGGTTCCGTCTAAGCCAGTGCCTTCCATTGAAAAGACAGCTTGGCGCAACTGCTCAATTGGCGTTCTTGTAATCGGCAATAGCAAATGATTTAAATCTTTCCCTGAAAGCTTCTCCTTGGTAAGGACTTTCAAATGATGATAATCATAATTTAAAGCAAAAATATCTACCATTCCTTTAACAGGAGAAAGGTCATAGGCCATTTTATAAACACGACTCAGCTCTTTTTCAAGGATGCGTTCATATTCATAAGGAGATGCCCCTACTTCAATCACATCACCATATTCTGTTTCTGCTAACAACCGAATAACTGCTGCGGCATCTGTTGCTGAAAGCATTTGCTCAAACTTAGCCCCTTGTAATAGCTTGGTTTCATAAACACTAAGCCGTGCATTCATTTGGTTAAATTGTAGCTGATCCATTTAAAAGGCCTCCTTTCATTTGAATAAGATTGTAGAAATTTCTGGAATCATTTCTTCGCGTAGCATTTGAAGCATTTCTTCGAAAATAAAGTTAAATTCAATCCCTGTTTGATTTAAGGTAAAGCCTGATTTTCCTGGTATTGTTTCAGTAGCCAATGTGAGTGTTTTTCCTTCTTCAAGCTTTTGATTCAATAAGGTTAGATCTGTGAGTAAATGTGTAGATTTTTCACCTAGCGCTAGAATGAATGCACCATTTTCAGGTACTTCATTCACTTTTTGTGCTACAAAAGCGAGAAAATCTGGTTGCTCTAATGCTGCTAATTTTTGTTCAGCTTGTACAAAAACTTTTTCAATTTCGGCTTGCTTTAATGTTAATTGTTCATTTCGAATGTTTAATTGTATTTTTGACAATTCCTGTTGCTGTGCTCTTTTCATTTCTGAGCGCGCTTTTTCAAGATGTCTTTGAGTTTGAATCATGACTTCTTCTTGCCCAAGCAAAACACGATTTGCTTTTTCTGTTTCAGCTGTAGCTAAGAGGACTTGTTTTTCTTGTTCCGCCTCTGCCATGATTTTTTCAGCTAATTGACTGACTTCTGCCATATCTTTTGTCGCTCTCCTTTCACCTTAAGATTCAATCATCTGTTCAGACTGCTCTTAAGCATTCAATACTAATAGGAAAGAAATAACGAAGCCTAAAATGGCATATGTTTCTACCATCGCTGCATAAATAATCCCTTTTGTTGCATGCTCTGGTTTTTTAGCCAAGATTTGAATCCCTGCTGATGCCACACGACCTTGGGCAATTCCTGAGAATAAGCCTGTAAAAGCAATTGGTAGTCCAGCCATCATCAAGTAAATACCTTGTCCCATATCAACACCTGCGCTTAATTTCAAGAAAATTAAGAAGGCGATAACGAAGCCATATAAGCCTTGTGTACCTGGAAGTAATTGTAGAATCAGTGCACGACCAAATTTTTCTGGTTGTTCAGTTGTTAACGCTGCTGCGGCTTCACCGGTCATCCCAACCCCTTTAGCTGATCCGATTCCTGAGAAAATTGTTGCAATTGCCATTCCTAAAGCTGCGAAAATGATACCACCATTATTGTCATTTAAAAAAGTTAACCAGTTCATTTATTTTTCCTCCGATTTGTTTAAAGTTTTTGCTCTTTCTTCTTTTAAATAAATATATTTTTCAAGGGTTTTAAATGGACGAAATGCACGCCCGCCACCTTCATAAAACTTACCAAAATATTCAACATATTGTAATCTTGCACCATGGACATAAGCACTAAGGTAGCTTAAGAAAATATTCAAGCTATGCAATGCAACAAATAACACTGCCCCTAGGGTAAATCTTGCAATTGGTGGCATAAAACCAACAATCATATTAAAGGCAGCCGCAATACTCCCCCCTGAAATACCAAGTGCCATCAGACGGGTATAGCTGACTAAATCGCCAATATAGCCTGTTAAGCCATATAAATTATAAAGTCCTTTTGCAATCCCTTTTCCTTTAGATTTTGTGCCATGCATGCCGGCTAAGACGATTAAAATCATCCCGCAAACAGCCACGACTATTCCAATTAGGGTGAAAATTTCTTGCTGCAAGACAAGATTGCCTAAAATAATCACAGCTAGTCCAATTAAAGTACTCATCCAGGAGCCTGCTTCATACAATGCTTCTATTTTCTGACCATTACGAATCAGCATATAGGCTTTGATTCCTAGTCCGAACAGCATTTGGATGAAACCAAAGACGACTGAGGTAATCAAGATGGTATTGACATCTTTTGAGGTTGAGAGCACATGGAATGGGAGTTCAATCCCAAAGAATGAGCCGTAGATAAGTCCCCAAACGATTGTTGGAACGCTTAAAAATTGGAAAAATTGAATGCTTTTCTTAAATCCTCGCTCCAAATTGAAGAGCTTTAGTAAGAGGGTTGTGCCAATGAGTAAAACCAGGCCATAGCCGACATCTGCAACCATCATCCCAAAGAAGAGCAGGTAGAATGGTGTCATAAGTGGTGTTGGGTCGATTTCATTATATTTAGGCAAGCTATACATTTCCGTTAAATTTTCAAAAGGCTGGTTGAGCCAATTATTTTTTAGCTTAATGGGCACTTCAGGAATTTCTTCTTCTTTTACTGTTTCATAGGAAATGATCAGATCGCCATTTGTGATTTCTGAAATAAAAGCTGTAAATGCTGGTGTTTCTGTTGCAGGTACCCAGCCAGTCATCATCACAAGATGCTTAGAATCGGCTAAATGCTGATACGCGGCTTCTCTTGTTACAAAGTTCGCATAATATTCCACCACGATTTGAAAATCTGCAATCAAGTGTCCTAAAGTCGCTAATGTGGCTTTAATCATCATTTCTTCTTGATGAATAGCTGCTAATTCCTGTTTAACTTTTGCTAGTTTTTCAGCAGGTGCCTGTTGATATGGATACTGATACGTTGCAAACGCACATTGTGTCAGTACTTCCTGTAAAGCATCTTCCTGCTCTTTTAGTGTTAAAATAAAAAAGGCTGACTCACTATGATTACTGAAGATTTCTTCTACATAGGTGAGCGGCAAATCTGCCATTTTTTCTTTAAATTGACCTAAATATTGATCCGGAATCACACCAAGTAAGCCCTTACTATAAGCTAAACCTTTTAACTGATTTGGATTTTCATCAAAGTAACGCCATTTATTTAGTTCTTCTTCCTCGCTTAGTTTGGTTACACGATTTTGTGTTAAGCGATTTAATTGTTGTTCATATGCTTTTATCTTTTGATAATCTGCTTGCCAATCAAAATCCATGACAAATTGATCTATTTCTTCTATTGATAATTCTCTTCTGCCAGCTCTTAATTGTTTGATGCCACCAGCTTTTGGTACATATGGCTGTAAAAACTCCAATACGAACTCTGCTTTTTTCAAGTCATCCTCATAAGTTCCTAGTGCTTGCTGCTCTTCACTTGGATGAAATAAAGCTTTATCCATTTTTGCTGTCAGAATTGTTTTAGAAGATAGAAGCTCAACGCCTTGATAGCCCTGTATTTTTTTTAGCAATAAGGAAGTCTTTTCCTTTAGACTAACTAAAGTAAATTTCTCCATTTTTACAATTGCCATTACTTCACAATCCTCTCAATGACTGTTTGCACTGCTGTTTCAATATTTTTTTCTGACATGGCTAGAATCTCTTCTTTCATTTGATTCCCCTGCAACATCATTTGCTTTGTTTCTTCTTGTGTTTCTTGCTGTAGCTGATTTTTTTCTTGATCAATTGTAGCCATTGTTTCTTGCTTAACCTTTGCTTCATATGCTGCTACTTCTGCTGTTACCTGCAAGATTGTTGCCTTTGCCTGTTCTTCTGCTTCTGTTATTAGCGTTACAGCATCTGCTTCTACTTGTTTAATTAATGCGATTGCTTCTTTTGCCAAATGAGTCACCACCCTTTTATCCAAATTTTTTGCAAGTGCCTTCTGCTCAATCTTAACCAATACCTTGTCCACTTTCAAGGAAAATCATTTATTCTAAAATTAACTATTAAATAAGAAGAAACACGTCTTTTTTGCAAAAAAAAATGTCCAAAATAGTTGGAAAACTAAAAAAAATTAGTCTTTTTATCCCCTACAATTTTGTAACATTTTTCTATTTGACAAAATGACATCACGATACTAATAATAACTACTTTTAGAAATTCTTCTTAAATTTAATCATTTCTTATCTGTTTGATTGATTATTTCTACTAGATTGTGCTTTTATAGTAACTTCATCACTATTCTATAAAAACGATAAATTATTACTTAAAAGAAACCTATTCCAAAAACGAAGCGTGACATCGTTTTCAAAACAGGGCACACTGTTCAAGAAAACCGAAAAACCTATTATCATATAATAAAAAAAGCCGTCTTTTATAGTGGCTCCCCCCAAAAAAACACCTATGAATAATCAAGAACACACTAAAACACAAATATTAAATAACTCTTAAATGCAAAAAAATAACTATTTGTATGTACCATTGAATCAGTATTAATGATAAAATCAAGAAGGAATCTTTCCATTATATCAAACAAAAAAGGAGCAATGAAATGCAAAAAAAGAAAACCATGAAAAAAGTAAAGAAACAATGGGTGGTTGCTAGTTCATTAATGGCTGGCGTGGCGCTGAGTTTAGCTTTTGGTTCAACACAGGCTAGTGCAAGAGAATGGGTTGCTAATACACCTGAATCTATCCAAATCACCCAAGGTCAAAAAGAGTATACCATTAAATGGGGTGACACCTTATGGGCGATTTCTGAAAAAAGTGGCCTTACGATTGAAACACTCGCTTCATTAAATAATATTGCCAATGCCAACTTGATTTATGAAGGAAATATCCTTTCATTATCCGCTGATGGCGTATCCGTTAAAGTGACAGATGCAGCTGGTAACACATTAGCTGAGCAACCTTTATCGCAAGCTGACCAAGCTGGGATTGCTAAAAAAGCACAAGAAGCACAAGAGCAAGCGAAAAAAGATTCTACATATCCTTCACAGCATAACGCAGCGAAGCAACCAGATAAAAAGCCTGCGTTACCAGTGAACCCAAATCAACCTGAAAAGGAAAAACCAAGTGACACTAAAGATCAAAGTACACTTGTTGTTCAAGACAGTACGATTGCTTTTGATTCAAAATGGCAGGCTGAAGATAACTTTGTTGCTGCTACTGATAAAAATGGCAAAGCGATTGCATTTAAAGAAGTTAAAGTTGCTGGTACTGTAGACACTTCAAAACCAGGTACTTATAAAGTTGTCTATACTTATAATAAAATAACAGCTGTTGCGAATGTAACGGTAAAAGAAAAAGAAGCAGATCAAACAACTGTCTTAGTCAAGGATAGTACCATTGAATTGGGTACCACTTGGACTGCTGAGGACAACTTTATTTCTGCTACAGATAAAAATGGGAAAGCAGTTGACTTTGAAAAGATTGAATTGAACGGCACTGTTGAAACAGATACACCTGGAACCTATGAGATTACCTATACTTATGGTACAGCTTCTGCTACTGCTAAAGTAACCGTTAAAGAAGCACCTGTTGATTTGACTTCAATTACAGTTAAAGATATTGAAATTGAACAATATGCCGCGTGGTCAAAAGAAGATAACTTTGTTGCTGCTCAAGATGAGTTCGGTCATCCGCTTACTGTTGACCAACTAACAGTTGATGCAAATATTTATATGGCAACTCCTGGTAAGTATCAAGTTATTTATACCTATAAAAACACAAGCGTTACTGCTACAGTCACTGTTCTTGCAAAAGATCAAGTTGATTTAACTTCAATTACAGTTAAAGATATTGAAATTGAACAATATGCTGCATGGTCAAAAGAAGATAACTTTGTTTCCGCTCAAGATGAGTTCGGTAACCCACTTACAATTGACCAACTAACAGTTGATGCAAATATCTATATGGCAACTCCTGGTGAGTATCAAGTGGTTTATACCTATAAAAATACAAGTGTCACTGCGACTGTTACCGTTAAAGAAAAAGCTGTTGATTTAACAGCAATTGTAGCTATGGATAGCACGATTGAATTTGGTTCTACTTG
Organism: Isobaculum melis; assembly: GCF_900111355.1. Taxonomy (GTDB): domain Bacteria; phylum Bacillota; class Bacilli; order Lactobacillales; family Carnobacteriaceae; genus Isobaculum; species Isobaculum melis. The sequence continues at coordinate 75,485 of NZ_FOHA01000012.1, forward strand.
GACTGCGGAAGACAACTTCATTTCTGCTGTTGATAAAGATGGCTTAGCTGTTGATTTTTCAGAAGTTCAAGTAACTGGTTCTGTTGATACAAGCACTGTAGGCACATACAAAATCACTTACACTTATAACGGAAAGTCAACAATTGCAACTATCACAGTCAATGCTAAAGCAGATCTTACTTCATTAAGTATTCGCAATACAAGCATTGCTTTTGGTTCAACTTGGCAAGCTGTAGACAACTTTGTTAGTGCAACAGATGCTGATGGAAATACTGTTGAGTTAGATAAAGTAACAGTTGTTGGTACTGTTAATACAAATACTGCTGGTATTTATACAGTGAAATACACCATTGGGAGCATCAGTAAATCTGCTACCATTACAGTAGAGCCAAAAGTTGACCTTTCTGATATTCAAGTCAAAGATAGTACCATTGAATTTGGTGCCGCTTGGACTGCTAGTGATAACTTTATTTCAGCGAAAGATGCTGATGGAAAGACTGTTGGGATGGATAAAGTTACTATCGTAGGCACTGTCAATACAAATGTTGCTGGAACCTACACGATTACGTATATCATTGGCAATGCAAGTAAAACTGCTACCATTACTGTTAATCCCAAAATTGACCTTTCTGATATTCAAGTAAAAGATAGTGCCATTAAATTCGGTTCAACTTGGACAGCTAGTGATAACTTCGTTTCTGCTAAAGATGAAGATGGTCTTATTGCTGGGATGGATAAAGTAACTGTCAAAGGAACAGTAAATACAAATGTTGCTGGAACCTATACTGTTACTTATACAATTGGAAAAGCAACAAAAACAGCGACAATTACTGTCAATCCAAAAGTTGACCTTTCTGATATTCAAGTCAAAGATAGCACGATTGAATTCGGTGCTGCTTGGACAGCTAGTGACAACTTTGTTTCTGCTAAAGATGAAGATGGCAATGCAGCTAATATTGACAAAGTAACTGTTACAGGAACTGTTGATACAAATACTGCTGGAACTTACACTGTCACTTATAAAATTGGAAAAGCGAGTAAAGTTGCAACCATTACTGTCAATGCAAAAATCGATCTTTCTGACATCCAAGTCAAAGATAGCGTGATTGAATTTGGTGCTCCTTGGACAGCTAGTGATAACTTTGTTTCTGCTAAAGATGAAAATGGAAATGCTGTTGGAATGGATAAAGTAACTATTACTGGAGCTGTTAAATCAAATGAGGCAGGCACTTACACTGTCACTTATACGATTGGAAAAGCGAGCAAAACTGCTAACATTACTGTCAATCCAAAAGTTGATCTTTCTGATGTTGTTGTGAAAAATAGTACCATTGAATTTGGTACAGCATGGCAAGCTGGTGACAACTTTGTTTCTGCTAAAGACGAAAATGGCGTGGCAATTGGCGTTGATAAAGTAACCGTAACAGGAACCGTTAATACAAACCTTCCTGGCACCTATCAAGTAAGTTATACAGTTGGAAAAGTGACGAAAACCGCACAAATTATCGTCAATCCAAAAGCTGCTTATCAGCCAAATGTTGTGGCCATTCAAGATAAAATTGTCACATTAGTGAACGGCTTAAGAGCAGAAGTAGGTCAACCTACTCTTACTCAAAACACTGCCTTAACCAACGGTGCAACAATCCGTACAAATGAGTTAATTTCGTTGTTCTCTCATACTAGACCAAGTGGTGCAGAATGGGGTACCATTTTGGGAGAAGTGAATTACTCTTATACAGCAGCTGCTGAAAATATTGCTTGGAGTAGTCGTGCAGCAGATTCTGATGATGCCATTGCAATGCAACTATTTACTCAGTGGAAAGAATCTCCTGGACATTATGACAACATGATTCATCCTAAGATGAAAGAAATCGGAATTGGTGTAACCATTCATAATGGTGAAGTCTTTGGTACGCAATTGTTTGGCGCACGCTAATCAATTAAAAGGAAGATGATTTTTTCGATTAAAATAGCTCCGGACAACTTGATTGGTTGTTCGGAGCTATTTTTAATTTCTTCATATTATACTATTTGCTGCTTCTGATTTAATTGGATAAAAGCACTGCACGATTAAAAAGAGCAATATCTCAGTTTCACAATACGATATTCAATTTTCCTACCTAGCATATTCTGCGCCCTTGGAATCTTTGATGATATTCTCTCCAATCTTTTGAAAAGTTTCTTCGTAATCAGTCCCTTTAACAAAATATTGATCACCTTTCACTGTAATTTCAATATTTTCATAGAAGGTTGTAGAGGTTCCATAATCTTTATCAGGCTGATCCTTTTTATATTTTGGCTCATATTGCTCATATAAAGTCTCGGTTTCCTCTATAAATCCAAGCCGTCTATTCATTTTATCAGAGTCTCCAGATAGACTTTGTACATATAGCTGACCTTCTAAATCACTGAATTTTGCTTGATAATGAGATTTCATTGTACATCCCATTAAGAGAAATGAAAAAAAGAGAAGAAGTGGTATTCTTTGTTGTTTCATCATTAGCACCCCATTTTATTCATAGTTTGTACAGTCATTATGAAACAGCTACTGTATCATTAAAATACCATTTATTTTACAATCACGTCAATAAAAAACAGAATATTTTGAAATTAATTGTTCAATGCGTAAATAACCCTACACTCACAATGAAGTATAGGGTTATGTCTTTGCATCCTATTTAATTAAAGTACCAACAAAAAAATTATTCAAGCCCTTGATAAATAGATAGAACTTCATCCAAATCAATTGGATCCTCAAATATTTCTATCACTTCCCCATTTTTCACGACCAACACAGCAGGCACCGTTTGAATCCCTAATTGACCAGTAAATTGATTCAACTCTTCTAAATGTTTTTTGACATCTTTAGATGTATCATATGCATAAACATTTATTTTTTCAGCGGACACCATCTGTTCTAACTCTGGATAAAATTTTTGACAAACAGGGCAGTCTTTTCGTCCAATATAAATCAGACTGCGCTCATCAGCTGGTAAATCAGGTGTTAGCTCTTCTAATGTGACATCCTGAATATTGGCTGATGCTTGTGCTTTAACCAAAAAGAAGATAAATACTGCACTTAAAAGCGTTACCCCAACGAAAATATATTTTTTCATTCCTAAGCGCCCCTTCCGCTATTTAGCGAGCATTTTGTTGCCCTCATCATAACAAACTTAAGGTTGATTTCCTATTTTTTTGCATTGTTCAAATAAAGTGTAGCTTAACAATATCGTTCATTATGACAGGGCTATCTTTCAGCTAAATCATGCGTTATATAAAGAATTTTTCTTTTTTATGTATGTTACTAATCAATTCATTCACTCATACTAGCTGACTATATGATTCCCCTATTAAACGAATCTTTATTTTTCTTTGCATTTCTATCAATCATTTCACTTTTTCTTCTTTCGAAGCAAAGTATAGCCCTCCCAAATGCTTACAAAAACGCTAATAATAATAATAACAATAAAAAACTTTGGGATATACGACATATCATGGAGCATTGCTGCCATAACTACAATCAGCACTACTGAAATCAGGAGTTTTAAATATTTTTCTTTTTTTCTTAGTCTTAGCCATTCTTCATCTGTCATCTAACCACCTCAAGCTTTCTTTTAGATAAATTCCTTCATTGCTCTTCCTTCTTTTTTAGTTTGTAAACATTCTATCATAGATGACTACTAGCACCTATATTTTTTTACATTTTTAGGAAAGGAAAGAAAATAAGCTCCAAGACATTGGTTCAACAACATCTCAAAGCTTATGTATACATACTTATTTTATAATTTTTTTATAATAAAAAAAGAAATTTTCTTCTTAATTTAAATGTAAAAAAATAATGAATTTACTTATCCTATTAATGCTAAAACACCTAAAACAATTACACCTAAAGCAAGTAAAACACATAACGTATTCATTATTTTCACCAAAATATGTTGATCTTGCTCCGCTTCAGAACGTTTAAACAAAATTAATTTTCTGACAATAAAATCTAGCACCTGATACAGGATACCAACTACCATTAAAGCCCCTACAAAGCCTAATAATGCTCCTGATAATCTAATTCTTGCTCCTAATACTAAAAAATCAAACACATCATCACTCCAATTTATTTTTTATTCATTTCTTTAGATAGATCATCTAATAACTACTCGTTAAATCATTTCACTATCTCATCTTTTTCATGGGAACTGACTTTTTCAGCATATGGCTTTCTAGAAAAGCTGGTAAAAATACCAATGACTGTTATCACTAATTGAATTATAGAAGCAGGAAGCACACCTAATAAATCATATAACCAACTAATAAATCTTGGTACTGAAAAACTATTTGGTAAATCATCCATGGCATACATCACTAATATCAGCAATGCACCCAAAAACCAGAGTGTACAAAAAAATAATTGTACCCATTCAATATGTAATTTTTTTCTTCCCAATGAGACACCCTCCTTTTAGAATATAATAATAACATAGGAACAACTACTAATGAAAGTACTAAATAGAATTTTTATCCCTTTATTTAATGCGTTTGTTAACACTCGGGAAAGAATGCCATTAAAAATACCTTTAAGCAGTTTATTTCTAACTAATTAAAGGTATTTTTGATTTATTTTTATGATTGAGTTGCATCTAAACAATACTAATTGAATGGTTACTGTGTATACTCCTTATCCACATTAAACTTTTTTATAATAACATTTCCTGGGGTAGTTATTTACTTAAACATACGGATCTTCACTTTTTACGTGCATAAAAGTAATAAACGATTGCAATAATCAACAATATACCACCAATCGCTAGTGACCAATTCGAAGTAGTTTCGCCTGTATGAGGTAACACATCTATCTTTTTAACTTCTTTATCCTCTATTATTTTTTGGTAAATGTAGATGACCCTTTGTATTTGTTCAGTAAATTCACCCACTTGGCGATCAGGTAACCGATTTAGCATGAGCTGATAACCATCTATCAATAGTTTAAAGGAATCTCCACTGACATCATAACTTTCGCCAACATTCCCTTGAACTGCTTGAGGACTATGGATTTCCTGCCCATTTTCATCTATATATTCCACAATAACTGAAGTCTCTATTGGATTTTTAGTATAGATATAAACAACTTGAATGGGCGCTTCTGTATAAAAGCCATTTTCTGGGACATTGTCTTTGATTAATTGAAATGTATAGCCCTCTATCGCTAACTGAGAGGTTGCATATGGTGTACCAACTCTCTTCGTCTCAATGATATCAGGCGCAATTTTATTGCCATTTTCATCTATATAAGAGGCTGTAACGGTGCCATCAGGAATTTTTTGATAGACATAAACAACTTGAATGGGTGCTTCTGTATATAAGCCATTTTCCGGGATATTGTCTTTAATCAATTGAAATATATAGCCATCTATTGCCAACTGAGTAGTCGTATAAGGTGTACCAACTTGCGCCTGTTCCACAATATCGTCAGCAATTTTATTGCCATTTTCATCCACATAAGAAGCTGTCACAGTACTTTCAGGAATTCTTTGGTAAACATAATCAATCGACTGTTTATCTGTTGTAAAGAATGTCGCTCCTGGTCTTTGAATTAATATATAGCCAGGAAACGTTTTAGGAACTTGTGGAACAGTGTCTTCTAGCTCCCCTACATATAATTCACCCTCTTCTAAAACCTCGCCTCTATCTGTTACATAATTCACTTGAATACCAGGACTATCAGAATAATAAGCCCAAGCAAAATTTAAATTAGTAGGTAATAAATCGCCAGGTTGTAAGGCATAATTATTCCCTATCTTAGGATATTGACTATCAAGTGTTTGGACAACATAATAATGAAAATATTTTGTATATGTATCATAGTACATTTTTTCAGGAACTGGTAAAAGATAGACTGGCTCTGATATTCCGTTTCCTACTAGAGGGTCAAAATCTGTGCCTGGTACAAAACCTGTTGTTACAATACCTCCCTCTTCAAACTTGGCGTACATATTAGATGAGACGGTTAGTCCTAAGTAGTCTAATGTAGTATGCTCATCTGATGTCCAATGATAGGCAATTGGAATGGGTATACTGTAATCATTTAAAACATCATTCACCCGAAGCTCTGTGCCTAAAGTGTTCGCTTTATCTGAACTATAAGGCGCATAAATATTTGTAGCCGCCTCAGCCGACTGTGGTAGCACCAAACCAATCAAAATGAAGCAAATAAAAATTATTTTTTTTAACATAAGCGAATCCCTCCTTTTTTAGAGATTCTTGGTAGTATTTAGTACGATTACCTTCACAATTTATATGTAACACACTAGTTTGTCAGCCACATATGGACTGATTTTTGTTGAAGTAGTTAATAGAGAACTGTCTCTTACTAAATAACAACTTTCCTCCCCGCTTATCCCACTAAATCGGTCTTTTTCACACCGATTAAAAATCCCCTTATCAAAACCCGAATTTACTATTAACAGATATATATCACCAAGAAAAATATTTCTTTTTTGAGAAAAATAAAAAGAACAACTTTAAAATAAATCAGTAAAATCAAAGTTTCTATTTTCACCACTGATTCATTCTCTCTTATAATTATTATTAATTAATACCTTATAAAAGTCAATCTTATTTTAGAAAAAGAGGCTTTTAATCAACAAAAAAATAGATTCAATAGCTAAATTTATAACTATTGAATCTATTTTTTATTAACCGCCTTTTTCATGCCAGAAAATGCGTCCTAGCAACTGAGCAAATAATCGGGTTTTAAGTTGTTTTATCCCAATTATTTGATACAGATAAGAGCTTTTTTCTAAATAAGAAAAGATGGCTTAGTTTGAATTTTCTTCTAAATACCATTCACTAAATTCAATCAGTTCATCATCACTATAACCTGTAATCTCTAAAAATTCTTTAAGCTTATTAAAATCACTTTTTTCTTTTGCGTAGTACTCAACCATCTTGCCATTTTCGATCTCAAAACGGAATGTTTCATCATAATCCTGATCCTCTTCTGTTGCTAGTTCAGCATCAGATGCTTCATCACTATAAATATTAATCATTAATTGGAAATAGTCATGATCCACATTTTTTGAAGCCGTAAAGGTTACAGCACTATAACCATATGTGTCAACTTCAATCCCATTCTCTTCTAATTCTTCTTGCATATCCGCATACTTGCTTGACTCTTTGTTAGAAGATTTTTTACTTTTAGCACGATCTTCTTCCTCATCCTCGTCATCCTCTTCCTCTTCATCTTTTGAGGACTTGTCTGCTTTATGCTCACCTTTATCTTTTACAAGGGTTCCTTTAGTACCGCTGGATTCAATAGAAATTTTTTCCTTCTCAACTTTTAAAACCTTTAGAACCAAAGTGTTGCTTTCATCGTCTGGATCTTTCACAGTGATGCTATCCTTCTTTTTTGAGATGGTATATTCTACAGTCTCAGAATGACCACCCATGCCAATCGTTACTTCATCTTTTGACTCAAAGGTTAATGATAATTCTCCTGAAGAATACTCATTTTCTAAATACCACGTTCCATCTCCTTCAGTCAGTGTCTTCTCTAAAGAAGCGCCTCCACATCCAACCATGAGGATTGCAGCAATCAGTGTTGCCACAGATAATCTTAACTTTTTCATTTTAAATTTTCCCTCCTACTATGTAATAATGATTATTATTAGCCGCACCTAATTATTATACCGTGAAATTTATCTCCCAACAAGACATTCCTGCTTCAGTTGTAAAAAAGAGTAGAAACGCATTAGTGACTGCATTTCTACTCTTTTATTCTGGTATCAAATCAGATTGAAATTCCCTGATATATATATACAAATAACTTTAGGTAGGTATTCTCTCTAACTAGTTCCCCTATTCTGCCTCTATTTTTGCAATCTTTCCCTGCTCAATATACACCAACAAAATCGAAATATCAGCTGGATTTACCCCACTAATCCGACTTGCTTGTGCAACCGTTTCAGGTTGAATCTTCTTCAATTTTTGGCGTGCTTCTGTCGCTAAGCCATTAATTGCATCATAATCAATCCGTTCAGGAATGCGTTTGCCTTCCATTTTTTTCATTTTTTCCACTTTTTCAGCGGCTTTTTTAATATAGCCTTCATATTTCACTTGAATTTCGACTTGTTCTTCCACTGCTCTAGGCAATGCGAAATCTCTTGGCGCAAACTGTAATACTTCAAGATAGGTAATTTCTGGGCGCTTCAAGAAATCGATGGCTAATATCCCATCTTTTAGTGGCGCACTGCCTTTTTCTTCTAAAAAGGCTTGAACCTCTGCAGTTGGTTTCAATCTTGTTTTACCTAAGCGTTTCATTTCAGCTTCTACTTGAGCTTTTTTCTCTAGAAAATGGGCGTATTGTGCTTCATGAACTAAACCTAATTCATGGCCAATCTCAGTTAAGCGTAAATCTGCATTATCATGACGTAGTAATAAACGATATTCTGCTCTTGAAGTCAATAAGCGATAAGGTTCATTCGTTCCTTTTGTCACTAAATCATCAATCATCACGCCGATGTAACCATCGCTACGCTTCATCACAAAAGGCTCTTTTCCTTGAACACTTAAAGCTGCATTCATCCCAGCAATCAAGCCTTGTCCAGCCGCTTCTTCATAGCCAGAAGTACCATTCATTTGACCCGCTGTAAACAATCCAGTAATTTTTTTCGTTTCCAAAGTTGGGCGTAATTGATGAGGCACCACAACATCATATTCAATCGCATAACCTGGACGCATCATTTCCGCATTTTCCAAACCGACAACAGAATGAATCATTTGGTGTTGCACATCTTCTGGTAAAGAAGTCGATAAGCCTTGTACATAAACTTCCTCTGTGTGACGACCTTCTGGCTCTAAGAACATTTGATGACGTGGTTTGTCACTAAAACGAACAATTTTATCTTCAATCGATGGGCAATACCGAGCACCTACACCTTCAACAATTCCAGTGAACATTGGGGCACGATGTAAGTTTGCTTGAATAATATCATGGGTTTTTTCATTTGTATAAGTTAACCAACAAGACAATTGGTTTCTTAAATAGGCACTATCTGGGGTAGCAAAACTAAAGTGATTTGCTTGTTCATCTCCAGGCTGTTCCTCAGTAACGGCATAATTGATTGTACTAGCTTTTACTCTTGGAGGGGTTCCAGTTTTAAAACGATTTAATTCAAAGCCTAATGCTTCTAAATTCTCAGAAAGTTTAATAGAAGGAATCGAATTGTTAGGACCACTAGAGTATTTTAGCTCCCCAATGATAATTTGTCCTCTTGAAGAGGTACCAGCTGTTAGAACCACTGATTTAGCACGATAAACTGCCCCTGCATTAGTGACGACCCCTTTACATTCTTCATCTTCAACAATTAAAGACTCTACAATTCCTTGACGTAAGGTTAAATTCTCTGTTTTCTCAATCGTAAATTTCATTTCATTGGCATAAGCATATTTATCTGCCTGGGCACGCAACGCACGTACAGCAGGACCTTTCCCTGTATTCAGCATCCGCATTTGAATATAGGTCTTATCAATATTACGACCCATTTCTCCACCTAACGCATCAATTTCTCGCACGACAACACCTTTAGCAGGTCCACCTACTGAAGGATTACATGGCATAAAAGCCACCATATCTAAATTAATGGTTAATAACAGTGTTTTAGCGCCCATTCTAGCAGCAGCTAATGCAGCTTCTGATCCTGCATGACCAGCGCCAACAACCACAACATCATAATTTCCAGCTTCATATTGATTCATAGACTCATTCCTTGTATATTATATTTAAGGTTTTTATCTTCCGATTATAATTGGAGAACCTTATGAACCATTGTAATTTTCATTTGGTATTAACTCAGTTCATCTGAGATAATATAACTATTGGATTGAGAGGTTGTGCCGTTCATTCCTTGAGTCTTTGAACTCGTTCTCGAAAGACTGGCACCTCTCTCTGATTGGCTGTTTGCGAATGAGTTAGATGTTGAAGGTATTAATGCCTTACTCCGTATCTAGAACAAGGTAGTGACGCTTTTCAGACGAGTGGCAATCAATCCAAAATTTTACCCTTAGAAGGTGTTTCTATGCTCTATCTTGGTATT
>NZ_FOHA01000019.1 GCF_900111355.1 Isobaculum melis
GAAATTTTTTAACAAAAGGAGAACAACATGGACTGGCATAGAGAACTAAGTGAAACGAATATAAAAATAGGACGATTACAACGAGAACAATCTGAAAAAACAGAAAGTTTTTCTGATTTTGCCTTGCAAAGCTTATTAGATTGGAAAAAAGACATAGAGAAACGAATACAACGTTTGAATTTGAAAGCTGACTTAAATAGAGCATTGGATAATCATGCTTCGAACCATAAAGAGGTCATTGAAACGAAACATAAAACCTATGAACAACTATACGAGGAATTTACCATGATCAAAAAAAATCTAGCTGGTGGTTTTGACTCTAAAGCTGGAAAAAAAGTTCAAGAACAATCTGAAGACAAAAGAAAAAGAATTTCCACAGGAGAAGAAATAGCCTATGAGGTTAAACAAACTTGCTCAACAAAAGGCTGGTTTTAAAAGAATATAATCCACATAATAAATGAAATATGGTTAAAGTGCCTAAATACTACCTCATTCTTAGGTGTTTGTTTTTAATCCCAATAGTAGCTATTGATTTTTTTATAAGTTTTTTTTGTGTGTCTATTGAAAACGGTATTGGTGTGGTTAGCCGTTATCGTTTTTTATTTTGTGAATGTACAAAAAAGATAGGGCGTATTCGTTATATTTATATTGCAAGTGCTGGACTGACAGTAGCAAAAGAAAAAGTTAAATGTTAAGTAAATGATAAAAGCCAATCCTACTCGCAATAGGATTGGCTTTTGTGCTATTCATGTAAAACTAATATCATTTCGCAAACTCATTATATCAAATAACAATCTTGTTAGCGAATAAGTAGTGTCTCAAAATCATGCCATTTTTTGCAAAAAAATAGACAAAATCACCTTACTTACAAAAAGGAAGTGGAAATGCTTGTAAAAGGAAAAGAAAAGGTTTATACTAAAAACACAAAGGTCAGGAAAGGTCAAACTAATGATTTTTCTTTTACCTTTAAATAAAAAAAGGAGGTTTGCAGATTATGGCAAAACAACATTATGATAGAAGTAAACCCCATGTAAACGTTGGAACAATTGGACACGTAGACCATGGAAAAACCACATTAACCGCGGCGATCACTACAGTATTAGGAAAGAAAGGCCTAGCAAACCCACAAGACTATGCTAGTATTGATGCAGCTCCGGAAGAACGTGAACGTGGTATTACAATCAATACCTCTCATGTAGAATATGAAACAGATGCAAGACACTATGCGCACATTGATGCACCAGGACATGCGGATTACGTAAAAAATATGATTACAGGTGCCGCACAAATGGATGGTGCAATCTTGGTTGTTTCAGCAACAGATGGCCCAATGCCACAAACAAGAGAGCATATTTTATTATCTCGTCAAGTAGGTGTAAAATACTTGATTGTCTTTTTAAATAAAACCGATTTAGTAGATGATGAAGAATTAATTGACCTCGTTGAAATGGAAGTACGCGAATTATTAAATGAATATGATTTTCCAGGTGATGACACACCAATTATCAAAGGATCAGCCTTGAAAGCTTTACAAGGAGATGCCGAAGCTGAAGCTGCGATTATGGAATTGATGGATACAGTGGATCGCTATATTCCAACACCAGAAAGAGATACAGACAAACCATTACTATTACCAGTGGAAGATGTCTTCTCCATTACAGGTCGTGGAACAGTCGCTTCTGGCCGTATTGACCGTGGTAAAGTCAGTGTTGGCGATGAAATAGAAATTGTCGGCATCAATCCAGAAATCAAAAAAGCCGTTGTAACAGGCATTGAAATGTTCCGTAAAACACTAGATTACGGTGAAGCAGGGGACAATGTAGGCGTTCTTTTAAGAGGCATTACCCGTGAAGAAATTGAACGTGGCCAAGTAATTGCCAAACCAGGCTCCATTACACCACACACCAAATTCAAAGCAGAAATCTATGTATTAACAAAAGAAGAAGGCGGACGACACACCCCATTCTTTACAAATTACCGCCCACAATTTTATTTCCGCACAACGGATGTAACAGGCGTCATTGACTTACCAGAAAACACCGAAATGGTCATGCCAGGTGACAATGTAACCATTGATGTTGAATTAATTCATCCAATTGCAGTAGAACAAGGTACAACCTTCTCTATTCGTGAAGGCGGACGTACAGTTGGTTCTGGGATTGTCACTGAAATCGAAAAATAGCTTGAGAAAGAAGGTGGGATGCTTGTCAGTTGAAAAACTGATGCGCATCCCACCTTTATTGTTTTATTTTTTTTGATTAGCTTCTTCTTTTTCTATTTCGGTTACTGTTTTATTTTTATAAAGATTATTACTCTCTGGTGATATTTCACTATTATACCAAGAGAAATCAGCTTCATAATGTTCATCATAAATACCTGCACTAAACCCTAAATGAGCATCATCGTTTACATACCCATGAATATGTGGAATCCCTGTTGGATTCATTACGACATCAGTAAACGTAACGGACTTAATATCTTTAAAGTTATATTTTAAATATTTTTCAATGCGTGGCCCTTCAGATTCTATTAGCTTCTTTTTATCAAATTCTTTTTTTAAAAAATAAGTTCCCAGAAGTACCAAAAAAATAACGATTATAATCATTCTCTTTTTCTTCATACAACCTCCTGTATAATGATTGGGGAAAATATTTTTGAACGAGATGACTCTTCTAAATTAGTTTCATTTAACGACTACTTACTTATTTTTTTGGCTAGCTTCCTCTTTTTCTATTTCCTCAACAGTTTTACTTTGATATTTATAGGCTTCTTTTTTTGTTAAACTTTTGTTATCGTCATCCCAATTAAGCCCTGCGTTAAAATGATCTCTAGATATTCCTATATCAAATTTTAACTCGGGATCATTATTTACATATCCTTTAATGTGAGGAGTCCCTGTTGGACTAACTACTACGGTTTCAAAAGTTATGGATTCATAATTTTCATAATTATGCTTTAAATATTTTTCAATACGCGGCCCTTCAGTTTCTAGTAATTTCTTTTTATCAGCTTCTTTTTTCAAATAAACCCCTCCTATAAGTATGAATACAAAAAATAATATAACAATTTTCTTTTTTTTCATAAAACCTCCTGTATAATGTAATATATATACTCAATAATACAGGAGGTTTTATCTTGGCACAACTAACAGATGAAGAATATTTTAATTTAGCAGATGAAGTTTATAAAGATACAAATATAAACAACTTAAAGAAAATTGAAACTGAAGATGGTAATATCTGGATGACAATCAACTCAGTAGACGAAAAAAGTGGCTTACAAGCAATCGCAGTTGTTCCCTTAAAAGACTACCAAGCGATGCAAGCTGGGAAAATAACAAGCTATCCAAATGTTGTCTTTTCATCAAGAGGCAGTCAAACAGACCAATTAGGCGAAGCTATCAAAGATTGGTTGGAAACAGATGTATTTGAATTAAGCGTGGCACAAAAGCCTGAGCATTATAAAAAACAAGACTTATCTCCAATTGATACCTCTCAATTTATTGGGTATGAAAATTTTGTGAATGATACTTTGCAAGAATATCCTATCAAAAACTATTCTTTTACAGGTCATAGTTTAGGCGGGGCTTTAGCACAATATATGGCCGTTATTAAGGATAAGCGAGCAACAACATTTGCCGCGGCTAAAGCGTATCGGTTATTACCAAAAGATTTACAAGAATTAGTAGATTCTGGTTATTATATGGATAAAATCATTGATTATCGGCATAAATTCGATCCTGTAGGGCATGCACCGTTTGGAAATGTCATTGGGAAACAATACTTAATGAAAAGTGCAAAGATGGACTTACCGTTTATGGGGCATACACGAGATTCATTTAAAGGCATGTTTAATGGCGGACAGGCACAAATTCTATTTTCACCAGAAGAGCTACGTTCTCATGCCAATCAACTGATGATGCATCAAGATATCATTACGGATATTCAACTAGCCTTTAGACAGTACCAAGATTACGAATATGGAGAAATAGATGAATTTGTGAGACAGATGCGCACAAGTGATGAGCTGTATGATTTAGAAGACCATGAAATTACAGATATCTTAGCCGAAATGTTTCCTTACCGAGCAGGCCATTATTTGATGCATGATCCAGAAGCAAGTGAGACCATTGATTTATATTGTCGGACACTAGCAGAGAAAATCTATCAATTGAGCGATAGCTTAAAAGTAAGTGCAGATAAGGCTGATAAAACAGATCGAGTTTTGGCACAAGATATTCAAGCATCACGGTCATTTGATATTCAACCAAACCAAATGAAACCTTCCTCAACAGGAGCGAGACCACTAGAATGATAGGAGGCGAAAAAATGGGATTTACAGCAATTGATACAAATGGGAGCAATCAAACATACATAGCCTATCAGGATGAAATAAATAGGTATCAAGAACATTTAGATAAAGAGCTAGCTAGGGAGGACAGCAGTCCAGCAACAGTTCTTTATTATCAAGATGAAATTGCACGTTATCAAAAATTAATGAGAATTACCCAGCAAAAAGAATGATTACGAACCAAAACTCATGAGAAAATCACTGCACTACAAGGAGACTTAGACCAACTTCTAAGGAAGCAGAAAGAGTCAAGAGATATCGTGTTGGATTTTTTTGGGAGTTATGCAAAACAAGATTATTCTGAGATGCTAAAAGGCACCTCTTCCGATTCATTACGCTTAGCTATGGCTGATATTTTGCTGTTAATAAAAGAGCTTGCAGAAGTGATAGAAAATTATCAATAAAAAATAGCAAAAAGAATTTTTGAGCATGAATCAAAAATTCTTTTTTTTATCTGTCTATAAAAAATCGCGTTAAAATACAACTTTAGACTGAAAAAATTACTTTGACACATAGAGTAATCCGTGCTATATTTTAAATGTATTCTATGACATAGAGTAATTCAGGGGGTGTTAGCAATTCGTAGCGACATATTAAGAGGGCATATTGATGCAATTATTTTACAAATTCTATCAGAAGGCGATTCTTATGGGTATGAAATTTCCAAAGCCATTGAAAAGAAAACAGACCATCAGCTTCAAGTGAAAGAAGGAACCTTATATGCAGTTTTCCAGCGCTTAGAGAAGAAAAATTACATTGCATCCTATCAAGGCGAGCGCACTCATGGTGGTAAAAGAAAGTATTATATGCTAACCGTAACCGGACGTACTTATTTAACAGAACTAGAAGCAGAATGGCAAGAGATCAAAAAAATAATGAACATATTTTTGGAGGGACAATAGATGAATAAAATTGATCAATTTGTAGAAAAAATCTTTGCGGGCATACCTGAAACAGAAGAAACAGATACCATGAAATGGGACATGCAAGAAAGCTTACAAGAGCGCGTGAGAGATTTAATGGAAGAAGGCAAAACAGAAGAAGATGCCATTAATAAAACCATTATTGATTTCGGTGATATTGAAGATGTGCGAAACGAATTAGGCTTACACCGTGTTGTGAATAAAACTAAAGGAGAAACCGCCTTTTTAAACTTCCTATATGCATTATTTGGCAGTGCATTACTAATCTCACTATTCGTATTCATTAATTTATATTACGCCTCAACAGTCCTTTGGTGGGTGTATCCAACCTTTGCTGTTTTATGGTGGCCACTATCCATGTTCTTCCATTGGCTTAAAAAGAGAGGAGAGGGTTAACCATGTTGAGACACAGCAGTGGCTTGTTAATTTCAAGCAATCTGATGGTGCTGTTTTTCTTATTTGTACTGAATGTGTTAACCACCCCTCAAAATCTCTGGGCAGTTTTTCCAGGCGTTGCGATGATTTATTCAGCATCATTTCTAGTGAGAAATCTCAATAGAAGAAGAGTATATGTGATGATTGCAGCACCGATTATAGTGGCAATGTTAGCACTACAAAACTGGTTGATGACACCAGACTATTGGTGGGTCATGTATACCTTTGGCATGATTGGTGTTTGGGTATTGAATACATGGGCAGGTTCATATATGTGGACAAAAACATATACGATTATTTGTTCATTACTGTTGATTGGGTTTTATATTGGGTTAAATATTTGGTTTGAGCCACGCTTCCCGTGGAGCATTTGTACAACCTTTGCACTTGTTTGGTGGCCATTAGCAAGATTCTTTGGAACGAAACCTATCACTTTTTCAGTTTTGGGCAGTGCTTGGTTGATTCTATTTTTGGTTAGCTTGAATATGGTGACAACACCTAATACGCTGTGGGCAGTGATTCCAGCAATTTGTATTTTATGGTGGCCGTTGTCAGTGGGCTTTGCTATGGAGATTAGGAAGAGGAAAAGAGCAGGTACTCGATGAGAGTAGCTGTTTTTTACTTAGCGGAAAAGTGGTATACTAATGTTGTTCTTTAATATATAGATTGAGGTATGAGATTATGTATTCACTAATAGAAAATTCTACAAAAGAGAGCTTACACAAAGAACTATTAAAATCATTTGAAGGTTGCACAAAATTTTATTTTAATGTGGCATTTATTACAATATCAGGAATTCAATTATTATTAGAGGTTTTAGAAAAAACTGAAAAAGATGGTATTGCTGGTCAAATATTAACAGGCACTTATTTAAATTTTACTGAACCGCGTGCAATTGAAAGAGTAAATCAGTTTAGTAATATTGATTTACGTATTTTTGAAACAGATAAACAACAGGGCTTTCATCCAAAAGCCTATATTTTTGAATATCCAGATTCTTATAAAGTTGTAATAGGGTCATCCAATATTACTCATTCAGCATTATTAAGCAATATTGAATGGAATGTTAGGGTTGTTTCAAAAAAAGGAACGGAAGAAAATACACTATTTATTGAAAAGATATTAGCTAGTTTTAATGAATTGTGGTCGAATAGTATTGTTGTTACGGATCATTTTTTAGAAAGTTATACAGAAAACTATATTTACGTTAAGAAAAAGGAAAATATTGTTTTTTCTTATTCTGCAAATAAAAAAATTAACCCTAATAACATGCAACAAACTGGTTTAGATAATCTAGCTGACTTACGCGATGCTGGTGAGACTAAAGCGCTTATAATTGCTGCTACAGGAACAGGTAAAACTTATTTATCTGCTTTTGATGTTGAAAATTTTAAACCTAAAAAAATGTTGTTTTTGGTTCATCAATCCAGTATTCTTGTAAATGCTAAGGCTACATTTGATCGAGTTGACGCATTTAAACATAAAACAACAGGTAGGTTTTTTGGCGATTATAAAGAAATAAATGCGGATTATATTTTTTCTACTATCAGTATGATGGAAAAACACTACATGAAGTTTAGTGAAGATCATTTTGATTATATTATTGTCGATGAAGCTCATCACGCTACTAGTCCAACTTTTCAAAAGGTATTAAATTATTTTAGTCCTCAATTTTTATTGGGAATGACAGCAACACCTGAACGTTGTGATGATGATAATATTTTTGAGATTTTTGATGACAATATTGCATGCTCTATTCGTTTGAACGAAGCGATGGAAAAAGGCATGTTAACACCATTTCATTATTTTGGAATTACCGATGTTGAAGGTATTGATATTTCAGATCAAAAATTGACAGTTGACCAATTGGCACAAAAATTAGCAGTTAATAAACGTGTGAATTTTATCTTAGAAAAACTGAGTTATTATGGCTATGATGGAGAATATTTGAAAGCTCTAGGATTCTGTGTAAATAAAGAACATGCAAGATATATGGCAGAGGAATTCAATAAAAGAGGAATTCCAAGTGTTACACTTTTTGGTGAAGATGATGTTCATACAAGAGAAAAAAGAATAAAAGAGTTAGAGGATGATGACCATCCATTGCAAGTTATTTTTACTGTTGATATTTTTAATGAGGGAGTAGATATTCCTTCAATCAATATGATTTTGATGCTCAGACCAACAAGTTCACCAATTGTTTTTACTCAACAGTTAGGAAGAGGATTAAGGAAATATAAAGATAAAGAATTTCTAACAGTTTTAGATTTTATTGGAAATCATCAAAAAAGTTTCTTGATTGCAATCGCATTGTCAGGAGGTAACTATAATAAAGAAAGTTTGAAAGAAGCAGTTTTAAATGATTTTCAAGATTATGCTGGTGAAAATTATATTTATCTTGATGAAATTGCGAAAGAGCAGATATTAAATCAAATTTCTAATGAGAATTTTTCTAGTAAGAAATATTTAAAAGAGTTATATAGGGAATATAAAAGGACTCGGAATGGCAAAATCCCATACAAACTTATTTCGTATTTAGGAGAAGAATTAGCGCCGGATCCTATGAATTTCTTGGAATACGATAGTAAGGTAAAAAATTATCTTCAGTTTTTACAAAAAGTAGAAACAGAGGACTCTTTTCTGGAACAGGCGATTAATGATGAGATATTAATGATTATTCTATCTCAATTAACAAGTTATTTACCTTTGAAAAGAGTATATGAGTTTGCTGTTATAAATTACTTGATGAAGTCAGAATTTATTTCATTAGAACAAGGTATCCATGAAGTGAAAAAATTTGTAAACTATGCTGATGTACCTACTTTAAAACATTCATTTAGGAATTTAAATCAAGAATTTCAAGATGATGATAAAAAATATATTGGCATAAATACGCGCTTGTTTATTTTAGACGAAGAAAATATGGTATTAAAACGAACAGATTTCTTTTCTAATAAGTTGGAAGATGATGCGACATTATCTTACATTGAAGATGTTGTTAAATACGGTTTGATGAGATATCAAGAAGCCTTTGGTAGGGACTATTATAATGTACCACATTTAAAACTCTATGCTGAATATGCGATGACAGATTTAGCAACATTATCTAATTCGTTTAAGAAAAAATCTTCATTTAGAGGTGCTGGCGTGTTGAGGAGTAAAGAATTAAACACGTATTATTTCTTTGTTGATTTGCATAAGGAACCTGGGATAGATGAGAGGATAAACTACAAAGATAAATTTATTAACCAGAAGCAATTTCAATGGGAATCTCCTAATAATACGAGTCTGGATAGTGAAAGAGGAAAAGATTTTATTGATAATGTTGCGCGAGGTCAGAAAATACATTTATTCGTTAGGAAATTTAAAAAAGTTGATGGATTAACGATGAAATACCTTTATCTTGGTGAAATCTCTTCAATTGTAGGTACCCATGTTGGAGAGAAACCTATTCAAATTCAGTATGAACTACAGAATGAATTACCGTACCAAATTTATGATTCTTTTGAACCTGATCTTAACAATCAATAAAAATAAGGTGCATGTATCGATTAAAGTGATACATGTACCTTATTTATTTTGACTGTAATTTATTTATAGCTGGGATATCAGCAGGTGCCCATTGTAAAGTATGCAATTTATCTATGCTCAGCCACTCAATTTGTTCATGTTCCAGTAGTATAGGCGAACCTTCAGTGATATGACAGAGAAATGTCGTAAGGTGGACAATTCCAAAATCATATTCATATATTGTATGTTCTACTTGTTTTTCTACTTTGATTAAACAATTCATTTCTTCTCGAATTTCTCGGATTAATGCATCTTCTGGAGTTTCTCCATCTTCAATTTTTCCACCAGGAAATTCCCATAATAGCGGTAAAGACATTTTTTTAGAGCGTTGAGCACAAAGAATTTTATTCTCTTTTTGTATAATGGCACCAACTACATAGATATTTTTTTTCATAAGTTTCTCCATTTCTTTCTACTATATACATCATAGCATGGCACAGTAAAATAAAAAAGCCAGCAATAAACTGGCTTCAAACCATCTTCACATCCGCAAACCGTCCAACAATCTCCGCCGTCTGCTGAATATTAATAAACGCTTTCGGATCCGCATCCATAATAATCTTCTTCACAAAAAACAAATCATACTTCGAAACAACCGTTACCACAGAACACATTTCCTCATTCGTATAGCCGCCATAAACGTCTCTAGTAATCGTAATCCCATGAACAGACTGCTCCAGTAAAGCCTCTACCACTTCATCTGCCACTTTTGTGAAAATGGTAATCGTGACTTTATGCTGCTGAATATAAAACGTATCAATCATTTTCGTATTCGCAAAAATAGCTACCAAGCTATACAGCGCCATTTCCCAGCCATACATAAACCCAGCCATGACTAAAATAAAAGCATTCAAGGCCAGTCCTAGTTGTCCAACTGTCTGTCCTGTTTTTTTATGCACAAAAAGGGCAATAATATCTGTTCCACCAGTAGAAAAGCCATAACGTAAGCAAAGTCCTACGCCAGCCCCAATTAAGCCACCACCAAAAATAGCTGCAAGTAACGGGTTTGTCGTAATCTGAATAGATGGGATAAGCTGAATCGCAACAGATGCGCTAATAACTGCAAGTAATGTATACATTGTAAAATAATGTCCTAATTTTTTCCAAGAAAGATAAATCAATGGCAAGTTAATAAGTAATACCCAAAGAGAAATTTCTGTATTAAAGTGAAGGTAATCACCAGTGACAGCAGAAAGTAGCTGAGCTAAACCATTGACGCCACTTGAGTAAACATGAGCAGGTGTCAAAAAGCAGTTAATACCAATGCCGGCCAGTCCTCCATAGCAAATTGTAGCAAATACTTTTGTAGCAACTTTGTTTAACAGCTTTCCTTTTTGTTTCATCCTATTCAGTCCTATTCCGTTACTTTTTGGTAGACGAATCATTTTTATAAAAAGTAGGTAAAAGATTGCCTCCATTTGGTAACAATCATAAACCATCTTCACTAGAAGTCAACGGATTGCCTAGCTTTATTAGATGAATTTCATAAAAACGACTATTCATTCAGATAAATTTAATCATTGAATAAATTTTTGCAAATCGTGCTTATCTTGTTATAATGAACAAAGCATAGAAACGGGGTTATCGGATGAAGAAAAAAATAATAGGTAGCTGTCTGATCCTTCTTTTTTTACTAACAGCTTGTGGTAAAAAAGAAGAAGCAGAAAAAGAAGCAAGTGAATCCTCCTCAACTAATGAAACAACACAACAAAGCGCTGCTAAAATTGAAGATTTAAGAGATGGCACTAATTTTACTGATTTCGATGGAGAGACACAATTAGCGATTGTCTTTGCTACCTTAAATGATATTGTGGTAGCTTATGATTACGGCGTTGGGGGAGCGGAAGCGCAATTAAAGACAGAAATGACACCAGAGTCCATTAGTAACATGAAAGAGTCTGTAGACAGTATGGCTGCACAACAAGAAAAATTAAGACAAGAAAGCACAGAGGTTCTGGGGCGATTAGATATTTTTAAAGAAAAAGCAAAAACTGAAGAAGAGGTTGCTCTTTTAAAACAAGCACAAGAGGAATTAGCTGATGTCTCTCAGCAAATACTAGAGGTGTTAGCCCAAGTGACACCAGAGAATGCAGCAATGAGCAGAACCACAGTTGATGCATTAAAGGAACAGTATTTAGCAAAATCAGAGGGCATCATGACGGCTATGAAAAAAATCGTTCAAGTGGCAGGACTAGATGAAGAAAAATTTATGAATTTAACGATTTATATTATTGATCATGTTGCCAAAGAATAAAAAAAGTCCTCACTAGCAACTCAATGCTAGTGAGGAAAGGAGAATGAAAAAAGAAAAAAGTAACTTGACTATTAAGTTCCTGCTTAATAGTTTTTTGCTGTGGTTGTGGTATGACTAAAGTATAGAGGATAAATGTGAAGAAAGAATGATACTGATGTAAAGAATCGGTAAAGGAAATAAGAAATAATTGAAAAAAGTTTCGTTTTCAGAAATTAATTATTGTTAATTCGGACATTAACCTCTATAATTAAATGAGTAGGATAGCATTTAATCATACTAGTGAGAGACTTCAAAGTTTAGCAGGGGCTAAACTGATAAAGACAACCCAAACAAATTTTGATAATGACAAACAATTACTTATTAACTTCTTAGCGTATACTCAATGATTGTTTCGTTTCCTAGCCGAAGCGGTTTTCATTTTATTTCGTTTATATTAGTTAGCTACATACATTGTTTAATGATTATTGATTAACGTATTGGGATTCTTCTCAATACTTTTTTATGCTATCCTACTTCTTTAAGAGATTTATTTAAAAAGTGAAAGTTGATTGGAGGGATAAGCATGGATAAAGAGCATATGAAAATTATTGAGTTGGCACGAAAAGTAATGGATGATAGTTATAAAGCGATAGACCTTTTAGTAGATGGAAATACAACTGGTGCAAGAAAACGCTTGGAATTTGCTAGAGATAGTATGGAACAGCTCTGGTATGAAATTGGTGTGGTTGAAGGAATGGCTAGTTCTGGCAAAGATGTCAGCAAATTGATGTATTTAATGCAATATGTTTATATGGCAAGCTGTGGTTTGACAATGGCAAAAGGGAAGGTAAGCTAAGGAAGTCTGTACATAGTAGATTGTCTTAGGGAGAATTAAAGGGTTTTAATTAGAGACTAGTCAAAAAGAACCTGCCTTTTGGCCACCATTTACCGAGGTAATTTATGGTTTTTCAGAAGCAATTTAAGGGATGGGATAAAATTTTTCAATTTTGTCCCATCCCGTTCTTGGTTTCTTGCTATATTTGTAAGTATAGAGTAGATCTATACCTGCTTTTTTTATTCACCTAATTGCATCGCTAATGCTCTAATTTGTTCTTTAATAGCCATACGTTGCTCTCTAGTCATGTTGCCACCTAGTGATTGTTTTAAACGAATAAGCTCTTGGCGAATGGCTTCTTTATCCGTTCCACCATCATATGTAACGGGTGGTGCTTGTTGTTGTTGTTGTTGTGCAGCTTGTTCAGCAGCGGCTTGCTCTGCTTGTGCTTGAGCAATAGCAGCAGCTTCTTGTTCTTTAGCCACACGCTCTGCCTCAGCGGCGGCAGCTTCTTCAGCCTGTTTTTTTTCTTCTTCAGCTTTTTTAGCAGCAGCTACTTTTGCATCTTCAGCATCTTGCTTTTCTTTTTTATATGTGTCAAGCTCTTTTGCAATATCTTCATTTTCTTTCTTTAGCTCAGCAACTGTTTCGTTAATCTCTTTTAGTTCTGCGCTATCCTCTTTATTTTGACAACCAGCCAACATTAATATTGATGCGCTACATAATATTAATATACTTTTTTTCATTTAAATCTGCTCCTTTAAAATTATTATTAACAAGAAACTATAGTATACAATAGTTCCACATTTTTGTCATGCTTTAACAGCATTTATTTGAATAAATTGCGATTAAAATAGGCTTTTTAGTTTTTTTAAGGCAACAACAAAGAAAAAACATCCTTAGAATAAAAAGATTCATTCTAAAAAATGTTTTATCAGAAGTTTAGTAGATTCATATAAAAAAATACGCATTAAATATTGTAAATCAAAACAAAATCATCCATGACATAACCGCCACCAATATCAGCAACTTGTTCTTTTAAAGTTATAAAGCCCATTTTTTGATAAGCAGCAATTGAGGAAGAATTATATTTGTTGACTGTTAATGTAATCGTTGTTAACTGGTTTTCCTGAGCAATTGTCACCATTTCATGAAACACTTGTTTTGCAAAGCCCTGGTTCCGTGCGCGTTTAACTAAATAAAGTTTACTTAAAAATAGACTTTCCTCTTCCAGTCGATAAGCAGCATAGCCAATTGGACCCATTTCATCTTTTAATAACCAATAAATCATATCCGATTGCATATCTTGATAAATATGCGCACCGGACTGTAAATGAGTAAGCATATAAGCAACTTGATCTGCGCCAATGATATCTGTATAATGCTCCTCCCAGATTTCTTTAGCCAGTGCTGCAACAAGCAAAGCATCTTCCTGTTGTGTTGCGGGGATTATTTTTAATGTCATGGCTACTTCCCTCCTAAAAACAGGTAAGTAGCCAAAGCAATACTTACCTGTTAAATATTTGTCTATTATATAGAAGGAAAAATTAAACAAGTTTGACTAATGAGTAATTTTTCTTCCCTTTTCTGATTAAAATAAAGCGTTCATCAAAAGAATTTTTAGGTGAGGCAACAGCATCAACACTGGTTACTTTTTCACCATTCATTGAAATCGCACCATTGGTGATATCTTCACGGGCTTGACGACGAGATGGTTCAATGCCTAAATCAACTAACCACTCTACAATATTTTTCTCTTCTTTTGAAGATTCAAAGGTCGGCATATTTTTAAAACCTTCTTCAATTTCATCCGCTGTTAATTTAGCGACATCACCTGAGAATAAAGCTTCCGTAATTTTTTCAGCTTCAGCTAATGCATCTGCACCATGAACGAAGTTTGTCATTTCATGTGCCAAACGTTTTTGTGCTTCACGTTTATGTGGCTCAGTTTCAACTTTCTTAGCCAAGTCAGTAATTTCTTCTTGCGTTAAGAAAGTAAAGAATTTAAGGTATCTTACCACATCACGGTCATCTTGATTTAACCAAAATTGGAAGAATTCAAATGGTGTTGTTTTCTCTGGATCTAACCAAATTGCACCACCAGCTGTTTTACCAAATTTTGTACCATCTGCTTTAAGCATCAATGGAATCGTTAAACCAAAGGCTTTGGCTTCAGCACCTTCTTTTTTACGAATCAAATCTAAACCAGCAGTAATATTCCCCCATTGATCGGCACCGCCAATTTGTAATTGAACATCTTCATGTTTAAATAAATGTAAGAAGTCCATAGATTGAAGAATTTGGTAAGTAAATTCAGTAAATGAAATCCCTGTTTCTAAACGGCTAGAAACGATATCTTTTGCCAGCATAGTATTAATGTTAAAGTTTTTACCGTATTCACGTAAGAAATCAAGTAAGGTTAAATCGTGTGTCCAATCAAAGTTGTTGACCATTTTCACTTCACTGTTTCCACCAAAATCAAATAATTTTTGCATTTGTGCTGTTAAAGCATCAACGTTTGCTTGGACTTGCTCTAATGTTTGGAGCTGACGTTCAGAAGTACGACCACTTGGATCCCCAATTGTTCCAGTTGCACCACCAATTAAAATAACAGGATGATGACCCATCATTTGGAATCGTTTCATCATCATAAATGGAATCAAATGTCCAATATGCATACTATCACCTGTTGGATCTACTCCACAGTATAGTGAAATTTTCTTCGTGTCTACTAGCTCTCTTAAGCCCTCAGCGTCTGTTTGTTGGTTAATGGCGTCGCGCCATTCTAATTCATCAATAATGTTCATATCAATCACTCCTCCTAAAAAATATAAAAAAGCCCTGCAAATTTAGAAACCAAAGTTTCCAAACTTACAGGGACGAATTAACCGTGTTACCACCCAAATTGTATTCAAGCAAATATCGAATACCACTCATTCACTATATATCGCTAGTGAAACGCTTGAGATTAATCAAGATACTCCAGAGTGTACTTCGCAAATGCTGTTTGTGCTAGATTCCACCAACCTCTAGCTCTCTATTAACAGTGACAGTTTGCTACTGCGCTCGTTCAATGTATGTTTTATAAGATTGTGACCAAAGTATAGTCTAATAAAAAAAGATTGTCAACGACAAAAATAAAAAAAGTTTTGCCTTTTTTACTTTTCTATTCAAATAAAAAAAAGAACATTCAGCTGAAATAAGCCATTTTATCAGCATTCTTTCATGAAATAAGCTTTATTTTTTGCTATAATTTGGTACAATAAAGAAAAGCTAACAAAATAGCTCAATGCCAATGATAACAAATGAGTAATGACATAGATGAAATCATTTGGGGGAAGGGGAATTGTAAGGTGCAAATAGACAAAATTCGAGATGAGTCAACAGATGATTTTTTTAAAACAATTTTACAATTAGAATCAATAGAAGAAGGGTATGCATTTTTTGATGATTTGTTAACACTGAATGAAGTGAAAACAATGACTCAGCGCTATCAGGTGGCAAAAATGTTATATGAACATAAAACCTATAGTGAGATTGAGCAAGCAACTCGAGCGAGTACTGCAACAATTTCAAGAGTGAAACGTTCTGTTTTCGATGGAAATGGAATGTATGATGTGCTGTTTAAGCGTGTCCAGCAAGAATCAGAAAATGAAAATAAATAATACTGAAAAAGGTCTAGCCATATCTCTTATGGCTAGACCTTTTTCAGTAGATGACATTTTACAAAATATTTGATGATTGCGGTTAAAAAAACAATGAGTAAAAAAATAACCTTTACTCATTTTTTTTTAATGTAAAATCTTTTAATCAATGTCTCTTTCTGGAAAAAGACTGTCTTTTTCTAAAATGAAATCAGTAAAAGTATCTAACTTTTTGTATAAAGTAAACAATGCACAAGCTAGCTCAGAATGAATGCCGTGATCAGATGATTGTTTTAAAAGTATTTTAAAAAAAAGAGTCAAAAAAAAGCATGGAATAAAATGTATAAAAAATGTTTTTTTGTATAAAAATGTTTCCGGAAGATTCTTTTTTAGTTAAAACCTTTAACGCGTGAAAGCGATAATCCGTTGCTTGATTTGCGCAAAGAAGAAAAACGAAAAGTCTAATTATCCTCTAATTTAAAGGCTTTTTTAACAGTTGACAAACACTTTGTGAGGGACTAAACTAACGCATGTAATAGAGGCCGATTCAAATGGCTCATAGCTTTTCATAGAATATTCATTATGCTTTTTGATGCATAAAAAATAGTGAACTGTTATTTCTATATAAGGGAGAAATAATAGTAGGGGGATGATTACTCTATTGAATTGTTTTGAAATATTGGGAATCGCTTAAAAGTAATTTTTTGACTTAAGATACTAACCGAAAGTTATGGGGAACTTATTATTCTTATGAAAGATTAGTAGCTTACCTCAGAAAATTGCCTCAATTAATTAGATAAAGGGGAGAGGGATTTATTATGGGGAAACCTAAAAAGTTATCATTGTTTGGATTGATCGGTATTACAATGGCATTCTTCGGAACTGTACGTAGTGTACCAACATTAGCATCAACAGGATGGACGCAAATCTTCTATATGTTATTAGCAGCTTGTGTCTTTGCCTTACCGATTGCATTAATGTCAGCTGAGTTATCAACTGGTTGGCCAGAAGAGGGTGGCCCGCAAGTTTGGGTTAAAAATGCACTAGGCGAAAAATGGGGATTTGTTACTTCATGGTTACTATGGGTGCAAATGTTCTTCGGAATGGTTATGGTTGCATCAACAGTAGGTGTGTTATTAAGCTATGTGATTAACCAACCTGAACTAGCACACAACAATCTTTTCATTTTTCTAATGATCATTATTTCATATTGGGGGATTACACTTCTAAACTTGAAATTTGATATGGTAAAAATTGCTGGTGACTGGGGTGCGATTATTGGGGTTTACATTCCTTTCGTAGCACTTGTTGTTTTAGGTGTGATTTATTTTGCAAAACATGGGATTAATCCTGATAGTTATTTAGGTCATTTTGAAGCTGGTAAATTACTACCTGATTTTAGTGACTTAGGAAGCTTACCAACCTTAACAGGTATTATCTTTATCTTTGCTGGTGTTGAAATTTCTTCAGTTCATGCAAACAATATTGATAATCCAAAACGTAACTATCCAATTGCAGTAATTGCATCCGTATTACTATTAGTTGTCTTTAACTTAGTTGCTGGTTTAAGCGTTGCAGATGCTGTTCCAGCTGGACAAATGGAGCTTGCAGATATTACACAACCATTTGTTATCTTCACACAAGACTTAGGAATTCCATCAATTTTCAATAACATTATTTCATTAATGATTTTAATTGGTGTCCTTGTTCAATTAAGCGCATGGGTGCTTGGACCAAGTAAATCAATGATTAAAGTGGCAGATGAAGGCAACCTACCTCCATTCTTCCAAAAACGTACAAGCAAAGGCATTCCAATTACTTTCGTATTGATTCAAGCAGTTGTCATTTCACTTGTTTCATTCTTATATGTTGTCATTCCAGATATTAGTGCAGCGTTCCTAATCATTACCATTACAACAACGATTTTATATTGTATCGTTTACTTGTTGATTTCAATTTCAGCGATTAAATTACGCTATAAAATGCCAAATGTTGAACGTCCGTTTAGATTAGGAAGCAAAGGCAATGGTTTAATGTGGTTTGTTGCTTCATTATCAATTGTTGCAGTTGTTGTAACAATTTTAGTGAGTTTGATTCCACCAGCTTCAATTGCTGAAAGTGCACATACTGGTTATGTGATTTATCAAGTGGCAGCAACAGTTATTATGGTTGTCATTGCCTTGGTTATTTATAAATTTAAAAAACCTGAATGGAAAAAGAAAGAAAAATAAAGCATTAGATTGAATAAAATTAGGGGAAATAAATATAGGGGGAATTTCAAATGAAAAACACATTTAACACAGAAAACACTAACTTAAAAGCTTTATTCTTAGGCGATAAAGGTGAAAATGTTGATTTATTCAAAGAATTATTAAATAAAATGGTAGATGAACATGTTGGTTGGAGACAAAACTACATGCCACAAGATTTACCAGTGATTACACCGCAAGATAGAAGCTCAAAAGAATTCCAAGAAACAGCAGATCATATGAGAAGCGTCTTTAACTTATTATCTTCACGCTTACGTACTGAATCATTACCATGGCATACAGCAGGTCGTTTCTGGGGTCATATGAACTCTGAAACATTAATGCCTTCAATTATTGCTTATACAGCAGCAATGCTTTGGAATGGTAACAACGTTGCGTATGAATCATCTCCAGCAACTTCTCAAATGGAAGAAGAAGTCGGAATGGAATTTGCAACATTAATGGGTTATCAAAACGGTTGGGGACACATTGCCGCTGATGGTTCAATTGCGAACTTAGAAGGTTTATGGTATGCCCGTAACATGAAATCATTACCACTTGCAATCAAAGCAGTTGTTCCTGAAATGGTAGAAGGTAAAACTGAATGGGAACTACTAAACATGTCTACAACAGAAGTCTTAGACATTTTAGATAAAGTCCAAGATAAAGTGGATGAAATCAAAGCTGAATCAGCTCGTAGTGGTAAAAACTTAGATAAATTAGGTAAATGGATTGTGCCACAAACAAAACACTATTCATGGTTAAAAGCTGCTGATATTATCGGTATCGGTTTAGATCAAGTCATCGCCGGTGAAGTCAATAGCGAATACCGTATGGATATTGATAAATTAGAAGCACAAATTCGCGATTTAGCAGCACAAGGTATTCCAACTCTTGGTGTTGTAGGTGTGGTTGGTTCAACTGAAGAAGGACAAGTTGACCGTATTGACCAAATCATTGCATTACGCGATAAATTAGCTGCAGAAGGCATTTACTTCTATGTACACGTTGATGCTGCTTACGGTGGTTATGGACGTTCAATCTTCTTAGATGAAAACGACAAATTCATCGAATGGGATAAAATCGAAGAAGTTTACGCTAAAAATGGCATCTTCATGGAAAAAAATGATTGGTTAACCAGAGAAGTTTATGAATCATTTAAAGCAATTGAACAAGCTGAATCAGTCACAATTGACCCTCATAAAATGGGTTATATCCCTTACTCAGCTGGTGGTGTCGTAATCAAAGATATCCGTATGCGTGACGTGATTTCTTACTTCGCAACTTATGTATTTGAAAAAGGTGCTGATATTCCAGCGTTATTAGGTGCTTATATTCTTGAAGGTTCAAAAGCTGGTGCAACTGCTGCCGCTGTCTGGACTGCTCATAAAGTATTACCACTTAACGTAACTGGCTACGGTAAATTGATGGGTGCAAGTATTGAAGGAGCTTACCACTTCTATCATTTCATCGATGGTTTAGAATTCCAAGTTGGAGACAAAACAATCGAAATGCACGCTTTAACCAAACCAGACTTTAACATGGTTGACTATGTATTTAACGAAAAAGGCAACACTGACCTTGTGAAAATGAACAAATTAAACCATGATTTCTATGACTATGCTTCATATGCAAAAGGTGGCTTATATAACAACGAATTCATTACTTCACACACAGACTTCGCGATTGAAGAATATGGTCACAGCCCATTTGAATTCGTAAATAGCTTAGGCTTCTCACGCGCTGAATGGGAACGTGCTGATAAAGTAACCATCCTACGTGCTGCAGCAATGTCACCATATATGAATGATAAAGAAGTCTTTGACGAATATGCAGAAAAAATTAAAAATGCGATTCAAAGCAAACTTGAAGCAATCTATGCTGAAGAAGCTTAATTGAACCAAAGAAAATTTGATGTTGCTTGCTTAGAGTGTGTCTTAAAACTACAGTGGTATCTGAATTTTTCAGTGATGATGGTGGAAATCTAGAAAGAAAACACAGTTAATGTGGTGCATAAGCGCGTATTTCTGACGACGAGTTCCACCATCATCGCGAAAATATTCGCCGCTGAAGTTTTAAGATACGCTCTAGTATAAAGTAAGAGCTCCCAAGTTTTAAGTAAGCAAGATTAAAAAGGATGAGGGAATGAGTAGTGGATCAAATCTGCTAGACATTCCCTCGTTTTTTATTAAACAGAAATGGAAGTGTGTCAAATGACAATACAGAAGGTCTTAACAATTGCAGGCTCAGATACAAGTGGTGGTGCTGGTGCACAAGCAGATTTAAAAACGTTTCAAGAATATGGTGTTTATGGCATGAGTGTGTTAACATCAATTGTCAGTATGAATCCAGCTAAAAATTGGCATCATGAAGTCTTTTTAGTACCACATGAAATGATCCAATGGCAGCTAGCGACGATGGAGTCTGTTCAAACCATTGCGAGCTTAAA
The DNA here is from genome assembly GCF_900111355.1 of Isobaculum melis. Taxonomy (GTDB): domain Bacteria; phylum Bacillota; class Bacilli; order Lactobacillales; family Carnobacteriaceae; genus Isobaculum; species Isobaculum melis. Next base: position 20,689 of record NZ_FOHA01000019.1, read on the forward strand.
AACAGGAATGCTCGGAACAAATGAAACCATTGAAACAGTTGGCGCATTCATTCAAAACAATCAAATTCCTTTTTATGTGATGGACCCAGTCATGGTCTGTAAAGGGGAAAATGAAGTCATGGATCCAGAAAGTGTTGTCAAAATGAAAGAGATTTTGTTACCACTTGCAACCATTACCACACCTAATCTTTTTGAAGCGAGTCAATTAGCAGATATGCCACCGCTTCGATCAATTGAAGAGATGCAAGAAGCAGCGAAAAAAATTGTGGCACTAGGTGTTCCTGCTGTTGTGATTAAAGGTGGAACTAGATTAGCAGGCAATGAAGCAGTTGATGTCTTTTATGATGGCACTCACTTTGAAAATTTACGTACGGAAAAAATCGATACAACCTATAATCATGGGGCAGGTTGCACGATGGCTGCAGCGATTACAGCAGGCTTAGCACAAGGCTTATCAGTATTAGATGCAGTGATAAAAGCCAAAGCTTTTGTCGCAGCAGGAATCCAAGCAGGTTTTCCATTAAATCAGTTTGTTGGACCAGTTTGGCATGGCGCATATCATGAAGCAGAAAATAGAGCTTAATCATCATAAATAGCAGTGAAAAGTAGGGATAAAAAGGGGATAAAGAGGATGAAAAAAAATGTCACAATCAAAGAATCACTTTTTCTTTTAGTTGTACTATTAGCAGTGATCGGAACTTGTATTATTGGATTTGCAATACCCGCTCATGTAGCGATTTTATTTGCATTGGCAATTGTTTTGCTATTTTCCGCAATTAAGGGGTTTTCTTGGCAAACAATCCACGAGGGCATTCAAGAAGGAATCACACCAGGATTAGTGCCAATTATCATCTTTATCTTAATTGGGGCTTTAATCAGTGTCTGGATTGCAGCAGGAACCATTCCAACGATTATGGTCTATGGCTTTAGTGTGTTATCTGCAGATTTCTTTTTACCAACAGTATTTGTGATTTGTGGTGTAGTGGGGGCTACTGTAGGCAGTTCCTTTACAACTGTTTCAACTGTAGGGATTGCGTTTGCAGGTATGGGGAGCATTATGGGGTTTAACCCAGCGTTAACTGCAGGAGCCATTGTTTCAGGTGCGTTCTTTGGTAATGCCATTTCTCCTTTATCTGATACAGCCAATTTAGCGGCGGCGATTGCAGAGGTTGATTTATTTGATCATATAAAAAATGAATTAAAAACAGCAATGCCTGCGTTTATTTTGACCTTTATCGCATTTGTTTTGATGGGTCAAGCCTCACATGGCAATGTTGCAGGAGATGATATTCAAAGTATTATTGATACATTAAACAACTCTTATACCATTTCAATTGTCACTTTAATACCAGTACTTGTATTATTTTATAGCGCTTGGAAAAAAATCCCGGCGATTCCTACTTTATTAATGAGTATCCTATTATCCATAGTGATTCGTTATATTTACTATCCGGCAACTTCTATTGGCCAAATTGCAGCAATGATTCAAGATGGCTTTGTTTCAACAACAGGAGTAGAAAATGTCGATGTATTGCTGACCCGTGGCGGCATGCAAAGTATGATGTGGTCTGTTTCCTTAATTATTCTAGCCTTATCCTTAGGCGGTTTATTGGTGAAATTAAACATTATTGAGACCATTTTGGCACAAATCGAAGATTTTATGCAAACAAAAAGCAGATTAATCCTCTTAACAGCACTCAGCTCAATTGGGGTAAATCTATTGATTGGGGAGCAATACCTATCGATTATTCTTCCTGGGAAAGCCTTCAAAAATAATTATGAAAAAGCACAGGTAGAGAATAAATACCTCTCTAGGATATTGTTTGATGCAGGCGCTGTGATCAATCCATTAATCCCTTGGGGCGTAAGTGGTGTATTTATTGCAGGGACGCTAGGTGTTTCAACCTTAGATTACTTGCCATTTACTTTCTTCTGTTTATTCACACCTGTTATTAGTATCTTGCTTGGCTTTGTCAATAGAAAAAGTAAAAAGTAGGGCAATTGATTTTTAGCTAAATATCTATCAAGCTATTTCTGTATGGTTAGAGAAGAAGGACGATCACTAAAACAAGTTGCTTTCTAATCCGCACATTTGTTTTTGGTAAATGAAAAAAGAACCCCAACCTATTGCCTTAGGTTGGGGTTTTGCGTTCTTTTGATCGATTTCTAACGTTTCGCAAGTTCATTATACCATGGTTGTTTTGTTCTTTCAAATGCCATCTGACGTTTGGAATTTTTTTATCGCACTATGTTCTTTTTTCGAGGTTTAATGACAAATTCATTGACAATAAAAATTAAGGTTACAACTAAAAAGAAAATTGCGATAACAGCTGTTGGAAATGTAAATGGATTAGGAAGCAAAATCGATAAAATAGCACTTGAAATCCAGATAGCAGATAAAATATTAAGCTTTTTTTTCATGAATAAAAACCTCCTATTTTTAATACCTTTATTTTAGCAAGGAAATCAAAAAAAAGATGATATTTTCCCAAATGGTAAGAAAATGGACCTAAATGGTATGACTAGCCCCTGACAAGGTGATCCCTAAAAAAATAAGAGTCACCCCTTCAATAAAGAGTAACTCTTACTTTTTTAACAACCATGAAACGCTTAATTTTCAAAATCAACTTCCATAATGGAACCTTCTGAATAATTCACAAACTGACGTAAGCGTGCAGCTAGTTCTCTTGAAATATCACCATTTTCATACATTTCTTGAATTCTTGCTCGTTCTGATGCGAGCACTTTCAGACGTAAATCATGGATATCACTTTCATAAGCTTGACGATCAATTTGCCCATATTGTTTGATTCGTTCAATTTTATTACGGTATTCAACAATTAAATGGTAAATGGCACTTTTTTTCGAGGGTGAAATATCTTTTTTATTTTTTTTCAAATAAAGAGATAATGTTTGAATGGCAGCTTTGGCACATTCTTTTTCAACAGCAAGAATTTCAACCACATGTGTATGGCTTTTTTTATTGCCAAACTTTTTGAAAACGATTTGCATAAAACGACGTGATTTTCTTTGTAAATAAATATTAAGCCAAATGAATTTAGCTCGGAAATCTTTATTCGAAAGCTTCAGTTTTTTTTCTAAAGCTTGTTCGTAAAAATGAAGAGAAAAATCAGATGCGGCTTGATTTTCTTTTAATTTTTCTAAACAAACAAATTCACTTTCAAAAGCCATTGTCCGTAAATCTCGCTCTTTCTCAATAAAGAAGGCAACATCCTCTTTGCTGTTTTGTTCAATTCGTAAATGGCGATTCATATGGTTATATTCATGCATTAAATCATAGGCCGCTAAACGATTCTCATCAGAAGTTTCTTTTTCCAACGTTTGAATGGCTACTTTGATGAGATGCATCCGTGCTTTGGTTTCAGAAATTTCTCCATTTTGCATCAATTCATGCAAGTTTCCTACATTTTCATCACCTGGTTCATCACCTGTCATTTCAATCCGTTTCTTCTGCTTAGTTAACAAAGGTAACGCAATTGTAGCGGCCAATAAACTAAGTAAAATCACACCTGAAGCAATAAATAACACCAGAGAACGTTCTGGGAAGATTGCACCAGAGTCAATGACATGAGGAATCGATAAAATCCCTGCCATTGTAATCGCACCACGCACACCTGTTAAGCCAGATAAAAGTGCGATGTAAAAGCTTGGCTTTATTTTCCCTTTTTGCTTTCCAAATGAGTAGTCATACTGCATATAACCATAAATCCAAATAATCCGAATCACAAGGAGCATAAACCAGATCAAGACGGCATAACCAATGGCACGAATATTCCCTATATGAGGATTTTGGATGGTTTCTCTCATCGCAACAGGAAACTCAATTCCTAAAATTAAGAAGACAATCCCATTCAATAAATAAATAATAATATCCCATGTTCGTTCAGTTAGCATATGGATTTCTGCTAAATAATCTTTTGCAAAATTCTTTTTGGTACTCGCAACCAAACCAGCGGCCACTACGGCAATGACACCAGAGGCGTGGAAATGATCTTCGGCCACAAAATAAATTAAAAATGGTGCAATTATTTGAAGGGAAGTATGCAAAATCACATCATTGATCCCTTGTTTCATTAACCAAATTTTCAATAAATGAATTAGAATCATTAAAATAAACCCAATAATTGCACCTGCAATTGCCATATAAAAGAATTCTAAAGTAGCATTTTTAAATGAGAAAAACCCAGTTACAGTAGCAGCAATTGCATATTTAAAGGCAATCAAGCCACTGGCATCATTAATTAAACTTTCTCCAGTGACTAAACTTAAAATACCAGGAGGGAGCTTGACTCTTTCTGCAATCCCATGCACCGCCACTGTATCTGTGGGAGCTAAAATCGCAGCTAAAGCAAAAGAGACAACCAAAGGAATTTCTGGTACGATTTTATGAATCAAAAAACCACCTAAAAAAGTAATAATAAATACAAGTAAAATCGCATTGGCGAAAATAGGGGCACGTAATTTCCATAATTCCTTATTTGGATAATGCTTTCCATCATTAAATAAAAGTGGTGCAATAAATAACAGCATAAACCAGCTGGTTTCTAATTCAATTTGAATATCTGCAAAAAGTGCAACAATAATTCCTACACCCACTTGGATTAAAGCGGTGGGAATGGAGACTAAGTAATGGCTGATGACATTGGAAACGAGTACCAGTACTAAAAGTAGCATGGTAGCTTCTAAAATTGGCAAATACATCATTCCTTTCTTTTTAAGGCTTTTATTATATCATATTTTTGTTTGCTTTTTTGGTAAAAATACCTATTAGACAGCCAAAACTTGCTGCCAACTTGCTGCCAATAAGTAGCAGACTGAGTTTTTCTCCATCTAAAAATGACAGAATTGCACGAGAGAAAGATAAGTGATACCGCTTATTTGGAGAGTCCTTTGCTTCAAAGCATTTTCCTTGTTCAGCTTGTGATGAGGTGTTGCTTGATAGCAATTTGTTTTCTTTTCAAATGATTTCAGTTAAAATAGAAGAAAATCAGGAAAGGGGCCAAGCCATGATTGAAATAGGATTAGTCGGTTGGAGTGGACATGATACCTTATACATAAGTAAAAAAAATCAATTAATGGATTATTGTAGTCATTTTCCTTTGGTAGAGATTGATACCAGCTTTTATGGCATTCCTAAAAAATCCACCATTAAACAATGGGTAGAGCAAACACCGGCTACCTTTAAATTTATTTTGAAAGCTTTCCAAGGAATGACGAAGCATAAGGAATGGTCAGATTTTTATGAGACAGAAGAAGAAATGTTTGAGACCTATAAACAAATGCTAACAGGACTACTTGAAGCCGAAAAATTAAAAACAATCCTTTTTCAATTTCCGCCCTTCTTTGCATGTACAGTAGAAAATGTGGCCTATCTAAAGATCATTCGCAAACAGCTGCCTAAATTACCAATTGCTGTTGAGTTTAGAAATCCGACATGGTATCAGCCAGCATACCAAGAAAAAATGTTTCAGCTTTTGACTGAGCTTCAATTCAGTCATGTAATCGTGGATCAGCCACAAACTCCAGGTAATAGTGTACCCTTAGTCCCAAAAGTGACCATTCCGCAATATACAATTGTGAGGCTACATGGTAGAAATTTTGAGGGCTGGGGGCAAGGGAAGACCCAAAATTGGCGTGCAACAAGAACCTTATATTGTTATCAACCAGAAGAAATTGCGACATTTGCTCAGTTGGCAGCAGAATTAAGCAAGGTTTGTAAAGAGGTTATTTTTATTTTTAATAATAATTCAGGTGGCGATGCAGCGCCAAATGCAAAACAGCTACAAGAAAGTTTAGCCATTCAATTTGAGGGACTGGCACCAAGACAATTAGGCTTAGAGCTGTTCTAGCAAGACTTATGTTCAGCTCAATTAATGGACAACATCCCTTACGAAAAGTTAAAACGGCACTGTTGAAAAAGAGGATAAATGGTTAAAGTTATGTAGTAGAAAATTTGTATCACATCAATCAAACGAAATGCATCAAGCGAAACACCAAAACAATTGATAAGTGAATATCAGCTTCAGGAGAAAGTGTCTTGCAAACGTTTTTTTTCTGTAGTATACTTGGAGCTATTAAAAGGATTGTTACTGCATTTGTCAGGCAAAACCTAAATTAATCCAAGAACTATAGCTGTTTTCAAGTATAGTGTTAGGATTAGTTTGGGTTTTTCTTTTTATCCTAATAAAGGAGGCTGTGGGGATAATGAGAATAGAGAAAGTATTGAACAACAACGTGGTACTTGCTTCGAATGCTGAAAACAAGGAAATTGTTGTCATGGGAAGAGGCCTAGCTTTTCAAAAAAAAGCTGGCGACGAAATTGATCAGGCAAAAATTGAAAAAACATTTATCATGGAAACACAAGAACTAATGGAAAAGCTTTCTGAACTTTTAAAAGGGATTCCGCCCCTTCATTTGGAAATTGCAGATGAAATTGTTCAATATGCGCAAGAAGAATTACACACCAAACTGAGTGACAATATTTATTTAACCCTAACAGATCATATCCATTTTGCAGTCATTCGCTATGAACAAGAAATGGGTTTAAAAAATGTCCTGCTTTGGGAAATTAAAAAGTTTTATCCAGATGAATTTGCTATTGGCGATTATGCGTTAAAAATCATTAAAGAGAAGCTAAATCTTACCTTAAATGAAGATGAAGCAGGATTTATTGCCATGCACATTGTTAATGCAAGACAAGATGGTCAAGAAATGCAAGACACAGTGGCTATGACAGAAATTGTGAATAATGCAGTCAATATCGTTTCCTATCATTATGGGATTCGCTTGGATGAATCATCCTTAAATTATACAAGATTCATTACCCATTTAAAATATTTTGCCCAGCGGATGGTCAAGAAAGAAATTATCCCATCAGGCGATGATTTCTTATATGAACAAGTCCAAATAAAATACCCAAAAGCCTTTGAATGTGCCAATAAAATTAATTATTATTTACAAGAAACGTATCATACAACATTGACTAAAGATGAGCAGGTTTACCTGACGATTCATATTTACCGCGTAACAGAAGGTACAGAGACTAAAAAAGAAAAATCATAAGCAAACAGGATTGTTACTGGTGATGCAGGCAAAACCTAAGTGAGTGGAAGAGTGCAGCGATGCAATCGAACTATTCGTTTAGGTTTTTTCTTTCTTATCAATTCAAGAGAGAGACGCAGGCATCAATCGTTAACATAGATAAAAAAGGAGAGCTGAAAAATGGAGAATAAACAAATAGCAAAAGAGGTTTTAATGTTAGTAGGGGGAGAAGAAAATGTGATTTCGCTTGTACATTGTGCAACGCGTCTACGTTTTAAGTTAAGAGATGTAAAAAAAGCGGATAAAGAAGCCCTACAAAATCATGAAGAAGTGATTAGTGTGGTTGAAAGTGGCGGTCAATTCCAAGTTGTCATTGGCAATCATGTGAATTTAGTTTATAGAGAAATATTAGCGCAGTCAGGGATTGGTGAACGCACAGAAGAAACAGAAGAATCCAATGGCAGTGAGACTATTTTAGGTCGTTTTATTGACTTGGTTTCTGGTATTTTCACCCCATTCTTAGGTGCGATGGCAGGAGCAGGGGTTCTAAAAGGTTTCTTGGCTTTAGCAACACAATTAAATTGGCTAACCGCTACAGATGGCACTTATCGTGTATTAATGGCAGCGGCAGATGGTATTTTCCATTTCCTACCTATCTTTTTAGCGGCTACAGCTGCTAAGAAATTTAAAACCAATCAATTTATTGCAATGGGAATTGCAAGTGCCTTAGTTTATCCAGATTTAAATGGCGCCTTTTTTGCTGGTGAAAAACTGACATTCTTTGGCATTCCAGTCATTCTCATGAACTATGCATCATCTGTTATTCCAATTATTTTAGCAGTTTACTTATTGAGCCATTTAGAAAAATTTGTAGAACCAAAGCTACATTCAAGTGTGCGTAACATTTTAACACCACTTATTTGTTTAGTTGTGATGGTACCACTTTCATTTCTATTAATCGGACCAGTAGGTAGCTATGCAGGAATTGCATTAGGAAATGCTTATGAATGGTTATATAGCTTAAGTCCAATTGTTGCAGGAATCTTTATGGGAGCAGGCTGGCAAGTATTTGTAATGTTTGGCTTACATTGGGGCTTTATTCCAATTGTCAATATTAACTTGGCTGCAAATGGCTTTGATACAATGACTGCATTATTTGCACCGTCTGTTTTTGCACAAGCAGGTGCTTCACTAGCAGTAGGAACAAAAACAAAAGATGCGAAGTTAAAATCTCTTTCATTCTCAGGTGTCATCACTTCCTTATTTGGGATTACAGAACCAACTGTTTATGGTGTCACTTTAAAACTAAAAAAACCATTTATCGCTGCTTGTATTGCAGGGGGAATTGGGGGAGCAATCGCAGGAATGGGTGGTTCAAGAGTTGTAGCAGTTGTGATGCCAAGTATTTTAAGTATTCCGGCCTTTGCAGGCGTTGGTTTCATTTACTTCTTAATTAGCTTACCAGTCGCATTTATTCTTGCATTTGCTCTAACCTATGCACTAGGATTTAAAGATGTTGGCGCTCAAACCGTAGCGACAGAAATTGTTCCAGCAGTTGAAGTAAGCAGTGAGCCAGAACAAGCTGAATCAGTGATTCAAAAATCCGTTGCAGTAAGTCCTTTAACAGGTACACTTCTACCTTTATCAGAAATAAAAGATGAAGTTTTTGCTTCAGGCGCATTAGGTCAAGGCGTAGCCATTGAGCCAACCGAAGGAAAATTAGTTTCACCCGTTGCAGGTACTGTGACAACATTATTTCCAACCTTACATGCTGTAGGAATTACAGGCGATGATGGCGCAGAATATTTATTACATGTAGGCATGGACACCGTGCAATTAGATGGGAAATACTTTACCGCACACGTGCAACAAGGAGATCAAGTAACAGCAGGCCAATTACTAACAGAATTTGATATTGAAGGCATCCAATCAGCAGGCTATCCCGTAACGACCCCAGTTATCATCACAAACTCTGCGGATTATTTAGATCGATTAATTACAGAGGAACAACAGGTAACAGCAGGTGATTATCTTTTAACTCTCGTTGCTTCATTCAACTAAGCGAAAAGAAGAGCGTACAAATAATGACTTGACCTGTAATGGATTACAGATGTTAAGGTAGAAAAGAACCAAAGAATGAAGGGAGCTTTCAAAATGACAGAAAAAAATACAACATTTCCAAAAAACTTTTTATGGGGCGGTGCCGTTGCTGCCAATCAATGTGAGGGCGCTTATTTAACAGATGGTAAAGGCTTATCACCGGTAGATGTTTTACCAGATGCAGCACATGGACGTTGGGATGTATTAGCCAACCCAAAATTAGCTATGGAGAAAACATTTGATTTTTACCCAAGCCATGAATCAATTGATTTTTACCATCGCTACAAAGAAGACTTAGCATTAATGGCGGAAATGGGCTTTAAAACCTTCCGTACATCCATTTGCTGGGCACGTATTTTCCCAAATGGTGATGATCAAGCACCAAATGAAGCAGGCTTAAAATTTTATGATGATTTATTTGATGAATGCTTAAAACATGGCATGGAGCCATTAATTACGATCAATCACTTTGACACACCAATTGCCTTGATGAAAAATTATGGTGGCTGGAAAAATCGTCAATTAATTGATTTTTACTTAAACTATTGCGACGTAATCTTCAAACGCTACAAGGACAAAGTAAAGTATTGGTTAACCTTTAACGAAATCAATATGCTTTTGCATATTCCTTTCTTTGGTGGCGGTATTGATATCGTAGGCGAAGAACATCCAGAGCAAATCAAATATCAAGCAGCGCATCATCAATTAGTGGCATCTGCAAAAGCGACTCAATTAGCGCATGAAATCAATCCAGACTTTAAAATTGGTTGTATGCTTGCAGCAGGAACAACCTATCCAAATACCTGTAATCCAAAAGATGTTTGGGCAGCACTTGAAGCAGATCGTGAAGGCTATTTCTTCATTGACGTACAAGCGCGCGGTCAGTATCCAAGCTACAGCAAACGCTTCTTTAAAGAAAACAATATTCAATTAGAGCTAGCGGAAGGAGACTTAGAAGTCTTAAAGAACCATCCAGTAGACTTCATCTCATTTAGCTATTACTCATCAAGATTAACCAGTGCAGATCCTGAAGTGAATCAAAAAACAGAAGGAAATGTTTTTGCAAGCCTAAAAAATCCTTATTTAGAAGCAAGCGAATGGGGCTGGCAAATTGATCCGCTAGGTTTAAGAACAACGATGAATGCCATTTATGATCGTTACCAAAAACCATTATTTATTGTTGAAAATGGTTTAGGTGCAGTGGATCAAGTTGAAGCAGATGGTTCAATCAATGATGATTACCGTATTGATTATTTACGTGAACATGTACGTGAAATGGGCGAAGCCATCGAAGATGGCGTAGAATGCTGGGGCTATACACCATGGGGTTGTATTGACTTAGTGAGTGCAGGCAGTGGCGAAATGAAAAAACGTTATGGCTTTATCTATGTAGATCGCGATAATGATGGAAACGGTACACTTGCTCGTTCTAAAAAGAAATCATTTGATTGGTATCAAAAAGTGATTGGTTCAAATGGTGCAGAGATTGATTAATTGAATAAAAATAAGAGGTGCCTTACTGAGTTTAGTAAGGTTCTTTTTTTAGTATGCCAGTTTAAGATAATCAAAAATATTCATTCTTCTACAACCCTTCTAGTTATTAATATAAATAAAATATCAAAAAAAACATTTTTATTTTAAAATCAAATCATTCTGTACTGCATTTATTAAGTGAAGTATTTCGCTTACCAATTAAGGAAGAATATTACCATAAATAAGCAACCAAAAGCCCCATTACAAAAACAGGTGCTACTTTGATCAATAACAGTGCAATTAAAGAGAAAAGTAAAAACTTATATTGATTAAATAATTGTAAAAGCTCATTTGAAATCCAATTGCTGATAATTGTATCAACAGAATTAATGGGTTCGTCAGCTGTTTCAAGAGAAGTCGAATGTGTGTTAGAGGTTAATGGAACCATAGTGTTAGCTGAAATATTAATGGGAAAAGAAACAAAAATCGTTACCATACAGAATAAAATGAACAGAACCTTTTTTTTAGTTAGTGAATATCTATTCAAAAAAACCACCCTTTAAATTTTGATTTTTAATGTAAAAAACAAGTGTTTTTTACATTTTTTAAAAGAGTAGAAACTAAAAAAAGCAAAACGTGACAGTAGCAATGTTTTGCATGATTGAATTGCCCAAAGGATACCTTTAAAAGGTATAGAAAAAAGCTTGTGAATTAAACACTTGTTACTTGCAACATCATCATAAAGGAATGGAGAAAGCTTGTCAAATCACTATTTCTTAATGAAATCTTTAGAAAGAAATAATGTTTTTTTTGAATAGAAAAATAGGTGGTGGACAAGATAAAAATTTATCATTAAATTCTTAAACAATAGTATCCACGGATTGCATTGCAATAACATTAAAGATAGGTCGAAGTATGGCCACTATTTTAGTGTATAATGAAAGACAGAAAAATAAATGAAGGTGGTATCGTACATGAACCTATTAATATGTGGTGGTGCAGGATATATTGGTAGCCATATGGTTGCATTGTTAATAGAAAAAGGGCATCAAGTAAGTGTGATTGATAACCTTTCAACTGGACATCAACAAGCACTTCCAACAGAAGTGAACTTCTATCAAGGCGATTTAAGAGATGAAAAATTTCTAAATGAAGTATTTGCAAACAATCAATTTGAAGCTGTGATTGATTTTGCGGCTTTTTCATTAGTTGGAGAAAGTGTAGAAAATCCATTGAAATATTTTGATAATAACGTAGGAAGTGTGATTCATCTATTAAAAGTTATGGCAAATCATCATGTAAAGAAAATTGTTTTCTCATCAACAGCTGCGACTTATGGTGAAGTGGAAGGGACAAACCTGATTACAGAAACAACACCAACAAAACCAATTAACCCTTATGGCGCTTCTAAAAAAATGGTAGAAGACATTTTAGAATGGAGTGATCAAGCTTATGGGATTAAATATACTGTTTTACGTTACTTTAATGTAGCTGGTGCCCATCCAGCAGGACTGATTGGCGAAGACCACCTATGTGAGACACATTTAATTCCATTAATTATTAAGGCGGCCCTAGGTGAAAGAGAGCATATCAAAATTTTTGGGGAGGATTATCCAACCCCAGATGGCACCTGTATTCGTGATTATATCCATGTAATGGACTTAGTCAATGCCCATTTGCTATCCTTAGAACGCCTAGAAAAAGGTGGCGCAAGCGCAATTTATAACTTAGGAAACGGCGCAGGCTTTTCTGTAAAAGAAATTGTAGAAGCTGTTGAACAGGTTGTAGGCGCAGAAATTCCTAAAGTAACAGAAGCTCGTCGTGCAGGGGATCCAGCAATCTTAGTAGCAAGCAGCGCAAAAGCAACAGCAGAATTGAATTGGCAACCAGCCTATACCGAAATCCAAGAAATCATTCAAACTGCTTGGAAGTGGCACCAAAGCCATCCAAAAGGCTATTCCAAATAAATTAAAATAAGCAGAATAAATTAAGCAAAGAAGCATTGCACTTCTTTGCTTTTTGTTGTAAAGTTAGGAGAGTAATTTGTGAAACAATCTTATTGTTTCACGAGAAGGAGCAAAGGAGTCAAAAAGATGAATCCAGAAGAATTCAAGCAAGCATTGTTGGAAAAAGGTATCAGCCTTAGTTCAAAACAAATGGCACAATTTAAGCGCTATTTTGAGCTACTAGTTGAATGGAATGAAAAAATCAACTTAACCGCGATTACTGAAGAAAAAGAAGTGTACTTAAAACATTTCTATGATTCAATATCTGCAAGCTTTTATCAAGATTTTAGTCAAGAAAAGCTTTCTATTTGTGATGTGGGTGCAGGTGCAGGTTTTCCAAGTTTGCCACTTAAAATCGTTTTTCCACAGTTAAAAATTACAATTGTGGATTCATTAAATAAACGCATTCAATTTTTGAATCTTTTAGCAAACGAATTAGATTTACAAAATGTGCATTTCTTCCATAGTCGTGCAGAAGATTTTGGGCAAAATAAAGCCTATCGAGAAACCTTTGATATAGTGACAGCAAGAGCAGTTGCTAGAATGAGTGTCTTGGCAGAATTGTGTTTACCCTTAGTCAGAAAAGATGGAGAATTTATTGCTTTAAAAGCATCTAGTAGTGAAGAAGAATTAGAAGCTGCTAAAAAAGCAGTCGCCTTATTAGGAGGAAAAGTGATTTCGGATCACCAATTTGAATTATCTGCTGAAGCAGGAGAGCGTCATATTGTTGTGATTCAAAAGAAAAAAGAAACGCCTAATAAATACCCTAGAAAAGCAGGCTTACCCAATAAAAAACCATTATAAAATCAAAAAACAAGTATTTTAGTCTGGTTAAACATACAAAAATCAACTGCATTTTGGTATAATAGGAAGTAAGAGAGTTTGCGAAAAAAGGAGCAGAAGTATGGCATTATCAAATATATTTGGTTCAGGAAAAGGCAAAAAGAAAAAAGAAGCGTTGGTAGAGGAAAAAATTGAGACAATTCCAGAAAATGAAGTTGTCCTAAATGATCCTTCAAAACAAGAAGTTCACCAAATCGACAGTACTAAAGTCGTACCGAATCGTTTCCAACCCCGCAAAGTTTTTCAACCAGAGAAGCTCAATGAATTAGCAAGAACCATTCACATTCATGGTTTAATTCAGCCGATTGTTTTGAGAGAGTATGCACCTGAGCAATATGAAATCATTGCAGGTGAAAGAAGATTCCGTGCGATGCAATTACTAGAATGGACATCCGTTCCTGCTTTAATTCAAGAAATGACGGACAGTGAAACAGCATCTGTTGCATTGATTGAGAACCTACAACGTGAAGAATTAACTGCAATAGAAGAAGCTAAAGCCTATCAGCAATTAATTGAGCTGAACAACTTAACGCAAGAAGCTTTAGCCCAAAGAGTGGGGAAAAGCCAATCATCTGTAGCGAATAAATTACGTTTATTAAAACTAACAGATGCGGTGCAACAAGCTATTTTAGTGAAAGATATTTCAGAACGACATGGTAGAAGTTTGTTGCCGTTAACAGAAGCAGAACAAACAGAAGTCGTTGCTAAAATTATTGCTGAAAACTTAAATGTGAAAGAAACAGAAGAGCTGGTTAAAAAAATTATCTTAGCCAAAAATCCAGAAAAGAAAGCACCTCAGAAACGTAAAGTTGGGATTTCAAAAGATGTTCGTTTAGCCTTAAATACGATTAAAAAATCACTCACAATGGTCAGTGATACCGGAATTGATTTAACAACGGAAGAAGAAGAACTAGATGATGTTTACCGCATTACAATCGAGATACCAAAACATAAGGGAAACAATCAAAAATAAAGAGCGATAAATGAAGTCATTCATTTTGAAAAGATGCGTAGAAGGTCTAAGACACGTATCTTAGACTTTTTCTATGAAAAAAAGTGAGTGGAAAGTAACAGGAGGGGAAAACATGGCTAGAGTCATTTCAGTAGCAAATCAAAAAGGTGGCGTTGGAAAAACAACCACTACCGTAAATTTAGGAGCTTGTTTAGCTTATTTAGGAAAAAAAGTATTATTGGTTGATATTGATGCACAGGGGAATGCGACAAGTGGATTAGGCATTCGTAAAGCAGATGTTGAAAAAGACATTTACGATGTTTTAGTCAATGAAACACCAATTAAAGAAGTTGTGATGGAAACATCCCGTGAAAATTTATGGATTATCCCAGCCACCATTCAACTAACAGGTGCTGAAATAGAATTAACCAATCAAATTGCAAGAGAAACACGTTTAAAGAATGCCTTACAAAAAGCTGGCAAGGATTACGATTATGTACTGATTGACTGTCCGCCATCACTAGGACATTTAACCATTAATGCATTTACTGCAAGTGATTCCATTCTTATTCCTGTCCAATGCGAATATTATGCATTAGAGGGATTAAGTCAATTGTTAAATACCGTCCGCTTGGTGCAAAAACACTTTAATAAGAATTTACGTATCGAAGGTGTATTGTTAACGATGCTAGATGCAAGAACAAACCTTGGTTATGAAGTTGTCGATGAAGTGAAGAAATATTTCCGCGAGCGTGTCTATAAAACCATTATTCCACGCAATGTTCGTTTATCAGAATCACCAAGTCATGGTTTATCAATTATTGATTACGATCCACGCTCAAGAGGGGCAGAAGTTTACCTAGAACTCGCAAAGGAAGTGTTGTTACGTGGCAAATAAAAATAGCAAAGGCTTAGGTCGAGGTATTGACGCTTTGTTTAGTAACTACAGTGATATTGAAGATATTGATGTTTCAGAAGAAACAGTGAAAGAACTCGCTTTAGCTGAGATTAGACCTAATCCATACCAACCCAGGAAAATTTTTGACGAAAATGCTTTAAATGAATTAGCTGATTCCATAAAAGCATCTGGTGTTTTCCAACCAATCATTGTCCGAGAATCATCTGTCAGAGGTTATGAAATTATTGCAGGTGAGCGAAGATTCCGTGCGTCAAAACTTGCAGGAAAAGACACTATTCCAGCCATTGTGAGAGAATTTACAGAACAAGCAATGATGGAAGTAGCCGTCTTAGAAAATTTACAACGTGAAGATCTAACACCATTAGAAGAAGCAGAAGCCTATGACATGCTCATGAAAAAATTAGATTTAACCCAAGAAGAAGTAGCCAAACGTTTGGGCAAAAGTAGACCTTATATTGCCAACTATTTGCGCCTGCTAGGCTTACCAGAAATGGTCAAAAAAGCTTTACAAGAGGAACAAATCTCAATGGGACAAGCTAGAACTTTATTAGGGTTAAAAGATAAAGACCAAATTATCCCAGTAGCTAAAAAAGTCATGAAAGAAAGCTTAACAGTACGACAATTAGAACAATTGGTTACCAATTTAAATGATCCTAAAACGGCAGTTAAAGAACCTGCTAAAAAAGTAGAGAAAAAACCTTACTATATTAGAGAAGGTGAAGATCGTTTAATGGATAAATTTGGAACAAATGTCACGATTTCAGAAAAAGGAAATAAGGGGCATATTGAAATTGAATACTTATCATTAGATGATTTAACAAGAATCCTGGATATTTTAAATATTCAATTTGATGAAGGATAAGGAGCCTGAAGCTGTTGAAAACGTATGGATTAAAGGACATTGTCGAGATGAAAAAACAACATCCTTGTGGCACGAATCGTTGGGAAATCATTCGAATGGGAATGGATATCCGAATAAAATGTGGAAATTGTGGACATAGTGTGATGTTACCAAGAAGAGAATTTGAGAAAAAAATGAAACGTGTATTGGTTTCTGCACAAGATACAGAAACGAAAGCATAATACAGAATAAAGGAAGCGTGAAAAAAGATGGCGTTAACAGCAGGAATCGTTGGATTACCAAACGTAGGAAAATCAACATTATTTAATGCAATTACAAAAGCAGGAGCAGAAGCAGCAAACTATCCATTTGCAACGATTGACCCCAATGTAGGAATGGTAGAAGTTCCAGATGCAAGACTACAAAGATTAACAGAATTAGTAGAACCTAAAAAAACAGTTCCAACCACATTTGAATTTACTGATATTGCAGGCATTGTTAAAGGGGCAAGTAAAGGGGAAGGATTAGGAAATAAATTCTTAAGCCATATTCGCCAAGTAGATGCGATTTGTCATGTTGTCCGTTGCTTCGATGATGAAAATATTACACATGTGGATGGAAAAGTAGATCCATTGTCTGATATTGAAACGATTAATTTAGAATTAGTCCTAGCTGATTTAGAATCTGTTGAAAAACGTCATGCACGCATTGCTAAAATTGCCAAAACAAAAGATAAAGAAGCTGTTGCAGAATTAGCGATTTTAGACAAAATCAAACCAGTCTTAGAAGCTGGTAAATCTGCAAGATCCATTGAATTTACAGAAGAAGAATTACCAATCGTGAAAAGTTTGTTCCTATTAACTACAAAACCAGTATTATATGTAGCCAATGTCAGTGAGGAAGAAGTTGTAGAGGGAACCAATCAACCCTATGTAAAATTAGTTGCAGAATTTGCTGCAAGTGAAAATTCAGAAGTTATTGTGATTTGTGCACGTGCTGAAGAAGAAATTGCAGAATTAGATGAAGAAGAAAAAACAGAATTCTTAGAAGCAATGGGCATTGCAGAATCTGGTTTAGATCAGTTGATTCGTTCAGCGTACCATTTACTAGGCTTGGCGACTTACTTTACTGCTGGAGTAAAAGAAGTACGCGCTTGGACCTTCCGTCAAGGCATGAGAGCACCACAAGCTGCGGGTGTGATTCATACAGACTTTGAAAGAGGATTTATTCGAGCAGAAACAGTCTCATTTGCAGACTTAGATGCACTAGGAACGATGCAAGCTGTAAAAGAATCAGGTAAGTTACGTTCAGAAGGAAAAAATTATGTTGTACAAGATGGCGATATTATGGAATTCCTATTTAATGTATAAGAAATAAAGCCGATGTAATTTTGAAAGGGGAACAATCAGTTGGAACAAGAAAAATTAAATGAACTCATATCAGAGAACAACACCCTAAAAGAAAAACTTACAAAAAGAAATGAACAATATATTTTTAGCTTAACCAAAGCTTTAGATGTAGCTAATCTAACAGAGGAAAGACAGGCGGTTATTCTAAATGATACGTTAAAACCTTTAGTGGATGGCCAGAAATCTGGTCAAACGGCACGACAACTCTTTGGAACTGTTACGGAATATACAACAGTCTTGTTGTCTAGTCCAGCGAAAGCTAAAGGAGTAGAAGGCAAAAGCTGGATGTATATGGTTGATGGTGGTTTGTTAATGACCGCTATGATGTGCCTAGTTTCAGCTATGTCAGGTTTCTTTAATAAGAATTCTGAAGGGACAGAGATGGGTTTACTTTCATTATTAATGGTATTTGTTCTTGGAGGAGCTGGTGTCTTGTTAATCACTAAAAATATGCCAGATCGTAGAGGTAATAAAAAAGGAAGCATTATCCGTTATTTACTTGTCAGCACAGCTGTTATTCTAGTTTGGGCATTTGCAATGGGAATTATCATTCTCGCTATCCCTCAATCAATTAATCCAACATTCTCAGCACCAGTATACGCCATTTTAGGAATTGGGTTATTTGCTGCTAAAATTTACTTGAAGAAAAAATGGAATTTACAAAATACATTTATGTAAAATAGAAAGACAAGTCTTATTTTAATGAGATTTGTCTTTTTTTATGCATAAAAATAATATTCTGATGAATAATAAAGAATTTATTTAATTCAACATAACGAAATATAGAGGGTGGGACTGTTTGTTTTTGTTGTTCTTTCAGTTGTTTTTCCGATTAATAGATTCAGATGGCATGTGAAGGTTCGTATTTTTAAAAAAATGCATAAAACTGTGAAATTATTGTTGACGACACGCTTGTAGGATGGTATTCTTATGAAGTCGCAAATGACGTAACACAAAAAGCACTTGCGAATAAATAAAAGAAGTTGTTGACATTTGCTTCTATAACTGATAATATATAGAAGTTGTCGAAAAGACGACGAACTAGACCTTTGAAAACTGAACAAAGTAAGACGAACCAAATGTGTAGGTTGTTTTAACAAGGTTAAAACAAACAACATTAGTGAATAAAATTCGCTAGCAATTCAAAAATAATGAGCTACAAGCACATTATAAAAATGACTTTAAACCTTCGGGTTTGAACGATACTTTTATGAGAGTTTGATCCTGGCTCAGGACGAACGCTGGCGGCGTGCCTAATACATGCAAGTCGAACGCTTCTTTTCTCCCGAATGCTTGCATTCAATTGAAAAGAGGAGTGGCGGACGGGTGAGTAACACGTGGGTAACCTGCCCATAAGAGGGGGATAACA
>NZ_FOHA01000016.1 GCF_900111355.1 Isobaculum melis
AATATCAATACCAAGATAGAGCATAGAAACACCTTCTAAGGGTAAAATTTTGGATTGATTGCCACTCGTCTGAAAAGCGTCACTACCTTGTTCTAGATACGGAGTAAGGCATTAATACCTTCAACATCTAACTCATTCGCAAACAGCCAATCAGAGAGAGGTGCCAGTCTTTCGAGAACGAGTTCAAAGACTCAAGGAATGAACGGCACAACCTCTCAATCCAATAGTTATATTATCTCAGATGAACTGAGTTAATACCAAATGAAAATTACAATGGTTCATAAGGTTCTCCAATTATAATCGGAAGATAAAAACCTTAAATATAATATACAAGGAATGAAGATGATGAATTTTTTTAACCTTTCAAATGCCACAGAATCTCAAAAAGAAAATTTTTATTCACAATTTGATAATATTTGGCAGAAGAAACACTTCGTTAAAACCATCAACTACAAAGTGAATCCAAATTTTGACATTTCAATTGATTACTACCACTACACTGAACAAAAAACAGCGAATTTTTGGCGTTCTATAGATTGCCAGCAAATCACACTATTTAAAAATAAAAAGAAAATCTATCTCTATAAAAATTATGATGGATTCATAAAATTCTCTCTTATCACAACACCCCAAGCAAATCTGATATTTGGTACAAGTGATTTGTCTGCTTATTTTTTATTTGATTTAAATAGTGAAAAAGGCTATGAGTACTTAGCAAAATCTGTGATTGATGGTGAAGGTATCCCCATTGATTATTGGAAAATTGATGAAATCGTTTATAACGAATCTAACAAACTACTGTTTATTAATGGTAAGGATACAATGAATTGTGCAACTACTTCTATTGTTAATCTCAGCATGTTGTACCAGCTACCCTACCCAGTTTATGACATTCCTACTTATGTTCATCAACAATATAATGAGTATGCTTGTACAGCCATTCGTTGGGAAAATAATACAACTCTACAGCTTGAAATTGGAGAAGAAAATCAGTTAACAACAGCATTATCAATTTCAGAAATCATCAACCACTGTGATAGGTATTCATAAAAGAAACACACAAAACCACTGAGCCACATTAGCTTCCATCGTTAGATATTTCAAGTATTTTTACATTACTAGCTAATAGACAACTACTTCTTTGGAAATTACCTCTCTTTGACAATTTTATTTCGCCATGATATGATGATGGAGAAGAGAAGAATTTAATGCGATAAACACCAAAACACTCAGAAGGCTTTTTCTGAGTGTTTTTTTGGCGTGTCGCCTTCATTATTCCTTGCGGTTGTTCAAATAGTATTCGAACAATGCAATGATGGTGCCAGAAATCAAAGCAACCGCAAACGGAGCAAGAAAAGAATTTAGCACGATAAACACCTCCCCTCTGTCGCAGAGGGATCAGGCGACACTTTATCTTAGCATCTTTTCATTGTGAATTATAGACGATTTCTCTTTATTTTGTTGAGGATATTTTCACGAATTTTCCAATATCATGCGTACTTACATTGTTTGATTAATCACGATAACGCAATGCTAACCCTTTAAGGAAATTCCTGGCATAACGGTCACCGCATTCTTTAAAGTTGCGATGCCCTTCTTTCCTTAACACCGCACTTAATTCACTATTTGAAATCCGGACACCTGCTGAATCTAGAATCTCCAGCATATCTTCACTTGTTAATGTCAACGCAATCTTCATTTTTTTCAATAATACGTTGTTCATATATTTGATTTCACCAGTTGGTTGTGGTTCTTTATCTGATTTACCACGTTGCGAGATAATCAAGCCATTGAGAAAGGTATCCAGTGTTTCATTATCGCAATCTCTTACATAAATATTTGGTGTATGAGTTTCTTTACGTGCATTTTCTACTTTTTTTGCCAGCATTTCTTTCACTTCTGGTTTGGTCATTTCTTTTCCTGCCATTTTGAAAACCTCTACCATATCTGCATCAGTTAGGCTTAAAGCATATCTTAATCGGACTAATCTATCATTATTATTCACAAGTTTCCCCCATTTTTTAGTGCCCTACTCAGCTATATATTTTCTGAATAGGCTATCTAATTCTTTGATTTCAATTTTTTCATTTTGCGCAACGGATGCTGCATACTGTTCATAGTGTGCAATTTTTTCTTCTATAAAATGATTTAATACACCATTTTTAGGTGCTAAATCTAGCTCTTCACTTGCTAACTTTTTATCTAATAATACTTGAATTTCTTGTAAAACAAGTGCGGGTATATCATTCTCTGTTAATAAATCCTGAAATAAAATAGGTGGATTCTTTTGGTATTTTTCAATAGACATACAAGCCAGTATTGGACGTAAGACATAAAAATATTTTTTCATCTTCACATTTTCTTTTTGTAGATATTCTCTAAAATTACCTTTTGCCATGCTTAAATAGTGATAAACCAAGTGCTTTAATGAAATATGCTGTGCAACAAGCTCCCGCATTTCAACCTCTAACGTATTTGAGGCCTTGTAAACAATTGGCGAATGCAACCATTCTATTAAGGAAGGATTACTTTTTTGTAGCAATTGTAACGCTTTTCTTAAGTCCCAGCCATTAATATCTAGCAGATCATTAATAGGGTATTCTATCACATCTCTTTGATCAAATACGGATAAATACCATTCTTGCGGGTGGGTATAGATAAAACGAACATCATAATCACTATCTTTTGAAGGAAATCCCCAAGCGCGACTACCTGATTCAACAGCATACCATATTTTAACCTGTTGCGCTTTTTCGATGCGCGCAATTTCTTTTTGTATTTCTGCTTTTTCCATTCATAATCACCTCTTTTTTGCTTTGTTATTAACACTTACCTAGCATTTAGTAGATTGAATCCTCTTAAAAGTATAAACTGAGTCACTTATTTTTATATTATCGCATATCTGGTTAATTTGACAATCATTCATCCAAAATAATAGAAACGACAAAAAAGATTAAATACAAATTTTGTACTTAATCTTTTTACCCATAAGGCTGATCATCAATAGCATTGTAAAATAAGCCAACTATCATCAAATTGTTTGTTTTTAAGATTTTCTTCTGTTATCCAAAGATAGAGCTTTCCACTATCCCCCCAGAACATCCCTAACTCTTCATTACTATCAATTTGTAATAACAATGTCCAATTGGTGATATTTTTTTCAAGTTTTTCTCTTTCAGGACTATTATAGCCACTACTATCCCCACAATATAGCCCATTTGTTACCAGTTCACATTCTAATTCCATACCATCTTGTATATTGTTTGAATGACCTAAAACTTTATTTTCTACATCATCCATTACTTCTTCTTTCAATCGCCAATAGTCATCATATCCGTCTGCTGACAATGATTGTTTACTCACTAAACTACTTGTATAATCCGGTAACTCCATTTGTGTATAAAAAGAAAGTTTCGCTACCTCAAAAAGACTATCTTCTGCTAGATTTTTTCTTTCTAATGTGTCTAAACTTCCTTCATAAAAAAATATTTTTCTTCCAACAACATCCTTAGGATCATATCCCCACGACATCGCATCTTCACTACAATCATAAAACAAATAAAGGATCCCTTTTTCAGGTAATTTATCTGCTGTATCAAAGGGCTTTAGTTCTGCAAAATTCAGTTGTGCAATAAACGCCATTGGATTTTTTGTTTCTTCATTGTTAAACCAGTCTACATCTTTAGGTAAATCAGGTAAGCCACCAATTTTTGAGGCACCTATTTCTATATTGTTTTCTTCAACTTCCATCATTTCTATATGTATTGCATTTTTTGCATGAGATTTTATTTTGTCAAAATAACTGCCCAACTCATAATCTTGATATAACTTTTTTAATTTTTCCATTTAGATTCCTCCTTTTTTTATGCTAAAAATCGTTAAATCTATGCTATTTATAAACAATCTATCTTCTATTATTCTACCATTTTTCTCTATTCATTTGAACAAAAAAAGAAATCTTTCAAACTAGGCTCAATCTGTATCATGTCTCTAAAGGTTAAAACCCCTAAGAGGAAAAAGTCTTTTATTTTTTTTAAACGAGCAAAATATTAGCATCTTGCCCAGTTTTTTATTGACAAATTACCTCCTTTACCTATAAAATAGTTCTTACACGAACAATTCGCATAAGAACTATGAAGGAGAAAATCATGGAAAACCAACTCATCCGCGATATTTTAATAACCTCAAGAGAGTTTAGAAAGCTGACCCAGCATTTTTTAGAAATCCAAGCCTCAAAATGGAACATCACAACAACGCAGCTTCTTGTTGCAACCATTCTAAAAAAGAATCCCACTTTAACATTAAATGAGCTAGCTGATAGCCTTAATTTAAGTAAAAGTACAACTTCAGGTGTGGTCGACCGCATGGTAAAGGGCGGTTATTTGAGTCGTAAACAAGATGAAAATAACAAAAGATTTGTGCAAGTTACCCTCACACCATCAGGAGAATTCATTGCCAATCATGTCTATAACAACTATTTAGACGGCCTCACACCTATTTTAAATATCTCCAAAGAAGAACTAGAGCAGATGCTGGAAACCCAGCGCAAAATGATTACGTTATTAAAGGAAAGAAAGAAGGAATTGGATGATCTCTAATCATCAGCGAACAAAAGTTTTATTTATTTTATTATTTGGGACATTTTTAACGGCCTTAAATCAAACCGTTATGACCGTAGCTTTACCAACAATTATGAGGGATTTCCATATTACAGCTGGACAGGGACAATGGCTTTCCAATGGTTATATGCTAGTCAACGGCATTATGATCCCCGCTACAGCTTTTTTAATTGAACGCTTTAAAACCAGACACCTCTATATGTTTGCCATGTTTGTCTTTACAGCAGGTACAATTGTTGCAGGCCTTGCACCAAATTATACCTTTTTAATCGCAGGACGCATGATTCAAGCTATTGGCGCGGGAATTATTGCACCACTATTAACTGTGGTTGTGTTAAACCTTTTTCCACCAAATAGACGCGGGATTGCCATGGGTTATATTGGCTTAGCCATGAACTTTGCACCAGCGATTGCGCCGACATTATCTGGTTGGATTGTGCAACAATATAATTGGCGCTATTTATTCTACATTGTTTTTCCTCTTGCCATTATTAACCTGATTGCTGCTTATTTCATTTTACAAAACGTCGGGAAGCAGACTTTCCCTAAATTTAATGTATTAGGAATTATTCTTTCAACTATCGGATTAGGCTCGCTATTACTTGGCTTCAGTAACGCTGGAGATACAAACTGGATGAGCTTTAATGTTCTTGGTTATATTTTAATCGGTACAATTGTCACAGCCTTATTCATTTTCCAACAGCTTAGAAGTCATACCCCACTGCTCAACTTTTCTGTTTTTAAATTCCATAGCTTTAGTTTAGCTGTGATTATTAATTTCTTTGTGATGATGGGGCTATATGGCGGTATGCTATTACTACCAATCTTCTTACAAAATGTTAAAGGCATTTCTCCACTGATTTCAGGCTTAGTGATGTTACCTGGTGCCTTATTAATGGCAATTCTATCTCCAATTGTTGGTGGTCTATTTGACCGAATGGGCGCCAAAATCTTAAGCTGTACCGGCTTAATCGTGGTGGCTTTTGGGACCTTCCTATTTAGCCTAGTTGATGCCAATACAAGCATCCTCTATGTTTGCTTAGTCCAAACCTTGCGTTCTGTCGGATTGGCTTTTGTGATGATGCCACTACAAACAGAAGCGTTAAATGTCTTACCATTAAAATTAGCTGCACACGGATCTGCGATGTATAATACCATCAGACAAATTGCTGGTTCTATTGGAACAGCTGTCTTAATTACAGTTATGAGTCGGACTGCGATTAGTTATTCTCATACAGCGATTGCAACGGATGCTGGTACCATTCATGGGATAAAAGTAGCTTACCTCGTTTCAGCTATTTTACTTTTAGTAGGTGCATTTTTAACATTACGATTGAAAAAAGTAAAAGAAACCGTTATAGCAGAAAATCATTAATCATCAAAGAGCACTAAGAAAAATCATGATTTTTCTTAGTGCTCTTCTCTATTATCAAACTAATTTCATAAACTGTTTCTTTCCTTCCAAGTGGGGTGAATGTGCTGCATTTGGAAAAATGACGAGCTGCTTATCAGATGACTTGATGTGATGAAAAAAATCCGTCACAGTCTCTTTGGAAACCTGTAAATCCTTCTCACCATGAATCAAATAGATAGGAATATCAAAATCCAATGTTCCCTCATACAAATTGGCTTTCAGCAAAGCCGGAAACAGCATACGACCAGAATAAAGCAAACCTCTCAAATAATTCATTTTTTCACCTAAAGTATAGCCTTTAAAACGAAATAAGCGCTTCAAAAATTTAAATTTAACTTGCGAATTAAAAAATACACCGCCATGATACCTTTCTACCAGCCTACTTTTCACTTTTCCAATATAATCTTGTGATGGAAAACTACTTTTCTCTTTCATCGCTGTTAGCTGCTTCAACACTTTTACATTTTGTTCTGCTGCTGCCAACTGATATAATTCCTGATAAAGTGCTTCTTCTGATAGACACACATCCACGACTTGACTAATCCCATAATAAGCAGAAAATTCAACTTGACCAGCTTGAAGCACCTTCATCCCAATATAACTCCCATAAGAATGTCCCATTAAAATCATTTGGTCCATTTGATATTTTTCTTTTAAATAGGTAGCTACTGTTGCTACTTGTTCAACTAGCAAAGCTTCCGTCACTTCTTTTGTGGTAAATGATAAACCTGAGCCAAGAAAATCTAGATAGCAAATCGCATATTTTTCATCCAAAAATCCATCTAACAATTCATTTTCAAAAATAGAAAACTCAGGACTACCTGGCCCTCCATGTAAAAATAAAATAATTTGTTCTGCTTGCGGATTCTCAACAAAAAACCAACCACTTTGATAAGCACCAAACCTTACCTTTTCTTTTACCACTTTCTTTCCTCTGATTTCTAACACTTCATTTACCATATTTTGCTACACCTCCAATGCGTTAATTTTATTCCCTTGAAAATAAACAACAACTACTGCGATACAACAAACAGCAACAACACTTATGAGAGAAACCATTAAGTTATCTAGCACAAACATATTTGATAAAACGGCTGCAAAAACAATCGCACTACTCACAGTAACTGCAATTGAACGTTTATATAAACCGATGGCCATTGAAAAAATACCAACCATTGCCGCTAAAACTGAAATGATCAACAAGCTCACTGCTAATTTTAAAACTAAACTACTATCAAATGTATCAGGAACGATTGAAAAAAGTGATTCGCTAAAATGGAATAGAATAAAGGTCAATCCAGTTCCTACAATTGTTAAAAGAATACTGACAACCATACCAACAATCGTTTTCACTAAAAAGAGATGCTTTCTATTTACTGGATAAGAAAATAACAGATACGTTTTTTCAGTTGTATACTCTTCTACAATCAAACGGCTATTAACAATTGAAGAGACTACCGAGAAAATACACAGCGCCAGAAGTGTCCCCATTTGATAAATAAATTGATACGTGCCAATCTCAGAATTATTTTTCACCTCTTCTGGCTTTGCAAGAGAAACACCAGCAAAGAAATACATAAATACAAGCAATAAAACCATACAGATAGGTAACATCTTCAAACAACCACGTACATTCACTTTTTTTATTTCACCTTTAATTATATTCATCATTATTTTACATCCTCCATTAGATAGATTAATTTTTCTCTTAACTGTTCACCATAAGTTGCTTTAAGCTGTGTCAAAGCTTCATCCACCACAATATTTCCACCATTTAGCAATAAGACTTTATCCGATATTTCTAAGGTCTGATGAAGCAAATGACTGGAAATAATAAAGCTCATTCCTGCTTTTTGTGCAAGCTCTTTAATTAATACACCAATATCGTCTATACCTTTTGGGTCAAGTCCGTTAAATGGTTCATCTAGAATAACAAACTTCGGTTGATGAACGATTGCGCGTGCAATGGCTAATCGTTGCTTCATGCCTAATGAATACTCTTTTAAGCGCATATCCTTTTTGGCTAATAATCCAACTTGATCTAAAACTTCCTTTACTTCACTTTCGGTTTTCTTAACCCCCATATATGTAAGATGCAGCGCTAAATTTTCTTGACCAGATAGGTGTTCATAATATTTGGGATTTTCAATTGAAAAACCTAGCTGACTTAGCGAAGCTGGAAAAGCCTCTTCAATAGCGCGCCCCAAGAACTGAATGTCTCCCGAATTTTTTTTATTCAACCCTGCAATCATTTTTAATAATGTTGTTTTTCCTGAACCATTTTTCCCCAGTAAGGTGCAGACAGTTCCTACACCAATTGAAAAACTCGCTTTTTTAATTACCTCTGTTTGTGTATAATTCTTTGATACATTCATTACCTTTAATATATTTTCCATTTTTCTCTCCTTTTCTCTAAATAGACTAACGGTCTATTTAACTGTTATTAAAAAGTATTAAATCAATAATACTTTTTAACGACTCTTTATTTTTTGATAAAAATACTGTAACTCATTTAGAAGCTGGTCATCTAGCAATGCCATCCCTTGGGAAGCAAAAACTTTTTGATAAAAAGATAGTTTCTTTTGAAATTTATCAGCTTCGATAAAATAGACTTGAAGTCCCAACCAAATACTAAAAAATTCAACAATTAATTCTGAAAGCTCATTAGGAAAATCAGATTGGATAGAACCATCTTCGATTCCTATGTTTACCAATATCTCAATATTGGGCACTTGATATTTCATATTCATTAAATAAATTTCTCCAAAGATTTTTGGCTCAGTAAACAAAGATTTTGCTGAACACATAAGCTCAATTTTTCGTTCATTTTTCAAAGTCAGTTCTAATAACTTTTGAATTTTGGCTAACCCTGATAAGCTGTCATCGTTCATCACTTGTGTGAAATCTTGTGCTGTTGTATCAATGTTTGACATAATCTTTTCGAAAATTTCTTTCTTTGATTTGAAATGATAATAGATAACGCCTTTACTTAGCCCTTGATTCACAATATCTTGCATTGTTGTATGATCGTAGCCTTTTTCAAAAAATAATTTTTGTGAAACTTCTAAGATTTTTTCGATGGTCTTTTCTGGATATTTATTTCTAACCATAACTTCCCTCCTAACGTATTTCATTCAAACAAACCGCCGGTCTATTTGAATGATAACATGCATTTTTTAAATGTACAACCTTTTTTTGTCTCTTTCCATTCATCCCTTAAAATAGAATAGTTCTCTAAATTTTGAAATTTTCCAAATCTAAATATTTCATTGCGCAAAGATCCTTCATGTTGAAATCCAAGTTTTTCATAAAGCTTGATTGCTTTTTTATTAAATGAAAACACTTGAAGTTTAATCTTTTCCATTGGTAAATAGTAGAAAA
Source organism: Isobaculum melis (assembly GCF_900111355.1). Lineage (GTDB taxonomy): Bacteria > Bacillota > Bacilli > Lactobacillales > Carnobacteriaceae > Isobaculum > Isobaculum melis. Next base: position 9,415 of record NZ_FOHA01000016.1, read on the forward strand.
TAAAATCAATCACAAGCTTGATACTCTCAAAACCAATCCCAAGATTTTGGTAGTTTTCAGAAATTGATAGACCAATCTCACAATTTAAGTTTTGTAAATCAACATGATAGATTGAAATGTTTCCAACTATTTGATTATTTTCCTTTAAATAAATACCAAACACTCGCTCTGGATCTTCTGTATGTATAAATTTTAGCAGAGATTCTTTTGTTCTAGGGTAAGGTACTTCATCATCACCTAAAATAATGAGCGAAGATTGATTTTCTATCTCTAGCAATGCATCTACATCGTTTTCGCTGATTGATTTTAATATAATTTTGTCTCCTGTTAAATAAGGATATTTCATTGTATTCACTCCTAGCTGTCTAATTTTATAAGCTTACCGTTTTTTGTATTATCTTTAAAGGAACTGCAATTTCTTAAAGACTCTCTTATACTCATGATAGGTACTTTGAACCAGCTTCATAAACAATATAACCATTCATTTCTACACCTTGCTTCTCCAAGCCTTCCACTGGTAACGTGACACTTTCACTACTTTTACCTTTTCTAATGCTTCTTTTTATTTTTTTCGTTATGCCCACCTCAACAGTCACTCTAATTGTCCATTATCATATCATTCTTTAACGGTGATGTGAATCTTTTATTTCATTGATTTAATCATAGCAAAATCACAATTCCTCACTGAGAATCATTATCATTATTTTGATTTTCTGTTATACTAAGTAAAGTGCTTTTTAAGGCATTTTATTTCAATTATTCATATAAACTCACGATAAAATAGATTATCTCTAAAGGAGGCATACACTTTGAAAAAATATCTCTATATTGGTTTAGGCTTTCTAAGCTTTGGGCTTGGCACAATTGGCTTATTTTTACCGATTTTACCAACAACACCTCTCTATCTTTTAACTGCTTTCCTTTGGCTTCGCAGCTCTGAAACGTTACATCAAAAATTTATTCAATCTGACAAATATAAAAAATATGTGGGGGATCCTTTGGTGAAGAAAAAAATGACAAATAAAGGCATGGTCAAAATGTTCGTAATGATGCTGATTGTCTTCGCTATTCCAGGTATCTTAGTCGATAATACCATAATGCGTATCAGCTTAGTTGTGGTTTATCTGGCGCATTTAATTTTCCTCACCTGGTATTTACGTCGCAAGGATAAGGTGAAGGTTGGTGAAGCTGAATGATTGATAAACGCTTGTTTCAATTAGTAGATAAAAAACCATTGTTTCAATTGGTCGCTTTACGTCTCGTTCATTTACTGCTCTCAATGAGTACTTGGCTATGCTTTGCATTTGGCATTGCACAGTTAATCGAAAAACAGCAGTTATCTCAACCAGTATTATTAGGTGCTAGCATTATCCTTTTGTTAGCAGGCAAAACCGTTCTTCATTATTTAATGGAAAAACGAGTCTATGACTCTTCTGCTCAGTTACGTTTAAATATGCGTGAAAAGGTTATGGCGAAAGCTTTCCGACTAGGGGATACAAATGGTCAGTTACCTGCTTCTACGCTATCACAGCTCGCAATTGACGGGATTGAACAGCTAGAGATTTATTATGCACGCTTTTTACCGCAATTATTTTATTGTGTATTTGCTTCATTGATTATTTTCTGTACCCTAGTCTTTTTCGCTTGGCAACCAGCAGTGATTTTATTAATTGGGATTCCGTTGATTCCAGTGACCATTATGTTGGTCATGAAAATTGCGAAGAAGATTTTACATCATTATTGGGGGAAATATACCAATTTAGGCGCAAGTTTCTATGAAAATCTACAAGGCTTTCGAGTGTTAAAGGCGTTTAACTTTGATGGTATAAAAGAAGCTGAAATGGTGCAAGAGGCAGAAGGTTTCCGGAAGATTACCATGCGCTTACTCTCTATGCAATTAAATTCGATTACAATTATGGATTTAATCTCTTATGGTGGCGCAGGCTTAGGTATCGGCTTCGCATTGAAGGCTTTTATTCAAGGTCAAACAAGCTTGATGGGCATGCTCCTCTTTATTTTACTCAGCGCAGAGGTTTTCATCCCAATGCGTCAGCTAGGCTCGCTGTTTCATGTGGCAATGAATGGCATTAGTGCTTGTGGTCGCTTATTTGATTATTTAGAAATTCCTGAAGTGACCTATGGTACGCAGCACTTAACTGAAACTTTAACGACCATTTCAAGCGAAAATCTTTCTTATGGTTATGAGGAAGTAGATACTGCGCTAGCAGACATTGAACTGACTTTGAAAAAGGGTCAATTTACTGCTTTTGTTGGAAAATCAGGTAGTGGAAAAAGTACATTAGCTAAAATCTTAGTGGGGCGCTTTTTAGATTACCAAGGAAACTTACAATGGAACCAAACTGATATTCATGCCTTTAGCCGAGATACTTTGCGTAACAAAGGTGTCTTAGTAGATAGTCATGCTTATTTATACCCAACTACGATTAAAGAAAATTTGCTCTTAGCAGATGCCACTGCATCAGATGAACGATTAGCGTCAGTCTTAACTCAAGCTGGATTATTGGATGAAATAATGGCTATGCAAAATCAAATGCAGACGCTGCTTGAGGAAAATGCAAGCAACTTATCTGGTGGTCAACGTCAGCGATTAATCGTTGCCCAAGCCTTGCTTAAAAATGCTGATTTTTACGTTTTTGATGAAATTACTTCTGGTGTGGATCAAAAGAGTGAAGAACAATTACTAGCAACGGTTCATGCATTGAGTAAGGAAAAAATTGTGCTGTTTGTTTCACATCGATTATATAATACTTTAGATGCAGATCAGGTTTATGTCCTTGAAAGCAGTAAGATTGTCGCTCATGGTACACCACAGCAACTATTAGAAAAAGAAGGCTTTTTCAAGGAATATTTCCACTCAGAAAATGAACTTTTAAGGGGGCAAAGCAGATGAATAAATGGCGTTTATTAACCTGGTTACTCGGCTTTGTGAAGCCTTTAAAGGGCAAAATGGTCGTTGCAATTTTACTAGGAATTGTGAGCAATCTTGCAATTGTTGCGATTCCAGTGATTGGGTTCCAGCAGGTTATCTTGTACCTAAATGGGGGAACGATTCAGGTTGGACCAGTCATTTTCTTATTAGTTGGTTTGGGCATTTTACGTGGAATTGCGCGATATGGGGAGCAATATTGTAATCATGATATTGCCTTTCGTTTGTTAGCCTTACTGCGTCAAAAAATGTTTCACCAACTGCGTTTATTAGGTCCTGCTAAGCTAGCTGGGGTAAAAAGTGGAGATTTTATTACCACGATCACATCAGACGTTGAAGCACTAGAAGTCTTTTTTGCTCATAGTGTATCACCATTCTTTATTTTCCTAGGTACAACTCTTGCTACAGTTGGCTTTCTAGCAACACAGGCTTGGCAATTAGCTCTTGTTTTAGTCCTTGCTTTATTGATTGTTGGGCTGCTGATTCCTTTAATGAGTTATAGACGCTATGAACAAGTCGCTGCAGTTCATCAGCAACAATTTGTTGCCTTAAATCAGCAGGCGATGGAAAGTATCACAAGTCTTAGTAATATCGAGCAGTTTCATTTGGGAGAGGCAAAATTACAAGAGATGCACCAAACAGGTGAGGCATTAAACCGCTCCTATGGCCAAAAATTACGTCAAGGAACCCAGCTTTTAGTGAGTAATGAAATGCTGCTGACACTGACCGCACTCTTGATTTTTCTAATCGGGTCTCTGTTTCAGGTAAATGGAGAATTGATTGGGCTAGGCGTGATTTTATCCCTTAGTGCGTTTGGTCCTGCTTTTGCTTTGTCTGGGCTTGGGAACGCACTGTTAACAACCTTTGCAAGTGGTGAACGAATTTATCAGTTATTTCAGGAAGAACCACAGGTTCTTTTTCCGACACAGTCGGAAAAAGAAGTGTCTACGCTTGAGCAAGTAACTTTTGAGCAGGTAGATTTTACTTATCCAGATAGCGATAAAACGATTCTTAGCAACATCGATTTATTAATTCCTCAGGGAAAAACAATAGGCATTAGCGGGCCATCTGGGATTGGAAAAAGTACGTTGATTAAGCTTTGTATGCGTTACTGGGATCCGAAAAGTGGGAAGATTATGCTAAATCAGAAGGAGCTAAAGCGTTTCTCCGAGGAATCTATTCATCGCTTAGAAGGATTTTTTGAGCAGACAACGTTTTTATTCGAGGATACAGTTGAAAATAATATTCGGATTGGTAAGGAAAAGGCTTCTATGGAAGAGATTCAGCAGGCAGCTAAGAAGGTAGCAATTCATCCATGGATTGAAAGTTTGCCAGAAGGTTATCAGTCTAAAATTGGTGGCTTAGAACGTCAGGTTTCTGATGGGGAGCGGCAACGGATTGGTTTAGCTCGCTTATTCTTACAGAATGCCCCTTTACTTTTACTTGATGAACCAACAAGTAATTTGGACTTTTTAAATGAATTGGCCATCTTGGAAAGTTTTAAAGTCTTACAGGATAAAGCAATTCTTGTTGTTTCCCATCGCGAGACCACTTTGAGTATTGCAGATGAGTCGTTTGAGCTGGTTGAAGGAAAGTTAAACAAAATATAGGTAGCGTAAAACCACATGGTCCTAATTTATAGGCCATGTGGTTTTTTTATGATACCTAAAAAACACTTTATTTTTCTTCTAAATAGATAATCAATTCATCAATACTTATCTCATTTCTTTCTAAAAAAGAATTGAGTGGGTTTCGCCATTTTTTTATACCAGAAGATTCTGTATGCCATTCATCCTTTAGGATATCATAAGTAGTTGTCATTTTTGTCCCATCACCTATTATTTTATGATACGCAATTATTTCAGCTGGCTTTCCTTTTTTATATCTTGCTTCTAGCCAAATCCGCTATTATTTAGTGAATGGGGATCATCTTTTTTAGTAATCATAAATTCTCCGGGACTATCTCTGATTGTATATTCTGTGTATTCTTCTTTATTTAATTTATCTAACACTTTTTCAACTTTTTTACTAATTACTTTCCGGCTATCTGGTAAGTCTTTTCTACCAAAATTCGCCATTTTTTCTGAAATTTGCTTTTCATTCAACCCCAATTGCTTAAATACTGACTGAAATTTTTCTTCATAAATTTTCTTTCCTTTTTTTGAATTCTCATATATTTCAGTATAAGATGACTTAGTCTTTAATGTGTTACTAGTTGGCTTAGTACCATTAATATAATAGATACTCATCTCAACATCGTCTTCTTTTTGTATTTCCTCGAAAATATACATTTCTTTTCCATTATTGAGCCAACAATAAGAAGTATCCCCGCTTTTAGTAGTTAATTGGAGCTCAAGAATTTGGCCATACTTATTCATATAAGCAATAAAATAATAGTTATGTAAAGCAGAATGATTATTTTCTTCCTGGTCTGGCTCCAAAGTGATAATAATCTCTGAGCCATTAAGATTTTCTAACGTATTACCTATACCAAATGACCAATTTTTGGGCGGTTTTTTTCTTCTAGATGATTATAATAAAGTAAAGTACCTAAGAGAATACTTAATACAATAGCTATACTGATTTTTTTCATATTATCCCCTTTTTATTTTTTGCTGACTACATACATGACATTTTGCGATTGATTTAAAAAAAATTTCTATTTTATCTTTATGATATCATGTTTTTAATTACCACATAACTCACCTAAAAATACCCGCCAAAAACCTTCTGTTTTTGGCGGGTAGATTGATTCATATTAAAAGCGGAGAATTGGTCTCTAGTCAATCATCATAAAGAAGAGTTAGCTAGATTTTTTTTTATTTCCCTTTGATTTAAAAGCACGTTTGATAATATCCCAGAAGCTTAGGGACTGGACCATATGCGCAGGATCAACATATTCACGGATGGCTCTTAGAACTTTTTTTGGCTCTTTAGAAGAAAAAGTAAAGCTACCATTTTTCTTTGTTTTAATGGCATATCTTGGAATCCATTTTCCTTTAAACATCACAGAAGCAATCACTTGATCGACTTCCTCCCACGGAATTTGAATAAATTTCCTTTTATCACGGGCATTATAAAATTCAAAGCCTTGATCACCAATCATAATTTTCCCATAGTCTGTGAGACCTGTAAAAGCAGTGGCATCGATGACTAAATCGACTTTGGTATTGATTGACTGAACCATGAAATCCGCTCCATTTCTTTTATCTGATTTTATGCTTGCAATAAAACTGGCTACTAGCTAAAGTGATCCAAACTTTTTAAGGGAGCTAACATTGGATGTAACAGTCTAGCAACTTTAGTATAGGTCACACAATTTTTTATAGAATTAAGAAGTAATGTCCAACCACACCTACGATAAACAAGCCAAGAATGATTAGGATTGGGCTGACTTTTTTCTTAAGCAACCACATACATAAGAAAGTTAACAATAACGCAGCTAATCCTGGGATTAATTGGTCTAAGTTATCTTGTAAGGATGTTACTTTTTCAGCTGTCATTGATAAGCCAGCATTGACTTTTTCAAAGGCTAGACGGATACCTTCGCTACCACTTGGTAATTCATCCCAATGAATATAAGCTTTTTCATCTAACTGAACGGTAGATACGATTGGCAAGAATTTAATCGTTACCCATCTTTGAACCAGCCCTGCGAGTACAAACATTCCGAGGATTGATGCACCTTTTGTGACATCTTGTAGTACACCACCAGAAAGATCTTCTGTAATTTTTGAACCTGCTTTATAACCAAATTCTTGTGTATACCACATGAATCCCCAACGAATAATATTCCAAGCTAGGAAGAAAATAATTGGTCCAAGAATGCTACCACCCATTGCAAGTGATGCACCTAAAGCACCTAACATTGGACGAACTGTAAACCAGAAAACTGGATCACCAACACCTGCTAAAGGTCCCATCATCCCAACTTTAACCCCTTGAATCGCTACATCATCAACTGGCGCGCCATTAGCACGCTCTTCTTCAAGCGCTAATGTTACCCCAAGAATGGGTGAAGCAATATATGGATGGGTATTAAAGAATTCTAAGTGACGTTTTAAAGCTGCAGAACGATCTTCTTTTGATTTATATAATTTTTTAATTGCTGGAATCATTGAAAATGCCCAACCACCATTTTGCATCCGTTCATAGTTCCAAGAACCTTGGATAAATGTAGAGCGCCATGCAACGGCTAAACGATCTTTTTTCGATAAATGAATTTTTTCTGTTTCTGCCATTTTTCTTTTCCTCCTCTAAATTTAATAATCGTTTAGGATGTCACCAAGTGGATCGCCAGAGTTTCCCCCACCGCCATTTGAAGAGCCACCCATTTTAGATAGGTTCAAGTAAATAAGTGCTAAAGCGACACCTATCGCACCAAGTGCAATCAGTGTTAATTGTGAAATAGCTGCAACAACAAAACCAAGAATGAAGAATGGCCATACTTCTTTTGTTGCCATCATGTTGATAACAAGTGCATAACCAACGGCTACAACCATACCACCACCGATAGCCATACCTTCAGTTAACCATTCTGGCATCGATTCTAATGCAGTTTGTACGGTTTCAGCTGGAATGAATAAAAGTGCTGCTGCTGGAAGTGCAATACGAATTCCTTGCATACATACAGCTGAAATGTGTAACCATTCAATTTTTCTAATATTTCCTTCTTCTGCTGCGCTATCCATCATATGAACAATTGGAACAGCTAGTGTACGAACGATCATTGTTAAGAATAAACCTGCTACTGCAAGTGGTACTGCGATTGCGATTGATGAAGAAACGGCATCTTTAATTGAAATGCTTTCTGCACCTAAGGCTTTCACTAAAATAATTGCTGATGCTACGGATGCTAATGCTGCATCTGGTGCTACTGCTGCACCAATGTTCGCCCAACCAAGTGCGATCATTTGTAAGGTTCCACCTAAGATAATACCGGCTTCTAAATTACCTGTAACTAAACCGATTAAAGTACATGCCACTAACGGTTGGTGAAACTGGAATTCATCAAGAATCCCTTCCATCCCTGCTAGAAAGGCAATTAAAATTACTAAAACAATTGATATAATAGACATGATGAGCCTCCTATTTTCATTTAAATTTTTGTCTTATTTTGATGATGCTTCTGCTAACTCATTCTTCGCTTTTTTAAGAATTTCATTCATATTCGCACTCGAATCATTTGGTACTTTACGAACATCGAATTTAACGCCTAATGCTTCTAATTTTTCAAAAGCTTCAACATCTGCTTGTCCCATAGACAACACTTTGCTGACAACCACTTTACCAACTGAATGCGCCATAGAGCCAACATTTACTTCTTTGATTTCTACGCCACCTTCTACTACTTTTACCACATCTTCTGGATTTTCAAATAATAATAAAGCTTTAGTGTTGCCAAAACGTGGGTCTTTAGCAATTTCAATCATTTTGCTAATTGGAATCACATTTGCTTTGACACCTGGAGGCGCTGCTTGCTCAATTAATTTTTTACGCAGGTCATCTTTTGATACTGCATCTGAAACGACAATAATACGGTTTGGTAACACTGATTTTGTCCAGGCTGTTGCCACTTGTCCATGTAATAAACGAGAGTCTACACGTGCTAAAACAAATTTAATTTTGCCATCCCCAACAACCGTTCCTGCTGGTAATGCACCTTGTGGTTGTGCATCTGCAACTACTGCTTTTGGTGCTTCTGCAGGTTCTAACTCTTCTGGTTTGATTCTTACGCCTTCCTTAGCTGTTTCAAGGATATGCGCTGCAATTTCTTGCGCTGATGTCATTGAAAAACGAGAGGCATATGCTTCAATCACCATTGGTAAATTCATACCTGCAACAATTGCCCATTTATCTTTGTGCTCTTCATACAAGCTATTTGCCTGATTGAATGGTGTGCCACCCCATAGATCAACTAAGAATAATACTTCATCTTGATTATCAAAAGACGCAACTGCTGCTTCCATTTTTGCTTTGACATCTTCTGGGCCTTCACTTGGCATTAAAGTAATCGCTGCAACATTTTCTTGCTCTCCAAAAATCATTGCGCCAGATTGTTTAATCCCTTCAGCGAATTCGCCATGGCTTGCTAGGATAATTCCTACCATCTCTCTACCTCCTAAATAATTTGTCTTTACTTTTCCCTGAGTTTTTGCTTGTTTTAATAAGGAATTGTTTTCCCTTAACAAACCGCCCCCTCTCAATGTTAGCCACTATCCAATAGATTAAAACGTCTCTTTTTTAATACTTTTTCAGCACGCTCATCAAATTTTGCTTACTATCTGTAATAACTTTACGAATCTCCAGCTCTATTCCTTGTTTTTCTAAATAGTTAAATGCTTCCAAATCAGCTGCATCAACGGCAATGGTATTGGATATCATTTTCTTGCCTGTGGTGTAACCCATTGCGCCAATATTGACACTTGGAAAAACAACCCCTGCTTTGACAACCGCGGCAACTTCAATTGGATTTGTAAACAGCAAAATCACACGAACATTGTTAAATAATTGATTTGAATAAATTTCAATCATTTTAGCAACGGGAATCACATTTACTTTAATTCCAGGTGGTGCTGCTTGCTGGAGTAGGGTTTTTCGCAAATTATCTTTGGTTACTGCATCGCTTACAACAATGATTCGCTGAATATCTAGTCGCTTTGCCCAAACAGTTGCAACCTGTCCATGGATTAGCCGGTCATCAATTCTGACTAATCGGATATCAATCCCCATTAAGCACTCCTCCTTTATTTGATTCACTGTACTATAATTATTAGCAATTTTCGTGCCAACTCTAGTGTATTGTTATAAAAGCTTTTAATAGCCGGATTTTAATTAGTAGTACAACAAAAAAACAATACACTAATCAGTGTATTGTTTTTTGTTGATACGCTATTTTCTTTCTGTTGCTAGTGTATTATTGATAATCTGCCAGATATAGTAGATTTCTCCTGGAGGAATGGTGATAAACAACAATTCCTCAAGTTTTTTGGCTACTTGCTCGACTGCTTCAACATGTGGCAGGACTTCACTTGTTAGCTGATCTTCGGTAACAGTTAAAACATCTTGACGTAAAACTCGTTCTACTACACCACCTAAATGGGTGATTAAGTTAATCGTAAATGCTTGATTGGCTTCTTTTAGAAAAAGAGTTGTCAGCTCTTCTACAAATGTCCAAAAAGGAGCCATTACCTTTTCTGGATTGATAAAAGTAAAGTTAGCACGTAAATATTCTTCACAAATTTGCCATGTTTTTTCTTCATCTAAGACAAGAGGTTCAAAATGATTTTCAGCATCTAGTAACAGCTCTTGAATTAACTGCTTGGCTTCTCCTGAAAATAGTAGCTCCATTGGGATATATTGAACATCAATTTTAGGATCAACAATCCCTGTTACTGCAATTAACTGATAGTCTGTCTGTAATATCTTTAGGACTGAGGCCATTTCAACAATGGATATAGGCAATACTTCTAGATCCTTCTCTCCAATTTCCGCTAAACAATTTTCAATGATTTCCTTCATTCGCTTCGCTGTTCCTTTTCCTGAAGCACAAATTGCCACAATGGCTCTCTTTAGGTCTGGATTTTTTTGCGTTTGAACAAGTTCAACACCTTGATTTAAAGCATTACCGTATCCTCTAAAGCTTTTCAATGAGTGAAAGAGCTTATCTAAATCTGTATCCAGTAATTCCGTCTTTCTTGCCACTTCTAAAACCAATGCTGTTGTGACCATATCAATGGTTCGAACCTGAATCCCTGTACGTCTATGAATTTCTTCACTAAAGGTACCTAATGACCCCATGTCCACTAATAGAATCACACCACTACCATGATTAACTAATTCTGTAGCCTTGATAATTTCTTCTAGAGCAACCCGTGGCTTCATTTCAATGGGCATATCTACTGCTACTAGATTATCACTGCCAAACAGCTGCTTCACCACTTGAACCATACTCGAGGCAGTGCTATTGCCATGAGCAGCCACCACAATCCCAATTCGACCAGTTGCTTTTTCCTTTTTCAAAGAAACCAATAAAACCGTTAAATAGTCTACTTCTTCAAGTGGAATCGTGATTTGATAGTCTTCAAAAATTAAGTCTTTAATCATTAAAGCTACTTCATATTCATCTGGATATTCTTTTACCATTTTACGAATACTATCATTACTGCTTAATTCACCATGACCTTCTATTTGATGACGTTTTAAAAACGAACTAATATGCAAGCTCATCGCATAAATAAAGTTTACCTGAAAGCTATCATTTAACTTATTTTTTGCCATTTCATAGATTTTTTTGGTTAAATCAATGACTTTTTGCTCGACGATTTCAGCTAATTTATTTTCAATATCAAAGGTTAAACGATGGTCCTTATAAAAGGATTTCAGATGCACATTAATATCTGTCATAATAAATTGATTAATAGACTCTTGGTCAACACCATCATCTTTTAATAAGGCCGCTTTTTCATCAATTATTTCATATAAATTATAAGGCAACTCATAGGAATCCACTAAGGGACGTAAGACATTTTGATCAGGATAAACCTCCATAATAGGCTCTAAGCCTTGAGCTAAATCTGCCAGAATTTGACGATCATCAGCTAATTGACTTAAGCCAACTTTAATTTCTTCAGTTAAATCCTCTAGCGTAATTAAAATATCATCTTTGTCCATATGACTTAAAAAGCTTCTCGCACAAATCAACTGAATATTTGATTTGAGTTGACCCACATTTCCATAAGTGACACTGCCAATTAAGGCTTTTACCACATCTTCTGTTAATGAAATTTTACGCTGAATTCGTTCCGCTTCAATCCCAACCATCAGTCTTACCAATTCAACTTTTTCTTGGGTTTGTCGTTGATTAAAGCTAGGAAGATGAATGCTAATCGGGATACGGCGTACAAAGGTACTTAATAAATAAGAGCTCGCATCTTCTGAGGTTGCACAAATAATACGCACATCTGCTTGTTGTTCCTTTGCCGATTCACCTAATTTACTATAACGCCCATTATCCATAAAATAAAAAATCATCTCTTGCCCTTCAGGAGGCAAACGGTGAATTTCATCTAAAAAGAGCATGCCGCCATCTGCTTTAGCGATTAAGCCTTCTTTTTCCTTTGTTGCACCAGTAAAAGCCCCTGCTGCATAGCCAAAAAGGTGGCTCATAAGCAACTCTGAGTTATGGGCATAGTCCGCACAATTAAAGACAACAAGCTCTTGCTGATTCTGAATGAGTCCTTTTTCCTGCGCAAATTCAAACATAATATGAGCAAAATGCGTTTTCCCAGAACCAGTAGCACCTGTTATCAAGCAGTTCAATCCTTTAGGAGGATATAAAATAGCTGCCTTCGCCTGTTCAATAGGGACTTTCATACTACCTTTTCCACCAATGATTTTTTTAAATACATCTGTTTCATCTTTTACATGAGGCGTTCCTGCTGCTCCTTGCATTGATTGTTGTTGATGAATATGTGGTACTAAACTGCTGTCAATATACTGAACGGGTCTGCCCCCAACTTTAACTAATAAGCCATCTTTAACGAGTTCATTTAAATCCTTGCTTGCATTTGTACGTTGAATGCCAAAAGCTGCTGCTACTTCTTTGGTTGTAATGCCAAATCCTGAAGCTATCTCTTCTTTACCGAGCTCCTTTGATTTCTGACTCACAAATAAAAAAACCTTCTCTATTCGCTTCATTCTTCCCCCACCCTCATTTCAAGCATCATTCCTCATCTACAAACTTGATACAACACCTATACCCGTCTATCCTACCATATCCTTGTGGCGATTTGAATTAATAAGTAAAGCATATGCGTTTATTACCTAATCACTCAATCAAGATGAACTCAAAAAATCGTAAATTTCAGCTTTAAAAATTTACGATTTCCTATGAATTATTTTTTTAATAACAAACACCGTTCTGAGCATCAAGGCCCTACATCAAAAAATTTTCTTACTCTGCAATAATCTGAGCAAACCCATTTCTCAACTCTGTATTTTGTGTTTCCGTAAAATAAATGAGATTTTCAGCATTCCCCTGATTCTGCATCGTAATCAAGACCATTGGTTGCCCATTCACAAGAGTAAATAAATACAAATGACGCTCCATATTTGTAGTTGTTTCAACATCTGAATAAATCGCAACAACATTGTAGACATTATTTCCAGTGCCATCTCCAGACCAATTGATAGCTGCACGAGCGCCATTCACAGCAATATTATTTTGTGCAAAGGTACTTGGAAAATTCACACCATAGAAATTCACATCTGCTCCTGGGGAATATTCAATATAAGACTGCCCCATTTTTTGTCCCCAAGTATTCATATAGGCTGCTAAAGCTATTTTTTTCTGAGAATTCCAAGGCATATATGTACCATTTGTAGCTGGCTCTGGCGCCTCTATTTTGGCTTGTTCCTCTGCCTTAGCTTTCTCCGCTTCTTTTTCTTGTTTTGCTTTCTCCGCTTCTTTTTTACTTTCATCACTTTCTTTGATAACAAGTTGTGTGATTTCTTTTTTTAATTCTTTTGCGTACTGTTTAAGCTCTGGCGATCCATCCTTAGTATCAGCTAAGGCTTCTAATCTATCAATTGCCTTTGCATATTCCTTTTTCTCATTGAAAAAAACACCATCTCTATATAATTTAGCTTGTACAATTAGAGCTTCAGCTTCCTTGTTACCTTCTTTATATTTAAGTGCCATTTGAAAAGCTGAAATAGCCTTCGTCATATTCTTATCAATCAGGGCTTCCTTACCTTTTTTCATTGCTGCATCATACTCTTTTGAGGTTACCTGACTACTTGTTTCAGCCTCATCTGTTTTCTTTTTATCATTAGAAGAACAACCTGTGATGCCAATCAATAAAAACAAACTGACACCAATTATTAACTTTTTCATTTGATACACTCCTCGTATAATACGAACTTTTCTCTCCTTATATTATCTATGAATTGTCTGGTTAAAACAAGGTTCATTTTAAGCTGTTTATTCCAAGTCCTCTGTCATCAAAAAAAGATGTATCTTTTTAATGAGATACATCCTTTCTTGGCGATTTATTCATAATAAACTTCATCAAGAAAAAGTCCTTGAGAAGGGACTGTTTCCCCTGCATTTTGTCTTATCTTATGTTCAAATATCTCTTCAATAGCTTCTAACTTCATCTCGCCTGCACCAATTTCTAAGACTGTGCCCATGATAATTCTGACCATATTATATAAGAAACCATTACCTACAAAAGTAAAATGGAGGAGACTCCCTTCTTTTTGAATAGAAAGTTCATTGATGGTTCTAACAGTTGATTTTTTCGTCTTTTTAAGAGAAGAAAAACCAAGAAAATCATGCTTTCCTACTAATTTGCGACAAGCCTCATTCATTTTAGCAAGATCTAATTCTTGAGGATAATGGAAGCTATAATAGCGTTCAAAAGCTGAAGGAATCACATCATTCCAAACATAATAGCTATATTGTTTGCTACTTGCATTGTACCTAGCATGGAATCTTTCTGGAACCTCTTCTACTTTTTTGACAACAATATCCTGTGGTAAATAACGATTCAAAAATGCAATCATTTTGGCTGCATCCATCGTTGTATTTGTTTTAAAATTTGCCACTTGACCTCTGGCATGAGCTCCAGCATCTGTTCGCCCCGAACCAATCATTTCAATTTTTTCTCCGGTCATTTGTGTTAAAATATTTTCGATTTTCCCTTGAATTGTGTTATCAGAATCGCCAAGTCTTTGCCAACCTAAATAGCGTTTTCCATCATATTCAATTGTTAATTTTATATTTCTCATCTTTTTTATTTTCTCCTCTTATTCTTCTTTTCAATTTTAGAAAATCTCATCACTTATGATAAGCATGTCCATTCACAATTCGGTACCCGCGATAAATCTGCTCCACTAAAAATAAACGCATCAGTTGATGTGGAAAAGTCATTTTTGAAAATGAAATCTGGGCATGACTGCGTTTCATCACTGCTTCACTCAACCCTAAAGATCCACCAATTACAAAAACAAGCTGACTTTTCCCTTGAATCCCTAAACCTTCTAACTCTTTTGCAAAAGCTACTGAATCACGTTGCTTTCCTTCAATCGCTAGTGCATAAACATAGGCATTTTCAGGAATTTTGGCTAGAATCCGCTCGCCTTCTTTCTCCTTGACCTGCACCATTTCAGCCTCACTTAATTTTTCTGGTGCTTTTTCATCGCTCACCTCTACAATTTCTATTTTACAATAGGCGCCCAGACGCTTCACATATTCTTCAATTCCTTGTTTTAAATATTTTTCTTTTAACTTACCCACACATATCATCTTGATATTCACAGTTTTCCTCCTAAATCCACAACTTATCCACAAAAGTTATCCACATGTCCACAATTTAAATCCCTTATTTTGTGTCCGAATGGATGTTCGTCACTATATATATACTTTCTTGTTCACAGTAGGCACATTTCATCCCCAGCTTATCCACATCTGAAACCACGTTCATTACAGGCATAGCATTCTCTTCAAAAACAGCATCATCTAAAGCTTCTTCAATATGATTTTCACATACAAACTTCTCTTTCATCCACAGCTCCCCCTTATTTTTGTGGATAACTTTTCATTCCACTTTTCCTGTTATTTCATATAATACATTAGTTATCCCCAACTTGCGAGTGACTTTTCAAAATTTTATCCACATTCTTAGAATTTATTCACTCCCTTTGTGTTTTTTCTCTTTATCCTTTAAAATGGAGAAAACAGTTATTCAGGAGGCGTTATTTTTGACGAAAAAAATAAATTTAGCTTACCCTTCATCTAATGGTATCGATGAAATTGCTGGAACAGCTTGGTATCCTGATACCGAGCCAATAGCTATTCTACAAATTTCTCATGGAATGGCAGAGCATATTGAACGTTATCAAGATTTTTCGAATTTTTTAAATACCTTAAATATTCTGGTCATTGGAAATGATCATCTTGGTCATGGTCGTTCTGCACGTTCAACAGACTTGTATGGTTATTTTTCTGAAGAGGATGCAGCTCAACATGTTATCAATGATGTGAAGCAGCTACATGATTATTTTGCACAGAAACATCCGAATCTGCCTTATTTTTTACTAGGTCACAGCATGGGGTCTTTCATTGTCAGAAATTATGTCCAACAGTTTGGTGAGGAACACCTTACTGGCACAATCTTTATGGGAACAAGTGGACCCAATCCACTTGGCTCAGTTGAATTACAAATTGTTAACGCTCTTGCACACCAAAATCCAATGCAGACTAATCCACATGTGGATAAGTTAGCTTTTGGTTCTTTTAATAAGCGCTGTCCTGAGCAACGCACTGGTTTTGACTGGCTCACAAGAGACACAGAAGTTGTGGATTGGTTTATTGAACAGGAAGATACTGGTTTTATTTTTACCAACAATGGCTTTAAAACTTTATTAACATTACAGCAAAATGCGACAAAAAAAGGCTGGACAGATAGGATTCCTAAAGCTTTACCGGTTTTAGTGATTTCTGGTGAAGCTGACCCTGTAGGACAATATGGAAAAGGGGTCTTAAAGGTATTCAAACAGCTTGAACGAGCTGGATTGGAAGATGTAACTTATGTCTCTTATACAAATATGCGCCACGAAATTTTGATGGAAATTGATAAAGAGCAGGTTTACGAAGATGTTTCTGATTGGATTTTAAAACGAACATGAAAAATGACAAGTTTTGGTCAACACACCAAAACTTGTCATTTTTTTATAAATCTTCTTGCGCTGCTTCTAAAGTTACTTTTGTTGTTTCAAGCTTTCCATCACGATAGTACTTAATCTCAACTTTTTTACCAACACCGGCTTTATAAAGCACTTTACGTAAGGTCATGCTATCAGGTGTTGCTTCTCCATTGATTTCAACAATGGTATCATATTTTTCAAGCCCTGCTTTATTAGCTGAGGTATCTTTTAATACTCTAGTTACAACGACACCATCTGTAATATCCTCTGGTAAGTTTAGAATGGATTTTTGTTGAATGCCTGAAACACTGGCTACATCTCTTAACTCAATTCCTAATACTGGTCTTGTAATCTTACCATTTGCTTCCAATTGGTTGATAATATTGACCACATCATTACTTGGAATTGCAAAGCCCATTCCTTCAACTAAATTATCTGAAATTTTCATCGAGTTAATCCCAATAACTTGTCCTGAAATGTTAATCAAGGCACCACCAGAATTCCCTGGATTGATGGCTGCATCTGTTTGAATGGCATTCATATCCCAATCTGCGACACCATCTCCATTAATATCCATATCAACTAAACGGTCTTTAGCTGAAATAATCCCTTGGGTAACAGAGCCTGCAAAGTTAGAGCCTAATGGTGACCCAATTGCAATGGCTGGTTCACCTTGTTTAATGCTGTCAGAATCGCCAAATTCTGCCACAGTCTCAATTTCTTTTGCTGATACAGAAAGAACTGCTAAGTCTGTCCACTGATCTGTTCCAACTAATGTTGCTTCCAATTTTGTGCCATCTCTTAAGGTAACTTCAATTGCATCAGAGCCATCAATGACATGATTATTGGTAACAATATAAGCTTTGTCACCATCTTTTTTGTAAATCACACCACTACCTTCACCAACTGTTTCTAAATCATCTTCAGAGGATTTAGTGGTTTCTCTGCTACCATAAAAATTGAGATTATTAGATTGCGCCTGTAAATTTTTGATTGAGACAACAGCATCTTGAACTTTTGCTACAGCTGTTGTTGTATCTGTTGTCACATCTGCACTAATTTCACTTTTTTGGGTTGGATTTTTTAACGTTGTTTCCCCATTATTTCCAGGGTTTCCTCGTAAATCATTAAATGGTGGAACAAAAGTAATTAACGAAGCTGTTACAACTGCACCAACTAGACCTCCTGTCAGCCCTGCCATGAGACCTGATTTTTTCTTTTTAGCTCGTCTTGGTGGCTCATCTCCACCACCACCATTTCCAGCTGTTGCACCACTAATTGGAGGTGGATTATGATTGCTTCCGCCTCCACCATCAGATGTAGTGTGTTGGATGATTGGTTGGGGTTCTTCTGTAGCTGTATCTGTTACAATTGGTGCTTCTTCTTCGTGAAAAAGCGGCTCATCTATAATCGGCTCATCTGTTTCAGCTGATGTTCCTTGAATCAGTACACCATCTTCTCTAAATCTTGGTTTTTCTGTTAGAATAGGTCCCGCTTCATTAAGTACTCTCTTTCTCTCTTCAGTGCTACCTACTATTTCATCGCTGACTTGCTGTACTGCTGAAACCTCTTCTTGAATGTCAGATGCTCTTACTACATCTATTGGTTCATTATTGACTAAATTCATTTGCTCATTTTCAGTTGTATGAGATGCATCTTCATGATTGGATTCAAGAGGGTTATTGACTAAGTCTTTATTTTCTTCGCTCATTTAGAACTCCCTACTTTCTCTTATTTATATAACTAGTTTACAAAAAAGATTTGAATATTTTATGAATAATGTTTGGAAAATTTGGTTATTTTCAAGATAATGGCCAGAATTTTACCAGTTGTGATAAATTTTCTGCTAAAACAAAATGTTGTAAGGTTGTGAAATCTGTTTTGGAGAGGCCTCTTGTATCAATCATTACATTTTCTTGCTCACTTAAGCTTTTTTGGATACTTTTAATCATTTCAGCGATTTGATTTTGATTGCTTTTAAATAAATAAGA
Source organism: Isobaculum melis (assembly GCF_900111355.1). GTDB lineage: Bacteria > Bacillota > Bacilli > Lactobacillales > Carnobacteriaceae > Isobaculum > Isobaculum melis. The sequence goes on from NZ_FOHA01000016.1 coordinate 28,063, forward strand.
TTGATAAGCCTTCACATCCCATTTCTGACCCTCACTATCAATAAAATCTGCTTTTCCACTAGGTTCTCGGCTGATGTCCTGCACTTCTCCCAAAGCCTCCAGTGCCAAGCCAACTTCCCGCTCTGCTTTAGTTTTCTCTGTGATACGAAAGCCTATTGCTGGATCCGTTGCAAGCTTTTCTAATTCAATAGCTGTTCTCTTCACTTGCGACACCTCAATTCTAGCTTTGATAGCTTCATTTTATAACAGTTTTGGTATTTCTACAAAAAAAGATGACTTAACTTCTTTAAAATAATAAAAAAGTGGATAAAATAAAACTCCATGAGCTTTGCTTTATCCACTTATTGGTTTGATTAATTTTTATTTTATACTGTAAATAAGGAGCCTGCTTGAATCGGATCCGTATCATATATACGAAAAGCCTCTTCAACACCTGTATCTTTCTGTTTCAGCACATCGGTAACAGTCATCCGAGCAAGTTCCTTCATATTGTTATCTTGGCTTAAATGCCCCAAATAAATCCGTTTGGTTGCATCTCCTAAAACCTCTGCCATAGCAATCGCACCATCTTCATTTGACAAATGTCCTTGATCACCTAAAATACGTTGTTTTAAATGCCATGGGTATTGCCCCATGCGTAGCATTTCAATATCATGGTTACTTTCAAATAAATAGGCATCTGCATTTTCAATCACGCCTTTGATGCGGTCACTAACATACCCTGTATCGGTTAACATCACAAACTTTTTATGATTTTTGTGAAAAGCATAAAATTGTGGTGCCGCTGCATCATGAGAAACACCAAAGCTTTCAATATCAATGCCACCTAAAGTCATTGTCTGGCCCATTTCAAAAATATGTTTTTGCGCAACATCAATTTCACCAATAATCGGTGTCATAGCACGCCAAGTTGCTTCATTGGCATAAATATCCATTTTATATTTTCTAGCTAAAACCCCAACCCCTGCTACATGGTCTCTATGTTCATGGGTAACCAATATGCCATTTATATCTGACATATCTTTACCGATATCATTTAACAAATTTGTTACTTTTTTACCACTTAGCCCGCTATCAACAAGTAGTTTTTGTTCGCCGGCTTCTATATAAGTCACATTACCAGAGCTTCCACTGGCTAAAATGCTGACTTTTAATGGATTTTCGTTCACTTGTGGCATGTGCTTCCTCCTCTATTTGCTGTCCCTATTCTACATCAAAAATGCGCTAAGTTCCAGTACCCTTTTGAGTCCCTTCTCCTTAACGCATCTTGATAAACTAGAAACAACTAGTTTGAGCTGTTTACTTCTACTTCTTCATTTGTTTTTTGTGGCTGGATAACTTTACCTTCAATTGCATTGACCATTTTTTGTTCTGAGATGTCATTTTTCTCAACGGTTACAAACCAAGCCGGAATATAAACATCAGAATTTTGTAAATGGAGCATTCTCATATAGCCTAAATCAACTTTAGTAATTGTGCTATCAGCAGGTAATTCATCATTTTTATATAATATCTCAATGGCCTGTTGTGCACTAACCAATAATTCTCCATCTCGCAAATAAGTGACTTTATTAGCATAGGTTTGTTCATATGATAACACTTGACTGGCACTATCTACACTATTTTCTTTTAAGCTAATCATTACCTCTGCTGTCCCATCTAAAATAGGAATACCTTTATACTCTTGAACATAAACAATTTTTTTATTTTGATTATCACGCTTAAAGAAACGATATTCTGCACCCTTATAAGCCTTTTCATGAACAAAGTTAGTCAACTCTTTAGTGGTTCCTTCATCAGTTAGCAAAATTTGTTTTTGAACCGTACTATACAATGAACCATCTGCTTGAGATACAACATATTGGTCTTCATTACTTAATTCTTTTGCAATATCCTTTGTAAATTCCATTTTTTCAGCCTTAATGTAAGTTGCTTTCTCTACCCCAGAAGGTAGATTATCTGGAATGCTAATCTTATCTTCTTTCATTTGCTCGACAATTGTTGTATTCTCCTTGACCGCATCATAGGTCACATTCTGCTTTGTTTTTAGTGTGACAAATAAGAAAATATCTAAAATGAGAAACGCCACGACAAAAAAGATTTCTGTTTTTCTAAAGTCCATTTTGCTGCGCCTCCCGTTCAAGAGTATCTAATTTATACCATTTTGTTCCATCACCCTTATCAAGTAACACATACCAGACAGGATCAATATCAATCACTTGCTGAGAGCCTTCATCATTTTTCTCCCAACAATAACCGACTTCAATATTTTGTATCACATTATTGTAATAGCCCAGCTGATTCAGTCGTTCCATTACGTTAACACCAGAGGGTAATTTCTTCGCTGGTTTATCTGTAGGAATCGGAACTTGCATATTAAAAACAACACGCTGGAGCTTTCTTAAGCCTGTATCTCCTAGGGTTATTTGCATACTACCAGTTTTCTCATCACTAAATACAGGATAGCCCTCAACATATCTGCGATATGAAATTTGGTTTTCTTCAGCATTATACTCAAAGTAGCGCATACTACCAGACCAACCACCTAATTGATTAAAATATGAAAAGCTATTTAATAAATCATCATTTTTACTTCGCTTATTTTCTGAAATTTTTTGTTCAGAAGGATTAAAGAAGGTTAACATCTCTTTTTGAGGCCAAACTTTCAATACTGATTTTCCATCATCATACTGATCATAGCCATCCACCGTATCATGCTTAACAGCTAACGGGTCGGAAAACAGTAGCTCAAGAAAGCTGGGAATATTTTGTTCTTCAATCAAATAACTCGCTCTAGGAATACTAAAATCTTCTTGTGTTAAATAAAGGAAGTTTTTAGTCAGCGCATAGGGCGTTACTTTTTTAAAGTCTTCTTCATTTTCAGATAAAGCGGTTTGAATGGCTTTAAAATCAACATTACTAATGGTTGCACTATACATGGTATGCTCTTCATCATTAAAGAAATAAATCGTAGAAGGGGTATCTAGCTGAATCACAATACGATTAAATGACTCTGTTTCATATTTGGATAACTTAAATTGATATTCCTCTTGAAATAAACCAAATGTAACGGCATCTGGATAAACCAGCTCAATTTGATTATTGACCATGAGCTTCTCTCGATAAGTATCCGCTGAGAAGGAAGCCTCATCATTCACTAAACGATCAATTTTCCACTTACTGACTTCATGCATCAAAATATTTAAGGTACTTTCATCATGAGAGGCAAGAGATTGGTTATCTACATGATAAATCAAGCTTGTTGGTAAAAAGACATCCCGCATTTCCTTATCTAATGAAACGGAAATCTTCTTTTTATCCTTCACAGAATCTGTATCATATTGCCTTGGTCGTGTCCAAATGGCCCATGACAAGACTAAGCTGATACCTACTAGAATAATTAATGAAAAACGTATGATTTTATCAAATTTCATTCCCATTCCACCTCCTCATAAGGTTCATACGGTAGCGAAATATAGAAAGTAGAACCTTTTCCTTCTATACTTTCCAACCAAATTTTCCCTTTATGGGCAAGAATCACTTCTTTAGAAATTGCTAAACCCAAACCTGTTCCACCCATTGACCTAGCTCTTGCTTTATCTACTCTAAAGAAGCGGTCAAAAATATGCGGAACATCTTTCTTTGGAACACCTAAGCCTTGATCAGAAATACTAATCACAACGGAGTGCTGCTGTTCTTCTAAATGGCATGAAATGATCCCACCATCTGGAGAATACTTCACAGCATTGTTCATAATATTATCTAATACTTGAATGACTTTATCTGCATCAATCTCTACCCAAATATCTCGTTTTGTAAATTCCCGTTCAATTCGGTAACGTTTCTCTGTTTCTTCATTATTTTGCAGCATCATATCAAAACGATTTAAAACATGACCCACTAATTCATTTAAATTCACAAATTCTAGCTCCATTTTGCCTTTTCCAGCATCCATCCGAGATAAGTTCAGCAAATCATTAATTAAACGAATCATACGCTCTGTTTCATCCTGTGTTACTTCTAAAAATTGTGGTGCAATATCTGGGTCTTTCCAAGCACCATCGCTTAGCGCTTCTAAATAACTACGCATACTTGTCAGTGGTGTACGCAGCTCATGAGAAACATTCGAAACGAACTCTCTTTGTTCACGTTCTGTCTTTTCTTGCTCTGTAATATCATGTAAAACACAAACCGTTCCACTAATAAAACCCGTTTCACGTTGAATAAGAGAGAAATCAGCACGTAAAATGAGCTCTTCCATTGGTGTTGAAAAGTCTAAAGTTAATTCATTTTCAGTTTCAAGCAATTGTCTAAATGTATATTCTGCTTCAATATCTAATATTTCTAAAATGGATTTACCAAGAGCTTCCTCCATTGTTATTGAAAGTAATTCACAACCTGTTTCATTAATAATAATGACACTACCACGACGATCTGTTGCAAGAACACCATCTGTCATATGTGCTAAAACAGAGTCTAAGCGACGACGTTCAGCTTCTGTTGAATCTTGTCCTTCTTCTACTTTTGTCGATAAATCATTAATAGCCACTGCTAATTGACCCAATTCATCTTGTCCATAGATTTTAACTTCTCCTGAAAAATCACCCTCAGCAATCCGAATGGCTTGTTTTTTCATTTCCGAAATTGGCTTCGTAATCGTTCTTGAAACAAGTAGAGCTAACAGAATGGTTAACAGAGCTGCAATCGCAGAGCCTGTGAAGAAAATTAATGTAATATTATTAATTTGTGTATAAACACTTTCTATATTAGTTTTCAGATAAATCACACCAATTGTATTGCCATCATCTGAAAAAATAGGGCTCACTAGACGCCAAACTCTTTTGTTGGTAGTTTTATCTGTATAAGTTTGCTCTCGTTGATTTCCCAACAAGGCCTGCTTAATTTCTGTATTGGGTGTTTTTTGACCTACTGAGTTTTGATTTGAAATGTCACTTGTCCCCACAACTTTCCCGTTACTATCAACAGCTTGTGCTTCAATAATATTACTTCCTGAAAAGTCAGTTAATAGGCCTTGTACCTCTTTTTTCTTTTCTTTTTCATCTGTATTTGTTAAAGAGGTTTTCAAATTATATTCTAATAAAACAACACGGTCATGAACCTCATCTTTAAAATTACTCACCATTTGTTCCTCTAATTGGCGAATAAAATAGGCCCCGATAATTTCCAGGGCCACCAAAAGAAGCAACACAAAAATCACGGCAATTTTAAAGTGAATGGATTGAAAAAAGCGGATTTTTTTGTTCATTTTAACTTACTCCTGTTCAGGATTTTTCAAATAATAACCGACACCACGTCTAGTAATTAACCAGCTTGGATGACTTGGATTATCTTCGATTTTTTCACGTAAACGACGAACGGTCACATCTACTGTTCGAACATCACCAAAATAATCATAACCCCACACGGTTTGAAGTAAGTGTTCACGTGTCATTACTTGCCCTAAATGCTTAGCAAGATAATGCAATAATTCAAATTCTCGGTGGGTTAGCTCAATATTTTTACCTCTTTTAGAAACAGTATAAGCACTTGGTTGAATCGTTAAAGCGCCTACTTCAATTTCATTGGTTCCTTCTTCTTGAACAACTGTTGAAAGATTCCCTTGACGACGTAGATTCGCCTTCACACGTGCAATCAATTCTCGGTTTGAAAAAGGTTTCGTTACATAGTCATCTGCGCCTAACTCTAATCCTAATACTTTATCAATTTCAGAATCTTTTGCGGTTACCATAATAATTGGCATATCATAATTTTTTCTGACCTCACGACAGACCTCAAGCCCATCTACTTTAGGTAACATTAAATCTAATAAAATTAAATCTGGTTCTACTTCTGGTACCATTTCAATTGCTTGTTCACCATCATAAGCGGTATAGACTTCATAACCCTCTTTGGTTAAATTAAATTTCACAATATCTGAAATCGGCTTTTCGTCATCTACGACTAGTATTTTCTTCATTTGCGTTCCCCCTAAAAAGAGTCTGTTTATATTCATAGTTTTGTCTTTAGTTTCAATGCAATATACTTCTATTATACCCTAAGGAACCCATTCAAAGCAAAGTAACCCAGAAGAAAAATAAAAAAGGATGTGATTTCATCAATTTAAGCTTCTTTTTAGTACCAAATAAGAAACAATTCTGCGCATTGAACCACCCCTCTTCTATTTGTATTTTATAAAAAATATGTTAAGCTATTTAGTGTATAATGCTACATAATTTAGGAGGATGTAAAATGAAAAAAGGATTAATTGCTTTCGCTTGTGTATTTCTATTAGCAGGCTGTAGCTTAGGCCCTTCGAAAAACAACAAAGAGGATGCAAAACAAAATGATAAAACAGCTCAATCAGATAAAAAAGAGGAAAAATCGTCTCGTATAGATCCTAAAAAAGCTGTAGAAGCTTTAATAGATGGCGTTGTCTATGAAAAGAATTTAGATCAATTAGAAGCAGCTTTTGATGTTGATCCCTCTGAGTTAGAAGGTTTAATTGAATCATCATTCGTTTCTGGTTTTATGGAAAGTACAGATAACTCTGAAGCTACTACAAAGCAAGCTCATGATTTATGGGCGACTTTAGTAGCACAAGTAAAAGCAAAAGCAACCTATGAAGTAACTGTTATAAAAGATGATGTGAAAAAACCAGTCGTAAAAGTAACGGTTAAAGGAATTAATATGAACTCTATTGAAAAAGCACTTCAAGATAGAGTCGTAAAAGAAGTCTTGGCAAATCCTTCACTTGCTGATGATGATGCAGCTCTAACTGCTTTCGTTTTCGATATTTATCGTCAAGAATTAGAGAATGTGAAAGCAACTGATACCGCTAAAAGTTTTGAACTCAAACTTTCACCTGATCCATTAAATAAAAAAGTATGGACTTTTGATGGTGATGATGATGCATTTAGCGATATGTTAGCCTCTTTCTTTTTCTCAGAAATTGATGAGCTTGATTTAGATGATGATGACAAATAAAAAGAAAAAACGGATTTTTTCCGTTTTTTCTTTTTTATTTTATACATATTTTCCTACTAAAATCTGATCAATAGTTGCTAGTACCCCATCATGATTATTAGATGCGATTTGATACTTTGCTGTTTTTTTAACAGCTTCACTACCATTAGCCATCGCAAAGCTGGCATGAACATGGGCAAGCATTTCAAGATCATTGCCATTATCACCAAACGCAGCCGTTTCTTCATCCTTCACTTGCCACAATTTTTGTAATCGCTGAATACCTGTAGCCTTATGTAAACCTGGAATAATCAGATCCATATCTCCATGACCACTTGAAACAGGGGTTAGCATCTGACCAATACTCAATTGGAGTTGCGCCAAGATTGATGAACTTTCATTTTCTGGTACACTTAACCCAAATTTGAACAGGGTATCTTCCACTTGATAAAGGTCTTCTACACGTTTTAATTGATGATAATACCGCTGTGCATATTGAAAGAATGCTTCAGATTCACCTGCTTGAATATAGGCACTATTTCTACCACACAATACCACTTTTATAGATGCATGCTGTTCTAAAACCTTTAAAGTATGCTGAATATGTGCGCGTTCCATTTCTCCAACAAAAATATCCTGCTGTTGATTGACAACATAAGCACCATTTTCCGCTACAAAAGCGATTTCTGCTGCGATTTCTGGGAAAAAGGAGGCTAATTGTGCATACTGATTGCCACTAGCCACTACAAAATGAATGCCTTGTCTTTTCATTTCTTGATATTGTTCCATAAAACGTGACCGATTATAAGTTTTTTGATCATTTAAAAAGGTTCCATCCATATCTACTGCAATTAATTTTATCGCCATATTTTTAGCTCCTTTATCTTGATACATTTCATTATACCAGTTGAAATACATTACAGGTCAACCAAAAAGAAACTTTAATGAATAATTGGAAAAACCAAAGAAACAATAAATAATTGATTGCTGACTTCTGCCTCAATCTGACTATTCATTCTTTCCAAAAATTCTTTCACAATATATAGTCCCAAGCCCGTCGAATTTCCTGTTCTTGACTGATCTGACATATAGAATTGATTAAAAATTTGTGTCTGATCTATTTCATCCTCAGCATCAATCTTATTTTGAATCTTGATAACTGCATGGTTTTGCTGCTTTATTAAACTAATTTTAAGGTCTCCTTTACCATGATCCAGACTATTTTTTAATAAATTAAAAAAGACACGATTCAGGGCAGCTGTATTTGCTAAGACAAAAATTGGCTCTTCAGTAATGAATACTTCTGGCTCTAGTTTTTCATTTGAAGTCGCTTGATAAAAATTAAAAAGAGCATCATACAGCGTTTGATTCAGCTGCGTTTTTGCTAACTGAATTTCATAAGCATTATTTTGAAGTTTTGTATAAGTAAAAATGGTTTCTAGTAATTCATTGAGTGCTTGAATACGGTTTTCAATAATCGCAATATACTGTTCCTGTTTCGCTGGCTCTTGATTTTTAATCAATAATTGAAAATACCCATCAAGCGAGGTTAAAGGTGTACGAATATCATGAGCTAAATTCGTAATGGAATCTTTTAACTGCTGATCCTGCTGCTTAAATGCAATTTTTTGCTGTCGTTGCAAAATGAGCATTTGATTGAGCAACGACAGTAGTTTATTTAATTGCTTACTATTTAGCTGCTTGGTTAATAAGAGGTTGCTATCATGCTGCTGAATAAATTGTAATTGTTGATTAATTAATTTCAACTGTTGGCGATATTGAAATAAGCGAAACAGTAAAAATAGACAAATCAAACCAAACATAATGATAGCAAATTGCATTTAAAAACCCCCTTATTTCTGCCTTTTTTATTGTACATCTCTCTTTTGTTTCATTGTCACACTATAGGTTAACATCACAATAATAAACGTTAATGATACCACCAGGCTTCGAATCATTATTCCAGTAGCAGTATGTGTTGAAACCGTTGCAACAATGCCTGTTACCGTATAATCCATGATATTAAATGCATCTGATCCAACTAATTGATGAATGCCATCATTTATTGCTTGATAAAAAAAAGCAAAGCCACCCATTGGTAGTAGCATTCCTATTAACGTACTCACAACCGCTTGTTTGATTAAAGTAATAATCCCTAACATCAGCGCTAAAAAAGCAATATGGAAAACAAATTGTAAGCCCACTTCTTTTAGTAAATCAAAAATATTCCCTAATGTAATCGCATCAAAAAATAAATTTCCCACAAAAAATAAAACCGCTAATCCTACCACAAAATTGAGTACGACATAGACACTTAAACTAACAAATTTAGAGAGAGCTAGCATGCCTCTATTTTGAACTTGTCCTGCAATATTTTTAGTAAACCCTGACGCTTCTTCACGCTGAATAAACAAAACACTAAATATTGCAATGCCAAGCATAAAAACACGGCTACCTGCCATCGCTTGGAAAATGGTTTGTAAGCTCATCGTCTCACTCAATAATGCAGGATTATTGCCAATCCCAATAATAACTGGATCAACTTCCTTGCCAATTGAACCATGCATATTCTGGATCATAAAGGACATAAAAGCCAGAATCCCTAGCAACACCAAATACGTACTTCTTGAGCGAAACATACGATATAAATCCATTTTAATCACATTAAGCATGCGTTTCACCTCCTGTTAAGTTCAAGAAATAATCCTCTAACGAAACTCGTGAAATCGTCATTGAACGAATCCCAATATTGGCTTTTGCAAGTGCTAAATTTATTTCACTATTTCTAGCTAGTTGTTCATAAACTTGAATAGTCTGCTGATTCACTACTTTGTAATCTGTAATCCCCATTTGATCAAGCACAGGAGTGGCAAGACGTGGCGCATCAAATTGAATTTCAATATACTCTTTACACTCTTTCATCAATTGGTCATGAGAAATTTCTTTAATCAGCTCACCTTTATGAATAAAACCATAAGCCGTTGCCATTTTAGATAATTCTTCTAAAAGATGACTTGAAATCATAATCGTGATATTTCTTTCTGCTGCTAATCGCATTAAAATCTCTCGTACTTCTACAATACCTTCTGGATCCAAGCCATTGATCGGCTCATCTAAGATTAATAAGTCAGGTTCGCCAATTAAAGCCATCGCAATTCCTAGTCTTTGTCTCATACCTAATGAGAAATTTTTGACTTTTTTATTGCCCACATCAGCAAGTCCTACCAATCTTAATAAAGAAGGAATATAATCCTTTTCCTGTAAACCAATGCCAATTTTCTTTAATGTTAAATTATCCGCTGCACTCATATCTCCATATAAACCGGGTGCTTCGATTAGGACACCAATTCGTGAGAAATAAGTTTTTACTTTTGAGCCCATTTCCCCAAATAAAGAAATTTCTCGACTGGTAGGCGTTGCAAGCCCACTAATCATTCGCATAATGGTTGTTTTACCAGCACCATTTTTCCCTACTAAGCCATAAATTTCTCCACGCTTAATGTGTAAATTAACATTCTGAACAGCAAAATAATCTTTATATTTTTTACTTAATGCATTTGTCTCTAATAAATATTGACTCATCCATTTTTCCTCCTTCTTTTTCTTGCTACATTCATTCTATTTGATAAGTACAAATCCATCGCAAAAAAAAGTTAAAGAAAAGTTAAAGTCCTAACTTTGCAAAGTAAAACCTACTCCCCAGACTGTTTTAATCCATTCTTCTGCTGTTTCCTTTTTAATTTTCTGACGAATATTTGAAATATGCACATTCACCGTTTTATCTTCACCAATATAGAACTCATCCCAGGCATACTCGTAAATCTCTTGTTTGTTAAAGATTTTTTTGGGATAGGATAAGAGTAATGCCATAATTTTAAATTCTCGATGTGTCAGTGGAATCTCTTTACCTGATACAAGCAGTGCATTTCTATCTTGGTTCAAAGTAAGTGTTTGAAAAGTGATAAGCTGCCCTTGATGGGAATTTTTCTTTCGTAATTGTACTTGAATCCGTGCCAATAATTCTTGGATTTCAAAAGGTTTCGTCATATAGTCATCTGCCCCAACTGTTAATAAATCAACTTTGCTATCTAGTGCATCCTTTGAAGACACCACGATAATAGCCGCATGACTTCTGTCTTTAATCATCGGGACTAATTGCTCACCAGAAATACCTGGTAACATCAAATCCAATAGAATGAGTTCATAGTTTTCCTTTTCTAAACAAAGTAATGCCTCTGTTCCTGAAAAGGCTTGAGTACATGTATAAGCCTCTGATACTAATGTTTCATAGAGGAGATGATTAATATAAGGGTCATCTTCTACAATCAGAATCTGGGTCATTTGCTTCACTCCTTTATTTTTTTAACCATAATCATTTATCGTTCATCTCATGATATTTATACATAAATATTCCTTCTAAAAACAAGTTTAGTGTAAGTATATCAAATCATAACTAGATAACAAAAGGACTTTTTAACTTCTTACTGATGTTCAATCATTTTTATTTACTGATTGATAATTTTTAAACTATCCATTACAATTAAGGTAGACGCTATGTAGTCTATCTAAAAATTAGGAGGATATCACATGAACAAGAATATACCATATGAGATTCAAAAAGAAGGCAATGAAGGATACATATTTGTTAAAGAACAAGATACAAGAGATGCCTTATGGGCGATTTTTAAAGAGGATGGTACACAGCAAACACCTTTTCAATATGATCGGCTAACCGAATTTAAATTTGGCTATGCATCTGCCCGTGTTCCATTAGAAGTGATTGGTGAACATCGTTTTGTACCCAAATGCACCGAAATAGATAAGAGTGACAATGTTGTGATTTATGGAGATGAAGATTCTTATTCAAAGAAATATGATTGCCTCTTGGATAAAGATTTAAATGTTTTACATCAATGTTATTTTTCTGATATTGACCCATGTAGTGAAGATGGGTATCGCATCATTACAGATGGCGTACGAAAACGAGGCTTCTTTAAAGATGGCGAATTTAATATCCCAGCATTTGATTTTATTTTTGGTACTTTTACAGAAGATGACAAAAGAGTGCAGTTTGTAAATGGCTTAACGAAAGCACGATACTATTTTGAAGCAGATAAAGAAAAATTTGGTAGCTATATCACAAGAAATGGTTATCTCAATGAAAAGTATGAATGGGTAGTTGAACCTAAATATCATCATCTTACTGAATTTAAAAATGGGCTTGCTAAATTTTATCAACATGTTGAAGGAAATCCCTATGACTATCTTTGGGGCTATGTTGATCTGGCTGGGAATGAATACTTACCTACACTAAAAGATCAAACGATCCTCTTAAGAAACCAGCATGGGGAAGTCGGTCCACTAAAATCCATTGAAGATTTTTATGATATCGGCGACTCATTTCGTTATTTATTTGAAAATGGCAAATATGGTTTCTATGATAAAAAGGGACATGTTTTTGTTGAAGGTTTGTATGATGATGCCTCAACCATTATTTGGGGCGATATTGGCTATGTCAAAAAAGGAGAGAAATGGGCTTTTATCAATAAAACCGGTACTGAAATCACTGATTTTCTCTATGACCATGTCGGCTTTATTTCTCCAGGCTACGCCCAAGCACTGATTGGAGAGACAATGTATTTAATTGGTAGCAATGGAGAAATTGCAAAGAAAAAAAATGGTTATTTTGGTTACCGCAAAAAATTAACTCATTTCCAGACTGGAGAAACACGCAATTCATGTGGCTTTTACTTGCAATATCATTTTAATAAAAATGATAAATTTGATAAAAATTATTGGATTGGAATTGATGAATTTGATAAGGAAATCCGTGGCAATGAACCTGGCATGAATACACAATTCCCAGCAGATTGGAGCTACAATTTTGATGTCATTGAACACCATGAGCCTAGCGATACCTATTATTTTAAAACGGGAAATAAATACGGTGTAGATACAGATGGAAATAAAGTCGTTCTAGCAGATTTGAAAGAAAAATTCCCTGATGTTGATAATACAGATTTGTTAACAGACCTAAAAATCATTTATCAAAATAAGGAAGTACCTGCATTATGGCAAGACTTAATAAGACAGGGTTGGGCTTGGGAAACACCAAGAGAAGGACATGCTGATTGTAGCTTTAGCCGAGGAATTGCACTCACGCATTCAACATTAGAGGATGTTCAGATGTGTTTAGAACCAATGTGTGAAGATCCTGAAAAATATCTAACAGAAATGTTAAATACGTTTTATTATATTGCACAGGCTGATGGCACAGGGGCTGCTTATTATTACTTTATGTGTCACCCAGATCAACCAATTGAAGAAAATCCAATTGTATTTATTGGTTCAGAAGGGGAATGCAATCTTGTTGCTAGTAACTTGAAAGAACTCCTTCAATTATTAGCGACTGATACTGAACCAATGGGCGAATTTGAAATGGAAAAAGAACAAACACTCTCATTCTATAAAGATATGGATGAGCAGGAAACAACCTATTTACCAGATTATGTAGCTTGGTTAAGTGAACATGGCATTGAAGGAATTGTTGTGGAAGAAGAATTTCCTGATCAAGACCCACGTGCTCAAAAAATTGTTGATCGAGCAGTTGAAAAATACTTCGATAGACTTTATGCCTTTATGGAAAAAATTGGATTTATTTAAGGGAAAAGCAACTAGATAAAGGAGAACTCATATGAATCTGGAAAAATTCAGAAATGAAATGGAGCAAAACGATTATTTTATGAGTGAAGATAGCCATCAAGCGCTTCAAAATTTGAAATTTGAAACCCTAAAACCAGAAGATTATGATTTTTTAAAAGAACTCTATAAAAGTACAGATGGTCTATACATTAGAAATCAAATTCTGAAAGCTTTTGTACTCCAAGAAGAAGCTTATCCTTTAAAAGATTTTTTTGAAATGTCCTTTAAAAAAGAGCGTTATTTAGATATGCGCTTTCTTGCACTCCGCGGTTATTGTCGTTATGCAAGTGAAGAAGAAGTAGAGCCTTTTGTCATCAAATTCCAAGAGATTCTCCTAAAAAGGGAGCAAAGTACGCCTTATCATTATCAAGAATATGAGCCTCTTCGTTCTATTTTTGGGTTTCCTTATCTCATTAAAACCTATCAGTATAACTGTTTAATTGATTTGTTCAATCAACTAGAGCAGCAGTATCAGCATCTGCCTGACGCATTTAAAGGAATTTATACATTTGATGAGAATGGGACACAGGTTTTACTACGGAGCCCAAAAGAATCAAAACAAAGAATGGATGCTTTTTGGAGAAAAAAAGGAATGAGATAAATTTGATAGTGGTCGTCACAGTATCATCCTTTTAAACATTTTAGTAATATCAGATAGCGAAATAAAAAAACGTAGCGCTATTTAAGTGACTTATCACTGGATAGAACTACGTTTTTCTTATGATGGGTTGTGAGGGGATCGAACCCGCGACCCGCAGATTAAGAGTCTGCTGCTCTACCAACTGAGCTAACAACCCAATAAATTTTAATACATTTATTATAGCACAAACCTCAAAATTTGCACATAAAATCTGTTTTTTTTATGCTACCATTCATTTAATCTTTTAGTTAATTTTGTCATCGAGCGCAAATTTTTCATAGAATGATTGCACCTCTAGTATTTCACCGGCGTAAGCTTCCTTTATTTCAAATTGTTGAAACTGCTCGATTTTCTGATGATTTTGGCTCTTTTCATATTGATTTAAATAATCATAGAATTCCTCACACTCAAATTTTGTATAGAAACAACCATCCACATACATTCCTGATTGTAATAAAAACTGCGTCCATGATAGCTGTTTTGCTCATATTTCAAAAACAAACAAACAATATAAAAATCATCTATACTTAACGCTTCAAAATTTTGAAAAGGTTCTGAAAAACGTATTTTCGGATAATTCTCACTGCTTTGTCTTGATTTTTTTCAACTGAAAGCTCAATCACCCAATAAGGTGGCTCTTCTAGCGCTTCAATCATTTGATCACACCACTTGTAATAACTTTGATAGTCAATGAAACCAGTCTCTATTAAGACACTTAATTGATAGGCTTCTTCTTTGTTCATCCTCAACACCTCCACTTCATCTTGTCTATATGTAAAAAAAAGTAAAAGCTAAGTATGAATTGATACTTAGCTTTTACTCTATTTATTAAGCTTGTGCCCAAACACTTTCTAGCACATTTGTTTGATCTCTATCTGGACCGACTGAGAAGGTTGAAATACGAACGCCAACTAATTCAGAAACACGTTGTACATATTTCTTAGCATTTTCTGGTAATTCATCTAACGTACGGCAACCAGTAATATCTTCACTCCAGCCTGGTAATTCTTCATAAATTGGTGTGCATTCAGCTAATTCTTTCAAACTTGCTGGATAATGCATGATTTTTTCACCATTACGTTCATAAGCTGTACAGATTTTCACTGTTTCTAAGCCACTTAATACATCAATAGAGTTTAAGCTTAAATTTGTAAGCCCTGAGACACGTTTGGCATGACGCATCACAACTGAGTCAAACCAACCTACACGACGAGGACGGCCTGTTGTTGTACCATATTCACGACCAACTTCTCTAATTTGCTGACCAACATCATCAAATAATTCTGTTGGGAATGGACCATCACCAACACGAGAAGTATAAGCTTTACAAACACCTACTACTTTATTGATTTTAGAAGGACCCACACCACTACCAATGGTTACACCACCAGCAACTGGATTTGAAGAAGTAACAAATGGATAGGTTCCTTGATCAATATCAAGCATGACACCCTGAGCACCTTCAAATAAAACACGTTTACCTTCATCTAATGCATCATTTAAGATCACAGATGTATCACAAACATATTTTTTAATTTGTTGACCATACTCATAGTACTCTTCAAAAATGTCTTCAAAAGCAAGCGCTGATGAATCAAACATTTTGGTAAATTGACGATTTTTTTCTTCTAAATTAATACGTAAACGTTCTTCAAAAATTTCTTTATCTAATAAGTCTGCGATTCGAATTCCTACACGTGCAGCTTTATCCATGTAGGCAGGGCCAATTCCTTTAATGGTTGTCCCAATTTTATTCTCACCTTTCGCATCTTCTTGCAGTTGATCTAATTGAATGTGGTAAGGTAAAATCACATGGGCACGATCAGAAATACGTAAATTGTCAGCTGTCACGCCTCTTTCAGCTAAATAAGCTAATTCTTTAATTAAAGATTTAGGGTTTACAACAACGCCATTACCAATCACACTGATTTTATCTTTGTAAAAAATACCTGAAGGAATTAAATGCAATTTATAGGTTACACCATCAAATTGAATCGTATGACCCGCATTATCTCCACCTTGATATCGTGCAATTACTTCAGCATTTTCACTTAGAAAATCTGTGATCTTTCCTTTTCCTTCATCTCCCCATTGCGTACCTACTACTACTACAGAAGACATACGAACACCTCGTTCATTGTTTTTATTTGTTAAACTCAAACACCTATCTATCTTATCAGTTTTTACCATTTCAAGCAATAGAATCCCCTGCTTTTTTTAATTTTTTCTGGATAAAAAGGAATAAATTTCTTTTAGATGCATCTGATTGTTCGTGATTAGCTATTTTTGACGAAAATGTGCAAAAAAAGTGCCAATTTTCATTAGCACTTTCCTTAACTTTTAGCCATGTGGAATATCATCTGGCATATAAGCCAATGAAGAAAACTTATTGTATTCTTTTACAAATAATAATTTAACTGTTCCACGGGCACCACTTCTATTTTTCTCAATAATGACTTCAATAATATTATCTTGACTCGCACTATCGTAATCATTATTGTCATCATCTTCTCCGCCTTCTCGATCATAATAATCATCACGGTATAAGAAAGCAACAATATCCGCATCTTGTTCAATAGAGCCTGATTCACGAATATCACTTAATACAGGCCGTTTATCTTGTCTTTGTTCCACACCACGTGATAGCTGAGACAAGGCGATAACTGGTACTTTTAACTCTTTGGCTAGCTTCTTCAATTGACGAGAAATTTCAGAGACTTCTTGTTGCCTACTTTCTCTCCCAGTTCCCTCAATTAATTGTAGGTAATCAATCAAGATTAAGCCAATGCTGCCTTTTTCCTGTTTTAAACGACGACATTTAGCACGAATCTCTGTAATTTTAATACCAGGTGTATCATCAATATAAATATTTGCTTTAGACAAGCTGCCCATTGCGACAATCAAGCTTTGCCATTCTTCTTCTGATAAGCTACCTGTTCTTAAATGGCCAGCATCAATACTGCCTTCAGCACATAACATCCGGTTAACAAGTGATCCTGCCCCCATTTCCAAACTAAAGATGGCAACATTTTCATCTGTTTTCGTTCCAATATTTTGTGCAATATTTAAGGCAAAGGCTGTTTTCCCAACCGCAGGACGCGCAGCTAGAATAATCAATTCTTCACGCTGTAAACCAGCTGTCATCTTATCTAGTGCAGCATAGCCAGTTGGTAAGCCTGTTATCTCTTCATCATTTTGGTATAATTGATCGATTTGTGCAATCGATTCATTTAAAACATCTGAAATAGCTTTAAAGCCACTTGTGTTTCTTTTTTCAGAAACCTCTAAAATACTTTTTTCAGCTTGATCTAAAATACTTCCCACATCATACTCTTGCTCATAGCCTTGTGAAACAATATCAGTTGCTGTATAAATCAGTTTTCTTAAAAGCGACTTTTGCTCAATGATTTTCGCATAATATTCCATATTAGCAGCTGTAGGAACAATGACTGCAAGCTCTGCTAAATAATTCATCCCGCCAACATCTTCTAACTGATTTTTCGCTTCTAAAGCATCTGTAATCGTAATCACATCAATTGCTTCATTGCGATCATTTAACTCAATCATTACTTGAAAAATGAATTGATGGGCGCGCCTATAGAAATCCTGTGGTTCTAAAAATTCTAAAGCTGAGACAACTGAATCTGGTTGCAAGAAAATAGCCCCTAAGACCGCCTGCTCTGCTTCAATACTTTGTGGTGGCACACGATCCTGAAATGATTCATTCATCACACACAACGTCCTCCTCTTATCTACAATATTAAAAACATGTACTTTTATCCTATCCCACCTATTTTACATCAAATAAATCAAGAGTACAACGTTGTCATGTCTCTTGTCATGCCTCTTAGGATTTGTCATGCCTCTTAGGATTTTTAATCCTTAGAGACATGATACAGATCAAACACCGTTTGACTCTGAACCTTTGTCTATCTTAGAGACATGATACAAATCGAACAACGTTTGACTCTGAACCTTTGTCTATCTTAGAGACATGATACAGATCGAACTTGTTCGACTCTGAACCTTATCCCTACCCTAAACCTAGCACCAGTATTCCTTAATCACAGCATCCAAATCAAATAATCTTCATTTTTTATCCTTTATTCTCTACTCTAACTCCCAGCAATTCTATTCCCTATCAATAAACCAAACAATACAGCAATTAAGGAGACGAGATAAAACTCAAAAGTCTTATCTCGTCTCCTTATTGCTTCTAAAAAACCACATATTGCCTCCATAAAAGGTAACCAAAAGACAGGTTCTTTCTATTCTATTGTGCCACGACTTGGACTTTAATTGTTGCAGTAACTTTAGGATGCAATTTTGCAGGAACCTTTGTCACACCTAATGTGCGAATTGGTTCTTTTAATTCAAGCTTACGTTTATCTAATTTAATATCAAATTGCTTTTTAACTTCTTCAGCAATTTGTTTAGAAGTAATTGAACCAAATAAACGACTATCTTCCCCTGCTTTAGCTTGAATGGTCACAATCGATTCTTCTTTTCCGAATAGGTCTGCTAACTTTTGAGATTCAGCTAAGACTTCCGCTTCTTCACGCTCTTGCGCACGTTTTTTACCTGCTAACTCACTCATAGCTGCAGCATTTGCTTCTTGTGCTAAACCATTTTTGATTAAGAAGTTTTGCGCATATCCATCTGCTACATTTTTAGTTTCACCTTTTTTTCCTTTACCTTTTACATCTTTCAAAAAAATTACTTGCATATTATGACTTCCCTTCTACATATTCATCAATTGCTTTTTCTAATTGTTTTTTTGCTTCTTCTATTGTAACATTTTCTAACTGTGTTGCGGCATTAGATAAATGACCGCCTCCACCAAGTTTTTCCATAATCACTTGGACATTAATTTCACCTAAGCTTCTTGCACTAATGCCTATTTTGCCATCACTTCTACAGGTTATCACAAATGATGCCTCTACAGCTGCCATAGACAACATAGTATCTGCTGTTTGTGCTGCTACCACTGAATCATAAATTTTCTCTTCTTCACCACAAGCAATAGCCATATGATCAGAATAAAGAGTGAGTGTTTCAATTAAATGACTTCTTAAAAGATAGGTATCAACATTTTCTTTAAGCAAACGTTGGATTAAAACTGAATCTGCTCCTACTGATCTTAAATAACTTGCTGCATCAAAGGTTCTTGAACCTGTCCTTAAGGAGAAGCTATTTGTATCAACAGTCATTCCAGCTAACATAGCAGTTGCCTCTATTTTATTAATAGGTGCACCATCACTAGGCTGGTATTCAAATAATTCTGTAATTAATTCGGCTGCTGATGAAGCATATGGTTCAATATAAACCAATACAGGATTCTTAGGAAATTCTTCCCCTCTACGATGATGATCAATAATCACAATTTTTTTGGTTTGTTCAACAATCTCTGGCGCTACAGCAATAGATGGCTTATGAAAATCAACCATTATTAGTAAACTATCTGCTGTAATCATGGTTGATGCCTGTTCTGGTGTAATGATTGCATCATGAATGCCATGATCTTTTTCTATTTCTACCATCATACGTGAAACATCATTTTTAAGTTGATCTTCTTTCAAAATAATTGAAGCTTTCTTTCCATTCATTTCTGCAATTCTACGAATTCCTAAACAAGAACCAATTGCATCCATATCTGGATAACGATGTCCCATTACAAAAATTTCGTCAGATTGCTTAATTAATTCTTGTAGCGCTTGACTAATCATCCGAGAACGAACGCGCGTTCTCTTTTCCATAGGATTTGTTTTCCCACCATAAAAGCGTGCTTCACCATCAACTGATTTCACTACAACTTGGTCTCCACCTCGTCCAAGAGCAAGATCTAAATTACTCTGTGCAACATTTGCTAATTGAGATAAATCCGGATCTCCATAAGCAATCCCAATACTTAATGTTAATGGGAAATTTTGCTTAGAAGTTCTTTCTCTTATTTTATCAACAATACTAAATTTACTGTTTTCTATTTTTTCTAGTGATTTAGCATACATCAAACAAATAAAGCGATCTTCAGCGACACGTTTTAGATAAACTTGATATTCTTTTGCCCAACTAGTTAATTGTGTTGTAACATAACTATTTAAATTAGATGTTTTTCGATCATTCATACTTTGAGTAATCTCATCATAGTTATCAATAAAGATATTACCAATTACAATTTGCTGTTCCTGATAAACCTCTGCAATGTTTGCATAATAAGTGATATCCATTAGATAAACAACACGAATTTCTTCTTGCACAATAATTTGAAATTTCTTTCCATTCCAAGAAACTGTTTTTATTTCTGAAGATTCTTTTGAGTTATTCTTAATGACTTCCCCTAATTCTGGGTCAATATCTGATATTTTTTTACCTAGTACAAGCTGGTTACCTAGATATTTTTGCATATATGGGTTATTCCACTGCAACTCAAACTGTTCATTATAGAGCATAATACCAATCGGCATTTCAATAAGTGCATCTTGTTCTCCTCTTTTTATCCGATATGATAAATCTGAGATATAAGCAGTGGTTCCCTCTTCTATCTTTTGAACAGATAAATAGATTGTTCCAATGAGCACAACATATAAGAATAAAAGAATTAAACCAAATAGTAAATTGATAAAACAGGTTGCGATAATGAGTACAAATAGACTAAACCCAGTTATCAATACAGTATATAATATTTTAGGTTCCTTTAGAAATAGAGGAATCTTTGCATTCTGTACCTTTTTTTCATCTTTCCCCATAACTGCCCCCTTTCTAACACGCTTCACTTCTTTATTTTACCATATTTCATACTAAATATATAGTTTAAATAGCTATCAAGTCTTTAAAATGTTTCACGTGAAACATTAAAAAAAGGAATCAATTCTTGAACAAACAAGAATTGATTCCTTTATAACTAATATTATTCAGATACTACGAATGGTAGTAAGCCCATAATACGAGCGCGTTTGATTGCAACTGTTAATTTACGTTGCCATTTAGCTGAAGTTCCAGTTACACGACGAGGTAAAACTTTACCACGTTCTGAAATGAAACGTTTTAATAACTCAACATCTTTATAATCGATACGTTCGATATGATTAGCTGTAAAGAAACACACTTTACGGCGTTTTTTCCCGCCTCTGCGTTGTTGTGCCATCATAATCCCTCCTCTTTATATTATCCATTTATTTAATGGATCCTAGAATGGTAAATCATCGTCTGAAATATCAATTGGTTGTCCATTATTTGCAAATGGATCCGCATTTCTTTCAAAACTTTGATTCGTTGTTTGAGGAGCTGCTTGGTTATATTGTTGTCCTTGCGGAGCAGATGGTTGTTGCATGCTTGGAGCAGCATTACCACCACCGTAGTTATTACTTGGCGCTTGGCTTTGATTTCCGCCGCCACTACCTTGTCTTTGTTCGCTTACAGATTTTGATTCTAACATTGAGAACGTATCAACTACTACTTCTGTAACATAAACACGTTGTCCTTGTTGGTTATCATATGAACGTGTTTGAATACGTCCTTCCAAACCAACTAACGAACCTTTGCGTGTAAAATTAGCTAACGTTTCAGCCGTTTTTCTCCATGCAACACAGTTAATGAAGTCAGCTTCTCTTTCACCATTTTGATTGGTAAACTGTCTGTTTACTGCAACAGTAAAAGACGAAACAGCTGTTCCACTTCCTGTATATCTTAAATCAACATCTTTGGTTAAGCGACCAACTAATACAACTCGGTTAATCATATTTCCAGGCTCCTCTCATGAATGTTTCACGTGAAACATTTTAATCTTCTTCTCTGATTGTCATATGACGTAAAATATCGCCATTGATTTTCGCTAGACGGTCAAACTCGTTGATAGCTACAGCATCAGTTGCTGATACTTTTACGATATGATAGATTCCTTCTCGGAAATCTTTAATTTCGTAAGCTAAACGGCGTTTAGACCAGTCTTTTGATTCAATTACTTCTGCACCATTGTCTTTTAAAATATTATCGAAACGCTCTACTAAAGCAGCTTTTTCAGCTTCTTCGATATTAGGACGAATAATGTACATAATTTCGTACTTAGTTGCTTGACTCATTGACTGTTCACCTCCTTATGGACTTAGGCTCTTTATACGTTAAAGAGCAAGGAGAGCATTCTATTTCTAGATTACTCACGTTTGTTAATCATATCATAAAAACATTGATACTGCAATACTTTTATCGATTTTTTATTTATAAATTTACAAACAAACTCTATTCTCTTTTGTTGATTACTTTGTTTTTTTTAGATAAACAGGTATACTGAGAATAAACATTTTTAGAAAGACTAACTATATAAAGTCAAGCCAATATACTGAAAAATGAGTAAGCAGAATAATAGAAATAAGTGCACAACAAATAGACCTTGCTAAGCAATAATTTAAATTGTTCTATTGCCGAATTTCATAGGCTTCATTTTTCTTTAAAATGGCAAAAATAATATAGCAGAGCTTTCTAGAGACAGCGCCAAGTGCTGTGAGATGATGTTTTCCTTCGGAACGTTTCTTCTCATAAAAAGCTTTCAAGACAGGATCATGTTGTGAAGC
>NZ_FOHA01000014.1 GCF_900111355.1 Isobaculum melis
TCTCTCCCTCGGAGAGACAACAATCCTCTTCATAAAGAACCTTATAACTTTTTCCCATAGAAACATCCAATGCAAGTACATAAGCCATATTTTCATCTTCTTTCTTTTTTTTCGAAAGGTTCTTCACTGTTTCATTTCGTTCCTAATTTCCTAAACACGAGCTCGAAGCCCCAACATACTTAAACCAGATTTTAAAATGACAGTGAAGGAGATCGTTTTTTTGTAGGGACTCGAAGTCCATCAGGTTATGATCGATCTTCCTTTCACTTCTTACTATATACCTAAAAATAGGGAAATAGAGGGTAAAGTCATCCGTCGATGACTTTACCCTCTAATCTTAGTATGTTTTTTATCAATTTCTTACTAGTTTCATCACAATTTTTTCACATTTAAAAGCTATACTTTATTCATACCCAACAACTAATATTTTTTCATTTATTTTACTCCTCCAAAGTAAATAAATAAAAAAAGAAACAGCGTGTGAGAGGCAAACTCTCATTAGCTGTTTTTTATTTTTCTTCTTTCAAAATAGAATAAGATTTCTTATACATGGCTTTTTCAGAAAAATACTGGCTAGACTGTGCTTTCACTCTAGCAATAAAACTTGGATCATTTGAAGCATCAACTTTTTTTAACAAATTGTCAATTTTAGTTTCATAGCTGCTCTCATCTCCTCGATTTAAATCACAAAGAGCATCTCCATATCGAATAAAGTAAAGCGTTTCTTCAAATTTGCAATCTAAACGTTTAGAAAAAGCTAGTAGATATTCAGCACGATCAATTTGCTTATTTTCTGCATAATAAACCAATAGTTCTGTCATTGGTAAAATTTCATTTCTTGTTAAGGTATAATTTGCTTCATCTTTATTCTTTAACATGATATAAATGCGGTCATAAACTTCTTCTATTGCCATTTTGTTGTTATTTTTTTGAAAGGTATGGGCTTGTTTATACAAAATCAAGACATGAAAATGATCTTTCATAGCAGGATATTCTTCTATTAATACTAAAGCTTTTTCAAAGGCTTTTTCTGCTTGGGCATAAAAACCAATCTCATAATAAATAAACCCTTCTAAATAAGCAACTTTCACAGCATGTGATTGCTGTTCCTTAGACACAAGCATTAAGTTGTCAAAGAATTTCGTTGTCGCAGCCAATGCATTTTCATACTGTACAAGATTGATATAAAGAATGGGGATATTGCTTTGCATAATGTTTTTTTCAATAGGTTCCCCAAATGGGAGTGCCACAAATGCCTCAGCTGCATCAACTGCCTTTTGGTATTGGTTTGTATTAAAGTTCTTTTGTACTTGATAGAAGTAATAATAACGCAGCAAGTGTTGATCATCGCTTTTAACAGGAATCACTTTTTTTACTGTAGATAAATAAATGCGACTAATTTGTTTCGCCTCATCATATCGCCAGGATTTATAATACCAGGATGATAAAAGTAAATAATAAGCAATTTCTAATTTTGCTTCTTCTCTATGTAAGTGATATTCTTTTTCAACTTGCTGTAACAGCTTTTTAGCGGTTTGTAGTTCATCGTATAAAAGGGCTTGAAAGACTTTTTCCAAAAGTCTGATTAATTCATGACTTGATGGTTGTTCAACCACAATCTCTTCTGTTTTCAATTCCAATCGGTTACATAAAAAAACTAGTGTCTCTTTTCCTGGAAACTTATTGCCATTCTCAATATTAGACAAATAAGATTTGGAAATAATGCCTTGTGCCAATTCTTTTTGTGTTAATCCTTTACTTTTTCTTATATTGGTCAATCTTAGACCTAAAAATTTATTCAAGTTATTTCTCCTTTAACCTTAACCATTAAATAATGATGCTACTCATAATAATCTTTCTTATCATACCACTACTCTCATCTATTATATGCTATTTTTTCTTTCTCGTCTAATTGAGTTTCTGATAGTAAATGCTAAATTTAGTTTCCTAGATAGAACACTGTATATAAAATAAAGCAAAGCAGACTTTTTTGCCTGCTTTACTTTTTATTTTGCTTCTATCTTCTGATACTCTGGATGTTTTTTAAATTCCGCATTGGCAAATGGACATAATGGTATCACTTTTTTGCCTTGCATGATTGCTATTTCTACAACCAATCGAACGAGTTCTTGTGCAATGCCTTGTCCCCGATAAGCTGGATCAACCCCTGTATGTTCAATAATCAGCAAATGCTCGCCACTTGGAACATAAGTAATCTCTCCTACTTCAATGTCTACATCATTCGTTACATAAATTCGATTATCCCCATCATAATACTCCACTACTAAATCCCCCTATTTTTAAATATCCTTTAACACATCATCTGAATCACTCTAAATCATACAGGTAGGATAACCTTTTGATTATCCTTTATCAATCATTCTGCTTTATTGACACTCCCTTCTTTTTAATAATGTCATTATATGCGGAACTTATTCATTAAGCAACTATTTCGCTGTCCCATTAACTATTCTCATATTAATCACAAAAAAATAGCATTCATCAAAGATGAACGCTCTTTATCTTCATATAGTATTATTTCATTTCTTCAACTGTAGCTTGTCCTACACTTCTGCCAAAAATAATAATCTCTGCAACGGCATTTTCCCTCATTGGATGGTGAATATCGTGAGTTATTAGAAGTAAACATGATTACCTATTAAGCTAGCATTGTCTTTTATTCCTTTTAAAATCGGTATTGTCATTTTTTTTATGAGTATTCTATATGAATATAAGCAATACCGTTATGTTGAAATTTGGTTAAAACACAACCATTATAAAGGAAATGCATGATAAAAATGAGGCTATTTGTCCAATTGAAGTTGTAGCAGATACGTTAAGAGGAAAGACCCTATTTTAGCTACTGAACCGATTAAAGGTTCACATCAGCAATTTAAAAATAAGAGATCAAAAAAAGAGAGGAAATATGATGCTTCCTCTCTTTGAATCCTGCACTTTACTTCAATTTTATTTTCAAGAGTAACAACAAATGATTCTGCATGCTATGCTTTTACTTTAAGGACCATTCCATTTGGATCGATTACCGTTAAAGTCTGTTCATTTGAATCATAAGTCATGTTGTCATGAGTGGTATAGTATAAATCTTGTAACCCAATTGCTTGATAGTTATCAATCCCAGATTTTTCCCATAAAATACTAAGAGACATGCCACTGTAATCACTTAAAAAAGAAATGGGCGCAGTAATCACGATATTTTTTTCTTCAATTGTCACTTCAAGCATCACTTGAGCAAAATGCCCATATTTTGCGACCACAGCATCATTAAATGCAAGAATATTCATCATACCAGGAAGACTCCTCTCTTGAAAAAATCCAACCTTTTTGTTTATTCAAATTCCCTTGCTTTTTCTTCACCTGTTAAAACGCGTAAAGCACCGTTTCTTAAAGCTTCCATCTCAAATTCTCCCGGAACAGAAGATACTGGTGCAATGAAAGAAACTCTTTCAGTAATCCAATTCATTAGTCTTTCTGAATAAGCAAGACCACCAGTAATGACAATTTGATCAACCTTGCCAGATAAAACGGTAGCAAGCTCTCCAATCCCTTTAGCAACTTGATAGGCCATTGCTTCAAGAATTAGACGTGCTTCCTCATCTCCTGCTAAAATTCTTTCCTCTACTTCGAGACCACTGTTTGTGCCCAAGTAAGAAATCATACCACCTTTCTTACGCGTCCAAGCAGTGATTTCTTCTTGTGTCATTTGATAGCAGAATGGGATAAATTCTTTTAATGATAAACTCCCTGTTCGTTCAACAGAAAATGGTCCTTCATCATCCAGAGAATAATCAATCATCCGTCCTTTTTGGTGGGCACTGATTGTTGAGCCACTGCCTAAGTGGGCAATAATAAAATTAGCGTCTTCATAAGGCTTATTCAAGTCAGCTGCTGTTTTTAACGCAATGGCACGCATATTTAAAGCATGCCCAATACTTGTTCTCTTCACACCTTTTAGACCTGAAACACGCGCTAATTCATGATATTGATCCACTGTAATCGGATCATAAACCATCGCGATACAGTCTGCTTTACTCTTTTCCCTAAAACCATTTGCTAACATGGCACCTAAATTAGACGCATGGTGAACATTGGTTTTATTAACTAGCCAATCAATCATTTGATCATTGACGAGATAGGCGCCTGCTTCTACAGGTGGTAAGGAACCACCACGACCAACAGCAGCATCAAGCTGTGTAAAATCAATGCCCTCATCTTCTAAAAATGATTGAATCAATGATAAACGATAATCATATTGATCGGCAATTGTAGCAAATTTTTCTAACTCAGCTGTTTCATGATGAACATTTTTATTTAATCGTTCTTTTTTATCTTCATAGTAAGCAATTTTAGTTGAAGTAGAGCCCGGATTAATAACTAATATTTTTTTCACTTGTGTTCGCTCCTTATATAGCACATGCAATCATTAATGAATTTATTTTTTCTTCTGTTGTTGAACCACGAGAAGTAATAATAATTGGAACAGTCGCACCTAAAACAAGCCCCGCCATTTGACCTTTTCCAAATGTCACCATGCTTTTTCCAAGTAGATTTCCAGAAACGATATCTGGCACAAGCAAGACATCCGCTTCTCCTGCAACAGGACTTGTGTATTCTTTTTCTTTTGCAATCGCTTTGCTTAAAGATAAATCTAAAGAGATTGGCCCTTCAATCACAGCATCTGGAAACGCACCATTTTTGGCTGCTTCTTTGATTTCTTTTGCATCAAGAGAAGCTTGTAGTTTAGGGTTCACATTTTCACTAGCATCTAATAGCGCTACATAAGTTGTTTCATAACCTAACTGCTTCGTTAGAGATAGTACATTCTTTAAGATTTCTTGTTTCATTGCAACATCTGGTGTCAACATCATGCCACCATCTGTTAAAAAGAGTAATTTATGAAAATAAGGAATTTCATTAATCGCCACATGGGACAATACTTTTTGCTGACGAATACCTGTTTCTTTATTTACAACTGCTTTTAATAAATCTCTTGTTTGAATATGGCCTTTCATCAAAACATCACCAAGTCCATCACGGATTAAGGAAACTGCTTTAAAAGCAATTTCCTCATCTCCAGTAACGTCTATGATATCTAATTTAGCGATTTCCTCTTTTGAGATTGACAAACTTTCTAGCAGTGGAACAATGACTGATTGATCACCAACAAGAGTTGGCATTAACATATTTTCTTTAAATAAAGTCATGACTGCTGAAACAGTATGTTCATCCGTTGCATTTGCAACAACCACTCGTTTAGGCGCTTGTTTTGTTGTTGAAAGGCGTTTTTTTAATGACTCAAATGATTGTAAAACCATTTAAACACCTCCAAATTTTTTCTTAATTTTTAAGCAACATTAAGTTTGGATCTTCTAATGCTTTCTTAAAAGCACCTAATGCATTTTGAGCTTCCACACCATCTACTAATCTGTGGTCAAAGGCAAATGACAAGCGCATAATTGATGCAACTTCCATTTCACGTTCCTCATTCACAACCACTTCATCAGAAATACGTGCAATCCCCATAATCATGGATTCTGGATAGTTGATAATTGGTGTTGACCAGACACCACCCGTTCCAGGCATACCACCAATATTTGTAATCGTTGCAGAGCTACCACTCATATCGTCACGCGTTAACTGATTTGCCATCGCTTTTTTAGCTAATATTTCAATTTCTTCGGCAATTTCAAAAATACTCTTGCGATCTGCATTTTTAATAACTGGTACAAATAAACCATGCTCTGTATTTGTTGCAATGCCAATATTGATATTTCCGCGATGAACAATTTCTGATTTTTCCATATTCACAGAAGCATTTAAGGCTGGATAAGCTTTCAACATTGCAACCATCGCTTTCACCACATATGGTAAGAAAGTTAAACGAACTTCTTCTGCTTTCGCAATTTCTTTATAGGCATTACGATGCGCTACTAATTTTTCAGCACGTAATTTATCAAAGACTGTGACATGCGGAATTTCGGTACGACTAGTGACCATCGCTTTTGCAATTGCACGACGAGTTGGTGTCATTTTTTCAACCCAGTCTTCGTTTGCCGGAACAACTGGTGCTGCAGGTTTAGCCACTGCTTTTGGCGTTTCTTCCACGGCAGCCTGTGTTGAAACAGCTGCTGCTGGAGCTGGTGCAGCGACTGGTGCTCCCCCACCACTTAAGAATGTATCCACATCTATTTTTAAAATCTTAGCATTTGGTCCAGTTGGTGTTACCTGTGCTAAATCAACGTTTTGCTGTCTTGCATAACGTCTTACTGAAGGAAGTGCACGAACTTTTGCAGATGGTGCGCCAGTTGGTACTGATTGAGTTGCCACTTTAGGTGCTGCTGCTTTTTCTTGAGGTTTAGCTGCAGTTTGATTACTTGGTCCGCCAGCACCTGTATCAATTTCAATAATGCCTTCATCTACTTTTGCCATACCTTCTGGAACTAATATTTTAACGACTGTCCCTGAAACTGGAGAAGGAATTTCCATTGTTGATTTATCGTTTTGGATTTCAACTAAAGCTTGATCCGCTTGAACCTTCTCCCCTTCTTTTACTAACCATTGGATGATTTCTGCTTCAACTAACCCTTCGCCAACATCTGGTAATTCAAAAACATAGTTACCTGTACTTACGGTTTCTTCTACAACTGGTGCTACAGCAACTGCTTCTTCAGCTGTTTCGTCCCCTGTATCAATTTCAATAATGCCTTCATCTACTTTCGCAACGCCTTCTGGAACTAATATTTTAACGACTGTTCCTGAAACCGGAGAGGGAATCTCCATTGCTGATTTATCATTTTGGATTTCAACTAAGGCATCATCAGCTTTTATGACATCTCCTTCTTTTACTAACCATTGGATAATATCTGCTTCAACTAACCCTTCACCCACATCTGGTAATTTAAATATATAAGCCATGAGTTCTCCTCCTATTTTTTATTCAGCCATTGTTTTTCTGACCTGTTCTTCAATTAATGAAGCATTTGGTAACCAGATTGATTCTGCTTGTCCAAATGGGAAATGGCTATCTGGAGCAGCTACGCGTCCAATTGCAGCTTCTAAGTCATACATTGCACCTTCTGCAATTTCAGCCATGATATGATTGCCAATCCCAGTTAAGCGTTGTGCTTCTTGAACAACTACGACACGACCTGTTTTCTTCACTGAATTTAAAATAGTATCAATATCAAATGGCGCCACTGTTCTTAAGTCAATTAATTCAACTGAAATCCCATCTTTTTCAAGTTTTTCAATGGCTTTTTTAGATTCATGAACCATTGCACCATAAGTGACAATTGTAATGTCAGTTCCTTCTTGAACAACATGTGCTTTATCTAGATCAATCACATACGATTCTGCTGGCACTTCTTCTGTAACTGAGCGGTATAATTTTAAATGCTCTAAGAAGTAAACTGGGTCATTGTTTCTGATTGCAGCCGTTAAAAGACCTTTTGCATCATATGGACCACTTGGAATAACGATACGTAAACCAGGTGATTGAGCAAATAACCCTTCTAAGTTATCTGAGTGTAATTCCGGTGTTCCTACACCACCACCAAAGGTTGAACGAACGGTTACAGGAACGCCTTCTTTTCCACCTAGACGGTAGCGATGACGAGCTAATTGTCCTAAAAGTCCATCGATTGCTTCCATTGTAAAACCAGAGAATTGAATTTCTGGAATGGGACGGAAGCCACCTAGTGCCATGCCTAATGCCATGCCCATAATACCTGATTCTGCTAAAGGTGTATCGAAAACGCGGTCTGCTCCTAATTCAGCAACCATTCCATCAGTGACACGGAATACCCCACCATTCGTTCCTACGTCTTCACCAAAAACTAAGATTCTTTCGTCACGTTTCATTTCTTGTGTTAAGGCTTCATTGATAGCCTGTACCATATTTTTAACTGCCATCTTTAGTTTTCCTCCTTCGCTTCATACATCTCGATTTCTTTTTGAATACGAGGTGTCGGTACTTCAAAGACATTTTTCAGTAATTGAGATACTTTCATTTTTGGTTCATTATCAGCTAAGTCTAAA
Organism: Isobaculum melis; assembly: GCF_900111355.1. Lineage (GTDB taxonomy): Bacteria > Bacillota > Bacilli > Lactobacillales > Carnobacteriaceae > Isobaculum > Isobaculum melis. Next base: position 8,056 of record NZ_FOHA01000014.1, read on the forward strand.
GCGTCATTTACTTCTTTGGTTGTTGCATCAATGACTTCTTGTTCCATTTCTTCGTTCCATAAACCTTTTTCGCCTAAATAGGTTCTCATTCTAATTAAGAAATCTTTTGCTACCCACTCATCGACTTCTTCTTGAGAACGGTATCTTTTCGGATCATCAGATAATGTATGCGCACCGAAACGATAAGTTAATGTTTCAATTAACACAGGTCCATTACCAGCCATTGTGTACTCACGAGCTGTTTTAGTTGCTTCGTATAATGCTAGCGGATCCATACCATCTACTTGAATCCCTGGAATACCTGCTGCTGCTGCTTTTTGAGCTAATGTTCCAGCTTTAGTTTGCATTTCACGAGGAACAGAAATCCCATATTTATTATTTTGAACGATGAATACAGCTTGAGACTTGAAGATACCAGCAAAGTTAATTCCTTCATAGAAGTCACCTTGTGATGTACCACCATCTCCAATATAAGTGAATGCCACTTGATCTTTTTCATCGCGTCTATAAGCATAACCTAGACCTGCTGCTTGAATAATTTGAGAACCAATAATCGTTTGAGCTGGCAAACCATAAATTTTCTCAGGGAAAATATTTGCTGCTACGTGCCCACGATACCAAAGAACAGCATTTTTCATTGACATACCATGATGAACTAAAGGAATCACATCACGATAAGTTGGTAACACAAAGTCTGTTTTATTCATTGCAAAAAGTGTTGCTAATTGAGAAGCTTCTTGACCTTCTGATGGCGGTAAGTTACCAATACGGCCTTGACGCCCTGCCAAGATTAAGCGTTCATTCGTTGTTCTGCCCCAAACTAAAACTTTCATTAAATCAACTAACTCTTCATCTGTTAAAGAGCTCTTCATTCCCTTGTTCACTAGCTTTCCTTTTTCATCTAGAATTTGTACTAAAGGAATTGCAGCTTCACTTTTCTTCATCATGTCTTCAAATAATTTAAAATCCTGTTTACTCATCGATTTTTACTCCCTTTCTTTAGTTGAAATCTAATTTATAATCTTCTGAACTGGCAAGCCCTAACTTCTTATTAAATAAATAATTAAATACAAATCCAAGAACAACTGGTACAACTAGAAATGCAATGATCGTGGTAATGATGTTACCGATTGTCCAACCATCTGCTTTTAAAGCTAATGCATTAATTGGTCCAATTAAGCCACTAAATCCAAATCCTGCACTAAAAGGTGTACCTTGTATATCTAAGAAGAATGCTAAAGAACCTGTAATCGCTGCGCTACAAATCGCTGGTAATAAGATTTTAGGTTTTTTCACGACGTTAGCCATTTGCATTTTTGGAGAACCAACGAAGTGGGCAAATGATGTTGGAATTGCATTTGATTTCCAACCAGCAATACATAGATAAAATCCAGTAGCACAAATTCCTAAGTTAGCAGCACCTGAGGCAATACCTGAAAGAGAAATGGCAGTAGCAATTCCAACTGTCGCAATTGGCGAAACAATCATCATTGAGAACATAACCGCTATCGCAATGGTCATTGGGATTGGTTGTAAATCTGTTAAAGTGGCAATGAATTGACCAAACATTGCTGTAAGACTTTGAATGAATGGTAGGATTAAAAAGCCAAGTCCACCACCAACGACTGTCACAATCGTAGGAATCACTAGAATTGTAAAGGCTTTCAATTTTTCTCCTAATAGAATAATTAAAAGAGCGGCAATCGCGGCTGTTAACCCTGTGTTAATCACATCTCCAGAGCCTTGGTAAACAAATCCACCCGCAGGATTGACATGAGCAACACCTGAGCCAACCACACAGGCCATTCCAAGTGAACCAATTTGAATGGGTGTAAATTTGAAGTTAATCGCAACAGCCACACCTACAACGATAGGCATCAGCGTTGCTGCTATTCCAGTTGAAGTGAGTCCAAATGACCAACCTAAAGCTTTAGATAACTCTCCTAGAAGCGCTCCTGGAATTAATGAAACAACAACTCCCAACGCAACACCATTTAAGATATTCATGGTAAATTCTTTTGGTTTAACACTTTTAATCGACATAATCTTAGTCTCCTATAATTAATTTTTTTAAATATGAATGGGTAACCCTAATCCTACTTCTGCTGCTTCCATAATTGTTTCGCTGATGGTTGGATGTGGATGAACCGTTAAGGATAAATCTTCAATTGTTGCACTTGTTTCAATTGCTAAAGTAATTTCTGAAATTAAATCACTTGCGTTTACACCTGCGATTTGGCCACCTAAGACTTCTCCTGTATTTTTATCACTTACGATTTGAACTAACCCTTCTGTTTTCCCCATTGATAAAGCACGTCCATTGCCTTGGAATGGGAATTCAGATACTTGTGGTTCATAACCTAAACGAATTGCTTCTTCCTTTGTTAGACCTGTTGAAGCTAATTCTGGATCTGTGAAGCACACAGCCGGCATGGCTTTATAATCAACAGCCACATCTTGTCCACTAATCGCTTCTGCAGCAACTTTTCCTTCATAGCTAGCTTTATGTGCTAAAGCTAGGCCTGGAATGATATCACCAATCGCATAAACATTTTCAAGTGTTGTTTGACATTTTTCATCAACAACGATTAAACCACGCTCATCAAGTTCAACTCCGACTCTTTCTAAGCCTAATTCACTTGTATTTGGCTTACGACCAACAGAAACTAACACATAGTCACAAGTAATCTCTTTTTCTTTTCCATCTACTTCATAAGTGACAGAAACATCGTTATCTGAATGAGTCGCCTTTTTGGCTAAAGCATTTGTTTCAATGACTACATTTAATTTCTTAAATGATTTTTCTACGAATGAGACTAATTTCTTATCAAAGTTTGGCAAGATTGAAGATTGTCCTTCAAGAATGGTGACTTCTGTTCCTAAGTTAGCAAAAACGCCAGCTAGTTCACTTCCAATGTAACCGCCACCAATAACAACTAACTTTTTAGGTAGTTCAGCTAAATTAAGTAGTCCAGTTGAATCAAGAACACGTTTTCCAAATTTAAAGCCTGGAATCTCAATTGGTGTACTACCAGTAGCGATAATCACATGTTCAAATTTGTAAGTATCCCCTCCAAATTCGTGCATGACGCGAATTCTTTCTTTATCCATGAAGTAACCAGTACCTTCAAGAATCTCTACGTTATTTTTTTTGAGTAAAAACTTCACGCCATCTGTTAATTTTTTTACGACTTGATTGTCTTTCCAATTTTGAATTTCAGAAAAATCTAATGTGGTGTTCTCTGTGTTGATTCCAGCAAACGGGGCATTTTTAGTGTTATGATAATGATGACTTGCTTCAATTAAAGCTTTGGAAGGAATACAGCCGACATTTAAACAGGTCCCCCCTATATTTTCTTTTTCAATCAGCGCAACTTTTTGCCCTAATTGAGCTGCTCTAATCGCCGCAACATACCCTCCCGGGCCAGCTCCAATTACGATTGTGCCTAAACTAGACTCAAAATCACCGACAACCATTCTCACTCATCCTTTCTTTTCCGCTTTATAAAGCTTCTTTTATAAGTTATAATGAATATAAATGCAATTATCATCACAGCTTTTATAGAAAGCGCTTTATTTCTTTTACACCTTCATTATATGTTGCAACTTCAGAAAATTGAAATTGATAAATTCTATAGCCAAATAAAATTTGTAGAAATGGGGATTATCTAATGGAATTTAGACAATTACGTTATTTTATAGAGATTATGAAGACTCAGAATTATTCTCATGCAGCAAAAAACCTTTTTGTTACCCAACCCACTTTATCTTGGAACATGAATAAACTGCAGGAAGAGCTTGGTTCAAAACTTATTTATCAAGTTGGAAATAAGGTCATGCCAACAACTGCAGGAAATATCCTTTTTGAAAAAGGGCAAAAAATTATCGAAAACTTAGATGAGTTAACTGAATTAATTGGCGATGATCATACTTATCGAAAAAAAGAATTAACGATTGGTTCAAATTCTGTTATTTCACCTGTCTATATGCCCTTAATTCAACAATTTATGTCTATCTATCCAAATTTTTCCATTACTATAGAAGAAAACGGCTCAATCAAAACGCAAAAGAAAGTTGTAAATGAGGAATTAGAAATTGGTATTGTTTCTTTCCCAATTCTTGAGCCAGACCTTGAGATAGAGAGAAATACAATTCATACCTTTAACTATGATGCTTATGTTTTAATGAGAGAAGATCATCCTTTAGCAAAAGAAAAAGCACTTTGGATCAAAGATTTAAAAGAAGAGAGCTTTGGTTCAATGAGTAAAGACTATGTGTTGTGGCATGTCTTAAAAAATAAATCTAGAGAAAATGGGTTTAGACCGGATATTGATTTTATGAGTAACAATCACGAAGTGTTAATTCAACATGTCTTAAAAAAGAACTTAGTAGCTATTATGCCTGTTCAATTAAAATCCTTATATAAAGATGCTCCACTTGCCTGGGTACCTTTAAGTGATAAAATAAAACCCTTTGATATTGTGGTGGTTCATAAGAAAGATAAACCACTATCTCCAGCAGCAGCACTATGCTTAGAATTTTTGACAAATCAGGAAATTGCCAATCATTAATGAAATAGATAGCCCTATAAAAAATACTAATTAGTGAAATATCTCTCAATCTCATATACTTAATTTGTATAACAGAAACAGGACAAAGGAGAAGATGAGATTGAAAAAGATAATCATGATGGGCGCAAGAGAAGATGAAAAGGCTTTCGCAGAACAATGGGCAAAAGATCATAAGATTGATCTAACCATTTCCAGCGAAGTTTTAGATAACAGTACTTACCACCTCTTAGAAGGACAAGATGGTATTAGTATGCAGCAAACCATGAGTATTCCTACTGAAATGTATGGCCGTCTTAAAAACGATGGGTTTACACAAATTGCGCAACGTTCAGCTGGCTTTGATATGCATGACCTAGATGAAGCAAAAAAACAAGGAATTATCATTACAAATGTACCAGCATATTCTCCTAATTCAGTGGCAGAATACACGGTTGGAAGTGCCCTTAACTTACTAAGACACACGCAAAAAATTCAAAAAAGAGTGACTAATCATATCTTTACTTGGGATAAGCAGATTCTCGCTAAAGAAGTTCGTTCTTTAAAAATTGGTATTTTAGGAACAGGGCGGATTGGTCAAATGACTGCTGAGATTTTTAAAGGATTTGGCGCAGAGCTAATTGGATATGATTCTTATCAAAGTGAGGAAGCAAAGAAAATCTTAACTTATGTAGATGATTTAGATGAATTTTTAGCGCAATCTGACTTAGTGACGATTCATATGCCACTTACGAAAGACAATCATCATTTCTTTAACAAAGAAACCTTTGCTAAAATGAAACCGGGCGCCTTTTTAATTAATGCGGCGCGTGGAGGCGTTATTGATACACAAGCTTTAATAGATGCTTTAGAATCAAACCAGCTTTCAGCATGTGCGATTGATACTTATGAGAATGAAATGCCTTATGTAACAAAAGATTGGTCTGGTAAAAAATTAGAAGATCCTATTTTAGAACAATTAATTCAGCGCGAAGATGTTTTATATACACCTCATATTGCTTTTTATACTGAAACTGCTGTTGAAAACTTAGTTTTTGGCAGTTTAGATGCTTGCTTATCCGTTTTAAATACTGGGACAGCAGATACCATTGTTAATCCATAATTAGGAGATAGCACTGAGACAAATAAAAATATCTTGGCGACATTCAGAAAAGCTGAAAATCGCCAAGATATTTTTTGTTTAAAGCTATTTTTGTACCTTAAAAGTTCAACCAAATTCCTAGTGCAAAAGTCACCACTTCCGCAGCTGTAATCAATGCTAGATTTTTCACTGCACAAACGAAGGTCGTTTTCTTCACTTGCTCTTTTAAATAAAGCGTTGTATTTTTCTGGACAAAAGGAATTGTTAACAATGTCAAAAGCATCATTTTTGGATAAATTCCTACCATTACCGAAATAAGCAATGAAAGATACCCTAAGATATACAGCCATTTAAATAGTGACAATGCTTTGGCACGTCCCAAATAATAAGGCAGTGTATAGCGCTTGTTCACAATATCCTCTTCTAAATCACAGGTATTATTTGCCAGCATTAAATTCGCGATTGCAAACATATTTAAGATTGATGCAAAAAGAATCGTGAAGAAAGTAGCCAAATCAAAGGTCATCACATTGTAAGCATTCACATAAATGCTAATTAAATAAATCATAAACCCCATTGTTAAACCTGAGAAAAGCTCCCCAACTGGCATACTTGAAAGCGGCTTTGGACCAGAAGAATAAAAAATCCCAATAAAGTAGCAATAGAGCCCCATAAAGAGTAAGGGTAAGCCTGTTTGTTGAACCAAATATAGACCGATTCCAGCTGAAACAACAACCATTAAGATAATTAAGGTTAACACCAATGACATCGGAATTTTTTCGCGTCCAATGATGTTCACTTCTTCTCTGTAGTTATGCTCCTTCGAGGCTTTTTTATAATCCATATAGTTATCAATTGCATCCACTGCCATGTTAAATAGAAACATTGCAATAAAAAATAAGAGCAAATTCAGTAAATGTAACTCCTGATAGTGATACCAGGCATATAAAATCCCCATAAAATACGGTAAAACACTTGCTGTTTTTGCTTGTATTTCGACCAGCTCTAAAAAAGTTTTAAATTTCATAAAAACCATCCTTTATTCAATTCACTGCTTTCAATATTGCGTTGAAACTGGTGTTTTGTCAAGAAGAAGTCTTTTCTGATGTTTACATTTTTTGAGATGCTCGTGATGATAGTGAATTGATTTTCTATCGGAGAGATACATCTGAAAAGGGTGCACGATACTAGCTGTCTCATATTAATTCTTTTTTCACTTAAAATGCTATCATCAATTAAGGTACATGAAGAAAGTCCCTTGAAGCGTTTCGGCTCAAGGGACTTCGTTTAATGTAGATGATGTCTACTTGCTTTTTTCTTCTGTTTCAATTTCTTCAAGTGTCTTTATTGTAGAATCTCCAAATTTTTTTGGAACCCAATTTTTGCTGAACGAAACTCCAGTATTAAAATGTGGAGTACCAATACTGGCACTGAAATAATATTCTTTATTATCATTAACGTATCCTTGTATGTGCGGAATACCAGTAGGGTTGATAACTACCTTTGTAAAGTGGATAGTTTTTATATCGTTGTAATTATAGGTTAAAAACTTTTCAATACGTGGCCCTTCTTCGTTCATAATTCCTTTTTTGTCAAATTCTTTTTTCAAGTAATAACCTCCCATAAGTATCAATAAAATAACGATTATAAGAATTCTCTTTTTTTTCATAAAACCTCCTGTATAATAAAGTATACATACTTAATATACAGGAGGTTTTATTTTGGCACAACTAACAGAAGAACAATATTTTAATTTAGCTGATGAGGTTTATGATGATAAGTATATCCACGCAGGAGATCATATTCAAACGGAAGATGGTTCATATTGGATAACAATCAATGCTGTAGATCAAAAAAGCGGGTTACAGGCAATCGCAGTTGTTCCATTAAAAGATTATCAAGCTATGCAAGCCGGAAAAATAACAAGCTACCCAACTGTCGTTTTTTCTTCAAGAGGAAGTCAAACGGATAATCTAGGCGAACTAGTAAAGGACTGGATAGAAACAGACCTAGGTGATTTAGCTATCGCGCAAAAACCTGAACATTATAAAGAACAAGATTTAATTAAAAATGAAGAGAGTCAATTTATTGGGTATGAAAGTTTTGTGAATGAAACACTAAAAAAATACCCTATCAAAGACTACTCTTTTACAGGTCATAGTCTAGGTGGCGCATTAGCACAGTACATGGCCGTACTTAAAGATAAAAGAGCCACAACATTTGCGGCCGCAAAAGCTTATCGATTATTACCAAAAGATTTACAGGAGTTGGTAGATTCTGGATACTTCATGGATAAAATCATTGATTATCGACATAAGTTTGATCCAGTAGGCCATGTTCCTTTTGGAAATGTGATTGGCAAACAATACTTAGCTAAAAGTTCAAAAAATGATATTCCCTTCATGGGACATACCAGAGATTCATTTAAAGGCATGTTTAAAGGTGGAAAGGTACAAATTCTGTTTTCTCCAGAAGAGCTTCGTTCTCATGCAAACAAGCTGATGATGAATCAAGAAATCATTACTGACATTCAACTAGCATTTAGACAATATCAAGATTACGAGTATGGAGAAATAGATGATTTTGTGAGGCAGATGCGCACAAGTGATGAGTTTTACGATTTAGAGGATCATGAAATGACCGATATTTTATCTGAAATGTTTCCCTATAGGGAAGGAAATTATTTTATGCATCATCCAGAAATAAGTGAAAAGATTGATTTATATTGTCGCACACTGGCAGAAAAAATCTATCAATTAAGCGATAGTTTAAAAGCGAGCGCAGATGAAGCGGACAAAACAGATCGAGTCTTAGCAAAAGATATTCAAGCATCACGCTCATTTGATATTAAACCTGATAAGATGAAGCCCTCAGTAACAGGACCGCAACCAATAGAATCGTAGGAGGAAGAAAATGAATTTCCAACCAATTGATATAGCTGGTAGTAATCAAACCTATATAGCGTACAACGATGAAATAAATAGATATCAAGCAAACTTAGAAAAAGAATTAGCTAGAGAAGATAGTAACCCAGCTATGGTTCTTTATTATCAAGAAGAAATTCAGCATCTTCAAAAATTAGCAAGAATTGTGCAACAAAAGGAATTATTGCGAACAAAAACACATACTAAAATAACTGAATTACAAGAAGACTTAGAACAACTTTTAAGGAAGCAAAAAGAAGCTGGAAATATTGTACTTAATTTTTTGGGTACGAATGCTAAAAAAGATTACGATGATATGTTGAAAGGAACCTCTTCTGATTCATTGCGGTTAGCTATGGCAGATATTTTACTGTTAACAGAGGATTTAGAAGAAGCAATAGAAAATTATCAATAAAAAGAATGAATAGCAAGATATGGAAATAATTATTTTTTACTCTTTTGAGAACAAAAAGGACGTGACCACTATGACAAAAGAAGAAAATTTTGATCCAAATAGTCTGAAAAAACATTGGCATGAAGTTCGACCACAATTAGCCCAACAAATCATGAATGAAAATCCCAATCAACCTCTTGAAGTAAAACGTGCAATGAAACACATGGATGAAATTAATCGTCTAACAGTGGAGCTGCTTCAATCCACTGTAGCTTACACAAACGAAGTGAAAGAGTTTATCCAATATCATGATGCTGTAAAGCAAAGTCAGCAAATTCAACAAGAAAAAAAGACACCCTCTCATTTAGAAGTTGTCTCCCAACCTAAAACAACAGAAACTAACTAATGCTCAGTTTCTGTTGTTTTTAATAATCTACTTGAAAAAATAAATAACGTGACTAACAATTGCCGATAAGATAGTCCATTTACTCTTTTTATAGATCAAATTTCTTTTTAAGGTGATTCAAATCATCCTGGTGTGTTTGAGCTTGTCTATTTAAATCACACATCTTGAGTATTAAAATAGTACTTCCTGCAAGTCTAGTTCCTTCGTCTACATTTTCACTCAATAAAATTATTAATAATCCGTCATAAAATTTCATCATAGTGGTTGCAAGAAAATCTAAAGGGTGTGAAAATTCTTTTTTCATAAAACTTAATATTTCCTTTGACAGTGGATAGTTTTCTTGTTGAAATGCTAAATCTATCATGTTGAGATGAAATAGTACGACGTCACTTTGCGTAAGTTCAAAAGATGTACATCTTTTTTTCTGAATAAATATTTTTTCATATAAATGAAATACCATTTCGAATTTTTACTCCAATTTTTAAATATTTATCTTTATTAACTTTATCCCTCAGCTCAAAATATTGTTCATCTGTTAGTTGTGCCAAAGTAAAACCTCCTGTATTATTAAGAATATATATTCCTAATAATACAGGAGGTTTTATGAAAAAAAAGAAAATTATCATAATTATTATTTTACTAGTCCTTATAGGAGGAGGGTATTACTTGAAAGAAGAATTTGATAAAAAAAAGCTGATAGAAACTGAGGGTCCTCGAATTGAAAAGTATTTAAAATATAATTACGAAAATTATGAATCGATTACTTTTGATACAGTTGTAGTTAATCCCACTGGAATACCACATATCAAAGGATATGTGAACAACAATCCTGAGTTGAAATTTGATGTTGGTATTTATGATGACCATTTCAATGCTGGAGTGAATTGGATTGATGATGAAAAAAGTTTAATACCAAGAGAAGAATATCAATATGAAAGTAAAACAGTAACCGAAATAGAAAAAGAGGAAAATCGTCAATAACAGGATAATTGATAATGTTCTTAGATATTTTCATAAAAATTATTTGTCTGTTATTAGCGCCAACATAATACAGGAGGTTTTATGAAAAAAAATAGAATTATTATAGTCGTTATTTTACTGATACTTATAAGCGGGTATTTTTTGAAAAAAGAATGGGATAAAAAGAAACTGATAGAAACTGAAGGTCCACGTATTGAAAAGTATCTAAAATATAATTTTAAAGATATTGAAACTGTTCAATTTACCAAAGTTATAATAAATCCAACAGGTGTTCCACATATAAAAGGGTATTTTAATAACGAAGAAAATACATTTGATGCTGGAATTTATAGTGAACACTTTGAGGGAGCGCTTGATTTTACAGGGTTCATAACTCCGAAACATCAATTTGATGATGAGACTGAGAAAAATGTTTCTGAAATAGAAGAAGAGGAAGCTCAAAAAAACAAGTAAACATCATCTCAATTAAACGCAGTCCCTTGAGTCGCAACGCTTCAAGGGACTTTCTTTGTAAATTTCAACTGATCTACCTCATTTAGTTTTTTTAAAAGAGTGATTTAACAGCTTTTTAATAGCTGCTGAACTTCTGATTCCCCTTTATTGAAAACAATTAAGTCTACATTTTCACCAGTTTTCACTATCCAAATAAAATGTCGTAGCTTGTATTTTTATAGGTGTGCCTTTTAGAAGCTCATGCTAAAAAATAGATTTTAGCGTACTTATCACTTTTGCAAGCATCCCAACAAAATAGCCTACTGCACTATTTTAAAAATGAATCCTACAATTTATTCCTTATTACATAAAAATTTCATTTCTTCTAAGCTGAACCGTTGACACAACACGTTTTATAAGATAGATTTAGACTGTTACTATTTTAAAATGATAAGCATTCTCATAAAGCTTATTTGAAAGGAAACTGGCTATGTCGATTCATCCAATGTGGGACAACTTTCCAGCAATAAAAAATGATTTAGCCCAGAGCTATCATATCATTGAGAAGAAAATTAGAATTCGCAATAAAGATGTAGAAGCAACGCTTTATGATTTATTACATTCAGGTGGTAAATTCCTACGTCCTGCTTATGCCATTCTTTTTTCTCGCTTTGGAAATCCCTCTAAACAAGACCACAAAAAAATTCTAGCTACTGCCGCCTCTGTTGAAATTTTGCATATGGCCACTTTAATTCACGATGATGTGATTGATGAGTCTCCTACAAGACGTGGCACTGAAACAGTTCAAGCTAAATATGGTAAAGATATTGCTGTTTATACAGGTGATTTTCTTTTTACTGTTTACTTTGATTTATTAGCTGATATTGGTGAATCACAAAAAACACTTAAGCTTAATGCTTTTGCCATGAAACGGATTTTATTAGGCGAATTAGATCAAATGTATCTTTGCTATAATACAAATGTAACTGTCAGACAATACTTAAGAAGAGTCAATGGTAAAACAGCACAGCTCTTTTCGCTTAGCTGTTTTGAAGGAGCCAAACATGGCAAAGCTGATTTAGCGGTTATTGCTGCTAGTCAACAGATTGGGCGTCAGATTGGTATCGCCTTTCAAATTTTAGATGATATTCTAGATTATACTGTGGACAGCGACACCATGAAAAAGCCTGTCCTAGAAGATGTCAAACAAGGCGTTTATTCTTTACCATTAATTTTAGCTATGCACAATCATCAAGCTGAATTTGAACCTTTTCTAAATAAAAAAGAACAAATGACAGCTACCGATATTGAAGCTGTTTTGGCACTGATTAAGCAATATCGTGGTGTTGAGCAGGCACAAGCGCTTGCTGAACGTTATACCAATAAGGCGCTAAAAAGGATTGAGCATCTACCCAATAAGCCTGAAAAAGAAATCTTAATGACCATTACAAAAAAATTATTAAACCGTTCATATTAAATCTGTGACGAAATCAATATATGAAACAAGTTTCTTGCGTTTATCCGCCCTTAGAAACTTGTTTTTTTACCATGTAGAGAAACTATTTCAGGGCTTTTTCACAAAGCTTAAAGCTATTTATCAAATGCTTCATTCATTAAGATTTCTCTTAAGTATCATTTTTATATTGACAGCATGCTTAGGTTTAATGGTATGATTTAACTAAAAGAGAGGTGTTACTATGATTGGTCAACAAAATTATACCGTTATTTTAACCTATGGAAACTTAATATTTGGCGTAATCGGTATGTTTTTATCCTTGCAAGGAAATATTGCAGGTGGTGTGACATTACTAGTTATTGCTGGTATTTGTGATATGTTTGATGGCGCTGTAGCCAATACGAAGAAAAATAGAAGTGAAGATGAGATGGCTTATGGAATTCAAATTGATTCTTTAGCAGATTTAATTAGTTTTTGCTGTTTACCAGCAATTATGGGTTATTCACTTGGAAATGAAAGTTTTATTGCCATTTTAATTTATGTATTCTTTATTCTCGCAGGATTGATTCGTTTATCTCATTATAATGTTACTGAAATGAGCAGAAAAGAGAAAAAGCGTGAACCTAGAACCTATTATGAAGGACTACCTGTGACAAGTGTAGCCTGTATTTTACCGCTATTATTTATTTTATCTAATGTGTTAAATCTTGATTTAGCTTCAATTTATACGTATATTTTAGCGATTATCGGTCTATTGTTTATTACTAAAGTTAAAATTAAAAAAATCAATGTAGCAAAATTATTTAAAATGCATGAAGAAAAACAAGAGAAAAATATTTAAGTAAAGGACCAACAGAATGAAGCCAACTTTTAAAACTATTGATCTAAACCAAGAAGATAGTCGTTCGTTAAAATTTTTATACAAAAATCCAATTGGGCGAATGTTCTTAAAAATCTTAGTCCAGCCTGTCTTTTCTAAAATAGGTGGTGCGGTTTTAGATAGTAGATTATCGATTCCTTATATTCAATCATTTATTAAAAGTAATCAGATTCAGATGGACCGATATACTGAGAAAAAGTATCGTTCTTTTAATGATTTTTTTAAGCGCGAACTCATCAATCCACCTAATCCTCAGACACTGGATGTGGATACCTTCTATTCTCCTTGTGATGGAAAAGTTTCCGTTTATCCGATTACTGAGAACCAAAGCTTTTATATTAAAAAGTCTGAATACCGGATCAAAGACTTACTTCAAGATGAGGCATTAGCTCAGGAATATATGAATGGACAGATGCTAATTTTTAGACTAACACCTGATGATTACCATCATTATGCTTATTTTGATAGTGGTCAGATTAGGAGTCAGAAAAAAATAAAAGGCGTTTTACACACTGTTCGACCGATTTCATTAGAACAAGAGAACGTCTATATTCGTAATGCCAGAGAAGTCACTGTGATGGAAACAGCACATTTTGGTTTAGTGACACAAATAGAAGTTGGTGCGTTACTTGTTGGTAAAATTGTTAATTTAAAAGACGCTGGTGCTTTTAATGCTTTTGAGAAAAAAGGTTACTTTGAGTTTGGTGGATCTACAATTATTCTTTTATTTAAAGAAAATAGTGTTGAGCTTTCTACAGAGCTGATTGATAATACGCAAAAGGATCAAGAAAGCATTGTTAAATTAGGAGATAAGCTTGGGACGCGAATGGAGCCGAAAAATGCGTAATTTAATTTTTGGAATCATCATTACTGTATTTGGATTCATGCATTACTATGTTGGACATAAGCTTGCCATCTTATTAGATGGCATTCTTCCTTTTAACACGGACATTTTGATTGCCATGCTTTTTGCCTGCTGTGCCGTTTCAACCTTAGCGACTTATTTGCTATCAGATAAGAATGTTGGTGGGTTTATAGGGAAATTGGGTTCTTATTGGTTAGGAATCATCCTAACTTCCCTTGTATTGTTTGGTTTAACGGATTTACTACTGCAATGCATTCATTTATTTAAGAAAGACTTCAATCCCGCTGATCAGCTTTCTATTGGTTTACCTCTGATTGTGATAATAGGTGTATTTATTTATGGCGTCTGGCATGCAAAGCAATTAAAAACAACTGAATATCAGATTACCATTGATAAGAAAAGCGACTTAGCATCACTTAATATTGTAATGTTTAGCGATATTCATTTAGGTTACATAAATGATGCCCATCAATTTGAAAAAATTGTTTCTTTAGTGAATGAACAACAACCTGATTTAATCTTAATTCCAGGGGATTTATTTGATGGCAATTTTGAAGCTGTTCAAGAGCCTGACCGTATCATGCAGCTATTTCATCAGCTAAAAGCGAAGTATGGTGTTTATTTATCTTGGGGTAACCATGATGCAGGTGCAAACTTTGATAAAATGAAAGCTTTCATTAAGGACTCAAATATCACTTTATTAGAAGATGAATTGATTCTCATTGAAAATAAACTGGCCATTGCTGGTCGAAAAGATATTAGCCCAATTGGCAATCAAAATGAAAAGCGAAAAGAAATGGCTGCTTCTTTAGCAGAAGTGGATGCGTCCATTCCGTTAATTGTTTTAGATCATCAGCCATCAACTATTCATGATTATGAGGAAAATGTTGATTTAATCGTAGCAGGACATACCCATCAAGGGCAGGTTTTTCCATTTAGCTTAGTGACTCGCCTCGCTTTTGCTGTAGACTATGGTTATTATCAAACAGCGCATCATAATCAAGTGATTGTAACATCTGGTGCTAAAACTTGGGGACCACCAATGAGAATTGGGACAAATTGTGAGATTGTTAAAATTAAGGTGACATTCCAATAAATAAAAACGCGTTATTCAAGGTTTTGAATCTTGAATAACGCGTTTTTTTATTCGCCACGATCTAAGCGATAAAGCATTTGATACCGGGCATTATTTGCTAGTAACTCACTTGGGCTACCTGTCATTTCAATGCCACCATCTTCAATAAACAGGACCTGGTTCATTTGATCCACACCCTGTAAATGATGGGTGATCCAAATAATCGTTTTATCTTTTAAGACTTCAAATAAAGTATCAAGCAAGGTTTGTTCTGTAATTGGATCTAACCCTACTGTCGGCTCGTCTAAGAGCACAATCGGTGTATTTTGCAATAAGATACGCGCTAAAGCTAAACGCTGTCTTTCGCCACCAGAAAAGCGTCCTCCAGCTTCTTCAACCATCGTGTCAAAACCAGCTGGTAATTTCTCAATCATTTCGCCTAAGCCAACTTGGTACAATGCTGCCTTCACTTCTTCATCTGTTGCATGAATATTTCCTAATCGCACATTATTCAAGACACTCGTATTAAACAAATAGGGTGATTGATTCATCACACCAACCCAATTCGCTATTTGGTCTTTTAAGGCATTAGTTGGTACACCATTTAACAGAACGGTTCCTTGATTTGGGGAAATATCTCCTCTAATCAGCTTACCAATAGTACTTTTTCCAGCGCCACTTTTCCCTAAAATCGCAAGTTTTTCTCCTGGAGAAATCGTTAGGTTGAACTGTTTTAATACTACTTTGCCATCTGGCTGATAAGAGAAGGTTACATCCTCCAAGGTCAGCTCTTGAAAGGCTTGATTTTTTAATACATCCAGCTCAGGATTTTCTTCTGTCGCAGCTTCCACAGCTGGTAAAGCATTCATTCGTTTAACGGAATCCTCGTAAATCGTCAATTCAGAAGCCGCTTCAGGTATCGGAGCAAAGGCATCAATTAAAGGAAAAATCGCTAAAGTAAACGCACCAATCCAGTTCGCTGCACCACCATGATCCCCTTTAAACACAGCGCTTGTCCAAAATAGCACAACAATCGTAATCGCGCCAAAGCAAAGTTGAACAAGAAAGTCTCTGGTTCGATTAAAACGTTTGATTGCTGCATCATCCTCGCGAACTGCTGCTTCACTTGCTTCATAGCTGGCAATAAAATCACTTTTACGCCCACTGAACAACCAATCCCCTACTCCTAACACCGCATCCGTTAGTTTGTCATAGAGACCATTACGTGCCGTTTTCTGTTGATACATTCTTGCGCCATTAATTAAAATTGAAAACAGCGGCATTAAAATGGCCACAACTGCTAGCATTAAGAGCATCAACAGTGCAAATGGAATCGAAAAGAAACCAAGTAAGACAATCACAACAAAGTAAATCCCCCAAGAAATCAGTGTTGGGAAAATGGTTCTTAAATATAAGTTTTGAATATGATCAATATCCTCAGCTAAAACCGCTAGAATATCGCCTGTTTTATATTTTCCTTTAAAGAAAACCGCATCCTGCTCCATGGCACGATATAATTTCACCCGCATATCAGAGGTCATTTTCAATACCCAATTATGACTGGTTAAACGCTCTACATAACGAAAAGCGGGACGACCAATCCCAAATGCCCGGGTTAACACAATGGGAATATAGACTAACATGATATTTTCTGGTTGACTGGCAGATTTACTAATTAAATAGCCAGAAGTAAACATTAAAGCACTACCACAAAATAAGGTCATAAATCCTAAAAATAAAACCAAATAAAGGAGCTGACGATATTTTGCCATAAAAGGTTTGACCCAGGTATCCTGCTTAAAAGTAGCACGCATGGCTGCAAATCTTGTTTTAAACATCTGTTGTCTCCCCTTTCATTTGGTTCATTAATGCCACATATGCGCCATTTTTAGCGAGCAATTCTTCATGTGTGCCTTCATCTACAATTTTGCCATGATCTAAGACTAAAATATAATCCATTTCTTTTGTCCAATGTAGCCGATGTGTTGCAAAAAATACCAAGTGCTGAGACATTAAGGGTAAAATACTTTCTTTTAATGCGACCTCAGTCTCAATATCTAAATGAGCAGTTGGCTCATCAAAAAGTAAAATTTTACGGTCTTTATCTAAAAAGGCACGTGCAATCGCAACTCTTTGTGCCTGACCGCCACTAATCATTCGACCACTTTCACCAATTAAGGTTTCCATTCCTTCTGGCAACTCTGCAATAAATTCCGTCAAGCCAGCTTTTTCCGCCGCTGCTTTCACTTCTCCATTGGTTGCTTCAGGAGAATAAAACCGAATATTATTTGCTAGTGTATCATGAAATAAATAAGGTTTTTGTGGAATATAAATCATGTCTTTTTGCCACTGTTGCTGTGAAAAATGAGGTAATTTTGCACCATTAATTTCAATTTTTACACCTTCATCAGGCTGTAAAAATCCACCAATTGTATCAATAAATGTCGATTTCCCAGAACCACTCGCGCCAATTAGACCAATTTTCCCATAACCTTTCCATTTGAAAGCAATATCAGCCAAAGCTGCTTGATCCTGGTCATCATGATGAACTGTCAACCCTTGGATAACGAATTCACTATCAGCATCCCACTTTGCTTCTTTCGCACTTAAAACATTTGTATTTTCAGGTATTGGCATCGCCAAAACATCTAAGATACTGCCCATTGCATTTTTCCCATCCAAGGTTGCATGGTAATCACTTGAGAACTCACGTAAAGGTAAGAAAAACTCAGGTGATAAAATCAAAACCGTTAAGGCAGGTAAGAGCGTCAGGCTACCATTTAATAACCGTAAGCCTAAGAACAACGCAATCACAGCAATTGAAAGTGTTGTAAAGAAATCCAAGGCAAAGGTTGATAATATCGCAATCTTCAAGGTACTCATTGTCGCTTTACGATAGCTTTCACTCACATCATGAATATTTTTGCTATATTTTTTACTCAAACCAAGCAGCTTTAAGGTTTCTAACCCTTGTAAAGAATCGACAAAATGATTAGACAATACTTGATAGGTCGCATATTGCTTATCCGCTTTTCCTCTTGCTGCATAACCTAAAATAATCATAAATAAAATAATAATTGGAAAAACAATAATCATTGTAAAGCCAGAACGTATATCTAAAGTAAAAACATAAATTAACACTAGCCAAGGAATCATCATCATATTCATCATTTTTGATAAAAACAATGTGATATAATTTTCAGCTTGACGAATGCCTTCTAAAGCCATAGTGACAACATGACCCGTTCCTGCCTTTTGAACCATTTTAGGCCCTAACGAAAAGACTTGATGCAATAGTTCCTTTCTTAGCTCTTGCCCTTTTTCATAAGAGTAGCCATCTAAAATATGCTCTCTAATCAAAGTCAATAAATGACGACCAGCAAACGCTAAAAAAAAGAACAGCATATGACCAAATTGTGCTGTTAGACCTTCTCCATTCCATAATCCTGTAATTGAAAGGGCTAAATATCTCGCTTGAAAAATAATCATAAAAGCTTGCAGAAAAGAAATTCCTGCAAGCATCATCATGACTTTTTTCATGCCAGATAAACCCAATAAGCGTTTATCCATCATCTGTTAATGTCCTCCTACGACATCCTCTTTTTTCACGCGTTTGCGGAAAATGTAGTATGTCCAGCCTTGATAAGCCAATACAAACGGTAAAATTGATAGTGAAATCCATGTCATTAATTTAAGTGTATAAGGTGAGCTTGACGCATTCACAATCAATAAATCATAGATTGATTCTTGTCCAACCATCACTCTTGGGAATAAACCAAAGAATAATAAGGCGACAACAGCCATTAAGGTTAGACCACTTGTTAAGAAGGATAACCATTCTTTCCCTTTATAAGCACCGAATGTTGCAAGAACACTTAATACAATAATCACCACTAGTAAAATCAGTGTCGAAACTGGATGTACAGTGAAGAAATCAGTTGAAACATACATTAAACCAGCAAATGCGACTAATCCTACAAATAATAGAATATATAATTTTTGCGCCATTTTTTCAGCACGTACACGAATGTCCCCAGCTGTTTTTAAACGAATATAATTTAAACCATGTAATAAACATAGTAAGGTAACTGCAACTGCACCCACAATAGAAAATGGTGTAAAGTAATCAGTGAAAGTTGCCATCATATTGCCATCAGCATCTAAAGGCATGCCTTGAACCATACTTGTAAATAATAAACCAAAGAAAAATGGTGGTAATAAGCTCCCAATAAATAATGTCCAATCCCAGAAATTGCGGCCTTTTTGTGTGTCCATTTTTTCACGGAATTCAAATGAAACCCCACGAATAATTAAACCAAATAAAATCGCAAATAAAATCAAGTAGTAGCCACTAAAAACAGCTGCATACCAACCCGGGAATGAGGCAAACATTGCCCCACCAGCGGTTAGTAGCCAAACCTCATTACCATCCCAAACCGGACCAATTGTATGCACAATTTGATCACGCTCGGCACGATTTTTTGCAAGAAAACGTGTGGACATACCCACACCAAAGTCAAAACCTTCAAGGAAGAAGAAACCAGAGAAAAGTACGCCAATCAAAGCAAACCATAACAATTGTAAACTACTTACGTCCCCCATGATTAAAACGCCCCTTTCTCAAATGGATCAACAACTGCTTTTGCTGCATTGTCTTGTCCAGCTGCATCAGCAAATGGTCCTTTGTTTAATTCTTTCTTCACTAGATAAACCATTACGGCACCTAAACCAGAGAAGAGTAAGAAGTAAACAATATTACTAATTAATAATGAAGTAGCTGAGACATTGGGAGAGACACTATCTGCAATCGTGAAGACGCCATAAACCGTCCAAGGATAACGACCCAGTTCAGTAATCAACCAACCTGCTGTATTAGCAATAAACGGTACAAAGGTACAAAAAGCAACAACAACTAGTGCCCATTTTTTGTTTAGAATATCTTTTTGTTTACGTCCCAACCATAAAGCAACCGCTGAAACAAGAATTAAGAACATCCCACTTCCAGCCATGACTCTAAAGCTCCAGAATAACGTTTTAACTGGTGGATAATAATCGCGTTCACCATATTGCGCAATCAATTCTTGATTAACTGTATTCATTCCTTTAACAGAGCCTTCTAGCTTATTGTAAGAAAGAATACTTAACATTCCTGGAATTTCAAGTGACCAAGTAGATTCTTTTTTATCTGTATCTTGGAAACCAATCAGAGTCCAAGAAGCAGGATCTCCAGAATCTTCATATAAACCTTCAGTTGCTGCAAATTTCATTGGTTGATCTTCGACCAATGCTTTTGTTTGTAAATCTCCTGTTAAGACAGATAAACAAGCACCAATTAATCCAATTGTTAAACCAAGTTTCATAGATGATTTAAAGAAGGTAACCTCTTTCTTTTTAAGCAATCTAAAAGCAGATAAACCAGCTACTACGAAACCACCTAATACCACTGCACCAAATAGGACATGGGTAAATTCATACCAAACTTGTGGATTGGTTAATAAAGCCCCAAAATCAGTTAATTCAGCACGACCATTGTTTAATGTGTAGCCAGAAGGATGTTGCATAAAGCTATTCGCAACTAAAATCCAAAAAGCAGATAGCATGGAACCAATGAATACTAACCAAATAAATAAAACGTGAATTTTTTTGCTAAATTTATCCCAACCAAACATCCATAAACCTAAGAATGTTGACTCTAGGAAAAAGGCTAATAACGCTTCAACTGCAAGTGGTGCGCCAAAAACATCACCAACAAAGCGTGAATAATCAGACCAGTTCATCCCAAATTGGAATTCCTGAATAATCCCTGTTACAACCCCTACAGCAAAACTTAGTAAGAAAATTTTAGCCCAAAATTTTGCCATCACTTTATACTTCTCATCTTTTTTTACAACATACATTGTTTCCATAATTGCTACTGCAAGTGCTAGACCGATAGATAATGGCACAAAGAAATAGTGAAAAACTGTGGTCATCGCAAACTGGAAACGGGCCAGCGATATAATATCTGCTCCCATCAAAAAAAACCTCCCCTTTAAAATCCTACATATAATAATAAGTATAATTAATAATATAGTTCGCTCTATATTATAGTCATTCTAAACTTCATTTACAACTAAGAACTACGATTCTTTTAAATTTCTCTAAAGAAAAGCTGAAAACTCTCTTTAGGACTGATTAAAACTGTTAATATTTTGTTATATAACTGGTATGGAGGTCGTTATACACGCTATCGTTTAGTATCCCTCAATCAGATTTCTAAACACAATAAAAGATTAGAAATGAATTTTATTGGAAAAATATCGTTGAAGAAGATAGATTAATAAAAATGAGGGTATTTGAAAGTGTTTTTGAGACACTTAAACGAAAAGTGAAACTAAACATATTATTTGGCTGATATCCTCCAAACTAATGTTGTCCGTTTTTCATTACACTGTTCAACTTCAACAATAATAAGCTAGAAAAATCTCTTGGTTTATCAACAAATGGAATATGTCCAGCATTTTTAATTGTTATAAATTCTTTGCTCGGTGCAGCAATATGATTAAAGTAGTCTAGAGCCATGTTTCGTGGTGTTGTCCAGTCACGATCACCTGATATCATCATAATAGGAACTTCATACTGCATACTATAGCTATACATCGTCAATTCCCCTGACAAAAGCTCTTTATAAATTGTACTATTTGATTCAATTAAATTATCAAATTTTAACATCCATTTCAAGTGATTAAAGGTCATATATGGCGAAAATAAGTACAATGGAATGATTTCATTTCCATGCTGAGTAGGCAGATATCTTTCTTTGAGCTGTCGAAACTTCATTAGTTTTGTCGCTTCTGACTTATCAAATTTTTGGTACATCATTACTGACGCGAGGCTCTCACGCATTTTTTTGACGTCTTGCTTATTATTACTTGCATTAGCCAAACGAATCGCCTCTTCAGTTGATATCTGTTCAGTTTTTTTGAAATCTAACATTTGACCTATAGATATATATATCGCTATTTTTTCTGGATGCTTCTGCGAGTATACTCCGCCAAGAAATGTTCCCCATGAATGTCCTAAAATAATCACTTTCTCTTTGTCATACCCTCCTTTGATATAATCTACCAGCTCGTCAAGATCAGACAGCAAAAGTTTTAGGTTTGGTTTCTCAGCCTTTTTGTTACAGTAATATGTATTGCCACTCCCACGCTGATCCCATTGAACTATTGTATAGTCTTGTTCTATATCCTTTTGCCATTTATATGAATAAGATGACAGGTTATTTCCAGGTCCGCCGTGAAGCATAATGATGACAGGATTAGAGATATCTTTTCCACGAATTTGTATATACTGTTTAATTCCACCTATCACTACATATTCAGATTTCTGAATACCTGTTTCTGAGCGGATTTTAAATTTCTGAGTGTTCATCAATCTGCCAATCACTATCATCAGTACAAACAGAACAAATAGCCCCAATAGGATGAGTAGTATTACTTTCATTTTCTTCACTCCTTAGCTTTCCTATTATTCTAGTGTTTTTAGTATTTCATCAATAAATTGCTGCTGTAGCTGAAGAATAGCAAACAGATTATCGATTGTAAGCTTTGACAGTGGAGGAACTTCTATTTTTTCATTGATGTTTTTTTCATTGCCTCGCTTAAGTGATTGATATTCTTGATTTAGTAAATCCTTTTGCTGTAGTAATGCTTGTTGCGCATCTTTAGTAGGCACTTTACCAAGAAGCGATATTCCACTATACAACCTTGTTGGATAGATGACAGATTTAGTGTGTAATGAATCAAGGATCAGTAAATTTAGATACGCTCTTCCTTGATTTGTAATTTGATAGATAGATTTCTGCCTATTTCCAGTTTGTCTCACATCTGATAATTCAATATGATTTTCTTGTTCTAATTTTTTTAATGCATGATAGATTGAACCAACCAGAACCCCTCCCCACCTTTCTGCATCAGCATGACGAATTTTCTGCTGTATATCGTAGCCCGACATAGGCTGCTCATCCAATAAACCAAGTACGATTAATCTTGTCATTGTACTTACCTCCCTAACTCATATACTCAACATTGAGTATATAATACTTCAGAGAATTAAGAAAGTACCTTTATACAACCTTCATAGCATATCTAGCCAAGCTTACCTCCTTCAGATAAATCAAAGTTTCAGACCCATTAACTCAAAGATGCAAGACCCTTTCCCCTAAAAATAGTCTTGTACGAGAACTTACTTATTAGGTTATACATTACTACTTAACTATAAAAAAGCCTTCAAATGTGACTGAACATTTGAAGGCTTGCAACACTTTATTTATTTAGCCATTTTAAATAGCCATAGCAAAGATGAACTCTTGTCGTTTCATATTGCGCTAATTGTTCTAGCTCTAGCACATGATAAAAGCCACTAACTAATGTAGAATCAACTGCTTGTTGTTTTTTCCCATAAACATGAAAATATTGAGAAGCCACTTCAAAGCCTTGCTTTTGATAAAACCGATTGGCCCCCACATCATCTCTTGTCCAAACCTCAATAAAATCCACACCTTCATCTGCTAAGGTTTGAAGCACTGTATCATAAAGCTGTTGCGCAATGCCACGACCTTGAAAAGCTGGATGAATGGCTAAATGTTCAATGACAGCACCTTTCCCCTCAGCTAAACTGGTCTCTTTTAAAGTTGCGCTATCCCAAATGACATCAATCAGACCAAGCACTTGTTCATTTTCCACAGCAATGATTTTTAATGCGTTTTTCTTTTCATATTTAGGGACGCTTGTATAAACGTCATCATAATAAGCTGTTTCAAAAAATGAAAGTAACCGACAATGAAGCCAAGCTGTTTCATACTTTTTCTCATATTGTTTGATTTCCACTAGTCTTTCCTCCCATCTGTTAATAAAAGAAATTCTTCTTTGGTTAATGGTCGATACGTGCCTAGTTCCAATGTTGGATCAAGCACCAAACTGCCCATTGAGATTCTTTTCAAATAAATGACTTTTTTTCCTACTGATAAAAACATTTTTTTTACTTGGTGAAATTTCCCTTCACTAATCTCTAAGCGTACGCTACTCTGATGAGGTGCTGCACTTAAAATCGTTAATTTTGCAGGCTTGCATTGAATGCCCCCATGAAAAACAATCCCTTTTTCAAAAGCGAGGACATCTTCTGCTGTTACTTCTTCATTGACTACTGCCTCATAACATTTTATGACCTCTTTACCAGGAACAAGTAAAGTATGAGCAAGCTGACCATTATTAGTAATTAACAATAATCCCTCTGTATCTCTATCTAAACGTCCCACTGGAAACAAGCCAGGTCTTTGATCTGTTGCAGCAATTAAATCAATCACCGTTTGATTTTTATCATCTGAAACGGCGCTAACAACACCAGCTGGTTTATTTAACAGATAGTAAACATGGGTCTCATCCGTTAAGCGCTCTCCTGCTACAATGACTTGCTGAAATTCTGGATCCACAGCATAGCCATCCGCCAAGATGACTTGACCATCAATCAAGACTTGTTTTCTTTTAATTAACTGCTTCACTTTTTTTCTTGAACCATAGCCCTTTGCTTCAAGTAATTTATCTAGCCTCATCTGGTTCCTCCAATAAACTTGGTATCATTTCTATTTGATTTATTTTAACCTTTATCTTAAAACGCTTCAATGTCTTTTCAATATGATTTATTGTATACTTTTTTTACAATCTCAACAAAAGGTGGTGGTTTTCATATGAAAGAAGCGGTTCCTCAAAAAGTCAGTGTTGCAGAATTATTTTATGATTTGATTTTTGTTTATGCGATTAGAAGAATTTCTCATCTGATTATTCAAGTTGATCGCTTTGATCGGATTCCTTTTCAATTACTTGGAGAATTCGCCTTATTTATTCTGATTTTTTGGAGTATTTGGACCTATCAAACGGTTTATAATAATCGTTTTTTCCAGCCACATTTGCCTTTTTATCTCTTTTTATTTATGAATATGTTCTTTGTTGCTGTTTTATCTCAATCAATTGATACCAATTTAGCAAAGTCATTTTTCACTTTTGCTGGTGGTACCACGCTTTTATTTGCTAGCATTGCGTTACAATTCCTTTTAAAGTACCTAGAAAGCGCGAATGAGGCTGTTAAGAAGCTTTGTAAGTATATTTGTATGAGTTTACTTCCCGCGGTGTTATTGGGCCTTATTTCACTATTCTTACCTGCTCCATTTAATTATGTCGTGTATTTGGTCGCTGTCTTGTTTGCTGCGTTTACACCTCTTGCATATGGACAAGTATTGACTGCTGTTCCAACTAAGTTTAGTCATTTAACGGAGCGTTATAGTTTGTTTATGATTTTATTATTTGGAGAATCGATTATTTCAATGACGCAGACAATTGATCCCCATCATATTACCTTAGAAAGCTTGTTCTTCTTTCTGATTATTGTCTTACTTTTTGCTTTTTATATGGTGATGTATACTTCTGGGATTAATCATCATTTGAAAACAAATGGTCTGACGATGATGCATACCCACCTTTTCCTATTTTTGAGTGTTGGGATTATGAGTGCTCTGCTAGATTTATATATTCATACACCACTAGATCCACTCTTTTTCTTTAGTTTATTTTTTATTAGTTTATTGGCTTTTATTTTAAGTGTACTCTCTAATCTAAAGGCTTATCATAAAGCACGCATTGTTTATACAAAGAAAACCAGTAGAATTAATGTTGGGATTATTTTAATTGGCGGATTGATTTCATTTTTAGTGAGAAAAGATACATTAATGATGTTATTTGTGATTACTGTGATGTTGCTCTATGCTGTATATGATTTATATGTTCATGTGATTATGCGCGGGAAAAAGCATTATTAATTCACTATTTCCATCTAATAAGGCCTATGTTATACTGTTTCTTGTCTAAATTTAGAGGGGAATGGATGAAATGCTTCATTTTATATCACAATTATATCAACCTTTTTTTGATCTTGAAAATTGGAAAATGGTACTGACTTCCGGCAGCGACTGGATGTTGATTTTTTCTTTAATCATTTTGGAATGTTTGCTATCAGTTGATAATGCGGTTGTATTAGCGGCACAAACACAAACTCTTGAGCATGAGGAAGACCAGAAGAAAGCACTGGTTTATGGCTTATGGGGAGCCTATTTATTCCGTTTTATCGCAATTGGATTAGGAACATTTTTAATTCATTTATGGGAAATTAAAGTCTTAGGTGCTTTATATTTAATTTATCTGGGTGTGCATTATTTTTATCAAAAAAATCAACCAGCAAGTCATACAGCAATAACAAAGAAGAAAAGTAAATGGGGGATTTCTCCTTTTTGGTCAGTAGTCATTTCAATTGAGTTAATGGATATTGCTTTTTCGGTAGATTCCGTTTTAGCATCGCTTGCGATTTCATCAAATCCTGTTATTGTTTTACTTGGTGGTTTGATTGGCATTCTTTGTATGAGAGGTATTGCTCAGATGATTACCAAATTGATGAAAAAAATCCCAGAATTAGAAACAATGGCTTATTGTTTAATTATTGGCATTGCAGTGAAATTATTCTTATCTATTCCAATGATTGATATTGAAATTCCTGCAACGCTATTTTCTATCATTGTCGCTGGTGCCATTGTAATTACTTTGTTGACACATTATTTGAAGAAAAGAAATAGGGAATCAGTCAAAGAATAAGATTAATCTAAAAAAGCTCAGTATGAGCTTTTTTTATTTGGTGCAGCAATATTTTACTTCAATTTAGCCAACTGCTTTCTTTTAGATAAATAAAAAATTCGTGATTGCTATTTAATTTCTTCCTATTTTATGTTATAACTGCAAGTGTTGGTCATGTAAGTATAATGGAGGATTGTCTCATGTTGAAAAAGAAACCAACAATTTGGCAGGAAACATTAAAAGTTGCGATGCCTCTTTGTTTAAGTTATATACCAGTTGGACTGGCTTGTGGTATTTTATTACAAAAAGTCGGATTTAATATTTTTGCCACTGTTTTGATTTCATTTTTAGTATTTTCTGGTGGCGCACAATTTTTAGCAGCAACAATGTTACTGGATGCTGCACCAATTGTCTCAATTATTATGATGACTTTATTTCTTGAATTGCGCTATATTTTGCTAAGTTCAAGTTTATCCACATTTATGAAAAAGGAGAAACCTTCTTTTATTACAATTTTTACACGAACGATTAATGATGAAAATTATGCAGTCAATTATTTAAAATTTTATACAGATGAAAACTGGACAAGTAGAAAGGCCTTAATGGTCAATCGTTATTCTCTTGCTTCTTGGGTAATCAGTAATGCCATTGGTACGTTTATTGCTTCTGGTCTTTCTCTTGATGCACATGTCGTTGATTTTGCTTTGACGGCGATGTTTATTTATATGTTTACTATGCAATTACAAAATAAATTGATTATTTTTGTTGGGCTTTTTTCTGGTGTTTTAGCTGTTGGCTCCATGTTACTCTTCCAAAATACAATTGGTTTAATTCTTGCAACACTAATTGCTTCTTTTACAGGCTATGGGATTGAACGCTTTTTGAAGAAAAATCATTTAGAGCAATATTTAAAATTACAAAATAAAAATTCACGACATTTAATGGATTCGGAGGCGACAGTTCCTCATGAGTAGTCAGTTATTATATTTGATTTTAGGGATGGCCTTTGTCTCCTTTTTACCTCGAGTGATGCCAATGATGTATTTTTCTAAAAGAGAAATTCCTCAGTGGTTCCATGATTGGATGAAGTATGTGCCCGCCGCATTATTTGCTTCTTTATTTTTTAAAGATGTTTTTATTAATAGTGGCCATTTAGAAATTTGGGGAAATATCAAGATTCTTGCCGCTGTGATTGTGATGGGTGTTGCTTATAAATCCAAATCAATGGGTATCTCTGTCGTTGCTGGGCTAGGTTCTATTTTATTGCTTTATTATATTTTTTAATACGAAAAGAAGCTGATTCTTATTGGGAATCAGCTTCTTTTTTATTTGCTTAATGATTAAAAAATGGGTTTGTTGCTTTTTCATGTCCAATCGTTGTATGATCGCCATGTCCTGGATAAGCCACCATTTCATCTGGTAAAGTAAATAATTGAGTAACGATACTTTCTAACAGCTGTGCTGAGTCTCCAGTTGGGATATCTGTTCTACCAACACTTCCCTTAAATAGTGCATCTCCTACGATAACAAAACCATCAAAAATAAAGCTCACGCTTCCAATTGAATGTCCTGGAGTTGGTACGACTTTAAAGGAAAACGCGCCAAGGTCATAATGCTTCATGTCAAATTCATATTCAGCTTCGTTGGCAATCACTGGGGTTCTCCCCATTTTATAGGATAGATTCATACTTGGATCACCGAGCCAAGATTGCTCAGCTGGATGAACATAGACAGGAATTTGATAGTGTGTACGAATTTCTTCTAATGCACCAATATGATCAAAATGGCAGTGTGTCAGCAAAATAGCTGCTGGTTTTACCTTTAATTGGTCGATTGTTGTGATGATTTTTTCTGGCTCTGCACCTGGATCTATCACTAAACAAGTTGTCTCATTTGAAATAAGGTAACAATTTTCTTCAATTGCGCCAGTTTTAATACGGGTAATCTTTAGCATTTTTATTCAGTCCTTTTTGTTATGATTGGTCTATTATACAACAATTTTAGGACTTTTTTAAATACGGACTTTTATTTAAATAGTTGTGCAAGCTTTTTTAATTGATTAATCCGATATTCAAGGTTGTGTAATCCCAACTATATGGCTTTGGAGCAGTACGTTCTGGTTGTAAATAGAAGGTAATCCAATATTCTTTTTTGCCGTTACCATCCACAACAGGTACACCAGTCTGTTTATTTTTAAAGGAATGTGGTGTATTCAGATTATCTGTTAGCACATACCCCATGTTTTGATAATATTCCGGGATGATGACCTCAATATGATAGTATCTTCCTTTTGGATTTCTAACTAAATGAACAGTTGTGTACTCATTTGAATCTCCAATAACAGAATTTGTTAATTGATTGACTTTTTCATTCGTCGCTATCACATTTTCAGGAAGCAAAGCATCTACATTTCTTATCTCCGCATAGCCTTTACTTGGTACAACAATTTGATTATTTCCAGCTAAAATGACTTGTTGGATATGAAATATCATTTGCTGTTTTAAATAGTAATAAGTAACGGTTAACGGTTCCTTCCCATAAACACCATTGGCATTACTAGGAGCAACAACGACATCATATCCCTCTATCTCTTTAGGAATAGCTTTATAGGGTTCTCCCAATGAAAAAACTGTACTTGTTAGCTTTTCATTTGCTAAAGGCTGATTATTTTCTTGATTCAAGAATTGAACCTTCACAAGTTGTGGTATCGCTGCAGAATGGGAATTTTGATCATCAAGTATTTCTTTTTGATTACCATATTGACTAAATTCAACATAATAACCTGAGTTATAAACTGGATCTTTTCTGCCATTTTCTAGGTCATTCCACCACATCGTACCTCTTAAAGCAAACTGTAAAACGTACTCCCCGGTGCCATTATTATTAGGTTCTGGAGGATTCGTACTCCAACCATTATAGATACCTCTTGGAGCAAAACCTCCCGCTGCTTTACTTTTACCAATAAAAAAAACAGTACGAGGATTTGATTCCGGTCCTGATGCCCAATACCAATCGTTTGCTTGAAGATTATAGTTTGGCAGGAAAGAAGATATTGTGGATTGATCCATAATCGGCAAACCATTATGAAGAATCATTCTTGTTCCACCTAACCAACCTGCATCTGTGGCAATTGAGTTAAAAATATAGCTGTGTTCCTCTGGACTTGTAATGGTCGCAAGGTAACCTGTTAAACCTTTATATCGTTCTTTTTTAGCTGCGTTATAGGCATCTAGCCATGGCACAATTTTTTTGACAAATTTATAATAATGGGTCACACCATTAGGATCCTTCCAAGAAGAAATTTTTTCTCCACTCAGGGCAATGTTAATGTCTCCTTTTGTTTTTGTTTCATCTTGAATGGATAAATTTAAGTTTTTTAAGACATTTTGTACATCGGTAGGTGTATTGTTTGCTGTTAATATGTAGTTAATGACCTTTTCTTCTGGTCTATTAGAACTTGTCCAGCCAGCAGGAACAGTCATACTTAACTGTACTCCTTCAGGCATTTTAATCGTTACAGACTGAATAGCACCAAAGCTTTTTACAATATCTACGTTCTCTAACATATATTTTTGACCATCTCTTTTTACATCAAACATAATTGCGTTCGTTTCACCTGCCCTAGTTGCAACTTCAACATCAGGCTCTGATAATTCGTTAGCCTCAGTTCTTGAACCAACCACGAAAAAAAACATGACCAAACTAGCCAATATAAAAAGCTTACTTATTTTTCTATTTAACATGTATAATCCTCCCTTTTTAATTAAAATAATGCCATCTATATATGAAAAATTGTACATTATACTCAAACCTAAAGCCTTTGCTACTGAAGAGACTCTTAAACTTTCCAATAATGTATGACTGACTAGCATTTATCTCTTTTTTGTAGGTTATAACCGCGTCTTTTGGCATAGAATAAGTAAATGCTGTTCCACTACCAATGATAATCTCTTCACTAGAATCAGCTGCTATTGGTTGATGTCCAATAAAAAAGAACGTACAGCCATTTTTTTATTATAATCAAACATTTTTCTTCCTACTCCTTTATATGTATTCCAACTAAAAAATGAAAAAAACAATTGTTTTTTTCATTCTTAGGAAAGAAAATAGAAAATGCTTCTAAATGTTGATCAAACAACATCCAGAAGCATAGGTATACTCATTTAAAGTTCAGGGATTTCTTTTTGCAACAAACAATTGTTTATTGCACACTAACATTATCCCAAGTTACCAACCCTGTCAATATCATTTTTTTGTATTGCTATCAAGCCTTTTTCGCAACTTTTTATTAAAATATACCAATAAGCATAAAAAAGAAAAAGGATAGTCATTTTATATTATTTGTTAATAAAATAAATCTGAAAAATTAAACAGAATTTTTTTGAATGAAATCGTCCTTAGCTAAAAAACAAGGACTGACCTCATCTTTTATTTTTGATTGTTATAAAAAATGACCGGATTTCTGCCTAAGCACCATACAATCCATTCATTAAAAAAACGATTCTTCGCTCATTCTACCAAATTTCATTGTTCTCACTCTCTATTCACTATATAATGAAAGTGGTAAAGAAGTGTTCACAGAAAACAGGAGGAACCTCATGGATGATTATATTGGAGAAATCATAAAAGCAACAGATGCCAATCAGTATTTACCTTTAAACGAGATGGTCTATAATGGGTTACGCAAAGCAATTATCGATGGCCGAGTTCCGATTGGTATTCGTATTAATGAAAAGGAATATGCAGATCGAATGAATATCAGTCGGACACCTGTTAGAGAAGCTCTCAAACGACTTGAAGTAGAAGATTTGGTGGAGTATATTCCTAGATTTGGTGTGATTGTCAAAAAAATTAATCGTGCAGATATTATTGAAATTTATCAAATTAGAGTGGCTTTAGATGTCTTAGCAACGGATAATGCCATGAAGCTGATGTCGGAAACCCAATTTGATGAAATGAA
This sequence comes from Isobaculum melis, assembly GCF_900111355.1. Classification (GTDB taxonomy): domain Bacteria; phylum Bacillota; class Bacilli; order Lactobacillales; family Carnobacteriaceae; genus Isobaculum; species Isobaculum melis. The sequence goes on from NZ_FOHA01000014.1 coordinate 39,735, forward strand.
GGACTTACTTGAATTAACAGAAGAAAAAAACCGTAATGGAGATATTGATGGTGTGATTGCATTATTTACGGATTTTAATACGATGATTTATAAAAATGCCAAAATGCCACGCTTAATTTCAATTTTGGCTAAGCTACAAGAATACTTACTACGCTTTCGCGATATTTCTATTCGCGGAGAAGCTCGTAGACGCAAAGCACTAGATGAACATTGGCTAATTTATAGAGCCATGAAGAATAAGGATGAAGAACAAGTTGCGATGATTATTGAAGAGCACTTACTCTATTCTATGCAATTTATTATCGCTGAAACGGAGAAAAGTAATGAAAAATGTTAACCAGCTGGCACAACAATTAGCACAGTTTGCACAACAAGGATTACTTTATGAGGCTGCTTTATCCCCTAAACCTGGTCTAGTTGATGCAACGAATGCTGGTGCTCATGATGATATGGATCTTTTTACTTTTTTAGATAGCTCAGTGGCTTTATATCCTGGATTTATCAATTATGCCCAAGCAGGACTTCAGCATGACGGCACTTTAACGGAACTATTTCACAAAATCCGACCAATTGGGATAGCGATTGAAAAAGAGATGAATCTTGCAACAAATGGCGTAAATACCCATAAAGGGGCTATTTTTTCCTTTGGTATTCTCCTGGCTGCAGCTGGTTGTTATTTAAAAAGAGAAAAACTTGTTTTAAGTACCCCTCTAACAGCCACTCAAACAGAAGATATTTTTAAATTAGGGCAAGCTATGGTTACAGAATCTTTGGCAAAGGATTTTATTGGTTTGGAACAAAAAAATCCGTTAACAAATGGCGAGAAGCTTTATTTAAAATATGGTCTAATGGGGATTCGAGGAGAAGCTTTAAACGGTTATCCTCTAATTCATGAACTGGCCTTACCTTATTTAAGAAAAAAGGCTACTTCTTCTTTAAGTGTAGAAGATAAGTTATTAACTACTTTAATGTACCTCATTTCAACTTTGGAGGATTCTAATTTGGTAAGTCGTGGTGGCATAGCTGGCTTAAATTGGGCCAAATCAGCTGCAACAGCCTACTTAGAGCATTATTCACCTCAAACAGTTGAAGGCAAAAAACAATTACAGTTACTCAATCAAGAATTTATTGAACGTCATTTAAGTCCGGGCGGTTCAGCTGACTTACTTGCATTAACCATTTTTATAGCTAAATTAGAGCAAGTATTGTAACCTGTTTGCAATCGAGGTGGCAATAAGGGAAACATTTAAAAGACTATTGAATAAAAACTAGTAAGCAAAGGTGACCACAAATCATCTTTGCTTTTTAGTTTTAAAAAAATAATCAATCATTAAAAAACTATATATTCAACCTAATCTTTTTGAAAACAGTTTAAAAAAATAGAGAAAAAAGCTCTAAGCAGGGGTTTCTAATAAATTTTATCAACCAATAAACTGTTCTCCATTTTCCTAAGTTGATTTATTTTATTATGGTAGTATAATTAAAACCGAGAAATAATTAGCATTAAAACAGGAGGAATTATTTTGACAAAATCCAAAAAAATAGTATTGATAGCAATACTCATTAGCTTTTTATCATTTTTCCCAACCAGAGATACATATGCAGAAGATCCATTTGAAGGGCGTGTAGATGTCTATCTTACAACAGAGGATGGCTTAATTGATGAACTACTTATTCAATGTGTGAATATTTACATAGATATAAATGTCCCTTCTGGACAATATACGGTTCAAGATTTTTTTGATACTTTTTATGTAGGTCCTGACTATAATAAAGGAACGACATTCATTGATATTTTAACTGGTATTTCAAATGTTAGTAATGGTACTTGGACTGATGCTGAATTTAAAGAGCAGCTAGGTTATCAACTAACAGAAAATGATTTATTGAGTTTGGCTGATTTTAAAGGCTATTCAATCGATTTCAACCAACTGGAAGCTAAATTAAACGAGACTGTTATTTTCACTACAGATGATGAAGTACAAAAATTTCAGGTTCCTTTTGTCAAGAATAACGCAAAAACAACCATTCATTATCAATATGAGGATGGCTCAAAAGCAGCCGATGATTATGTTGTTGAAGGAAAAGAAGGGCTAACACCAAATGTTATGGTTCAAAGTCCAACAATTGATGGTTATGTCGCAGATCAACCAACTGTGGAGGTCGCTCTGAACGGTATACAAGAGATCGCGGTTACTTATCATGAACCACCTCTACCAACAACAGATATCACGATTCACTTTGTAGATGAGAAAAATCCAATAAGTGAGCTAAAAAGTCCAGTAGTCTTAACTAAAGAGATAGGTAGTCTGGTTGATTTAACAAAAGAGAATATTGATACATCCGTTGAGGGCTATCTTCTTAAAAATCAATTAGATACAAGCTATGAGGTCAAGGATAGTCCAAATGATATTTATTTAACCTATCTAAAGGATGCCACAAAAGCGGATGTTACCATTCACTTTGTACAAGCGGATAATCATGAAATTGCACTTAAGGAACCCATGATTTTAAAAAATCAAACGGTTGGTGCATCTATCGATTTAGCTTCACTGATGATTCCTAAAGAGATTGATAACTATTTATTAACAAGTCAGTTGGATACTGCTTATCTGGTTAAAAGTGGTGTAAATGACATTTATTTAACCTATGATACCAAGACATCAGCACCACCAATAGTCGATTCAAATTTACAACAGCCCACAACAACTGTTGAGGAAAAAACAAATGATCCAGCTATCAAGACACTCCCTCAAACAAGTGAAGCTACCAATTCCCTTTTCTCTGTATTTGGTATTCTACTAGCTTCAGCAGGCATTCTTTTCTGGAATTGTAAAAAAATTGAACACCATTTATAAAAATTCAGAATAAATAATTTGAATCGCTTAAGTGCATCCACTGAAATTACTTTTTTGAGATAAATTTTAGTGGATGCATTTTTTCATTTTGATTCCAGTTATACAAACCTCACTAGACACAGTTCAATTAGCTGCGAAACCTATTATATAATAAATAAAAAAGGGATTTTCAAAGTATCTATTAGATTTTTGGGGATGGTGTTATGCTTTTTTTTATTATATAATTAAACCCGATTATATGAGGAGGGAAAGACACATGTGGGTGATTGCAATACCTATTGTATTGATTATTTTAATGACAGGCTACAGTTTTTGGATGCGCAAACAAGGGAAAGAATATTTTCAAGCAGGAAATGAACAACGGTTAGAAGAGGAGCAATACTTTTTAGGAAAAATGAAAGAAATTGCTCAAAAAGTCCAACCAAATTTAGATGGGAAAATCATCGTGAATGGACAGTTTATCAAATCAACAAAAGTTGGGATTAAAATCACTACATATTATTCCTATATTTTGCTATTGGATCCTGCTAGTAAACAAATCCAAGTCATTCATTACAATCCAGAAACGGAAGAAGCGAGTGATGGGGGCTATTTTATGAAGGAACAAATTGAAGCTGTGGATTTAGTAAAGGGCGCGCAAACTAATTACTTATTTAAAGATACAGCGCATAAGCAATTATTTTCTGTCCAAACAATCGGCAGTGAATTTGCTCAGGAAGATGATTATACAATTAAATATCCACAAGAAGAAGCTTATAACAAGCTACGAAGCTTCTTTGACTTACCACCATTTCAAATAAAAAATCATCTTTAATAAAGGATTGGAGAAAAACATGCTCATTAATTATATTTTAGTTGCCATCATTTTTATTTTTTTAAGTTGGGAATTTTATTCGTATAAGAAGGCGAAAAAACAAGGAAATGCTGTTGTGATTCGTCCGCTGTATGATATTGGAGCTGTTGTTGTTTTCCTGCTGGCTCTTTATGGTATTTTTACCAATCAAAGCTATGATGAAATTGTACGCTTAGTTGAAAATCTTTTTAGGTAAATTTAGGTTTAAAAGATCAAAAAAACGAATCAAAATCCTAAGATTTTGATTCGTTTTATTTTAGCTAAAATGATGTGTTAAACTTATCTATCACCAATTGATTTAACACTTCAGTCATTTCCTCTAATCCATGTTTTCTGCTTCGTCCACACTGTTTGGCCGGCTGCCCACAAACAAAGCATGTCCGCTCTGGATAGCCAATCTCTGTACGAGAAACAGCCTGTTGCTTGCCCTCACTATTCAACATAAGAACATCCATATCAAATAACCGACCAAGCCCCTGCGCTTCTATTTGAACACAGATTTTCTTCAAATGCTGAGGCGCACAATCAATCACAACAAAATACTCAGGTCCTGTTGCAAGTGACCAAACCCATTCACCCAAAATTGGATAACCTCCAACTTCATGCATGATTTGCGCAACACCCATTTGAAAAACCTGTTCAATCATGGGACTCATTTTAATCGGACCGGGAATATTACATTGAAAAGAAAGCATCGGCAACTGATATAAATACAGCTTTTCCTGTTGGAATAATGCACGTTTTTCCCTTACATCTAGCATATCCTGTAAAGAAATTGGGTTTCCTCCTGCAAATAAATCCATTACCTCAACCTCCCTTTTCAATTTCATTTATTAGCCAAAGAATTGTAGTAATATCCCTGCAGCAATGGCTGAGCCAATCACACCTGCGACATTTGGTCCCATTGCATGCATTAATAAGAAGTTACTTGGATTCGCTTTTGCGCCTTCTTTTTGAACAACACGAGCTGCCATTGGTACAGCAGAAACTCCTGCAGCACCTATCATTGGGTTAATTTTACCATTTGTTAATTTATACATCAATTTACCCATTAAGACACCAGAAGCCGTTCCAGCAGCAAAGGCGATTAAGCCTAGCACAATCACTTTTAATGTTTCCACAGATAATAAGACATCTGCTTCTGCTTTTGCACCCACTGTAATCCCTAAGAAAATCGTAATCATATACATTAAAGAATTTTGTAGCATATCTGTAATTTTATTAACCTGTCCACATTCTTTAATTAAATTCCCTAACATCAGCATTCCAATTAACGGTGCAGCTGACGGAAGTAATAGTACAACTAAAACTGTCGTAATAATTGGAAATAAAATCTTTTCTTTTTTAGAAACTGGACGTAACTGCTCCATCTTTGTTTCGCGTTCTTTTTTTGTTGTTAATAATTTAATAATTGGCGGCTGAATAATCGGAACCAATGCCATATAAGAATAGGCTGCTAACGCAATTGTCGATAGCATATGTGGCGCTAATTGACTGGTTAAGAAAATCGCTGTTGGGCCATCTGCACCACCAATAATTCCGATTGAAGCAGCTTCTTGTCCTGTTAAACCTAAGGCAATTGCACCTAAGAAGGCCACGAAAATCCCAATTTGTGCCGCCCCACCTAATAATAAGGTCTTAGGATTCGCAATTAAAGGGGCAAAATCCGTGGAAGCGCCCAAGCAAAGGAAAATTAAAGGCGGGTAAATCCCTAAATTTGTTCCTTGATAAAGATAATAAAGCAGTCCCCCTGCTGAATCTCCCGTTGGTGGGTTCATTAAACCAGCTAACGGTAAATTGACAAGTAACATACCAAACGCAATTGGAATCAGTAAATACGGCTCATAGCCTTTTCCAATGGCTAAATATAAGAATACGCAAGCAACTGCCAGCATGATTACATGTTTATACGTAAGTGCAGCAAAACCTGATTCTGTAAAAACATTCATTATTGTTTCAATCATTATGTGACTCCTTTATCCATTTTTGAATTCGTTTAGCCCTAGATTTATAATGTTATTAAAACCGCTCCAGCCTCTACTTGTTCCCCCTGCTTCACATGAATCGCCGATACAACACCGTCTTCTGGTGCAACGATTTCATTCTCCATTTTCATCGCTTCTAGTAAACAAAGAAGCTGGCCTGCCTTCACTTGATCCCCAACATTAACTGCAATTTTTAGGAGCACACCTGGCATTGGTGCTGAGACGGTTGCTCCACTACCACCTGTAACAGGTGCAGCTGTAGCTGCAGGCGCACTAACTGTTTCTGCCTGCTGTGTGTGATTTTTATAAGTTGCTTCATCAATTTCTTTAACTCCGACTTGGTAAACCTTACCATTCACGTTAATTTCATATGTTTTCATAAAGTTGCTCCTTTATTTAATTCTTTTAATTTCTGTTATTTCGTATTTTTTATCCCGAGATTCTCCATTTGCTAAAATCAATGCTGTTAGCATCGCCACTTCTTCTGTCTCAGCATCTACTGCCAAAACAGGCGCACTAGGAGTTGGAATAGCTGCTACCGCTGAAGGGGCATCTGCCTTGATAAATTTAAATAAGGATAAAATAAACTGCAAACCAACTAAGACAATAAAGACAGTAATAATACAGCCAATTGAGATGACTAATCCTTCTGCCAGACTAATTTCAGTCACACGCTCTACCTCCTACTATGATGTCACACCGAAAATACGAATGGGCTCATCACTAGCTGCCCCACCCTTTTCTCGGTCTGCTAAAAATTGCTTACCTACTTGTGGGAACATTGCATAAATCAGCACATCTTCATCTGATTTTGCTAATTCACCAATTTCAGCTTTTAATGCCTCAAACTCTGGTGCAATCAAATCAGCTGGACGCTCTGTAATAACAGGTGTTTCCCCAATAATCAGTTGACGAATCTCTGGTGAAATCGGAGCAGGAGACTGCCCATACGCTCCGCGAACATATTCTTTAATTTCATTAGGAATCATTTTGTAACGTTCCCCTGTTAAGACATTAAATACAGCTTGTGTGCCAACCATTTGCGACATTGGAGTCACAAGCGGTGGATAGCCTAAATCTTCTCTAACTTTTGGCACTTCTCGTAAAACCTCTTCAAAACGCTGCTCAGCACCCGCTTGTTTGAGCTGTGAAAATAGATTAGACAGCATCCCACCAGGTACTTGGTAGAATAATGCCTTAGGATCAACTGTTAACATTTTAGGATCTAAAATCTCTGCTTTTAAATATTTTTCCTTAATCGGTTTAAAATAATCAGCAATTTCTTCTAATTTTTCCTGATTTAAATGCGTATGATAGCCTAATTCTTCTGCAACAATCGCAAGCGGCTCAGTAGCCGGTTGGCTGGTACCACCTGAAAATGGAGAAATAGCTGTGTCGATAATATCCGCTCCTGCTTCGATTGCTGCAAAGTAAGTTAATTCAGAAACACCGCTTGTTGCATGGGTATGCACTTCAATTGGTACTTGAATTACCTTACGTAAAGCTGTGACAAGCTCAGTGGCCACTTTTGGTGTTAAAATTCCTGCCATATCCTTTAAGCAAATCGAATCTGCTCCTAAGTCGACTAATTTTTGTGCCAGCTCTAAATAATAAGCACTGGTATGCACTGGGCTAACGGTATAACAAATCGCCAGCTGGGCATGTCCTTTATATTTTTTAATGGCCTTCACACAAGCTTCCATATTGCGTGTATCATTTAAGGCATCAAAAACGCGAATAATATCCATCCCATTTTCAATGGTTTTCTGCACAAATTTATCCACAATATCATCCCCATAGTGACGATAACCTAATAAGTTTTGCCCACGCAATAACATTTGTAATGGTGTCTTTGGTGCATGCTGCTTAAATAAACGCAGTCTTTCCCATGGATCTTCACTTAAGAAGCGAATGGCCGCATCAAAGGTTGCACCACCCCAGCATTCTAAAGCTTGGTAGCCTGCTTCATCCATTGTTGCCAAAATCGGCACCATTTCTGCTGTGCTCAATCTTGTTGCCATTAGGCTTTGATGACCATCGCGTAAAACTGTTTCTGTAAAGCGAATCTCTTTACTTCCCACCTGTCTTCCTCCTCTTTCCTGCAATAAACGCAATTAAAGTAATTCATCAAATGAATTACTTTAATCACAAAGCTATTAACTAATGCCTAAAATCACCATAACAATTAAGAGCACAAGACTTAAGCCCCATAACCATTTGAAGTTTGCTTTGATATGGTCCTTTAATTCCACGCCAGCTAAGCCACAAGCTAAATAAGTAACGGCAATCGCTGGTGAAATCATTAAACCAATGTTTTCAGTCACTAACATCACACGTGCAACATCAATTGCGCCAACACCATAGTTGCCAGCAACTTCTGTTACAATTGGCATCACGCCAAAGTAGAAGCTGTCTGTTCCTAAGAATAGGATTAATGGAACAGAGAAAATACTTACCACAATATGAATCACTGGTCCAAGTGCTTTTGGTAATGCTTGGATAATTCCTCCAGCCATTGACTCAATCATCCCTGTACCTTTTAAGACACCTAGGAAAACACCTACTGCGAACAAGGTCATAATCATTGGCATTGCTGATTCACCATAGCGTTTAATCATCTTACTTTGTTGTTTTGTATCCTTAACGTTTAAGACTAAAGCTAATGAGAAAGCAATCATAAAGATCACATTTGCTGGTAATAAATCAGCTACTAACGCTGCAATTGTTGCAAAAACCAAGACGACATCGAAAATCAATAGGCCTTTTGGTACTTCCACTTCAGATTTATTTGTACCAGTATTTTGTTTTAACTCTGCAAATTCCAGATCTGTCATGCCGGCACCACGTTTGATCTCAATGCGAGACATAATAAAGGCTAGACCGAAAGTTAAACCAATTGAGATAAATTGCATTGGAATAATCCCATGCCAAATCGTATTGGCACTTTCACCAATAACGGTAGCGGCACGAATCGTTGGACCTGCCCAAGGCATAATATTCATTGCGCCAACACTAGCTGCTAATAATAACAGTAAAGTTGTTGGACGAATTTTCATCTTTTTATATAATGGCAACATTGGTGGAATCGTAATTAGGGCCGTTGAAGCACCTGCACCATCTAAATGACCAATAATCGCAATTGTTACCGTAACAGCCATAACTGCAAAAACATTATTTCCCATCATTTTTAACAAGGGGTTCACAATAATATCAAATGCACCTACATCGTTCATCAATCCAAAGAATGCAATTGAAAAAGCGAATAAGGAAGCTGTTGTGACCATTGATGCAACACCACTAGAAACAAACTCTCCTAGCTCTGTCAAACCAGTTCCAACAATACCAGCTGCTACTAGCGGTAAAATCGTAAATACTACAATCGGACTTGCTTTTCCCGAAATCAATAAATAGACAATTGATACAATTAATAAAAAACCAACAATCATTAATAAATCCATTTGTTAACCTTCTTTCTCTTTTTTTACAAAAAAGTTGCTCCTCAAAGGACGAATCAAGAAGGGCTTAGTGAAAAATCTGGCTGCGCAAGGATAAGAATAAAATGGCTATTCAATTTGAACGTGTCTGAAACATTCGAAGACCTCCGAAATTTTCAGACATGTCCTTTTTTTAAGCATACTAGTTGCACAAACTAGAATTTCTGCTAAGATAATTCTTAATGGTATGCGTCTTTTTCATCATCAGGCTTGGCGGTTTGAGTTTTTGAAAAAGGAGCATACTTTTTTGTTTTCATTTATGATAAGCAATAGAACAACTCTTGTCCTACTGACTATACCCACGTTTTAGTCTTTCACTTGGCAAATCGTATCTAGTAAGGTACCATCACGGTATTCAACTAATGCAACCACACGATCTGTAAATTGAATAGGTGAAGCTTTTCCTACAATTTTTTCAGCTTCTTTTTGTAAAGCTTCTATTGTATAAACTGGTAACCCAGCTTGCGTAAAGCAATCAATTAAATCTTGACGCTGAGGATTAATAGCAATCCCAATCTCTGTTACAACAACATCGATACTATCTCCAGGTGTAATGACAGTTGTCACATCCTGAACAATGGTTGGAATGCGGCCACGAACAAGTGGTGCTGAAATAATGGTCAGCTTCGCATTTGAAGCATCCTGATGACCACCAATTGCGCCACGCAAGACACCATCTGAACCAGTCATCACATTGACATTAAACTTCGTATCGACTTCCAAAGCTGAAAGAATCACCACATCTAATTGATTCACAACGGCTCCTTTGTTATAAGGGCTGGCATAGCATGAAGCATCAATTTCTACTTGTTGTTCATATTTGGCCATTCCTAAAGCAGCACCCTTATCAAAATCTTGTACATCTAAGATTTTTTCAACTAAGCCTTCTTCTAATAAATCCACCATTGGTTTCGTAATCCCACCAAGAGCAAAGGAAGCTTTAATTTCTTTTGCAAGCATTTCTTCTCTTAGAAAACGTGTCACTGCTAGCGCTGCGCCACCTGTTCCTGTTTGAAATGAAAAGCCATCTTTAAAATATGGAGAAGCTGTAATCACTTGATTTACCGTTTCAGCAATACGTAATTCTTTAGGATTTGTGGTAAAACGAGTTGCCCCTTTACCAATCCCTTCTGGATTTCCGATAGCTTCTACTTCTACAACATAATCAACATCTGTTTGTGAAATACTAATTGGTGTATTAGGGTAACCAACTAAGTTATCAGTTAGTAAAATCACTTTATCTGCATGCTTGGCATCTATTTTGGCATAACCTAATGAGCCACAAACAGATTCTCCCTTATACCCATTTGCGTTTCCATAAGCATCTGAACTTGGTACACCAAGAAAGGCAACATCAATCTGAATTTCTCCAGTTTCAACAGCTCTGGCACGGCCACCATGTGAGCGTAAAATAACAGGTTCATCCATTAATCCATTTGAAATGGCTTCGCCTAATTTTCCACGTAATCCGCTTGTTGTGACTTTAGTAACGACACCTGATTCAATATGCTTCACTATCTCACTATGCACATCAGCTAAAGAACTAGGTGCAATCGATAAATTTTTAATGCCTTTTTTAGCAATAACATCCATGACCATATTTAATACATAATCGCCTTCGCGGAAATGATGGTGAAAAGAAATGGTCATGCCATCTTTTAATCCAGCCAGGTCAATTGCTTCTTCAATAGAAGCGACTAATTTCTCATCTCCGGGTTTGACAACACTGATTTTTGGCGCAACCTTTTGAATGGTTGGATTGCCAATTTTGGTGCTTTCATATAAAGCATAATCGTTTAAATACGCATCTGGAATTTCACGTCCAACTTTGTTTTGCATTTATTTTAGCTCCTTTCCAATAAGACCAGCTGCTTCAGCAAGCAACATGACACGCTCTGCACGTTCAACAATTGGCTTATCAATCATTTTCCCGTTTAAGGAAATCACACCTGAACCTTTTTCTTCTGCTTCACGAATTGCTGCTAACACATCAATCGCATGGCTGATTTCTTTTTGACTTGGGGCATAAACATCATTCACAATTTTAATTTGACGAGGATTAATAATCGACTTCCCATCAAAACCAAGCTGGTGAATCAGCTCTACTTCTGCTCTAAAACCAGCTTCATTTTCAACATCAGAGTAAACCGTATCAAATGCAGCAATCCCAGTTGCTCGTGCTGCATGTAAGATCATACTACGGGCAAAGAATAATTCCTGACCATCTGGATAACGTCTTGTTTTCATATTGGTCACATAATCTTCTGCTCCAAGGGCAATCCCGATTAAGCGCTGACTAGATTGGGCAATCGCTAAAGCATTTAAGGTTCCTGCTGCCCCTTCAATTGCTGCCATCATTTTAGTTGTTCCAACTGGCACACCAAATTTTTCTTCAGCTTCTACAATGACAGCTTCTACATCAATCACATCTTGGGCTGACTCCGTTTTTGGCAAACGAATCACATCAACACCCGCTTTAACCATTGCGAAGATATCATTACGACCATAAGCTGAATCCAGTGCATTCACACGCACCACCATTTCAGTATTTCCATAATCCACCTGTTTTAATGCTTGATAAACCAATAAACGCGCCGCATCCTTTTCGCCTAAAGAAACAGCATCTTCTAAATCAAACATAATCGCATCTGCATCATAGATACCAGCATCTCTAACCATCCCTGGATTATTCCCAGGAACAAACATCATGGTTCTTCTTAATTTTTCCACCCTATAAAACCTCCCAATTAACTTGGTCGACTTGATCTAAGCCACGTTGTATCACCGTTTGCGTTCTTGCTTGAATCGTACAATCTAATGCCCCTCGGTCTACTGCATCAACTCTTACATGTTCAACTTTGTAGCTTGCCAGTGTCTCAGTAATCACTTGCTTGATTTGCTCCCCAAATTGCTTGCCAACCGAACTATCTAAATGAATTTCAGTGGCTCCGGCAATTGGTGTTAAGGTAATTTGAATATCACTTGATTCCAAAGTCCCTGCCATTGCGGTTTGTTTAATTTCCATCATTACTTCCCTCTCTATACATGATATTTTTCTTGGATAAACGTTCTTGTCGTTGCTGGAACAAAGTCTGCCAGCTTTTCACTAGCCCCTGCTTCAATCATTTCTCGTACTTTCGAAGCACTGATGATTTGTCCGTCTAAACTTGCGCTTCTTGGGATGACCTGAACTTGAACCTCAGGCAACAATACTTCTTTTAGCGCTTGATTATAAAGGTTTGTCGTATGAGAGAAAGGCTCTTCCCCCACATAACGAACGGTACAATTAATCGCTGGTGCAATTTTTTCCTTAAAAATAGTCGCATCAAGTACGGTTTGATAATGAATCACTTGCTCCTCTTCTTCAATAAAGTAAGAAGGAAAGGTTGCAAAATTCACCATATAAGCCCCACCACCATAAACCTCAACATTGCTAAGATGTGCTGTGCCAGCTTTGACTAAAGCGATTCGTTCTTGGTAAGAAAACATCCCTTCATCTGCTTCTACAACAAAGACAACAACCTGCGCACAGGCCTTTGCAGCTGTTTCAATTAAATAGAGATGACCCTTTGTAAATGGGTTGGCGTGCATCACAATGCATCCTATCTGTTGCTTCACACCTTTTTCTTTCTTTGAAAAACATTTCACAAATTCATCAATAGATTGATTGCCCTTTTCAAGTAAACAGGCCTCTGCAGTTGCTGCAACTTTTTGAAAGCCAATATATTCAAAAGTTTGTTGGTACATTGGTTTAGTAAAGACAAAGTAGTGATAAAATCCTCTATTTGATAATTCAGACATCAAATGAGAGAGGAGTAGATTAAACACTTCGCCTCCTTGATAATGTGGTAAAATAGCAATTTCTTTGATGACATTGCGCTGTAAAGAACCCGTTGCAATTAACTGTTCGCCATCATAAATACCTGCTGTATAAGACAAATGATGTTCTACCCGTAAGTTTTCACTTGCAAGTATCTTTTGCCAAGCAGTTTGATGATAAGAATTTTGCAAATTGATTTTTTTCACCTGCAAAGTTGTCATATAAATCGTCTCCTTTTACCTTACATTGTCATCATACGTTGATTCAGAATGAAAGAGAATACGTTTTCATGTTTTTTAAGTGTGTTTTCGTTTTTTTTAGTGTGTTTTTACTAAAGATAATAATAAAGCTTTAATAGATTTATCACTCTTTTTGTCACAATAGAAATAACCACAAGCCTTTATCAAATTAGGCTTGTGGCTATTATTTATGGGATTAATGTACCAATTTCTAGCTGTTGAGATTGCCCACTGTAAGGTCTAGGACTTTCGCTGGTTGGTGATAGATAAATCGTCAACCAATATTCCTGATCTTTAACCGCCTTCACAAGTGGCCAACTATCTGTGATGAGTGGTGTTGCTAAATGATCTTCCTTAGTTTGACTTAAACGATAGCCTGCATAGGTATAGTAGCTAGGAATCATTGGCTTGATGCTCATTCCTTGGTAAGCTGTCAACTTTCGTAGTGAAATTTCTGTAAAGTTCGGTGTGGCAATTTCTAGCTCTGATAAAATCTTGCTATTTAGCTGTGCACCAATTTGCAGTTCATTATTTCCATCGATTTGGTTGACTGTAACAAAGCCTGTTTTTGGTAATACTAATTGGTCATAGGCTTCAGTAATAACTTGTCTTACATGAAGCTTGTTGATTTTTTGATAAATAAATGCAACCTGATGGTGGTTTGAAACCGCTGTAATCGTCACCGTTTCATTTTCATCTAATTTTTGCCGTGCTTCTTTATCTATTTGATAACCTGTAATCAGATAACCAGCAATGACTGGTGGTGTGACTTGATAGTTCTCTTTTGCAGTGACCATTTCCGTTACAACAGGCTTAATCTCAACATCATCAACATCTGTATATTTTTGCTTGATTTGAAATGCTGGTAGTAAATCCTTGATCTGAAGATGCTTCACTTCACTTACGTTATGTGCTCTATCAACAGCAACAATGTGAAGCCATTTATTTGCATCTGCTACACCATCAAGCCCTGTAAGAATGGCTTTTTTATTTGGTAATGTGACTGGCAAATTAATATTTTTAATTTTTCCATATTCGTCCACCTCTACCTTAGGAAGCGTGGTAGGATTGTCGTCTATTTCATAAATATATCCTGCCATATCACTAATAATCTCTTCTTCAACAGTATCAGATATTTTATTGGTGCCCACCTTAGTTTCTGCTTCAACATACCATTGATAAGGTGTTCCTTTATCGTTTGCAGTTATGGATAGCTCTAATTCCTCAACTGGTTTTCCTGCTATTATTGAAACGTCAGGTATATCTGGTGCTTTAGAATCCTTGACAGTAAAATCATCTGTAAAATTATCCTGTGAAACTTGTGCCAAATTATATAAGGTATTGGCAATAATTTTTTGTTCGTCAGGTGTAGATTGCCCACCACTATGTCCCGTCTGAATCATTGCTACATTTTGATTGGTAATTAAATACCAATTATTAGTGAGGGTCGCATTATCAATAATTGGATTAGCATAAATACTGGATGAGCCAGTAAAATTCAGCCAGATTTTTGATTGATTGGCTTTTAATTTGTGCTGAAGAATATGTGTATATGGAATGGTTAATTCCATATTATTTTTAAGTTCAAACGGATACTTCATCAGATACCCATTGTCTATTACTCTCACTTGATTATGCCCAACCCCTGCTACGCCAGGAACAGATGAGGTTGTTGTAACACCCAAATCCTTTGCATATTTCATAAATTGAGGTTTTGCAAAATAAACAGTATCATGTCCAAATAGTACGCCTCTACCACTATCTGAAAATGCCCTTGTTGCTGCATAAGACTGCTCGGTTAAATCTTTCCCGCCATAAACATCCCAAGAACCAAACATCATCACATCATACTTATAGTTTCCTGCACTATCTTTCAAATAGGCATTAGGATTTGCATTGAATTCTGTAATTGAACATGCTGTAACTTGAATTAATGAATCTCCATGGACATCTTTTAAGCCTAAACCGTCCATCCAACCTTTTAATGTATTCGAAGCTGCTACATCTGGATAAATATTTAATACATTAATCTTTTTTCTGTAATTAATAGGAATCGGCTCAAACTTTGTGCCATCTGTTGATTGATAGAGTGTGTAGCCCGTTGAAGCTAGGTTTTCTACTTGATCCCAATGCAACTCAGCATAATTTTTTTCTTCAACTGCATCCCATTTATTTTCTGCGGTTAATTTGAAGTCCCCTTTTTTAATCACATGAGAAGCTTCTATATGTAGTGGTTGAATACTTTGAAGCCCAGTGAATATCAGTAAAATCAATCCAAACAATTTCAATTTATTCCTTTTTCTAACTATTTTTATGCGCAATTTCAAACGCCTCCTTTAATGAAAAAAACATGTGTTTTTTTCATTTTTAGGAAAGAAAATAGAAAAAGCTTCGAAAGGTTGAATACACAACATTCCGAAGTATCTGATTACATATTTAAGGAATAGAATTTTCAAGATGCAAGTAACACATGTTACTTGCAAGGCTTATTATAATTGATTCATTATCTTTGTCAAGTACTGGTAAATATGGGTTTGTTGTTCATTTTTCAATTTATAATATATTCATATTAAAAAAAGATATTTAAATCTTTTTATTTCACTTTTTATTATCCTTTAATACAAAAAAGTGTTTTTTATTTCTTGAAGTCATTCGGAGCATCTTCACCTCTAATCAGACTTTTATTTTCAGACAATCTGATTTGACTCAATCCTTCACAAATCGTTTCATTGGACATTTCACTTGAAGTGAACTATTTTAATAGTAACAGGTATACAACATATATCATCTCAAATACTTCCCCCATTACACTTTCCCTTTCTTTTTACATAGCATCTTTGTTTCATTTTACATAGATTAAGAAAGGAGGAGAGAACTTGAGTGGATTGAAAAAATTTTTACTCATTATGTTATTCATTCTTTTACTACCCATTGTTTTAGCAACAACTGCTTCCTACCAATATATTTCTCAAATGGATGTTCAACTGCTTCCTTTTGAAGATTATCCAATGATTGGTCAATATGTACCCTACTATCTATTTTATGGTAGCTTAGTCTTTGTTGTCCTTTTGATTGTCTGCATTTTTATCATTATTTTCTTCCCAAATAAACGCCAAACCCTTCAATTTAAAAAGGGAAATGGTGTCTTAAAAATCGAAAAGAAAGCGATTGATAACTTTGTCTTAACTTCAATCAAAAAAGAGAATTATGTGCATAATCCAAAAGTTAAAACAATCATTAAACGCCACAAAATCATCATTAGGATTAAAGGCCATTTACTCAATTATCCAGATATCGAAAAACAAAATGCAGCTTTCACAAGTCAGCTACAACAAGACTTGGAACAGTTGTTAGGCATCACTGAAGACAAAAAAATCTATGTCCATTTGACAAATTATACACCTAAAGTAAAAACAAGCTCACGTGTTGAATAAGGGGATGATAAATGATGCAAGATTGGATGGAAACTTATAAATGGCCGATTATTGGTGCTATTTTAGGCTTTATTTTAGCCATGTTATTCCTAACAATTGGTTTTTTTAAAACCATTTTAATTGTGCTTTTAACCATAGTTGGCGGATTCATAGGCTATTTTTTAAATAAAACGGGGATTTTAGTCAAAATAACTAAAAAATAAACAAGATCTTATAGGGGGAATTAACAATGGAAAAAAATAATGGAACTGAATTAACTACACAAGCAGTTAAAGGGGATTTGACTTTTGATGATAAAGTCATTCAAAAAATTATTGGGATTTCTTTAGAATCAATTAATGGGTTACTCACTGTAAATGGTGGATTCTTCTCAAATATTGCTGAAAAATTAGTCAATACAAATAATGTAACTGCTGGAATTGATGTAGAGGTTGGAAAAAAACAAGTAGCAGTCGATTTGGATATTGTCGCAGAATATGGCACCGATATTGCAAAATTATATGACCAAATCCAAAAAGTGATTGCTGAACAAGTGAAAAAAATGACTAGTTTAGAGGTCATTGAAGTCAATGTAAATGTAGTCGATGTGAAATCCAAAGAAGAATACAAAAAAGATTCTGTGACACTCCAAGATCGTGTCAGTGATGTAGCTGAAAGTACAGGCGAGTTTGCATCAAATCAAACTGATAAAGCAAAAAAAGCCCTTAATAATGGTACCGATAAGGCTAAAAAAGAATTAGAACCTCGTGTTGAGTAAAAATAAAAAAAGATAAGTAAAGCGTGCAGAAAAATACTTTCTGCGCGCTTTATTTTAAATAGCTGTTTTTCTCGCTAGTGCTAGACAGCCTATTGTTCCTGCATCATTACCTAACTTAGGTGTCACAATATATTCTTCCAGTAATGGTGTTTTGACATAATTTTTCAGCATTTTTTCAAATTCAAAACGAATTTTTGGTAGTAACTGTGGTTGCTGCATCACACCACCACCTAAAATCATCACATCAGGTGATAAAAGAAGTGTCGTATTATAAACTGCTTGTGCAATATAATAAGCTTCCATAGCCCATGCAACATGATCCGCTGGCAATTCCTGACCTTTTTGTCCTGCTCTTTTTTCAATTGCTGGACCTGCTGCCATGCCTTCAAGACAATCCTGATGAAAAGGACAGTTTCCTACAAAGGTATCTTTTGGATGCTTTTTGACTATCATATGCCCCATTTCAGGATGACTAAAGCCTTCAATAAATTGCCCTTCTTGAATGGCACCACCACCAATCCCTGTACCAATTGTATAGTAGACACAACTCGCTAATCCTTGTGCACTACCAGCAACATATTCACCATATGCCGCAGCATTGACATCTGTTGTCCATGCAATTGGAATGTCAAAATATTTTTTTAATGCACCAATAAAATCAAAATTTTCCCAAGCCAGTTTAGGTGTTGTTGTGATAAAACCATAAGTAGCTGAATCTTGATGAATATCAATTGGCCCAAAAGAACCTACACCAATCGCTTTTAAATCAAATTGTTTAAAATAATCAATCACTAACTTCATCGTTTCAGCTGGTGTTGTTGTTGGAAAACTCACACGATTGACAATGGTTAAATCATCTGTTCCAACGCCACAAACAAATTTTGTCCCACCTGCCTCAATACTGCCAAGCAATTTTTCTGCCATATTTCTTACCTCACTTCCTTATTATAATATGATACGGCTTTTTACTATCATAGCATGTTTTTTTGACCAGAGTCGCTCTTACATTGTTATGAAACAAAAAAATGGGGTTGGGACAAAACTAAAAAGTTTTATCCCAACCCCTTAATTACTTCTAAAAAAGCATAAATTACCTCGGTAAACGGTGGCCAAAAGGCAGGTTCGGTCTGCAATTGTCAAGAATCACTGTAAACGTAGTGAACAGATGCTGATTGATACCTACTACGCTACGCTTCGATCACAATAAATTTATAAGGTTCAGAGTCGAACCGTGTTCGATCTGTATCATGTTTCTAAGGATTAAAAATCCTAAGAAGCATGACAAGAAGCATGACAATTGTTCGTCTTTTGCTCCAATTGCTTTGATTCACAACGAAGTATGAGTTGATGTAGAAAAGTACCTACCTGGTGCTCGAACCTAAACACCTTTTGGCTCAGCCTCATTTCTGTTTATTAACTAGATATAATATAAATTTTCTGAAGGATAAACCGCATCACAGGTAATATCCAAGCCTAGCTCACGTAGTGTTTGTTCATCATTTTTACTAAGCATAACAGTAGAATGTGCTTGGACACCACTTAGCTCTGATAACTGATCATAGGCCAATTGGGCAGTTGGGTTGGTTACCGCACTAATCGCTAAGGCAATCAAGATTTCATTGGCATTTAATGCTGTGATTTTACTGTTTAAATCTTTTTTCTTCATATTTTGAATGGTTTCCAGAATCACAGGAGATAATAATAGGATTTCATCTGAAATATTAGCTAACATTTTAATCGAATTTAAAATAGCAGCTGAACAAGAATCCATTAAACTAGTACTTCTACCAGTAACTACTCGA
This sequence comes from Isobaculum melis, assembly GCF_900111355.1. GTDB lineage: Bacteria > Bacillota > Bacilli > Lactobacillales > Carnobacteriaceae > Isobaculum > Isobaculum melis. Next base: position 58,977 of record NZ_FOHA01000014.1, read on the forward strand.
CCATCTGATAACTCAAAAGCAATCACTGCTGGTGTATCACTATTCCCACTTTTTTCTCTTAATTGTTCTGAATACTGGCGTGCAGGAAGAACCGCTTTACGATCTTCTTTTTTCAGCTCAACCTCTTCCATAATCAGCTTAATCCGATTGACGGTTTCATCATCGATTAAGCCTTTTTTAAAATCACATTCGGTTGCAAAGCAACGACGAATAATTTCTTGTTTAGAGGCTTCTTTAACCACATCATCATCAATAATCCCAAAACCAACACGGTTAACGCCCATATCAGTTGGCGATTGATAAACCGATTCTTTGCCCGTAATTTTTTCAATAATGCGTTTAATCACAGGAAATGTCTCAACATCACGATTATAGTTTACGACCACTTGTTGGTATTTATCAAAATGGAAAGAATCAATCATATTCACATCTTTTAAATCAACAGTTGCTGCTTCATAAGCAATATTTAACGGGTGTTTCAAAGGGACATTCCAAACTGGGAATGTTTCAAATTTTGAATAGCCAGCTGCTTTTCCTTTACGGCTTTCATGATAAAGTTGATTTAAACAAGTGGCTAATTTACCACTTCCTGGACCTGGTGCTGTTACGACAACAATTGGTTTTGTTGTTGGAATATAGTCATTTTTCCCAAAGCCTTCTTCACTGACAATTTTTTCAAGATTTGATGGATAATCTTCAATTGCCGCATGCTTATAAACTTTGATATCTCTTCTTTCCAATTTGTTAATAAACATTTTTGTAGAGGGTTGACCACTGTAACGTGTAATCACGACACTATTTACCGCTAAGCCATATTCTCTTAATTCATCAATTTGGCGTAAAATATCCATATCGTAAGTAATGCCATAATCCCCACGAATTTTATTGCGCTCAATATCCCCTGCATAAACACAAATTAAAATTTCAGCTTGGTCTTTCAATTTTTGCAATAATTTAATTTTAGCATCTGCATCAAAGCCTGGTAGCACACGTTTAGCATGCATATCCCCAATCAATTTGCCACCAAATTCTAAATATAATTTATCATAATGATTGACTCTTTCTAGGATATATTTTGATTGCTCTTCAATGTATTTTTGTGGATCAAAACCCAATTTTTTCATGTGAGAACCCTCCGTTATTTGAAAACTTCATTTCCATACTGCTATCTATTATAAACTTATTTCCGACTGATTACGATACCGATTTTGATTATTTAATAGAAAAACTTGTGGTTGGGACAAAACTCAAAGGTTTTATCCCAACCACGTATATTGCTTCTATAAACGGTGGACAAAAGGCAGGTTCTTCGGAAATTTCACAAAATCCAACCAATACAAAAAGCGTATTGTTCGTCTTTTTCTCCAATTTCTCAAACCTTAACGCCTTTTGTCTCAGCCTCAAGCTCCTCATTTTAGCTCGTTATCCAACTAGTTTTAAGCCAATGACAGCGCCTAAAACTAACGCAATACAAAGAAGACGGCGCCAATCTTTTGATTCTTTAAAGAAAAGCATGCCTAAAAGGGCGCCACCTGATGTTCCAATCCCTGTCCAAATTGCATAAGACATCCCCATTGGTAAGACACGCATGGCTAATTGTAAAAAGAGAAAGCTACAGCCAAACATGAGGATTAAAATGAGTAATGATAGGCTGTCCTTTTTTTGATTATAACGACTAATGGAGCCTACACCTAGAATTTCAAAAAAACCAGCAATTAACAAATAAATCCAACTCATTTGTCACTCATCCTTTCTTTCCTGTAATGATTTTCAAGCCCAATACACCTGCTAGTAAGATAGCCAGTAATAGCCCTTTAACAAGGCTAAATGATTCACCAAATAGTAAGCTGCTCACAATAATGGTCCCTGTTGTGCCTAATCCAACAAAGACGGCATATGCCGTTCCAACAGGCAAGGCTTCACTCGCACGAATGAGTGCATAAAAGCTAATAATGATGGCAACCAGTGTCAGCAACACTTCTAGCCAGGAGGTACTATGCTTCATTCCTGTTACCCATAACACCTCAAAAAAAGCGCCTACTATTAACATCAACCAATGTTTTGTCATGCTACTCATCTCCCTAAACTTCAAATTTTTAATCAATATTTCTACAAAAAAAGGTGCTAACAAATCATTCTATCTACGGCCTAAGAATGGTTTGTTAACACCTTTAATAAAATACCCGGCGATATTTATTAAGTGTTGATTTTTATTGAATTTCATCTAAATATAGCATATTGGGTGGTAAAGTCAAGGATGCACGCTAACTATATATTTTAAAAATTAGAACTGATTGATAAACGATGGTTTAAATACATCTTTGTATCAACTGTCATGATTCAAACTAAAATATTTGTTCATTTGAAACTTTCAGCTGTTATCTATATGATTCATTTCACCGTACAAAATGAAAGGATTTTCCTACCCTCTTTCCTACAAATCGTTCAATCCAAAAATATTACGCTTATATCCTTACAATTTGATTAAAAAAATCAGTGAATTCCATAACAATTAATCTAATAAATAGAATTATAAAAAAAAATATAGTATACTTTTCACATCAAGTTTTTTTAAATGTTTATTTAAAAATAATCACTACAAACTGTTAGTTTATATATAAATATTTTTTTCAAAACATTTCGATTTAATTTTATAAATAAGTATACGGAAATACAAACGAACGAAAAGGAGCTCATTATGAACAAAAAAATCCTGCTATTCACTACATTTCTTTTATTAGCTGGAACAATTATGCCAGTTTTAGCAACTGAAACTACACCCGAAACAAGAGCTGAAGTTACGCCTCCAACAGATGACCTGCGTCATGTATCCAATATGTTTGTTGATCCTGGTCATAAATACATTGCCTATAACGGAGCTGGTGAGCTAGATTTATTTTTATATAGTAGCCAAAAAACCCAGTATCTAAGCAATATGTATGTCATTTTACCACAAGGCTTAACGACTAGCGGTGGAATAGATGCTGTTCAAAATGCTGTTTCCAAATACTCTACTGGTCTGAATATCCATAATGGCTCTTTATCTGTAACGCAGCTAGCCAACACAACAGATGGCAGAGAGGTCTATCAAATAAGCCCAAGTACTGGTGCTTTCATTACTGCTGGAGGGCATGATGAATTTTTAGCTTTAGAATTTCCAGTAAAGGCGGCCTCTAAGGATTCAGGTTTAACAAAAGTTACTTTTAACGCAAATACACTAGCTGAGATTGGACGTAATGTCTTATTTATTGGAGCTGATAACATAAAGTTTGATACAAGCGTTAGTTCCTATCCAGAGGTAAATGCAACCACAATTGGTATCAACGGAGCTGATAGTATAGTTCGTGGCATCGTTTTAAATGGTATACAGCGTGAAATTACTCTTTTCACACCAAAAGTTTCAGATACTTATACTGTTTATGACAATGCAACGAATGAAGTCATTACCACGAAAACCTCTACTGGATTATCAGGTGAGCAGTATTCACGCATCGGTTTGGTAGATACCCTTGCTTCATTAGGTTTAGATGCCAGTATTTATGATGAAAAATCTTTGACAATTGACTCAGGTTCTTTCAGCGACTCTATCGAATGGGTTCCGCAAAAAGCACTAACAAATAACCCTGATGAAATCTTAAGCGGCAGTAATTATCGTATTTTCGTTAAACGTTTCGGTAAAGATGTTACGGTAAAATATGTAGATGAAAATAACAATGAGATTGCAGATAGCATCACTTTATCAGGAAATATCGATGACGGATATACTTCTGAACAAAAAGCAATTACTGGCTACACGTTTAAAGAAGTGCAGGGCAATACAACAGGTACATTTACAGACGACGAACAAATCATCACCTATATCTATACCAAAGATATTGTAAAAGCAGCCCCTGTTACTGTTCATTATGTTGATACAGAAGGTCAGAAACTTGCTGAAGATATTGTGTTAGATGGTAATGTTGGAGAGCGGTATGAAACTGAACAGCTAACTTTCAATCACTATGACTTTAAAGAAGTTGAAGGCTCTATCTCTGGAGAATTCATAGATAAAGAGCAAGAAGTCACTTATATCTATGCAAAAATTGAAGAAAATATTGTTATTCCTCCTTCAGAAAATAATGAACCTCCTAAAAAACAAGAAGAGGCTGCTTCAATCGCTCGTTTACCAGAAACAGGAGAAAAAAATAGAAGTTTTATCGGATATGGTCTCATTTTAGTTCTGATAGCTAGCTTCCTCATTGTTAATAGAAAAAACTTTTTAAAGAATGAATAATCACTTTTCTATTGCTTCATTAAAAAACCACGAAAATCTAAATTTTAGGTCATTTCGTGGTTTTTTTCTGTCTCTATTGAACAATATTTGCGATCTTTAATCCCCGCCAGCGCCGCCTAAAACAGCATCATTCCATAAGGCTTTGCCGTTGATCACATCTTCAACTGTTCCAATCTTAATTCCTTTAGAATGGTAGCCATCCATAATACCCAATTTTTGGAAAATTGTTTGCTTATAGGCAATTTCAGCATTCCATTCTACAGTATCAACAATTGATAAAGCTTTATGCAGCGCTTCTAAACCATCTGCTCCAGGAGTTGTTACAAGAATGCCATGGCTATCTAATAAGAATTGATAAGGTAATTCTTCCCCTGCTTCTCTTAAAGCTGTTAGCTTTTCACTAACAATTGCTGCTAATTCTTCTGAGCAGTTTGGCTCAAAGTCTAACACTTTAATTTGACGAACCTTTTGGGTTGCTTCTGTTAAATTGGGCATATTCAAGCCTGAAGATGCCCAAAACATAGCATTTGGTGCATGAGAATGGAAGACACACTTGATTTCTGGATTTGCATCATAAGCTGCTTCATGCATATTAATTTCTCTAGTTAGAGAACCCTCACCTGCTAAAATTTTTCTCGTATGAGGCTCGACCACTAAGATTTGCGAAGGTGATAGGTCTCCAAAATAAGCCTCAGACATCATTGTTGGTGTCATGATAATGTATTCTTTACCCGCTTCGTCTGTTGTTTTAAAGCTGAAATTACCGCCTGCCACATTTGTTAGCTTTCTTGTAAATGCCATTTTAACAATATTGGCGAGATCGATTCTTTCTTCTTCAAAAATCATTCTTCCTTTTGCCAAGTGGATCTCCTCCTCTATTTTGCTTGCTCTTTAAATTTCAATAAAATCTTGTTTGTTAGCTGTCATTTCAGCTGTTAATTCTTTTAATATTTGAATACCTGAACTGGTACCAATACGTTCCGCACCATGTTTAATCATCGCTTTAAACGTTGCCGCATCACGAATCCCACCAGCAGCTTTGACTTTCACTTGTGAGCCTACCACTTGTTTCATCAATGCTACATCTTCTAAGGTTGCGCCACTTGGTGCCATTCCTGTTGAGGTTTTAATAAAGTCTGGTTTAACAATTTTGGCTATTTCTGCTATTTTTGTGATTTCTTCTTTAGTTAAATAAGCATTTTCAAAAATAACTTTAGAAATGACCTTGTTCTTCTGACAAAGCTTAACAATTTCAGTCATTTCTTCTTGAATATAGTCAAAGTTGCCATTTTTCACTTCCGTTAAGTTAATCACATAATCAATTTCAGTTGCACCATTTTTAATAGCATCTACTGTTTCATAAAGCTTTGAAGCCAGGCTTGTTTGTCCTAGTGGAAAACTGATTGCTGCGCCTACATTAACATCTGTGCCTTTTAAAAATGCCGCACATACCTGCGCTTGTACCTGATTGATTGCCACCATTTTAAAATGATAGTCTTTTGCTTCCGTACATAATGTTTCCATTGCTTGACGGTCAGCATCTGCTTTTAAATTTGTATGATCAATCATACGGCTAAGCTGATCTAGTGTATACTTTCCCATGAAGATCCTCCTTTATAAACCTAAATCGTTGTTATTTTTAAACAATTCCTGCAACACCTAAAAGAAGTGCTAAAACAAAAATCGCTAACATTACCCAGTTGACATTGACTTGTTTTTTCAATAGGTAGAAACAACCAATTGTAACCAATAAAGGAACTAAGCCAACAAATAATTGATCTAAATAGTCTTGAATTTGAATCGGATCGCCACCATCAATTGTAATCGCGAGGATGGTCTTAAACTTCACATTGGTTGCTGTCATACAACCCATCATCATTAATCCTAAGGTACTTGCAGCCTTGGTTAATATTTTCATCCCACCACTTGAGTACACTTTTTCAATAAAAGTTGATCCTAATGAGAAGCCTGCATAGGTCATATAATATCTGATTGCAATCGCTGGAATATTATACATTAATAAGAAAACAAGAGGGCCTAGGATAGAGCCTGACATAGATAAGCTAATCCCTACACTAGCCGCTACAACACGTAAAATTCCTTGGAAGAAAGTATCACCAATCCCTGATAAAGGGCCCATTAAAGAAGCTTTTACCGCTGTAATTGATTGTGCATCAAAATCTGGTTTTTCACTTTTTTCTTTTTCCATTGAAGCTGCTAGCCCAATGATAAAGTTCCCAATATGTTGACTACAGTTATACCATGCAGTATGGCGAACCAATGCTTCTGCTTGATCTTCCTGCTTGTCATGATATCTACGAATGGCTGGAATAATTGAAAAGGCAAAGCCACTTGCGTGAAACTTAGTTGGTCCCATTCTATCGGCATTTAACGGAAATGAACGCCAGAAAATGGAATTGAGCATCTTTTTATCTTCTTTTGATAAATCTTTTGTCATTTTCATGCGAAAAAGTCCTCCTCTTCCTGATCTTTAACACTTAAATCGCTATTTGTAGCTGCTGCAACTTTTTGCTTCGCATTTTCAATACGTAGCATATCACTGTCTCTTACAGAAGTTGCCACTACAATTACTGCACCAATACAAGCAACAGCGATTGCTGGTAATTTTAAATAAACGGTTAAAACAAAACCTAATAAGTAAAATACAGCTAATTTATTGTCCCAAAGCATTTTCATTAAAATCGCAAATCCTACTGCTGGTAATAAACCACCAGCTGTTTCCAACCCAGCCATTAAGCTCTTAGGAATATTATCCACTAATTGTTGAATCGGTTTGGTTCCTAAAACAACACCTAAGAAAGCCATAAATGAATAGATACCATAGTAGATAAACCAAGTGAAGAAGTGTAAGAAGGTAACCCCTTTTTGATTATTTGATTCTGCAAATCTGTCAAGAATTGGTGCAAATAAAGTCATAATACCGTTTTTCATGAATAATAGAACAAATGCTGCTAACACACCAATCGGAATCGTTAAAGTCACAGCCGCTTGCTGACTAATATCTGTTACGACTGAAAAAGTAACAGCTAAAACTGTTGCAATGGCTGGCTCTGAAGAAATAACGCCACCAACGTTTACCGCTCCCATAAAGACCGCTTCTAAAGTTGCTCCAATAATTAATCCTGTTTGCACATCGCCTAACATCAATCCTGCAACCGCACCTACTACAATTGGTCGGTCCATCATACTACTACCAGTGATGTAACTACCTGCATAACAAAGGAACATACAGAGCATTGCTAATAACGCTTCTTTTACCATTTTTTTACTTCCTTTCGTTTAAATGTTATTGAGTAATTGATCAATTGTTTGCACAGCCGAAGTTGGCAAACCTTGAGAAAAAACTTTGACATCTTTTAATTCGTTTAATTTTTTTAATGCTTCAATTTCTTCTGGATTCAAAGCAATTGCTGAGCTTAATCTAACAATTTGGCTTTTATCTGTTTTATCAAAACGTCCTGCATTTGCAACATTGACTGCTTCAATATCCTGAACATTTTTAGCAATTTCATAGGCATCTTTCACACAATTCGTTAATACAAACATACGCATTTCTTTGCCTTTTGGATTATTTAAAACTTCAATTGTGTCTTCAACCGAACGAATCAATAATTTTTTACCAGTCGGTACAGCCATTTTTAGTGTCATTTGTGTGACTTCATTTGCTGCCGCTTCATTATTTGCTACCACAATCCCAGAAGCATTTAACTCTCTTGTCCAAACTAATGCGACTTGTCCATGAATCAGTCTGTCGTCTACACGTAATTGTACAATCATCTTTCACACTACCCTTCTTTATTTTCTGCCTTGACCAGTTCTAACAGCTGATCCATTGTCTGAATCGTGACCGTTGGATTGTAAGGCTCCATATCAGCTAAACTTTTTTGAGACCATTCAACAAACACACTACGAATGCCTGCATTATTAGCTGCTTCAATGTCTTGCCAATTATCTCCCACCATGATGGTTGTGGCTTTTTCAGCTTGAATCTCACTCATCCCTTTTAAAATTGGGTCTGCATGAGGCTTATGTACAGGACAAGAATCTCCGCCAATCACCACATCAAACACATCTGATAAATCAAAAAGTTCAATTCCTTTGATGACCATTTTCCTTCTTTTAGTGGAAACAACACCTAACATGATGCCTTGTTTTTTTAAAGCCCTTAACACAGTTGCTACATTTGGAAATAAGTGCACCATTTCATCATGGTGTTCCCCATTAAAGGCACGATAAGCAGCTAACATTTCTTCTGCCTTTTCAGGATAGATTTCTTTGTATACCTGAATTAATGGTGGGCCATTAAAAGGCTTCACTTCATCCTCTGTATATTGATGCTCACAGTATTGATTTAAGGCATGCATATTTGATTGATTAATCAAATCATTGCTATTTAACAGGGTGCCATCCCAATCGAATAATATTGTTTGAATCATCTTTTTTGCTCCTTTAATTAGTCAAAAAAATTGTCTTCACTTTCTTCTGCTACTAAACTTTCAGTTAAAACCAATTTAACTTGGCTTTCATCGATTAATTCTTGTAGACGTTCTGTTGTAATCTCTCCTGCTTCAAGCACAACAGACAAAATCACCGCTAAATTCATTCCAGTAATGACATGAATATTTTGTGAGGGATGAGCCGCAACTGCTACCATCACTTTTTGATTCACACTTCCACCATATAAATCAGTAAAAATAATTGCTGTGTCCTCCACATGAAGCGTTTCAATGAACTGCTGAATCTTGATTGTATAATCCACTTCGTCAATATAAGCATCAATCACTTCAATCTGATTGCCCATTCCTGTTAAAATATCAACTGAATTTTGAATACCACTTGCCATTTTTCCATGTGAAGCCACTAAAAACTTTTTCATTTTAGTCCTCCTTTCTTTTCTTCTTATCTTTCTATATTGCAAGTCTCGTGCCAACTTTTTTTCTTATTTTTTCCTGCTATGACGCGTTTTATGTGTTTAAAAAAAGTGTTTAAAAAGAAAATTCTTTTTAAACACTTCATATTTTAGCTTACCGCTTTAAATAATTCATACAGCAAACTCATTTCATATTGATTGACTTTTACTTGATACATGGATTCAATTTGATGGAAAAATTTTCTTGAAATGGTTAAAAATTCTTGCTCCTCTGAGCTTTCACCAAAATCACCAATCGCATCAGCTTCTTCTCGGTCTAAAATCAAGCGTTCGACTAATAGTGCAATATGCATATATAGGTTAAGCTTTACTTTTCCATCTAAGTCTAAATGATAGTGATTTTCATATTTAGCTAAAATCGTCTCCACTTGCTCTAGCACAACCGTTGGATTTAAAAACTGTAACCTTTCGCCGACACCTTCTAAAGAGAAAAAGTGTAGTAGCTCTTGCATCATTTTTTCATAGGCTTCTTGATTCACCCAACGTTTAATTAATTGATAGAAGCGTTTTGCGCCTTCTTTATCCCAAATATCATAAATATTTAAAAGGGGAATGGTAAATTCTTTAGGAAGATTCGTTGTCGTAATAATAAACTGGGTTTCTTTAAAATAATGCTCATCATTTTCTGCGATTAATTCCTTTAATGTCGCATAGTCTAGTGTTAAGGAAGTAATATCTTGTCCTAGATAACGGTTGATAATTTCCTGAATTCTTTCAGAAATCCCTAAGCCTGACATACAGGAAATCAAAATATTTTGAGATTGGGCAAAGCCTTCATAGTATCTTGCTGAAATTTCATAGTCTGTTGCACTTTGAGAAATTTCCTTAAAGCTAGCATGACTCATCATTTTTAGCCCAATATCTAAACCAATTGCAGTGGTTAAGTTATTAATCACTAAGAGATCGCCATCTAAATATTTATTAATAGTGGTATATAACTGATTCAAGGAACCCATATCTACTAGCAAGATAAAGCCTTTACTGGTATCAGTTTCTTTAATCAATTTAATGGCCTCTTCACTAATCTCCTGTACAGTGGTTTCAATCGGCATATCAATTGCATCAAATACATAATTGCCACATAACTGGTTGACGACTTCTTGAATACTCGTAGCTGTTGCTTTTCCATGAGCTAAAATCAAGCCATGTAACTCAATACTTTCATCCACAACTTCTGTCAGCAAAATCGCCAAAATACAAATATAGCTATCTAAATTCTTGGTCATTTTCCCTGATAAGCTTTTTTCAAAATAGGTCGCAATATGATAGGAGCGGGATTTTTCTTTAAATAAAATTTGGCGGACATTTAATAAAAGGCGATCTTCTAAGTCATTTAAGCGTAAAAAATGCCCTAAGATTGCTGAAATTTGTTGGCTATTGGGTAAGCCAAAGCGTTCCCCAATAATCTTTCTAATTTCTTCAACTTGGATTTCTTCTAAAATCTTTTGATTTTTCTTGCCGTACAACGCTTCATTATTTCTGACAAAATAGCGATAATCAATATCCTGTAACCTAGCGACATATCTTGAAAAATCAATCTTTTTATACTTGATATACTCATCAACAATTTGCTGCCATAAACGATGCAATTCTGTTTGAACAACAAAAGATGCATTCGCGTTTTCAACTTGATATTTCTTTTTAAAATCTAAGAAGATTGGTTTATTTAGTGATTTATCACTTGGAATATGCCTGGTAATGCGGCCTATTTCCAATTCTTGTAGCCCAATTTTTAAGGTATCGGATTGACTTGTCCGTTTAAACGCTTTGGCACAGCTAACTTGGATATTATTTCTTAATTTCCCAATATTGCCAGGAAAAACATGGAAGCAAAGGATATTTAAGACTTCCGGCTCAATCTTTAGATTACGCTGAATCCGATGTGCTTCTTCTAAAAATAGAAATTCGACTAATTGTAAGCGCTCATAAAAAGGTCTTTCCTCAAAATTGCTTAAATGAACGGTCACAGGCACCCGCCTATTGAAGGTTTCTAGCAGCACTTTCTTAGGATCCTCAGTTGTTGCAAAAATAAAATGAACATCCGAGCGGGTATCCTCAACATTTTCACCTAATGGACGGAATTTACCGGTATCCATAAAAGTAAAAAGCTTTTCTTGGTTTTCACTAGATAGTCTATGTACTTCATCTAAGAATAAATACCCACCATCTGCTTCTTTTAATAAGCCAATTTTCCGATGATTCGCACCAGTAAAGGCACCTTCCACATGGCCAAATAATGCTGAGGAAAGTAATTCTGGGTTGTTGGCATAATCCGCGCAATTGAGCACATAATAAGGAGCATTAGAAGCAATTACCTGTTGCTGCCTGGCAAATTCATGAATTAAAGAGGCAAAATAGCTTTTTCCAACGCCACTATTTCCGGTAATCAAAATATTCAAGCCTTTGGGCGGATATAAAACTGCTGATTTACATTTTTCAACTGCTTCTTTTTGACTACCTGAAGCACCAATAAAATGTTCAAAAATATCATCTTGAGCGGATAAACCATCTTCTAATGGCAACACCGGCTCTGTTATTGCACGCCATAAAACTGGTTTTCCTGCTTGCTTTTCCACACGTTTTTCTTGTAACAACTGATTTAAATATAAACTTGTAACTGATCTACTTAAGCCCATTTCATCGCTAATTTCTTGTGTTGTAAAGCCAACTTTAGATTGACTTTTTTGGTAGTTCTCTAGAAAATGGCCGACTTGGTCTTTGGCTGTTTTTTTCATCTCTTTACCCATCCCCTCTCTCATACTGGATTTCTCAGCTTCATTATAGGAGGAAAATTTTGAAATGTCTATGTGAAAAATAATGGCTTCTTTTTGTTAAAGGATAAGCTATTCTATTAATGTCGACTATTTTTAACACTAAATTCTCTTACCGATTTTGTTATATCAACATATTTTTAATCGCTATTTTGCTACAAACAATCACATCTGCTACAATGAAACAAATAGAAATTACATAAACATATCCCTTAATTTTTAGAAAGAAAGACTAACTATATAAAGTCAAGCCAATATACTGAAAAATGAGTAAGCAGAATAATAGAAATAAGTGCACAACAAATAGACCTTGCTAAGC
>NZ_FOHA01000038.1 GCF_900111355.1 Isobaculum melis
GATCTTCCTTTCACTTCTTACTATATACCTAAAAATAGGGAAATAGAGGGTAAAGTCATCCGTCGATGACTTTACCCTCTAATCTTAGTATGTTTGCTTGCATGGCATAAAATACAAAAAAATAATCTTGCTTTCATTCTTATTTTTCATCACTGCTAGTTTACGATTTGATAGTCCCAACTGTAAGGGTTAAAACTAGTTGTGTTTGGTTGAATATATAATGTTAACCAATATTCAGTCTTTGTTTGCCCGTTAAAGATTGGCATCCCTGGCTGTTTATTTTGTTCATCATGTACAACTTTTGTATCTGTTAAGACGAACCCCATGTTTTGATAATACTGTGGTAACAAGAGGTCCACTTGATAAAAGTCGTGGGTTTTACTCCGATTTATTTTATATTTGCCAGTATTTTCTATATCATTTAGTTGAGATGGAAAGGAGATATTTACTTCTTCAGACACAGAGCTAACTTCCTCTGGTTTAAGTTTATTCACATTTTTAATGGTTACATAGCCTTTTGTTGGTAGGACTAATTCAGAAGAATGATTTAACGCTACTTGCTTGATATGTAACGTCAATTTATTTTTCCAATAGTGGTAAGTGATTACTGTTGGTTGATCTTGATAGACGCCTGTTTCTGCTGGTAATGGATCAACAAGTTCATAATCACCAATTTCTTTTCTAAAAGAGGTCGTATCGTATGTATCTCCAACATTTCCTTTTAATGTTTCAGTGTCTGCAATTGTGTTTCCTAGCTCATCTTGATAGTTGATTTTCACGCTACTATTTTTAGCATATTGATATTCAATATAGGTATATCCATGTGCAAAAGTACTTTTACCAGTTGGACTTATTTCATCTTGTATCTTCAAGTTTTTATAGGTATATCCAGCAATAGCAGGTCCTGTGGTAGGTGCTACAAATTTTGTATTTGCTTTTGGTATACTAGGAAGTGTGTCAACTGGTGAAAGAGGCGTTAGCTTCGTTTTTTCTCCAGTGATTGGGTCAATCGCTACATAAGAAATAATTTTTTTTGGTTCAATAGCTGGAAACATAATGCCTACTGTATGAGCTCCAGCAATGGCATAGCTATCTGTTGAATTGGTCATTTCCAATAGTGTTTTACTAGCGTTCGCATAGGGAACTGTGTAGGAAGTACCAGGAACAACAAAGCCAGTATGTCCAGTAGGCCAATTTGGCAAGACTTCCTGAACGTAATTTGAAGCGCCAATCCCTAAAGTGGCAGTGGTTGTATTCGCGTAAAATGCGCCTCCAGACCAACCAACATTTCCATGATATATGTTAGGAACATATCCGCCTACATTACCAGTCCCTCCCATAATCAAATAACCATCAGAAGTCATCGTTGAGCCGCTAGCAGGTTCAGATATTATATTTAGCCCTAAAACGGTTCTTTCAAGATTAAATAAAATGGGTGCTTCAGATGATTTAAAGACACCAACCTCATTAGATATGAATAACTGGGTAGTGGTAATCCAATTGAGGTTAGGGACTGGATTACCGAAAGCATCTAGGGCTGTTTGTTCAATCCAAACAATTGGTGCCTTGTTTATATTTGAAGGATACCTTATTGAGGTAATGGAATCATTCGGATAATAATTCATTGATAAAGGGCTACTGTCAGAAGTATAAAAACGAATTTTCACATTGAATAAAGCGCCTGTTTGGAGATTGATACCACCATTTTTGAGATAATAAGTAACATCATTAACCGTGCCACTAGCTACAGAACTACTGCCATTTGTGTTAGACATCATCTCTTGAAAACTTTGGTAAACCACTACATTTCCTTGATTAATAGTGACCAGATTGTTTAAATAATCTAATGGTTTTTGTTGCGTTAGTAGGATGCTTGATAATTCATTATTCATTAAACCATAGTTGATATTGCCATAATTATTATTTGCGCTAGGTAGGCTGATTTCTTGCCCGCCAGAGGTTATTTCTGCGTTAGTTCTTTGATTGGGTAACAGTAAACTACTTAATATAATCAGCAATCCCAATATGAAATGTTGCATGAAACTTTTTGTTCTTTTCATTTTTCTCTCCCTTTCTTAGACAGTGTCTAAAAAAATTATGTTTTTTTGTATCCTAGTGCATAAATAAGCTTTTTCGGTTATGATACAAATCAATATCCTAAAAATAAGCCATCAAATTCATCAACAATTGATTGATGATTCGATTAAAAATACGATGTCATACTTGGAATCTGCATCATCATCTAGTAGGAAATGAATGAGATGAAATAAACATGTGTTTCTTACATTTAAATTTAGAGGGAAAATAGAGACGAAAAAAAAAGCAAAATGCTGTTAAATCAACATTTTACTTTTGGAGAGTTTTATTAAATTGTAGAAAGAGTATCAATTACGACAATTGCAAAAAACACATGTTTTTTGCAGACGATTAACTGCGGTATAACGCCTTTTTGATTGTCTAACTCCTTGTATATTATATTTAAGGTTTTTATCTTCCGATTATAATTGGAGAACCTTATGAACCATTGTAATTTTCATTTGGTATTAACTCAGTT
>NZ_FOHA01000029.1 GCF_900111355.1 Isobaculum melis
TGGGACCAATAGAATAATTTCTATCAGTCCCATAAATTATAGTGCCATGATTTGATCAAAGGCGTTGAAGTATAAATCCTCCATTTTTTTAGTTAAAGCAGTCCACTCTTTTTGTGTTGGAAAGGAATTCCATTGAAAATGACTTTCTTGTTGATAATCAAAAAAAGAATAATCCATTGGAAAATCTGAAATGACTAAATCTGTAGTAGCCGAAATGGTTGATTCAAAATGGAGCGGCATAGAGCAGTATCTTTTTATATGTCTAACGAGCGATTGCTGTTGTTCTTCATTAATACTAGAGAATACACATAAATTTAAACTAGGACCTAATCGGTTTATCATATCTCGTACCAGTACAGCATATGATAAACGAAGCTGATCATTTAAAGTGATGGTTGTTTGTTTCTCAACCACTTTGAAAAAAAGCAACATATGCTTTAAAAGATGAGGGTGCGTTTTATTGAGTACTTCCTGATAAGAAGTTGTGCCAATTGAAAATTTGTTTTCTGGGAAAAAGTCTTTACGTGTATGAATACAAATCAAATTGATTAAAAGATAATGCTTATCCTGAGTACTCAGCTTAATTGAAAAAAATGAAGAAAATAATGCTACCCATTGCTTAGCTACCTGAAAGGCAGCAGCAGAAAAACTGAAAAACTCAAGCGGTAAATTTTCAAAATGTTCCCATGAATAAGTATCCGTAAGTGTAAAAAATGAATAAAGAAAGTCAACATCGTTTTCCAAAAAGGATTTATTTGAAAGGTTGAAATATTCAAAGAACTGTAAAATACCAGCTTTGAAATCTTTTAAAGTTTTAGAATAAATTTCTAATGAGAAAGCTTCCACTAGGAAGCATGATTGCTCTCTTCTAACAATGATAATGGCTAACATAATCTCTAGTTTTAAAAGAGAGGCAGGTGAAAAGGAAAAATATTGACTGCCAATACTATTTACTAGCTTTCTAATCTTGGTTGCATCCTTAAAAAAAATATTGGAAGAATGGAAAATCTCCCAAAACAAGACAAAGAAAAAATAACGAATATGATGTTCTTTTCCATTAATTAAATTTGGTGTAGCTAAGTCTAGTGTTAAGCGGAATTCTTCTAATAGTTCTTTTAAAGGTTTTATTTTTCGATAAATAGTAGGGATGCTCACATAATGTTCCTCTGAAAAGGCTTGAAGAGTTTGATATTGACCTGTGAAGATAGCCATACAAAACTCAAAACAGAAACTTTTCTTCATATAATACGCATAGAAGGTGTTGAGTGAAAACGATTCTCCAATTGTGATATCAATGGTGCTTTTCTTTACAGGTTTGACATTAAATTGTAGCAAGTTCTCCCACTGGTTAGTCATAATATCCTTTTGAATGTCTTCCAATAAAAGTAGCGTTGTTCTAAAATCATTGCCTATTTGTTTTCCAATATCACTTACTTTTAAATTATCGGTATTTTCGTATAGTTTTTTGATAATTTCCATTCTTTTGATATATTTTTTATCTAATAAGCGATACATCTAATAGCTCCTTTTAATTGTGCTTCTTATGAAGCTGAGGATAGCAAAAAATTCAATATAAGTCAATTTTCTATTTGACTTTTGTAGTCCTATTTCTTTTTTGAAAGTGAATAATCTCCAGCTTGCTCAGCTATTATCAAGAAATGTAAAAAATAAAGCAAAAGATGAAATGTTATACTGGAATATTTTATATTATACTTAAATTGTATTAAAAAGGCTGCTTATTTAGCAAAAAAATGACTAATATAAAAATAAAGAGAAGGAGGTATTCAGATGCAACAAACACAAATATGTCATATGAATACATTGGCTCTACATAAAGATTTATTTTATGCCACAAAATCAATATTATTTGAGCTTGAGCAGATATGGGTACCCTTTTTAAAAGAATATCAATTAACCGTTTCGCAGATCAGTATTTTGTATCATTTATCGCAAGTTGAGATCAGTACAGTGAGCGAAATAGCCAAATCTGGTTGCATGCATATTTCATCAGCACAGAATAGCACAAAAAAATTAGCAGATAGAGGCTTACTACAAATACAAAAGTCTCATATAGATTCCCGGATAACTAATGCCTACATCACAGAAGCTGGTTTAGCGTTATTAGAAAATATTCAAAAAAGGCCTCCTGAAAAAGCGCTAGAACATGATCTTAATAGGAGTGGAAATATCAATCAATTAACGATGCTATTACTTCAATCCATGCAGACCATGAAAAGCTCAACGGTGACTATTTAAGTCAGCAAGAATTTAATAATTAATTAAGAAGGAAAGGAAGGGAATTCATGTGTCTAATTATCCACCAGTCTTATTTATTGGCCCACAAATATTGAAAAAGTCCTACCAGCATTGGCCCACTCAGATAGAGCTTGTTCAGCTATTATGGGCAGAATCACATTATGAAGTAGATGAATCTAAATTTTATGCACGATTAAACAAGCTTGAACAAGAAATAAAATTAGCACATCCAACATGGCAACAACAACAAATTGAAGCAAAAATGCTCGCCCAAATATCAACACAAATTGCCTTTGAATATGATGAAGCTTTCTATAATGGCACATTTAAGCTGGATGGATTTAGTCAAAAAGATGCTTATGTAACAAAAATTCCACCATTCAAACAAGGAATGAAAGAAATACTACAAGTTTTAGCACCTGATCAGCTAGATATATCAGGAAACAGCAATTTAGGACAGCTACTAGAGGCAACGCCTTATCTTGTGACATCATCATACGCTGTGTTTATTGAGCGAATACTAGAAGCAAGACAAAAACAATACCGTGTCTTTATGGGAGCAAAAGGAATTTTTGATGAAGCAGAGGATACATTAAATATTTATAAAATAAATGGCTCTATTCATCAACCTGCTTCGCTTATTTTTACAGAAGAAGACAAGGCAAAAAATAAAAACGATGAAGTTGTGCTATTTACCAAACTAGCAGCATTAGCAGAGGAGCGTCCACTTTTATTTGTAGGCTACGAAACAACAGATGTTAGCTATCAAGACTTATTAAAAGGTATCTTTGGCTACTTTGAAGATAGAGAAGCAGCACAAGCGACAATTTCATTGGTGAATTTTAACACAGCTAATGAAGCAATCAGCCAGAAAACCTACTTAGATGAAGCCACAAAACAAGAGATTCAATTAATCGAGTCTTGTGATGAAGCCCTTATTTTTCAATATTTAAAAGAAACCCATTTCAATCCAGCTTTTCAATTTGAAGCGAAGCAACAAGCTTATCCAGCAGAGGATAGCATAAAAAGTCCTTTGGAAAAATTAGAACAGTTACAAGTAGCTTCACAAAAAAGAGCGACAGCTTTTGAAATGGTACAACCAGCTGTAACGATACCAGCAGCAAAAGATCCCGCATTAGAAAAAAAACAGCACCATGAAGTGCCAAAAATCGAGCACCCAAAGTCGCCAGCGCAAGAAAACGCACAAAAAAACAAAGAAAAATTTGATTTAGAGGCATTTTTAGCTCATTTAGAGCTAGAAGAGCAACAACAAAATAAAGCAGAATTAGATGCCTTTCATAGAGAAAAAGAGACGCGCATCAAAAACGCACAAAAACAACAAATAATAGCTAAAAAAGAAGCAACTAAAAAAGTCCAAACAGCGCCTTTCTCGCGTGCAAACGAAACAATAGAACAGCGTCCCTTTATATCACGTAAAGAAAAATATCAGCAAGAAAAAACAGGTTACGAAAGAAAAAAGCAACAACACCGTCACAGCATAGAAGCCTAAAGCATCAACCGAAACAGGTTAAAGGAGCTGTCATGAAATATGCACTTATTTCACTGGCAACCATTATGCTCATAGGTTTTCTTTTAACGAAATTTTTCTTCTCACCCGCTGTTGTCGAGGGAGAATCAATGATGCCTACCTTAACCTCTTCAGACTATGTTCTCTTAAATAAATTTGATTTAAACGTTACAAGATTTGAAGTCGTTGCTTTTAAATCACCAGATGCCCCGCAAAAAGATTACATTAAGCGTGTGATTGGAATGCCTGGTGACACCATAGAAGTCAAAGATGATGTACTTTTTATTAATGGCAAAGCCCAAGACGAATCTTATTTAGATCAAGAACGAGAAGAGCTGCAGGACGGTGAAAAATTAATGAAGGACTTCACACTAAAAGAATTAACCGGTGCCAGTACCGTGCCACCCAATAAACTATTTGTGATGGGAGATAACCGCCTATATTCCCGAGATAGTCGAGACTTCGGTTTTATTGATCAAAAGGATATCAAAGGCAGAGCCAATTTAATTATCTGGCCATTTTCAAGAGTTAATCAGTTGAAATAAGAGAGAGGCTGACTTTTGGCCACCGTTTATAGAAGCAATTTACGTGGTTGTGATAAAACTTTTGATTTTTGGCACAACTACTACATAAAGAAGGTGTAAGAATTTGAATAAAAAGCAACAAAAAATAAGTGCATTAATGGTAATTATCGGTTTGCTGTTGGTTAGCATAAGAGCCAATACCCTGTTAGCAAACTATCCCATTGTACCAGATTTAACGATTGAAAGTATGCAACAAGAAGGAATGATGAGCAAACCCTTCCAACTGAAAATAGTAGATGCGAATGTACTAGATAGCAAAGTATGGTTGCCCTTACCTGAGAATATTTCATTCATTGCCTCACAAAATGAACATGGTAGTGTAACTTATGATGCAACAAATCATCAATTAGTCATTGATTGGAATAATCAAGAAGAAGAGAATCGCTATGTTACGATTGAGTTGCGTGCTAGTGAAGCAGGAAGTTACGAATTTCAAGCAAATGTGATGAGAGAAGAAGAATCGGTTGCTTCACAACCAGTTGCTATCAATATCATTGAGGATGCATATGAGGAAGAAGTAGAAGTACCTGTAGAGAATGAACAACCTGAAGTAGTTGAGGAAGAGCACCAAAAGGAGCCTAGTGCAGAGACACAGCAGAAAATTGAAAATATAGAGCAGCCAATAATAGAAAACGAAGCAGCAGAAACACGAGTAGGAGAGACCGACGACCCTAGAATTGGATTGCCGATTAAAGATATTTTTCCAGATCCAATGTTTGCAAAGCAAGTAGCACGTACACTAGAAAAAGAAATTACGGATCCACTCACCAGAGAAGATGTAGAAACAACAACGATGATAGAAGTTGTTCGTTTCGAAGTAACATCTATAGAAGGAATTGATGTTTTTAAAAATCTTGAAAACTTGTATGCAGCATTTAATAAAATAGAAGCTATTCCTGAGAGCATAGAGAATCTAACTGAATTGAAACTGATAGATTTTTATCAAAATAAAATAGAAACTATTCCTGAGAGTATAGGGAATCTAACTAAGTTAGAGTATTTAGACCTAGGTTCTAATTTCAAAATTGGTTCTTTGCCAGAAAGTATATGGAGTCTTACTGAATTGAAGTTACTAAATATAAGTGGAATGGCAATAACAAGTATTTCAGAAGATTTAGGAAAATTAACTAAACTAGATTCGTTAATGTTTCTGGGGTGTCCTCTAACAAGTTTACCAAAAAGTATTGGTAAACTGAATTTAACAGGTAAAACGTTAGAAGAAAGTGGTCAAGGTACACAGAGAAATACTGGAAATTTAGCTGTAGATTTAACCTATTTACCATCTGATGCAATTAATCAATTAAACCTAGCATTTCCCTATTTGAAGTTTATGTCGGTTGTTGAAGAGGTTGTACCAGGGATGAAAGTACAATATTTAAAATTGTCTTTATCACGCAAAGACATCTCTGTAACAATTGATGAAGATAGTAAATGGCAGGAACTAACTCAGTCTAAAACATTAATGGGTTTTCTGAATACAAAAGATCAATTTTCTACACAAGACTATTTATTAGACGGCTATACAAATGATCAAGGAGAAGCTATTGATATTGAAGATTATGTAAAAAATGGACAAATTATCAAATCTGGTGTGATTCATGGGAAAGTGAGAGCTGCTGGTTCAGGGGTATTTCCTAATAATAGCGACAATGCGCTAACAGATGATTCAATTAAAATTGAACTCATTAAAAGAGAAGTTACCCTTGCAAGTGCACCTTCAACAATTTCCTTTGGTGATTCTTTAACAATTGGTACAGAAAATAAAACTTATCCATTAAAATCATTTGATGCACCTTTAACCATTGTAGATAATCGCATCAATAAATCGCCATGGACTGTCTCAGCCAAAATGACCAAAGAACTCACATCACCAAACAATAAAGTACTAGAAAACAGCCTCCATTACCGACTAAATGGAGAAGATAACATCTTAAACAAAACCGAACTAAACATCTACACTCAACAAAATACTAGCGATGAACCCTTCAACATCTCAGATACGTGGCTAAAAGATGACCTAAACGGCTTATTCTTAGAAATCAAAGCAGGACAAGCGCTAGCAGAGGAATATACCGGTACAATCGAATGGAAGCTACAAGATGTCCCAAGCAATGCAACGGAATAAAAGGATGCTGGTTACTAAAAAGGAAGTGATTTAGATGCATAAAAAGCTTAGGAATTGGGTCATTCTTACCTTTTTTATTGGCTTCATATTTGTTAGCTTCAAAATGACAGAACTCTCAGCAAATTATCCAATTGTCTCTGATTTAACCCTTACAAGTGAGCAGCAAATAGGTACTGCGGAAGATAAAGTAACGATAACAATCACAGATGCCAATCATCTAGATACGAAAGTCCGATTACCTCTACCTACTAATGTTGTCATGACTGCTACTGGGAATGAAGGTGGAACGGTTACTTATGATCAGGCTCAAAATCAATTAATCATTGATTGGGAAAATGCAGAAATAGAGAACCGCTTCATGACAATTGAGCTAGAAATACTCGAACCTGGCAGCTATTCATTTCAAGCCTCTGTAACGAGAGAAGAGGATACTGTTTTATCCAATCGCTAAGAAGTTATTTAAGAATGTAACAGATCCACTAACAGAAAAAGATGTGATGGGTGTATTTGATTTAACACTATACGTAATTGGAGATTTGACAGGTATTGATATTTTTTACAATCTTGGAATGTTATCTGTTAGTAACTCCTCATTTAAGGCAATACCTGATGCAATTGGAAAACTTCAAAATTTATTTAGTTTAAATATAGACAACACACCTATTGGAACATTACCAAGTGCGCTGAAAGAAATACAAAGCTTAAAAGGAATACGGTTAAATTATACGGCATTCACAGATTTTCCTGAATTGTTAACCGAAATGCCTCAGTTAACAGGAATTGATTTTTCAAATCATAATCTAAATGGTAAAAAACTGCCAGATGAAATTGATCAGTTAAAAAATTTAACTTCCTTAACTTTAATGCAAACAGGTATTAGTGAGCTTCCAGGTACAGTATCAAATTTAACAGAGCTAACAGAGATTGATTTGCGAGATAACAAATTGACAAAATTCCCAGAACAGCTGTTAACACTCATACATTTAAAAAAGATTAATTTAAATAATAATACCATCCCTACGCTCCCAGAAGGCATTGGCAATTTAACAAAACTGACCGAGTTACAAATGAACAACGGCGGGTTGATGATGTTGCCGGATAGTATAGGGAATCTGACGAATTTAACGAATCTCAGCTTTGCTGGTAATAACTTAATGACCCTACCAGAATCATTAAAAAATTTAACACAATTGACGTCTATCGATTTAACCAACAATATTTTACCGACAACGATTGATCAAAAATTAAAAGACATCTTACCCAATCTTAGTTGGACAGGCGGATTACAAACAAAATTCACTTTAACGAGCGAACTAGTTTTTGATAATGTTAGATATTTTGATGATATTCAAATGTCTCGTATTTTGGCAGTATCACGTTTAATTAGTAAGAATCCAGGAAACACTGGTAACTTCATAAAGAATTTAAGCTATGTGGCAGAACTTGAAGAATACACCAACCAAAATGGAGAGCCAATAGCACTAGAAACCTATATCAAAGACGGCGTTGTGATCAAAAGTGGCACCATCTATGCGAAAGTTAGGTTAAACAGCAAAGAAAAACCTATCAATGAATTATTTCCTACTGCAGAAAATGATCATAATTTAACCGACCAAACTGTGCAGCTAAACTTAGTTGCACCTGCCCTAACATTTATCAGCGCACCAACTGAGTTATCTTTTGGAGGTGACTTAACAATTAGTACAAAAAAACAAGTTTATCCATTAATTAGTCTGAATGATGCGTTATCAGTACAAGACAATAGAAAAGAAAAAACGAACTGGCGCATGACAGCCAAAATGACCAAAGAGCTAACAGCCTCAAATGAGCAGCAATTAACAAATAGTATTCATTACCGCTTAAATGGGATGGATAGCATTTTAAATACTTTTGATATCGTGATTTATCAACAAAAAAATAGCAACGATCAACCATTTAATATCTCTGATAGTTGGAATCAAACAACAAATGGCCTATTTCTAGAAATTGAACCAGGGCAAGCATTTTCTGAGACTTATAGTGGTGTAATCGAGTGGAAGCTACAAGATGTGCCAAGTGGTTACGAGTAAAGGAGGCAACCCATGAAAAAAATAGCTGCTTTATTAGGTATCTTATGCTTAATCCAGCCTATCACAACGGCATCCGCTGCGGTCAATTACCAGCATGATGCAACCGCTAGTTTCTTTGGCGAATATATCGAACCAAGCGAGGAAATTCCAGAACCACCAAAAGGAATAGTTGCAACTAACCCTAGTGCAACAACTAATACAGTATTACCACGAACAGGTTCACCTGTACAAAATGAAATGGTCTATCAAGTAGTAGGCGTCTTGCTGATTTGCTTACTAATTTATACTTATAGAAAAAAGAAAAAGGAAGTGTTTGATTATGAAGAAAAAATTAACAACTAGTGCAATCATTATAGCGACAGCTCTTTTGTCACTATCCACAGTCCAGGCGGCAGAAAAAAATTATCCGTCAGAAGGAATTGTTGAGTTTAAAGCCAGTGAGTCGATCACACCACCAGTTGATCCAACTGATCCAACAAAACCAATTAACCCAGTTGACCCAGATGATCCGTTAAAACCAATTGAACCCGGTACACAAGGTCCGTTAAGTATTGACTTTGCTTCACCACTTAATTTTGGTCGTAACGAGATTACCAATAAAGATGTCACTTATTATGCAAATGCACTTACAGGAGCTGATGGAGAAATTGTACCAAACTATGTCCAAATCTCTGACAACCGTGGTACCTCAGCCGGTTGGACCTTATCAGTCAAACAAAATGGTCAATTTACAAACAAAGATACAAAACATAAAGTCTTAACAGGTGCAGAAATTGTCTTCGAACAAGGGGCAGCTGTTACTTCAATGGAGGATGTAACTGCACCAACTACTTATAAAATGACATTAGATCCAGCTGGTGCAAGTGTACCAGTGATGAGTGCAAAAGTAGATGAAGGGGAAGGCTTATGGTTGAGTGTATTTGGTTCAGTAGAAGATATAATTGAAGGCACAGAAACGATTAAAAAAAATAAAGCCATTAGCTTAAGTATTCCAGGTAAAACGCCAAAAGATGCAGTCAAATATACCACCTCATTAACTTGGACACTATCAGATGTCCCAGGAAAATAATCAGAAAAAAGGAGCCATTCACATGAAAAAAGTAGTCACATTCAGCGCAGCAATTTTAGCCCTTATCGGTCTTTCAGCAAATCCAGTAAGTGCAAAAGAAGTAGGAAAGTACGACTCAAATGCAACTGTTAAATTCAAATCAGGTGGAGATGAGATAACCCCGCCAGTTGATCCACTTGATCCAAGTAAACCACTTGATCCAGTAGACCCAGTAGATCCAACAAAACCAATTGAGCAGGAACAAAAGGACCATTAAGTTTAGATTATGCTTCTTCTTTATATTTTGGTGAGCAAGAAATTTCAAAAGAAGATAAAGACTATCAAGCTGTTGCTCAAAAAGATACAGCAGGCGCGGAAAAACCAAACTATGTTCAAGTCTCTGATACTCGTGGTACAGAAAAAGGCTGGGGCTTACAAGTAAAACAAAATGGCCAATTTAAAACAGCAACAGGTCGTGAATTAACAGGCGCATTAATTACCTTCAACAATGCGGAAGTTGTAACGGTTTCAACCTCTGCGGTACCATCTGTTGTAAAAACAAGCTTTTCATTAGGAACAGATGGCTTAGGCGCTGCGGAAAATGTGATGGCAGCGAAAAATGGAGAAGGTGCCGGAACCTTCGTTTATCGTTTTGGGAATGATGCCACAAAAGCAGAAAGTATCAACTTAAATGTACCAGGAAAAACAGCGAAATTAGCAGAAGCTTATACTACAACCATTACTTGGTCATTAACAGACGTACCAGGACAATAAAATCACGAAAAAGCATCGGTTGTGAGTCAACCGATGCTTTTCATTCTCAAAGGGAGCTGAACAAGTTGAAAAAAATCATCCATCTAGCGATTATTAGTTTATTGCTCTTATCAGGAAGCTTTTTATTTTTTAAAAATAATGCCTCAGCCGCTGAATTGAATTTTGCGGTAGAGACAGTCATTCCAGAAAATCAAATAGATAAAAAGAAAAGCTACTTTGAGCTAAAAATGACCCCAGGTCAGGAGCAAACGCTAGAAGTCGTTTTAAGAAATGATACAGAAAAAGAAATCATCGTAGAGCCAAAAATCAATTCAGCGTTTACGAATATTAATGGCGTCGTAGAATACGGTGAATCTGATAAGGAGCTAGACAAGAGTTTATTGTATAACCTAAAAGATTTAATCACAGTAGATGAGTCTGTTACAATTCCAGCTCAATCAAGTATCACGGTCTCTTTAAAAGTAAAAATGCCACCGGAAGCATACAAGGGAATTTTAGCAGGAGGCATCACTTTCAAAGAGAAAAAAAGTGAAGAAGAAAGCACAACAACACAAGAAGATAATAACTTAGCGATTAAAAATGAATATGCCTATGTCGTTGGAATTGTACTAAGCGAGTCAGACGAGGCAGTCAAACCAGAGTTAGCCTTAAATCAAGTGGTAGCAGATCAAGTCAATGCCAGAAATGCAATCAAAGCCAATTTACAAAATATCACCCCAACCTTTGTAAATCAATTAAAGGTAACAACAGAAATTAGTAAAAAAGGGAGCAAAGATGTGTTATACCGTACCACAAAAGAAGCGATGCAAATGGCTCCAAACTCTAACTTTGATTTTCCAACAATGTTAGAAGGAGAGAAGTTGGCAGCAGGAACCTATGTATTGAATATGGATGCCAGCTCTGGTGAAAATACGTGGCATTTTGAACAAGAATTTACAATTGATGCAGATGAAGCGAAAGAGTTGAACAAATCAGATGTGACCATTCATGAAGACTACACATGGCTTTATATTTTATTAAGTGCATTAGGTGGTATGTTGTTAATGCTCGCACTTTACTTAATCTTTAAAAGAAAAAAATAAGCATGATGCTCATAAAAAGATTCAATTTAACAGATTGAATCTTTTTTTGTCGATATCGTTTAAATATTCAGAAAATTCCGAATTTAGTATTGACATGCGTCCAAAAAAACGATAAGATAGCAAAAATGATTCAAAACAGAGAGGAGCTATTGACTGATGAGACAAACATACATAGAAAAACAAAAACAAGGAAATGCTTCTTTTTTAATTATTTTAGTGATTTAGCCCAGGGTTCTACTTTAACTATTTATTAGTTGGTTGAGTCCTAGTTTGTGTAGATTTTACGGGGCTTTATCAACTGGGTAGGTTGAGCAAGCTTCTATATCTTAAGAAGCTTGTTTTTTTATTCGCTATTTTTGTAAGAAGGCAGTTTAACAAGAGGAGGAAAGCAATATGAGTTATCAAACTTGGACAGCAGTATTAGAAGAAAATTTTGGTGAAACAGTCTCTTGGAGAAGGCATTTACATCGTCATCCAGAGCCTTCCTTTGAAGAAACAAAAACCCGAGCTTATGTTTTAGCAAGATTAGAAGAATTCGGCATCACTGATGTTCGTTATCCTGTTGGCGAAGGTGGGATTGTTGCAACTGTGACTGGTGGTCAGGCAGGGCCTACGATTGCTTTAAGAGCAGACTTTGATGCATTAAGGATTGAAGAGGAAACGCAACATGATTTTCGTTCAGAGGCACCAGGCATCATGCATGCTTGTGGGCATGATGGTCATACTGCAGCGTTACTCAGTGTGGCAAAGGTTGTGCAACAATTTAAGAATGAGCTTACAGGAAAAGTTGTGTTTGTTTTCCAACATGCAGAAGAAGTTTTACCTGGTGGTGGAAAAGCCATGATTGAAGATGGAGCACTTGATGGTGTAGATGCAGTTTACGGGATTCATTTGAGAGCACCAATGGAATTCGGTAAAGTAACCTACTGTTCAGAGTATGCGATGGCAGCTGCAGATTTCTTTGAAATCGACATTCAAGGAAAAGGTGGACATGGTGCTTCGCCACATACAACAGTAGATGCGGTAGTTGTGACAGCACAAATCGTCAATGCTTTACAAGGTGTCGTCAGTAGACAGGTGGATCCAGTCAAGCCAGCTGTTTTAACCGTTTCGACTTTCCAAGCTGGTGGGGAAGCACATAATATTATTGCAGATAAAGCGAGGCTGAAAGGCACAGTTCGTACGTTCCAACCAGAAGTAAGAGAGCAAATTGAAGCAGATATCACACAGATTGCCACACAAATTGCTGCTGGTTACGGAGCAACCTGCGAGGTGCGCTACACCAAAGGGTATCCAGCTTTATATAATCATCCAAAAGAAACGGCTCTAGTCAAAGAATTAATGGAAGAAGCTTTTGGCGTAGAAGCAGTTGAATCCACGCCTTTAAGAATGGGTGGTGAAGACTTCGCTTATTATCTACAAGCAAAACCAGGCTCATTTTTCTTTGTAAATGCAGGAAATGAAGAGAAAGGGATTACCTATCCGCATCATCATCCAAAGTTTGATTTTGATGAAAGAGCCTTATTAACCAGTGGAAAAGCCTTTTTAAAAATTGTAGATCATTATTTAGGATAGATAAAAAAACTCAAAATAGGACAAGAAGAAAGGGAGTAATCAAATATGACTTATCAAACATGGCAAGAGGAATTAGCAAAAAATTATGAGGAAACAGTAGCATGGAGACGTTATCTGCATGAGCATCCAGAGCCTTCTTTTGAAGAAACAGAAACGGCTAAATATATTGTGGCTCGCTTAAAAGAATTTGGCATTACAGATATTGAAGAGCAGGTAGGTGGAAATGGGATTGTGGCAAAAATTAAAGGCGCACAGCCAGGTCCAACAGTTGCCTTAAGAGCAGATTTTGATGCGTTGCGCATTCAAGAAGAAAATGATGTGCCTTATGCATCAAAAGTACCGGGAATTATGCACGCTTGTGGTCATGATGCGCATACAGCCACCTTGTTAAGTGTTGCCAAGGTCTTACAAAATCATACTGCAGATTTAAAAGGAACAGTCGTCTTAATTCATCAACATGCAGAGGAAGTCTTACCAGGTGGCGCAAAATCAATGGTGGAAGCAGGCTGCTTAGAGGGTGTGGATGTTGTTTTTGGTATCCATGTCTCATCAGCGCTTGAGGTCGGACATGTTGCTTATACCAATGGCTATGCCATGGCAGCAGCAGATTTCTTTGAAATGAAATTACAAGGAAAAGGCGGACATGGTGCTTCACCACATACAACAGTTGATGCAGTTGTGGTTGGCTCACAAATTGTGGCCCAAGCACAAACCTTGGTCAGTCGCCTAGTAGACCCAGTGAAGCCAGCTGTTGTCACATTTTCAGCTTTTCAAGCGGGTGGCGAGGCCTGCAATATCATTGCAGATAAAGCAGAGCTAAGAGGAACAGTCCGTACCTATCAACCAGAAGTTCGTGATTTAATTGAAGAAAACTTAGAACATTTAGCGAAAAGCGTCGCAGGTGCCTATCATGCAACGATTGATTTTGATTATACAAGAGGTTATCCAGCAGTTTACAATCATCCAGCTGAAACGGAACGTGTCGTTTCCTTAATGAAAGAAACATTTGGCGAAGCGGCAGTGGTCGAAGTCGATGCAGCAATGGGTGGAGAAGATTTTGCTTATTATGTGGAGAAAAAACCAGGAACGTTCTTCTATGTGGGGGCAGGTAATCAAAAAGAAGGCATTACGTATCCGCATCATCATCCAAAATTCAATGTAGATGAAAATTGTATGCTACAAGCAGGAGAAGCTTTCTTAGCGATTTGTGCAGATTATTTAGCTTAAAGATTTAGAATATCTTATGAAACGGAGGGAAAGCGAATGAGAAAGTATTTATTAAAACGGCTATTGATTGCGATACCGGTCTTAATTGGTGTCACGATTTGCTCGTTTATCATTGTGAATTTAGCGCCAGGCGATCCAGTTGATATGTATGTTAATCCAGATGCTACGCTTGATCAAATTGAAATGACACGAGCGGCATTAGGACTAGATCAACCAATGTATGTGCGCTATTTCAAATGGTTGGGAGAACTTTTTCAAGGGAATTTAGGCTTTTCCTTCGCAACAAGAGAGCCTGTGATGGATTTATTAGCTGACCGTATGGGCGCAACTTTACTATTAATGGGTGTCTCTTTAGTGGTTGGTTATCTGATTGCCATTCCATTAGGTATTTTAAGTGCAGTGAAGCAAAATACTTGGATTGATTATCTCACAACAGGTGGTTCATTTTTAGGGGTCTCGATTCCTAGCTTCTTTCTAGGGTTAGGTTTAGTCTACATATTCTCCTTACAATTAGGTTGGTTACCAACGGGTGGTATGGCCACATTAGGTGGAGACAGTAGTTTAGTAGATCAAATCAAACATATGATTTTACCTGTGATTGTCCTTTCTGCCAGTATTTGTGGCAATATGATTCGTTATGTTCGTTCCAGTATGCTGGAAGTTTTAAAGGAAGACTATATTCGGACAGCGAAAGCGAAAGGCTTGAAATCCATGATGGTTGTCATCAAACATGGTTTAAGAAATTCTCTGATTCCCATTATTACCGTGATTGGGATGGATATTCCTAAATTAATTGGTGGTGCCGTTGTGACAGAGCAGATTTTTCAATGGCCAGGGTTAGGTCAATTGACGATTTCTTCTATTAGCTCAAGAGATTATGCCACCTTGATGGCAATTAATTTATTATCAGCCATTGCAGTGTTAGGCGCAAATATGCTAGCAGATATCCTGTATTCAGCAGCTGATTCAAGAATTCATTATGATTAGAAAGCAGAGGTGAACAGGATGGAAAATAGATTTGAATTGGTTTCTGAAAGTCGAACAGTACATCAAGTAGAAAAATTGGCTGAAGGAAACTCACATCATGATAGCTATTTTAAGATGTTAGCAAAGCGCTTTTTAAAGCATAAAATGGCAGTTATTGGTGTTGTTATTTTTACATTGTTAATACTGATGGCTATTTTAGCGCCAGTTATTGCCACTCATCATCCTGCTGAGGTGACTGCGGATTTTGAAGCGCCGCCTTCTGCTGACTATTGGTTGGGCACCGATGAGGTTGGTAGAGATGTTTTTAGTCGATTGGTATATGGTGCACAGGTTTCGATTATTGTTGGGGTTGGCGCCGTCTTAATTTATGTTTTAATCGGTACAGTACTAGGCCTTGTTGCAGGTTACTTTGGTGGCTTTATTGATGCCCTTATTATGAGAATAACAGATATTTTTATGTCATTCCCTTATTTTATGGTGATCTTAGTGATTGTCAGTATTATCGGACCAAATGTTGGCACAATTACCTTAGTGATTGGCTTCTTAGGCTGGCCAGCTGTGTGTAGATTAGTACGAGGTAGTGTTTTATCCATTAAAGAAATGGATTTTGTTCAAGCCAGTATTTCAGTAGGTTATAGTACGCCAAAGATTTTATTTAAGCAAATTTTACCGAATGTCATGTCTCCTATTTTAGTCAATGCAACTTTTGGTGTGGCAAATGCGATTTTATTAGAAGCTTCACTGAGCTTTTTAGGGATGGGTGTCAGACCACCAGCATCAAGCTGGGGCAATATGCTCTCCCAGGCGCAATCTTTAACAGTGTTATCATCGGAGCCATGGCTTTGGGTACCACCCGGTTTAATGATTTTATTGGCTGTTTTATCGATTAATTTTATTGGCGATGGTTTACGCGATGCCATTGAAGGAGAAACAAATAATTAGGCTTAGTGAGGAGGAAACTAAATGAAAATGATGAAGAAAATGGGAATTGTAGCAATGTGCTTGGTGTTGCTCGTTTTAACAGCATGTGGTGGTAAGAAATCAAGTGATGGTGGGAAGAAATCGGATAAGGATCATTTATATATTGGGTTGATTACTTCACCAGGAAGCTTTAATCCACTGAATACACTAGATGTTTCTGGCCGATTTGTTCAGCGCTATATGTATGATGCTTTATTAGAAATGCCAGAGCCGTTAACCTTTTCACCAAAATTGGCAGATAGCTTTGAAACAGAAGATAATCAGAATTATACCATTAAATTAAATAAAGAGGCAAAATGGTCGGATGGACAGCCTATCACGGCAGCTGATGTCGTTTTTACCTATAATTTAATTGCCAATCCAGTTGTAGAAACAACAAGAGGTTTAGCTGTTTCTTCATTAGAAGGCACACAAGCTTCTGGTAAGTTAGAAGCAGGCTTAACAGAAATTCCAAATTTAATTGCTGTAGATGATCAAACTGTGACACTGAAAACTAAAGTACCGGTTGACCCTAACTACTTGAAGGAAGTTTTAGGATATGGCATTTTCATTTTACCTAAGCATGTATTAGAGAATGAAGATCCAGCAAAACTTGCGAATGCTTCATTTGCGATGAAACCAGAAGTAACAAGTGGCCCATATCAATTTGTGGATTACAAAAAAGATTCATTAGTTGAACTAAAATCAAATCCAGATTATTACTTAGGCAAAGCTAAAATTGAGAATGTTTATTTTAAAATCATGAATTCAGCCAATATGGCAACCGAATTCCAATCAGGTGGTTTAACCATGAATGCAAGTGGTGGAATTGGCGATATTACCTTCCAAGATTTGGAAACAGTCAAAAAAATGGATAATTTAGAAGTAACCATGTCTCCAAACTTAAATGCTTATGTCATGCCAATGAATATTGAAGTTTTTACAGATCCAAATATTCGGTTAGCCATTGCTCATGCCATCAATCGTGAGCAAATTGTAGAGAAGCTCTTAAAAGGGAATGGAGAAGTGATTGAAAGTATTTATACCAGTCAAAATCCTTACCAAAATGAAAAGCTAAAAACAATTGAATATGATGTAGAAAAAGCAAAAGAATACATTAAAAAGTCAGATTATGATATGGATCGCGAAATTAATCTAGTTGTTCCTCTTGGCAATAAGGTGAGAGAGCAGTCTGCTAACTTAATTGCAGAAGATTTAAAAGCAGCTGGCTTTAAAGTGAAGCAAACGACTTATGATTTTGCCACACTGATGGAAAAAGGGCGTGCCGGAGATTTTGATCTCATGCTCTTTGGCTTTGGGATGCCAGTTGATCCAGATGCAACCTCTTACTATAGTATAGATGGATCTGCCAACTTTACTAAATACGATAGCAGTAAAAATGAAGCCTTATTGCTAGCAGGTAAAGAAGAAGTAGATGCTGATAAACGCAAAGTAATTTATGACGAGCTCCAAGAATTATGGCAAAAAGATATGCCTGTTTTACCATTGTATTCACCAAAAGATGTAAAAGTAAAAGATAAGAATCTTGAAGGTGGTATCACAGAGTTTTGGCAAGGTTCATTAGAAAACGTAAACCAATGGGAAATGAAATAAGTTGATAAGGGCATAGAAAGTGGTGAGGATATGGCGAAAGAAAAAATGCTTGCAGTAAAAGATTTAGCAATTTCATTTAATACCTATGCAGGAGAACTTCATGCTGTGAGAGGGATTGAATTTGATTTATATAAAGGCGAGACCTTAGCAATTGTTGGGGAATCAGGCTCTGGAAAGTCTGTTTCCACTAAAGCCATTATGAGCTTACTACCTAAAAAAAGTACGACTATTCATTCTGGTGAAATTTTATTCCAAGATCAGGATTTGCTAAAATGCACAGAAAAAGAGATGCAGCATATTCGAGGAAAAGATATTGCAATGATTTTTCAGGATCCAATGACTTCCTTAAATCCAACCATGACAATTGGTAAGCAAATCATGGAGCCTTTAATCATTCATCAAAATATGAGTAAAGAAAATGCGCAAGCGCGTGCGCTGAAATTGTTAGAACTAGTTGGGATTCCCATGCCCGAAAAAAGAATTAAGCAATATCCTCATCAATTTTCAGGTGGGATGCGCCAACGTGTGATGATTGCGATTGCACTAGCCTGTAATCCAAGAGTACTGATTGCAGATGAACCAACTACTGCACTAGATGTAACGATTCAAGCACAAATTATTGAGCTAATGAAAGAACTACAAGTAAAAATGGACACCTCCATTATCTTTATTACCCATGATTTAGGTGTCGTTGCAAGTGTCGCTGACAGAGTAGCGGTCATGTATGCTGGGGAAATAGTGGAGGTAGGAACTGTGGATGAAATTTTTTATCATCCGCAGCATCCTTATACATGGGGGTTATTAGCCTCGATGCCAACCTTAGAAATTGGCAATCAAGATTTATATGCCATTCCTGGGTCTCCACCTAACTTGCTTCATGTACCAAACGGAGATGCATTTGCTTCAAGGAATCAATATGCACTAGCCATTGATTTTGAAGAGGAGCCACCGATGTTTCAAGTATCTCCTACACATTATGCAGCAACTTGGTTGTTACACCCAGATGCGCCAGACGTAACGCCACCACAAGAAATCCTAAATCGCTGGGCGAAATATCGGAAAAATGAGGTGAACGTGTATGACTGAACGCAAGAAAATGTTAGAAGTCAAACAGCTAAAACAAGTATTTAATGCGGGTTCAAAAAATGAAGTGACCGCGATTCATGATATGAGCTTTGATATTTATGAAGGAGAAATTTTTGGCTTAGTAGGAGAGTCTGGCTGTGGGAAATCCACTACTGGTCGAACCTTGATGAAGCTTTATCAAGCGACTGCTGGAGAAATTATTTTTGAAGGAAAAGAGATTAATCACATTAAGAAGCGTAATGAATTATTAGCTTTTCGAAAAAATATTCAAATGATTTTCCAAAATCCATATGCCTCATTAAATCCAAGAATGACGATTATGGAGACGATTGCTGGTGGCATTGATGTCTATCAATTAGCAAAAACAAAAGAAGAAAGAAGAGAAAAGGTTTATGAATTATTAGAGCTTGTTGGGTTAAGTCGAGAATTCGCCACAAGATATCCAAGAGAGCTTTCTGGTGGTCAATGTCAGCGTGTAGGAATTGCTAGGGCATTGGCAGTTTCACCTAAATTTATTATTGCAGATGAAGCCATCTCTGCTTTAGATGTTTCTATTCAAGCGCAAGTTGTGAATTTGCTGAAGGAATTAAAGGCAACGAAAAAATTGACTTATTTATTCATCGCCCATGACTTATCAATGGTGAAATATATTAGTGATCGGATTGGCGTTATGAATGGTGGCCGATTGCTAGAGTTGGCACCAGCAGATGAATTGTATCAAGCACCACTTCATCCATATACAGAATCTCTGTTATCTGCAGTTCCGGTGCCTGATCCTGAAGAAGAACGGGTACGTGAACGAGTTACTTATGATTCGGCTGCGCACCAATATACGGATGCGGAATATCCTGCAATGAGAGAAATTACAGAGGGACACTTTGTTTATTGTACTGAAGAGGAAGTAACATCTTATCAAGCAAAATTAAAGAAAAAAAGCAAATTGTACAAATGGTCTAATCACGAAACTAAAAAACCTTTATCACATGTCTAAAAATGTGATAAAGGTTTTTTTGGGGGAAAAATATCTGTACTTACAGTCATATGTAAAGGTCTTATTGTCCAATAGTCATATTATAAGGTTCACTTTGTTTATCTCCAAGATAAGCGATGATTCTGATTCTTTCATGATGAGGAGAAATAACAGTGAAGTTTCCGTTTCCATCAGCCATAAAGATACCAGCATTTTGTTCAGGATTATCAGGTGTTGTGACAATAACTTGAGCATTAGGTTCAGTCTTACCTGTAACTGTATTATTTTGAATGTCATATACAATTTGTGAAATCACGAAATCTCCACTAGCAGCAGGAATTTCTATATCAAAAGCTTCACTCTCTTCATCGTTTAGATAGGCTACAAGTCTTACTAAACCAGCGGGTGGTGCCATAGCAGTGAAGTTTCCATTCGCATCAGCTGTAAAAAGGCCACCATTTTGTTCAGGATTACTTAGACTAGTCATATAAATTTGTGCGCCAGGTGCAGTTTTTCCTGTAATTTCTGTATATTCGGCATGATACGATACATCCCACATTGCAAGGCCTTTTTCTTCAGATATTGTTGGCGTATTAGCAGAATTTTCTTCATCTTTTGTTACTTCTTTTTCGTCTTTTTCATCTTTCTTTTCTTTCTTTACTTTTTTTGTGCTTTCTGATGATTGTGTACTTTCTTTTTTTGAATCACTTGTTTCATTATTGCTTTTTCCACATCCGGTAAGAATCATTCCAAAAGAACAAACAAGTAATAAATATAAAGCATTTTTTTTCATAAAAACATCTCCTTTTCTCTTTGTAATGTTATTGTAACATTAAAGAAATGTTAATGCAACAAAACGGTAACAAAAGATTTGTTAGGTTGGCTTTTGAGGGAAAAATTATCATATTTACTTTTAAAACTGAATATTTCCCGTAAATTATAGAATAGATACTCTATATTCTTGTCATCATTTGAAAAAAATAAAAAAATTATTATGATTTTTTTTGAAAAAATGATAACAATTAAAGATAAAATGAGAGGAAGTCATATAAAAAAGAGCTTTTTATTTTCAAAAATACAAAAAAGAAAGAAATTACCCTGTATTTGCAAAATGAAAGCGCTAAATTGAAGGATTTTCACTATCTGTATGGAAATTCTTTGAGAAAATTGATACAATGTGAGGGTAGATTCCTGAATTCTTCATGCTTATGCGTTGATTGTCTAGACAATTTGATGTAATGTAGGATTTAAGTAATACGAAATCAGACTATTTATTAGGAGGAATTAAGTTATGGCATTAGTATCAGCAGCAGAAATGCTAAAAAAAGCGCGCGCAGGTAAATACGCAGTAGGTGCATTTAACACAAATAACTTGGAGTGGACTAAAGCGATTTTACAAGGTGCGCAAGAGTCTAACTCGCCAGTAATTATCCAAACTTCTATGGGAGCAGCTAAATACATGGGAGGCTATCAAGTTTGTTACGATTTAGTAAAAGACTTAATTGATTCTATGGGAATTACTGTACCAGTTGCCCTTCACTTAGACCATGGTGAATACAAAGATTCATTAGAATGTATTGAAGTTGGTTATACTTCAGTAATGTTTGATGGTTCTCACTTACCATTTGACGAAAACTTAGAAAAAGCTAAAGACGTTGTTGCAAAAGCACACGCTAAAGATGTTTCTGTAGAATGTGAAGTTGGTTCAATCGGTGGCGAAGAAGACGGAATTATCGGTTCTGGTGAACTTGCTGATCCTAAAGAATGTAAAACTATTGCTGACACAGGAATTGATTTCTTAGCAGCAGGTATTGGTAACATTCATGGTTCATACCCTGAAAACTGGTCTGGACTAAGCTTTGAAACTTTAGCAGCAATTGCTGATATCACTGATGGTATTCCTTTAGTATTACACGGTGGTTCAGGTATTCCTTTAGAGCAAGTACAGAAAGCAATCTCTTTAGGCGTATCAAAAATCAACGTAAATACTGAGTGTCAAGAAGTGTTTGCAGCTGCAACTCGTAAATATATTGAAGAAGGAAAAGACCTTGAAGGTAAAGGCTTTGACCCTCGTAAATTATTAGCTCCAGGAACAACTGCTGTGACTGAGTTAGTAAAACAAAGAATTGAATGGTTCGGTTCTAAAGGTAAAGCTTAATTAGCTAAACCCATACTAAAAAACCTAGATCTCACTGAGATCTAGGTTTTTTTGGCACTTTGTCAAATCGGACTGATAGTGTCACCTATGAACATTGGAGGAAGAAGAAATTCTTTCCCCAATGTTTTTTATGCGTATTGAATTAAACCATTCATTAAAAATACCCGTGTTCTCATATTTGAGAAGCTACGAAAGCCATAAGAGACGCGTTTCAGTGTTTTGATATGAGTGTGAAGATTTTCCAATCGTGCATTTGAGTAGCTCTTTTTAAAAGCCATTCGAATGCCATCTTCATATTTAATAAATGCTTTTTTTACATAATGAAGTTCCTTTGGAACATGATGAGGCATTGTTTGAAGCAACTGGAAGAACTGATCTG
>NZ_FOHA01000013.1 GCF_900111355.1 Isobaculum melis
ATCTCTTAAACATTAAATAGTGTGGTGGCGATGGCAAGAAGGATACACCTGTTCCCATGCCGAACACAGAAGTTAAGCTTCTTAGCGCCGATAGTAGTTGAGGGTTTCCCTCTGCAAGGGTAGGACGTTGCCACGCATTTAATTATTCCGAAATAGCTCAGTTGGTAGTAGCGCATGACTGTTAATCATGATGTCGTAGGTTCGAGTCCTACTTTCGGAGTATTTTTTTTTGCAAAAAAACACATTGTATGCCGCCTTAGCTCAGTAGGTAGAGCGTTTGCATGGTAAGCAAGAGGTCGCCGGTTCGATCCCGGCAGGTGGCTTAAGCAAATGGTGAAAAGACTTTTTTAAAGTCTTTTTTTGTTTATTAGTAAAATAAAGTATTTAATAAATTTGGGGTATTTTTTTTATGAGAGATACTTTATACTTTTATCTAGAGCTTGTGTGAAAGCTCTGAATTATTTTTTAGTAGTTACATACTTATACATAGAAAGTTGGAAGTAAATGAAGAAAGAATTTATTCAAGTAAATGAAGTATCTTTAGGAACTATTTTTGATGATAAAGTAGATGAACGCCCATTACTAATTTATGTTCATGGTGGCCCATTGTACCCAGAAAGTGCGATCATCACAAAGTATTTTCCTCAGATTAGCCAATTTTTTCAATGTGTTTTTCCAGAAATGCGTGGTGCTGGAATGAATGCAACGATTGACATTACAGATGGTAAAGCTGTTTTTGACGATTTTGCTTCAGATGTTAAGGAAATAACACGCCATTTTTTGGAAAGATTTAACAAGAAAAAAGCATTTATTTTAGGCCATTCATTTGGAACTGTAACAGCAAGTAAGGTAGTGAAAGCCTATCCTGAACTTTATCATGCATACATCGGTGTAGGGCAAGTCAATGATATGTATGAGCATAATAAAATTGTTTATGACTTTATGCTGACAACTGCAAAAAATAAAAATAAGAAAAAATTAATGGCTAAGCTGGAGAATAATAAAAATAGAGCTTATCTTTCAAGTAAGGAATTTTTTCTATCTAGTCAACAGATAACAGCAGCAGAAAGAAAAACTATTTTCCATACAAGAAAATATGGCTCATTTCAGACAATCAAAGATGTCTTCTCCTATAAATTATATTCTTTTACTGAAAAGAAACAATTCTTTGGTGCACTTTTTTCAAGTAAATTAATGACTTTTTTAACAAATGATATGTTTGATATGAATATTGGCGAAGAAATTGAAAGTTTAGTCATACCTATGTACCTATTTGCTGGGAAACATGATTTAATGGCTTGTACAGAGCAAGCATTAGCCTTCTATGATAAAATAGATGCACCTAAGAAAAGCTTCTATACCTATGAAAATAGTGCGCATTTTCCGATGTTTGATGAGCCTCAAAAATTTGAAAAAGATTTACAAGAGATTATTGCAGCATTTTAAAGAGATTCTATTCGTTTTATCTATTCATAAGAGGAAGGAGGGAGAAAGATGAGTGATTATAAACAGGCTCTAATTGACTACATAAATGCGACAAATACTCATGATTTTTCTGAAGTGGAGAAATGTTTGGCCCAAAATGCAGTTTATTGGTTTTCTGATAATAGTTGTACAACAATAGATGCAATCAAAGAATATTTTGAACAGGCTTGGACGACTGTTCAGGAAGAGGTTTATCAAGCGGATCATGTTCAGTGGATTGCGACCTCTTCTGAAGTGGCTACTTGTATTTATGAATATAAGTGGTCAGGTTTGGTTAATGGTATTCATCAATCTGGTAAAGGGAGAGCGACGAATATCTTTAAGCAAGTGGATCAAAAATGGCTTTTAATTCATGAACATTTGAGTGCTTAAAATGTTCATGAAAATTTATGTTAAATATTTAAAAAAAAATTGTAAACGCTTTCTTTGTGTGTTATGATGAATTTACAAAGAAATAGGATTGTTACCAGCAGTGGGCAAAACCTAAATTAATTTGATACTACAAGTATGAATTGTAGCCTCAAATTAGTTTGGGTTTTTTTCTTTTTTTAAACAAACTAAACAACACCTAGATAAAGATGAGAGGAGATTTAAAATGAAATATGAAGACTTAGCAAAAACGATTATTGAAAAAGTTGGTGGCAAGGGAAATGTAATCAGTGTTGTTCATTGTATGACAAGACTACGTTTTAAGCTTAAAGACGAAAGTCTTGCCAAGACAGATGAGTTAAAAGATATGGATGGAATTGTGACGGTTATGCAAAGCGGTGGACAGTATCAAGTTGTCATTGGCAACCATGTATCAGATGTGTATAAGGCAGTTACCTATGTTGGCGGTTTTAATAATGAGGAAGCCTTAGAGATTGACGAAGGCGATAATAAGCATATGAGCTTATTTGATAAATTTATTGATACTGTCTCTGGTGTATTTACACCGACACTAGGCGTATTAGCTGGTACAGGGATGATTAAAGGTTTATTAGCAATCTTAACGATTACAAAATTAGTCTCAGCAGACTCAGGAACTTATTTACTATTAAATGCTATTGGTGATTCATTATTTTATTTCTTCCCAATTATTCTAGGATACTCAGCTAGTAAGAAATTTAAAGGCAATCCTTTTATTGGTATGGTTATTGGTGCGTGTTTAGTTTATCCAGCAGTGGTGGGAATGGCGCCTACCTTGGAGGGACCAGGTGAGGGTGTTCTTTACACTTTATTTAAAGGAACCGTCATTGAGTCACCTATAAAATTGACCTTCTTTGGTTTACCAGTTATTTTACCAATTAATGGGTATGGTTCTTCAGTCATTCCAGTTATTTTTGCAGCATTCTTTGGGGCAAAGGTAGAGAAATTCTTTAAAAAAGTTATTCCAGATGTCGTGAAAATGTTCTTGGTTCCTTTCTTTACAATTTTGATTGTTGTGCCTCTTACCTTCCTAATCATTGGACCAATTGCTTCTTGGTTAGGTGATTTATTAGGTGCTGGTAGCTTGGCTATTTATGATTTAAGTCCAATTGTAGCAGGTGCCTTAATTGGCGGTTTATGGCAAGTATTTGTGATGTTTGGATTACACTGGGGATTAGTCCCTATTGCGTTAATTAACTTAGGAAAATTCCAAAGTGATCCAGTTTTAGCGTTGACTTTTGCCGCATCATTTGCTCAAATCGGTGCTGTTTTAGCAGTTGTGTTAAAATCTAAAAATGATAAGGTTAAGGGGCTGGGAATTTCAGCTTTTATAACGGGGATTTTTGGCATTACAGAACCAGCTATTTATGGAATTACCTTACCACGTAAAAAGCCTTTCATTATGAGCTGTATTGGTGCAGGGGTTGGTGGAGCGTTAATTGGTCTATTTGGTGGTAGAAGCTTCCAAATGGGAGGCTTAGGTATCTTTGCTATCCCAAATAAGATTAACCCTGTTGATGGCATAGGGATGGATTTCTATGGCACATTAATTGCTATTGCTGCAGGATTTGTTGTCGGATTCTTCTTAACCTATATGTTTAGTGGCAAAGAAGAAGCAACATTAAAATAAAATCGTTGTTAAGATGCTTTTCTTCATTTCAGAATTTTGAAATGAAAGAAGAGCATTTTTTGTGATAAGATAGATAAAGGCAAGGTAGGAGGAAAAATATGGTACATAAAAGTGATAAAAGAGTAACTTTATATTTGGTTAGACATGGTGAAACAACATTTAATGCGAACTTTCAAGTTCAGGGTTGGTCTGACACCCCCTTAACTGAAAAAGGAGTAAAAGGTGCAGAAGTACTTGGGAAAAAACTAGCAATGATTCCATTTAAAAAAGCTTATGCAAGTGATTTAGGTCGAGCGATTAAAACCGCGCGTCTATTAATCAATCTAAGCAAAAAACAGACACTTGAACTAACGGAACTAATAGAGCTAAGAGAGTGGCATTATGGAGGCTTTGAAGGCAGAGATGATGCCTTCATGTGGGGGATTATTTTTGAATCGCAAGGACTGACCTATGACCCAGCCTTTTCTCAATTAAAGGCATTAACAGAAAAAGTAACAGAAGCAGAAATAGCAGAAATTATTCAAACAAATGATGCGACCAAGACAGCTGAATCCTATTTAGAAATTGTCACTCGTGTGAAGCAAGGGATTGAAAAAATAATAGCTGAAATGATTGCTTTAGGTGGAGGCAATGCACTCATTGTTACCCATGGAATGACGATACTGACCATCTTAAAATTATTTGTAGCTGAACCAGTTGAAGCTTTAGAATTACCAAATTGTAGTGTGACCACTTTAGTGATAGAAAATGGTCGTATTTACTTAGAAACCTTAGGAGAACAATAGCATTTCCTAATATTTCCAGTATAAAACAGAACTTTTATACTGGAAAATGAAAAAAAACGAAAAAAGAACTTTACAAAGCGGCAAAAACTTTATATAATCAATCTTGTGGCAAAAAGCTAAGCAGTAAATAATTAGGCCCGTTGGTCAAGCGGTTAAGACACCGCCCTTTCACGGCGGTATCACGGGTTCGATTCCCGTACGGGTCATATAATAAGATGGAGGGGTAGCGAAGTGGCTAAACGCGGCGGACTGTAAATCCGCTCCTTCGGGTTCGGCAGTTCGAATCTGCCCCCCTCCACCATTTTATTATTGGGCTATCGCCAAGCGGTAAGGCAACAGACTTTGACTCTGTTATGCGTTGGTTCGAATCCAGCTAGCCCAGTTGCTTCGAAACACTACGACTGACAATCTTCGATTGACAGAGTAGATGTTGAGAAGTACAAAGCGAGTGAAACGAGACTTTGTCACCTTAATACGGAAACACTACTATTAGTAAAAATATTAATTGATAGCATTGATGTTGAGAAGTACAAAGCGATTGAAATGAGACTTTGTCACCTTAATACTGAAACACTGTCGTTAGTAAAAATACTAATTGATAGCATCGATGTTGAGATGAATAAATTTTTCTCGCATTAAATTGAAACACTATCGCTAACAGTCTTTAGATTAAAGCATAGTTATCATTAAACAAATAAACAAAAGTGTGGTATCGATAGCAAGAAGGATACACCTGTTCCCATGCCGAACACAGAAGTTAAGTTTCTTTGCGCCGATAGTAGTTGAGGGGTTCCCTCTGCAAGGATAGGGCGTTGCCACGCACTGTTTATTTTTTTTATTTATCCATTTGAGCCATTAGCTCAGCTGGGAGAGCATCTGACTTTTAAGCAAAGGGTCGCAGGTTCGGCCCCTGCATGACTCATTCACCTTACTTTATTTAAACGAAAGAGATTCTTCTCTTTCGTTTTTTTTGTAAATTGATTAAATTTTTGTATAAATCCTATAAGGAAACAGACGGATGAATGGTCTATATGATATAATAATGAACGAATAATGTCATTTAAAATAATAACGGAGGTGACATGTGAAATGTCAATTGATTGGTCTACTGTTTTTACATGGCACCAATTAGCGAATGTAATTGATGTCCTAGTTGTTTGGTTTTGCATTTATAAATTAATTTTGATGGTACGTGGCACAAAAGCCGTTCAGTTATTGCGGGGAATTGTGATTATCCTAGTGATTAAAATTATCAGTGAATATGTAGGCTTACAAACAATTGCTTGGATTATGGACCGTGTGATTCAATGGGGCGTACTAGCAACGATTATTATTTTCCAGCCAGAGCTAAGACGTGGTTTAGAACATTTAGGTAGAGGATCTTTGTTTGGAAAAGCCAAGCGTGAAACCAATCAAACTGTGAAAATGATTGATGGGCTAGATAAGGCTGTTCAATATATGGCAAAACGTCGAATAGGTGCATTGATTTCGATTGAAAAGGAAACACGTTTAGATGAATATATTGCAACTGGGATTCCTTTAGATGCAGATATTTCTGGGGAGCTGTTGATTAATATCTTCATTCCAAACACACCATTACATGATGGGGCTGTTTTGATTAAACAAAATAAAATAGCCGCAGCAGCTGGTTATTTGCCATTATCTGAAAACCCATTTATCTCTAAAGAGTTGGGAACTAGGCATCGTGCAGCTATTGGTTTAAGTGAAGTGTCAGATGCGTTGACAATTATTGTTTCAGAAGAAACAGGAGAAGTCAGCATTGCTCAAAACAGTGAACTTATGAGGGATTTAACACATGAAAATTTTGTTAAAGTATTAGAACAGCAATTAGTTACTCCTGATAGTAAGAAGAAACCAAATATGATTCAAGAGTTTATCTCTGGTATTACAAGGAGGGACTCTAAATGATGAATAAAATAATGAATAGTAAATGGTCAGTAAGAACCCTGGCTTTTGTTGCTGCTCTGCTTTTGTTTGCTTATGTCAAAGGTGTTGATATTGGTAAAAATACGATTGATACGGGTTCAATTGTTAGTTATAAAAGTAAAGCAACAATGAGTGATATTCCTATTCAAGTGCTAAAAGATAAAGATAAAGATTATTTTATTTCAGGGATTCCTCAATTTGTTTCCGTTTATATTGAAGGACCAAGAAATATTGTGCAAACAACTGAAAATTTACAGGATTTTAAAATTTCTGCTGATCTTAGAGGTTTAGCACCTGGGGAACATGTGGTAAAATTAAAACAAACAGGGATTTCTGATGAAGTAGCTGTTTCGATTATTCCTGATACAGTGACCGTTTCAATTGAAGAAAAAGAAACAAAATCATTTCCTGTAGAAGTTGAATTCAATCCATCC
This sequence comes from Isobaculum melis, assembly GCF_900111355.1. Taxonomy (GTDB): domain Bacteria; phylum Bacillota; class Bacilli; order Lactobacillales; family Carnobacteriaceae; genus Isobaculum; species Isobaculum melis. Next base: position 6,690 of record NZ_FOHA01000013.1, read on the forward strand.
TTGATTGCACCAGGTTATGTTTCTGCAGAACCTGTTTTAGATTATGATGAAGTTGAAATATCAGGTTCTAAATCGACCATTGATAAAATTGCTTATGTAAAGGTTTCTGTTTCTCCAGAAAATGGTCTGAAAAAGGATTATAATGAAGAGGTTTCGGTGCAAGTGCTGGATGCAGACTACAATAAACTTGATGTCACAGTTAATCCAGAGGTCGTTCAAGTGAAAATTCCAATTCATGCATTGACTAAAACCGTACCCATTACATTTAAACAAACAGGGACGCCCAAGAAAGGGAAAAACTATCAGCTCTCTTCTCCTATTACCACCATTACTGTTGCAGGAACACAAGAAGCGTTAGCTAAGCTTTCAACGGTAGCAGTAGCTGTTGATATTAGTGATATTGAGCAGACTACTGTCAGAGATGTAACGGTTAATTTGCCTGAGGATGTCTTTTTATATTCTCCAGAAAAGGTAACAGTTGCGATTAATGTTACAGGTACAGTAGAAGAAAAACCCGCTAAAACAGAAGAGGATAAAAAAGATGAGTCAAGCTCAAGTAGTGAAAGTAGCAGCTCAGAGAGTGAAGCGGAATCTAGTAAAGATTCAAGTGTTTCGATGAATGGACAGTCAACAAAGAGTATTGTTCAATCCGGTATGCGTAGCGTTAAATTGAAAAACTATCAAAGATTAGCGAAAGACAGCCTAGCTCAATTTGTTGCTTTCAGTCGCCAGAAATAACGACAATTAAAACGGATTGACCTTAAATTAAAGGAGAGAAAACAAGCATGAGAAATTATTTTGGAACAGATGGTGTTCGAGGAGTTGCCAATTCAGAATTAACACCTGAATTAGCTTTTAAATTAGGAAGATTTGGTGGGTATGTATTAACCCAACACGCTGAAGGAAATGCAAAGCCTCGTGTATTGGTAGGAAGAGACACACGTATTTCTGGTATTATGCTAGAGTCAGCTTTGATTGCTGGATTATTATCTGTTGGTATTGAAGTGATGCAATTAGGTGTTATTTCAACACCCGGTGTTGCTTTCTTAACACGTTCACAAGGAGCAGCAGCTAGTGTGATGATTTCAGCTTCTCATAACCCTGCTGAGGATAATGGGATTAAATTCTTTGGTTCAGATGGCTTTAAGCTTTCTGATGAAACAGAACTTGAAATTGAAGCCTTATTAAATGCAGAGCAAGATAATTTACCAAGACCTAGTGCAGATGGTTTAGGTTCTTTAGATGAATATAATGAAGGCGCCTTAAAATACATTCAATTTTTACAGCAAACATTACCAAGTGATTTAGCTGGAATTAGTGTGTGTGTGGATGGTGCAAATGGGGCAACAAGTCCTTTGATTAATCGTTTATTTGCGGATTTAGAAACTGATTTTTATACAATGGGAACTTCTCCAGATGGCATCAATATTAATGCTGGGGTTGGTTCAACCCATCCAGAAAAATTAGCAGAGTTTGTCCTTGAAAAAGGTGCAGATGCTGGACTAGCTTTTGATGGAGATGGCGATCGTGTGATTGCAGTTGACGAGCTTGGTCAAATTGTTGATGGCGATAAAATTATGTATATTTGTGGAAAATATTTAAAAGAAAAAGGGCGCTTAAAACAGGATACAATTGTAGCGACGGTTATGAGTAATTTAGGGTTTCATAAGGCCGTTGAGGCAGCAGGAATGACTGCTTTAGAAACTCAAGTAGGTGATCGCTATGTTGTGGAAGAAATGCGTACGAATGGTTATAATTTTGGTGGTGAACAATCTGGTCATGTTGTGTTCTTAGATCATAATACAACTGGTGATGGGATGTTAACAGGGATTCAATTGTTGAATGTCATGAAGCAGACGGGTAAAAAATTATCTGAGTTAGCTGCTGAAGTGAATACCTATCCGCAAAAATTAGTGAACATTCGGGTGAGTGATAAAAATAACGCAATGGAACATGCTGCCATTAAAGAAGTCATTGAAGCGGTTGAAGCTGAAATGGATGGCGATGGTCGAATTCTTGTTCGTCCTAGTGGTACTGAGCCTTTATTACGTGTGATGGGTGAAGCGCCAACTGAAGAGAAAGTCAATCAATATGTTGACCGGATTGCGGCAGTTGTTCAGGCTGAAATTGGTTTAGATTAAATGAGTGTAAAATCGCTGGCAGGTTATTTCTTAGAAATAAGAAATAACCTGCCATTTTTTTAGGCTATGCAGTTTCTCTAATATGGGATACAATACTATTTAATGAGTGAAACGGGAGGAGGCAAATTGTGGAGAAGAAGAAGCAAGTAAGGTCTTTTGTTGGATTATACCTGTTTATTTATATGGTCATGAGTTTTTCGATGTCTCAATATGTGCCCTACTTAACAAAAATTGGGTATTCAACGGTTGAACGTGGGATGATGTTATCATCCTATGCGGTAACAACGATTGGCTTTCAACTATTATTTGGTTTTTTATCGGATAAATATCGCGCAATTAAAAAGTTTTTTGTTTTAGGGGTTGCGCTATATGCGGTGGCAGCCTGTGTGTTGTTTACAAGGCAGGACCAATTATTTATTTTTCATTTATTAATGGTTGCAATGGCTGGTGGTTTAATGAATTTAAATTTTGGTTTGATGGATAACTGGGTATTTGAACTAGGTGAATATACACGAACGCGTTTTGGTTTTATTCGGTTGTTTGGCTCAATTGGTTGGGCAATTGGTAGTACCTGTATTTCAGCGATTGTCTATCATTTTGGTTATGGTGGTGTAGCAACGGGCATTCTTTTCTTTACTGTAATTAGCTTTTGTATTGCTTATTTTATTGCCGATGCAGACAAAGGATCCCATAGTGCGACACAGGATGTTAAAATTTCTGATATTAAGACGCTGTTTCAAAATAAAAAATATGTTTTATTAACACTGATTTTGTTTTTACTTTATGCAATGAGTGCAACGAATAATAGTGCTGTGTTAGATAAGATGATGGCATTAGGAGCAAATGAAATTGATATTGGATATCGTTGGACCTTGATGGCGATTGTAGAAATTCCTACTTTCTTTTTTGGGGCTTATTTATTGAGGAAAATCAATCCTTATCGTCTATTATTGATTGCTTGTATTGCTTATACGCTTCAATTTTTAATTTATGGTCTTTCAACCACACCTTTCCAAATCATCTTAGCAGGGATGTTACAAATTTTCACAATCCCACTGATTATTTTGGTTGCAAGAGTGCTGCTTTTCGAGTATTCAAGTGATCAATTGAAATCAACAGGTCAGCTAGTAGCGATTAGTTTATATAATGGTGGCTCTTCATTACTGATTCCGACGATTGCAGGTGCTATTACCAGTGCTTTTCAAGTAGAAGTGACGATTTATTTAACAGCAATCTTAGGAGGTCTTGCTTTTTTACTCAGCTTGCTTCTTGGTAAAATGGGGAAAGAAATGGCTGAATAAATCAAAGAATATCACTTTTGCAACTGGTAGTTGCGGTATGTAACTAAATAATGGTAGTCAAATGAGTGCCTGTTTAGTAGGATAAAGGAAATAAATAGAGAGTGGATGTGAGTTGATTGTTTGCTGAACGATTAAAAAAATTAAGAGTTGAACAAGGTCTTTCTCAAGAAGAGCTAGCAGAAATATTAAATGTTTCAAGGCAATCTATTTCAAAATATGAGCAAGGTCTTTCATTTCCTGATTATGAAAAATTAACAATGTTAGTAGAATATTTCCATATTTCATTTGATGATTTACTTGCTCAAGGTAGTGAGGCTGGTCATCAAATGTCAAAAGCAAACCAAGTGGTTCCTACTTCCTTTAAAATACTCATTAAAAGTGAATTAACTAGAAATTTGACATCCTATTATAAATTTTATATTGCTAAGACCTTTAAAGAGAAAAAGGGCGTTGTTCCACAAGCGATGTTAATGGGGATAGATTCCACAAGTAGTTTCTGGGGAGATAGTGGAAAACCTTTAGGTTGGTATGAAACTGTAGAGGATGCAGAAAAAGAAATGACGGCAATTTATCATGCTATTTCCCAAAATCAGCCTACTTATATGTTGAAGTATAGTGTGAAGGTAAAGCGAAAAGGATTCCTTGGTTTACAAATTGATAGAGGATAGTCAGTGGTTAGGATAAATGGGACAGAATCGAAAAAGGGTCTTTTGACTCTTTTTTTATTTGTATAGACCAATTTTGATTATTTATTTTTTTGTTGACATATTACTGGTATTTAGTTATGCTTTAAATGCTTCTTTTGAAAATAAAAAATAATAATGGAGGTGTACCAATTTTAAAAAAGAACAGCGCCAGACCTGTTTTCAGGTGACGAGGAAAGAGCTTATCGAAGTATTCGGCGGGTGGCTCTAGGTTGATGTAATCTAAAGAATAAATACAAATCAAAATAGTAATATTTTAGACAAAAGTTTATTCACACATCTTTCAATACTAAAGAAGCGAATTTATTGAATGGAAGAGGTTTTTTTATTATGTGTGGAATTGTAGGATATATTGGGCATGAAAATGCCAAAGAGATTTTATTGCAAGGCTTAGAAAAATTAGAGTATCGTGGTTATGATTCATCTGGTATTTATTTGCTAAATGAAACAGGTCAAGGAGAATTATTTAAAGAAAAAGGACGGATTGCGACTTTACAAAGCTTGATTCCAACTGCTGCAAGCGGTACAAATGGGATTGGTCATACACGTTGGGCCACTCATGGAAAACCAAGTAGAGAAAATGCACATCCACATCAATCAACAAATAAAAGATTTACCATTGTTCATAATGGTGTGATTGAAAACTTTAGTCAGTTGAAGCAAATGTATTTATCTGATGGGACATTTGCAAGTACAACAGATACTGAAGTGATTGTTCAATTGTTGGCTAAATTTGTGGCAGATGGACAAGATACTAAAACAGCTTTTAAAAGAGTCTTATCTATCTTAAAAGGTTCGTATGCACTAGCGATGATTGATACTGCAACCCCTGAATTATTATATGTGGCTAAAAATAAAAGTCCTTTATTAATTGGTGTAGGGAAAGATTTTCATGTGGTAGCAAGTGATGCAATGGCTATGATTCATGTAACCGACCAATTTGTTGAATTGATGGATCAGGAAATGGTCATCTTGCAAGCGGAAGAAATGTTGATTGAAAATCAAACAGGAGAAGTTGTCGAACGTGCAGCTTACACCGCTTTGTTAGATGCTACGGATATTGAAAAGGGCACCTATCCTCATTACATGCTCAAAGAAATTGATGAGCAACCAGCTGTTTTAAGAAAAATTGTTCAGCATTATCAAGATGCTCATGGAAATTTAGCGGTTGATCAAGAGATTGTGGCACAAATGTTGCAAGCTGATCGGATTTATATTGTGGCCTGTGGAACAAGTAGTCATGCTGGTTGGGTAGGCAAGCAATTGCTAGAAACACTGACTCACATTCCTGTTGAGGTGCATTTATCTAGTGAATTTGGGTATAATCCACCATTATTAACTGAGAAACCTTTCTTCATTTTCTTGAGTCAAAGTGGTGAAACAGCAGATAGTAGACAAGTACTCGTACAGGTTAAAGAATGGGGCTATCCTACTCTAACGATTACGAATGTTCAAGGGTCTACTTTATCTAGAGAAGCAGATTACACGATGCTCTTACATGCAGGACCAGAGATTGCTGTTGCTTCAACTAAGGCTTATACAGCTCAGATTGCTGTTTTAGCCGTGTTAGCCGAGGTTGTGGGTAAATCTAAAGGATTACCGCTAACAGTTGATATGCAGCATGAATTAGGGATTGTTGCGAATGGTATGGAAATGATGATTGATGATAAAGAGAAGATTGAACAGTTAGCAAGTGAGTTTTTAGCTGTGAGCCGCAATGCGTTTTATATTGGTAGAGGATTAGATTATTACGCATCGATGGAAGCTGCACTAAAATTAAAAGAAATTTCTTATATTCAAACAGAAGGCTTTGCAGCTGGGGAATTGAAGCATGGTACGATTGCTTTGATTGAAGAAGGTACACCTGTAATTGGGATGATTACACAAGAAAATGTTGCCGGACATACACGTGGCAATATTCAAGAAGTCGCTTCTAGAGGTGGTCATGTGATGGTCATTGCAATGGATGGGCTAAATGAAGCGGGAGATGACTTTATTTTACCAAAAACACATCCACTGTTAACCACTTTAAATGCGATGATTCCAGCACAATTACTTTCCTATTATGCAAGTTTACACCGTGGCAATGATGTAGATAAGCCTAGAAATTTGGCGAAAAGTGTCACAGTTGAATAGCATGATAAATTGCTGACTTGTTTTCATGTGAAAAACGCGTAAAATAGAGGTAGATAGTAAGTGATGAAAGTGGGGAAATAGGACATGAAAAAAGTTCAAACTGAAAAAGCACCAGCAGCAATTGGCCCTTATGTTCAAGCGAATGTCTATAAAGGCATCATTTATACTTCAGGACAAATTGCTATGAATCCAGAAACTGGTGAAGTGATTGGAACAGATATTGCGGTACAAACGAAACAGACATTAACCAATTTGTATCATGTGCTAGCTGAAGCTGGTGGGGATTTTTCAACAGTGATTAAAACAACTTGCTTTATTAGTGATATGGCGAATTTTGCTGTATTTAATCAAGTGTATGAGGAGATGTTTGGCAAGAATTTTCCAGCTCGCTCTTGTGTGGAAGTTAGCAGGTTGCCAAAAGATGTTTTAATTGAAGTTGAAGCAATTGCCGTTGCGAAATAAAATAAAAAAAGCTTTTAGACCTAAAATAATTAGGGCTAAAAGCTTTTTTATTGTCGGCCGATTTTTTCTTTACACAATCTTAACACCACAAGCACTCATCTTAACACTATCTTTATCAGTTTCCTGTTAAGCTAATGCTATCTTAGGTAAAGGAGTTGTACATCATGGATTTCGTCATTCTTTTTGTTGGATTGATGGCTTTAGGTTTATTCATGTATTTAATTTATATTTTATTTTGGGGTGATCAAATATGAGTGCTATCTTAATCAATCAGCTCTTGTTTTTAGTGGTCTTAATTGGGTTAGGTATTCCACTGGGTTTTTATACGTATCAAGTGATGTCTGGTAAGCATGTCTGGACAAGTGCGTTCTTAGCACCTCTTGAAAAAATGATTTATCGGTTGTTAGGGAAACAGGCTAAAGTTGAAATGAATGCAAAAAAATATACATTCTCTGTCTTGGCTTTTTCATTTTTGAGTTTTATTGCAGTAATGTTCTTTATGTTGCTACAAGGTTATTTCCCGGGAAATCCTAATGGGGCGGAAGGGACAAGTTTAAGTCTAGCCTTTAATACAGCAATTAGCTTTGTGACCAATACAAATTGGCAAGCTTATGCAGGGGAAACAACACTTTCGCCATTGACACAAATGTTGGCTTTAACCGTTCAAAATTTTGTTTCGGCAGGTGTTGGAATCGCTGTTTTATTTGCTTTATTAAGAGGGTTTATCTCAAAAAATAGTCGCAATTTAGGGAACTTTTGGCAGGATTTAACAAGAGCTGTTCTCTATGTTTTATTACCCTTATCCCTAGTTATTGCCTTGATTTTAGTTTCACAAGGTGTTGTACAATCTTTTGGCGGTGCAGTAGAAACTTATTTATTAGAAACAGGAGAAAAAGTATTGGTTCCTCTAGGGACTGCGGCCAGTCAAATTGCGATTAAACAATTAGGCACAAATGGTGGTGGGTATTTTGGGGCAAACTCAGCATTTCCATTTGAAAATCCAACGGTCTTTTCTAACTTTGTTGAAAATATTGCGATTTTGATTATTCCAGTTGCTTTGATTGTGTCATTTGGTTTATTTGTTAAAGAGATGAAACAAGGAAGAACAATTTTGATTGTCTCATTTATTTTATTGGTTTTAGCTTTGATTGGGGTCACAATGAGTGAATATTATATGGCTCCTCATTTTACTGATGTTTTGGCTAATGGCAATTTAGAAGGAAAAGAAGTCCGATTTGGGATTGGTTGGTCTAGTTTATGGGCAGTTAGTACAACTGCTGCTTCCAATGGGTCTGTCAATGCGATGATGGATAGCTTTACACCACTTGGAGGAATGATTCCAATGTTCCTTATGCAATTAGGTGAGATTGTCTTTGGTGGTGCGGGTAGTGGTCTTTATGGCATGATTGCCTTTGTTTTATTAACTGTTTTTATTGCAGGTTTATTAGTGGGAAGAACACCTGAGTATTTAGGCAAGAAAATTGAACCGTTTGATATGAAGATGGTTTGTCTTGTCATTTTAACGCCACCTATTTTGACTTTAGTAGGGAGTATGATTTTTACCTTGCATCCTGATTCTGCAGCTTGGTTAGGAAATAGCGGAGCCCATGGTTTTTCAGAAATGCTTTATAATTTTTCTTCCTTAGCAAATAATAATGGGAGTGCTTTTGCTGGAATGGAAACAAACACGACCTTCTTGAATGTTTTAGGTGGCTGTATCATGCTATTGGTTCGCTTTATTCCAATGACGGCTATTTTATTCTTAGGTGAAAATTTAGGGAAGAAAAAAATGGTTGCTGTTAGTGAAGGTACATTATCCACTACAAATGGTACCTTTACCTTTATGTTGCTGGGAGTGATTCTATTAATTGGTGCCTTAAGCTTTTTACCAGTAATGGGATTGGGACCAATTGCAGACTTTTTTATTCATTCATGAGGTAGTTTAAGAGGATAGGAGACATAAAAAATGAAAGAAACAGAATCAAGAAAAGCAATGATGGTTGATGCACTGAAGCAGTCACTAGTAAAGTGTGCACCATTAATCCAATTAAAGAATCCAGTAATGTTTGTGGTTTATTTAGGTGCCATCTTAACAACTGTACTCTACTTTTTATCCTTTATGGGCATAAAAGATCAATCAGCTGGTTTCACATTAGCGATTGCTTTGATTTTATGGGTGACCATTCTTTTTGCAAATTTTGCAGAAGCCATTGCAGAGGGGCGTGGTAGAGCGCAAGCAGATAGTTTAAAAAGTGCTAGAAAAGAAGTCATTGCTAAAAAAGTGAAATCGATTAAAGCCCTTGATCAGGTGACTGAAGTGATTTCTTCTGATTTAAAAAAAGGTGATTTGGTTTATGTTGTAGCAGGAGAACAAATTCCGATGGATGGTGATGTGGTAGATGGTGCGGCATCTGTTGATGAAAGTGCGATTACTGGTGAATCAGCTCCAGTCATTAGAGAATCTGGTGGCGATAGAAGTGCTGTGACGGGTGGAACAACAGTCGTTTCTGATGCGTTAGTCATTCAAGTAACGGCGGAAAGTGGCGAAAGCTTTCTTGATAAGATGATTGCGATGGTTGAAGGCTCTGCTCGTAAGAAAACACCGAATGAAATTTCTTTGCAAATTTTATTGATTACCTTAACACTAATCTTTTTAGTGGTTTCAGCAACACTTTTACCTTTTACACGTTATTCTAGTGCCTTATCAGGAAGTGGATCAGCGCTTTCATTGACAGTGATTATTGCCTTACTTGTTTGTTTGGCACCGACAACGATTGGGGCGTTATTGTCTTCAATTGGGATTGCAGGGATGAGTCGTTTAAATAAAGCCAATGTCCTAGCGATGAGTGGTCGTGCCATTGAAGCGGCTGGTGATGTTGATATTTTAATGCTAGATAAAACAGGGACAATCACTTTAGGAAATCGGAAGGCGAGTGAGTTCTTACCTGTAGCTGGTGTAGAAGAGTTTGAGCTGGCAGATGCTGCACAATTATCCTCGCTTGCTGATGAAACAGCTGAGGGACGCAGTATTGTGGTATTAGCTAAAGAGCGTTTTGATATTCGGGGACGTGATTTTAAAGCGTTACAGGCAACTTTTATTGATTTTTCTGCGAAGACAAGAATGAGTGGGATTGACTATCAGGAGCATGAAATTCGTAAGGGCGCTGCAGATACTGTGAAGAAATTTGTGATGGAAGCTGGTGGGACTTATCCTGCTGAATGTGATGAGATTGTTGCAAAGGTTGCTGGACTAGGCGGTACACCGCTCGTTGTTGTGAAAAATAAAACGGTTTTAGGTGTCGTTTATTTGAAGGATATTGTGAAAAATGGTGTCAAAGAACGCTTTGAAGATATGCGTGCGATGGGGATTAAAACCATTATGATCACAGGTGATAATCCAATGACTGCTGCTGCGATTGCAGCTGAGGCTGGGGTCGATGATTTCCTAGCAGAAGCAACACCAGAAGCTAAGTTGCAGTTAATTCGCCAGTATCAAGAGGAAGGTCATTTGGTGGCGATGACTGGCGATGGCACCAATGATGCACCAGCTTTAGCGCAAGCGGATGTGGCAGTAGCAATGAATACAGGCACACAAGCAGCAAAAGAAGCTGGCAATATGATTGATTTGGATTCAAGCCCAACTAAGCTGATTGATATTGTTCGGATTGGGAAACAGTTACTCATGACACGCGGTGCGTTAACAACTTTTAGTATTGCCAATGATGTTGCAAAATATTTTGCGATTATTCCGGTGTTATTTTATGCCATTTATCCACAATTAGACGCGCTAAATCTGATGGGGTTAAATAGTCCAACCAGTGCGATCTTATCTGCGATTATTTACAATGCATTGATTATTGTGGCATTGATTCCTTTATCTTTAAAGGGAGTGAGCTATAAAGAAATGCCTGCCAGTCAAATTTTGCGACATAATTTATTGGTCTATGGTTTGGGTGGCTTGGTTGCACCATTTATTGCAATTAAATTGATTGATGTTGTGTTAACAGTGATTGGTGTAGGTTAATTAGAAAAGAAGGAGCGACTTAAAATGAAAGCTTTTATCAAAGAAAATTTGCAGCCAGCATTTCGTTTATTACTTATTATGACATTGATTTGTGGGTTAGGATATACGCTTTTGGTAACAGGAATGGGTCAATTGTTTTTTTATCAACAAGCAAATGGCAGCATTGTGACGGTATCTGCAGCGGATGGGAGTAAGAAAAATGTGGGGTCACAATTATTAGGACAACCCTTTACTGAATCACAGTATTTAATTGGGCGACCAGTTGGAACAGCTAGTCAATTGTCACCAGTTGGTAAGGAACAGGAGGATTTAGTGGCGCAACGTGTGGCCTTTTTTAAAGCGCTTGATCCAACCAATCAGCAAGCGATTCCCATGGATTTAGTGACACAGTCTGGCAGTGGTGTAGACCCAGAGATTTCATTAGAAGCAGCGCAATATCAAGTAGCAAGAATTGCAAAAGAACGTCAGATTTCACAGGAAGCTGTTGAGAAAGTGATTCAAGACCATACAAGTGGGAAACTTTTTGGTACAATAGGAGAATCAAGAGTCAATGTACTAGGTGTGAATATCGCTTTAGATGAACTAGAATAAATAGTTTAAAGTGAATCAGAAAGTGAGGAGTAGGACATGGGGGAAGAATTAAATCGACCAGATCCAGACCAATTGTTATTGCAGGTTGAACAAATGGAGGAAACTGGAGCGGGAAAATTAAAGGTTTTCTTTGGCTATGCAGCTGGTGTCGGAAAAACCTATGGCATGTTAAAAGCCGCTAAAAAGCAAGTGGCTTTAGGCAAGCAAGTCATTTTAGGCTATATTGAACCTCATGTTCGACCAGATACTTTAGCTTTAATGGAAGGCTTTGAAAGGATTCCAACTAAAAAATTACATTATAAAAATATGCAGTTAGAAGAGTTTGATTTAGATGCTGCATTAGCACTCGCGCCAGATTTGATTTTAGTCGATGAATTAGCACATACCAATGTGATTGGATCCAGGAATAAGAAACGTTATCAAGACATTGAAGAGTTACTACGAGCTGGCATTGATGTTTATACAACAGTCAATGTACAACACTTGGAAAGCTTAAATGATATTATTGAAGAAATTTCTCAAATTCGTGTACAGGAGACTGTGCCAGATAGTTTCTTAAGTCATGCTGAAATGAAGCTGATTGATATTGAGCCAGAAGAGTTGCTGAGTCGCTTAAAGGAAGGGAAGATTTATCGTCCAGAGCGTGCTAGAAAGGCCATGAATCATTTTTTTACAAAAGAAAATTTAAAACTATTGCGAGAAATTGCGATTCGTAAAGCAGCCGATCATATTAGTATGGACAATCGAATTGAAGATGTTTATAAGGAAAAAAGGGTTCATGTTCGATTGTTAACTTGCATCCATCATTTGGACCAACAGGGAGCTGAAAAATGTATTCGTTGGACAGCCCGACTAGCCAATGCTTTTCATGGAGAATGGGTCGTTTTAATTGTTGAGAAAAGTGATGAGGAAACCTCTGAGGAAGAGCAACAGAAGAGGAAGGCAAATCAAGTGTTAGCTGAACGTTTAGGTGCAGAAGTTGTGACCTTAATAGGGGATCAACCAGTTGAGGTGATTACCCAATATGCTAAGTTAACAAGTGTGACAGATATTATTGTTGGTAAATACCGTCATCGCTTTGGGCATTTTAAATGGTTGAAACAGGATATTGAAGATGAGCTAATGAAGCGGTTAAATCATGTTGAATTACACATTATTCCACTAGCAGAACAGGAACCGCGTTTGAAAAAAGAAAAGGCTTCTTTTAAACAATTGATTCCTAAAAAAATTCTACTGGTAGATTTGTTCAAAACAGTAGGACTGCTAATTGCTGCTACTTTATTATCTGAGGTTGTGACTTATTTAGGAATTGGTGATCAAAATGTTATCATTGTTTACTTATTATTTGTGGTGATGATTTCCAGAGTGACAACAGGTTATTTTTATGGTGTGCTCGCTTCAGGAATTAGTGTGATTTTATTTAATTGGTTTTTTGTTGAGCCGTTGAACTCATTGACGGTTTATAAACCTGGTTATCCGATTACCTTATTAATTATGTTGATAGGGGCTTTATTTACCAGTAACATCATGATACGATTAAAAAATCAAGCCCGAGATTCTATTGAGAAAGAGCATCAAATGTCGGTTTTATATGATCTAAATAAGAGTTTGCTGTCAACTAGAAATTTAACTAAAATTGTTCAATTAACCAATGAATATCTTGTGCAAGCTATTGAACGAAGTGTGATTTTTTATACTGAAAAACCACATGCACAGCAACAATTAAATATTTTAACCTATCAAAATAAGCAAGATTATCAAGCGTTGGCTTCAGGTGATGAACAAGGTGTAGCCAATTGGGTCTTTAATAATCATAAAATTGCAGGTTTTGGAACGGATACCTTAATGGGCGCTAAAGGCCATTATTTTCCAGTCATTTCTCAAGGTAAGGTATTAGCAGTTATTGGCATTTTAATTGATAAAAAACAGCCACTAACCTATGAACAGCAAAACTTTTTAAAAATGTTAACCTCTCAACTTTCTTTAGCATTAGAAAGACAACGCTTGGCAGCAGAGCAACAGCAAATTATGGTGGAAAATGAAAAAGAGAAGATGCGTGGTAATTTATTGCGTGCAATTTCCCATGATTTACGAACACCGCTTACTGGGATTCTAGGAGCCAGTTCGGTTTTATTGGAAGAGGAGCAACAATTACCTGCTGAGTTAAAGAAAAGTTTATTAACAGATATGAAAGAAGATGCAGAATGGTTGATTCGAATGGTAGAAAATTTATTATCTGTCACAAGAATTGATGAAGGCACCATGAAGGTTAAAAAAACGCCAGAAGCTGTAGAAGAAGTTGTTGGAGCAGCAGTTGGTAAGATTCGCAAACGTTTTAAAGGGCAATCCTTGACTGTCAAAGTACCAGAAGAATTGCTGATGATTCCGATGGATGGGACATTAATTGAGCAAGTATTGATTAATTTGATAGAAAATGCGATTAAACATGCGCGCTCTAAAGAGCCTGTGATGATCACCGTCAAAAAGAAACCAGATTTTGCGATTTTTGAAGTCAGTGATGATGGTATTGGCATTGCCAAAGAACGTGTTCCAGTGCTATTTCAGCAATTAGGAGAGGCCAGAGAGGATATACCGGTTGATTCTTCAAGAGGCATGGGCATTGGTTTGTCTATTTGTAAAACAATTGTGACTGCACATGGTGGCACCATTGAAGCGGTTAATAAAGCCCAAGGTGGCGCAGTATTCAGATTTTCATTACCCATTAAGGAAGGAGCCACATCATGACAACAACTGTTTTGATGATTGAAGATGACTTAGCGATTGTGAATTTTATGACGGCTATTTTACAGGGAAATGCTTATAAAGTTTTACATGCTGCTAAAGGAACAGAAGGGGTCAGCATGTGTGCTTTATGGTCTCCTGATGTGGTCATTCTTGATTTGGGTTTACCAGATCAAGATGGCATCGATGTGTTAAAAAATATTAGAAGCTGGTCAGAGGTACCTATTATTGTCGTTTCTGCTAGAAGCGATGAAAGTGAGAAAGTACTAGCGCTAGATGAAGGTGCAGATGATTATATCACAAAACCATTTGGCACCTCTGAATTGCTCGCAAGAATCCGTACAGCTTTGCGCCATGTGAAGAAAAAAGAAGGCTCAGCTGGGAAATTAAGCAATGGTGCGTTTGAAATTGATTTTGATAAACGCTTTGTCCAAATTGAAGGCAAGCAGGTTCATTTAACACCAACAGAATATAAGATTATTCAACTTTTAGCTTTGAATATTGGAAAAGTGCTAACACATGATTATATTGCGAAAGAAGTTTGGGGGCCTTATTCCTTAGAAAATCAATCTTTAAGAGTAAATATGTCCAATATTCGTAGGAAAATTGAAGTTAATCCTGCTGAACCAGTTTATATTTTAACGGAAATTGGTGTGGGGTATCGGATGGTGGAATGTTAATAGGAATGGAGTAGCTTGCTGATTATTCATCGAAAATAAAAAATCAGAAAAGTAGCATTTAAGCTATTTTCTGATTTTTTTGCTTATTACCAAGTTTCATGAACCGGAAGCATTTCCCTTTTTTTCATTCCAGAAACATAAGGATTTCCAGCCACATGATAACGTAAAAGGGCTGCTGTCCATTTGCCTTTATTTGGAATGCCAATTCGTGGACTAGCGATGACTGCTTTAGGAAGGAGCTGATCAGAGGGATGCAGGAAAAGCTTTCCTTCATTCAATAACTGACCATCTAATGCTGTTGTAATGGCTAAAGCTTGTGTCAATTTTCCTGGTCCATTAGTTAAGAGGAGCCCTTCTTTTCCTCGGTTTTTAATCATAAGCTTTTGATTAGTTAGAGGCTGAATCGCTCGAATTAAAACGGCTTCTGGCATATCTTTTTCTTTGGTCACAATATTCAGCATGTGTTGGGTATGCATGGAATAAATATAGATGGTACCGCCTTTTTCATACATCGAGGCTAGCCTAGGGGTTCGTTTATTATCAAATGTATGACAAGCTCTATCCTCAGCGCCAACATAAGCTTCTGTTTCCACAATATAGCCACCAACCAGCCCATGTTCTGTTTCATGCAATAATAATTTTCCTAATAATGCTTTGGCTGTTTCAGTTGTTGCTGGTTCTATAAAATCCATTGGTGACACTCCTTACTTAATCAGCTAAATCAATTTGTAATTCAACAGGACAATGGTCGCTTCCTACAATTTCTTGATGAATGGATGCAGATGAAAGTTGTGCCTTTAATGTATCTGAAACACAGAAATAATCAATGCGCCACCCTGCATTATTAGCTCTTGCATTAAAACGATAACTCCACCAAGAATATTCTCCTTCAGTATCAGGATGGAAATAGCGGAAAGTATCAATAAAGCCATTCGCTAGAAAATCTGTGAATTTAGCGCGTTCTTCCGGTGTAAATCCTGCATTTTTTTGGTTCGTTTTCCAATTTTTTAAATCAATATTTTGATGGGCAACGTTTAAATCACCACACATAATTACAGGCTTCTTCTGATTTAAATCCAATAAATAGTCTAGGAAATCTGATTCCCACTGCATCCGATAATCTAAGCGTTTTAGCTCGCTTTGAGAGTTTGGAGTATAAACCGTCACAACATAATAAGTTGCATACTCAAGCGTAATCAATCGTCCTTCCTGATCATGCTCCGCTTTATCCATACCATAATAGACATTTAAAGGTTTTCTTTTAGTAAAGATAGCTGTTCCTGAATAGCCCTTTTTTTCTGCATAATTCCAATATTGTTCATAGCCAGGTAAGTCTAGCTCAATTTGTCCTTCTTGCAATTTGGTTTCTTGTAAACAGAAGAAATCAGCATCTAATGCATTAAAAATATCCATAAATCCTTTTTTGACCACAGCACGAAGGCCGTTTACATTCCATGAAATGAGTTTCATTTAATTTGCCCCTCTTTCTCTTAATTGATTCTATTTTCTATTGTATCGCAAAAATGAAGATTCGCAAAATGACATTACTTTGATTAAAAGTCTAAACGATTTCAACTTTTTCTTTTTTTTGTTAAGATAAAGTCAAAGAATGAAAGGGCGTGTTGAGTAGATGAAGAAGATCGGTGTTATTGGATTAGGAAATATTTCTCAAAAAGCTTACTTACCTGTGATGGCAGAAATGAATGATCGTGTGGAATGGCATTTTTATACAAGAAACCAAGAAAAATTAGCCGCTATTTGTGAAAAATATCATTTTGAGTATCACTATTCATCGCTGACGGCATTGATTGAAAGTGGTATTGAAGCTGCGTTTGTTCATACTGCAACACCAACACATGCTGAAATCATCGAATTGTTATTAAATGAAGGGATTCATGTTTATGTGGATAAGCCAATTTCAGAAGATATCCGGGAAACGGCTCGCTTACTACAATTGGCAGAAGCAAAAAACTTGATATTAATGACAGGCTTTAATCGGAGATTTGCACCTTTTTATCAAGAATTAGCTGCAATCCCAGCTAAGAATATGATCATTATGGAGAAAAATCGTGTGGATACCATCAAGGAAAATCAATATGCGATTTATGATGATTTTATTCATGTTGTTGATACCATGTGTTATTTACTAGGAGGCAATCTGACCCATTTTTCTGTGCATAAAAAGCTAGAGGGTGAAGTTGTTTCTCAAGTAATGATTCAGCTTCATACCGAGACCACAACAGGTATTGCCATTACTAATTTTAAGGCTGGAGCCAATCGTGAATGGGTAGAAGTCATGACTCCAAGCGCCACTTATCAAGTAGAAAATATGGTAAAAATGAAAACTTTAACAAAAGATAGTGAAAAAATAAATGAATTTAGTGACTGGACATCTACATTAGAAAAGAGAGGCTTTGTTTCTATAATAGAAGCTTTTGTAGAAAGCTTAGCTACATTGGAAAGTCCAATCTCAATTCAAGAAACAATTGTTAGTCATGACATTTGTCATAAAATTGTTCAAAAAGAAAGCGTTTAGCTATGTGAGAAAGATATTACTTTATGTAGTATCTTTTTTCGTTATCTAAAAAAGGAGTGAGAGGATGAAATATCAACACATTGTTCATATTGTCTCTGAAAGAATCAAAAATGATGAATATAATTTTCAGTATGCTTTACCAAACCAGCAAGAACTAGCCACTGAATTTGGTGTGAGTCGTATGACTGTCAAAAAAGCCTTAGATATTTTAAAGGAAGAGGGAGTTATCTATAGCAGCAGAGGTTTGGGGACTTTTGTTGTGCAACATGAGAAGCTACAGAAAATTTCTACATATCAGAAAAAGCAACAAACAAAGCAATTTAGTTATCTTAAGCAAATGCTTTCTTTTGAAAAAAAGCATCCACATCAATTGTTACAACAACAATTAGCTATCTCAGCACAGCAAAACGTTTATGCTGCGACCTTTATTCGTTATCGAAATGAAAGACCTTATGCTTTAGAACATTGGTTCATTCCGGAACAGGTTATTCCAGGAATTACACAGGAGACTCTTGAGCAAGATTTGTATCACTATATTGAATTTGAATTAGGACTGAAATTGGGAGATACTTCCTATACCATTTCAGCAGTAGTCGCAAATGAAGTGGATAAGCTGCATTTAAACTGTACTGACAATCATCCCATTTTAAAGGTGGAAAAGCTCTCTTTTTTAAGAACGGGTTGCCCCTTTTTATATCGGATTTGTCACTACCAAGCAGCAATGAAATCCTATCAATTTTTTGATGCCATTAAGAAAAATAAATAAGTGATTTAAAAATTGGCAATTCATGGTAGAATAATGAAAGAGCGATTGACTATTAATAAAGATTTGAGGACAAGCTGATGAAGATAGAAAATTTAATTGAGGGTGCACCTCAACTAATTATTAAAAAGAATGAACCTTTATCCTTATACACCTATACAAAAACAGGTGGGCCAGCAGATATTTTAGTATTTCCTAAAACAATAGAGGAAGTACAGCAGGTCTTACTTTGGAGTAATGAAAATGATGAACCGCTAACCGTTTTAGGGAATGCCAGTAATTTGATTGTCAAAGATGGCGGAATTCGTGGTGTAACCATGATTTTAACAGAAATGAATGCCATTCAAGTAGAAGGAAACAACATAACAGCTCAAAGTGGCGCGAAACTGATTGATACCACTTATGTTGCACTAGATCATAGCTTAGAAGGAATGGCCTTTGCTTGTGGGATACCAGGAAGTATTGGTGGTGCAGTTTATATGAATGCAGGTGCTTATGGTGGAGAAATCAGTGAAGTATTAGCGAGTGCAATTCTGTTAACAAAAGCTGGTGAAATCATTGAAGTCAGCAATGAAGAATTGGCTTTTAGCTATCGTATGAGCAGTATCCAAAGCAGTGGTGCCATTGTTTTAAGTGCGACCTTTGCGTTAAAGCATGGCATGAAGCCTTTAATTGAAGAGCGTATGAAAGAGTTAACTGAGCTAAGAGAAGCAAAGCAACCATTAGAATACCCTTCTTGTGGGAGTGTCTTTAAGCGTCCTCCTGGTTATTTTACAGGGAAACTGATCCAAGATGCGCATTTACAAGGTCATATGATTGGTGGCGCTCAAGTTTCAATGAAGCATGCAGGCTTTATTGTGAATATTAATCAAGCAACAGCTACAGATTATATTGACTTGATTCAACATATCCAAGCAGTTATTTTAGCTGAATTTGATGTCGTATTAGAAACAGAAGTGAAGATTATTGGAGAAGATTAGCTGATTAGCTTGTCATGCCTCTTAGGATTTTTAATCCTTAGAGACATGATACAGATTGAACAAAGTTCAACTCTGAACCTTCCCAATTTTTTTGCCTCTTAAGAATGCTTCATTGTCGAATTGTAATATGAGGAACCTGTTTTAGTATTTAATATGTAGTTGGAAAATAAAGTTTAAAAGGAGATTTTTATGAAAAAGAAATATGTAACACTTATGCTTGCTGCACTAATGATTATCACTTTAGGTGCCTGTTCAAATGGTGCTAAAAACTCAGATAGTTCTAAGAAAGAAGAAAGTTCAGCATCTTCAACAAAAAAAGAAGAGAAAAAAACTTCTGAAAAATCAGAATCCAAACCAGAACCAAAACCAGAATCAGAGGCCAAAACAGAATTAGGAAATTCAGAAATGTTTCAATTGTCGATTGAAGCGGCTCAATCACAAATTCCCGCAATCAAAGCGCAAGCTGGGGATATTTACTCTGATATCAAAATTGAAGAAGGCAAAGACACGACAATTATCTATACTTATACATTTTCACAAAATCCTGCGGTAGCCATTGATCAAGAAGCTTTAAGACCAACATTAATAAAAGGTCTAAAACCTACAATAGATGGGTCAAAAGGCTTGTTTCCTGATGTGAAAATCCAAGTAATCTACCTTAGTCCAGAAGGAACTGAATTAGTTAATCAGATTATTACGCAAGAAGATACAGATGCTATCCAATAAATTTAGCTAGTTTAACGTTTTATCAGATCAGGCTCATTAACCAGTAGTTTTATAAAGATAATGAATGATAGTCACTTACATTCATTATCTTTTTTTGATTGCTTCCTCTTCCTTATTTTAAAGGGAATTGGATAGATAACTTACTAAATCAGCTAAAAAAGTTGCACCTGATTCTGGGATTGTGTATAATGAACGAGCAATGAAAATTTGGTACTGTCCATAGGGGAGTAACTAGCAGCTTAGGCTGTGATAACATCAACAATCATGTTGAAGCGGCAATTTCTTCTGGTGTTATCTTAAATAGTGAGACTTATGTATGTTTGCTTTGAAAGAGCAAAAAGCATGCATAGGTCTTTTTTTGTTAAAAGGCGGATACAGTCCAACAAAATATAAGGAGGATTTTCATGGTAGAAGAGAAAAAGCAACAAGTCCAAGGTGTGTTTTATACACAAACGGAGGAAGAAGTACTAAGTAATTTAGGGACAGCAGTCGAAGGTCTTTCAGATGCTGAGGCAAAAAAACGTTTGGCGTCGTATGGTGCAAACCAATTAGATGAAGGAAAAACAAAAAGCTTATTTGTAAAATTTTTAGAGCAATTTAAAGATTTTATGATTATTGTCTTAATGGCTGCAGCGATTATTTCTGGCTTCTTTGGGGATGTAACAGATGCTGTGATTATTATGTTAGTTGTGGTTGTAAATGCCATTCTTGGTGTCTTCCAAGAAGCAAAAGCTGAGCAAGCGATTAATGCATTAAAAATGATGTCCTCTCCTCATGCTCGTGTTAAACGTGATGGACATGTGGTGACACTGAAAAGTGAAGAGCTTGTACCAGGAGATATTATCTTGCTTGAAGCTGGAGATGTGGTACCAGCAGATGTGCGTTTCTTAGAGATTGCTTCATTAAAAATTGAAGAAGCAGCCTTAACAGGTGAATCTGTACCTGTTGAGAAAAGTATGAATAAGATTGAAGATGCTGAGGTTGGTATTGGGGATCGTACCAACATGGGCTTTATGAATAGTAATGTAACTTATGGTCGCGGAATAGCAGTCGTTGTTGGCACTGGAATGAATACTGAAGTTGGTAAAATTGCGGATATGCTCGCAACTGCTGATGAAACAAAAACACCTTTACAAGAAAACTTAAATCAGCTTGGTAAATATTTAACGATTGCGATTTTAGTTGTAGCGGCTGTGATGTTTGTTGTTGGGATTAACGGCGGTAAAGAAGCTATTGATATGTTATTAACTTCAATTTCATTAGCTGTAGCAGCGATTCCAGAAGGATTACCAGCAATTGTTACGATTATTTTAGCTTTAGGAACACAAAAAATGGCTAAAAGAAATGCGATTGTCCGTAAATTACCTGCAGTTGAAACCTTAGGTAGTACGGAGATTATTTGTTCTGATAAAACCGGAACCTTAACTTTAAATCAAATGACTGTTGAAAAAGTTTTCGTTAATGGCACCTTACAGGATGCAAGCGAAGCGATTGATACAACCTTACCAATTGTTCAAATTATGACATTAAGTAATGATACAAAAATTTCTTCTGATGGTTCATTAATTGGAGATCCAACTGAAACAGCGATGGTTCAATTCTCATTAGATAAAGGCCTAGATGTGAATGGCTTAAATACAAGCGAGCCTCGTGTTGGCGAAGTGCCATTTGATTCAGATCGTAAATTAATGTCAACAATCAATGAATTATCAACTGGTGGCTACCAAATTGCAACAAAAGGTGCACCAGATGAATTACTCAAACGTTGTACCCATTATGTAGTAAACGGTGAAGTAAAACCAATGGATCAAGAAATGCATGCATTAATTTTAGCAACGAACCACAATTTAGCCAAACAAGCACTACGTGTGCTAGCAATGGCTTACCGCCAAGTAGATGCAATCCCAGCTGAAATGGATTCAGAAGTTGTTGAACAAGAGTTAATTTATGCAGGAATGATTGGGATGATTGACCCAGAACGTCCAGAAGCAAAAGATGCAGTTGCAACAGCTCGCGAAGCGGGTATTCGCCCAATTATGATTACAGGTGACCACCGCGATACTGCACAAGCAATTGCGACACGTCTAGGAATTGTTGAAGAAGGCAATGATGATGCAGTGATTACAGGTGCAGAATTAAATGAGCTTTCAGATGAAGAATTTGCAACAGCGGTTACCAAATACTCAGTCTATGCCCGTGTTTCTCCTGAGCATAAAGTGCGTATTGTGAAAGCATGGCAGAAAAAAGGCAAGATTGTGGCGATGACAGGTGATGGTGTCAATGATGCACCGGCACTTAAAACAGCCGATATTGGGATTGGTATGGGGATTACTGGTACTGAGGTTTCTAAAGGTGCCAGCGAAATGGTCCTAGCGGATGATAACTTCTCAACCATTATCGTAGCCGTTGAAGAAGGACGTAAAGTCTTCTCTAATATTCAAAAATCAATTCAATATCTATTATCTGCTAACCTAGGTGAAGTCTTAACCCTATTCATCGCAACAATGGTTGGCTGGACCATTTTAACACCTGTCCATATTTTATGGATTAACCTTGTAACAGATACATTCCCAGCGATTGCTTTAGGTTTAGAGCCAGCTGAAAAAGATGTCATGAAACAAAAACCAAGAGGTCGCAATTCAAACTTCTTCTCTAATGGTGTTTTCCCAAGTATTATTTATCAAGGGATTATTGAAGGTGGGATTACTTTAGGGATTTACTGGTGGGCAATCACATTCCCAGTACATGCTGGCTATGATGCAGCACACTTAGATGCAAGTACAATGGCCTTTGCAACACTTGGTTTGATTCAATTGTTCCACGCCTTTAACGTAAAATCCATTCATGGTTCATTATTCTCAGTGGGCGCATTTAAAAATAAATCATTTAACTGGGCAGTCTTGTTGTCATTTGTTTTAT
The DNA here is from genome assembly GCF_900111355.1 of Isobaculum melis. Taxonomy (GTDB): domain Bacteria; phylum Bacillota; class Bacilli; order Lactobacillales; family Carnobacteriaceae; genus Isobaculum; species Isobaculum melis. The sequence goes on from NZ_FOHA01000013.1 coordinate 29,395, forward strand.
TAGCGGCAACTATTTTAGTCCCTGGCTTAAACGATGCCTTTAACGTAGCACATCTAGATTCTTATCAATGGTTAGCAGTATTCGTTGCTTCATTTGCGATTGTGCCAATTGTTGAAATCGTGAAATTTTTCCAACGTAAACTTGTAAAATAATTCAGTAGAAAAGTCTAAGCCAATTTGGTTTAGCCTTTTCATTACATAATATACACCTAAAGGAGTGAAGCCTATGCATGAAAAATTATGGCAGACTTGTCAAAAAGAGTTGAACATCAGTAACCAGCCAACCCCTGAATTAATGACATTTGGTAACACAAAAGAAATGGCAGATGAGCTAGCCGAGTTAGTTTTAGCTGGTGAAAAAATAGCCACCTCGTCCTTACTTGAATTGTATGACTACCGAGAAGCAAAAATCAGCGAAGTTGGAGATTATGCCTTATTATTAAACGGTGATAGTGATGCAGTAGCAGTGGTAAAAGTAGTGCGTACTACAATCCAAAGATTTGGTGACATTGATGAGCAGTTTGCAAAAGAAGAGGGCGATGGCAGCTTAGCAAATTGGTTAGCCATCCATCTGCCTTATTATACGCAGCAGTTAGCAAGGATTGATCAACCATTTTCAAATGATGTACTGCTACATTGTATTTGGTTTGAAGTGGTAAAATTACTTTCTAATGAAACTTAAGGGGGAAAATCTTTGAGTAAAAAAATAACATTCGGAAAAATTGACATTCAGCTACCTTCAGAAACACTTACAGTCTTTGAAATTTTTGAAGATTTAGCCACTTTATTTGAAACTGATTATCAATCAGAAGCAGTTGCTAGGTTAAAAAAAGAATTAAATAAAATACCAGCTTTAAAACCTAAACCAACGATTGATTATGAAGCAGATAGGACATCGCTAACTAGCCGAAGCGCAACAACTATTTATTGTGTGGCTGAATGTATCAATCATTTAGCTGCTAGTGAAGAGCAACTAACAACTCTCGAAAAAGAGCAAATCATGACAACTTTAAAGACTTGGAAACGGCCAAAACCTCAAAGATGGCAGATTGGAGATGTTTTTAGCATCCCATTAATGGATGGTACCTTTATGTTTGGCCAAGTCATTGATACATACTTAACTAAAAGTTCACCCATTTGTTTACTATTTGAATTGAAAAAAAGTCAAGAAAAAGTTGGAGATGCTGAATTAGCAGTAAGTCAGGTCATTACTGTTTTAAATATAGATAATGAACCACTAAATAATGGCACTTATAAAGTACTTCATCATATGCAGTGTTTTATGTCAAAAGCACAACGAGTAAATGCCAATACTTCTTATGGTGGTACAATCATGACGGCTTTAGGAAATGCTTACTATGGCTTAGAGCCTTGGAATATTTTGTATAAAGAAGATTATTACGACCAACTCTTACTTTCTAACATTGCAAGGCCTAAAACAGCACAAGTCTTAACACAAGAAGCAAGAAATGCTTATCGTAATAAACATGCTGGTGTGTGATAATAGGTGAATAGCGTAAACAAAAAAAGATTCTCTAGAAAAAGAGAATCTTTTTTTATTTACTATTTTTTCTAATGCAAGCTAAAGCCTCTTGAAACAGTAGTTTCTCCTTAGCCATACAAAAGAAAGTCTCTTGATAAAGTGTCACCATTTCTTCTAAAAGTGAAGCATAAGCTTCATGAGAAAGTGTGACCTTTTCTTTAACTAAACTAAAATATAAAACGACTTGTTCAAGTTGGTAATAAATGATTATTTTACCATCAGATTCCATATCATATTGATAGGTCTTTTGCTGACCAAATTGCTGGATTTGTTCAAATAGATGCTCTCTATAAATCGTCCGAATGCCTTTTCTAGAAAAAGCATCTAAATAGATATATTGGAGGAGCCATTCTTTTTGTTTTTCTTCAGGAACCTCCTTGGCTTTTCGATCTGCTTCTGTCCGCGTTTGTTCGGTTTCAATAAAGTGCTCATAAGAGTGTTCATCAAAGCGTTTCTTATTTTTAAACATAAACCAATATTTTTCAAAAGCGCCTTCTCGAAGTGTTTCAAGGAAAAATGACCAATCATTCAATCGTTGCTCCTGTTCCTTTTGATAACTTGTTTGATAAGTAAGGAATAATTCTTTCCATAATGAATAAGAAATTTGAGGATGTGTTTCTACAAGATAGACAAAATCCAGTAAAAAAGCACTTGTCAGCATATATTTTTGAAAAGGTTCACTTGCAAAATAAGCTTGAATTTGTGGCAATTGTGCTTCTCCAGCCTCATCCTGACAAAAAGCTGCATATTGGTTTAATAACGCCTTTTTCTCTTTTTGAGCTGTTTTACCCAAGATATCTAATTTGGCAATATTTAAATGAATGGATTCTAACGCATCTTTAATTGGTTGGTATTGAGCATCTTTTAGTTGCTGTAAGGAAAAAATTTCAACTAGCATGATGTAAAAATCAAGCGGCATCTGTTGATAATGTTGAATAAAATAAACTAACAGATCAATGGTCTCAGGCTCACGAGGTACTTTGATAATAGGATAAACTTGATAGGTTAGCGGATAGATTGCTTCTTGCCAAAGATATTCTCTTTCGTAGTAAGGAACAAACTCATAAAACGGTAGTGTCATCCGAATGGCTGGCGCTTCATGTGCTAGTCTCAAGCTACGATAATTTGTAAATGTAATCCAAGTAGAAAGATTTTCTTTTTTATGAAGCTGTTTTAATAAATCGATTTGCCTTTCAAGAGATTCAAAAGCAATGACTTTAAGCAAGGAATAAAGTGTAACAGGCGACTTTTCTTTATGTGGATCATAAGTAAAAAAAGCATGTGAAAGGATGGGCATCGTATCAGCAAATAAACCATAGCTCATGGAAAAAACAACTAAAAATGGCATTGGTAATAGTTGTTGTTTTTGATAATGTTGTAAAAATTGTGCAAGAACTTCTATCCACTCATCATCATATTGAACCGCTAAAAAAGTAGGGGATAGGAAAAATTTTTTCCATGTTGTAAGTAAATCCAATCGCTGATTTTGTTGGAATAAAGTTTGTAATTGTTCAATCGCTTCTTTTGTTGCATCATTTACTTGGCTAGATAATTGAAATTTTTCTTTTTTTGTTGAAGTATCAAGTTTAAGAGCCGTTTTAGAAGCTTTTATGTAGGCAGCATATAATTCTGGTAGGTCTTCATAATAGTGGGTACCTAAAGTGTGTAGCCATTGTTCAAAATAAGCCTGTTGGATGTCTTTCCAGTTGACTGTTTGTTCGATATTTAGTAGATCCCAAATCATTAACACGCACTCCTTTTATTTTTGCATTTCATTTTATTCTATTTTAACACAGAATAAAAAAGGAATCCGCTAAGAAAGATTACTTGTTATATAAACATAAAAAGAGCTTCATGTATATTTTGAACTAATTACTATGAGCCATTAAATCAAACCTTTGTTAAAGGGGTTAGTAGGAGAATATAATAAAGTCTTCTCAAAAGATAAGTTTTATAGTATAATATAATTTCATATAACTATATATGCAAAATTTAATAAAGGATGCGTTTTCGATGAAATTAAGTAAAAAACTGAGCATTTTTAGTATCATTATTTTGTTTTCTCAAATCAGTCTAAGTGGTATCTCAAATGCAGATGAAACTCAGCAGGAAATACATACGAGTAACAACTCTGAACTAAATACAACAAATGAAAGCACTTCTACGGAAGATGAAGAAATAGCAGCAGAAGATAGTAAACAAGATTCAGAAACTGAAAATAGCTTCAATGAGGTAAGTGAAGCAGAAGAGGCCGTAAAAGAGGAGCCAATTACAGAAGAAGTATTAACTGAAAGTAATGTGGCTGAAGTAGAAAACACCAGAATAGATAACACAACTAACCAGACGAATCCGTCTGCCGTTGAACCCCTCTCTTCATGGATGCCAGATCCAGTTCTACAACAAGAAGTAGCGAGAACATTGGCAATACCAGTAGAAGAGATTACAAAAGACTCCTTGAGGAGATTATCCCGTATAGAGATACAGGAAGGTACCATTTCAAATCTTAAGGGACTCGAATTTGCCAATAATTTAGTGAGTATCAGATTAGCTGACAATGCTGTTGAAGATCTTTCGCCATTAGCGAATCTTACTAAGTTAACAATATTGCGTCTGCCTAACAATAATATTAGCGATATCAGCTCCCTTTCTCATCTGGTTTCGTTATGGTATGTTGATTTATCTGGGAATAAGATTAGTTCCATTCAAACAATCAGCTCTTTAACTGAACTCAGCAATTTAAACCTATCTGATAATCAAATTAGTGATTTGACACCACTTGCTGGTTTATCAGCTCTCAAAACTTTGGATTTAGATCATAATCAAATTAGTGATTTGATGCCACTAAGTAAATTGGCTACTCTTGATTTTTTAAGCTTAACTAATAATCAAATTTCGGATTTGAGTCCACTTAAAAATCTCGTTGAAATCCAACAATTAATTTTGACTGACAATCAGGTAAGTGATATCAGTCCGCTTATTCCACTAAAAAAAATGACGACTTTGCACATGTCGAATAATCAAGTGAGTGACATTAGCAGCCTTGATTTTAAAAAGCTTGCATTTTTAGAACTAGCCAATAATCAAATTAGTGATGTGAGCTTTATTGATTATCACGGTTATTATCTCGATTTAAGTCACAACCAGATTACTGATATTAGCTCTCTAACTTTTTGGGATCAAACAAGAAGAATCGATTTATCTCATAATCAAATTCATGATGTTAGCTCAATGAAGCCAAAGAAACCTTCTCATTTGGAGAGATTGAACATTAGTCATAATCAGATTGCAGATATCAGTCCACTTAACTCGTTCAACTTACTAGCTGAACTAGATGCATCTAATCAAACCATCAACTTACCGGATGTTGTTTTTTATGATACGCAATATACACAAAATGATTTACTGATAACTGCGATTGATGGGAGTGCTGCTGACTTAAATCCAATAGCTTTAAGAATGGCAACACCAGCAGGAACTTATCAGTCAGAAACAAATAGTATTCATTGGACAAACTTAGCAGCAACAGGTTCGTTTGACGCTTCCTGGTCTACTAGCTCTCGAGCTGGCGAATTTAGCGGAACGATTACACAGAAATATACTGCTAACAAGGATCTAACAGCTATTGAAGTCAAAGATTCTACACTTTATATTGGTGAAACATGGACACCACAGGATAATTTTGTCTCAGCTACGAATAGAGATGGACAAGCCATTAATTTTGATCTTGTAACAGCTGAAGGAGTGGTTGATACAAGTAAAGTTGGTCAATATCAAGTAACTTATTCATATGAGGGTCAGCTACAGACAGCAACTATCACAGTTCAAGAAAAAGTAGCACCTATAAAAGAATCAAACGATCCAACCAATCAAACTAAGACTACACCTAAATTACCACAAACTGGAGAAACTTCTAGTAAAATGCCAATTGTGATTGGCTTAATTGTCATTGTTTTAGCAATTGTTATTTGGCGCTTTAAGAAAAAATAACCTAGTTTTCAAAAAATTAAACCTAGACCAAACAGTCTAGGTTTTTCATTGCTTTCAGATTAAATTTTATAAAAAGTTTCATTTTCTGTTATACTACATATATTAGAATTAAAGGGTGAGGAATAAGATGGAAAAGACGCTACTTGTCAAAAATGAAGAAGAAACAAAACAAATCGCATTAAAGCTTGCTGCCTTAGTTGAGCCAGGTGATGTCATCTTGCTAGAAGGAAATCTAGGTGCTGGAAAAACGACTTTTAGTAAAGGGTTAGCACTAGGCTTAGGGATTCAAAAAACAATTAAGAGTCCAACCTTTACCATCATTAAAGAATACCATCAAGGCAGATTACCTTTCTATCATATGGATGTTTATCGTTTAGAAGATAGTGGTGCAGATGATTTGGGCTTAGAGGAATATTTCGAAGGAGATGGCTTTTCCGTTGTGGAATGGGCACATCTGGTAGCTAAAAATTTACCACAGACTTATTTAGAAATCACATTGAATGTTGAAACAAATGATGTTGAGGGAAGAAAAATTCATTTTAAAGCTGTTGGAACACATTATGAGCAGTTATTAACGGTATTAGAAAAGCAACTTTAAAAGGAGGTAGCAAAAAGTGACTGAAGAAATAACTGTTGAGCTGCGAGAAGTCATTCCAGAAGATGCTGTTGATATTTTAGCGTTGCTAAAACAAGTAGGTCAAGAAACAGATTATTTATTGTTAGGGACAGAGCAGCAAGTATTAACGGTTGCACAAGAAAAAGAATATCTTCAAAATAGGATAGATTTACCTAATAATCTCATGTTAGTGGCAATTGCAGGCAATAAAATCATTGGACTAGCTTCTGTAACAGCTGATACTAATAAAAAAATCCAGCATGTTGGTGAGATTGGTATCAGTATTTTAAAAGATTACTGGGGCTTTGGCGTGGGTAGTCTGTTATTAGATGAATTAATTTATTGGAGCCAAACAACTGGTCTGATTCGTAGGTTAGAACTAACCGTTCAAGAAAGAAATCAACGAGCCGTTCGCTTATATGAAAAATTTGGTTTTCAAACAGAAGGACTCATGGAAAGAGGGATTTGTTTAAACGGAGATTTCCATTCTGTTCGGTTGATGAGTTTGCTGATTGATGGCTAAAATTGAATTTATTCGCTGATTTAAAAAGGTTTTAGAGTGTTTTCTCTAAAACTTTTTTATTTTTTTAGAACAAAACAGAACAAATGTTTGACAAACGTTTGTTCTGTGTGCTAAGATGTATTTAACAAGTCGAAATGATGAATAACAAAATAAATGAAATGAGGGTTTTAATATGAACTTTTTACAAATGTATGGATTTATGTTTTTCGGGGTATTAATATATGGCGTTTTAGGACTCGTATTGATTGTCATGGATGAGCAACGTTCAATCAAAGCGAGTGTTCGTAGAATGATCTTAAAAAGAAGAGCCTATAAAGCTTATAAGGCCCAACACTTATTACACAAATAGCCTATTTTTTCATGGATTAAATAGCAAAAAGTCGTTTTATTCAAAGCAATAATTGCTAATGAATAAAACGACTTTTAAATTTAAATAGATTTAATAAATGGTTTCAGTGCTTGTTCACCAAATTGTTCTTCCAAATGTAAAAGAATCTTCGCGCAAGCATTGCTATCAGCTAAAGCATGATGATGATTTTCAAACGGGATATTCAGATAATCACAAACTGTATTTAAGCGATGATTGCTACTAGCTGGCAGTAATTTACGGCTAGATTGAACGGTACATAAAGTTTTGTAATGGGGAGCCGGCATACCATAATAATCTAAACAGCCTGCTAAAATACTTTTATCAAAGTTCATATTATGTGCCACAATTAACTGGTTTTCAGTAAAGTAATCTTTTAAATGATACCAAACTTCAGGGAAGTAGGGCGCTAAGGCGACATCCTCTTCTTTAATCCCATGAACTTGGATATTTCGCCAAAAAAATGGGGTCTCAGGTTTAATCAAGGTGTAATATTCATTTGTAATTTGATTATTTTTTACAAAAGTTAGGGCAACAGAACAAGCACTATGCTTTTCGTGATTGGCCGTTTCAAAATCAAAGGCAATAAAATCCATGTTGGTCCTCTCTTTTCTGGTTAGATATGCTATCCTGCATTTATTTTATTATAACGCGCTTTCCTGCTGATTACTAGTTGTAGAAAGTCAGAATCAGTTTGATTTTATAAAAAAATAAAGAATAAATTAGTACTTGGTTCTAATTTTTTCTTTTTATTTAACAGAATGTATGTAATAATAGGAACAACTAGTTTGACTATCACGTCATAAGAATTGAGGAATATCAATGAAAAAGCAACGATTTTATATGATTTCTTTAGATGCATTTGGTTCAAAAGACCTTGCCTATGCTCAAACACTCCCTCATTTTAAATATTTATTAGATAGAAGTGCACAAGTAAAAGAGGTAAAAAGTGTGTATCCATCGCTGACCTATATGGCACATACCTCGATTGTGACAGGAGTCTCTCCTAAAACACATGGGATTGTGAATAATACTTTTTTACAGCCTAAGCGTATGTCGCCTGATTGGCATTGGTATGCAAAAGATATTCAAGTGCCAACGTTATTTGATCTGGCCAAGTCTGCGGGTTATCAAACAGCAAGCTTTTTATGGCCTGTCACTGGAAGAAGCAAGCAAATTGATTATAACTTTGTTGAAATTTTTCCAAATAGAAAATGGCAAAGCCAAGTAGGGGTTTCGCTGTATGCTTCCTCCGCTTCCTTTATTTATCAATTAAATCGCAAGTTTGGTCATTTAAGAAATGGTATTGCGCAACCTGAATTAGATGATTTTCTCACTGCAAGCATTGTGGAGACCATTAAAACAAAAAATCCAGACTTTTTAGCCGTTCATTTTGTTGATTTAGACAGTATGCGCCATCAATATGGTGTCAATACACCAGAAACACAGGCCGCGATTAGAAGAATGGATGAACGTCTGGGTGAAATCCTACAAGTGATGGCCTATAAGGATATTTTAAAAGATACAGTGATTGCTGTTTTAGGAGATCATTATCAAATTGATTTACACACAGCGATTCGTTTAAATAAAGATTTTCAGCAAAGAGGTTGGATTAAGTGCAATCGTAAAGGAGAGCTTAAGCACTGGGATGTGATTGCAAAGTCTGCTGATGGTGCTTGCTATATTTATACCAAACCAGGTATTAACCTTAATCACGTTCGTCAATGTTTAGAGCAATATAATGAAGAATTTGAAATGATTTATAGTAAAAAAGAAGCCACCTCGTTAGGGGCAGATCCAGCATGTACCTTTTTAATTGAGGGCTATGCAGGTTACTTTTTTTTAGATGAGATGAATGGACCGATGATTGAAAAAGTTCAAGCATCTAATCATTTATATAAGGGAACACATGGCTATTCTCCTGATAAACCTGATTATGCAACGACTTTATTTATTTCAGGTCCTGGAATGGATGAGACAGCTAGAATACCTTATGGAAGGTTGGTAGATGAAGCGCCTACTTTTGCAAAAATTATGGGGTTATCATTTCCCAATAAAATCGAAGGTGTCGTTTTAGAAGAATTATTTGCACAAAATGTTAGGGCTGATGAGGAAGAGGAGCTAACAAATGGATGAGATAAAGGAAAAAAAGAAGCCATTTAAGTATACGAAATTAGAAAAAAGTTGGATTTTACAAGACTGGGCAAACTCTGCTTACTCCATTATGATTACAACTGCAGTTTTTCCACTATTCTTTAAAGCGATTACTGAAAGTAATGGGATAAGTGACGCCTCTTCTACTGCTTGGTGGGGCTATGTAAATGCACTATCTACCTTGATTGTATCTGTCTTAGCACCTTTATTAGGCACTTTAGCAGATTATAAGGGGTACCGCAATCCATTGTTCACTTTAGCGACCATGTTAGGGGTCATCGCTACACTATTATTTGCATTTGTACCTGATGATAGCTGGCAATTACTTCTCATTTTATATACTTTATCTTCAGTTGGCTTTGCGGCATCTAATATTTTTTATGATGCTTCATTAGTAGATGCTACAACAAGTGAGCGAATGGACCGGGTATCTAGTTCTGGATTTGGCTGGGGCTATATTGGGAGTACAATTCCTTTTATGATTTTTATCTTTTTCCAGTTGACAGGTATCTTGCCAATTTCAACAGGCTTATTAACCAAATATGCCTTTATTTTAACCGCTTTATGGTGGTTTATATTTACAATTCCTTATTGGAAAAATGTGAAGCAAAAAACATATATTGAAAAGCCGCCTCATGTGGTTGCTCATAGCTTTAAACGCTTATGGCAAACCCTGAAGCATATCCGTCAATATCGCAATGTTTTCTTATTTTTGTTAGGGTATTTCTTCTATATTGATGGAGTCGGGACAATCTTTACAATGGCTACCACTTTTGGAACAGATATTGGCATTTCTGCAAATAACTTAATTGTGATTATGTTGATTGTTCAATTTGTTGCTTTCCCATTTTCGATTTTATATGGTGTATTGGCAAAGCATTTTGGTAATAAGCGCATGATATTTATTGGGATTTTGACTTATGTTGGTATTTGTTTGTTTGCGATTCAAATGGATTCTATGCTAAAATTTATTATTTTAGCAGTTTTAGTTGGGACTGCACAAGGAGGCATTCAATCTCTTAGTCGTTCATTGTTTGCACAAATTATCCCTCAAGAAAGTAGCAATGAATTCTTTGGCTTCTATAATATTTTTGGGAAGTTTGCTGCTGTTATGGGACCATTAATTGTGGGGATTATTACAAGTGTGACGGGGCATTCAACAGATGGTGTGTTTGCTTTAATTATTCTTTTTATTGTCGGCGGAATATTCCTTCATTTTGTTGATTCAACACCAATTGAGCAGAAAAAATAATTTAGTAAGACTTGCGAAGGTTTTCGTAAGTCTTTTTTTGTGCGCTTAATTGACAGAAAAAAATAGGTGTGTTATATTCTACATGAACGAACAAAATCAAACATAAACAAACTTTTTGAGATTGAGAGGTGAGGTTGTGATTTTAGCGGTAACACTAAATCCATCCGTAGATATTGCCTATTCGATAGCGCATTTTGCTTTAGATGATGTGAATCGAACAAAAGAAGTCAGCAAAACTGCAGGTGGAAAAGGATTAAACGTTGCAAGGGTCATCCATTTACTAGGAAAAAATGTTTTAGCTACAGGAATTGTTGGTGGAGAGTTAGGGGGATTTATGGAAAGACAACTATCAAATGATGGCATTGCACATGAGTTCCTTCAAACTGATCAACCCTCACGAAATTGTATTGCAATTTTGCATGATGATGGCAAGCAAACAGAAATTTTGGAAGCGGGTCCAACTTTGGGTGGACAAGAGGCACAGCAATTTTTGCAGCATTTTAAGCATCAAGTGGAACAAGTATCAGTGGTCACTATTTCAGGTAGTTTACCGTTAGGCCTCCCAATTAATTTTTATTGTCAGCTACTTGCTATTGCAGCAGAAAAACAGGTGAAAGTCTTACTTGATTGCTCAGGTCCAGCTTTAGAAGCCACCTTGAAGTCTAAGTATAAGCCTTATTTAATTAAACCAAATCTCTCTGAACTGAGTCAGATTGTTGAGAAAAATTTAAATGGAGATATTCAGGAGTTAAAGGCTGTATTAAAAGATGAACGTTTTACTGGTATTGCTTGTATGGTGATTTCAATGGGGGCTCAAGGGGCGTTTGTTAAATATCATGATGCTTTTTATCAAGTAGAGATTCCTAAAATTGAGGTTGTCAATCCAGTAGGATCAGGCGATGCAACTGTGGCAGGTTTGGCGGTAGCGATTTCTGAAGGAAAAACAATTGAAGCGATTCTTGCTACGGCAATGACGACAGGAATGTTAAACACAATGGAAGCACAAACAGGTTATATTTCAATCACACATTTTGATGCTTATTATCAACAAGTAAAGGTTACAAAAATTGATTAAATACGAATTGGGAGTGAAGGACAAATGTTAACATTAACAAAGAGTAAAAGAGCAGCAATGGAAAGATTATCAGATGAACAAGGAATTATTGGTGCATTAGCAATTGATCAACGTGGTTCATTAAAGAAAATGATTGCTGCGGCCAGTGATCAGCCAGTTGGGGACGAAGGGATTGTTACTTTTAAGGAATTGGTTTCTGAGAAATTAACCCCTTATGCTACCTCTATTTTATTAGACCCAGAATATGGCTTGCCAGCTGCTAAGAAAAGAGCAAGCAATGCCGGTTTGCTAGTGGCCTATGAAAAAACAGGCTATGATGCAACTGAGCCAGGTAGATTACCAGATTTATTACCAACATGGTCTGTTCATCGCTTAAAAGAAGTAGGAGCCGATGCGATTAAATTTTTACTTTATTATGATGTAGATGAGGCTACTGAAATCAATGATCGCAAGCATGCTTTTATTGAACGTTTAGGTTCAGAGTGTGTAGCTGAAGATATCCCATTTTTCCTAGAGTTGGTTTCTTATGATGCCGCAAATGATGATGTGAAAAGTGCCGCTTATGCAAAGGTAAAACCACACAAGGTTAATGAAATGATGAAAGAATTTTCTAAACCAGCTTATCATGTAGATGTTTTAAAAGTAGAAGTACCTGTGAATATGGAATTTGTAGAGGGCTATGCTCAAGGTGAAGTCTTATATACAAAAGAAGAAGCAACGCGCTATTTCAAAGAACAGAGTGAAGTAACTGATTTACCATTTATCTTCTTAAGTGCAGGTGTCAGTGCTGCTTTATTCCAAGAAACACTAGTATTTGCCCATGAAGCAGGCTCAACCTTTAATGGCGTATTATGTGGCCGTGCAACTTGGAAAAATGGTGTAGCGCCATTTGCTAGTGAAGGTTCAGCAGCCGGCACAAAATGGCTAAAGACAACAGGTAAAGAGAATATTGAAGCTTTAAATAAAGTCTTAAAAGAGACTGCGTCATCGTGGTATCAAAAAGTAAAATAAAATGAATTACTAGGATAAGAGAACTTTCGTGCTTCAAGAAGGTTCTCTTATTTTTTTACTTGAATTGTGCTAAAATAGATAAATAATGATGAAACTGATAAGTAGAGAAAAATAGGTGACGATAAATATGAAAATATTAGCAATTGACACATCCAATCAAGTGATGACTATTGCACTTTTAGAGGATCAAACAATTTTAGGGGAATTAACCACAAATATTAAAGGAAATCACAGCACACGCTTAATGCCTGGCATTGACCAACTAATGAAAGAAGTCGGAATGGTACCCAATCAGTTAGAAAAAATAGTGGTTGCTAAAGGTCCTGGTTCTTATACAGGTTTACGAATTGGCGTTGTGATTGCCAAAACACTTGCTTGGACACTAGATATTCCTTTAGTGGGCATCTCAAGCTTAAAATCACTTGCAGGAAATGTGCGACATTTTGAAGGAGTGATTGTGCCTATTTTTGATGCACGAAGAGACAATATCTATACAGGTGCCTATCAATATAAGGGAAAGCAATTGGCAGTCGTTATTCCTGATCAGCATATTGCTGCTGAAAAAATGAGTGAGCAGCTTGAAAAAATAAACCAGCCGATTTTATTTGTAGGAATGGATGCTGAACAATTTGACCCAATTTTTAAAAAGCATTTAAGTGTGGCTTATGATTTTGCTGCTCCAGAAGAAAATATGCCCTCTGCTTGTGTGCTAGGGCGCTTGGGATTAGCTGAAGCGCCAAGTGATACCCATGAATTCTTGCCTTCTTATTTAAAATTAGCAGAGGCAGAGGAGAACTGGCAAAAAGCACATCCTGAGTTAAAAGGCGGGAATTTCATTGAAAAAATTTAAAGAATTTTTCAACATTAAAGAAAAAAAGCCGAACAACAGATGGCAAAGAGATTCTTTTCAAGTAATTGAAAAAGAATTAACCTTATTAGAAGTAGCAGACACCATTATTTTTCGACGTGGCTTTTTTGAAGACATTGATGGTCTTTTGGATGTGGAGCGTTTAAGCTATCATGGTGAAACACCTTGGAATAGACGTGCTTTTGAACATGAGATGCGACGCAATAAAAATGCCATTTATTTAGTACTCGTTTTTGAATATCAACTCATTGGTTTCATTGGTGCTTGGTTTGTTCAAGGAGAAGCACATATTACAAATATTGCCATTATCCCCAAATTTAGAAATAAAGGCTTGGCTTCCTTCTTAATCAAGGAGCTAGTTGAATTAGCCATTCAAAAAGAAAATAATATAATGAGTTTAGAAGTAAGAACCTCTAATACAACCGCTCAAAGTGTTTATCGAAAAATGGGATTTGTAGATGGAAAAATCAAAAAAGCTTACTATGCCAGTGATCTTGAAGATGCCTTAGAAATGAGTTTAGATTTAAGAAATAAAAAAGACTTAATGGTAGAAATAGATGAGGGATAAGCAGCTAGTAGGAGAAATAAAATGCATCCATCTTCCGAAAGAAGCAGAAGCTTTAGGTCAGGATTTTTTTCAGCTTGCTGATCAAAGCTATCTAACAGGTTCCCCATGGAAACCAGCACTTTTTATAGAGGAATTACAAAATCAAAAGGCTTATTACTTTGCTTTTTATCAAAAAGAAGTATTATTAGGCTTTGCAGGCTGTCATAAGGTAATAGATGAAGTGGAAGTGCTGAGTGTTGCTGTTGCACCAGAAGTAAAAGGGGTTAAAATTGGAGAGCAATTAATGTTAGCACTGATTTATGAAGCAAGAAATTGGCAATGTACACAAATCTTGTTAGAAGTGCGGGCTAGTAATGAGCCGGCACAAAAGCTTTATCAAAAAGTTGGCTTTACACAAATTGGACTCCGTAAAAAATATTATCATGCCCCTCAAGAAGATGGCATCATCATGTCTCTTCAATTAATAGATGAAAAATAGAGAGTGTGGAAAAAAATGACACAAAAGAAAACCTTAATATTAGCGATTGAAACAAGCTGTGATGAAACAAGTGCTGCAATTGTAGCAGATGGACACATCATCCTTTCCAATATTGTGGCCTCACAAATTAAGAGTCATATGCGTTTTGGTGGTGTTGTACCAGAAATTGCTAGTAGACATCATGTTGAGCAAATTACTCAATGTATTGAAGAAGCGATGTCTCAAGCAAAGGTAACCTATCAAGATTTAGCAGCTGTTGCGGTAACTGAAGGTCCTGGGTTAGTAGGGGCTTTACTAGTGGGCGTGAATGCAGCCAAAGCTATTGCTTTTGCACATCAATTGCCACTCATTCCGGTAAATCACATGGCTGGACATATTTATGCCAATCGTTTTGAAGCACCTTTGGAGTTTCCGCTCATGGCATTAGTGGTAAGTGGTGGGCATACTGAACTGGTTTATATGGAAAAAGATGGCGTTTTTGAAATTGTTGGAGAAACAAGAGATGATGCTGCTGGTGAAGCTTATGATAAAGTTGGTAGAGTGCTAGGACTGACCTATCCAGGAGGCAAACAAATTGATCAAATGGCTCATATTGGACAGGATACTTTCCATTTTCCACGAGCGATGATTAAAGAGAACAATTATGATTTTAGTTTTAGTGGCTTAAAGAGTGCGTTTATTAATACCGTCCATAATGCTGAACAGAAGCAAATCGCTTTAAATAAAGAGGATTTAGCAGCAAGTTTTCAAGCAAGCGTCATTGAAGTACTTGTCACTAAAACCATTCGCGCCTGTCAAGAGTATCAGGTTAAGACTTTAGTTTTAGCGGGTGGCGTAGCTGCTAATGCTGGATTAAGAGCCACACTAAAAGAACAAATGGCTTGTCAGCTAGCAGACATAAAACTGATGATTCCACCATTAGCTTTATGTGGTGATAATGCAGCGATGATTGGTGCAGCAGCTTATATTTCCTATCAAAAAGAAGAATGGGCAGGATATGATTTAAATGCCATTCCTAGTTTAGAAATTGATGAAAAATAAATAGACACATCAGGAAATCTTGCTTGTTTGAGATTATTCCTTTGATGAAGAAAGAAGGGGGATTTTATGATCGCAATCAAAGAAGAAAATGTCGCAAATGTTTTTGACAATTATCCAGAAGCTTATCGACAACCATTATTGGCACTACGTCAATTAATTTTGGTAACTGCCAACAACATGCCAGTAGTTGGAGAAATTGAAGAAAGCCTCAAGTGGAATCAACCAACCTATAGTACAAAAGTCACCAAATCAGGCACACCAATTCGGATAGATCGATTTGGTGCTGATAAAATTGCCCTATTTGTTTCTTGTCAAACAACATTAATAGAAGAATTTAAAGAACTATTTAAAGAGGAGCTTGAGTTTTCTAAAACAAGAGCCATCGTTTTAGATCCAAAGAAAGTATTACCAACAAAAGCATTAAGCTTTTGTATTGAAATGGCATTAACTTATCATATCAGAAAAAAAGACAAAAACTGAGTTTTGTCTTTTTTAATTTCAAAATTTATAAACTTTCTAATTCCATACTATATTGCTCCCAATCGTTCATTAATGCTTCATAACGCTGATTAAGTGCAGAAAGAGTATCATTTAATTCCTGTACCAATAAATGATTACCAAAAATCTCAGGCTTTGTTAGCTCTACTTCAGCAGCTTCAATATCTGCTTCAACAGTTGCCAATTCCGCCTCTATGCCTTCAATTTTTCGAGTTAATTGACGTATAAGTTTTTGCTGTTCTTTATTGATTTGATGATGGACTTTATTTTTTTGAGCAGGAGCTTGGTCTTTATTTTCTTCTTGCAGTTTAAGCTCGAGCAATTCTTTTTCCTCTAATTTTTTTTCAAGGTAATAATCATAATCCCCTAAATAAAGCTTACTGCCATCCTCAGATAGCTCCACAATAGATGTTGCAATACGATTAATAAAGTAACGGTCATGGGAAACAAAGAGAATTGTGCCATCATAATCAATCAAAGCATTCTCTAATACTTCTTTACTATCGATATCAAGGTGGTTGGTAGGTTCATCCAAAATCAGAAAATTATCCTGATCCATTGCAAGTTTGGCTAAAGCTAATCTCGCTTTTTCTCCACCACTTAAAGAAGAAACCAATTTTTCAACATCGTCTCCTGAAAATAAGAAACTACCTAAAATACTTCTAATATCCTTTTCTGGTGTTGTTGGATGCGCATCCCAAAGCTCAGCTAAAACGGATTTATTTGAAACCAAATGTGCTTGCTCTTGATCATAGTAACCAATGGCAACATTTGCACCTAAACTTGCGGAGCCTTTAATAAAAGGTAGCTCCCCAGTAATTGATTTTAATAAAGTCGATTTACCAATCCCATTAGGACCGACTAACGCAATCGCTTCCTGTTTTCTAATATCTAATTGAATGGCAGATGATAAGGCTTGTTGACCATAACCAATTGTAGCATCTTCAACAGCTAATACCACATTTCCGCTTGATTTTTCAGCTTGAAACATAAAATGCGCAGATTTTTCATCGCCTTGTGGGCGGTCTAATCTTTCCATTTTTTCTAATTTTTTCCGGCGACTTTGAGCCCGTTTAGTTGTCGAAGCACGAACCAAATTACGATTCACAAAATCTTCTAACTTAGCGATTTCAGTTTGTTGTTTTTCAAATTCCTTCCATTCTTGCTCTAAGTTTGCTGCTTTTTGAACCAAATATTTAGAATAGTTTCCAACAAAATGAGTCATTTTTTGTCTGCTTATTTCATAAACTTGAGTAACCACTTTATCTAAAAAGTAACGGTCATGAGAGACAATTAAAAGCGCGCCTTGATAAGTTGTTAGATAATTTTCTAGCCACGCCAAGGTGTCAATATCTAAGTGGTTTGTAGGCTCATCTAAGATTAATAAATCTTTTTTTGCTAATAATAATTTAGCTAATGCCAAACGTGTTTTTTGACCACCAGAGAGCTCTTTAACTTTCTTTTGATAGTCTGCTTCATAAAAACGAAAGCCATGTAAAACCGAACGAATTTCTGCTTCATAGCCAAAACCATTAGAGGCATGATAATCATGTTGAAGCTGGTCATAAGTAGCTAACGTTTTTTCATAAAGTGCTGGATTGTTTAAAACCTGTTCATCCCCAAGCGCGATTTCTAATTGACGCAATTTTTCTTCCATCAAAAGCACCTGTTCAAAAACTTCTAACATTTCATCCCAAATGTTTTTTTCAGAATGAAGCCCTGTATTTTGTGCGAGGTAGCCAATTGTAATTTCTTTACCTTTCACAATTTTCCCAGCATCGGGCTCTTCTTCACCAGCAATCATTTTTAATAAAGTTGATTTTCCTGCACCATTTCTGCCAACTAAAGCAATACGGTCAGTATCTTGCACTTCTAATTGAATATTTTCGAAAAGTGTATCTGCACCAAAATAGCGTGCCACTTGTTGTACTTGAAGTAATATCATCGCTCATAATCCTTTCTATCACTAGATAATCTCAGTTTATCATAAATTAAGATACTTGGGCTGAAAAAACCAATAAAATCTACTTGTTCAAAAATTTCACAAGCATTTTAACTATTAATGAATACAGTTTCTTGAAAACTGTATGAGTCTAATAAAGTCACAAATTAAGAATAATGATAGATAAACAGCAGGATATTTGGTAAGCTGTATCATATAAGTAGACAATTAATGCTGTGAACATAAGCACAAGATTTGTTTAAAATGGAAATGTTGTTTATAATTGAAGTATAAAATGAATATATGTTTGTGAAAATTACAGTTTTTACATACTGAAAATAGACGGAGGAAGAATATGTCAACACAAAAAATACCACAAGCGACAGCAAAACGCTTACCTATTTATTATCGTTATTTAAAAATTTTGAATGATGCGGGAAAAGAAAGAGTTTCTTCAACTGAATTAAGTGATGCAGTAAAGGTTGATAGTGCAACCATTAGAAGAGATTTTTCTTATTTTGGTGCGCTTGGAAAACGTGGTTATGGCTATGATGTTGAGAACTTAATGAAATTCTTTAGTAAAACATTAAATCAAGATCATTTAACAAGTGTGGCTTTAATTGGTGTTGGAAACTTAGGTCATGCATTATTGAACTATAATTTTCATCAAAATAATAATACACGAATTAGTGCAGCATTTGATGTCAAAGAAGAAATTGTTGGCACCATTTATAGCGGTATACCTGTTTATCAAATGGATGAAATGATGGAGCAAATTCCCTTACAACAAATTGAAATCGCCATTTTAACTGTACCAGCTCAAGTTGCACAAGATACAGTCAATAAATTAGTGGAAGCTGGAGTGAAGGGGATTATGAACTTCACACCTGTTCGAATTACAGTGCCAAAAAATGTTCGCGTTCAAAATGTTGATTTAACCAATGAACTACAAACACTTATTTATTTCTTAGATAATTATGCTGGGGAAGAAGTTAGTGAAGAAGAATAAAAAGATTATGTAGTGATAGAATTTATGATAATATTTTTTCCTTATTTTAAATTAAGTTTCATTCAGTCATCTTAACAATAGAAAAAATCCACCCTCTTCTATTAGAAGAGAGTGGATTTTTTACTTGAATGAATTGTTTTACTGTTTTTTTAATTTACGATAAAACTGCCATAATTTAACCCCACGAATTAAATCAGTGGTTGCAAAAGCAACACAAAGAATCGACCAAATATCCCAACCATCTTGGGAAACTGAATCAAAAGCAAATAGGATAAAAATTATAGCAAAAATAAAATTCACAATAATTTGAGTGAGAAAACTTTTTTTACTCATCATGACGATCACCCCTTTATTGTTTTTTAACCATCTTAGCCATTATAACAATAAATAGAACAAATATAAAAATAAATCATTTAATCGTGTAGGATTCATTTAATTTTTTTGTCTACTATTGAAGTGATATTTTAAAAGGATGAATCATTTAGTTGATGCTATTTTATAAAAAAAGAATGACAAAAGAACATACGTTTGCTATAATGTGGAGGAACGCGGCGCAATATACCCTCAATATTAAAGCGAAGTGGTGAGAACATGAGAGAAAACAGAGTAGAAAGAAGCAGCAGAAAAAAAGTAGATGAAAAGCTTAAAGCAGTGCCAAAGCTAGTTGCTGTAGCCAGTTTATACGGCAGGAAAATTGCTCGGCAAGAATTAGTAGAAAGAAGTAAAGAAGCTTTAGAAGAATTAGAGGACATCAAATCAACCATCGCCCTTTTACCACAAAAGGAACAGCAAGATATTATTGAAAAGCGTTATTTGAAGCATAATGAATATGATACTGATATTCAGGTATATATGGAATTGAATATGAGTGAATCCTATTATTATCGCATGAAAAGAGAAGCGCTAGAAACCTTAGCCTTTTTCTGGGGATTCTAAATAGAAGAACAAAAAAGTTTTTAGAAATGAAACACTCATTTTTAAAAGCTTTTTTTCTTTTGCTAAAAAAGATTTTTGAAAGACTTTTGACAGTAATGAAACAGAAAATAAAAAGAACGTTTGTTCTTTTCGGGGTTATACTAAGTATGTAATCAAGGCCGATTACAAAGACTGCAGTCAAAAAAACAAAAAGAAAGTAGGAATTTTAAATGACAGTACAACCAATTGAAGGAAAAAAAGTAGTTTATTTAGTTCAAGCAACAAATGCAGCAAAAGGAGCCAAAGCTTTACTTCCAGGATTCCAAACAGAAGGAACATGGACACGTGAACATGAGGCTTTAGATGAGCAAACAAAATCGGGTCGTATTTTAGGCTATGGTGCTAAAACAGAAAACTTTGAACTGACACTTTATGCTGCTCCAGGAGATGCTGGTCAAGAAGCCATTACAAATGCCTATGATCATGAAGAACAAGTAAAAGTATGGCGTGTAGAATTACAACAAAATGCAGATGGTACTTACCCAGCTCGTTTTGGTTATTCAATTATTCAAAGTGTGGCGATTTCAGATGCAGATAGCTTTGCAGAATTAACTGTGACATTACCAGTAATTGGTAAAACACAACCAGGAACCTTAACAGATATTCCAGAAGAATTAATTAACTTAGCTTTATATGGCTTTGAAAACCCTGGTGAAAAAACAGGTGAATTAGGCACAGAGCCTACTGCGGAGTAGTTCAATTAAGGAAATAAAGTAATCAGGTGTCTCTGAAAACGATAGCGACGACTACTTGCACGATGTCACTGCAGTTTTCTGATACACCCTAACATTTCTAATGATAAATTTCATAACGAAGAGAAAAGAGGAGAAGAAATATGTTTACATTTGACATTCAAAAAAAAGCTTACGAAGTGAAAGGAAACTTACGATTTGCAAGAGACATTGAAAATCAATGTTCAACTAAGCAAGACGGGATTAATCAATTAAATGGTCTGGCACTTTTATATATGGGACTCCAAAGTGATTCGATTAATGCCTTATTAAACTTCCTATATTATGGCATGCATCCAAATGGTAGAGCAAGTATGGAAGCCATTGAAGAGGCACTGGATGAGATGTTAGAACAGGATGAAAATGCGCTAGACACATTATTTTTAAAAGCAATTGGGGTACTTGAAACAAGTGGTTTTTTCGCAAAAATGAGGAACGCGCTGATGGACAATCTGAAAAAAGACGAGAAGAATCAGGCGCTGGCCAAACAAATGGAACAAAAACGCAAGAAAGCCATTTCTCTACTCTCACAATCATAGAAACTTGTTTTCAATATGGGATAAGCAATATGGAGCAAATTTTGGACTTAACTTTGGTGGAATACGAAGCCGCGTTACGAGGGATGCAGTTAAGAACAATTGATCAATATGAGTTGATGGCAAAATCTGCCATGGCTCAGCGCTATGCCCAGCATGCAAAACGAGCGAATGAACGAAAAATCTTCGATAAGAATCGTGCCTTACGCAGCTTGAATCATCATGGAAATCAAAACAAACCAGATAAAAGGATGCTACAGCAAGCAAGTAAGGCATTAAATGATTATCAAGTGAACTTTACGTTGGAAAAATAAGAGAGGAAGGAGGAAGGTTATGAGTGATTATTCATTAAATATTGATGTTAATGGAAGAAATGCTATTGAAGCAATAAACAATATTACATCAGGATTTTCTAATGCCGTTTCATCAGTTACAAATTTTGCAACTAATATGCAAAGTAATATTGATAGCATATCAGGACCAATTGATAGCATAACAGGAGCATTTGAGGCAATAAATAAAGTTGGTTTTGGTGGCATACAAGAATCCATTGATGGATTGAAAGAAAAATTTTCAAATTTGCCAGGGCCAGCAGCTCTTGCAGGTGGTGCATTTTTAATGTTTGCACAACAGACTGGTATACTTTCAGATATTATGAGTTTATTTAAAGGTGAAATTAGCCAGGCTGATTTTCTTTCTACGTTTACAGATAAAATTCAAAGTGTTGTTTCCATGATACAAACCAAAGTTCCAGAATTCATGAAGATGGGGATTGACTTAGTGAAATCAATCATTGGAGGAATTAAAGCTGTTTTGCCAGTTATTGCACCAATGTTTGCCACTTTATTGAATGGTATTGTAGAAATTATAACAACTAATTTACCAGTTATTCTAAGTTTAGGTATGGAATTGCTCACAGAATTGATTAATGGTGTTGTGACAATTATGCCAATGTTAGTAACAACCATACTAGAAATTATTACAACATTGACAAACACTTTAATTGAAAACTTACCAATGATTATTGAAGCAGGAATAACTATTCTAAACAGTTTAATTGAAGGTGTTTTACAAATGCTACCATTCTTAATCACTGCTGCAATCACATTATTGACTGCGTTAGTTGATGGAATTGTTACAAATTTGCCATTAATTATTGATTCAGCAATTGTTTTAATGAATACCTTAATTGATGCTTTAATAGCCAATCTGCCAATTATTATAGATGCTGGTTTGAGTTTGCTATTAGGAATTATTGACGGCATTGTAGAAAACTTGCCAATGATAATAGATGCAACCATCACATTATTAACAACCTTAATTGATGCCTTAATTGAAAACCTACCTAAAATTATAGATGCGGGATTATCTTTATTAATGGGTGTAATTGATGGGATTATTGATAATTTACCACAAATTATAGATGCTGCATTAACACTAATAATTGCACTGGGAAGTGCTTTAGTTGAGAATTTACCTAAAATTTTAGCAGCAGGGGTAAAAATTATAGAAGAATTAATCAAAGGTGTACTAACTATAGGGAGTAAAATTCTTGATGCTGCAACAGATATTATTGAACAAATGAAAACAGAGTTTGGAAAGCAAGTTAATAAAATCAAAGATGTAGGTAAAGATATTATTGATGGTTTGATTAGTGGTATTGCAGATATGAAAGATGCTGTATTAAAAAAGATTAAAGAAATAGCTGATGGTATTTTAGATGGTATTAAAGGGTTCTTTGGAATTCATTCACCTTCAAGACTCATGATGAGCATGGGAGAATTTATTACAATTGGGCTAGCTAAGGGACTTAATAATGAAATGAATGCCGTTAAACGAGCAACTGAAAATCTAACAGACGCAGCCACCATTGACCCAAAAGATTTACAAATGAGCATTGCAGATATGCGTAAAATATCAAAACCATTAACCTTTAGTTCAATGGTAGATACTGGTGCATTTGCAAATAGCAGTAACAATGGACAATCCGTAACCAATCATCAAACCGTCCAATTTAATCAACCTATTACACGACCTTCAGAAATGCTACGCAAAATGCGTCAAGCAAATCAAGAAATGGGGTGGAGTATGTAATGGAATGCGAAATTTTTAATAAAGTAGCAAATAAAAAACTAACCATTAAAGATTATGTTGAAGAAACGTATCAAACAGATGGTCATCCAACTGGAAATTATTTTTTCATTAAATTAGATGGATTAGGTGAGGTTCAAGCAGATAGAAAGACAATGGATGCCAATGGCGATGGCACATTATATATGGCATCAACATTGGCAGAAAGAGAAATTCAGATTGAATTTATCATCCAAGCTGATGAAACAAAATCGATGGAAGAATTAAGACGAGAAGTGAGTCACATCTTTAATCCCAAAGCAGGATTATTAGAATTACGTTATACAGAAGAGCAAAAAAGTTATCGCATTCAAGTGGCAAGTGATCATGTACCGAGCTTTACCACGGATGGTTATTTAAGTAAAAAAGGACAACGTGTTTCCATCACACTTGTTGCTTCAGATCCATTTTGGTATGCCACAACAGCTGAAACACATTATTTATCCAATTGGCTACCAAATTTTGAATGGGATTTAACCTTTCCAGTTATTAATGAATTAGAAGAAGGAATTGAGCTTGAAGTGTTACAGGAAAATGGCTTGGTTCAGCTAACAAATGATGGCGATGAAAAAACAGGTATGACCATGCTGTTAACAGCAACTGGAGATGTTGAAACGCCTAAAATCATTCGTGTCATGCCTGATGGAACTGAAACACAATTTATGCAGTTAAATAGGGGCATGAAATCAGGGGATATCGTTCGTATTCGAACCATTTCAGGAAACAAGCGAATTGAACAATGGGATGACCAATCTAAAAAATGGCTAAATATCTTTAATGTTTTATCACTAGATAGTACCTTTATTCAGTTAGATGTTGGTGAAAACTTCTTACGTTATGAAGCGTTGAAACATCCTGAACAGTTAGAAATCAATGTGCAATATGATTTGCGCTATGTGGGGGTGTAGTTAGATGATGCTATGGTTAATGAATCCTCAACTTGAGCGCTTACAGCTATTAGAAAATTTTAGCAGTTATATCGTGACTAAGCATTATTTTAAACCGAGTTCTTTTGAACTACATTTACCTTTAACAGAGGAAATGCTCAGACTGATTCGAGAAAACCAGCTTTGTACAGGCAACCTTATGATGCAATCAGATACAGAAGAGGCTTATTTAATTGAGGAGTTACAGCCTAACTTCGAGCATTTTGGTGGAGAAATTATCATCAAAGGCCGAGATTTACGTGCCTATTTGGAGCGAAGAATCATTATGAAGGAAGAAGTACAAACTGCAACACCCGATATCTTGATTCGTTCTTGGTTAACTGAATGTATTCTTTCTCCCGCTGATAGTAAACGTAGAATAGCGCAATTTGAAATGGGAAACCTTCCAGTATTTAAAGACAAACTAACGATTGCATTAAATTACCAGAATTTGCTTGAAGCGATGTCTGATTTATGCAAAATAACAGGATTTGGCTTTAAAGTACGGGTAAATCTAGCTATGAGAAAATTATTTCTGGATGTCTACCAAGGTGTTGATAGAACAGGAAATCAAACCAAGCACACACAAGCAATTTTTTCTCAGGAGTTTGAAAATATTTTGACACAGGCCTTTACAGAAAATCTGATGGATCAAAAAACAACAGCCATTCTTAGTTATGAACATGATGAAATCAAAAAGCTATTGGAAGTCTCAAATAATGAACAAGGACTTTCTCGAAAAGAAATTTATATTGATGCAACCAGTAGTGGTAAAGGGGATGAAAACCATCCTATCAGTGAAAGTGAACAAAAAGAGTTGGTTAAACAAGAAGGTCTTGAAACCCTAGCTAATTATCAAATGATTCAAACAATGGAAGCTGATGTTATCACGAATGGTAATTTACGCTATCAAGAGGATTATGATTTAGGGGATAAGGTAACGGTTATTTCTGAAAAGTTAGGTTTAAGACTAGATACAAGAATTGAAACAATTGAAGAAGTCTATGAACAAAATGGACGAGAAATTAGACTGATTTTTGGTAATAAAGTACCGACCTTAGTCGATAAAATAAAAAGGAAAGTGAAGTGATAAAACGATGGAAAAAGGATTGTTTTTCCCTTCCAAAAATGGGGATCGAAAATATAAAGCCAGTGATTTTACAGGTTACTTCTCACAACTATTTTCAAATGGTGTCTTTAGTAATAATAGTGAAAATTTACAAGTGTTAGCATCAAAAACAAATGGACTATCCATTGTTGTAGAACCAGGCTATGGGAATATTAATGGTTATTTGTATGCATCAGACCAGCCAAAAACGTTATTGTTTGATATTTCAGATGTTGCAGGAACCGCTAAAAAAGCAGCTGTGGTTTTACGTTTAGATTTAAATGAACGTGAGATGAGTGTGCATGCTAAGAATACAGATGAATTAACCCGGACAAAGGCAATTTATGAATTGATGCTAGCAAGAATTCATCTTCCAGGCGATGGTGCGGCGATTACGCAGAGCATGATTCAAGATACCCGAGGCGATGGCACCCTATGTGGCTATGTTCACTCTTTAATTGACATCGATCCAACAACACTTTGGTTGCAGTTTGAAGCAGATTGGCATGAATGGTATGCAAACAAGCAGCATGAAACCAATATTAACACTGAGACGCTTAAAAAATATTTAGTAGAAGCAAAAAAAGAATTTCAAACATGGTTTGAAAATTTACAAGATATGTTGGATGAAAATACTGCGAGCAACTTACAAAATCAATTAAATCAACTAAATGCTGATCAACATGAAATGAAGGCAACAGAAGCCCTTCTGACTGTAGAGCATAACTTAAACGAATTCCCGCAAGTCAGTGCGCTAGCATGGCAATATGGTATCGGAACAGTGCCACTAAGTACACAACCAAGTAATATTAGTTTTGATGGGACGGATGTATTTAGTATTGCTGTTGAAGCAAGACATTATAATCGTCATAAATTGACCGTATTGGTGCCTAAAAATTATTGCATGGAAAATCCTACAATTGTTAGAACTGCACCAAATAAATATTTATTGGTGGAAGGCATTTATTCAGTAGAAATTACGATTGGCAATCATCAGAATGATGTGAAGCAGTATGTTGAAACAACCATGAAGCTTGATTTAAAGGGACGTAAGATAGGCAGCTTAAAAGAAAATCCACATTCTTATTTATATGACGTAGGTGCGCAGTTAATCTCACCTACTGCTTTTAGATATGGGTTGATTAATGGGGATAAAACTTTATGGAACGCCTATGAATCGTTAGAAGGAATTAATCAGAATGTCGTTCATACGACTTCTCAATCTAAAGGCAATATGACACAACAACTTGCTAAATTTAATGTGATTGAAGCTTTATCTAGAAAATTTACAGTGATGAAAAATATGACTTTATCACAAAAGTTAATCTTTGCCCAAAAGAGCATTTATGAAATGACAGTGAATGCCTATGCTTTAGGTAAAGGCGTTGGTGGAAATAAAGTAACAATTAAAACAGCGCGTGGTACCCGTTGGGATGGAATAGCAGCCAATAATTTAAATGAAATAAAAAGAATTGGCTATACCGCGACTGGTGAAAATGCAACCTATTATTTAAATAGTGATGGCTTCTACTATGCATTACTCCATGCTGAGGCTAGTGATGGAGCATTAGTTAAATCAGAACTAAAAGTAGATTATATCAATCTTGAATTAAAATTAAGGAGTGAAATGTAATGAAATTAAACAAAATTATTAATGGAATGGAAAAAGCAGCAGAAGCAATTGATCAAAACTTTGAAGCACTAAATTATGAAAATAGTGGTTGGGTAACAGTACCACTTAAAAATGGTTCTAGAGGGGATGCACGTTTGATGAAGATTCATCGTGTAGTCTATATTGATGCAACGGTTACAGCTGCATCAAGTGGAGCAGGTACTGGAAATGCAAATAGTATCATGCAACTTCCAGAAGGCTATCGACCAGTACGTGATATATCGTTAGTTATCGGAACAAATGCTATTAATGGAACAGCAGTCATCCGAATTTCTTCTTCAACAGGAGAGGTAGTCATTTGGAGTTCTACTCATATCCAAGCAAACCACACGTTAACCTTTAACTTTATTGCAAGAGACGTTTAAGAAAAATAAGTTGTGAGGCTAAGAATAAAAATTGAAGAAGGTTCCAGAATGAGCGATTAGGGTACTTTAATCCTAATCGCTATTCATTTTATAAAACAGAAGAGAAAGGAAGTGAATAAAGGGAGATGATAAAAGAAATGATTTTATACCTTTTTGGTGGTGGGACAGTTGTGATGTCGCTTTATCTAACAGCTCTAGTCATTGATTTAATGACAGGCTATGTAAAAGCACTAAAAGAACACAACTGGCATTCATCTTTAAATATTGAAGGCTTACTCATTAAATTTGTGACCTTTTTTACAATTATTGCGGCAGATGTTATTGATCGCTTAGCGCCGCTGATTCATGTATCGATTCCTTTAAATATTGCTTTTTGGTGGACGATTATTTTAACCCTCTATGAGTTAGGCAGTATTTTGGAGAATGTCGGACAAATGGGCATTAATATTGGCTTTTTAAGTAAATATTTAGGGGTCTTACAAGATCAAATGAAAATAAAAGAGGAGGAGAAAAAAGATGAGTAAAACAAAGCAATTTTTACAAAGTATTAAAGCAGGAGCAATTGCTGGTTGGTATCAATATGGTATTTTACCATCTGTCTCTGCGGCCCAAGCAGTGATTGAAAGTGGCTGGGGCATGTCTACTTTGGCTCAGCCACCAAATCATAATTTATTTGGGATAAAAGGGAGCTACAATGGGCAATTTGTGACCTTGCCAACTCAAGAGTGGGATGGGAGTCAGTACATTACCATTCAAGGGAATTTTAGAAAATACCCAAGTTGTGCTGAATCTGTTAAAGATCATGGTGCTTTTTTTCATGAGGGTCCAAGATATCTTGGGTTAATCGGGATGCGAGATTATGAGGTACAATGCTTAGCTATTCAAAACTGTGGTTATGCAACGGATCCTAATTACGCAGAAAAACTAATGACAACGATTCGTGCAAATGACTTAGTTTCATGGGATCAAGAAGTATTAGTAGAAACGGCAGCAGCTAAAACTCCAGCAATCAAAGCAACTCATACCGTACAAATTGGAGATACATTAACCAGTATTGCCCAACATTATGGCACAACAATTGAGCAACTGATGCTACAAAATTAAATCGTTCATGCTGATCTCATTTATGTTGGACAGGTTTTGAGTTTAGGGACTAAACAAGAAGCACCCAAACAAAGCTATCTTGTAAAATCTGGTGATGCGCTCTCTTTAATCAGCGAACGATTAGGTGTTTCGATGGCACATTTAATTCATGTAAATCAAATCAGTCATCCGGATTTTATTCGAGCAGGAGAAATTTTGTACTATTAACCCACAAAAAAACAAGCTATAAGTTATTAGGAATCAATGAATAACTTGTAGCTTGCTTATATTTAAAGGTTATTTTGTTGCTTTGTTGAGAATAAAGGAATTTTTTTTATCAGCTTTGGAACATGCCAACTGAAATTATTTAAGCTATTACAAATATAAGCCAGTATCAATGAAGCACTTAGGATTGTTAAAATAATGAAAGGACTAGCTAAAACCATTTTTTCTTTTCCTAATAACTCAAATACATAAGGATAGACTTTTTTATCGACAACAAATGACATTAAATAAATAGGTAAAGTTAATTTTGAAATCATTAAAACAATTCTACCCGTTTTTATATTTTTCCTATTTTTCATCAGTAGAAATACGGCAACAGACTGAACCAACACAATTAACGATGGATATGAACCATCTACTTCAAGTACATATGGTTTTGCATAGATGAAGTTTAATCCAATACCATACAACGTTGCTACGAGATAGACAGGAACAATCACAACTGATTTAATCTGAATTTCCTCACTATATTTACGAATATAAGCACCAATTGCATAGTACATAAGAGGATAAGTAGCCATCCAATAGGCAGGTAAAAAAATAAATTGAGCTAAAAATGGATTTGAGTTAACAAACATAGGTAACGCACAGACTAAGATAAAGGTAAGAAGCAATAAACGAAATTCTTTTTTAGATAAATGATTGATGAGCTTGTTAATAAAAGGAATCAATAAATATAAGCCGATATACATATTTACATACCAAGAATAACCAATGAGCTTAAATGATAAAATCATTTTTACGATTTCTTGAGGTGAGTATTGGACACCCATAAATTTATTTTGTAGCACATATGTAAAAAGAGCGCAAATAATGTATAAAGTGACTACTTTTAATAAATTTAGATAATACTGTTTAGTCGCTGTTTTTTGATACATTAAAAAGCCAGTAATTAATAGAAATAAAGGGACACAGATTAAAAAGACTTGATAGATAGAACTCATGAAAAGTCTCGTTTTAAAGCCAAAATATTCAACTGGAATTAAATGTTCCGTATTTAAGCGGAAATGAACAGCAATCACACTAAAACAGGCGATAAATTTTAACGAGGTAATGAAGTTGATTGATTTTTTCATAATAAGTAATAGACTCCTAGTTTAATTTTTTTAATTCGCTTTGTTTATTATCTGTTATGGAATAAAAATAGTCAATGCCTGAATAGTGTGTTTGATAAAGAGCAGCCTAAGAGAGGTGTTATTAGTAGGTAACAACTATTTAGGCAAGATCTTGTTTTGATAGAAAATTTGTACATTTATTTTTGGGAAAACAGCGTATTTCATTTTTATAGAGGGGAATTAAATTAAAGCAGAAAAAAATATTCTTTTCTCTTGCATTTTTCGCTATAAATGTTTATCATAATAATTGTATTAGCACTCATTGTTGTTGAGTGCTAAAAAGGATAACTTGTAAAAAATGGAGGGATTTAACGTGTTAAAACCATTAGGAGATCGTATCATTATTGAAGTAACAAAAGAGCAAGAACAAACTTCAAGCGGATTTGTTTTACCAAGTTCTGCACAAGAAAAATCACAAACAGGTACAATCATTGCGGTAGGCGAAGGTCGTACACTAGATAATGGCACTAAATTACCTGTCAGCGTGCAAGTTGGCGAAACAGTTTTATTTGAAAGCTATGCAGGAACAGAAGTCAAATATGATGGAAAAGAATATTTAGTGTTACATGAGAAAGATCTTGTAGCAGTCATTGGTTAATAAAAAATTTAATGAGGTGAAGGAACATGGCAAAAGATATTAAATTTGCAGAAGATGCACGTAGCGCAATGCTTCGTGGTGTAGATATTTTAGCGGACACAGTTAAAGTAACATTAGGCCCTAAAGGTCGTAATGTTGTACTAGAAAAATCATATGGTTCACCAATTATTACAAATGATGGGGTAACGATTGCGAAAGAAATTGAATTAGAAAATCATTTTGAAAATATGGGTGCAAAATTAGTTTCTGAAGTGGCTTCAAAAACTAATGATATTGCTGGTGATGGGACAACAACTGCGACTGTATTAACACAAGCAATTGTACGAGAAGGCTTAAAAAACGTGACTGCCGGTGCAAATCCAGTTGGCATTCGTCGTGGAATTGAATTAGCAACTAAAACGGCTGTTGAAGAATTACATGCAATTTCTAAAATCGTTGATTCTAAAGAAGCGATTGCACAAGTTGCAGCAATTTCTTCAGGGGATGAAGAAATTGGTTCATTAATTGCAGAAGCAATGGAAAAAGTGGGCAACGATGGGGTTATTACCATTGAAGAATCAAAAGGAATTGAGACAGAATTAGATGTTGTTGAAGGGATGCAATTTGATCGTGGTTACTTATCACAATATATGGTAACTGATAACGATAAAATGGAAGCAGTTCTAGAATCACCTTACCTTTTAATTACAGATAAAAAAATCTCTAATATTCAAGATGTCTTACCATTATTAGAACAAATTTTACAACAAG
This sequence comes from Isobaculum melis, assembly GCF_900111355.1. Lineage (GTDB taxonomy): Bacteria > Bacillota > Bacilli > Lactobacillales > Carnobacteriaceae > Isobaculum > Isobaculum melis. The sequence goes on from NZ_FOHA01000013.1 coordinate 60,600, forward strand.
GTCGTCCGCTATTAATTATTGCAGATGATGTAGATGGTGAAGCCTTACCAACCTTAGTGTTAAATAAATTACGTGGTACCTTTAATGTGGTAGCTGTTAAAGCACCAGGCTTTGGTGATCGTCGTAAAGCAATGTTAGAAGATATTGCGATTTTAACTGGTGGTACAGTGATTACAGATGATTTAGGCTTGGAATTTAAAGATATGACCATTGAACAATTAGGTCATGCTGGTAAAGTGGTTGTCACAAAAGACAATACAACAATTGTTGAAGGTGCTGGTGCACCAGATGCGATTGCACAACGTACAGCTTTAATCAAAGCACAAGCAGCAGAAACAACATCTGATTTTGATAAAGAAAAATTACAAGAACGTTTAGCAAAACTTTCTGGTGGTGTAGCAGTTGTTAAAGTAGGTGCTGCAACTGAAACAGAATTAAGAGAACGCAAACTACGTATTGAAGATGCACTAAATGCAACTCGCGCAGCAGTTGAAGAAGGGATTGTTTCAGGTGGTGGTACAGCTTTAGTGAATGTTTTAGCAAAAGTTGCTCAAATGGAAGCAACTGGCGATGAAGCAACTGGTATCAGTATTGTATTACGCGCCTTAGAAGAACCACTTCGTCAAATTGCAACCAATGCAGGACTTGAAGGTTCAGTCATTGTGGATAAATTAAAACATGCAGAAGCAGGCGTTGGCTTTAACGCAGCGAATGGCGAATGGGTCAATATGATTGATGCAGGAATTGTTGACCCAACCAAAGTAACACGCTCAGCATTACAAAATGCAGCAAGTGTTGCAGCCTTATTATTAACAACAGAAGCAGTAGTGGCTGATAAACCAGCTCCAGAAGCACCAGCAGGAATGCCGGGTGGCGGTATGGATCCATCTATGATGGGCGGCATGATGTAGGGATTTAAATAAGAGTGTTGATATACCAATGTTTAATTGGTTTTATCAACACTCTTTTCTTTGTTAGGGGGCAAGAAAGGGACGGTTAAATCAATTAATTCAAGTTTATCAATTAAACTATCACTCATCTTTTCAGTCACATGCATCTATATTTTAATAGTCGTTTCAGCATCACTATGCCCAACTCTCTTCATTATTGCTTTAAGAGGTATAACTTATCCTATTCGTATCCCAGTTGAAGCTAAAAACTCTGTTAAATCTGCGTTTCTTTTTCCATTATGAGTTGATTGTTGTCTTTTGATAATCGAATACAATTCGTCATGCTCTAAATAATTATTTTCTACGTTCTCAATCTCTTCTAAAGTTGCTGGTTTCTTTTTAAGAGTGACATCTTCAATAATATTTTTATCAATATATTTTCTACTAATTGCAAAATCAAAAATTTATGCTAGCGGTAGTTTTAACTTGTTTTACATACATTGTACGAATAATCTTCTTCATAATAAAATTTTTCACTCAGTTCTTGTATATAAAGAGTATCTATTTTTGTAATCAGATAGTCTTTTGGAATTATTTTATTTAATAAGTTTAAAGTGTATTCACGAGTTGTTGCAGTTTTCGCCTTAACGGTATGCTTATATTTCTTCAACCACTCCGTTGCTACTTCATTAAATGTTAAATTTTTATTTTTTCCAATTTTTATATCTTTTATTAGTCCATCTATTTTTTTGTTAAGAGTCTACGTGCTTCGTTTTGCGTTCTGGGTAAATCACTATGTAATGTTACTGAAACTTTTTTTTGCTTAAAAATTCTCTTAAATATGTGAAAAAGCACATGAATATCATAAAATTAAAGCTGTTCGCTTGAAAAAGAACATGCGTTCTGATATAATGTGTTAAGGAGTAATGAATGGAGATGACAACTTATGAAAAAAACTTATTCAGTATTTGATGTTGCTAATTGGTTTTTATCTAAAGAAGAGATGACACCAAAAAAATTACAAAAATTAGTTTATTATGCTTATTCTTGGTTTCTAACTCTAAATAATGATAGTTTAGATAATTTAGAGAATAAATTATTTAGCGATGAAGAAATACAAGCATGGGTTCATGGACCAGTTTGTCCAAGTTTATATAAAAAATATGTGGAATATGGATATAATGAAATTCCTAAAGTAGATAAACATACTATTGAAGTGTTTGAAAAAGAAGTAGATAGTACCTTGGAAGAAGTGTGGTTAGTTTATGGTAACTTTGATGGTAATGAACTAGAAAGTATTACACATCAAGAAAAACCATGGAAAAAAGCAAGAAATGGTTTTGGACCATTGGACAATTGTACAGAAATTATTTCAGACAAGGATATATATTCTTGTTATATTCAACGCGTTGGTTAAAGTATGGAGATAAATAATACTACACATCCAAGAAACACTGTTATCAATAATGTTGATGTCAAAAGTCATTCTAAAACAATTATTGACTTTTCCAAATACCCTAATTGGACACATTCAACAAGAATTGGGAATTTTACAAATCAATTAAAGAATGAAAAAGAATGTGCTAAAAATTATTATATTCTTGTTTCTAAACTTTTTCCGTTCCTTCAAAATCAGGGTGGAGATTTGTTTACTGGTATTAACCATTGTCATTTATTAAACGACTCTGATGATAAAAAATACAGAACGCAAGCTATAAATATAATAGAAAACATTCATAATGTAAAATTTGATAAGTCGCTTGAGTTATGGCAGCTTTCTTATGGTCAAGGTATTCGGTTAGTTGGTGCTATGGTTAAAGGTGGAGATAATAATAATCAAACTATTATATATCCACTTTTTATTGATCATCATCATTTAATATACCCTGATAAAAATCATAATCAAAAAGATTTAAGTAAGAAAGCTTGTAAGTTTTGTCCACAAGATAAATATCACTAAAAGCCTTAAAAATCAATTTTCTAAGGTTTTTTTTCTTTGCTCAATAAGTTGTTCTAACTCTGCTAAATCGTCGGTTGTAGCATGAGTATTAATGAATAAGTGAGCGGTACGTTTGTAAGAACCTACCTTTAGTTTATCCTTGTTCTTTTGTCTGTAGCGTCTGTTTGCTTCTTTTTGCGCTTCACTGGTTTTAGATTCAGTCATTATGCTCATTCCTTTTTATTATGATTAGTGATGTTATAGAGAATACCCAAAGAAAGCAAGCTAACGAATAAAGTTACGATTTCGATATTAACCCTCCTTCTGTTATAATATGGATAGAGGTCATTATGCCCCAACTATCAATTTTTGCGTTTATGGCGCTTTTTCTAAGCTTGTTTTCTTTAATAATTTCGAGGTTACTGCAAGATTCAAGCTATCGGTTGCTAACGTCACTATTGATGTTAGCAATTTTATTTTTTCTTCCAATTTACCACCTCCCCTGTCTTACATATATAATTATGTTGTATGGGATATATAAAGTCGACACTTTTATTAGAATAGATGTAAAAATATTTAATTTTTTCTTTCTATGATAAAATCACTTTGTTATTGTACTTTTTTACCATCTTTAACTACCTTTTAAATAATATATTTAAAATGGGTAGTAAATTTTCGTAAGTGATAACTTATCACACCTTTCCTCTATATTGTTGTTGCGTATGATTGCTTATAGAATAAGGTGTATCACGTATCGCCACCTTTGGTTAATTACTCAATATGATGGGCCATGTTGTAAGCTCGTGAATAAAAGTGTTGGTATGTTGGTTATGAATCAACTATACCAACACTTTTTATTTCATTAGTAAGTGCATCTACTTTCAATTTAAGCTTATTAGGCATACAATTAATATGTAGGAAAGACCGTATTGAAAGAAGGAATGACTCATGGAAAAAGCAGAAAAAGTTCAAATTTTAAAAGATATCATACGTATCCAATCCGTGAATGGAAACGAAAAAGCAGTGGCAGATTACTTAAGTCAATTGTTTCAGAAACATGGGATTCAAACAGAGCAAGTTGAATATGCCAAAGAGCGAGACAATTTAGTTGCTGAAATTGGAACATCTGACAATAGGGTATTAGCATTTTCAGGTCATATGGATGTCGTGGCACCTGGAGATAGCGCATTATGGAGATTTGATCCATTTTCAGCAACAGAAAAAGAAGGAAAAATCTATGGTCGTGGTGCAACCGATATGAAAAGCGGTTTAGCAGCGATGGTTATTGCGATGATTGAATTAACTGAAGAAAAAGCGCCATTAAATGGAAAAATCCGCTTACTAGCAACTGTTGGTGAAGAAGTAGGCGAATTAGGAGCAGCACAACTAACTGAAAAAGGGTATGCAGATGATATTGATGCAATGATTATTGGTGAACCTTCTGGCTATCAAATTGTTTATGCGCATCAAGGTTCAATTAATTTCACTGTGACCTCAACAGGTAAATCTGCTCATAGTTCAATGCCTCAACTGGGGATTAATGCCATTGACCATTTAAATGAGTTTTATACAACAGCAAATCAAGCATTTCGTAAAGAAAAGTATACAGATGATGTGCTTGGCAATTTCAACTACAATGTCACCTTAATTTCTGGTGGAGACCAAGTCAATAGTATTCCTGAGAAAGCAACCTTATCTGGTAATATCCGTACTATACCTGCTTTTAATAATGAAAAAGTCGTCCAATTATTAACGGAAATTGTTGCTGAGTTTAATACCAAAGAAGGTGTCAAACTTGATTTGACCATTGATGCCAATAAATTAGTGGTGAAAAGTCAAAAGGATTCAGAAATTGCACAGCTTGCACAACACATTACAGAAAAGAAAATAGGTCAAAAAGTCCCACTATTGGGTATTTCTGCGACAACAGATGCTGCAGAATTTGTGAAAGCAAAAACGGCTTTTCCTGTGATTATATTTGGTCCTGGAAATGAAACCCCACACCAAGCAAATGAATATGTAGAGGTTGACAATTATCTTGAAATGATTGATATTTATAAAGAGATTGCAACGACCTATTTAGCCTAAATCAGTCATAAAAAGGAGTCTGCAAAAGAGAATTTTTCTCTGATTGCAGACTTTTTATGTTTAATAGAGAAAGGAGGGCTCAATTTGAAAATAGATAAAATAAAAATATTAGAAGTTGCTGTATTAGCCGGAAAGATTTTGTTAGAAAATGGTGCAGATATGACGCGCGTGGAAGACACCATGCTTAGGATTGGTCGTAATGCAGGCTTAGAAAATGTTGTGGCTTTTGTTACTCCAACTGGTATCTTTATTTCATTAAGAGGCGAAGCTTATTCACAAATGGAAAGTATTCAGCAAACAACCATGAATTTAGAAAAAGTCGCCTATGTGAATCAACTATCAAGAAAATTTGGTGAGGGAACGATTACCATTTCAGCATTTTACCAGCTACTTCAACAAATTGATGAAGATATTAAAGATTTTAATTTTTGGTTGAAAACCTTAGCTGCTTCACTAGTGAGTGCCTCCTTAATGTATATTTTTGGTGGCGAATTCAGAGACTTTTTTGCAACATTTGTAGTTGGAGGAATGGGCTATATGCTTTACTATTTCCTCAACAAAAGAACAGAAGTTGATTTTCTAAATAATGGACTAGTTGCTTTTGTGATTGCGCTCCTTGCAGGATTATTTGTTAAACTGCATTTAGGAACGGATATGAATATGATTATTATTGGCAGCGTGATGCCACTAGTTCCAGGCGTTAAAATTACCAATGCTTTTTTAGATGGCATTAGTGGACATACCATTAGCAGTATGACCTCAGGTTTACAGGCTTTACTTACAGCAGGCTCAATTGGTGTGGGTGTTGCGATTGCATTAAAACTACTATTATAGAAAGAAGGGAACTCTTTGGAAATAATCTTACAAGCCCTATTTAGCTTTATCGGTGTTGTTGCTTTTGGTGTGCTAACCAACGTTCCTAGAACCCTATTACAGTGGTGTGGCGCAATTGGAACCCTCTCTTGGCTGGTTTATTACCTATTAATCAACTTTGGCGTCAATATCTTTATTAGCTATTTTATTAGTGCCATGATGATTCGTTTAGGAAGCTTGATTTTAGCTAAAATCAAACGCGTACCGAGCACCATGTTTAGTATTCCTAGCTTAGTAACAGTTGTTCCAGGGGGAACTGCGTATCAAATGATTCGTTATTTTGCAGTTGGAGAAAGTAATTTAGGTATTGGTTTCTTGATGCAAGTGATTGGTATTGCAGTCGCGATTTCAGTCGGCTTCCTAATTGCTAATTTATCATTTGAAAAAGTAAAGACAATAAAAGTGTTGATTGGCAGACACTAAAAAAGAATGAGCTACTGATTCAATAAAAAAGACTCTTCTCTCTACTTGTAACAATAGAGAAAAGAGTCTTTCTTTGTTGATTATTTTGCCAATGCTAATTTTAAGCGTTGCAAACCATCCTCTAGAATTTCCTTTGGACAACCTAAATTGACACGCATCCAGCCAGAACCATTTAAACCATAATCAATTCCAGGTGATAAGACGATTTTTCCTTGATGAATCAATCGTTCCTTGAGCGTTTGGTCAGATAAACCTAATGACCGGCAATCAATCCAAATCAGATACGTTCCCTCAGGTTTTATAACAGAAATATGAGGGAGTTCTTTTGCAAAAAAGTCCATAAATAAGCGCTGATTTTCTTGAATATACCCAATTAATTCCTTCAACCAATCTTTGCCATAACGATAAGCAGCTTCCGTTGCAGCATAGCCAAAAGTATTAATCGTACCTTGCTCAGACTTAGCCTGTGCAGCCATTAGTTTAGCACGTAGCACTGAATCTTTTACATAAATCATCGAATGCTTCACACCAGCCATATTAAATGTTTTTGTTGCAGCATTTAACACAATGAGTAAATCATCAAAGGCTTCATCAATCGCAAAAGCAGAGGTAAATTGATGAGGAGCAAAAATTAAATCACTATGAATTTCATCACTCAGACAATAAACTTGATATTTTTTACATAAAGAAAGTAATGTATTTAGCTCACCTCTTGACCAAACACGTCCTCCAGGATTTTGCGGATTACTTAAGATAAACAAACGAACCTTTTCAGTGCTAAATTTTTTTTCAATATCCTTAAAATCCATGACAAATTGCCCATTTTCAATTGTTAAAGTAGAAGTAATGACTTTCCGATTGTTTTGTTCAACCATTTCACGAAAAGGTGTGTAGACAGGGTCATGAATCATCACGGCCTCTTCAACTTGAGTGAGTGTTTCAATAGCTAATGCAATACTTGGCACAACACCAGGAGAAAATAAAATATGCTCTTTCTTTAGTTGAATCTGATGTTGAGTGGCCTCCCATTGAATAATGGCTTCATATAAACTCTCTGGTGCCATCGTATATCCTAGTACTTTATGGTCAAGAGCTGCTGCAATAGCCTCCCTAATAAAGTCTGGTGTAGCAAAATCCATATCAGCAACCCACATTGGTAATAAACCAGCCTCATGATAAGTTTCATCAATGGAATCCCATTTTTTGCTGTTGGTGCCTTTTCTAAGAATGATTTGATCAAAGTTGTACATGAACTAAATTCCCCCTTCTTGATTTGATTACCCTCATTATAGATGAAAAGCGCGTAGAACAAAAGGAAGAAAAGAACATCGCAAAGTTTAAGCTAGAGTGGTATAATGTAAACGATGTTTTGACCAGTAATGATAAGGAGGAAAGCACCGTGTATAAAATAGGCATGATTCAAAAGGGAATTGTAACAGGTGTCCAACCATATGGCGCATTTGTTTCTTTAGATAAAGAGGTTCAAGGACTTATCCATATTTCAGAATGTACGCATGGTTTTGTAAAAGATTTAAATGAGCTGCTAAAAGTAGGGGATGAAATCACCGTTCAAATTATTGATATCGATGAATATACAAAAAAAATCAGCTTATCCATCCGCACATTAGAGAAGCAAGTTCCCTATCATGAAGTTCCTAAAAAGAAAAAATTTAAGCGTAAAAAAGCGCCAAAAATTGGTTTCTCTTCTATCCATCAAATGATGCCTACATGGGTCAAAGAAGCACAAATTGATGAGTCAAATAGAGAAAATTAAACACTAAAACGTTTACATTTAAAAATGTGATTTCTTCTGCCTCATAATGTGGTATGATGCAATTGTATTTTTTGATTTTACGTAAAGGTGAGTGTGGAAAATGTCAGAAAAACAATGGGTTGCTGGGACAATTATTGCCCAAAATTCAGAGAATCATTCTGTTTTTTTAGTCGCTAAAAATGAAGAAACGTATACTTTTGTTACAACTGAGATTGAAGAAGAGCGAACAGGTTTAGCCAGTATTCTGGAACATTTTAAAATGAAGATGCATATTGATATGAATGCATTAAAACTTTTTGAATTAACGAATGCAGTTGTCGATGGACATAAAATTCCATTGTTTGTATTTGAACTCATCCACCCAGCTGCAACACTTTCAGAAGTGTTGAAGACAGATGCCAAAGATTTGTCATGGGAAAAAACGACAACCTTACAAGCAGCCATGCAAAAATGGGAGATTTCAGGCGTCCCAAGATTTGAAAAAGCACAAAATCAATAATAGGTAGACCAATCGAGAGGGAAACCTCTCTTTTTTACTTGCGTTTTGGCGTTAAAACTACTAAAGTAGAGAGTGAAGAAAAAAATTAATCAGTTAGACAATCTAACTATTTATCGGAGGGTTTTTAATGGCACATATTCAATTTGATTATTCAAAAATCGAAAAATTTATGCAACCACATGAAGTAGCTTACTTGCAAAGTCAAGTCACAGCAGCAGATAGTATGTTACGAAATGGTACAGGAGCAGGAAATGATTTTCTTGGTTGGATTGATTTACCAAAAAATTATGATAAAGCAGAATTTGCTCGCATTAAAACAGCAGCTCAAAAAATCCAAAGCGATTCTGAAGTCCTAATTGTTATTGGAATTGGTGGTTCATATCTAGGTGCGAAAGCAGCATTAGATTTCCTTAACCACTCATTCTATAATTTAGTGGATCATCAAGCACCACAAATTTTCTTCGCAGGAAACAGCATTAGTTCAAGTTATTTACATGATTTAATTGATGTGATTGGCGAACGTGATTTCTCTGTTAACATCATCTCTAAATCTGGTACAACAACTGAACCAGCAATTGCTTTCCGTGTCTTTAAAGAACTATTGGTGAAAAAATATGGTGCTGAAGCAGCTAAAAAACGTATTTATGCAACAACAGATAAAGCGCGTGGCGCATTAAAAAATGAAGCAGATGCAGAAGGTTATGAAACATTTGTGATTCCTGATGATGTTGGTGGACGTTTCTCAGTCTTAACAGCAGTAGGTTTATTACCAATTGCAGCAAGTGGTGCAGACATTGATGCATTAATGCAAGGAGCAGCAGATGCAAGCGATGCATACCGTAGTGATAAATTGGAAGAAAATGAAGCCTATCAATATGCGGCTGTTCGTAATGCTCTTTACCGTAAAGGCAAAACAACAGAGTTATTAATTAACTATGAACCATCATTACAATATTTTTCAGAATGGTGGAAACAATTATTCGGCGAATCAGAAGGAAAAGATCAAAAAGGAATCTATCCATCAAGTGCCAACTTCTCTACTGACTTACATTCATTAGGTCAATATATTCAAGAAGGGCGTCGTGATATCTTTGAAACGATTATTAAAGTAGATAAAGCGCGTCATGAATTAACCATTCCAACTGCAGAAAAAGATTTGGATGGTTTAGGTTATTTAGAAGGTAAATCAATTGATTTTGTTAATACAAAGGCTTTCCAAGGAACAATGTTGGCTCATACAGATGGGGATGTGCCTAATCTAGTTGTAACCATTCCTCAAACGGATGCTTATACATTAGGTTACTTGATGTATTTCTTCGAAATTGCTGTAGGAATTTCAGGTTACTTAAATGGTGTGAATCCGTTTGATCAACCAGGAGTAGAAGCCTATAAGAAAAATATGTTTGCTTTACTAGGTAAACCAGGATTTGAAGACTTAGCAAAAGAATTAAATAGTCGTCTATAAAATCAACTGCTCTCAAATTGATGCTTCACATCATTTTGAGGGCAGTTTTTAGCAAAAAATAAACATTACTTCTATAATATAGTATGAAATAATTTTACCGAAATAAAGAGGAGCTAAATATGATGAACAAACAAATCCAAATAGCACAAGCAACATTACAGGATCAAGTAGCCATTCACGAGCTACTCTTTCAAGCGGCATCCTGGTTAAAATCAATTGGCTCAAAGCAATGGAATGGTTTTTTAGAAGGAAAGGACAATCACCATACATCAGAAGCCATTGCAAGGGGAGAAGTTTTTATTTGTCGTGTGAATCAAGTGCCAGCAGGTATGTTTATTTTATGGTCCAAAAAAAGCCAGTGGGATCAAATATTATGGCAAGAAATAAATGAGCCTAGTGCTTTCTATTTACATCGTTTAGCAATTGATCGAAAGTTTGCTGGACAACATCTTTCAGAAAAGATGCTTAGTTGGGCTAAAGTTTATACTCGTTCTCAAGATAAAGAAGTTTTACGTTTAGATTGTCTTGCTGAAAATATACATTTGAATCAGTTGTATCAAATAAACGAATTTCAGCTTGTTGGTTGTCTGAAAGAACATGATGCAGGAGAGCAGGTGGCTGATTTCAACTTATATGAGTGGTATGCATAAAAATATGCGGAAAAAATTATCGAACGTTCTATTGTGAACTACAGGTGAATGGTGTCTAAATAGTGATTTAAAAGCGAACGAATTCGTTGCGTCTACCCATATCGTTCGCAAGTTGAAAAAAAGTAAGAAAAATGATGAGAAACAGTTGACCAAACTTGAGAAACTTGATATATTAGATATCGTTCCAGTGACACAAGATTACTTGGAGCACTAAGAAAAAGTATTGACAAGTAAATCTTATTTATGATAAGATTTTCAAGTCGCCTCTAGATGTTCAAATAAATAACTTTTCGTATAATTAAACATTTTTAATGAATAAATATTCAAAAAAGTTGTTGACATGAATCGTCTCGTGTGATACTATTTAGAAGTTGTCGAAACGGCAACGAATTAGACCTTTGAAAACTGAACAAAGTAAGACGAACCAAATGTGTAGGTTGTTTTAACAAGGTTAAAACAAACAACATTAGTGAATAAAATTCGCTAGCAATTCAAAAAAATAATGAGCTACAAGCACATTATAAAAATGACTTTAAACCTTCGGGTTTGAACGATACTTTTATGAGAGTTTGATCCTGGCTCAGGACGAACGCTGGCGGCGTGCCTAATACATGCAAGTCGAACGCTTCTTTTCTCCCGAATGCTTGCATTCAATTGAAAAGAGGAGTGGCGGACGGGTGAGTAACACGTG
>NZ_FOHA01000015.1:0-10093 GCF_900111355.1 Isobaculum melis
GATCCCGTTAACCTCCACCATGAGCCGTTAGCTCAGTTGGTAGAGCATCTGACTTTTAATCAGAGGGTCGCAGGTTCGAACCCTGCACGGCTCATAGTTATGATTGAATAACTATTATTTAGAATAAAATAGCCACTTATGTGTAATGCGGGTGTGGCGGAATTGGCAGACGCACTAGATTTAGGATCTAGCGTTGAGAGACGTGGGGGTTCGAGTCCCTTCACCCGCACCATTTATATTGCCGGCTTAGCTCAGTTGGTAGAGCAACTGATTTGTAATCAGTAGGTCGAGGGTTCGACTCCTTTAGCCGGCACCATTTATTTTGTTAGAAAAATATTATTTTGCGGAAGTAGTTCAGTGGTAGAACATCACCTTGCCAAGGTGGGGGTCGCGAGTTCGAACCTCGTCTTCCGCTTTTCTTAAAAAGAAAGAAATTATGCCAGGATTTGGAAACAAATTCAAGCACCTTTTAGCCGGGGTGGCGGAACTGGCAGACGCACAGGACTTAAAATCCTGCGGTGGGTGACCACCGTGCCGGTTCGATTCCGGCCCTCGGCACTATTGCTTTAAAACACTATGATTGGCAATTGAAAATTGACAGAGTAGATGTTGAAAAGTACGAAGCAGGTGGAACATCTGACTTTGATTCTTATTATTTGATTATTATCAACTTAATAAGCATAACGCACCCATAGCTCAACTGGATAGAGTACTTGACTACGAATCAAGCGGTTAGAGGTTCGACTCCTCTTGGGTGCATTTCTTTTTTAAGAAAATCCAGCATTTTATGTCCACGGGAAGTAGCTCAGCTTGGTAGAGCACTTGGTTTGGGACCAAGGGGTCGCAGGTTCGAATCCTGTCTTCCCGATTAAGTTTAATGGGGCCTTAGCTCAGCTGGGAGAGCGCCTGCTTTGCACGCAGGAGGTCAGCGGTTCGATCCCGCTAGGCTCCATTTCTTATATTGGCGGTGTAGCTCAGCTGGCTAGAGCGTCCGGTTCATACCCGGGAGGTCGGGGGTTCGATCCCCTTCGCCGCTATTTTAGAGCTTGGACCTTTAGCTCAGTTGGTTAGAGCAGACGGCTCATAACCGTCCGGTCGTAGGTTCGAGTCCTACAAGGTCCACTTTTGAAAAAAAGTTCTTGTAAGAATGCATCAAATGTTGTATAATTTAATAGTTGTTAATTACGGAGGATTACCCAAGTCCGGCTTAAGGGAACGGTCTTGAAAACCGTCAGGCGGGTAAAACCGTGCAAGGGTTCGAATCCCTTATCCTCCTTTGCTGAATTTACTGCGATTGGCTTGCCAGAGCAGATGATGAACAGCATTTGACGAACGAAGTGAGAGAAGTTGTTCTCATTGAATTCGTAAATAGTCCATTTTAGTTAAAGGACAATTTATATAGTGAATAGATACTATAATATTATCGCGGGGTGGAGCAGTCAGGTAGCTCGTCGGGCTCATAACCCGAAGGTCGTAGGTTCAAATCCTGCCCCCGCAATTGCTTTTGAAAAAAGCTTAGTGACGTATGATGATAGAAACGAAATTTGGTTTGGTAGTTCAGCTGGTTAGAATGCCTGCCTGTCACGCAGGAGGTCGCGGGTTCGAGTCCCGTCCAGACCGTTTTCATTTTATATGTTGGCTCGGTAGCTCAGTTGGTAGAGCAATGGATTGAAGCTCCATGTGTCGGCAGTTCGATTCTGTCCCGCGCCATTTATAAATATTTTATTTTGCGGGTGTAGTTTAGTGGTAAAACCACAGCCTTCCAAGCTGTTGTCGCGAGTTCGATTCTCGTCACCCGCTTTTTTTTATGGGCCTATAGCTCAGCTGGTTAGAGCGCACGCCTGATAAGCGTGAGGTCGATGGTTCGAGTCCATTTAGGCCCATTTAATTTAATATTTCCAATTTATTGGTTATGGGGAAGTACTCAAGTGGCTGAAGAGGCGCCCCTGCTAAGGGTGTAGGTCGTTAACGCGGCGCGAGGGTTCAAATCCCTCCTTCTCCGTATTTTTTAGCAATACCTCAATCAGTAAATTTATTAAACGGCCCGTTGGTCAAGCGGTTAAGACACCGCCCTTTCACGGCGGTATCACGGGTTCGATTCCCGTACGGGTCATCATTAAAAAAGACATTCATAATCATATGAATGTCTTTTTTTGTTATGTTTAGCTATTTAATGATGAAGGGTAAAATCAAAAATAGGATAAATAATGAATAAGCAGTTTGAAATGACAACAATGCAGTTTTCTGATCTTTTCTATAAGTCAAAAAGGATATGCAGCGTAATACATATAATAAGCTAATAAAAGTGAATAAACTCCAAATAGAAAGCTTATCTTGACTAATTAAGCCTATTTGATAAAGATAAGGCGTAAAGAATAATAAATACAGTGCATTAAATTTACCATTGACTTCAAATCTATTTTTTAACAAAGAAAATAATAAAATGAATAAGGCAGGAAAGACCGCTAGTTGAACGACTGTCGCACTAATAAATTGAATTTGTACATAAAAAGCAATAAGTGTTGGCAAAATACCCGAAAATACCAGTGTCAGCAATTCAGAATAAAAGGTTTGTTTTAAAGGAATCACCTCACTATTTAAAAGCCAACCTACAAGTAAGAACATAACCAATAAAAAGGTAATTAACATATGTGTCATACTACCAATAAGAAAAGCTAAGAGCGCTGCAAAAAGATAGAAAATAACAAATAGTCTGATTAAAATCCGATTTGTTTTTTGATCTCTAGCAGCATCATTTGCCTTATTTTTTTGATAATGCTCAAAAGCCTGTATCGCGATTTCTGAAATAAGATAGAAGCAAGCCAAAAGGAACATATGGCCAAATTGGATGCCATTATATTTAGTGGCCAACACAGTCCCTAAAAAAATAGGTAGAAGAGTAGAAAAGACTGTATATAAAGATGATTGCTTATTTAATTTTAAAAAATCGAACATCGAAACACTCCTTAAGATTTCTATTCTTATACTAACACAAATATTGCCTAATGTATTTATCTTACTAAATTTGCTATAATGATAACAGAAAGTAAACTCAGATTTGATGGGGGAATTTTATGAAATTATTTAATAAAGATAAAAAAGGCTCAAAAGTACCGTTGTTACACACTGTTGTTGAAGAAATAGGTCCATTAGATTTAATTGCTGTACATCAAAAATGGGCTGGAAAAGAAAATTTATTTTTCTGGAGAGATGAAGCAGATGCTTTTCAAATGGTTGGATTTGGTGATTTGAAATTTTATGAACATCACCGTATGAGTCAACCACACTATGTTCAATTAATTGAAAAAAAGGTAGCTGAGCAAACAGATAGAAGCTATTTTGATGCAATGGTCTATGAAAATGGTACATGTGTCAAAAAACAATTATGGGATGAAAGTATGAAGGAAGAATTGGATGCTGAGGCTTTAGTTTTCCCGGATTATATTGGTGCAATTCGTATTCATGCCCAAATGTTTGATGCATTTAATGAACCGACTAAAGGTGATTTGTTTTATGATTGGCCCGCGGAAATTGATTTTATTCCTAATTGCTATGTGGCACAAAATAAAGAAAAAACATATTTAGTAACGAACCGTTTATACAAAGATATGAAAAAATTAGGTATGTTCCAAACTGAGTTAAAATGGCAGCAATATCGTCGTGAATTAATGCGTATTTCTGAACTTGAATTGAAGGAAGATACATTTGAGCTAAAAGAAACAACAGATATGTCCTACTCTACGTTAAAAGACAAGATTACAGCTATTCAAGCATTAATTAAACAGGAAAAAGTAAATCAGCTATCTTTGGCTCGCAATCGTCATTATTATTTCAATCATGATGTAGATGTATCAGCTGTTTTACAGCAGCTTTTATGGCAACATGAGACAGGCTATGTTTTTGCGATTTCACATAAAAAAGGAACTTTTTTAGGACACTCTAACCAATCCTTGGTTAAAGAGTCAGAAAACTGTGTTTCTATTGCGTATGACGGGATGCACGCCTCTTTACAGGCAACGATCACAACTGATGAAGAACGCGCTAGAATGCAACAAGAACAGTTAGATTGGCTATCTGATGTATTGGCTAGATTTACAGACGAGCCTTCTATTGCTATGGAAGAAACCCATACTCGTTTTTATGGTGATTTAAAGAAAGATGCTTCACTATTACACTTAGTTTCAGCACTACACCCATTACCAAGATATGGTGGCTTACCAAAGATTGATGCAGTTGGTATTTTAAGAGGCTTAGAAGAAGAAAGCCGTGGTTATTATGCAGCACCGATTGGATGGTATACAGGAAGCAATGGTGATTTTGCTGTTGCCAAAACAAGTGGTATTATCAAAGCAGATGAAGCAACACTTTATAGCAGTATTAGTGTCAGCCAGCACACTGAAGCCAGTGCAGCCTATAAAGTCATGGATAAAGCACTAAGTCAGCTAGAAGAAGCAATCTTTAATTCTGATAAATTTTAAACAAAAAAAGTCTAATTAATTTTCATAACAGAGAATTAGTTAGACTTTTTAATGTGATTTATGACAATGATGCTTATGCTCTTTTTTTTCAGGAACAGGATCATGCCCACCTTTGACAAAAGGATTACAACGTAGGATACGCCAAATACCCATACCGGTTCCTTTAATCGCACCAAATCGTTGAATGGAAACAATCATATATTCAGAGCAAGTAGGTTGATACCTGCAGCTTGGTGGAAATAAGGGTGAAATGAATTTTTGATAGAAACGAACCAGTAAAATTAATGGCTTCTTCACTGTATCTCATCCTTTCTACATAGAAGATATGCTTTTATCATAGAGAAGTTATCCGATTTCGTCAAGAAAATGATAGAGAGAAGCAGCAGATAGACAAAGTTTGAGTTTTTTATGGTAATAAAAAGGAGGCTGAGACAAAAGGCGCTTAGGTTCGAGCAATTGGAGCAAAAGACGAACAATTGTCATGCCTCTTAGGATTTTAATCCTTAGAGACATGATACAAATCGAACAGCGTTCGACTTTGTTCCTTATTCAATGTTTTGTGAACCAAATAGGTACCAATCATCATCTGCTCACTTACGTTTGCAGTGATTTTTGGCAATTGCCGAAGAACCTGCCTTTTGGCCACCGTTTATGGAGGCAACTTATGTCTTTTTAGAAGCAATTAAGGGGACGAGATAAAACTTTTGAGTTTTGTCTCATCCCCTTAAAATGTGAGTATATTACACATTTTGACATTTTTTTCAGAATATATTGTATACTCTTATTAAAATGCAATTAAATTTTTTAGAAGAAATGACAGTTGTTTTATTTTGTAATCCAAATGTCAAACGTCTTAATGATAAATTCGAGGATATCCAAAGTCATTCTCTCCTTTCGTTTAAGATTGTAAGGTCATTATAGCATAATTTAAAGAAGTGCAGCGTATTTATATTGGAAAAGGAGGGTTTTTATGAACGCTAGATATGGGATGAGCTTAAGAAAAATGAGAATGGAAAGAAAAATGTCGCAAACGGATATTACGAATAATCAAATATCCCGTTCATTGATTGCTAAAATTGAAAATGATGATGTAACCCCTAGTATTGATAAATTTAGGGTTATGCTACAGCAATTGAATATTTCTTTTGAAGAATTTTTCTATATAAATGATCACTACCACTTAAGCGACTTCGAAAAGTTTAAAAAGAAATTTTTTTCAATGGCTTCCAACTCGGATCAAGAGGTACTGCATGATCTATTAAAAGAATGTGATGACATGCTAGCCGTACATAGAAATACTTCTTTAATCGAAATTAAAGCGATTATTATGGCCATGATGAAAGTCTCAAACAATGAGTATCAAAAGGCGAGCAAATTAGTAGAGCCCATTTGGAAACGGATTTCTAAAATAGAAGTGTGGAGCTTATTTGATATTCATTTAATTAGTTATATTTTGTTTTTATTTCCAGTTTCTGTGGCGATTGATATTGTCAATAAAGCAATCAAATCTTTAAGAAAGTATGATGATTATTTAGAAAATAACATGCAGGAAATGAAATTAAAAATTAATTTAACACTGATTATGATCAAAAGTAATAAGGTATCTTCCAAAACTTTAGCTTATTTAGATGAAGTCCTAACAGAGTCAAAAAAAGAATACAATAGTTTATATTATATAGTAGCTCTTTCTAGAAAAGGAATTTGTCGTGTAATGACTGGAGATGAGAAAGGCATAGAAGATATAGAAAAAGCTTTGTTATTATGCCAAATGATGGATGATGTTAACTTGTATAATGGATTATTAAAAGAAAAAGAAGTTTATTTGGGCGGAAAATAGCATCGTTTAAAAAGAGAGTCTATGTAATGAGTCGTTTTTTTTAGTAACAAAATATTGAGCCCATAAAAGATTTCAACAAAAAAGTGTAAAATTGCTTATTAAAAATTAAGTAGGCAGTTATATAGGAAATCTAAATTACCAAATGTATAGCCAAAAATACACCAGAGAGGGAGCGTTTCTATGACAGAAGTATTATTATCACAAGATAAAATCAATCGCTATGGCAATCGTTTAAAAACAGCAGGGAGCAATTTTACTTTCCTTCCATTTTCGGAAACAAGTGCACCTTATTGTAATGGACAATCTATGTCTAGCTTAGTGCGAGCATTAGAAGCGATTTCAAATGTAATGGATTTATATGGACCTGCTTTGCAACAAGACGGGGATAGGTTAATTCAAATGGGTGAGTTGTTTGAAGAAGCTGACAAGCAGGTGAAAGAAAAAATTAGCCAAGGCATGCTGTCTTCATGAGTAAGAAAAGTATGGAGGACATCATAGAAAAACGAAAGCAATTAGCTCAAATTGAAGAAGATGAATTATTTTTAATCAAGCAACGAAATCAGTTAGAGGAATTAGAGGACGACTTCATTCATTTACAGAGACAAGAAAAGGAATTGTTGTCCATACTAGAGGAAAGCTGGCAAAGTCATCAAGGCAGAAGCTGTTTGTATGAAACAGAGGAGCAAGCCTTTGAACAACAGCGAGCATTTCAACAGGACATGGTGCAAAAGCAAGATCAATTAGATGAACGAAAAAAAGATTTATTATATAAGCGCATACAAACAGAAGCAACTTTAGAACAACTAAAACGGGACGTGAGAACATGAGTAGAATCGACATCGGTGAGTTAGAGGCCTTGCTAGCAGTTTCTTCAAGGATGAGAGATAGCCAAGTAACAGAATTAGCGCAATTAAAAACGTATTTAAATGAATTTTTAGCGGAGCAACAATTAAAAGGTCATGCGGTGGAAAGCGCAAAGCGTTATTATGAAGTTGGATACATCCCGTTGATTCAAACTACCAGTCATACATTGGATTTGTTAATAGAGAAGTTGGAGGCCTATATCCGGCATTTTTATGAGGATGTAGATCATACTGGTGGGCGATTGGATTCGAAAGGATTAATGGAATTAGAGGATAAAATCGATCACTATAATAGAGAGGTTGAGGGCTTAAAACAGCGGATGAGTGCGGTTAGTGAGTCTGAGCTAACACCTAAGCTAGCGCAGCTAAATGATTCAGTTTTTAGTATGTATGAAGAAAAAGAACTATTAGAGAAGTATCTGGCTTTTGAAGAAAGTCATCGAATCTTCTTTAGTGAAATAGAATCAATTTCTTATAATATTCAAAGTGGCTTGAGAGAGCTCACAAATAAGGTTGGCTTTTCGGACATTCATACAGGGTATGATATTTCTGGCTTAAGTAAACATTGGCAAGAATTTATTCAAAAGAAAAATAAAGAATTTGATGAGCGTGATAAAGCTGGTGGAGAAGAAGCAGAACGTCTAAAAGAATATACAATTATTAAATGTGTAGACCCGATGACTGGAAAAGTGACATGGGCAATAGAAAAAAATGGACTAGGTATTATTGATCCAGATTTACAAGCTTATCTTGATAAAGTAGGTGATGGATTAAGCGAAAAAGACTATCATATACTAGAAATCACACCAAAAGAATGGGCAGATAGAGTAAATGAAGCGTGGAAAAGAAATGGGACAGACTATTTTTCTGGAAATCAATATGGTGGTTGGTTATCATCTTTAGCTCATGGACAAGATTTTATGGATGGAATTAAAGAAAGTGGTGTCTATGATGCGTTGTGGAGTTTAGGTACGCTCGCTTCAGCTATTAGGAATATTAATAAGATGAATAATATAAGTAAAAATAGTAAGATTGATAAATCTAATGACGTAAATTTTAATTGGGAAGCACAGCAACCCGTTATTGGGGAACAATGGAATAAGTATTTTCAAGAAAAATATGGAGCTGAGAATGTCCGCTGGAAGCCAACCTCTTTTGAGGATATTATTATAAATCCTGAACGCTTATATGGAAGTACAAAAGAAGAGATTCGTTCAATTTTAGGTGATGGATGGATTGAAGGTGTATATGGTAGCAAGGGAACTGGTTGGAAGTTTACGAGTTCAGAAGGAAGTATATTTTACCATGGTGGAGGAGGTGTTCATGATGGAACTTATTATGGATTTTCTAATGGGGTTAATGGTAGAGTGAAAATTGTTAAACAAAAAGATGGATATAATCCAACAAGTGATGATAAAGCAACTATAATATGGCTTGACTGAAAGGAGACGATATAAAAATGATGGCAATAACTATAGGACAATCGTTAGATTTCTTTCTAGATACTTTATTGAAATCTAGCAGTAAGAATTTAAAGTTATCTGATGAGGTACTTGAACATTATTTACTTGAAGAATTTGCAACAGGTGCGCCTGCTTTTTTTAGTGATTTTACATTAAATAGGCTTGAAGATGGTGGTATTATTGATGATGAAATTGTAAAGAAAAGTAAAATGTTACAAAAAAAATATTTATTAGTTGATTCATTAAAGGTTTGGGATGCTAGTTCAATAAGGAAAAGTGAAGAGTGGAAAGAAATAATGCATTTATCGGATGAAATAAAAGAACTGATTGATGAAAAATGGACTGAGGAAGAAATAGAATACTTAAAGAAATAGAATATGAGAAGCGTATGACATATATATACTGCTTATTGGAGTCATACGGATGAAATAAAATGACGTACGAAGAGTTAGTAAAAACATTAGCTTATGGAGAAGAATACAATTTTTATTATAATAATGAAGAATATTGGATAAGTAAAAATAAAGAAGGAAATTATTTGACTAAAGTTATAGATGGAACAACTCAATCTTTTGCAAATTCAGATGAACTTTTGGAAAAGGCTAAAATAGATGGGAAAACAATCAAGGAATTGTGGCATGTTATAAAATATAATTTTTGATTTAAAATATGTTATTTATTATTTGTAGATACAGTAGAAATAACTTTTCAGTAGAGGCATAAAATAATGTTAATAAAAAAAATATATAAAGAGATTTTGAATAAGAAAGAAGAAGATTTGACTGAATCTGAGTTATATTTTTTAGTGAGACAGGATTTATTAAAGGAACTAGCTATAAAGAATACTTTTATAGTGGTTATGAGGAACCCCTTAGCAGGAGAAATGTATCAAGGACAGTTTTTAGAAATATTGACTGAAAATATAGACATATTTGGAAGTAAGTTCAAGAATGAAATACTAATAATTTTAAATCAAACAAGAAAGTTAATGTGAAATATTATCGTTAAAGATATTTAAATATTTTTATTTGAAGAGTTTAATATTATTGTTTCCAAAATGGTAGAAGAAGTAGTGGTGCAAACCTCAATAAAAACCATGTAACATCAAGATTATTCAGGCATACTGCAGTAAGCATGTCAGCAGAAGCAGGCGTATCATTGGAAGCAATCAAGGAAATGATGGGACACAGTAGCAGTAAGATAACGGAAACGATTTATTTACATGTGACTGATTACACCAAGAAAGATACACTTTTGAAACTTGATGCACATATGAAAGAAATAGGTCAAAATTAGGTTAAAAAGAAATTTTCCATCATTTACCCCTTGCAAAGTACATGGCTATCGCGTTATAATGATATGATTTTAATACAATTGCATATCCCGAGAGGATTGGAACGACCTTGTTTAAATACTTTTAACTATGTATAAAGCCATAAAGATATGGCTTTT
>NZ_FOHA01000015.1:10103-62939 GCF_900111355.1 Isobaculum melis
AAAAAGAAATCTTCTGTCATTTACCCCTTGCAAAATACACTGTTAACGCGTTATAATAATATGATTTTAATACAATTGCATATCCCGAGAGGATTGGAACGACCTTGTTTAAATACTTTTAACTATGTATAAAGCCATAAAGATATGGCTTTTTTTATGTTTCTGGATAGAACGTTAGTTCTTATTCGTGCAGTGTTTTTTGAATTTTTAGGTCAAAAATAGGTCAAAAGTTAAATAAGTAATGTAAGTCATGTGGAATGCCTAAATCATCCATGACTTGGAATATAGTGCAATTTTCATAATATGAATAATTGGATGTTAGCAGTTTTATTGCAAATTCATTTGCTTCACGCTCAATTTTTGGAATAAAGGAATTTGAAGAGACTCTCTTCATGAAAGGTGTATCAATTCCTTTATGAAGTAAGATGTGAGCCAACTCATGAGCGATAATAAATTGTTGTTTATTTTCATCAGTATTAATATTTACATAAATAACATTAATTCTCTTGTTAGTACTTTTCATTCCTAAAATATTTCCTAAATCTAAGTAAATAATTGGAATATCTAGTTTTTTACATATACTTAATGGGCTTGAGGTTTTTGTTTTCTTTACAATTCTAGTTAGTTGTTTATCAACGAAACTCAATGTTTCATCTCCTTGTATATACTTTTATAGAACGTTAGTTCTTTTTTGTTTAAAAGAAAAGGATTATTAATCGCGATAATCCTTTCTAGTAAATTTTTTCTTAGCTTTTTCTTTACTTAATCGTAGACCAATTTCAAGAGCATTAGCTAAAAGTTCTCTGTCTTCGTGAGACATTGGCTCTCCATAAAAATTTATGTCTGTATCATTTTCCATTCCATCAAGAATTTTGTCAATTTGTTTACCAACATCTTTTTCTTCCTTTTCAGTAAGTTCCCAATATTGTTTGTCATTCTTTTTTCCGAGTAAATAGTCTGTAGATACATTAAATATTTCAGATAGAAGGATAAGTGTTTCATTGTTTGGTTCTGCTCTGCCTACTTCCCAGCTTCCTATAGTTTGTTGAGAAACATTCAAAAGTTGAGCGAGTTCTTTTTGAGTGAGATTTTTTTTATTTCTTAATTCTTTTAATTTATCAGCTAGCATGATCGTTTCAACCCTTTTTTTGTTTCTATTTTCATTCATAATACAACAAAATGTAGAGAAAATGTAAAAAAACAAAAAAAAGTAGTAAAAATTATTGACTTACTACTTTTTGTAGTGTATATTAACTACATAAGGTAGTAAGGAGGCGTTGGAAATAGAAAATCAAACATTAGAATTAATGAAACCAGTGATTAAAGAAATGCTAACTCCAGTAATAGAAGAAGCTGGTTTTGAAATGTTAAAACAAACACTAGAAAAGCTAGTAGAAGAAAAACAAAGACCACTTGTTATTACTAATAAGGAAATTAGAGAAATGTTTTCAATTTCAACCAGTACATTATGGAATTTAAAACAATTTGCAGATTTTCCAAAAGAATGGTTGGGAATAAAAAATCATTATGAAACAAAAGAAGTCTTAAAGTGGTTTGATGAAAACGAAGGACAAGTTTATCAAGAGAAAAAAGAATTGTTAAAACTTGTTGATTAAAGCAAGAAAAAACTTGCTTTAAATAAGCACCTAAAAAGTTAAGTGTTTATTTAAGACAAGTTTTGAAAATCAATACTTTAATAAAAATACATGAGGGTATTATGTAAAACGTTTGGTATTGTATGCAGTTTGAAACTGTCTGATTGTTCTTTGACAAAAAAATAGCTGAAACATTCGGAAATGAATGCTCCAACCACAAATTAAATCTCAACAGTTTAATTATAGTAGAAAGAGCGAGTATTTGCAAATGATTCAGACGGAGTTTGGCTATCCTCCTATAAGAAATTAAAAGGCAAGTGGGTTTAGCTCACCTACTATATGATAGTAAATACTATCGCGTATTCTTTATTCATTTATTACGCTAAAAAGAAATGAATTGCTAATAATAAGTTATTTGACCGACTGAAAGAAGTCTGCTTGCTGTAAAGTACAGCTACTAGGTTCTTTTGGACTGATAAGCGCCATGAAATCGTATTAAAGATATTAGCGAATTAAATATTAACTTTAAGCTATACCATTGATTTGGTGTAGCTTTTTACATATTCAATATGAATATTTGAAGGAGGAAGATTAACGTGGGAAAATTAACAATTGAATTAGATTTTCTTCAACTTGCTTTTTTAAAAAATATTGTTGGAGAGGATATTGAGAAAACGAAAGATATGCTTCAACAATGTAAGGGGAAATATGAAAAAAGATTTAGTGCAACAGAAACACGTTTAAAAAAAATGAATGATTTGCTTATGAAAATCGATATTTTGATAAGTGAATAGCAATCGTTTATTAAATTGGTTATAATGAAAACATACATCATAGGAGGAGAAACAAAATGAATAAAATTAAAAAGTTTGTATTAGAAAATAAGAAGATGGTAGTTATTGGCTCAAGTGTTGTAATGGTAATTTTGGTTGTATTGATTGCTGTAGGTGTTGCAACTAAAGATAATAAAGAAGTTATTGCAAAAGAAGAGACGAAGAAAGTAGCAACTGATAAAAAGGAAACAAAAGATAACGAAAATGAAAAAGTAGTAGTTGCTGAACCTGAGGCGAGAAAAAAGGAAAGAAAAGAGATTGCGCGACAATTTCAATTGATTGCTGATGAAGAAAAAGCGAAAGAGGAAGAGGCTCGCCTTGCAAAAGAAAAAGCTGAATCTGATCAAGTTGCTCAAGAAGAGCAAGTGAATCAAGAACAAGCACAACAAGTAGCTAGTGCACCACAAACAAATGTAGATTCAAATTCACCAAATAATGGTAATAGCGGTTACAATGCGCCTACTACAAATGGTGGAGGCAATACAGGGAATTATACCCCACCAGCAACAGGAAATAGTGGTGGTGGACAAGTAGCACCACCAGTAGCCCCACCAGTTCAAGAACCGCCTAGACGATTAAACGCATTAGGTAACAGCGGTATGGAGTTTGCAACAATGGCTCAAGCTACAGCTTGGGGAAACGCTCAGTTAATTGATGATAATAGTCCTTGGGCATGGATGTCATTCACGGTAACCCAAGTAGATTACAGTGATGGTTCATTTACGTTTACGGTTGGTTTTTATTAGAATAGAAATGCTTAAAAGATAGCTATTTTGTAGCTATCTTTTTTATTGTTTAGGAGGGAGAAAAGATATGAATATGGCACGTGCGCCAGATAAAAAAATAAAATAAGAAAAAAGAAAGGAAGGGGAAAAATGAAAATAATTAAAAAAATCCTAACGTTATCTGCACTGTTGCTAGTGTTTCTAGGTACTGCAAAAGAAGTGTTTGCGGCTACTGCAACTGCAACAGAAAGTACAGGGTATCGTTATAAGGTGGACAGAAATGGAGGGTATCTTTTCGGAGATTTATTGATGATTAAAGTGGATGGTCAATATAGTTTTTGTCTAGAACCCGAAGTATTAGTACAACAAGGAGATGGGTATACTCCTGAAGATATGCCTACAGAAATGCGTGAAGATTTATCAAGAATTGTCCATTTTGGATATGATGTTAATCCTACAAAGCATAACTATGCAGTAACGCAATTTATGATTTGGGAATATGTAGGAGGAGTAATTGATTGGTCTCAAACGAATGTTCCAAATTATGAAGAAAGAAAATCTGAAATTTTAAATGCTGTTGCTGGGTTCAATTCTAAACCAAGTTTTCATTTGCAAAATGTTGAAGTAGACTTAGGGAAATCTGTAACGTTAACAGATACTAACAATGTATTGTCAAGCTACAAGACAGTTAAACCAACTGCTGGTTTAGATGTTTCAATTCAAGGTAATAATTTAATTATTACACCAAATGAAAATGCTACAGAGAATGAACGTGTGATTATTCAAAAAATTCCTGATAACGAATTAGGTTCATCAATTGTTTTTAAAAAGAAAAACTCTCAAACATTAGGCACGTTTAAGTTGAGTGACCCTTCGGCTAGTAAAATTGATGTAAAAGTTAATTTGAAAGGGAATGCAGAAGTTTTAAAATTAGATGAGGGTACAGGAGAAGTTGTACCAAATACTGAATTTTTATTTGAGTATGATGGGAAATCGGAAACTATTAAAACTGATAAAAATGGTGTAGCAATGCTAGAAGGAATTCTTCATAATACAAAAGTGAAAGTAACTGAAACTTTTGTGCCTGCGCCGTATGTGTTGAATAAAAACAATACAAAAGAAATTGTTATTCAAGGTGGGAAAACTGTAAATGTTGAATTTAAAAATCAGCGTGCTACAGGGAAAACAACGTTAACTAAACAAGACAAAACAACAGAATCTAATATACCATTAAACACAACTTATCCAATGTTAGGTGCTAAATATGGCTTGTTTAAATCTGATGGGACACTTGTTAAAGAATTTACTTTAGGCGAAAAAATGTCTGCAACAATGGACAAATTGGAGCTAGGCAGTTATTACTGGCAAGAAACTCTTGCACCTACTGGTTACATTTTAGATTTAACTAAACATGTTGTTGAGTTGACTTATAAAGACCAATTCACAGCCGTTGTTGTTAAAGATGCTCTTTCTGATGATGATGTCATTCGCATGAATATGGATGGTCAAAAGTTAATTCAAAATGACACAAATGAAATGTTGAAAAATGATGTTGAATTTACTTTAACTAATCAACGTACAGGCGAAGAACTAAAAAATGTAACAGCGACTGTAGACGGAAAAAAAGGCTATTTCAGCTTTAAAGACTTACCGCTAGACGATTATGTATTGACTGAAACTAAGGGTGTTGATGGCTACAAAAACATTGACCCAATTTCGATTACTCATAAATACGACAAAGAAACAGATAGTTTTATGTTTACAGTAAAAGACCAAAAAACAGGTAATTTACTGAATGAAGAAACGATCACTCAGCTAGAATTATCGCAAGGCGAAAATGTTGATTTAGGAACATATACGCTTAAAGATAAAGCTGAAAAAGTTGAAAAGCCAGTTGTAGGTATCTCAACAAAGGCACACCTTGGAGATGGAGAGAAAAACACCTTTGTATGGGGTGAAGATGTTAAGTTTTATGATGATGTAAAAATTAGTCATAAAAACATTGAAGAAGGTACTGCACGTGCTTATCAAACAATTTTAGTCGTTGTATATCCTGATGGAACTGAAAAAGATGTATGGACATCTGAAAAAGTTGATTATACAGTGACGGACAAAGAAATGACGGAACGTGTACTTGCTGAGTATGACTATAAACAAGATGAAAAGGGTACTCGTTACTATTTCAAAGAAATTGGGTATAACAAGCTATCTGAAAAAGAATATGAAAAAGATTCTGAACACAATTTTGATGGCAATGAAAAAACACAAGATATTACACCAACGGTTAAAGATGAACCTAAAGAACTTGTTGAACCTGAAAAGCCAGTTGAACCAAAAGAACCAACGCAAATACTACCAAGTACCGGTGAAAAAGGAAACCAATTGTTGATTGGTATTGGTTGTTTAGTTGTAATGTTTGGTTTGCTAGTATTCTTCGGTAGACCAACAAAAGAAAAACAAAATAAAGAACAATAATTAGAGCGTATCAATGATGATAGGCTTATTTTTTATTGTCAAATAGAGGTATCTACGAATAGATACCTCTATGTTTAAGGAGTGTTGAAATGAATGACAAATTTTTCAATATTTTTACTCATTGGTATTGTTATAGCTATAGTTGCTGATATTTCAAATACTATACATTTGCATAATCAGATTCAAAATGAAAGAGGTAAGCATGGAAAATTTAATTGAAGGTATATTGTTATTAATTTTTATAACTGTAACTGTAGATAATTTCTATATATTGTCTTTTTTAGAATATAAAACATTAAAGATGAAATCAAACTATCAAAAATATTCTATAAAAAAAAGAATTATCATAGATAGTACTGTTTTTATTGGCTTTATTCTATGTCTTCTATTTTGATATGAACAGGTTGGTCTTTATTGCTAATTTGTTTAACAACAAATGGGCTTCGTTCGTTGTTAGAAAATATTACTTTTATTTTTTCTATCGGTTTAATTTCAATGAGAAACGGAACAGCAAAACTTACTGTAAATAGAATCAATACTGAAAAGCGTAAAATATAATTATTATTTTCTATAAAATGAATAGGGAAAAGTGCTGTATTAAATAGTTTATCTGAAATAAATGTGCATGCTATATAAATAGAACCAATTCCTTGGAAAATTGTAATAATGCTGGCAACTTTTTTATCTAAAGAGGAAGCTAAATTATCAATAAATTCAGGTAAAACTATTTTAAAGATTGCGTCAAAGTTTGAAAGTAAAAAAAGAATGATTCCTAAAATAACACTAGTGATATAAATGTATAAAAACCCTTCAAATGAATCATTTAATTCTTTTGGTGTTAAAGAAATATTGAGGAAGTATTCTTGAATGGAATTAGGTAAAATAGCAAATAAAAATAAGAAAAAAGCTTTCATCCTTTGATTAAATAAATGTGTACACAGCATAAGGATATAAAGAAATACAATTAATTTTAAAGTGTATTGTTTGAAATATCCTGTGAGGTCATTAATTGATGGCATGAGAAAATCTCCTTTTTAAATAAGTATAGCTTTTATTCTAAAAAAAGAAAAGTGGTGTTTCATAAGAAAGAGGGTGCATGATTCGTGGGGTGGGAGCATTTACAAAACAAGTCGAATGTAGAAATCATGAATTATATAAAATATGACATTGTCTATTTTGTAGAGAATATGGAGTACAAGGAGGTGTTCAGCTATTCAGATTATTTATATCAAATAAGGGTACGCACGCAGTTGTGGAATGTTGATAAATGGGAGTTATTCAGACAATTAATGTTTGAGCCAATTCTTGAAGCGCTAGAAAACAATCTCTCAATATCTTTAATGGATATTGATGCAGAACAGATCGAATTTAAATACAAAAAAATAAAATAAAAGGTGGAAATAATTATGAAAATTACAATGACAGAAGCAGTAGTAAAAGAAAGTTTTGGAGATATTTTATATATCGGTTGTGAAGTGAAACGTGAATATGATAGAGAGTTGCCTGAATTAGAGCGACCAATTAAAAGTGCAACGGTGACTGTTGGCGCTGAAAAGTATGATAAATCAATTGAAATTAAACTGGAAGCAGACGAAAAAGGAGCCATTCATTTACCGAATGTGAAGAAATTTGCCAAAGTTAAAATGACAGATTTTATTTATGACCCTAAAGCAAAAGCAAACACATTTTCAGGTGGAGATTCAGGTGAAACTACGGCATGGGGTACCTTAAATGAAAACTTTACTGCTACAACTGTACAAGCTGTTAACCCAGCAGACAAATTAGCAGACGAAAATGGAGAAAAAAATAAATAATCTATTTGGCTGGTTTGGTCTTTAGGGGCTATTAAACTGGGTCAAATGTAAAGGCGACTGGGGAGTATGAGGGGTGGCAAGCCCCTCTGTATGCCTAAAAATAAAAATAGTATCGTGAAATCAGGAGTTATACAACGGTTTTGCCCCTTACAATACAAAGTCCAAGGGTTGAAATTAATTATTAACTGGTTCAAACGCTTGGCGTATGAGTCACAAGGGGCAAAATGTTTTCTGTCAATGGCAAAAAGGTGGAGATTATTTTTGTGGTTCAGCTTGCTGATCCTAAGAAAATAATACTACCTGACCATTGATATAAAACAAGTTATTTGAATAGGAGGAAAATCATGAAACTACAGTTCATTGATTGGAAATTTAAGGGAAATCGTGTAAGAAGCAACTACAGAAATATTCTAAAAGATATTTTTAGTACAATTTTTGCCATACCAACCCTTATTTATATTTTAGCATTTATATACACAAATTTTGAAACACTGCGACAGTTTACAAATAGCAATTTAAAAGATGGTTTATTTTATTTTGGTAAACATATGCTGATTGCTGTTGCAATTGGTCTATTTACTTGTTCAGTCGCATTTATTTTGATGTATCGTTTTTGGGCGTACATACATCATATTCAAAAGCTATGTCGTATGATGTACTCTTCAAAATACTATTTGGTTAATGATAGAGAAGACCCTAACATGATGGCATCAAGTGAAAAAAGAATGGTTAGAAATCTGCAGTATTTTCCAAAACTATACTTTTGGCGAACACGTGAATATGTAAATATTACTATTCAATTGGATGGTAGTAAATTCAATCAAGATTATAGAGAACTTGCTGATAGATTTGAGCAAATGTTCGCTCTTTCTTTGGTTGAAACTGAGGAAAGAAATGGTTTTTACACGTATAAGATGTTACCGAATGCTTCAAAATATCGTTTACACATATCTGAGATTATTCCGAATGGCTATAGAATTAGACTATCTAAACATTTTGTATGGGATATTTCAAAATTACCCCATGCTCTTATAACTGGTGGTACAGGTGGCGGTAAGTCTCGCTTTATGATTGCTTTAATTAAAGGGTTTATAGAAATGAGGGCTGACGTAAGGGTGATTGACCCTAAATTGTCTGCCCTCTCTGATTTAAGCCGAATTATGCCAAATGTGGCATATACAACTGATGGTATTCTTGAATTAGTTGAAAAAACGGTCAAAGAAATGAATGATAGACAGCTTGAAATGAAAACAAAAGAAAACTATATTTCAGGGAATGACTTTACACACTATAATATGCAACCAATCATTTTAGTTATTGACGAGTATGTGGCATTTATGGATGGTTTACCTAAGAAACAAAAAGATATTTTTGCATCTAATGTTCTTCAAATTACTTTAAAAGGTCGTGAAGCTGGTGTATTTATTGTTCTAGCTACTCAAAGACCTGATACGACAAGTCTTGCTGGCTCTGTACGTGATAATTTGGGTCTTCGTGTGACTTTAGGTGAAATGAAGCCTGATGGTTACCGCATGGTTTTTGGGACAACTGAACAAAAATTACGCAATAAGAAAGGCTTAGGTAGGGGCTATATCTATCAGAACGGCGATTCTCTTATTAGAGAGTTCTTTGCACCATTAGTACCTGATAGCTATAACATGATGAATGAATTCGCTCGGATGCTCGACGTTGAGCCATGCGCTTTTTCGGCGCAAGCCGTAAAAGCAAGCATGAGCGCAAACACCGAGCGTGAGCCGTCAGGCGAACTAGAGGTAAAACAAGTGATACATGGGAGGAAAAACGAATGAGCGAAGCGAACACCCCCCCTACTAATAGGGGGGTAATCGGGGAAAATGAAAAAGATACAAACTATTTAGCTGCCTTAATCGATTGGTGTCAAATTACAGTTCAAGATGTTAGTCCTGAAATGATAGCGAACGACATTTTGAAAATTCCTTTTCAATTAATGAAAAATGATTTGAGAGGTGGTACACGAGGATACAAAGCACTGTTGTGCTTTGATGATATTCGAGTGATGGAAGGTGTTGTAAATACGGAAAACGGTTATCAAATTTTGTTAACCGGTCAAGGCTGTAGAAACTATGAAAAATTTTTAATTGCAAATAATGAAACGTGGTTTGATTTCTTCAAACGAACATTAACTTATAATGTCAATTTTCCTCGTGTAGATATTGCAATTGATGATAGAAAAACTTATTTCAAAATATCTAAATTAATTCAACTTTCTAAGGCTGGCTTAGTGGTTAGCAAATTACGAGATGGTATAGAACATGGCTCGTTTAAATTAAAAGATGGACAACGAAAAGGTCAAACAATTGACTTTGGAAGTCGAAAAAGTCAATTTTTTATGACATTCTATGAAAAAAATTATGAACAAGCTGAAAAATTGGGTCTTGATGAAACGGAAATTGCAGAAAAATGGAATCGATACGAATTGAAGTTTAGACAAGAAAGAGCCGTAAGGCTTGTTCAAGAACTTGTTGCTAGACAAGAAGTATTTACGATCGCTATGGAAATCTTAAATGAAAATATTCGCTTTGTGAGAAAACCGAATGATTCAAAATTAACAGATATTAAAAAATATCCATTATGGCAACCTTGGGCTTGGTTCATGAGTGATGTTAAGAAGCTAAATTTATGCATGAGACCTGAGGCGAAAAATTATTTTACAATGCTTAATTGGATTAAAGTATCAGTTGCTCCAACCCTGAAAATATTGAAAATCATTGATGATGTAACTGGAAAGAATGAACTAGATAGTTTAATTGATGGTGCTAAGTTTTCAGAAAAACATGAAAAGCTTCTTGAAGATTGTCTGAATCAGGCTTTGGCTTTTGAAAAAATGGGAATTATGATTTGATTATTGAATCAATTTAGGTATTTTTTTGCCTGTTATCTTTGGAAATAAAGCGTGAAAAGAAATGTGGGTTCTAGCGTAGCTAGGTTCAGCATTTTTTTGAGGGCTTGAAACAACCGTAGGGCGTTAGTATCTTTTGAAAGGAGAAAAAATGACAATTGGAATGTTTTATTTTTGCTTGTTGGTATTCACTGCTGTACCAATAGTGGTTGCAACTTACTTGTATCAAAATGGAAAAATCAAGTCTTTAACATTAATCTTGATTTTGATAACAGTGGAATTGATAGGCTTAATTTTTATACTATAATCGAAAAGAGGGGTTTGGATGTATCCAATTAATTTATTATCAGAAAGAAAAATTTTTGAATTGTGTAGCTTATTAATTGTCGCTTTGTTGCTAATAATAACTATTTCAATTTATTTTTTAATTCAGTTTCATGGACAAAAAAAAGAAAGAAATACTGATTTAAGAATTTTATCATTGCATGAACAAAGGTGTAAAAAAATATCAGAACTATTTAAAAATGAAAAAATTATCATGACAAATGTTGGAAATTCAGGTATTTATTCTGTTGCAATTAGTACAAAGGATTTGGAAATTGAATTTCAGGAAAATAGTGCAGTTATTCTAAATATGTATTGCAAGAAAGATTATACTAATCCAAAAATATTAAAAGAAGAGGGAGTGAATGAATAATGGGCGTTATTGAATTTTTTGTTGAACTACCAAAATATATTCAGTGGTTGATGCTTGCTGTTATTGTTTTATATGCGTTAAGTGTACAATCTGATTTATCAATTTTGTTGAAAAAGGCAGAAAAAAGAGAGAATGAGAAATCTTTTGGTTCTTTAGGTATTCCAATGGGAGCATCAATTGGTAAAATAAAGCCTTTAAAAGAAAGGCGTATTGAAGAAATTTTATCTATGCTGGGTGTTGTTGAAAATCAAATCGTTGTTAAGGAATTATCAGAAGATATATTTACTATAATAACAGAATCAAAGGACTTAGAAGTGATGTTCCAGCCACATGATACAACGATCATTCGTATGATGTGTAAGAAAGATTATTCAGACCTCCTTATTAAAAAGAAAGTAGATTCAACAAATGAAATGGATAACACTTGATGACAAAATGCAAGAATTAGGTTTTACTGTAATATCTACTCACAACGAATATTTTCGAGATTATGGCAAAAATAAAATGCTAGTTGTTGAACGTAAAAAAATAGTAAAAACTATGACCGTTTTATCTGAAAAAGAAGAGTACACCATTCATGAGTTTGAATTTTATAGTTGTGAATTTGTACAAGGTAAAATGCAATCTAGAAAAATATATGTGAACACTACAGATGTTAGAACTCTGCTATTGAGAGTAAAAAGACACCTGTATTTTTTATTGTCAAAAAACATTATAGACAAAATTTAGGAGGGATATTATGCCAAATGTAACAGACTTATTTATAGGTATGTTATCAGTATTTGGGTTCATTACATTAATTAATTTCTTGTTTTTGTTGCTAGCGAATAAGTTACAAACAAGAAAAATCACAAAAATAGTAGAAGAACAAACAGAGGTTTTGTACTATGCCATTCTTGAAGAATTGAAAGGAGGTGACGAGTAATGGGCGCTGGACAAAATTTATTTAATACACTGCAGACAGAAGCTGGATGGCTTGTATTAGTTGGTATTTTAATTGTAGGTATCTATTTTGCGATTAAACGAAAGTTTACAGAAATGTGGGCTACAGTTGCTGTCTTAGTAATCGCTGTTGGCTTTGTATTTGATACTGAGGGCGTTAAGACTATTTTCCTAAACCTGTTTAAATCAATCTTCAGGTAGCTTATGCTACTTGAAGTATTTTGAAAGGAGAGAAAACAATGAATATTAAAGTATTTACTAAAATATGGAATGTAGAAAAAGTGTTGTACAAAATTAGCGATTTCAATTTGCCGTTTGTTCTCACTTTTTCGCAAATAAAGTATTTGCTGACTACATTTATGTTTATGTTGATGTTTGGTGAAAAAATTCCAATTCCATTATTAAAAAATGGAGTGATTAAAAATATAGCTGTATCTATCGGTATCATGATGTTTTTATCAAATGTAAAGTTAGATGGAAAGAAACCAATGAGCTTTTTAAAATCATTTTTCAAGTATATGTTTAGGGGTAAATCAAGTTGCAAAGGGAAGCCAGTAAAACTAAAAAAATACACATGGGATGAAACAATAACAGTTGTAAGGAGGTTAGACCATGTTTCCAATTAAATACATTGAAGAAAATCTAGTATTTAATAAAGAAAATGAGTGTTGGGCGTATTATGAACTTGAACCATACAATTACAGCTTTTTATCAGAAGATAAAAAGTTAGGCATATTTCGAGAAATCAAGAAATTGATTTCCCAAAATCATGATGGCGATATTCACGCTTTATATATCACTACAGAAGAAAGCATACGTGATATACAAGAGCGTTCTAAAAAGCTGATACGTTCAGAAGGTGAGTTAAAAGAGTTAGCTTTTGACCACATGGACATGCAAACAGAAGTTTTGATAAATGCCAATGGAGAAAATGAGAACAAAGTGAAGTATTTTATTGGCTTTAAGTTATCCAATAAAGAAGATATGTTTCAGGATGGTGATTTTGTTGCTGTGCTGGTGAAAAAAATCAAAGAATTTTTTAGACGAGCATCTAAACAACTATTTGATGATGTAACCATTTTTGATGCTAAGGAACTTGATCGTTATGTTGCCATTGAAGATATGCTAGAAAATCGAATTTCTAAAAGATTTAGGTTCAGAAGATTAAATCAAAAAGACTTTGGTTATATTGTTGAACACATCTTCGGTCTTGAAAGTATTGCTTATGATGATTACGAGTATGCTATTAAAAGTGTAAAAGAGGGAACGAATGTACAATTTAAAAAGTATGATTTGCTCAAGTTGACGGATGTTGGAATTGAAGAGGAAAAAAGATATATTAAATTGCAACATGGTGATAACCTACAATATGTTGCAGTGCTGACTGTATCTGAACTTACTGGTGAATTGTCATTTCCAGGAAATGAAGTTTTATATCTACAGCAAGAAAACTTTGATTTTCCTGTTGATGTAAGTGAAAATATTGAAACAATTGGTAATCGTTCTGCATTAAAAACTGTTAGGAATAAAAAGAAAGAATTGGATGACTTAGACGACAACGCACAAGAAGCTGGTACATCTTCATCAGGTCAAGTTTATGATGCGATAGAGGAAGCCGAAGAGTTAGAGGACATCTTAGACAGTACAAAAGAAAGTATGTACAAGTTAAGCTATCTGATACGTGTTAGTGCTTCATCAAAAGAAGAGTTGGAAAAACGTGTAACAACTGTTAGAGATTTTTACAGTGATTATAACATGATTTTACAGCGACCGTATGGTGACCAGCTAGGGTTGCTTCATGAGTTTGTACCATCATCAAAACGTTATTTGGATGACTATATCCAATACGCTACTTCTGATTTCATTGCCTTGCTTGGTTTTGGTAGTAGTCGTTTTATTGGTGAAGAGTTGGGCTTTCCTATTGGTTATGATGTTGCTACAGGTCAAACGGTTAGAATCAGACCTGAATTGGCGGCACAAGGGGTTAAAGGTGCAGTAACTAACGCATTAGCCAAAGCGTTCATTGGTTCTCTTGGTGGCGGTAAGTCTCAAGCAGAAAATACGATAACCGTTAACAGTGTGCTGTGGGGGGCTGAAAGTTTAATGCTAGACCCTAAAACTGAACGTGATAATTGGAAAGAGGATATACCTTGGTTAGCTCCTTATATCAATAATATCAATTTTACAGCTGAGGAAAAAAACAACGGAATTCTCGACCCTCTAGTTATTATTGAAGATAAGAAGAGCGCTGAACGTTTAGCACTTGATATTTTAACCTATTTAACAGGTATCAGTATTCAAGATAGTGCTAGATTTCCACTCTTAAAAGGTCATATTTCTAGGGCTGTTACAAAACATGGTGGGATGCTTACGGTTATTAAAGAATTACGAAACACTAACACAAAAGAAAGCTTAGAATTAGCAGAACACATTGAGAGTTTTTCTGAGTTATCCTTTGCTAGCTTATTGTTTAGCAATGGTACAGCTAGCCGAAAAATTAAACTTGATAAAGAAATTAATATTTTTGGTAGTGAAGAACTAGTGCTTCCTGATGAAGAGACTGAACCTGATAAATATACACCTAGTGAAATGTTAACTGTAGCAATGATGCTTGTATTCTCGCATCTTGGTCTTATCTTTATCAGAAGTGGCAATAACGTGTTTAAAATTGTTACCTTAGAGGAAGCTTGGAGTTATATGCAATTTCCACAAGGTAAAGTATTAACTGGAAAAATGATTCGTGAGGGTCGTTCTAAAAATAGCGCTACTGATATTGTCACTCAAAATACAGATGATATTGCAGGCGAAAAAATGAAAAACAATATTGGGTTGAAATTTGCTTTTAAATCAACTGATAAAGTAGAAGTGGAAAAAACATTGAAATTCTTTAATTTAGAATTTACGGATGAAAATGCTGAAACTTTAGCAACACTTGAAAATGGACAATGCTTGTTCCAAGACTTGTATGGAAATGTCTCAGTTATTCAAATTGATTCAATGAGTGATGAGTTGGACCATGCTTTTGATACAAGACCAAATATGGAGCAAGAAGACTACGAGGACGATTATGAAGACTATTACGAGGGGGAGGAATATGAAGAAGAAGAGATTTAGAAAAACAAAAAAAGTCTTAAAAGTGCTTGGCATATCGCTAGGTACTATTTTTTTAACCTTTTTCATTATTGGACTGATTCCACCTTTACGTGTTCATGCGACTTCGTGGGTTAAAGATACGGTTGGAGTAATTGCAAATTATACCAAACACCCCATAGACAATTACTCTCTTGATTTTTATATTGATACATCAGGAAATTGGCTTCCGTGGAATTGGGGCGACGGTATCATGAATGCTGTCTATTATGCGCTGTTTCTTCTTACAAATATGTTTTGGATGCTAAATGCGCTTTTTAGCTATTTTGTTGGCTATATTGTTGAGCAAGCGTACAATCTTGATTTTGTAAGCAAAACGATTAAAAAATTAGCTGTAAATATGCAAACCCTTGCTGGTGTTGACAAAAATGGGTTTAAATATACAGGATTGTTTCCAAAAATGGTACCAATTTTAATTTTGATATTTGGTATTCATTTTACGTGGGTTGGCTTGTATAAAAGAAAGTTGACTAGTGCTTTATCTAAAATGTTAACTTTTACTATGCTATTAGTTGGCTCAATGGGGTTCATTGCTTACTCGGAAGATTATTTGACTAAACTCAATTCTTTTTCTGTTGAATTTAATAGAACGGTGCTAAGTGCTGGTACAAAACTAAGTTTTGGTGAGGGGAGTAATGAAAGTGCAACGAATAACCCTGAGACACAAATTAGAGAAACCTTGTTCAATATCCAAATTAAACAACCTTGGTTATTGCTTCAATATGATGATACAGACATAACGGAAGAAAGGTCAGAAAAAATACTGCAGTATGATCCATCTGCAGATGAAGAAAAACGAAACAAGGAGGTTGAAGCAGAAGTCACAAAAGAAGGTAATACAAGTATGGGTTACCAAAATGTTGGAAATAGACTTGGTATGACTTTAATGTTGTTGATTGTGAATGCGGTTATCAGCTTTGTTGTTTTAACACTGGTAGGACTGAAAATATTTGCTGATGTTATGTTTTTAATGTATGCAATCTTCTTACCAGTGGCATTTATCTTCTCATTGTTCCCAAATAGTCAAAGTTTGGCAATGAAAGGCTTTTTGAAAATGTTTAATTCTATGTTGACGAAAGCTGGTATTACTTTGATATTGACAGTTGCTTGTTCAATATCAGCACTTCTTTACAATACAACTAATGAATATGGTTTCATGCTGATGGCATTTGTTCAAATTGTTAGTTGGATTGGCATTCGCTATAAGTCTAATGAATTAATGGGCTATATGCACTTAAATCATAATGATAGCGAGCAAGTATCACAAGGCTTAGGTCGTTCAGTTAGAAAGGTTACTCGGACTGCTGGGGCGTTTAGTCGGATGCGCCGTTATAAAAATATGAAAAATGCAATGTCAAATCGGCAAGCAAACCGAACAAATGGAAGTGCGCCACAAGCGTTGCAAAATAAAAATGTTAAGAAAACGCGGTTTAAGAAAACTGCTCTGCAGAAATCTAGTGAGTTGGGGCGTAAAGCTGGTAGAATCGGAAGCGTTAAAGACAGGGTGGGGTCTAAGTTTGATAAAGCAAAAGACAATATTAAAAATACACCTACTAACTTAAAATATAACGCTAGAAAAGCTAAACAATATGGTAAAAGTACGCTTAATAACTTTAGAGCTGGCTTTGACCATGAGAAATTAAGTAAAAATCAAGAAAGAAATAAAGCTAGAGCGAATCGGATGAAACAAGCTAGAGAACGTACCACCAAAATGAATAAGGATGATTTTAAAGTGAAACAAAATAGAGTAGAAGCACGTATGCACACTACAGCAAGACGTACACCTGAGGGAACAATTCAAAGAAAATCTAGTGAGCATTATGGCGTAAAACGAAATAGAGTTTCAACTAAAACGACTAGAGAACAAAATAAATCAGTGAAACAACGCGAAAGAAATGTATCAAATTACAGAAAAAATATGAGGAAAAGAGGCAAATAGATGATTAAAAAAGCTATGAAAATTAAGTTTTTTGCGCCATTGGTTATCCCTCTTTTTCTGATTCTCGTTGTTGTAATGCTTGTTGGTAGCTTAGGAGGGAAAAAGGAAGAAAAAGGCTCTGATACAAATATTAGTATTGGACTTGCTCCTGAGGTAGAAAGATACCGTCCGCTTGTGGAAAAATATTGTAAAGAATTTGAAATACCTGATAAGGTGGATGTTATTCTTGCAATCATGATGCAAGAAAGTGGTGGTCGTGTTCCTGATGTGATGCAATCGTCAGAAAGTCTTAATTTACCACCAAATAGTATTACTCCTGAAATATCAATCAAGCAAGGGGTTAAGTATTTTGCTAGTTTATTGCAACAAACGGATGATTTGGACACCGCCTTACAAAGCTATAACTTTGGCGGTGGTTTTATTGGCTGGTTAGCTGATAAAGGGGGGAAGTATACCCCGGAATTAGCTAGTCAATTTAGTGACTATATGGCTCAAAAAATGGGCTGGCGTGGTTATGGTGATAAAGAGTATGTGCCACATGTTAAACGTTATTTAGGCAATGTAAATCTTGGCTCAGAATTTGCTAATAGTGTGATGGATGAAGCAATCAAATATCAAGGCTATCCTTATATATTTGGAGGAAAAGCACCAAATGAGTTTGATTGTAGTTCATTAACACAATGGTGTTATAAAGTCGCTGGTGTGAATATACCAAGAACCGCACAACAACAATATGATGCAATGACAATAGTTAACAATGAAAAAGAAGCACAAGCTGGCGATTTAGTATTCTTTAAAGACACCTATCCAACAAGTGACTATATAACTCATGTAGGCATTTATGTAGGAAATGGAAAAATGTATCATGCTGGCGATCCTTTGGGCTATGCTGAAATTTCTAGTTATGGGAATAAACTTGTAGGCTTTGGTCGTGCAACTAGCAAATAAGAAAGGAATGATAAAATTGTTTAAGAAAAAAGAAAATCAAGAAAAAAAGAAGAAAAAACAAAAAGTAGTCCACATTACGCCTAGAAAAAATCGCAAGGTTTTTCTTGTGGTGGGGTGGGGGTTATTAATATTCAGTGTTGTTTTTGGAGTGTGGAATAATTTTCGTTCAGAGAGAATTGTTACAATTAATGAAACAAAAGTGATACAAGAAAAAGAATCAGATATTTCAGGTATCACAAATTTTGTAACGGACTTTGCAAAAACTTATTATTCGTTTGATACAAACGGAGATTCGCAAAAGGCACGTTCTGCAAATCTTGAAAAATATTTGTCAAATGAATTACTAAAGACAAACACTGACAATTTAAAAGAAGTGAAAGGAAAAGTATCTGTATCTAATGTGAAAGTCTATTCAGTGAAGCCAATAGCAGAAACTGAATATGAAGTGATGTTTACTGTGCAACAACAAGTACAAGATAAGCATGTTGAAAATGCTTATACACTAGATGTTTATGTTAAGGATAACGCTTATTCAATCATTAAGAACCCAACTTTTGTTGCAATGCCTAAAAAGTCGGACTATGAAAGAAAGCGTGATACATCTACTGATTCAGTACCTGATTATAATAAAGTCAAAGAATTTTTAGAAACATTCTTTAAAATTTATCCACAATCAACAAAAAAAGAATTAGTGTATTATGTGAAAGATGAAAATGTTCAGGAAATTCAAAAAAACTATGAATTTGTGGAAATCTCAAATTTAATCGTTAAAGAAAATGATGGCTACCAAGCACATTTCTATGTCACTTATAAAAATACTGATACCCAAATGCTTGTTGTAAATGAATATGATATTCAATTATCAAAACAGAATGATAAATATGTCATTGAGGAGTTGGAATAAATGGATAAGAAAGCTATTATAGCTGGACTGGTTGTAATTATTCTGCTTTTTGCTGGTTTCAGCTTACACCGTAAACAGCAAACAAGAATTCAAACGTTAAATGATGAAGTGTCTCAGCTTCAAGAAAAAAGTGCCAGCTTAAAAGAAGAAAAAGAAATGCTGGAATCAAAAGAAGCCAAAGCGAAAGAATTGCATACAGTAGAAAATCAAGATTCTAATGCTGAGGTTGATTCTTTTGTAAATGATTATTTAGAAGCAATGTACAATTATTCAAACAATACAGATAGAAACGAAGCATTAAAACCATTTGTTACTGCAACATATAATCAATTTGTTGAAAGTTTTGGTACAACTGATTCTGTAGTGCCATTTGAAAGTAAATTGAACAATGTTGATATTTATAGAACCAGTGAAAGTATGGTGTTGGTTCGTATTAATTACAGCTTTAAAGTAGCTGACAATGACAAAGTGGACTACGATCTATTGTTAACCTTAGAAGTTGAAAAAGGGGCTATAGGTGGCTATCTAGTGAACAAGCAGTTTACAGAATCAATACAAAAACAGAATCAACAAAAGGTATGGTAATTTGCTCCAGCAATGTAATAATTGTAACAAAATCAGAATCAACAAAAAGGTATTGTAATTTATTGCAGTAAAAAGTCACGTACTTCTTGCTGAAGGTAAAAGTGTGTAACTATTAACCAGGTAATAAGTGAGTGCCTTCTACACGTGCAAAAAGTCCCTCACTTATTACTGCAGACGAAAGTGAGGGACTAAAAATGGCGATAGGTGAAAATAGTGTAAGAAAAGATATTACTTTAAATAAAACAGTCTACGAATATTTATTAGTGATGTTAGCAGAAGAAAGTAGATTTGATTATAGGTATACAAAGCCTACAATTTCCAAGTTTATTTCAAAATTGATTATTGAAGAAAAAGAACGTAGAAACAAAAAAGACCACTAAAATGTGGTCTTGAAAATGTGAGTATATTACACATTTTAATGTTTTTTTAATAATGTGTTGTATACTCATAGTAAAATGAAAATATTTTTCTTTTTTAGAAAAGATTAACAGGTAGAATTATGTATAATAAAAGTCCTTGAACAAAATTCAAGGACAAATTATGTTTAATCTTGTTGTCTTAACGAGATTGTATCATGAAAATAAATACGTTTCAATGTAGAATGTGAAGATATTATACATTGTTTTATTTCATAATCCAAATGTCAAATGTGGTAATGATGTATTTAAGGATATCCAAAGTAGTTCTCTCCTTTCTTTGCAATTTTAAAATCATTATAGCATAATTAAAAAAAGTATAATATATTCACATGGAAAAAAAGGAGGCTTTTTATGTCCACTAAGTATGGTATGAGTTTGAAAAAAATGAGAATAGAAAGGGAAATGTCACAAAATGAAGTTACCAACAATCAAATATCGCGTTCTTTGATTGCTAAAATTGAAAATGATGATGTGAATCCTAGTGTTGATAAATTTAGAATCATGTTGCAACAATTAAATGTTTCTTTTGAAGAATTTTTCTACATAAATGATAGCTACAACTTAGCCGATTTTGAAAAATTTAAAAAGAAATTCTTTTCAGTTGCTTCAAATTCAAATAAAGATGTACTTTATGATTTATTAAGAGAATGTGATGACATGATAGAAGTACAAAAAAATACTGCTTTAACTGAAATTAAAGCGATTATTATGGCAATGGTAGAAATATCAAATAATGATTATGATATGGCGAGCAAGCTAGTAAAACCAATATGGAAGCGAATTTCAAAAATAGAAGTGTGGAGTTTATTTGACATTCATTTAATCAATTATATTCTGTTCTTGTTTCCAGTATCTTTAGCTGTGGAGATTGTTAACCAAGCAATAAAGTCTCTGAGGAAATATGATGATTATTTAGATAATAGAATGCAAGAAATGAAACTAAAAATTAATTTAACTCTGATAATGATAAAAAATAATGAAGTATCTTCTAGTACCTTAAGGTATTTAGATGAAGTGATTCAGGAATCAAAAAAAGAAAACAATAGCTTATATTATATTGTAGCTCTTTTTAGAAAAGGTGTTTGTCGTGTGATTACTGGGGATGGAGAAGGAATAGAGGATATAGAAAATTCATTGTCATTATGTAAAATGTTTGATGATGTTAATTTGTATAATGGGTTATTAAAAGAAAAAGAAGTTTATTTGGATAAAAAATAGAATAGATTGAAATTAGAGCCTACATACTTAGTAGGTTCTTTTTTTATTTTGGGGGATAAAAAAAATGGCGAGTTTTCAAAAATATCAAACGCAAAAGGGTGCTAGATGGCTTTTTAAAGAGAAGATAAACGGGAAATATTCCACAAGGCGTGGTTTTAAAACAAAGCAAGAAGCAAAACTAGCTTGCGCGAAAATTGTTCGTAAAAGCCAATTTTTGTTTGATGATAAAGCAATGTTTAAAGAAGTTGCTGAAATATGGTTAAATGATTATAGAAAGACAGGTATTAAAGTAAGCACACTTTCACACAAAGAAGCTCAGGCTTCTTTTTTTTCTGAAAAATTTAAGAATGAAAAAATTAGCGCGATCACTTCGGAAATGATAGAAGATATTTTTGAAGAAATGAAAAGTGAGGGGTATGCTTATGGGACAATAAAAAATTACAAGAAAACAATTAGTTTAATTATGAAGTATGCTTTAAAGAAGCAATTTATTTATTTTAATGTTGTTGGTGATGTTAGAATGCCGTTTTTTGATGAAGATGTCATTTCAAAAAAAGAAGCAATTGAAAGAAAATATTTAAACTTGAATGAATTAAAAGAGTTTTTAGCTGTAAGTGAGAAAACACACACTGACGAAATTCATACATTGTTTTTACTGATTTCTGAAACTGGTATGCGAATTGGAGAGGCGCTGTCTCTTTTGGAAAGTGATTTAGATATTGAAAATAACACAATTGAAATATATAAGTCACTAACAAGGATTGCTGTTGAAGACTTTAAGTTGACTACACCAAAAACAACATCATCAGTACGTAAAGTATTTGTTAGACAATCGTTAATGGATAAATTGAAAAAAATAATGAAAAAGAATGAACAGATAAGAGAAAAGATGACTCTTAAATCAGACTATAAATTATTGTTTTTTTCAAAAGCTATAAATGTTGGTAACCCATATCTTGTTGGAACAATAAATGATAAAATAGAGGAAGTGGTGGCACAAACCTCCATAAAAAAACATGTAACCTCAAGAACATTCAGACATACAGCGGTAAGTATGTTAGCCGAAGCAGGCGTATCATTGGAAGCAATCAAGGAAATGATGGGACACAGTAGCAGTAAGATAACGGAAACGATTTATTTACATGTGACTGACTACACCAAGAAAGATACACTTTTGAAACTTGATGCACTTATGAAAAAAATAGGTCAAAATTAGGTCAAAAAGAAATCTTCTGTCATTTACCCCTTGCAAAATACACTGTTAACGCGTTATAAT
The DNA here is from genome assembly GCF_900111355.1 of Isobaculum melis. GTDB lineage: Bacteria > Bacillota > Bacilli > Lactobacillales > Carnobacteriaceae > Isobaculum > Isobaculum melis. The sequence goes on from NZ_FOHA01000015.1 coordinate 32,502, forward strand.
AATATGATTTTAATACAATTGCATATCCCGAGAGGATTTATTGTCTATAACAATAAAGATGCCTTGTAACCGAACTATTTTAAGGGGGAACAAAGAATGACAGAAAGACGTTTATTTACTTCTGAATCTGTTTCAGAAGGACATCCAGACAAAGTGGCGGATCAAATTAGTGATGCGATTTTGGATGCGATTTTAGCAAAGGATCCAATGGCAAGAGTTGCTTGTGAAACAACTGTAACAACTGGGCTAGTACTAGTTGTAGGTGAAATTTCTACGAATACTTATGTAGATATTCAACAGGTTGTGAGAGAAACCATTCGCGGAATTGGATACACACGTGCGAAGTATGGTTTTGATGCAGATACTTGTGCAGTAATGGTTGCCATTGATGAGCAATCCTCTGATATTGCCCAAGGTGTAGATGATTCATTAGAAGTACGTAGTGGCGCAGATGATGCATATGATCAAATTGGTGCAGGTGATCAAGGGTTAATGTTTGGGTACGCAACGAACGAAACACCTGAATTTATGCCATTACCGATTTCATTAGCACATCAATTAGCAAGAAGATTAGCAACAGTGAGAAAAGAAGGGATTATCTCTTATTTAAGACCTGATGCAAAATCACAAGTGACAATCGAATATACTGAAGATGGGCTGCCAAAACGTGTAGATACAGTTGTTATTAGTACACAGCACCATCCAGATATTACATTGGAGCAATTAAAGAAAGATGTTATGGAGCAAGTTATTTTAGAGGTCTTACCAACAAACTTAGTAGATGATGAGACACGTTACTTTATTAATCCAACAGGTCGTTTTGTAATTGGTGGTCCTCAAGGGGATTCCGGTCTAACTGGGAGAAAGATTATCGTTGATACGTACGGTGGTTACGCACGCCATGGTGGTGGTGCTTTTTCTGGGAAAGATGCAACAAAAGTGGATCGTTCAGCAAGTTATGCAGCCCGTTATATTGCAAAAAATATAGTGGCAGCAGGTCTTGCAGATAAATGTGAAGTCCAGTTAGCTTATGCAATTGGCGTGGCACAACCTGTATCGATTGCAATTGATACTTTTGGCACTTCATCTTATAAAGAATCAGATTTAATTAAAGCGGTTCGAGAGAACTTTGATTTACGTCCAGCAGGGATTATTGATATGTTAGATTTAAGAAGACCTATCTATAAACAAACCGCTGCATATGGACATTTTGGTCGTACAGATGTCGACTTACCTTGGGAACGTACTGATAAAGTAGCAGCGTTACAAGGGAGCTTGGCGAGGTAATATTAAAAGAGGCGACCTCTATTTAGGATACTGTATGTATTCTATTTGGAGGTTGTCTCTTTATGTCATCGTGCATCTTTAGTTTTGGAAGATGGGATGGAACTAAGGGGGAAATAGGTTATATGAAAAAACAGAAACAAACAAATGTTGTATTGGTAACCATTGCTATTTTTGTAGCAACGTTTATGACAGCTGTAGAAGGAACAATTGTCTCAACCGCAATGCCAACCATTGTTGGGAGCTTAGAAGGCTTATCATTAATGAACTGGGTGGTGTCGATTTATCTTTTAACTAATGCGATGATGACACCAATTTACGGGAAATTAGCTGATAGAATTGGCCGTAAGCCTATTTTTATGTTTGGAGCAATTTTATTTATTATTGGTTCTTCATTATGTGGTTTAGCTCAAAGTATGGAGCAATTAATTGTCTTTAGAGCGATTCAAGGTGTAGGGGCAGGAGCTATTATGCCAATTGCATTTACCATCATTGCAGATATTTATCCATTTGAAAAAAGAGCAAAAATTCTTGGTTTAAATGGAGCTGCTTGGGGTGTTGCCGGAATTATTGGGCCATTATTAGGTGGTTTTATTGTTGAAAAATTAAGCTGGCATTGGATTTTCTTCATTAATGTACCAGTAGGAATTATTACAACGATTATGATGTATGTCTTTTTAGTTGAAAAACGAGAAGTCAAAAAAGCACCAATTGATTATTTAGGCAGTATTACGTTAATGATTGCCTTGTTAAGCTTACTTTATGGCTTCCAAGTCTTGGGAGAAAATAGTGAGATTTCAGCTATGTTAATTGGCGTTTTTGCTGTATCTATGCTGTCATTTATTTTATTTGTGATTGTGGAAAGAAGAGCAACAGATCCGATTATTCCACTAAGCTTATTTAATAATCGTGCCTTTGTGATTCCAAATGTGATTGCTGCTTTAGTGAGTGGCTTCTTAATTGGTGTGGAAATGTATATTCCAATGTGGATGCAAGGGGTACTTGGTTTGAAAGCTGCTATGGGTGGATTTGCAGTAACACCTATGTCAATCACTTGGGTATTTGGTTCTTTCATTGCTGGTCGGATGATTGTTAAATATGCAACGAAATTCATTTTAACCGGTAGTATATTAGTGATTGGGGCAGGGGCTATTTTCTTAGCATTAGCACCAGAAACAACTGATTTCGTGGTCTTTCTTTTAATATCAGCTTTATTGGGAATTGGCTTTGGGATTACCATTACAACCACAACCGTAACGGTGCAAAATGTTGTACCACAAGATCAAGTAGGGGTAGCTACTTCCTTTAATACCTTAGCACGTACGCTTGGTCAAACAGTGATGGTGTCTATTTATGGGATTGTCTTGAATATGCATATTGCCAACAATATCGCGGCAAATGCAGGGAAAGGCGTGACGCATAGTATGATGGATAAATTGGTCAATCCATTAACTGTTGGGGAATTAAACCCTGATTTGGTACCCACACTTAGAGATATTTTATATAGCGGTCTGCATGGTGTTTATTTTGCAGCAGCGATTACGTTGTTTATTGCCTTAGTGATTAACTTGTTTAATAAAAAAGAGTTAGCTTAAATAACGCAACAAGTAGATTCCTATAGTTGAGCAGGAGTAGAAAAATCCAAGCATTTTTGCTTGGATTTTTTTGTTGTCCAAATAGTGCAAGAGAAAAAAATAAATTATTTTTATTATTTTTCATAGAAGAGCCTATCTAGTAATTTTAATAGATAGGCTCTTTCTTCTTATTGATTAGCGACCTTATTTAGACTCTAATTTGAGTCAGCTTTAGGCAGTTGCAACATTAGTGTTGCAATAGGATGTCATAGTCAAAAAGTTTTTCCTATGCTAAATTACAGTTAAGGAAAGCGCTTTCTTAAAGAGGTGGGAAAAGGAGTGAGGGAAATAGAGATTACAAAAAGACAATTCCAACTGATTCGATTATTAATCAATAACAGTGAGGCTCATCCTGTTCGATATTATTCAGATAAGTTGAATGTATCCTCTAGAACGATTCACCATGACTTAAATCACATTGAAATTCTCTTAAAAGATACAAGCTTGATATTGGAGAGAAAGCCTCGAGTTGGTATTTCAATAAAAGGGCATGCAGATGAAAAGTTTAAACTTCTTAACCAACTCACTCAAAGTCAAACTGAAGTTAACAATATACCAAAGGAACGACAGTTTATCATTTTGAAAAAATTACTAATAGAGGAAGAAACACTTTCTTATCAGCAGTTATCTGAACTGTTTATGGTTAGTAAGTCCTCTATTTCAAGTGATTTTGATGAAATTCAAAAAATGTTATCTTCTTCCAAAACCGTTCAATTAGTCAGCAATTCATGTGGGACTTTTGTGGAAGGTAATGAAGAAGAGTGGCAAAAAGGTTTGATTCAATTAAATGAGTCATACGCAAAATATAAAAGTGCCTCTGCCTCTGGATTAGAGCGTTTTATGATGTGTATGAAGCAGTTATATGATGAAAAAATTGTCACCACTTCTTTTCAATTGATTAAGGAATTAGGGCATAAGCAGAAGAATCCCTTAGCTGACTATTATTTGATTAATTTATTAAATGTATTGATTGTTCTGACTTATCGCGCAATGCAGCAAAAGCATCATCAAATGTCGAATCAAAATTTTATTTATAAAGAAGTGATGAATTTAAAGCTCTACTTTATTTCTAAAAAATTACTGGATGATTTGTCCCAGCAAATAACGGTTTATTTTAGTGAAGAAGATCGGATGTATTTTAATCAATATATTGTTGCAAATGGTGTCCAAAGTTATGTGGATCAGCAAGAGGTTGTGACTTCTGAGTTTTCAAAAATTGTTCAGCAACTCATCGAAAAAATGAGTGATTCCATTAAAATTGATTTGTCTCAAGATGTGTATTTATATGAGAATTTATTAGCACATTTTGTGCCGATGTTATATCGCTTAAAAACACAAATTGTCGTGAAAAATCCTTTATTAAAATCCATAAAAGAAGAATATTCTGTCATGTTTAGCGTGACCTGGTTTGTGATGAGCATGCTGGAGGAGTTATATGAAATTGAATTAACAGAAGATGAAGTAGGCTTTATGATGGTTCATTTTCAAGCGGCTCTTGAACGAAATGCACGAAGTAAAAAAGTATTGATTATTTGTCCAACAGGAATTGGTACATCTGAATTAATTGCAAATCGGATTCGTCGCTTTTTACCAGCTTTAGATATTATTGAAGTCGTTTCTTTGGATAAGCTGTATCAAAATAATATTGATGAAGTAGACTTTATTATTACAACGGTTCCAATCAAAAAATTGAATCGCCCAATTATTCATGTGTCGCCTTTAATGAGTGATGTGGATATTCGTAATGTATCAAAGTTTTATACCGATGTTTTTTTGAAAGATGCGTCTATTGAAGATGCTGAACAAGAAATAGATTTTCCCGTTTTAAAGAAATGGATTGATGAACGTTATATTTATACAAATCAGAATTTTGCTAGTAAAGAAGAAGTTTTTGATTTTATGACAGAAAAATTAGTAACGGATCAAATTGTTGAACAGGAATTTAGGGAAAGCTTGATGCAGCGTGAATTAATGGGTGGCACAGCCTTAAATTCTGGTGTGGCCATTCCGCATGGCAATCCTAAAAATTTGAAAGAAACGAAAATATTTTTATTAACGAATACAACTGCAATTAAATGGGGCGAAAAATTTGTTCATTCAATTGTGATGTTGTGTATTTCAGAAAAAGATTTAAAAGATGTCCGTGATATTTTAAATGATATCTATCAAATTGTGAGGACAAAGGACTCTGTTAAAAGATATTTAACGGGTAAAACAAAAAATCAGCTGTTAGAAATGGTAGGAGGTAGCGCAATTGATTAGAAAAGACATGATATTTGTTGATGTGTCCGCTACAAATAGGGACCAAGTGATATCGAAATTATCAGAGACTGCGAAAGCATTAGATTTAGTTGATTCAAAAGAAGATTTTATTCAAGCTGTGATGCAAAGAGAAGAGGAGTTTCCAACTTCAATTGGGTTTAAAGTCGCGATTCCTCATGGGAAAACCAAAACAGTGAAAGAGCCTTTTATTGGTTTTTGTAGAACCGAACAGCCATTTATTTGGGAGCAAGAGGGAAATAAAGAAGTATCCTTAATTTTTCTGATTGGTGTGCCGCAACATTTAGAAGGAACCTTACATCTAGTCATCTTATCTCAAATTAGTCGGATGTTGATGAATGAAGATTTTAGAAGAAAGTTGTCTGAGAGCAAACAGAAGGAAGATATCTATGCGTTATTACTAGATATTGAAAATCATATTAAAGAAAAAAATGAAAATTAATAGGAGGAATAGAAAATGACTAAAAAAATTATTGGTGTTGCAGCTTGTCCAGCAGGGATTGCTCATACGTATCTAGTTGCTGAAGCAATTGAAAATGCTGCTAAAAAATTAGGCTTTGAATGCAAGGTAGAAACACAAGGTTCGATTGGCATTGAGGATCGTCTAACAGCAGAAGAAATTGAAAATGCAGACCTTATTGTATTTTCAGTCGGTGTAGCAGTTCGTGACAATGAGCGTTTTGAAGGATATGAAGAGAAAAGTATTAAAGTACCATTGCATCAAACAATAGAAAGTATTGATCAAATTATGGCAGACTATTTCAATAAATAACAATGGGAGGCTTATGATAATGGAAAATGAAAAAGGAATTAAAGCTAAATTGTTGATATTTCAACAGTATATGATGACCGGGATTTCTTATATGTTACCAGTTACTGTTATTGCAGGGATGACTTTAGGGATTACTGCATTGATTGGGCAATTAGGTGGATTTGCTGCAAATGATCCAGAGTTATTAACAAGTAGCGATGCTTTTGTTCGAAATGTTGTTTGGGCAAACCAAATTGTTGGGAAAAACTTTATGCCTGTTATGTTTATGGTTCTTTCAGGATATATTGCTTTTGCAATTGTAGATAGACCTGGTTTAGCGCCAGGATTTCTGGGCGGTATGTTAGCCAATATGTTAGGTGCAGGCTTTGTCGGGGCATTACTTGCAGGATTCTTTGCAGGATTTACCGTGAAATTTTTAAATAAAAATATCAAGATGAATCGAAAATATATGGGTGTTAAAACAATGGTTATTCTACCTGTGGTGGGTAGCTTCATCATGATTATTTTAAGTAAGGTAGCTATCGAACCAATTGGTGTCGGTTTTACCAACTTAAGTAAATGGTTTGTAGAATCAATTGGTCAAGGCGGCGGAATTACATTGTCTGCAGCTTTGGGTGCAGCTAGAAGTGTGGACTATGGTGGACCAGTTTCTAAAGCAGCAGGTACCATTGGGAAACAGCTTTTCTTTGATACAGGGTATTCATATATTGCTTGTATGATGGGGGTTGTGGCACCGATTGGTATTGGTTTAGCGACAATTTTAGATAAATTTGTGGTTGGGAAAAAAGTCTTTTCGCCTCAATTACAAGGAAATGGACTTCCTTCTCTGATTCTAGGTTTATTGGGTATTCAAGAAGGGGCAATTCCTTTTGCTGTAGCAGATCCATTTACGATTATCATTACAATGATTGGATCAGGAGTAGCAGGGGCAATGGGCTTTGCATTTGGTTGTGAAATATTCCCAATTTCAACCTTTGGCTTCTTTACCTATCCTTTAGTGAATAATATTATTGGCTTTTTAATCTCTTTGGTTACAGGTGTGATGATTATTTGTTTCGGTATGATCTTCAGAGCCAATCATTTATATAAAAAAAGACAGGAAGCAAGTGCTGAAGCGTAAGACTTAAATATGGAAGGTGTGGAAAAGATGTTATATGAAAAAGAGAGAACAGACTTATGTACGATTATTAAAAATATGTACCAACGTTATGGAACAAATGCTGCGGGTGGAAATGTGAGTGTCAGAATAAATGATGAACATATTATTATGACACCAACGCTAATGTCACAAAATCATTTATGTGATTTATCACCTTATCAAATTTTAGTTGTGGATATGGATGAAAATATTGTTGAAGGTGATGGCCGTTTAACGAGAGAAATTAATATGCATATGGCTTGTTTTAAACAGCATCCATCAATTGGCTGTGTCCTTCATGGTCATGCAAAAGAATCAATGGTTTTTGCTTCAATGGGAATTGATATGCCTAATTTAACTGAAGCAACACAAAAATTTGGTAAGATTCCTTGTTTACCATTTGAACCAGCCTGTTCACCAGCCTTAGCTGAAATGGTGAGAGAACGTATTGAGGCTTTAGGAGACGATGTGCTATCAAAAGCTTTTCTATTGAATAAACATGGCGTATTGATTACAGAGGCGAGCCTACATAAAGCGCATGATATGTTAGAGCGCCTAGAATATAACGCTTATATTGCCTATAAAGCGATGATTTTTGATAAGCTAGCCATTCATAAAATGGAAGAAGGAACCTATGCCTATAATTTAGAGGAATAAGTAAAGCAAAAAAAGTTGATGAATGGAGGAAATGAACAAATGAACAACAAGCAGTTTCAAATCCAAATTTATTCAGATGGTGCAGAGATTAAAAAAATGCAAGAAAGCTTTCAGACAGGATTTGTATCAGGTTTTACCACAAATCCATCTTTGATGAAAGCAGCTGGAATAAAGGATTATGTCTCTTTTTCAAAAGAAGCAGTGAGCAACTTTCCACTTTTGCCCATCTCATTTGAAGTCTTTGCAGATGATTTTGCAACAATGGAGCAAGAAGCACGAAAAATTGCTACTTTTGGTAAAAATGTTTATGTAAAAATTCCTGTAACGAATGCCAAAGGAGAAAGCTCAGCGCCATTAATTAAAAAACTTTCTCAAGATGGCATTCAATTGAATATCACAGCAATCACAACAGCTAAACAAGTCAAAGAAGTGGTTGAGGTATTTCAAGCAGGAACCTCAAATATTGTGTCTGTTTTTGTGGGACGTTTAGCAGATAGTGGGATTGATCCTATTCAGTTTGTGAAAGAAAGTCGTCAAATTTGTGATACAAAAGCAGGAACCTTATTATTATGGGCAAGTACCAGAGAAGTATTTAATATTTATGAAGCTGAGCGTTTAGGCTGTGATATTATTACCGTTCCACCGCAAATTATTAGTAAATTAAGCGGAATTGGTACAACACCAGAAGAAATTTCCTTAAATACAATCCAAACCTTCCAAGAAGATATTCAACAATTAGGATTTCGTATTTTATAAAGCATAAAGAATGGAAAGATTTAGTAATAGTGAGTAAGTTACAGTATGACACAAGCAAAAAACTTAGACAGCTTTTCTTGTCTAAGTTTTTTGCTTGGTAGATTATTTCTTCTCAATCGCCAACACAAAGGGCGGCGCATTTTTCTGATTAATAAAACCATATTGCAATACATTATATTGTGTTTGGTCTAAGCTTTCACAAAATGCTAACACAGCATCTTTTTCCACTGCTCCACCGTCATGTCCATAATAAACTACAATAATCAGTAAGCCAGCTTTTCTTAGTCGCTCCAACATTTGTGTGACAGCTGAAAGTGTTGTATCAGGTTTGGTAATCACGCTTTTATCACTTTTAGGTAAATAGCCTAAGTTGAAAATCGCCGCACTGATTTCTTTTGTTTCTGGAACATGTTGATTGAACGTTTCATGTCCTGCATGAACTAAGGTTACTTGCTCTGTTAAACCAGTTAATAATAATTTTTCCTGTGTTTGTTTGATGGCTTCTGCTTGGATATCAAAGCCATAAACATGACCTTTTTTCTCTACTAAAGTTGCTAAAAATACAGTGTCACTTCCATTACCAACAGTAGCATCAATGACTGTATCTCCTGGGGCAATCACTTGTTTTAATAAATCATGGCTGAAAGGAACCGCGGTTTTTAAATACATCATGGCACACTCCTTTTAGTTGTTTTTGACGCGATGAATCCCTTGATAAGAATCACGTCGTTTCATTTCTGCATCAATCGCATTCAATACTTCCCATTTTTTTAAGCTCCACATGGGACCAATCAGGGTATCTCTTGGTGCATCTCCGGTTAGGCGATGAATAATGATTTCCTCAGGAATGCTTTCTAGTTGGTCACAAACTAAATTGACATAGGTGTCTTTTTCCATGAGTTCTAAGCGTCCTTCATGATAATCCCGCACCATTTTTGTGTTGCGCATTAAATGCATTAAGTGAATTTTAATTCCTTGAATATCAGAATCAAGAACGGTACGACGCACGCTTTCAAGCATCATGTCTGTTGTTTCTCCTGGTAGGCCATTAATTAAATGGGTGCAAACGCGAATGTTGTGCTTTCTGAGTTTGGCAACACCATCTAAATAGGTTTGATAGTCATGTGCGCGATTAATCAAGCGACTGGTTTCTTCATAAATGGTTTGTAAGCCTAATTCTACCCATAAATAGTAGCGCTCATTTAATTCAGCTAAATAATCCACCACATCATCTGGTAAGCAATCAGGTCGTGTGGCAATGGCAATACCAACAACACCAGGTTCATTCACGACCTGTTCAAAGCGGTGACGCAAGACCTCAACTGGAGCATGTGTATTGGTAAAGTTTTGGAAGTAAGCGATGTATTGATTGGTTTTTGGCCATTTTTTATGCATCATTTGGACTTCTTTTTGAAATTGGATTGGTAATGGATCTGCGCGATTTCCTGCAAAGTCACCAGAACCAGAAACGCTACAAAAGGTACAGCCACCATGGGCAACTGTGCCATCTCGATTTGGACAATCAAAGCCGCCATCTAAAGGAACTTTAAAAACTTTATCGCCAAATCGTTGGCGTAAGGCATAATTCCATGTGTGATAGCGTTTATTTGGATCATTTGTATATTTAAAATTCATTTTTTCCACCTCAATAGCTCTTATTTTACCATGACTTTTGAAGGATTTAGTGGAAAATAACAATCTTATGAAAAAAGTTTCTTTTTTCTGGTTTTTTAGTTAGAATGAGGAGGTGAGTTTAGGAGGAATCGGGATATGTTGAAAAAAACGGGATTACCAAGAGATTTATGGATTGTTGCCATTGGGATGGTGCTATTATATACAGGCTTATCTTTTATTTGGCCGTTTAATATGCTTTATATGACAAAAGAGTTAGGGATGTCAGAAACAAGTGCTGCAATGGCTTTATTAATTAATTCTGGAATTGGTATTATTGCAAGCTTAATTGGGGGACTGATTTTTGATCGCTTATCTGGCTTTATTTCATTAAGTATTGGGACGATTATTTTAGTAGTGACAACAGGCTCCTTATTTTTATTCCATGGCTATCCATTCTTTTTATGGAATATTTGGGCTGTGAGTGTGGCAATGGGAATGGTCTTTTCTGGGCTATATGCCGCTGCTGGGCTAACGCATCCGACTGGGGGCAGAACCGGATTTAATAGTATTTATGTGGCACAAAATGTTGGCGTTGCAGTAGGACCATTTTTAGCGGGCTTCTTATCTAAAGAGCATTTAGGTAATGTCTATATTGGTGCGTTTGCTTTTGCAATTATTTATGCAGTATTTTTCTTTATTTTCTTTCCAAAAATTGATTGGAAATCTGAAAAGGTGGCAAGTAGTGAAACGAAGCATCATCAAAAAGGTGGGGTGAGAGAGCATCCAACTAAATTTGGTGTTTTAGCGATGCTCCTTTTATTATTAACCTATTTATTCTGCCAATTACCTCATGTACAATGGCAGTCGAATTTGTCCACTTATATGGTACAAGTCAAAGGGCTAACCAATGGTGAATATGGCAATTTATGGAGTATTAATGGTGGCTTAATCGTACTAGGACAGCTCTTCTTAATTCCACTAGTGCGCAAATTTAAAGAGCGCTTAAAAGTTCAAATTTATATTGGGATTGCTTTGTTTACCTTATCTTTTGTGGTTGCGATGCAGGCTTCACATTATACTGGTTTTTTAATCGGAATGATTTTCCTAACCTTAGGAGAAATGTTTGCTTGGCCAGCTATTCCAACGATTGCTTATCAGCTAGCACCAAAAGGACATGCTGGTTTGTATCAAGGACTAGTCAATGGTGTTGCAACAGCTGCTAGAATGTTAGCGCCTTATTTAGGGGCAATTGTTGTGACACAGCTTGGTGGAATTCAAGCGTTGTTTGTAGCAATTTTCATTTTATTGGCGTTGGCTGTTATCAGTATTACTTTACAGCAAAGAGTGCAACGTTTAGATGAAAAAAGAAGTAAATGACCTAGGCGTGTCTGAAAACTACGGTGGCATCGCGAAAATATTCGCCAATGTAGTTTTCAGATACGGTCTAGTCAGTTACTTCTTTTTTTGAATAACGGGACTGTGAAACATAGCCAAGTTAAAGCTAATAGATAACCACCTAAAATATCACTAGGATAGTGAACGCCTAAGTAAATTCGGCTGATACCTATCATGAGAATCATGATGCTAGCTAAACAAATTAAACTTGTTTTTAACCAGCGATTTTGAATCGTTTGATAGCTGAGGTAGATAAGACTACCAAAGAACATCATGGAAGCCATTGAATGACCACTAGGAAAACTCCAGCTTTTTTCTACTACTAAATGGGTTAAATCTGGTCTTGGACGTCTAAAGATTTCTTTCATGATTTTATTTAATAATCCTGCACCCAATGCCATGTTTTGGACAAACCATAAGCTAACTGTTATTTCTTTCTTTTTCAAAAGAAAAAGCACAATCACTGCAGAGAGTAGTACAACAACCAAAGGATTGCCAAGTTGTGTGAGGCTTTTAAAAAAGGTTGTTTTCAAATCAGTCATATTGCCTCGAACCCATGAAGTGATGGTTGTGTCAAATTGTTGCCGTAGGGCTGTGTTTTTTTGAATATTAAATGCGATAAAGCTAAATAATGAAAGTGGCAACAGCCAAGAAATACCCCATGTCCATTTGTTTTTTATTTGCATAAAAAGCTCCTTTAAGTTCTGTCTTGCATCTCATAATTGTACCATAAAATCAAAAAATAGCGTAAGAAGTTTGACAAGTTGTCTTGCTTCTTACGCTATTAATATGCTATTTTTTTGGTGTGCTAAATGTTACTTATCTTCACCAAGTATACGTTTTTTTACAAACCATAAACCAATGGCAATTGTGACGAAGGCGGAACCTGCTATAGTCCAAGCAATAGAGCCTTTTTCACCAGTATTTGGTAGGGTTTTTGTTGTAGATCTAGTAGTTGTTTTAGTTATCGTGTTTTGTGTGCTTGTTCCGGTTCCTATAGTGCCATTACCAGTATTTCCTGTACCATTACCATTTCCGTTGCCGTTACCACCAGTAGTCGTTTTAGCTAAAACGGTTGTTTGGACAGTTGTACTGTTACGCTCTATCTGATTGTTTGTTCCTTGAGTGAAGGCTGTGACAACATCTCCCGTTTTTATGCGGTTGTTAGAGAGATCAGTAGTGTATGAGCCTACGACAGGAGCTGCGAATAATGAGAAGGTAGCAACTGTGTTGGGAACCGTAACAGGTGCTTTAATCACTGTACCATCTGCTAATGTTACATTAACAGTGAAGGTGCTCGCTTCAGGAATTGGTGCTTCTAATAAAACAGTCCCAGTAATCGTTTGATCGCCTTCATGAATGGTTGGTAAGACAGGTGGTGCAATCAAGTATTTGCTCCAATCCATTCCTAAAGCAGGTAGAATCGTACTGCTTACTGGTAAACTCATTTTCGTACGGCCTTCATTTGTTCCCTTGATAACAGTTGTTACGGTATCACCAGCAGTGAGCGTTTTGCCATTTAATGGAACTGAGAAAGTCCCATCGGCATTTAAAGCTGCTGATGCAGTAGAGGCATCCGGTAAAGTCACAATGGCTTCAAGTGTTGTCCCAGCAGGAGGTGGTGTCGCCATGCGCATATTACCTGTTACCTCAGTATCATCTGCATAAATAGGATGAACGGTTGGTAGTGCAAGCGCATAATTAAGCCAATTATCGGTATCATCACCAGCTAAAACAATTGTATCGACTGTTGCACTTGTTTTTTCAACCCCAGCATTTGTACCACTAATTTGAGTTTTTACAATGCTATCTTTTGTTAATGTGATACCTGTTAAATCGACAATGAATTGACCATCTTCGTTAACAGTTGCTTGCTTCGTTGTTAAATCAGGTAAAGTCACCACTGCTTTAAAAGTCGAACCTGTAGGGATAGGAGTAGTCAGTGTCACACTACCTTTTAATTCAGTATCTCCTACATGTAACGGCTGAATAGTTGGTGTTGTGATGTCATAAGCTGCCCAACTAGGCTCAATTGTTATTGTGACAGGAATACTTTCTTTTGTTTCATCATTATGAGTTGCAAGAATCACAACAGAGATTGTTTCTCCAGCATTTAATGTGCCATTACCTAGAGGAACAGAGAAAGTACCATCAGGATTCACTGTCGCAGTTACTTTAGAGCCATCTGGTAAAGTGACAACTGCTTCAAACATTGTGTTAGCTGGAATCGGTGTAGTAAGAGTGACATGGCCAGTTACAGCTGTGTCGTCAACAGTTACTGGATTCACAGTAGGTGTTGCAACCACATAATTTTGCCAAATTGGATCAATCGTGTTATCTACAATGGTAACAATAGTCGGTCCGTTTTTCACATGACCAGCATTTTCACCTTGAATAAAGGTTGTGACTGAACCCCCAGCAGTTAGTGTATGACCAGCAGTAGAAATCGTAAATGTGCCATCCTCAGCAACAGCTGCCTCTAATTGTGTACTATCAGGTAATGTCACAATTGCTTTAAATAAACTGTTTGGAGGAACGGGTGTCATCAAGTTTACTTTTCCTTTAATGGTTGTATCATCTGCAACAATTGGCTCAACTGTAGGAGGTGCAATTTGATAGACTTCCCAAGCAGGATCGACACCTTGTGAAACGGTTGTAGAAATAGGGTTGCTGTCTTTAGTGACGCCAGCATTTGTACCTTGAATGATAGTAGAAAGTACATCGTTAGCTTGAAGTGTCACCCCAGCTAAAGGAATAGCGAAAGTGCCATCAGGATTGACAGTTGCATTGACTTTAGAGCCATCAGGTAAAGTTACAATTGCCTCAAAGGTACTGTTTGGAGGAATCGGTGCATTTAAAGTCACTTTTCCACTAACAGTAGTTGCATTTGTATCAATCGGTTCAACAACAGGATCAGCAATTACATAAGCCGCCCAAGCAGGATCCACACCTTGTGAAACGGTTGTAGAAACAGGCTGACTATCTTTTGTAACCCCAGCATTTGTCCCTTGAATAATGGTAGAAAGGACATCCCCAGTTTGAAGAATCACCCCAGCTAAAGGAACAGCGAAAGTACCATCTGGATTAACAGTTGCATTGACTTTAGAGCCATCAGGTAAAGTTACGATCGCTTCAAAGGTACTGTTTGGAGGAATTGGTGTATTTAATGTGACCTTTCCATTAACAGAAGTTGCGTTTGTATCCACAGGTTCGACAACAGGATCAGCAATTACATAAGCTTCCCAAGCAGGATCAACGCCTAGTGTAACAGTAGTCGAAACAGGTGCACTATCCTTTGTTCCATCAGCATTTGTTCCACGAATAATGGTGGAAAGTACATCCCCAGATTGAAGTGTCACACCATCTAAAGGAACCGCAAATGTGCCGTCAGGATTGACTGTTGCACTGATTTTAGACCCATCAGGTAGTGTTACAATGGCTTCAAAAGTAGCGTCAACAGGAATTGGCTGAGTCAGTGTTACATGACCAGTCACTTCAGTTGCATTTGTATCAATTGGATTGACAGTAGGTGTACCAACTGTATAATTTTCCCAACTAGGAGCAACCATTACTGTCACAGCCGTACTATCCTTTGTTTCACCATTATGTGTTGCACGAATAATGGTAGAAAGCATCTCTCCAGCTGTTGGTGTATAGCTACCAAAAGGAACTAGAATATTTCCAGAAGCATCAACGGGACCAGTTACAGTTGTCTGATCAGGTAAGGTAACGATGGCTTCAAAAGTCGTGCCAACAGGTATGGGTAGAGTTGGAATCATTTTTCCAGTTAAAGTTGTCTGACCTTCTCTAACAGGTTGAACAGTTGGTGCTGCAACAAGGTAACTTGTCCAAAGTGGGTCAACGATATTGTCAACAATTGTGACCACAGAAGGACCATTTTTTAGATCGCCAGCATTACTTCCTTCAATGAGTGTAGAAACTGTATCCCCAACATTTAAAGTATGCCCATTTAAAGGAATGGTAAAAGTTCCATCCCCAGCGACAACAGCATTTAATTTCGCCCCATCTGGTAAAGTCGCAATGGCTTTAAATGTGCTGTTAGGAGGGATTGGCGTTGTTAGGACAACTTTCCCTGTGATATCAAAATCATTTGAATCAATTGGATTAACATTTGGTGCGGTTATTTGATAGTCAGCCCATGCAGGGTCTACTCCTAATCTGACAGTAGTAGAAATTGGATTGCTATCTTTAGTGACGCCAGCGTTTGTTCCTTGAATAATGGTAGAAAGGATATCACCAGCTTGTAGTGTTATCCCGCCTAAAGGAACAGCGAAAGTGCCATCAGGATTGACTGTTGCATTGACTTTAGACCCATCTGGTAAAGTCACAATCGCTTCAAAGGTACTGTTAGGAGGAATTGGCGTGTTTAACGTAACTTTTCCAATAGCAGCCGTTGCATTTGTATCAACAGGTTCGACAGCAGGATCAGCAATGATATAAGCCGCCCAAGCAGGATCCACACCTTGTGAAACAGTTGTCGAAACAGGTGTACTATCTTTTGTAACCCCAGCATTTGTTCCTTGAATAATGGTTGAAAGCACATCTCCAGCTTGTAGTGTAACACCACCTAAAGGAGCAGAGAATGAGCCATCAGGATTGACCATTGTATTCACTTTAGATCCATCTGGTAAAGTCACAATCGCTTCAAAGGTACTGTTAGGAGGAACGGGTGTGTTTAATGTTACTTTTCCATTAACAGTAGTTGCATTTGTATCAATAGGTGCGACAACAGGTGGGGCAATCGTATAAGCCGCCCAAGCAGGATCTACACCCTGTGTTACTGTAATAGGAACTGCGGTACTGTCTTTTACAATGCCCATATTTGTTCCACGAATGATGGTAGATAATGTCTCCCCATTTTGAGGGAGATAGCCAGTGAATGGAACCGTGAATGAACCATCAGGATTAACAGGTGCAGTTAAGGTTGTATTGTCAGGGAAGGTCACAACTGCTTCAAAGGTAGAGCCATTTGGAATTGGTGTATTCAGTACAACATTTCCTGAAAGACCAGTTGCATTTGTATCTACGGGTTGAATGGTTGGACTTGCCACCAGATAGCTATTCCAATCAGTAGCGAAGTTTAAGGTAACATTTGCTCCCTCTGAATTGATTAAACTAAGAAGATTAGCATTAATCAGTGGTGTATTCACAGTGGCAGCATGAATCGTTGCTTGTGCTGTACCTGGAGGTTGCACTTCAAATCTTGCACGATAAGTGTTTTGACCAAGTAAGCTAGCACTGAAAAAGTCATCTAATACATTACTGGTTCCACCTACAATCGCTGTTACAACAGTTAAAATTGGATTTAAAGCCAATTGCAATGTATCTAAAGCAGCACGAACAGGAGCACCAATCAGCCCACCAGGAACGGTATTTCTGACAGTAGTAATGGCAGCTTGTACCGTATTAAATAATGCGGCATAAGTTGTTTTGACATAGCTGCCTAAGCCACTTGTATAATCCACACTAATACTTGAACCATCTGGTGAAACAGTTCCTGTCACGGTAGTGTTATAGTCGCCAAAGGTTTGTAGGCTTTGCAGTTGAGTAATGGCATCGACAATAGGCGTTAAATTAACCCCAGCAACTGCGGCGACTGTTTTTAAAGCATTCAAGGCTGTATTTAAGGTGCCAAGCAATAATTTGACTGCAGGTAAATCGGCAGGTGTAAAAGGTAAGAATTTAACATTGATATCGACTGTGGCATTCCCAACTACTTTGCCTTTTAACTCAGGTGGCAGGCTAAATACCACAACTTTGGAGTCTGCTAACCCAACAGAAGCTAGTGCTTCTCCTGTGAAAGTTAAGTCCACATCATAGTTACCGTTTTCATTTGGGACCATATCGACACTAGGTTTTGAAGTTAAAGAGGTGTTTGATAAAATATTGACATCAGCTAAGCCGGCTGCGCTGACCTTACTTTGCTGAAAGAGAATTTGACCATTTTGGATAATTGGTGTAAATGGTGATAGGAATAAGACAGATGCTGCTAAAACAATAAAACCTTTGTTGAGATGCTTCTTGAATGCTTTTTTCTTTTTGGGTTCATTCATTTTGGTACTCCTCCTCTAAATAAGACTCGCCGAACTATTTATGGAAAAAATACGGTGCCCAACACGTTTTTAGCCATTCCTCCTTTTTGATGACGTTAGTATATTCATAACGTTTTGATACTGTCAAATTACCACATTTTATGTAGGAAACAAAATAAAAAGCCTTTTCATTTTTTTGAAGGCTTTTTACTTGATTTATTTATTTTTTTGTTTATTATGGATGCTTTTCTATTCATTTAATTTCTTTTTATTTCGCTTTGTGAAAACTTTTTCATTTGATTTTTTTGAATTATTAATGAAATGACTTCTTTTTTATAAATACTTTATTCTATTTTTTTTTCAAAAAAACCTTATAATCTATTACTATATCTATAGAAGCATTTTTTATAGAGAATTCTATTTATTTCTATATTTATATTGGAAAAACCACAATCGTTTGATTGTGGTTTTTTATTAGTCGTCATCGTCATCAACAGAGAATGAAATGTTTCCGCTAGACGTTCTTAATTTAATTTTAGCTGAACCTTTACCGAATGTTTTTTGCGATACATTATCCATATTATCTAATTGAATATAACCACTAGAGGTTTTGGCTTCAATCGTTGCATCTTTAGGCTCATGGTCTAGAGAAAGTTCAATATTTCCAGAAGTCGCTTCAAAATCAATCTCTTGATCTAACCTATTATTTGACAAATAAATATTTCCAGAAGTAACATTTCCTTTAACTGTTCCAAATAAATCCTCGAGGATAATATTTCCAGAACGTGCTTCAAAAGTAATTTTATTGGCAATAATGTCATCTAAGTCAATATTGCCAGAAGTAGTTTTAACTGAAAGTTTATCTGTACTTAAGTCAGAGATTTCTACATTTCCGCTGTTTGTTACGACCTTCACCTGTTTCATTGAAAGCTCATCATCAATAATTAGATTAGCAGAGGTTCCTTTAATTTCAAGATTTTGAATGGATTTTGGTAAATAAATATCTACCTTTACATTTGGACTAAAATCAAATTCCATAAATAAAAGATCAATCTCAAAGTCAAATTGGTCAAAGAAACCTGGTGGGGTAGAAGTGACAAGCATTTCTACTTTGTCTTTTGAATAATTTGTCTTAATCGGTGTTCTTTCAAGGTCTGTTCCTGATAAAAATACTTCAATTTGATCAGAATTTGTATAATGAATGGTAGTATCTCCACGATTTCCAATGTCTAGAGTAAGGGTATCGAGATTTTTTGTTTCATAAGTTTCTTCATAATTCTGGATATCACGCCTTACTTTTGTGAAATTAAGTCCAACGCCAACTGAGCCAATAATGATTAGAAGAATAGCTAATGAAACAATAAAGCTAGTCTTTTTCTTTTTCATGTTTAGTATCCCCCTCTAATTGCTCGAATATTCCATTTTATATAAGCTGCACATGCTTTAAAGAAGAACTTAGTAATAGGAACGATAAGAAGCAATAGAAGTAAACCAATGCCACATAAAATTAATGAGGCAAAAAACTGGAACATTGCATAAGATGAAAGTTCACCCACAGCCACAACAATTCCTATAATTGGTGAAAGAATGAAGCTTGTGCTGACAATCCATGCTGCAAAAATCACACTAATAATCGCAATGATAGGCGCAAGGATAAAGATTAGGTTAAAGAAACCAAGGGCAATTGCGACAAAAATTCCTCTAGTAGGAGATGCAGTTCGGTAAGGGGGCTCTCCAGCATATTGTGGACCTGAATAGCGTTGTTGTTCAGCTTGAGTTGCTTCAAACTCCTCCCAATCTCCTTTGCTAAATTGTGGTGCCTGTACTGTTGGTCGAATGTTGTGTGCAACAAAAATTCCTTTTGCAATATCTTTTGGATTTCCTAATTCTTTTGAAATCAGTTCCTCAGATTTTCCTGCTTCTATTTCTTGCTCAAAAACAGATTCATAATAGGCTAATGTATCTTCCAAGATTGGAGATGGAACGCCTCTAAGACTAAGCTTGAGTGAAATTAAAAAATGTTCTTTATTCATATGAGCAACCTGTTCCTTTCTAAAAAAATCTATTGATTTAACAGCTCTTTTATATTTCTTAATATATCAAATATACAGGTTAGAAAAGTACAATACAAGCGGTATTCGAAAAAATGGTACTAAAGTATGAGTGGCTGTACACCCCTATATGTAGGGCTTTTTAGTGCATAAGAGTGAAAAAAATAGGCTTGAGGATTTTATTGAGGAAACTTAGTCTTTTCTTAAGAAACTTGTTGTATAGTGAAAGTACCTTTAAAAGAGAAAGGGGATTAGATTAGATGCAAATGATTGAATATGAGCAAGCAGGTGTTTATGAATCAGGTTTAATTAAACAGATTTCATTTCCTACAATTATTGTTGAAACTGAAGAAGGTCAAGAGATAGAGATAAAAGCAACTAAAAAACAAAAAAGCGATCCACTATTCTGGCGCGCCTTAACCGATATTTGGCAGGCTAAAATTTGGCTACCATTTCATGTTGGCTTAAAACAATTTAGAGATTCGGATTGGGTCGTTGAAATGGCCTAAAAAATAACGTGTCATCAGTTACTATAAGAGCTGATGACACGTTATTTTTAGTTGATACAGGTCACACCGGTTTGATTCATCGAAAGATTTAATAAATTAAAATCAGGATAACGACATTGTAAAGCTTGCTGGAAATCAGCTAAATGCGTAGTTGGTAGAAGCGTTAAAACGCTCGGCCCAGCCCCACTAATACAAGTGCCATAAGCATGAAATTGATGTGCTAAGTCTTTGATAATATCAAAGTGTGGAAGTATTTTTTTTCGATAAGGTTCATGAAATAAATCAGCTTCAAGCAATTGACCAGCAGTTACTAAGTCTTGGTTCAATAATGCCGCAATCATCACATGACCAATTGATGCACCCGCCACGGCTTCTTTATAAGGAAGTGCTGCAGGTAATAAGCCTCGACTTTCAGTAGTTAGTAATTCAGTAGGAGGAACAGCCACTATGATGCCACAATCAGGAAATTGTCCTTGCTGATAATAGACTTGATCTGCAACAGAAGTAGCAATGACAAATTGCCCTAAAATAGCAGGAGCCACATTATCGGGATGCCCTTCTTTTTTGACTGCCAGTGCTAATTTTTCAGCAGTAGTCAGCTCTAGTTGACCTAATTGATTGGCTAGTTCAATTCCTGCAACAATCGCTGAAGAACTACTACCTAAACCACGAGCTGTTGGAATATCAGAATGAACCACTAAATGATGGGGCTGTAAATCAGGTTGGATAGACAAGGCTGTTGCCACAATTAAATTTGTTTCATCTGTTGGAATGTCTGCCCCTAATTGATGTTCAATCAACCAAGTTGTTTGGGGTGAGCCAATATCTAGTGTTAAAAATAAATTAAGTGCAAGTCCCAAACAATCAAAGCCAGGCCCTAAATTAGCAGTAGTAGCAGGTACTTGAATACGCACTAATCCTTCACCCCTAGTCTTAAATGCTGACGCATATCTGCAACAGTATCCATTTTAGCAATTGGAATATCATGAACAGCTAAAGCGGTATCTGGATCCTTTAAGCCATTTCCTGTAAAGACACAAACGACCGTTTCTCCTGCCTGAATCAGTCCTGCTTTCACATGTTGAATCACACCAGCTAATGAAGCAGCAGAACCAGGTTCAATGAAGACACCATCTTGTTTAGCCACCTTTTTATAAGCATTGATAATTTCATCATCCGTTACTGAATGGATATAGCCCTTAGACTCATCTCTTGCAGCTTCTGCTAAAGCCCAACTAGCTGGATTTCCAATCCGAATCGCTGTTGCAATTGTTTCTGGTTGAGCAATAGGAGCACCTTGGACAATTGCAGCCGCGCCTTCAGCTTCAAACCCATGCATTCTAGGTAAAGCAGTTTGATGGGCAGCATGCCATTCTTTGAAGCCTTTCCAATAGGCAGAAATATTCCCTGCATTTCCAACTGGAATCGCTAAGACATCAGGGGCTTGTGTCAGCTGTTCACAGATTTCAAAAGCAGCTGTTTTTTGTCCTTCTAAACGATAGGGATTGACAGAATTTACCAAAGTGACCGCTTCTGTTTCAGCTAATTCTCGAACAGCTGTTAAAGCTTCATCAAAGTTCCCTTTAATGGAAATAATGTCTGCACCATACATAACAGCCTGTGCGAGCTTGCCAAGGGCAACTTTTCCTTCTGGAATGACAATATAAGCTTTTAAGCCTGCACGTGTGGCATAAGCCGCCGCAGCGGCACTAGTATTTCCTGTAGAGGCACAAATGATGGCTTTCGCACCTTCTTCTTTGGCTTTCGCAACAGCCATCACCATCCCACGATCTTTAAAGGAGCCTGTAGGATTTAAGCCTTCGTATTTGCCATAAAGATTGATGCCTAACTCCTTTGATAAGCTTGGTAAAGGAATGAGTGGTGTATTTCCTTCTGCAAGGGAGATAAGTGGTGTCTTTTCATTGATTGGTAAATAATCTTGATAGGTGGTTAATAGTCCTTTGTACATATTGATTCCTCCAAAACATCAAATCTGGCTTTTAGCACCATATCTGAGTCAGATTCTAGCCCTGCGATTGCCTGGTCTAGTTGTTCTTTACTACCTTGATGAGTAATAATAATAACCATTGCTGAATTTTGGTCAAAGGGCTGTTGAATAATTTGCTCAAAGCCAATTTGATGAGCAGCAAATAATTGCGTTAGTTTAAGAAATGTTCCAGTTTGATCCGTCATATTTAAGCGTAAATAATATTTAGCTTGAATGTCTTCTTTGGCAGTCAATTTTGTTTCATGTTGATAATGACTAAAGCCATCACCAGTTGTATGCATTCGAATGTTTTTGGCAACTGTGATTAAGTCACTTACCACACTGGTCGCAGTTGGTAATTCACCCGCACCTGGGCCATAAAACATCGTTTCACCAACGGAAGACCCTGTCACAAAGACCGCATTATTTTCGTTATTTACACCTGAAAGTGGGTGTTCATTTGGTAAGAGCATTGGTCCAACCATACCATGGATTGTTCCATTTTGTTCTTCTGCTGCACCAATTAATTTGATGGTATAGCCTAGCTGATGGGCAATCTGGATATCGGTTGCTGTAACAGAACGAATACCACCTGTGCTAATTGCGCTTAGAGGGAGGTTCATGCCGAAAGCAAGTCTCGATAAAATAACCATTTTTCTAGCAGCGTCAATCCCATCTACATCATTTGTTGGATCAGCTTCAGCAAAACCAAGTGCTTGTGCCTCAGCCAGAACTGCTTCATAGGATAAGCCATTCTTAGCCATTTTGGTAAGCATAAAGTTGGTTGTTCCGTTAACAATACCCATCACTTTTTTGATATTATCTGCAGCTAAGCTGTCAACTAATGCTCTTAGAATGGGGATACCTCCAGCAACACTAGCTTCATAATATAAATCGCAATGATTTTCTTTGGCAACTTGAGTCAATTCATTCCCATGTAAAGCGATGAGATCCTTATTGGCTGTCACAACATGTTTTCCCTGTTTAAGTGCTTGTAAAATATAGTCTTTTGCGGGCTCAATACTTCCCATGACTTCAACAATAATATGGATTTCTGGGTCCTTTAAAATCGTTTCTACATCTGTTGTTAAGTGGATATCTGTTTGGTTTTGATGCTTTTCAATTTGTCTAACAAGTGCGGTTTTGATGCCCATTGTATAACCAGTTACTTGAGAAATTTTCTCTTGGTGTTCTTTTAGAATATGCAATACACCACTTCCAACTGTACCCAGTCCTAAGATACCAATGTTTAATCGTTTTTTCATGAAGGGTTCCTCCTTTGGTTTATGTGAATTTGATTAAAAACCTTTGATACAGTATAACAAAAATATAGGAAGAATAGGCATTTATTTTAAAAAAAGGGGAGATACGTATAAAAATAGCAAAAAGAGAATATCCCAAAGATTAAATTTTCCTCATTTTTTATTGAAAAACATCGTGCTTTAAGGTAAAGTCAGAACAATCTATTTTTGGAGGAGGGCTTTTAGTTGGATAATATGAAGCAAAAAATTGAGGTCGCAATGGGTAGAAGATTGGCTGATTTAGTCATTAAAAACAGTCAAATAGTCAATGTTTTTACGCAGACCTTAACACAAGGTGATGTCGCTATTTTTAATGGAGAAATTGTTGGCATTGGTTCTTATGAAGGGGTAGAAGAATTAGATGGTACAGGAAAATATCTTGCGCCGGGTTTAATTGATGCACATATGCACATTGAATCTTCCTTAGTTTTACCAAGTGAATTTGGCAAAGTATCCTTAGCTCATGGGGTGACTGCTTTAATAACAGATCCACATGAAATTGCAAATGTTTATGGCGTAGATGGACTAAAATTTATGCTAGAGGACAGTCAAAAAAGCAAAGCTGATATTTATACGATGCTGCCTTCTTGTGTGCCTGCGACTCAATTTGAACAAGGCGGTGCTGTGCTTCATGCAGCAGATTTAAAACCCTTTTATGACAATAAACAAGTATTAGGTTTAGCTGAAATGATGAATTATCCAGCAGTTTTAGCTGGAGCTGATGAAGAGGTTGAAAAGATGCACGATGCTTTATCTGCAAATAAAAAAGTGGATGGTCATGGTGCAGGGTTAACCGCGCAGGAGCTGAATGCTTATATTGGCGCTGGGATTAAGACCGATCATGAGTGTACAACAATTGAAGAAGCTGCGGCGCGTTTGGAACGAGGTATGTCCGTTTTAATTCGCGAAGGCTCTGCGGCAAAAAATGCGCTGGCATTATTTCCAATTGTGCAAGAAAAAAATATGAGACATTTTATGTTCTGTACAGATGATAAGCATTTAGATGAAGTTTATGAAGAAGGCAGTATTGACCATATTGTCAGAATGGCTATTCAAGCGGGAATTCCACCTGTTATGGCGATTACAATGGGGAGCTATAATGCTGCGACTTGTTATGGCTTGGAAACTATTGGGGCAATTGCTCCAGGGTATCAAGCCGATTTCGTTTTATTAAATGATTTAGCCAGCTTCGATATTGCTCAGGTCTATAAAAATGGTGAATTAGTTGCAGAGGCAGGTGTTTATTTACCAACTGAGGAAACGCCAAGCTATGCTTTTCCTCCATCTGTGAATATTCAACCACTGACAAAAAATGATTTAGCTTTAACAATTCCTTCAGGCTATCAAGGGAGAATGATTGGTGTATTGCCAAATAGTATTGTCACTGAGCCAATTGTTGAGGCGGTTGAGACAGATGCACAACATTTATTTGTTCCTTCATTAGAAAAGGAGCAATTGAAAATAGCTGTGATAGAACGACATTTTGCTTCTGGAAAAATTGGCTTAGGGATTGTGAAAGGCTTAGGTTTGAAAAGAGGAGCAATTGCCACCACAATTGCCCATGATTCACATCATTTAATTGTTTGCGGAACAAGCGATGAAGAGATGCTATTCGCTGTTTCAGCATTAGAAGAAATTGGTGGTGGAATGGTCGTAGTTTGTGAAGGTAAAGTGCTAGCTAGCTGTCATTTAGAAATAGCAGGACTCTTATCTGCCAAACCATGGCAAGCTGCAATGAAGGATATTCTTGGGATTAATGAAGCAGTGAAGCAATTAAAAGAGGTCGATGATTTTCATATGATGTTGACGGTATCGTTTTTAGCTTTGCCGGTGATTCCAACCTATAAGATGACGATTAATGGATTGTTTGATGTACGAAGTTTTAACTATGTAGAGGTTGCAGTGCCACCAAAAAGTGAGTAGTTGAGAACGACTATCATTTAAGGGCTTTGTTAAGGTGTTTTTGAAAATTAGTGTTATGGTTAAGGAAATAAAGGGAGGTTTTTATATGGAATTAAAAGACTATGGTAAAGAACCAATCGCGTTTAATATCGAAGAGGCAACCCTACAAAATGACCGTTACCGCACCACTTTATGGACAGGTGAACATTTTCAAATTACCTTAATGAGCATTCCACCAGGTGGCGGCGATATTGGGATGGAAATTCATTCTCATGTAGACCAATTTTTACGTCTAGAAGCTGGTACAGGTAAGGTTGAAATGGGAAAAGAAAAGGATCAGATTACGGTTAGTCAAGTAGTCAAAGCAGATGATGCCATTGTGATTCCAGCAAATACTTGGCATAATGTGACAAATATTGGTGATGTTCCTATGAAGCTATATTCAATTTATTCTCCACCAAATCATCCATTTAATACTCAAGAAGAGACTAAAAAAGAGGCTTTTGAGCAAGAGGGTTAAACCGTAAAATAAAGAGCAGATAAGTTACCTTGCCAACTGAATCTTGATTCAGCTGACAGCACTTATCTGCTCTTTTTATCTTACTTGTGGTTCAATGATCATTGTTAAGTGGGTTTCCTCGATATGGCAAGAGATTTGATAACCATAGGACATTAAAATTTTTCGGACAATATACAAACCCAATCCATGACTGTCATCATCGTCATCTTCTGAATGAATGGAATAAAAAGGTTGGAAAATTTCATTTGGATCCAGCTGATGTGGCTCTTTCATAGAATTACTAACAATTACTTTTCCGCCATCAGTGTTGATTAGGATAGAAGAGGCAGCAGGACTATATTGAATGGCATTTCCCATCAGATTTGAAAAGACCTTCAATAAGTATTTTTCAGGAATCATTAGTTTTAGCTGGGGATCAACATTTTGAACAATATCCAGCTGTTTATCTTCTATTAAGACTTCATAAAATCCAGAAACAGTTGCTAAGCATTGTGCGACATTGGTATCCCCTTGGAACTGTAGCCCCTCTAATTTTGAGGTTTCAAGAATTTCATTGACTAGCTTGGTCATACTATGCAGCTCTTTATAGCAAATTTGTAAATATTTTTCTTTGTCCTGATATTCAGGGAAGTTTGATAACATGCCTTCAATCATTGTACTCATTGCCATAATTGGTGTTTTCAATTCATGGGTAACACCTTTCATGAAAAATTGACGATCTTTTTCTAAGCGTTGTACATAATGGAATTCTGCTTCAAGCTGTTGTAAGGTGTTTTTTAATTTGTTATACATATCGGTTAAATTATTTTCAAGTAACTGCATTTCATCTTTGGACTGAATTATTTCAGGTGCTTCATAAGTCAAATCAGACATTTGTTCAATAACTTGATTGATAGATTGAATTTTTTTTGAGAAAAATTTAGCATAAATAATAGACACAATCGCCGAAACAATTAAACCAATGGCCAAAAAGATGGGGAGTGCTCTAAAGAGAATCGCTTGATAATCTTTTGTTGTGACTGAAATCGGATAGGTAACTGAAAGATGAAAAGTTTTTGATTGATATGTGATTGTTTTGTTTTCAAATAACATATTTTTTGAATCGGTTGTTACGACCGTAATCAAATTTTGATCATCTGATGATGGTGGCATCAAAGGGTCATCAGTTACTTGCTGTCTCATAATCAAATTATCTGTATCAGATGGAAGTGAATCTGCTTCAAACACATATTTAGGATAAAGCACTTGTTTTTCATCCTGAATCAAAATTTGATAACCTAGTTTAATAAAAGCATCTAATTTTTCTGGCTGAACCCCTTCATTTTGAATCGTTGTTTCGATTTTATGTACATCTTCTTTAAAATTACTTTTTTGTGTTTCTTCTAAAAAGAACGCAGTAGAAAAATAAAAAACAAGAAATCCAAAAATAAGGGTTAATAAAATAATACTGAGACTAAATAACCAAGTTTTAAGATAAAATGTTAATTGATGCTTCATAATTTCTCCACCTTATACCCAATTCCTTTAATTGTTTTAATCACATCATTGCCTAATTTTCGCCGGATATTTTTAACATGAACATCAATGGTACGGCTATCTCCAAGAAAGTCATAGCCCCAGACAACTGTTAAGAGCTCTTCCCTAGAATAGACTTTTCCTACATTTAAAAACATGGCTTGTAGGATTTCAAATTCTTTGGGTGTCAGCTCAATTTTTTCTCCATTTAAGGTCACTTCATATTGCTGCACAAATAATTGTACAGAACCAATCACAATTGATTGGTTCTGATTGTCATAAATTCTATTTAAAATAGCATTGATTTTAAATAAGAGAATATTCATAGAAAATGGTTTTACAACATAATCCTCAATTCGTTTTGTATAAGCATCAATTTGGATGAATTCATCATCTAAAGCACTGATAATCAAAACGGGTTGCTGCGGTGAAACTTGGCGGATTTCTTGTAAGACTTCCTCTCCATTTTTCTTTGGAAGCATCATATCTAGTAAGATCAGATGAAAGGTCTCTTGTTCAAATAATGAAATGGCTTCTTCTCCATCCTTAGCAGCGGTTACTGTATAGCCATCTTTTACTAAAAAGGTACAAATTGCTTTTTGAATAGATAGGTCATCTTCAACTACTAGAATATGATAGCTCATGCTTCATCTCTCCTTGTTTATGTTATTTTTCCATCACTAATGTGAATGACTTCATCCGCATAGTTTTCTAGTTGTGCGTCATGGGTTACACAAATCACACATTTATTTTCTTCTTTTGCAAGATTTTTAAGCAACTGGATGATGGCTTCTCCTGTAGCAGAATCTAAGTTTCCAGTGGGTTCATCAGCAAAAACAATTTTTGACTGACAAGCAATCGCACGGGCAATGGCTACTCTTTGTTGTTGACCACCAGATAACTCTGTACATTTACGTTTCATTTGAACATCGTTTAAGCCAACTTTTTGCAAATAATCTTTCGCTATTTGTGTATGATTGCCTTTGTTTCCTGTAATTTCTAAGGCAAGTTTGACATTTTGTAAGGGGGTTAAATAATTGATTAAGTTATAGGCTTGAAAGACAATACTATTGTTTCTGCGATAAGCACGTAATTGTCCACCTTTAATTGTTTTATCATCAAGAATAACAGTCCCTTGTTGGGTGGCATTGATGCCTGAGAGTAAGGAAAGCAGGGTGGTTTTACCACTCCCTGACTTTCCAATAATAGCATACATTTTCCCGCTCTCAAAGCTTAAATTAATATTGGATAAGACTTCAGTTGCTTGGTATTTATAAGATAAATTTTTTGCAATTAACATAGGGGTTCCTCCTTATTCTTTAGCTAACATAATGCTTTTAGGGTCTTTTCGTAGTACAAGGGATAATGGAAGTAAGGTTGAGATGAAGACAATGGATATACCCAAAGCGAAGCTTGTTGTTAGGACGCGATTATTTGTGACCGTAACATTGATTTTTTTAATAGGTTCTGCTTCTGTCTGTTCCGATTGTTCACTCCCCATAATCATGAGCGTCTCATTACCATCTTTTTTATTAGATTCAGTATCTTTTTTCAGTGTTTCTACTTCATTCGAAACTAATGAATCACCTATTTTTTCAGCAGAGGCGGAACTTATACCAATGGCTAGACCAAAGGCGCAGATAAAGAGAATCAAAACTTCTGTCAACATTTGTAATACAATACCTACTTTAGATTCGCCCATTGAAAGTAGCACACCGATTTCAAATTTACGGTCGCGGAAGGATAGAATCATAATGAGTGATAAGACTACTACACCTGCAATGCCAGCAATCCATAAAATAATGGTAGAAATACTTGCGACATTATCAATAGCAGCTGTCATTTTGTCATATTGATCAAAATCTGAATTGAAAGAGAAATAATCCCAGTCAATGCTCGTATCTTTTTTTAATTCATTTATTACTTTCCTAATATTTTCCACCTTATCAACTGTTACTTTAATGTTTTCATAACGAATTGATTTACTAGGGTCATCAAGAGTCATCGTTTTTTCAGCTACTTTACTAGTTGTGTAAAAAACATTATCAGGATTAGACATTGGGTTAAATTCCATCATTTTATTTTGTTTGACATTTTGTGTTTCAAAGAAGCCTGAGATTGTATATGTAATATCTTTTGAGGCAGAATCGCCACCTTTAGCTTTAATCGTATCGCCAATTTTTAAGTGATTCTTTTCAGCAAGTTTTTTTGAAATGATAACCGGGTTTTCAGCATCAGATTCATACGGCATTTTTCCATCAACAAGTTTATATTGTTCACTTGCAAAGTTTTCATTGTCTTTTTTTGCATCGAAGCCGTAAATATAATTTGTTGGCATATTGTATCCTTCAGGCATCCCAGACATTGACATACCGCCATCAGGAAATTCATTGTTTCCTACAGTGATTTCTTTTAAATTGGTGTTGATGTAAGCTTGTAAAGAGACTTGCGTATCTGTTACTCCTTTTACTTTTTTTATTTTTTCTAGAAGGTCTCTGTTGATATCAGGAAGTTCTTTTCCTTGGGATTGCATTAATTTCTCCATATTGTACTGTACAGTCATTTCAGCCTTCATTTTATCTTTTGCTTGCTGGCTCGCCTGATCTACTGCTTTTTGAATAGATAGCCCTACTATAATCATTGTTAATACAGTTGTAATTAGTAATAAGACCAAAAATGATTTTCGTAGTTGTTTCCCTACGCTTAAAATTGCTCGTTTAAAATTTCTCAAAATGCTCATTCCTTGTATATTATATTTAAGGTTTTTATCTTCCGATTATAATTGGAGAACCTTATGAACCATTGTAATTTTCATTTGGTATTAACTCAGTTCATCTGAGATAATATAACTATTGGATTGAGAGGTTGTGCCGTTCATTCCTTGAGTCTTTGAACTCGTTCTCGAAAGACTGGCACCTCTCTCTGATTGGCTGTTTGCGAATGAGTTAGATGTTGAAGGTATTAATGCCTTACTCCGTATCTAGAACAAGGTAGTGACGCTTTTCAGACGAGTGGCAATCAATCCAAAATTTTACCCTTAGAAGGTGTTTCTATGCTCTATCTTGGTATT
>NZ_FOHA01000037.1 GCF_900111355.1 Isobaculum melis
CTCGTGGTGGCATCATGCTGATAATTGACCGCAGCGGATGCCATTGTAATAGGCTGAATCAAACAGAAGATGCCTAATAAAACGGCTAATTTTTTCATCGAATGCCTCCCTTATTCTGAATTGCTTGGTACATCCTGTAAGTCCCATTCAATGGTTCCTGTATAGGTTTCTGCGAATGCTTGTCCTGCTTTGATGTTTAGGAACAAGCCGTTTTGTTCATCCTTCATCCAGGTATCAGAAATAGCAAAAGGATCATCATCTGTATTTTGCTGAGAAAAGAGATTGATGGATGATGTGTTTAGGTAAAATTGGTTGCCGTTTAATCGGTAAAGCAAACTATCTGTTAACACATGGTTGCTTTCTGATGTGAGCTCCTTTGTCATTTTTGCTGAAACAGTCCAAGTGGATTTCATTTTTCTATTGTCTTGTACAGCTAAGGGCTGACCAATAGCTTGTAATGGATATGTTTTCTCATTGGCGCTGATGGCCACATCGGTTCCAAATGAAACAGTTGTGGGAATACTTGTAAAGGTCAGCTTACGCTTGTAAAATTCAATTTCAATTGTGTCATCTGTGATGGCATTGTTACTGTTGTTAGGAAAAAGTCCTGTTCCACCAGCTCTAATTTTTGCATGAATGGTCCCTGTTTTGAGTATCTTTCCATCTTTGACATAGTCTTCAATGTTGATTGGGTTTCCTTGTTTATCTGAGTATTCGTCTAATAAATAGTGATGTGTTGTATGTTGATGCTCTTTTTCTAAATAGCTCATCAAAGTTTCAGATTTTATCAGATTAGACCATTCTTCATACTCATCTATATCAACTTTCACACTTGTAGTAGAATCGTTCATTGTCAATTTACTAAAGACTTTAGCACCGTCGACAATCTTTAGAGTCGGAAATCTTGCTTTTAATTGAGCAACTGTATCTGACGGTAGATAAGTATTTTTAAAGTTGATACCATATACCATAGAATTATTTTTCAGCTTACCGATACTTTCTGGTAAGCTAGTCAATGCAGTCTTTGTTAAATTTAAATTTTTCAATTTAGTTAAATTTCCAATACTTTCTGGCAGTTTAGTTAATTTGGTATTATATATAGTTAAGTCAACTAATTCACTGAGGTTCCCAAGACTTTCAGGTAAACTTATTAGTGAAGTATCGTACAACTCTAACTTTTTGAGCTTGGTTAAATTCCCTATATTCTCTGGCAAACTTTCTAGTCCTTTATTATTTTGCAAGCTCCATTCTAATAATGAAGTTAACTGCATGTAACTATCTGGTACAGTTGTTAACTGATTAGAATAGAGAGAAAGTCTTTGCAAATTACTTAGATTACCTAATTCTGCTGGGACACTCGTTAACTGATTAGAATCAAGAGATAGACTTTGTAAATTACTTAGATTGCCTAACTCTGTTGGTAAAATAGTTAGCTGATTCTTCCCAAGATCAAGAAATAGTAAATTACTTAATTTACCTAATGTAGCTGGAATAGCTATTAGTTGATTATCACTAAGATTTAAATTCGTTAAAGAGCTTAGGTTACCTAGTTCAATTGGTACAATTTCTAGCAAGTTACCCCGCAATGTCAAAATAAGTAAAGTACTTAATTTACCCAATGTAGCTGGGACAGTTGGTATTTTATTCCAATTAAAATCTAGCTTAGTAATAGAATTCAAATTACCTAATGTGGCTGGGATACTGGTCAATTGATTCGAAAAAAGAATTAATTCTTTTAAATTATTTAGATTCCCCAATGTGTCTGGGATACTAGTCAATTGATTCGAAGAAAGAATTAATTCTTTTAAATTATTCAGATTCCCCAATGTAGCTGGGATAGTCGAGATTTTATTATGATAAAAATCCAACTTTGTCAAAGAGCTTAAGTTTCCTAACTCAGCCGGAAGACTGGTCAATTGATTGAGCCTAGCTTCTAAGGTTTGTAATGCACTGAGATTCCCTAGCTCTGATGGAAGAGCTGTCAATTTATTTTGACTCAAATTTAAAATTTTTAATGAAACTAAGTTACCTAATTCAGGTGGTAAACTGGTTAGCCCAGTGCCATTAATATTTAGTGTCTGTAATTTATTTAACTTTCCTATTTCTCCAGGAATACTTGTTAATTGTGTACCCCTAACCTCCAAGTAAGTTAAAGAAACTAGATTTCCTATTGTTTCTGGTAAAATATCTACATTAAAAAGGTTTAAATATGTTAACTCACTTAAACAATCAATATTCTCAGTAATAGTCATTGCTTGACTGCTATGTAAAGATAAAGATTTCAATTTCGTCAAATTGAGCACGGCCTCTGGTATATCAGTGATCTTTAGGTTGGTTAGTTTTAAAGCTGTAAGCTGCGAAAATATATCAATACCTTCTAATGATTCAATGCCTCTAAATGCCTGGTTTTGATCAAGAGTTGTAGTTTTATCAACATCTGCTTGTGTGATAGGATCAGTTACATTTTTCTTTAGTTGATTCGCTATATAGCTAGCAAAAATCGTATCTGGAAAAACAACATTAATCGGCTGCCCAATTCTTGCATCTGTTTTTAAGGCTTTATTCTCTGGTGCTTGTTCTGCATCTTTATGTACTGGTATTTCTTCTGTTGCAGGTACTGGCTGAGACTCACTTAATTCCTCATTATCATTTGAAGGGACAACCTCTGTCTGAGCCTCTTCTGCTTGAGGTTCTTCTGTCACTTGCTCTTCTTCTACTGGTAAAGTAACGGTCAATTCTATTGGTTGTGATTGAACTGCCTTCTCCTGTCGCTGAGAGACCGCTTGGAATGGATACGTGCCTTCTTCCTCTATCTTCATTGTCACCGTCACATAACGATTCTCTGTGGTTGTATCATACCAATCAATCATCAATTGATGGTTTTCTTGATCAAATACTACCGAGCCATGCTCCACTCCTGAGGACTCATAGTCTACATTTGCTGGAAGGGGGAGCAGCACTCGCTTATCTTCTGCATTTGCACTCTTTATCTTAAGATTAAATGATTCATCTATTGAGATTTCTTGCTGCTCACTTTCGATACTTAAGTCAGAAACGACTTCATAGTTAGCCAATAACTCCGTTGCTTTCAATCCGATTACAAACAAGATAATTAGAGCTAAGAGAATACTGATATTTTTGTGCCATTTTTTCAATTGATTACACCTTCTTTTTTTATCATTGGATTTGTTTTTAGATTCTTCTATCGCTTTATTCAAATGTTTTCATTCTCGAAAAAGGCCAAATGACACGCTCAGCTTTCCCTTGAACTGCGCTCTCATCAATAAAGCCAAACTCTCGACTATCTCTTGAATACAAACGATTGTCTCCCATGACAAATAATTTTCCTTTTGGTACGGTTGCGACACCCGTTAGTTCTTTTAAGGTAAAATCCTTCGTTAATTGTTCACCAGGTTTTAAATGCTCTCGCTCACTTGCTAAATACGCCTCTTCTTGAGCTTCTCCATTAATAAACAACGTATCATTTTTCATTTCAATCGTATCTCCTGACAGACCAATGACACGTTTGATATATTTCTTGTTCGCCACATCTGGGGAGTCAAAAGCAATCACTTCATAACGTGAGACCTGTAAATGAAATTTGTTAAGTAAGACATAGTCAGACGAGGTTAAGGTTGGCATCATGGATTCTCCTTCTACAATGGCTGGTGAAAAGAAAAATCTTGTCACAATGATGAGCAGAAGTGCGATACTAAAAAGGGAAATAATGCCATATTTTAGTCCTTTATTCAGTGTTGGTTGCTGGCTGCTAACCCGATTCACTCTGTTAAAAGGAAAAGTCTGCCCAACTGATTTTTGTGTAGATTTTGTCGTTTGTTTCTCATATGGAAAATCAGAGCTCAGAAAGTTGCCTGTTTTCTCATTCACCACAGTTATTGATGGAGCATTTTCTGACTCTTTTTGTAGTGGTTGCTCCTCCAAGAAAGTTTCAATTGTTTGAATGAGTGCTGTTGTTTTTTCTTCTGCTTCGTTTTTTTGATTCGTAACGCCCGCTGTTACATCTTTAAAGTAATCATGGGTGAGTGTTTCAAATACTTTTGCTTCATCAGTAGATTCAATGACACGAATTTCTTGCCCTGTCTGATCATCTACATATTGTTTTTGAAGCATTTTTGTTGCTTCTGTTTCAAAGTTGACAACCACTAAAGACTGAATTTGCTCAGAAGCTGCGGCTAAAACGCCCTTCATCATGTGTTGGTATTCTCGATCCTCTTTGCCATATCCTAAAAAGATAAGCGGATGATGCTTGGCTAATTCAGCTATTTTTGAAAAAATGACTGTTTCATATGCTTGATTTTCTTCATGGTCTGCTGCTGTAAAAACTAAGGATTCCGGTGTTCCAACGGAACCTTGGATTTTGTACAAATGCGCCCCTTCCCCCTCTTCTAATACATCCGTTTCTCTAGTGTAAACACGGTAAGGGCGTTGTTGCTC
Organism: Isobaculum melis; assembly: GCF_900111355.1. Classification (GTDB taxonomy): domain Bacteria; phylum Bacillota; class Bacilli; order Lactobacillales; family Carnobacteriaceae; genus Isobaculum; species Isobaculum melis. The sequence goes on from NZ_FOHA01000037.1 coordinate 4,456, forward strand.
AGTTAACAATGCTTCAATA
>NZ_FOHA01000017.1 GCF_900111355.1 Isobaculum melis
ATTAAAAATGAATATGCCTATGTCGTTGGGATTGTGCTCAGTGAATCAGATGAGGCAGTTAAGCCAGAGCTTGTTTTAAATCAAGTGGTAGCAGATCAAGTCAATGCTAGAAATGCCATCAAAGCAAATGTCCAAAATACAACACCAACCTTTGTCAATCAATTGAAAATCTCCACAGAAATTCGTAAAAAAGGCAGCCAAGATGTGCTTTATAGCACCACAAAAGAAGCGATGCAAATGGCACCAAATTCTAACTTTGACTTTCCAACGATGTTAGAAGGAGAGAAGTTAGCAGCAGGAACTTACCTACTAAGTATGGAGGCTACATCAGGTGAAAATACGTGGCATTTTGAACAAGAGTTTACCATCGATGCAGATGAAGCCAAAGAGTTAAACAAATCGGATGTAACCATTCGTGAAGACTACACATGGCTTTATATTCTGTTAAGTGCCCTTGGTGGGATGCTGTTAATGCTTGCCTTTTACATCATCTTTAAAAGAAAAAGATAAGTATCAGTGAACAATCCAAAGATAGATAAAAAAAGACAAAACAAGGCTAGAGGTAAACTCACTTTTAGCCTTGTTTTAGTAAGCGATTGTTTTTATGGATAAAAAAATAGTGCGAGCAATTAAATGCACCGCACTATCTTTGTTTATTTATTTTTATATTTATAGTGTTTTTCCGTTATATGAGCCGGGGGATTTGTTTTAATATCACTAGGTTCAACATGAACCTTTGTATCAAAAACATTAAAATGATCATGGAGTGAAATTTCGATTTCCTCTGTAATTTCATGACTTCTAGCAACACTCATTTCAGGATTTGTCCAAATCACCACATCAACGAAAACATTCGCGCCATAGCTACGTGCTTTAATTGTTCGAACAGCCACAATATCTGGCATTTCTAAAATGGATTTTTTATATTGTTCCAATTGATGTTCATCAAAGCCATCAGATAGAGAAAAGGCACTATCTCTAAAAATTTCAATAGCTGTTTTTAAAATTAACAGAGCAACAATAATCGCGGTCACACCATCTAGCCAAGGCATGCCTAATTGAGAACCGAAAATCCCAATTGCCGCGCCAATACTGGTAAAAGCATCACTTAAATTATCTTTAGCTGCTGCAAGTAAGGCGCCACTTTTAATTTCTCTTGATAACTTCCGATTATAAAAGTAAACGCCTGCCATGATGATACTACTGAAAATTCCTGTGTAGGCAGCTAACATATCTGGTGCAGCTGTTTCACCCTTTGATAAACCTAAGATTGCAGCATATAAAACCTGTAAACCAACCAGTAGCATAATAAATGAAGTGACCATACTTGCAACGGTTTCAGCTTTCCAATGCCCATATGGGTGATCATCATCAGCAGGTCTTCTAGCAAGCTTTAAGCCAACTAAGACTGCTACAGAGGCTACGATATCAGTTGTATTGTTCAGACCATCCGCTCTTAACGCAGCTGATCCAGCAAGTTGTGCAATAAATAGTTTCAGAACAGACAAGAGCATATAAGTGACAATACTGATAATCGCGCCACGTTCAGCGACCTTTAATTCTTGATAACGTTCTTCCATCATGGGAATCACCTCTGGTTTAGGATTATAAAAGCTGCTTTTGAAGAAAAAGCAATAGGATTATTCTACTTGATTTTTGAAGAGGAAGCAATCAAAAACACCTATTTTTTTCATCTTCAAAGAGAACTTTTAGAATGTCGTTTTCGCTAAAAATATTTTAAGGTTGACCAAAAAAATAAGAGCGTAAAAAGCTAAGAAATTAGCGTTTTACACTCACTTTTTTTAGTTATTAACAGGTACTTTCTTTTTCCAGCAGTCTAAAATAATGCTGAAATACTCAATTAACGCTCGTATTACTTTTAGCATGTGGCATCGCAATACCATCCTAAGCCAGTAGAAGTTTGTGCTTCACGAGCCATAATGTGTTTTTTAAAATCAACTGCATCCGTAATTCTTCCACTAGCTACTAAACTGGCAACCATTTCATCAATTGCCGCTTCTTTAGTTGTTGCTTGTCAGTCCATAATCATGACATCTTTGACTAACAAATCATTGATTTTCATTGTTTTTCCTCCTAAATATTGCTGCTTAATTTTGTTATTTCTACTTCATCAACTAATTGCATAATCTGATTTTTTGTAGCTAAATCATCAGAAAAAGCTGTAGCACTTCCTGTTGCAACCCCCATTTGAAAAGCTTTTAGTGAGTTCTTTGTCGTTGTGTAAGTAGCAGTAAAGCCTGCAATCATTGAGTCTCCTGCGCCAACTGAATTTTTTACCGTTCCAGTTGGAACCGTTGAGGTATAGACATCTTCTCCATGGAAGAAAAGCGCACCATCACCAGCCATGGAAATTAAGGCATGTTTTGCACCACGTTTTAATAATTCTTTACCATAAGGAATCATTTCATCAATGGATTGGAAAGTCACTTGAAAAAGATCAGCTAATTCATGATGATTTGGCTTAACCAACAGTGGCTCAGCACTTAAAGCCTGCATTAAATCATCCCCAGTTGTGTCAATTACAAATTCAGCACCTGATTGTTTAATGAACTGAATCATTTGCATATAGTAATCTTGTGGCAATGAAGGTGGCTTGCTACCAGATAGGATCACAACATCTTCACTTGTTAAATGGGTTAACTGTGCTAGTAGCTGCTCTGCTTCTTCACTTGTAACTGCGGGTCCTAAGCCATTAATTTCTGTTTCAACACCAGCCTTTAGCTTAATGTTAATTCTAGTATCCTCTTTGACTGGAATAAAATCTGTTTGAATGCCTTCTTTGATGAGCCATTCCTCAATAAAATGACCTGTAAATCCACCAATTAACCCTAAAGTAGTCGTTTTTTGTCCTAATTGATTTAAAACACGGCTGACATTAATCCCTTTACCACCAGGGAGCTTTAAGTCTGAATCCATTCGGTTGATTTCACCTAATGCAACTGATTTTAGCTGCACAATATAATCAATTGAAGGGTTTAACGTTACTGTATAAATCATTTTTTCACCTCAAGTATTGTTGTTTTTGAAAAGTAAGGTTGATACTTTTCATGATCCAGTTTTTCTGTCAGAATCATTGCTTCTTCAATTCCACAAACATTTGCAAAATTAATTTTGTCGAATTTTGTTTGATCCATTAACATATAAGTTTTTGCACCTTGCTTAAGTGCTAGTGCTTTAAGTGCAGCCTCTTCAGGATCAGGTGTTGTAAAGCCATATTCTAGATGGACACCATTCATTCCTAAAAAGGTTTTGTTAAATTGGTATTTCTTTAAATCATTCATGCTAGTTGCGCCAATAATGGCTTTTGTTGAAAGTTTTAATCGACCACCAATTAAAAATGTGTTGATTTTATAATCGGCTAGTAAGGAAGCATGTTGAACACCATTCGTTACGACTGTAATATTTTTCTGTGTTAAAAAGGGAATCATCGAAAGGGTTGTAGAACCAGCATCAATGTAAATTGTGTCAAAATCATTCACAAAAGAAGCCGCAAATCGAGCAATTGAGTTTTTTTCGTGAACGTTTTTGAAAGTTTTTTCATTCATATCCATTTCTGTATCGAGTTCAAAGGTTGTTTTTGCACCGCCATGTACCCGTGTTAACTGGCCACTTTCCTCTAACAAAGCTAAGTCTCTTCTAATAGTTGATTCTGAGCAGTTTAATTCAGTCATCAAATCTTGGGATTTCACTAATCCATTTTCGTCTAAATGCTTTAATATGAGTGCATGTCTTTCTTCTGTTAACATGACAAATCTCCTTTTAAGATTTATTTAACATGATTATAACATCAGAAACGATCATAAACAATCAATAACATCCAAATAAGTTTTGATGTATTTTTTTGTTCTATTTGACATATAACAAAATTCGTTATATTCTATGTATAACAAAAAGATGGTTGTCGACAAATCTGATGTTAAAAAAATGAATTATTTTGAAGGAAGAAGGTTACATCATGAATGTAAATTTAGATTTTAATCAGTTTTTTGAAATAGATTGGAGACCGTTGATTCCGTTACTTATCCTATTTGCCATTTTAAGTGCAACAGCCTTATATGATTTATATAAAAATCGTGCGCATCGTAAGCAATTACCAATTTGGACATTAGGCATTATTTTCCTAACCCCAATCGGATCAATTCTCTATTTTATCTTTGGTAGAAAGGGATGACATTGATGAAAATTGAACTCAAACAGGTCAGTAAAAGCTATCAACAAAAAGAGGCTGTGAAGCATTTTTCGTTAAGCATAGCACCAAATGATTGTATTGGCTTAATTGGCCCAAATGGTGCTGGTAAAACTAGTTTAATTAAAATGATTGTTGGGGTGCTAGAACCAACATCTGGTACTATTTTAATCGATGGAGAAGTCATTGAAAAACGGAAAGATACAATTGGCTATTTACCACAAACGCCACAATTCTTTTCCTGGATGACAGCAGAAGAAACCTTATCCTTCATGGGTCAGCTTTCTCATATGACACCTGCAGAATTGGTCAGAGAAATTCCTCTTGTATTAGAAAAAGTTGGATTAAAAGGGGAAGAAAAAACGAAAATAGAAAATTTTTCAGGTGGTATGAAGCAACGTTTAGGAATTGCACAGGCGATTTTGCATCATCCCAAGTTTTTAGTCATGGATGAGCCGGTGTCTGCGTTAGATCCTATTGGGCGAAGAGAAGTCTTAGATATTTTAACTGAAATCAAAAAAGAAACAGCAATTATTTTCTCGACACATATTTTAAGTGATGCAAATGAAATTTGTGAACGCTTTTGTTTTATGAAGCAGGGAGAAAAAATTCTTGATCAAACAGTAGATGAAATGCTGGAAAATGAAGCAAGTGATCAGTTAGTGATTACGTATAAAGGCGCTATTGATTTATTTTTAAAGGAATTAAAAAAAGAGCAAGCTGTGAAAAATATTGTTGTCAGAGGACATCAATTAATGCTAACTGTTGAAAACCTAGAGCAAAACAAAATCCCTATCTTACAGCAATTAATAGCCTGTCAGGTTGATTTGTTAAGCTATAGCATTCAACGAGAAGATTTAGAAGAAATATTTTTCAAAAAGGTAGGTGTTTCTCTTGCAAACAATGGTGCTTTTTAAAAAGGAATTTCAACAATATCAAAAAGAAATGAAATTAATTTGGTTACCGATTTTATGTATCTTTATTGGCCTTTCCCAACCCATTATGCTTCATTTTCTACCAGATATCTTAGCTTCAATGGGTGGTTCTGAGGGGCTTGTTATCCAAACGACTACACAAACAGGAAATGAAGTCTTGGCCAATGTGATTGGTGCGCAATTTGATCAATTAGGGTTGATTGTGATTGTGATGACCTTTATGGGGCTGGTGTTAGCAGAAAAAGAAAATGGGATGTTAGATTTTATTTTGACGAGACCCGTTTCAGCTACATCCTATATTGCGAGTAAGTGGTTGGCAAGCTTTTCTTTTCTAATAGTAAGCTTGCTGATTGGTTTTATGGCGAGTGTTTATTATACGGATATTTATTTTTCAGCAGTCGATCTAGGTTTGGCTTTATCAGCTATTTTGTGTTACCTTCTTTGGATTGGTTTTGTGATGTGTCTCGTTTTAATGTGTAGTACTTTATTGAATAGTCAGGGTGTGGTTGCATTGGTGTCATTAGCAGTCGCATTCTTACTTAAAGTGCTAACAGGGCTTCACTTACCCATCAATCGCTTCAATCCAGCTTCATTAAGTACTCAAGCAGCAAATAAGTTATTAACTGGTGAGACAAGTACTGATTTAATTTGGCAAGTGATGGCGACTTTTGTGCTCAGTTTCGTACTGATTTATGTTAGTATAAAATGGATTCAAAAGAAAAACTATCAATTGAAAAGCTAAGAAACCTTGAAGGGAGATGATATTGTGTATATTCGGATTCGTCCAGATAGCGAAACGCCCATTTACACCCAATTGATTTATCAAATAAAAAAAGGCATTTTAAGAAAAGAATTATTACCTGGAGAAGGTCTACCTAGTGTTAGAAGCCTAGCAGGAGATATTGGTATTAATATGCATACAGTTAATAAAGCTTATAAGCTATTAGTGGAAGAAGGAGTGCTCACACAACAAAAAAAGGGGTTTATTGTTAACTCTGATACCAAATTAGAGATACAGCCACCTCATTTACTACTATATAAAGAGCGATTAGAAGCGTTAGTGATTGATACACAAATATTTGGAATGTCGGAAGAAATGGTGGAACAAATGAAACAAGAGATAGAAGCGACATTAAAAAAGGATGATGAAAAATGATGTTATTTATTGTGATGCTAAGCATTTTTGGATTAATCGGTTTAACAACAGGATTGACACCATATTATAGTAGAAAAAGTACGCAATTTGGTGTGTCACTTCCTGCTGCATTGCAAACGGGAAATCAGATAAAACTCTATCAAAAACAATTCTTTATTTTCCATTTAATAGCAGTTGCCATCTTGTCTGTTCCGCTTTATTTTATTTGTCAAATGGACTATTTGGTCATGGTTCAATGGGGAGGAATTTATTTAGTCGTAGGAATGCTTGCTCTTTTAATGATGACTAGCTTTTTATTTTTACACATGAGAAAGAAAGTGCTAACGCTTAAAAGCGAACTTCCTAAAACTGAATTAGAATCAGCAGCACAAGAAATAGTGGTGGATACAGCTTATCGCAAGCGTAGATTAGTTGTACCTGCCTGGCTTATGATTGTTCCATGTTTATTCATTATGCTCTTTACACTTGTGATGACCTATGAAAACTATGACCGAATCCCAGAGCTATTTCCTGTTCATTGGGGTGTGGACATGACAGTGGACAAATATGCAGAAAAATCAATACTAAGTGTTTTGGCAGTTCCAGCATTTCAATTAGTGCTACTAGTTGTGATGTATCTCTCAAATCTCTCATTGAAAAAAGCGAAACAACAAGTTTCATCTGTTAATGCAACGGCTTCAGTTGAAAAAAGCCAGGCTTTTCGATTTGCTTGGTCTGTCTATCAATGGTTTATGCTAATTGCGCTTGAATTATTATTAGTTAAAATTCAAATGGTAATGATTTTTGCTGAAATGAGTATTAATTTTCCTTTATTCATCATTGCTTTTTGTGTGATTTTTATTGGGAGTGGTTTATTTCTATCCTTTAAATATGGTCAGGGTGGCGAACGCTATCAGTTGAAAAAACAGTTGAAAGAGGAAAAATACAATACGATTGTCCATTATGATGATGATGCGCATTGGAAGCTTGGTATTTTCTATTTTAATCAAAAAGATCCTTCTCTTTTTGTAGAAAGTCGATTTGGTGTAGGAATGACAACAAATATGGCCAGATGGGAAACTTGGGCGATGTTGGTGGGATTGATTGTGATTATTTTATTGCCAGTTTTATTGATAAACTAGGCTGTTTCTGAAAACTACGGTGTGGTGTCATTCGAATTTTTCAGTGATTTTCAGTGACTATAGTGGAAAGCTAGAAAGAAAACATCGTTTATGTGGTGCATAAGCGAGTATCTCTGACAAATGGAAGAAGCGCAACAGAAAGCAATTTTTCTTGTTTTTCCAGTAGTTGCACTGCTTATTGGCGAGTTTATAGGTGTGTTATTCATTCGTTCTATGATTTTATTTGTATAAGGATTCTTATTTGCGATTTGGTTTATGAATCGTAGTATACGTAAATTTGATTATGAGCTTATTTTGACTTAAATTAGATGAGTGAAATGAAAGGATAAGGACAAAGCTAATGATTTAGTTTATTTCTTATCCTTTTTCATTTTTATTCAGACTTAGCCAACTAAAAAAACCAATTTGTAAAAAAAGTAAGTAAACTAAATTATCAGCTCCTATACCAATAAAAACAGCTAGATGTAAGCGGTTATATTTGGTACACTACTATTAGTAGTAAAAATGTAAGAGAATGATTGATTAAATGGAGGGTTATAGCAATGGGAAAATTAGGGATTTCGATTTATCCAGAACGTTCAACTTTTGAGAAAGATAAAGCATATTTAGATTTAGCGCATAAATATGGTTTTAAGCGCGTTTTTACAAGCTTATTAGAAATCAATGGGGATGCAGACAGTGTTTTAGGAAGCTTTAAAGAGGTGGTTGATTATGCCAATACTTTAGGTATGGAAGTAATGGTCGATATTAATCCAGATTTATTTACACAATTAAATATCTCTTATGATGATTTATCCTTTTTCCATGAAATGGGTGCATATGGTGTTCGTTTAGATTTAGGCTTTACTGGAAAAGAAGAAGCAATGATGACAAGAAATCCATATGGCATCAAAATTGAAGTCAATATGAGTATTGGAACAAGCTATATTGACAATATTATGAGCTATTCCCCAAATCGCGAGAATTTATTAGGCTCTCATAATTTCTATCCACATCGTTATTCTGGCTTATCAAAGGATCATTTCTTCTATTGTACAGGTCAATTTAACAAGTATAATATTCATACCGCAGCATTTGTCAATTCACATACGGCTACATTTGGACCTTGGCCAACACAAGATGGACTCTGTTCATTAGAAGATCACCGCGACTTAGCTTTAGAAACACAAGTCAAACACTTGGTTCAAACTGATAAAATTGATGACATTATGATTGGTAATGCGTATGCTTCTGAAGCAGAATTAAAAGCAATGAGTGAAGCCTTCAATGCAGAATATCCTGTTTTAAAAGTGACTTTATGTCATGATATTTCTGAACTTGAGAAAAAAGTGGTCTTAGATGAATTGCATAGCTACCGTGGCGACCGTTCAGAATATATTTTACGTTCAACAATGACACGTGTGAAATATAAAGATGAGGCTTTCCCACCACACAATACAAAAAATATTGAGCGTGGTGATATTTTAGTGGATAATGTTGAATTTGGTCAGTATAAAGGGGAATTACAAATTGCCTTAAAACCAATGGAAAACACAGGTCGTGTGAATGTTGTTGGACGTATTGCTGATGATGAATTATTCTTGTTAGACTATGTCAAACCTTGGTCTAACTTTAAATTAGTATTAGAAAAATAATCGGTAAAGGCAATAGTGATTTCTTTTTGAGAGATTGCTATTGCTTTTTATTAGACCGTATCTGAAATCGACGATGGCATCCGAATATTTCAGACACGGTTTAGGCGATTCTCATTACAATTTCCATGAAATATGGCATACTATTTAAAGAACAAGTAAATGAAAGAGGTTAGCTTAAGATGAAACGAATGATACAGTGGATTTTGTTTAGTACTTTTATATTTCTGGTGGGCTGTACAGGTCAAAGTCAGAATGAACAAGCAAAGACTCAAGAAACCGTAGTTGAATTAAGTGAGTTAAAGCATACTGAAAACTTTCAAAACGGCGCTTTAGCACATATTTTTGAAGGAGATATCAACCGAAAGGGAAAAGCTGTTGGTTTTCATTATGAAGGTGAAAAGATCAAAACTGTTCGTGGCGAAACCATCGAAGGAACTGTCTCACAGCCAAATAAAGAGGGTGTCTATCATGGCAAGGTAAAAATAGATGACATCACTAAAAATGGCTTTTCGACCTTTTTCCCAAAAGAATGGACAGCACAAGAAGTGGTTGATCAGATTAATCAAGCTTATGAAAATAAAACTTTTGTCACAGGTAATACCTATGTTGGAGTGGCAGCATCAGGTATTAAAATTGAAATGTATTTAAACCAAAAAGATCAAATTATTTCAGCATTTCCAAAAGAATAGGAGTGAAATCAATGTATTCATTTAGAAAAGTCACACTGGCTGATGGTAGTGAAAATCTTGTCATGGATTTTTCAGATAGTAAGTTGCAACTAATGTCAGCTTTTCTATTTACTGAAGCGGGTCCTTTCAGACAAGAAATTTTAGAAAAAATCGAAGTTGTTAAACAAAACAATTGGAAGCATGAAATTTTTGAAGGCAATGTTTTCTATGTTGAAATGAGTAAAAGAGTGATTTATCTAGAAAACCAATTAACGGAAGAAACATTACAAGTTGAAAGCAATTTGTTTTTTGATTTGTTTACTATCTGGATAAAGGAAACAAATCATTTTTATCAAAAAAAATAATTTTTACCTTTCGTTATTAGTTAATTGTAATTTCTGGGTATGGAATAATAGCTATAAGCTATTTTTTTTCTGAACATCATTTTTCTATATTAAAAAATCAAAACGCTGTATTTCCGCTTATTTTAAAGTGTTGACAACAAATAATCAATAAGATACTATTTGTTTGCAAGTAACAAATGTTTAATGCAACAAACTTTTGTTATTCTTTTAAAATGAATAGATGAATAATTACTGAACTTTAAAGTGTTCGTAACACACACTTTAAAGTTTTTTTGTATGCGCCCATTTAAAAAGTTCTCAATTTGTAAAAAACATTTGATTTTTGCAGAGAAAAGAAGTCCTAGTTTGACTTTTTATCATTAAAAATCACAAATTGATTGAGTCATTTAAGCAGTAAAGGGAGCGTGATACATTGAATATACATAATAAAAAATGGAAAAAGTATTTTTTACCTATCTTAGGTCTAGTCATGATGTTTTTTGCCATCAATGGCTTTTCTTCTACCTCAAAAAACATTTCAGCTAAAAGTAATGATGGTGGTGCGCCAATTGTGATTAATGCTAATCTTGCACAAGCTTTCGTTTTACCTTTTAATGATATTGGCTTAAAAGAGCCACGATTACAAGGGCTTCCTGCATATGCTAATTCTGTTCAAGGGAATAAACGAGAACTAACTTTTGAAAAAGGAAAGCTTTATGCAGTGAGCACCAGAGTAATGGATGAAGCAAGAGAAACCATGACTTTACCTAATAATAGAAGTTTTGTACTTTATCGAAGTGTAAATCATCCTTCTGGTCAAGTTGCAGCTTGGTATATAGCAATCTTAGATAAAGACGGTAATATTATCAAAAAAGCTTCACTTTCAAATCCAAATTTGTCTTCTGAATATAATTTTCAGCAACCATTAACAATGAATGAAGCTTATCGATTTGCTGGTGGTGTTGGTATCACTAAGGTCAGTGAGACACCAAATGAAACAATTGTGACTATTCCCTATACAAGTGGTAGTGGAAATCAAACAAAAATTAGTTTTAAAAATATTGTGATTACAAGAAACAACCAAATTTCATATCGAGAAATCACAGCTGAAACATTGCAAGGGATGGGTTCAGGAGACAATCAGTTTTGGGGAGTAACGATGGGACCTACTGGTGCAATTACAGGAAATTGGAATTCATCAAATGGAAACAAACTGAATGTTACGCCAAGATGGTACCATATCAACCCTCAGACAGGGAAACTAACCAAAAAGATTGTGACGAATATGGCAAAACCGAGTCTACCAACAGCTCAAGAGCTAGGGTTTCCAATTAACGATACGGTGACAATCACGCCTCAAGGAGGCTATGGTCTAGCTGATGGTAATTTTCTTGTGCAAAGTAATCATGCTGGTAGTGCGAATGCTTATAAAGTTTCCCTGACATTATTTGATGGAAAAGGAGAAAGAAAAGCTTATGTTTTTGAATCAGGTTTACAGGGGGTGACAGCGCCTCAATTTACTTATATCAGAAGTCTTTCAAATGATAAAGTGCTCTACTTTACGCTAGGGGGAAACAATACAACAACAAAATTATACAGAGTAGAAAGTGGTACAAATAGAATTGACCTTGTTAAACAATATCCAAATCGAACAAGTATTGTCTTTACCAATTTCAGTGATCCAAAGTACCCTAATGTGAAATATATTGGAATTGGTTTTTTAGAGAATAAGGCAGGTGAGTTAGGTGCGTTTATAGATTCAGGGACTTTTATGGGCTATTTTGATCAAAATTTTAGTCCCTATCTTGTTAAAAATGAAAAAAAATCAAGTAGCACTTCTCCAGTCCTCTATAAAACGCTTGATTACCAAGAAGGTGTTTTAACTGTAGGTGGAAAGATGGCCAACAACAGCACCTTTGTGAAGTATCCATTTCCTATGAACATTTATCAGTCTAAAATTAACTCAGGACAAATCTATGATGCCTTTTTTGGTACTTTTAAAGTATTAGAAGATTACGCTCCAGCGATGGATGTAGGAGAAAATATTATCGTAAATTTAGAGGATCCTGTAGCACATGGTTCAAATAGTCAACAATTAGATCAATGGTTATTAACAGGTAGTAAAACAGGTAAACTCACAGATAAAACAGGCATTAAAGCTTATGATATGTTTGATTTAGGTGAAGGGGAATTAACTCAGGCTTGGCTAAATAGTAGAATTAACCGCAATCCTAATAATTTGTCATTACCTATTGATTGGACAGCATTAGGCTATCAGCCGAATAGTCGTGGGCCACAAGAAGTCACCTACTTTGTAACGGACTCCTTAAAACAAGTAACCGTTAGTTCAAAAATAATTAATAGAGTAGACAGTGACACAGTTGTATCGGGTAAAGGTGCGATGGCTGCTTCGAATTTTGCAATCCATGTCAATGATTTAGATCAACTAACCACTATCAGTGCAAAAAATCATGCTAAGCTACTTGCTTGGGAATTAGATACAGGTAAAATAGCTGATGATGGCACAGCTGGAAAAAATGGTGTTTTCCTTGACCAGGTACAATTGCAAACAATTAAAAATGTAAAAAAAGCTTATCAGGCATTAAAAGAGGATGGGGATAAATCGCTTCTAATTAAACCCTATCCATTAAAAATGATGTATCTGACACCTAATTATGAAGTAATAGAAAGAAACATTACAATTTTTGTAACAGATGATACAACAGAGGTAGATGAGCGAAACAAAGTGGTTATTTATGGCTTTGACTTCAAAGAGTCATTGAAAAAAGTAGCGGGTCTTTCCTCAGCTGATGTGGTAGCTTTATCAAAAGGCTCTGCTTGGAACTATACAATGAATCGTGATAAAGGAGAAAATAATGCTTACCCAGTGAAAAACATAACGGCCAATGTAACTGATCCAGTTCATCCAACTAACCCAGCCTTAACAGGGCTTAATCATGTCACTACAGTAGGGGATTATAAAGTGAAACTGACTTATCAAAAAACAAGTAACCATAAAGTAACAGCTCATATTTATGATGATTTTTCCACGATTCATATCCGCCAAATTATCTTAAACGAAGCATCAAATCTTGTGATTCCAAGTAAAGGTTTTCTAATGATTGAAAATATAAAAAATCAAGCAGCGACAGATATTGCAAGTAACAGTCACATAACGAGTTTGAGTGAAGCAGCTGGAAAAAAACAATCATTCACAGATATCCGTTTAGAAATGACCTACAATTATTGGTGGTACCGAATTTCACCGATTATCCCGGAATATTATCAATATGCTGGCTATGTAGCGACAATAACCAACCAAACACATGATGAAAGTAAAAAAACTGCTACACTCCCTATCTTGGATTTCAAAAAATCAAATGAGTATTGGGTCACTATTTATTTAAATCCAGTAACTGAAAATGTGAAATCATATAGTTGGGATTATCAAACAAATAAGTTTGGTAAGATGAAGCCTTAAAAATAGTCACCGTCTCAACTATCGAGATGGTGATTATTTTTTACAGCCTAGTTTAAAACTAAATTTATTTCGACAACTTCTCATTAATGACTGCAAGCTCTCTTTTCTCTATCAAATAGAAGAGACTCCAAATGACAAAGAAGATAACAACAAACAGCAGTGAAGCTGTAAAAATAATAGGTAGCTTAAAAGGAAACCATGCGCCTAAGAATGCTGCAACTAAAAAGCTAGCATAACTGCTAAAAAATTGAATCGTACATTTTGTGAGTAAAGACAATGTTTGATTTTCATGAATCGTTGAAAATGCACCAATTAAAAGACCCATGATAATGACTAAAAGGATGCTTTTCTGTATCATTCCAGTCGTAAAAATAGCGCCTGAAATCGTATAAATGGTACAACCGATGCCTAAACCAATTCCGCTGTTTTTTAATAAATTTTTCATCTGTTTTCCTCCTAAATAATGTTTAATTTTGCTTTCAATTGAGGTAAGTACCTTCTAGAAATACTGGTTGTTTTACCACTTTTTAAATAGGCCAGCATATTTCCTGAAAAGGAATTTTCTAACTTTTGGATTTCTTGACAATTCACAATAGCAGATCGTGATACTTGAACAAATTGTCGTTGATTTAATGCCTCAAATAGCTTATATAACCTGCCTTTTGTTTGAATCTGTCTATTGGATAGCAGAAAAAGCGTCATTTCCTCACCCAAAACTTCGATTAATTCAATCTCATTTGTCATAACCAATTCATAGCCATCTGCTGTTTTAATAGATAATGTCTCTGCCTTAGTACCTTTTCCCTTCAATAAATGAACAACTTCCTCAGCCTGTTCATATGTAGGCGCTTCAATGAGAAGAGTTAAATCCTTTAATGCTTCCTTAATCGATATTGTGATATTCATTTATTCACCTCCCTGATAGCAAGTAGTATAGCTTGATTTTAGGGCTAGATGTAAAAAAATAGATAAGTGGTCAAAATAAACCGACAAGCGGTTATGAGAGTTTGCTATATATCAATGAACTTTTATAGACAAATTGACAAATCACAAGTACAATAGAGTGTGGATTAAAATGGGAAAATAATCTTTTCTCATAAATAGAATGTGATGAAGTAAGGCTGTCTTAAATTACATCATGGAACAAATGTAACAATTAGATAAATCATGCTGATATCCGAATAGAATGTTTCGTTTCATCAAAGGGCATTCAAGTTGAGGAGGAATGACAATGTCAATGTTTTTAGATCAAGTCAAAATAAATGTAAAAGCCGGCGATGGTGGGAATGGAATGGTCGCCTTTAGACGTGAAAAATATGTACCAGATGGTGGACCTGCTGGTGGAGATGGTGGTCGTGGGGGGAATATCGTCTTTGTTGTTGATGAAGGGATGAGAACCCTGCTGGATTTCCGTTTTACCCGTCATTTTAAAGCGATACCTGGAGAAAATGGGATGAGTAAAGGCATGCATGGTAGAGGAGCTGGGGACACATATATTAAAGTCCCACCTGGTACCACCATTCGTGACGCCAACACAGACCGTGTCATCGCAGATTTAATTACCAATGGACAAGAACATGTGGTAGCTAAAGGTGGTCGTGGCGGACGAGGAAATATTCGTTTTGCTTCACCAAAAAATCCAGCACCAGAAATCGCTGAAAATGGCGAACCAGGTCAAGAATTTGACCTAGAATTAGAATTAAAGGTTTTAGCTGATGTTGGATTAGTTGGGTTTCCATCAGTTGGTAAATCAACGATTCTATCTATCGTTTCAAAAGCACGTCCTAAAATTGGTGCTTATCACTTTACAACCTTGGTGCCTAACTTAGGAATGGTCTCAACGGAAGAAGGAGATAGCTTTGTCATGGCTGACCTACCTGGTTTAATTGAGGGAGCTTCACAAGGTGTTGGTTTAGGGACACAATTTTTACGCCATATTGAACGGACCAGAGTTATTTTGCATGTGATTGATATGAGTGGTAGTGAAGGTCGTGATCCTTTTGAGGACTATGAAGCGATTAATAAAGAATTAGAAACCTACAATTTAAGATTAATGGAACGTCCACAAATTATTGTAGCGAATAAAATGGATATGCCAGATTCCGAAGAAAATTTACGGATTTTCAAAGAAAAATTAGCTGCATTGAAAACCGATGAATTTGCAGATGATCTGCTCGTTTTCCCAATTTCAGCAGTAGCCCATCAAGGAATGGAGCGTCTCTTAAGTGCCACAGCAACTTTATTAGAAACAACGCCAGCCTTCCCATTATATGAGCTTGAAGATGAGGATGAAACTGTACTTTACAAACATGTAGCAGAAGATAAAGGCTATCAAATTACGCGTGATGATGATGCAGCTTGGTTATTATCTGGTGAAAAGCTAGAGAAATTATTCAAGATGACGAATTTTGGTCACGAGGAAAGTATTATGCGCTTTGCACGACAATTACGTTCTCTAGGTGTGGATGAGGAAATGCGTAAATTGGGTGCAAAAGATGGAGACCAGGTTCGTATTATGGAATATGAATTTGAGTTTGTTGATTAAAAGAAAAAATCAGTGATTTTGGAAGCCTAGTTATGGCTTCCAAAATCTTTTTTATTAGAACGATTGGAGTTGAATGAGATGACCCCAGCTTATGAATTTGGCTATGTGCTTGGTTATTATGGTATTGGGATGATTATTGCTTTTTGTGTTGTACAATTTGTTTTAAAACCAAAGTATTTTAATAAATATCAAAAAGATATGAACTATCTGATTTATTTGATTTGGCTATTTATCATTTTTATGCTCGTAACATTCTTGCTCTTCTTGATTGAGTAAATAATGCTACCTTCATTTTTTTCTTCCATTTTTCATCCTAAAGTATCATACTAGATAGTAGAAAGATTCAGTTGTATGAAAAAATGAACATTCAACTAAGGAAGGAGCCTATTATGCAGACAATCAAACTTTATAACGATGATTCTTATTTGAAAGAAATGACCACGACAGTCTTAAAGTGTGAACAAGATGAACACGGACCATATGTTGTTTTAAAAGAGACTGTTTTTTATCCAACAGGAGGCGGACAAGCCCATGATACTGGTCTTTTAGATGGTAAAAAAATTACAAATGTCGCACTTGTACAAGATGAAATCAGACATTATCTGACTGAATCCATTGAAGTCGGAAAAACAGTCCAAGGCAGTATTGACTGGATAAGACGCTTCGATTTGATGCAGCAACACTTAGGTCAACATATTTTATCAGCAGCCTTTGAGCAGCTATTTGATATTGAAACGGCTAGTATTCATATTGGCGAAAGGTACTGTACAATTGATTTAGAGGTGGCGCAATTAACAGCTAAGCAAGTCGAGCAAGCGCAAGGATTATCCAATCAAGTCATTCTTGAGAATCGCAAAGTCAGAGCTTATTATGTAGAAAAAGCGGATTTGGGTCAGTTTCCTTATTTAAGAAATCAACCGAAAACAGATACAAATATTCGTTTAATCGATATTGCAGACTTTGACACCATTGGCTGCGGCGGCACCCATCCTAAAGCAACAGGAGAGGTAGGAAATCTGGCCATTTTAAAACAAGAGCGTAACCGAAAACAGGTACGTTTAACCTTTATTTGTGGTCAAAGAGTGGTGCAGGAACTGATTCAAGCTAGCCAATTAAATCGTGAAGTTGGTGCCTTATTACATGCACCAGAAGCAGAAATCATCTCTAAAACAACAGAGCTTCTGGCGCAAAAGAAAGCATTAGAAAAAGCACAAAAAGAATGGCAGCAACAGCAATTTATGCAACAAGCAGAAGCGCTATTGACAGAGCAACAGTCTCTTTTTGATAGAACATTAATTTTAAAAGAAGACAATCAGCAAAGTGTAGCAGCATTAAAAAAGGTTGCCCAACAACTCATCAATTTAGACAGCACATTATTGGTCATTTTTTTCCAACAAACAGGTACACAAGTCACTTATCTCTTAGCAGCTGGAAAAGAGGCCAAAGTCAATTTACGTTCATTGATTCAGTGCTTCAATCAAGCTTTAAATGGCAAAGGGGGAGGCTCCCCATTTTTGGCACAAGGTAGTGGGACTTTTCAGGAAAACAATGGCAACTTAGCAACAACAATCAAAGAGCTTTTAAATCAAGAATTGGGGGAAGAAAATCATGAATAAAACAAAAATAGGTGTGATTGGCGCAGGGAAAATGGGTGGCGCAATTATCAAAGGCTTAATTGACTCTACTGTCTATTCGGCACAACAAATTACGGTTAGCGGTGGGAAAAGCGAACGAACAGCTCAGTTAGCGAAAGTACTTGGCTTTCAGTTAGTGCATAGCGCAGCAGAAGTTGTTGCAGCCAGTCAAGTGATTCTAATCGCAGTTGTACCAAAGCTTGTCCCAACCATCTTAAAAGAAATCAGTCCACTATTAAGTGAAGACCAAATTGTAGTGAGTGTCGCTGGCAACCCTCCGCTGGCAACATTTAGAGAAATTTTAGGTAAAGATAAAAAAATTGTACGAGCTTTACCAAATACACCAGTTGCTGTACTAGCAGGAATGACCAGTATTTGCTTTGAAGCACCTGTACAGGAAGCAGAGCTTGCAGAAGTCTTTCAGCTATTCCAAGCAATTGGTAAAACAGAAGTGATTTCAGAAGACCTCATGAACACAGCTTCAGCTTTAGCTGGTAGTTCTCCAGCATTCGTTGATGTTTTTATTGAAGCCATGGCAGATGCAGCTGTTTTCAAAGGAAT
Organism: Isobaculum melis; assembly: GCF_900111355.1. GTDB lineage: Bacteria > Bacillota > Bacilli > Lactobacillales > Carnobacteriaceae > Isobaculum > Isobaculum melis. The sequence goes on from NZ_FOHA01000017.1 coordinate 18,287, forward strand.
GCCTAGAGATGCTGCCTATCGTTTAGCTAGCCAAGCCGTAATGGGCTCAGCAAAATTAGCTTATGCCTCAAATCAAAATCCAGCCATCTTAAAAGATGAAGTATGTGTCCCAGGAGGAACAACCATTGCAGGGATTCGTTCATTAGAAAAAAATGGCATGAGAAGTGCTGTCATTGAAGCAATTATTGCCACCGTAGAAAATCATTAAAAGAAGTGAGTGATGACATGAAATTTATTAGAAAATATGGCTACTTTATAGGCGCATTAGCGATTATGGGTGTGCTATTTTATAGCTCGGCTCAACCATATGGTAACCAGTCATTAGTTCCAAAAATTGAACAGCTCTTACCAAATGAACCCTTTAAGGATTTTCTAGCGATGATTCATTTTAATTATGCTGGACAAGAAGTTAGTATTGCAGCCAGTGGCTATGCTAAATTTATTGAATTTTTTATTCGTAAAGGCGCTCATTTTGGTACCTATTTCTTAATGGCTAGTTTTTGGTTTTTAGGTTTTAGAGGATTGAAAACAACCATCAAAAATAAAGCAGCCTTGCTTGCTTGGGGCTTATCTGCTGGCTATGCTATGTTAGATGAATTCCATCAAAGCTTTACAGCTGATCGTACCCCCTTAATTCAAGATGTTTTATTAGATAGTATCGGTGCTTTAACAGGTATTTTATTTATTATGCTAATTTTAACGATTATCAAAAGAAGAAGCTTCAAGTAACATTGAAGTTTCTTTATAAAGCTTAAATTCGAAATGTGTTCGATTTGTATCCTAAATTTAGGGAAGATAAGGATCAGAGTTGAACGGTGTTCAATCTGTATCATGTTTCTAAGGATTAAAAATCCTAAGAAGCATGACAAAAGTAAACAACAATGAAAAGAGGGAAAGTAATGGCTGGACATTCAAAGTGGAAGAACATCCAAGGTCGTAAAAATGCACAAGATGCAAAACGAGGAAAAATTTTTCAAAAATTATCGAGAGAAATCTATATGGCAGTAAAAAGTGGTGGCCCAGATGCAGCCTCAAACCCTGCCTTACGAATGATGCTTGATAAAGCCAAATCAGCGAATATGCCAAATGACAATATCAGTCGTGCGATTGCTAAAGGCAGTCAAAGTGGTGAAGGTGAAAACTATGAAGAAATCACTTATGAAGGTTATGGACCGAATGGCATTGCTGTACTAGTTCACACCTTAACAGATAACCGAAACAGGACAGCAACCAATGTTCGTATAGCATTTAATAAAAATGGTGGTAATATTGCTGAAACCGGTTCGGTGAGTTATTTATTTGATCGAAAAGGGTATCTAGCTATTGATCGTGAAGGTCTAGAGGTTGATGAAGATACCATGCTGATGAGTGTTTTAGAAGCTGGTGGAGAAGAATTAGAAACTTCTGATGAAGTATTTGAAATTTATACAGAGCCAGCCGATTTTACTACCGTACGAGATGCGCTTGAAGCAGAAGGTTATACCTTAGCTCAAGCAGAAATGACTATGGTTCCACAAACAATGAGTGCATTACCTGAAGAGAAAGCAGCACAATTTCAAATCATGCTAGATAAATTAGAAGAAGATGATGATGTATCAGAAGTCTTTCATAATGCAGATATCTAAAAAATAAAAGCTGTAAAATTTTTTCCTGACGAGAAAATTTTACAGCTTTTTTACGTATATTTTAATTACAGAGAAAGAGAGGTGTCATATGACAATTGAAGAAATCGCGCAAGAAATCTTAATTACAGCTCAAAATCAACAAATCAGTGATATTCATTTATTGCCCACAAAGCATCACTATCAGTTATATTTTAGGTACTTAGATAGCTTACAATTACAGCAATCCTATTCACTTGAAGAAGGAGAAAAAATCATTTTATATTTCAAATATTTAGGCGAAATGAATGTTGGAGAGAAAAGAAAACCACAAAGCGGTGCAGCAAAAATCACCCTATTAAAGCGCGCATTTGATTTACGTTTTTCTGTTTTAAGTAACTTTAGGGCACAAGAATCACTAGTGATTAGATTATTAAAGCAACAACAACTATTTCAGTTAGAAAAACAAGTTTTTTTACCACAGCAATTAATAAAAATCAAAGAATTACTGACCAAAAGCAAAGGTCTGATTATTTTTTCTGGACCAGTGGATTCTGGAAAAACAACTACTATGTATGAGCTATTAAAGCCATTTGCTCAAACAGAAAAAATGCAGGTGATTACAATTGAAGATCCAGTTGAGATTGAAGCAGTTGATTTTTTTCAAGCACAAGTCAATGAAAAAAGTGGTGTCACTTATGCCTCTTTATTAAAAGCAAGTCTTAGACATCATCCAGATATCATTATAGTAGGTGAAATCAGAGATGAAGAGACAGCAAAAATGACCATTAGAATCGCTTTAACAGGTCATCTTGTTCTCACCACAGTCCATGCACAAAATGCAATTGGCGTTATTGCAAGACTCATTGATTTAGGTGTAAGTGAAGAGCAGCTCAAGCAAACGATTAATGGCATTATTTATCAGCGCTTACTACCGGAAACTTGTTGCTATTGTATAGAAAATTGTACCAAATCATGCCAACAATTAAGTGGCAAAATGAAGCGGAAAGTACTCTTTGAATTATTAGCAGGAGACGATTTAAAAGAGTTCTTTCTACAAAAAACAAGACCCAAGCATTTTCCAACATTTCAATATTACTTAAGAAAGGTGTATGCATATGGCTATCTTTCAGAAAAAAATTATCAAAAATATGCCCAACTTTAAGCATAAAAAATGGCATGCTTTTTTTCTCTTGAAATTAGGCGAATTATTACAAGCGGGCTTTTCCTTAAAAGAAGGCATTCAGTTTCTATGCCATTTAATGCCAAAAGAAAAAGAACATTTAAACAATATGCTGACTGCTTTACAACAAAGTGCTTCCTTTTTTGAAGTATTAAAAAACCAGCAATTTCCCGAGCATGTATGCACTCAAGTCCTTCTTTCAGAAAGTCATGGTCATTTTGAAGAAGTCTTATTGCACGCAGGGCATTATTTATTAGCTAGAGAAAAACAACAAAAGAAATTAAGAAAATTGCTCCAGTATCCAGTTCTGTTATTGATTTTTATGCTAGGACTGTTACTTGCCATGCGTTCCTTTTTATTGCCACATTTTTTAACCATCTTTGAAGGAGAGCAAGCAGAGCTTCCTGTGCTGAGTGCACTAGCAATGAAAGGCATTGAAAATTTTCCATCTATGCTATTCCTGTTCCTCATTTTTTTAGTTGTCATCCTACTGATTTATAGAAGCCTTGTTGCCAATAAAAGTGCAATAGCTAAAGCCACTTTGATTTGTCGTTTGCCATTAGTTGGACAACTTAGAAACTATCTATATACCCATTATTTTGCCCATGAATTAGGTTATTTATATCAAAGCGGCCATGAACTCTACCAAATTTTACACATTATGCAACAGCAAACCATTGATCCTTTAATGCAAGAAGTTGCAGATAAAATTAAGCAAGGGCTAAGCGAAGGAATAACCCTACATAAAAGTATTCAAAAAATGCCCTTTTTCAGAGTTGAGTTAGCCCATATTTTAATGCATGGTGACCGCACCAACAATTTAGCAAATGAACTATTTTTCTATGCACAGGATTGTCAAACCCAGTTAACAGATAAAGTAGAAAAAGCGATGGGCTTCATTCAACCGTTCATTTTTCTCTTTATTGCTGTCTTTATACTCAGTATTTACTTAGCCATTTTATTACCAATATTTGGCATGATGGAGGGGATTTCATGAAAAAAATAATGCAAGATCAATCTGGTTTTACACTAATAGAAATGAAGGATAGTAAATATGCTAACCCAGTTGTTAAAAAACTAAAACAACAAACTGGGTTCACCTTAATAGAAATGGTGATTGTTTTGCTCATCATCACTGTACTAATGCTCTTAATGATTCCGAATATAGGCAATCAGAAAAAACAAGTCAATAGTAAGGGGACGGAAGCCTTAATTCAAGTGGTTGAAACGCAAGCTCATCTTTATCAATTAGAGCATCACAGCGGCATTCCTAGTATTGAAATACTAATTAAAGAAGGCTATCTTAAAGAATCACAAGGAAAAACACCTGAAGGGCAAAAATTAATTATCCAGTCAAATGGAACTGTGACAGTGAATGACTAAAAAAGGGTTTACATTGCTAGAAATGCTACTTGTCATAAGCTTAATAACGACAACAATCTGGTTAACCTTTCCGTTATACTTTGAAGCATTAGAAGAAGTAGCAACCCATTTATTTTTAAAAGAATTTCAGATGAAATTAAGAATGATTCAAAATCAGGCCTTGATTACAGGGAAAACAACGAAAATGACATTAAATTTCACTGAGCAAGAAATCTTATTTGAAGGCTACTATCTAGCGCAAAAAAAAGAAGTACTCAAGATTCCAACCCAAGTAACAGGAGAAGGCACCATTGTTTTTCAATTTAAAGGTGGTACAGGAACTTATGGGAAATTCCAACGCATTACCTTTATCAGTCAAAGAAATCAACATCATTTTATTTTTCAAATAGGGAGTGGCAGATATCGTTATGAAAAAGAATCGCTTTAAAAAAGGCTATTTATTATTAGAAGCAATCTATGGCTTTACCCTGTTAGTGACAGCCATCAGTTTTTATTTACCTATTTTATTGGACCTAGTTACCAAAAATGAAGTGGCGCGACATCAAACTCAATTAAGCCGTAAAGTGTATGAACAAGTGCAACAGATGGTTTTATTTGAAGGCGAACAACATCAGCAATTTGTCATTGATCAAAAAGAATATGAATGCTCTCTAGTGGAAGTTGGTGGATTAACAGGTGTACAAATCACAAATGAAGCAGCTTTTTCTTATGTGCCAATCAAGTTTGAATAAAATGACCCAGCAAGGCTTTACTTTATTAGAAACAATTGTTGCAAGTGCAATTTTCCTGCTGATTGTGACTCTGATGCAGCTGATGCTCACACAATATCAGCAATTTGAAACAAGACTTTATGAAGATCGCCAAATTGAATGGCATGCTTTTCTGATTGCAACAGAAAAAGAATTACAGGGAGCCAAAGATATTCATTGTACATCACAAAAAATCACTTTTTTATCCAAACAAAATAAATCCTTCCTTTACGAAGTGAAAGGGAATATGATTAGAAAAAGAACCGATAAAGGCGGTCATCAACCAGTCCTACTAAATGTGCAATCAGTTACCTTTAGTCAACAAAATCAAAAAATCCTAATCCGAGTAACTTTTGATCATGATAAAACCTATCGAGGTGAGATTTATCTTCAAGCCAATCAGCAAGCCACTAAAAAATTGCAAGAATAAAGGAGGTATTCTATTAACCGTTCTTATTTTTTTGTATTTCACGATTGTCCTTGTGTTAAGTAGTACCAGTATCTTTTTTGGCAGTCTTAGAAATGAGCTGCTGGTTAAAAATCATTATGAAGCTCAATCACTCATGCTATTGACTCAATATCATCTGATGAAAAATGAATCAGTTCTCACTAAAAAGATGATGATGCACTTTCAGCAAGGTGTCGTCAGTATTGAAAAAATAGCTGAACAAGACTACCAATTGAAGGTAACCTTAGCCAATCAATATCAGGAAGAACAAGTTTTGAACATTGCGCAAAAGAAAAGCGCTCCTTAAGGGAAGCAGCGCCTTGTTTATTCAAATTAAAAAGCGGTGCAATTGATGATTGATTTCATTGATTGTACCGCTTTTCCTATCTGATTTAGCAGCTGACTGTAGAAGAACACACAGAAAATAAATCTTCATCAAAGTCCCCTTTTATTCGTAAGAGACTAAAAAGAATCCACAAAAAAATTTTATAAGGAAAAATGTGAAAGAAAATGGTATAATTACTCTGAGTTAGAGCGCTTTTTTTACAAAGAAGCGAATATTCCTTAATAAGTGATAAAGAAAGCAAAAATAGGAGGGGTTTTATGAGTCGAGTTGAAAAATTACGCATCCGTATGCAGGAACAAGGATTAGATGCTATGCTAATCACTAGTCCATATAATTTACGTTATATGTCCCACTTTACAGGCACAACAGGATTAGCAGTGATTACTTTAGAAAAAGCTTTTTTTGTAACTGATTTTAGATATACTGAACAAGTTGCAAAACAAGCAATTGGATATGAGATTATTCAAAATAAAGGACCAATCTATGATGAAGTTGTTAATACTGTCCGCTCAAATGGAATTGAAGCATTAGGTTTTGAAGAAGATTTTGTGACATTCAGTACATTTGAAGCATTAGAAGATATGATGCCATGTGACCTTGTCCCTGTTTCAGGAATGATGGAAGCTTTACGCTTAATCAAAGAACCAGCAGAAATTGCAACTATCAAAAAAGCATGTAGTATTTCAGATGCTGCCTATGAACATATTTTAGGTGTTGTTAAACCAGGTATGACTGAGATTGAAGTGGCAAATGAATTAGATTTTTATATGCGTAAATTAGGTGCAACTGGCGTTTCTTTTGAAACAATTGTTGCTAGTGGTGTTCGCTCAGCAATGCCTCATGGTGTAGCAAGTAGCAAAGTCATTGAACAAGGCGATTTTGTGACCATCGATTTTGGTTGCTATTATGATGGGTATGTTTCTGATATGACCCGTACGTTTGCGATTGGAGAACCTGATCCAAAATTAAAAGAAATTTATCAAATCGTTTTAGATGCACAATTAAAAGTAATTGATGCAGCAAAACCAGGCGTTACGGGTGCACAATTAGATGCGATTGCCCGTGATTATATTGCAAGTCATGGTTATGGAGAGGCCTTTGGACATTCAACTGGACATGGGATTGGGCTTGAAATTCATGAGTCACCAGGCATTTCATCTAAATCAGACTATACCTTAGTGCCAGGTAATGTGATTACTGATGAACCAGGTATCTATTTACCAGGAATTGGTGGCGTTAGAATTGAAGATGATCTTGTCATCACTGAAACAGGTAATGAAATAATCTGTACACCAACAAAAGAATTAATTGTGCTATAATGGCATGAAACTATAGGGGGAAAATAAATGATTTCAGTAAATGATTTTAAAACAGGCTTAACAATTGAAGTAGATGGCAGCATCTGGCGCGTTGTTGAGTTCCAACATGTAAAACCAGGAAAAGGTGCAGCATTTGTTCGTTCTAAATTAAAAAATTTACGTAATGGTGCCGTACAAGAAAAAACTTTTAGAGCTGGTGAAAAAGTAGCGAAAGCTCAAATCGACAATCGTCGTATGCAATACTTGTATGAAAGTGGCGGTGCTCATGTCTTTATGGATACTGAAACTTATGACCAAATTGAATTACAAGAAGCGCAAATTGAACAAGAATTAAAATTCCTAAAAGAAAATATGGAATTACAAATTATTATGTATGGTGCAGAAACACTAGGTGTTGATTTACCAAATACAGTTGAATTAAAAGTTGTTGAAACAGAACCTGGTATCCGCGGTGATACTTCTTCAGGTGGTTCAAAACCTGCAACAATGGAAACTGGCGTCATTATCAATGTGCCATTCTTTGTTAACGTTGATGATGTTCTAGTCATTAACACAACAGATAGTTCATATGTATCCCGTGCATAAGCTATTCTAATTAAAGTTAGGTCAAACGAGGGGCATGACTTTAGCATGTAGCTTACAGGTGGTTATTTTTAGAAAGCAACCCGTTTTCTTAAAGCAGAAAAATAACTCCTTGATTACCGAAAATGACATCAATCATACGAATCAATTCGCTAAAAAGGAGTGTTTAATCATGAGTTCAGAAAATAAAGAGCAATATTTTTTAAGTTATGAAGAAATCAAAGAATTATTAGAGGTTTTTAGTCAGTCTGAGGCCAGTGAATTAAAATTAGCGATGGGCGACCAAAAACTAAAGCTAATGAAAGCATCCAATCAACCAGCATCAGTTGTTTATCCAACTGAGACGCTACAACAACCAGTTGCGGCACCCTTATCACAAGTAGCAACTACACCCGTTGTTGAAGCAAATGTACAACCAGCAGAGGATCCAAATCTAGTTGAAATCAAATCAGAAATGGTGGGTACTTTTTATAGTAAACCTACCCCAGATGAGGAAGATTATGTGCATGTTGGGATGAATATTACACCTGAAACAACAATTTGTATGATTGAAGCGATGAAACTATTTAATGAAGTCAAATCAGAATTAAGTGGTCAAATTGCAGAAGTTTTAGTATCAAATGGCCAAATGGTAGAATACGGACAACCTTTATTTAAGGTTCGTACAAACGGATAGGTGATTTTGGAATGATAAAAAAAATATTAATTGCAAATAGAGGCGAGATTGCGGTGCGTATTATTCGTACCTGTCGAGATATGGGTATTGAAACAGTTGCGGTTTATTCAGAAGCTGATCAAGACGCCTTACATGTTAAGCTAGCAGATGAAGCCTATCAAATTGGGCCTGCAATTGCGAAAGATAGTTATTTAAATACAGCCAATATTATGACAATCGCCATGTCAACTGGGTGTGATGCCATTCACCCTGGTTATGGTTTTCTTGCAGAAAATGCTAGCTTTAGAGAATTATGTGATGTTTGCGGGATGGGCTTTATCGGTCCAAGCGCAAATAGTATTGCTTTAATGGGAACAAAAGATGTAGCAAAAGCCACAATGATTGAAGCCAATGTGCCAGTTGTACCAGGTAGTGAGGGCTTACTGATTGATGAAGCAGATGCAATTCAAACTGCCCAAGAAATTGGGTACCCTGTGATTCTCAAAGCCACTGCTGGTGGTGGCGGAAAAGGGATTCGTGTTTGTGAAAATCAAGAAGAATTGATCCAAGGTTTCCATTTAACACAAATGGAGGCAGAAGGTGCTTTTGGTAATCCAGGTGTCTATATGGAAAAATTCATTCAAGAATTCCGTCATGTTGAAGTTCAGATTCTAGCCGATCAACAAGGAAATACGATTCATTTAGGTGAACGTGACTGCTCCATTCAAAGACGGATGCAGAAATTAGTCGAAGAAGCGCCTTCACCAGCTGTTTCAGATAGCTTAAGAGCAGCAATGGGAGAAGCTGCGATTCGTGCGGCCAAAGCTTGTGGCTATTATAGTGCAGGAACTGTTGAATTCATCTACGATGAAAAAGCTGGAAAATTCTATTTCATGGAAATGAATACAAGAATTCAAGTCGAACACCCTGTGACAGAATTTGTCACAAATACAGATATTATTCGAGAGCAATTACAAGTTGCAAGTGGATTGCCACTGAGTGTCACACAGGAAGATGTTATGTTAAAAGGATGGGCCATTGAGTGCCGGATTAATGCTGAGAATCCTAAGAAAAACTTTATGCCCAACCCTGGGAAAATTACGCAGTATTTAGCCCCAGGAGGTATTGGTATTCGCGTTGATTCAGCGGCTTATGCAGGCTATCTGATTCCACCTTATTACGATTCAATGATTGCAAAAGTCATTAGTTATGGCGCAACAAGAGAAGAAGCCATTAACCGGATGACTCGTGCGTTAAGTGAATTTGTGATAGAAGGAATAGAGACCACAATCCCATTCCATTTAGCTTTATTACAACATCCAACATTTAAAAGTGGACATTTTAACACAAAGTTCCTACAATTAGAGAAAATAGATAGTTAAAAAATGGAGGGAAAACAAATGGCAGAAGAAACAAACTTAACCTTAAAAAATGAAAAAACAAGTTTAGGTCAAATTGAGTTAGCGCCAGAAGTTGTGGAAATTATTGCAGGTATTGCAACAACAGAAGTTGAAGGTGTTTATGCAATGCGTGGAAATATCGCATCTGGTGTTGTCGAGCTATTTGGTAAAAAAAATCATGGGAAAGGCATTCGTTTAACAATGGACGAAGCTGGTATTAAAGTGGATGTTTATTGCTACTTTAATTATGGCGTGTCTGTTCCAAAAGTAGCACAAGCAATTCAAGAAAATGTCCGTCAACAATTATTCTTCATGACTGATTTAGAATTAGCAGAAGTGAATGTGCATATTGTTGGTGTGATTCCTGAGAAAAAAGATTTAAAGAATCTTCCAACATTTGAAGACGGTGAAGATGCGTGAGTCAAGCAATGAATAGAAGAGAAATGCGAGAAAAAGCCTTACAAACGCTTTTTCAATTAGAAACAAATGAAGACTTAGCCATTAAAGATGCCATTCAAACGGCTCTTTTAGGTGAAGAAGATGAAGTCGAAGATGCCATTTTTGAAGTGCCAACTTATTTAGAAGTACTTGTGAGTGGTGTCCAAGCGAATCAAGCAGCAATTGATGAAAAAATCAAAGCACATTTGGAAAACTGGTCAATGAATCGTTTAGCAAAAGTGGATTTAATCATTATGCGTATTGCAATCTTTGAAATTTGCTATATTGATAATGTGCCAAATCGTGTTGCTTTGAATGAAGCGATTGAAGTCACAAAACGTTATAGTGATGAAAAATCTAGAAAGTTTGTTAATGGTTTATTAGCAAAAGTTGTGGATGAAATAGAAGCATAGGTATAAGCTTAAAAGAGAGTTGAAAAAAACTCTCTTTTTTTGTATTTAGAGGAAGACTTCTTTATAAAAAATAACCATTTAGGTAATAAAATACGCAATTTAGGAAATTTAATAGGCTGCTCTTACTTTTTTAGTTATACTAAATGTAATAAAGATTCATTTAAAAAAGTAGGAGGAGAAACAAATGAGCAAATTATACATTAAACAAAAAATATTTAGCTTGGCTGGTAAATTTACCGTCAAGGATGCTGACGGACAAGACAAATATTTCGTAGAAGGTAGTCTAATGAAAATCCCTAAAATGTTTACAATTAAAGATATAAATAATCAAACAATTGGCACCATTACTAAAAAAACTTTTTCTTTTCAGCCTAAATTTTTTGTTGAGGTAGCAGGAGAAGAAATACTAACTATCAAAAAGAAAGTAACCTTCCTTAAATCAAAATATGAGATTGAGAGTAACGAAATAAGTATTCAAGGAGATTGGTTAAGTAAAAACTATGAAGTGACTCATCAAGGGAAAACAATCGCAATAATTAGTGAAAAATGGTGGGCGACCAGTGATACTTTTGAGGTTGATATCAAAGATGAAGCCTTTGAGCATTTAATTATTTCAATTGTGATTGCTATTGATTGTGTGAAACAAGATGAAGAAATGGCAGCAACTAGTGTGAACTAATGGGCATTCTTTTTTCAGAAGATAGTTAAATCAAACCGTTTTATATTTTAAATTAAAAATAAAAAAACTGTTTTTTTGTTTAAAAAATAAGGGATTGTTATTAGTTTAAAATAATTAAACGATTCTGCTGGAAATGTTGAGATAAAAGCGTTTGACAAGTAGAAAAATATCATTTAATATGAGACTGCAAGTAACATGTGTTTAATTCACAAGTGGTTTTCTGTACATATTTAGTGTAATGTAAAAATAATTTAAGACACCAAACATTGTTAAATCAGTGTTTGGTGTTTTTTTGTTTTTCGGTACGGAAAAAATGTAAAAAACACATGTTTTTTACATCATTCAGCTCTATAAAAAAGCTGAACTTAAAAAGGAGAATCCATCCGTGAAAAAATTAAAGAGTTTCAATAAATTAAAAATTTTATTACTCATTTTGCCACTATTTATTATTTATAAAGGCACTCAAACACAAGCAGCAACAACAATTACAACTGGTAGTTTTGCATTAAATGTTCAAAATAAAAAGGATCCAACTGATAAAGCTTATGCAGAACTTAAATGGGATACAGTACCTGATGCGGTAGGTTATACATTATGGCAGAAAGAAGATGGACAAGTAGATTTTGAACAAAAATCAACCAATTATGAGAAACCAATCAAAGTCTTAAATATTTACCCAGATATTCCAAATTCTAATACATTAAAGACATGGATGGAAACCAATGGTTATGGAATGAAGCTGATTGAGGTAACGCCTGTAACCATGACAGCATTCAATGCGAATCCCGATCAATATCTGCTAGATAGTAATAAAGAATATGTTCATGATGTTTTAATGTTTGGTTCATGGAATGTAAATAACTACTTAGATATGAATCAAAAATCTGCAGATGCAGTTAGAAAATATTTGGATACGGGTAGAGGTGCTCTATTTGGACATGATACAATCTCCGGCTCATCAGGCTATTATAGTGGATTTGGTGCACCTCATCCTTGGTTCAATAAATTTGCTGAGGATGTGGGTGTTACCTTAGTAGAGAACAATCCACAACAATCAAATTTTGTTTCACACGGAATAGGGGGAGCAAGTGTAAAAATCAAGAATAATGGCTACATGATGAAGTATCCTCATCTATTAAAAGAAGAAATCACTTATACTATTCCACCAACCCATACTTTTGGGCAATTGGGAAAAGGAAAAGTATGGATGGAATTTGTTCAGCCTGGTTTATTCTGGGGTCCTCCTTTTGCTGATGCTAGAGGAACCAATAATTTCTACCTGGTCACAAATAATAATGCGGGAATGATCATGACAGGACATTCAGAAGGAAAAGCAACACCTAATGAGCAACAAATCATTGCGAATACATTGTTTAACCTTGCCCAATTTACCAAAGACACCTACGCATCTGATCGTTCAGTTGAGGATAAAAAAGCACCAAAACAAGCAACTTTTAGTGAAGCCTCTACATCAACTGTACCAAATACGATAATCGATATTGCAGCAGAAGATGAGGGAACAACTTATCAGTGGTATGTGGAAGCTAGTATAAAAACTGGAAATCAGTTCTCGGATACAATGGAAGAAAAAATTGTAAGTGGAACCAAGGGCTTTATTCATGTAATAGATGAGGCACCTACAACTGCAATTACTCCAACTAAAGATACAAACGGCCTAGTTGTTCTAACATTAGATTCGCCAACGCCTCAGATTCAATTTAATGGCCTTACAGATGGGGAAAAGTGGTTACATATTAGAGCTGTCGATTATTCAGGAAATGTGGGACCTATTCGCCATATTCAATTAAAAGATTTAATGGAGACTTTTCGTATAACAGAAAGCTATCAAGATGAGACTGGAACAGTATTAGCACCTAACACCTTCACTGATATAAAAAAAGGCAGTAACTATACGAAAATTGCACCTACAATGCTTCCAAATAACTGGAAAATACTGGGAAATAAAACAGCTGATCAATATCAAGTAGGTAGTATCAGTATGATTGCTACTATTCAAAAAAATGAAAAAGTTGTATTTATTTATCGCAAAAGTACAGTATCTCTTCATTTAAGACAAGTGATTTTATCAGCAAACGAAGAGCTTGTTATACCAAGTGAAGGTTACTTTAATGCTATATATAAAGATTTGAAGTTAAATGTTGCCGGAATTTCATCTGATAATCTCAATGAGGCCTATCAAGAAATAATATTGGCAATGGAAAAAGGTGCACCTTACCAATATCAAGTACAACCGATTATACCTGAATACTATCAATATGAAGGCTACTCTGTCAGTAATGAACTAGCTATTCATTCACCTGAGAATCGCATATTAGGCGCATATCCAACATTAGATTATACAAATGAGAAGGATTTTTGGCTGACGATTTATTTAAAGCCAAGTACTAGAACATTAAGTCCTTACAGTTGGGATTATCAGATAGAGCATTTACAATAATTTAGACCCAAACGACCTATTTTATAATGAGAGATAGGTCGTTTTTTCTTATCCTAAAAATCATAAAAGCAAGACTGTTTCAACTTGAACATTTGTGCTAAAATGAAATATAGTAATAAAAAGTAAGTTTAAGGGGGAAGTTGTCATCGTGTCAGCAACAATTATTGATGGAAAAGCATTGGCAGATCAACTGTCAATGGCGTTAAAAAAGGAAGTAGCAGCATTAAAAGAAAAAGGGACGACCCCTGGTTTAGTCGTATTGCTTGTAGGTGACAACCAAGCAAGTCAAGTTTATGTAAGAAATAAAGAGAAACGTGCACAAGAATTGGGCATTCATTCAATTGTTGAAAGATTACCAGCTGACATTTCAGAAACAGAGCTACTTGAAAGAGTCGCATTTTATAATCAACATCAAGAATATCATGGTATTCTGGTTCAGCTTCCTTTACCAAAGCATATCAATGAAGAAAAAATTATTCTAGCCATTGATCCAAAGAAAGATGTAGATGGCTTTCATCCAATTAATATGGGAAAACTGCTGATTGGCAAGCCTGATGCATTACCATGTACACCATATGGTATTATGAAAATGTTAGAAGCGTATGATGTAGAAATTGCAGGTAAACAAGCGGTTGTGATTGGTCGTAGCAATATTGTCGGAAAGCCAATGGCTCAACTTTTATTAATGAAAGATGCAACTGTAACGATCACACATTCAAAGACGCAAAATTTAGCTGAGCTTGCTAAAACAGCTGATATTTTAGTTGCTGCTATTGGACAGGGACATTTTGTGACAAAAGACTTTGTGAAACCAGGTGCAGTTGTCATTGATGTAGGCATGAATCATGATGAAAATGGGAAATTGATTGGCGATGTTAAATTTGATGAGGTCAAAGAAATTGCCAGTATGATTACACCTGTACCTCGTGGCGTAGGTCCAATGACGATTACTATGCTAATGGCACAAACGGTTGACCATGCCAAAAGAACACTTAACCCATAATTAAGGGGGGACAATTGTGACAGAAAACTATTTAACAGTTACTGCATTAACCAAATATTTAAAACGAAAATTTGATGCTGATCCCTATCTTGAGAGGGTTTATTTAACAGCTGAAATTTCTAATTTTCGGATGCGTGCAAATGCACATCAATATTTTAGCCTCAAAGACCAACATGCTAAAATAAATGCAGTCATGTTTAAAAATGCTTTTCAAGGACTAAAATTTACACCAGAAGAAGGAATGAAAGTCCTGGTTATTGGTAGAATTTCCTTGTATGAAGCCAGTGGAAACTATCAGATTTATGTTGAACACATGGAGCCAGATGGTGTTGGTGCTTTATATCAAGCCTTAGAAGAGCTAAAGAAAAAACTAACCTTAGAGGGTCTATTAGATGCAGCCAAAAAATATTTACCTAAATATCCAAAGAAAATTGCTGTGATTACCAGTCCAAGCGGTGCAGTGATTAGAGATATTTTAACAACGGTCAAAAGGCGTTATCCGATTGCCAAAGTGGTTCTTTATCCAACACTTGTACAAGGAAATCAGGCAGCAGATAATATCGTTAAGAATATTGAACGTGTGGATCTTGCTGGAGACTATGATACCATGATTGTGGCAAGAGGTGGTGGCTCGATAGAAGACTTATGGCCTTTTAATGAAGAAAAGGTAGCAAGAGCTATTTTTAACGCACAAACGCCTGTTATTTCCTCTGTCGGCCATGAAACAGATGTTACGATTGCTGATTTAGTAGCAGATGTTCGTGCAGCAACACCAACTGCTGCAGCCGAATTAGCAGTACCTGTTTTAACAGAAGAAATCATGAAAATTAATCAGTTACAAAATCGTCTCATTCAAGGAACGAGCAGAAAAATAGAATTAGCACAAAATCAATTGAAACGCTTAACCGATTCTTATGTTTTTAGACAACCAGAGCGTCTTTATGAAAGTTATGCGCAAAAATTAGATTTTCTAAAAGAAAGCTTAAACAATCATTTTTCAAAAAAAGTAACCGATTTACAGCGCCAATTAGATTTGTTAATGATGCGTCAAAAAAATAGTCAACCAACCATCTTGATTCAAAAACAACAAGAACAATTGGCTTTACTCAATAGACAATTCAATCAAACCATGATGCGTTATATGACAGAAAAAAACCAACGCTTTGCTGTTTTATTACAATCTCTAGATCATTTAAGCCCACTTAAAATTATGAGTCGTGGTTATAGCTATGTATTAAAAGACGAGGCAGTGATTACATCAGCAGAGCAAGTCACAGTAGGAGACACGATCCAAGTAAGCTTTGCCAAAGGATCAGTAGCTGCTGAAATTGTAGAAAAAATGGAGGAAGAAAAATGAGTGCAAAAGCAAACATCAAATTTGAAGATGCCATGACCCAGTTGGAAAATATTGTTACAAATTTAGAACAAGGAGATATTCCTTTAGAAGAAGCTTTAGAGCAATTCCAGCAAGGAGTAGCCTTAACAAAAATTTGTAAAGAAACACTAGAAAATGCTGAAAAAACCTTAGCAACGATGATGGAAGAAAATGATAAAGAAGTGCCATTTGAGCAAGAATAAAGCAAAGAAGGAGATGCCATAATGACATTAGCAGACTTTCGACTAACCGTGATGCCTCAATTTGAAAGCTATTTAAGAGAACAATTAGCCACCACACTTGAAGCCAAAGACACGATTTTTCAAAGTATGGATTATTCAGTGGCTGCTGGAGGGAAAAGAATCCGTCCAATGTTATTATTGGCCACACTTCAAGCACTGAATGTGCCGGTAGAACAAGGTTTTTCAAGTGCAGCAGCCTTAGAATATATTCACACCTATTCTTTAATTCATGATGACTTACCTGCAATGGATGATGATGATTTAAGACGAGGAAAGCCAACTAATCACAAAGTTTATGGTGAAGCCATCGCCATTTTAGCAGGAGACGGCCTCTTAACTTTTGCTTTTGAGCTTTTAGGCAAAGATGAGACGTTATCTGCTTCAAAACGTATTGCACTAATGACAGCTTTAGCAAGTGCTGCTGGACCGAAAAAAATGGTTCAAGGACAAGTCTTAGATATGGAGGGGGAAAAACAAGCCCTGACTCTAGCTGAGCTTCAAAATATTCATCAGAAAAAAACAGGTGCCTTAATCAGCTTTGCAGTTGAGGCAGCTGCAATCATAGCAGAAGCTTCAGAAGACATTACTGTTGAACTATTAAAATATGCTAATCATTTTGGTTTAGCCTTTCAAATCAAAGATGATATTTTAGATATTATTGGAGATGAAACCATTCTTGGCAAAAAAACAGGAATGGATCAGCTCCATGACAAGAATACCTATCCAAGCTTATTAACCCTTGAAGGTGCAGTTACAGCTCTAGAAAAAGAACTAATGGCTGCTGAAAATTGCTTAACCAATGCACAAAAATATGCCGAAAAACAAGGTATAGTAATGAATAAAGCACTTCTTGAAGCGCTACTTTCATTGCTACGTTAGGAGAAAAAATGAAAAAAGAACGTGTAGATATTCTCTTAGTAGAACAAGGTCTGTTTGAAACAAGAGAAAAAGCCAAAAGAGCCATTATGGCGGGGCAAATTTATAATGAAAAAGAAGAACGATTAGATAAGCCTGGTGAAAAAATTCCTGAAACAACCATTTTACAGATTAAAGGTGAAACCTTAAAGTATGTGAGCCGTGGTGGTCTCAAATTGGAAAAAGCATTAGAAGTTTTTGATTTAGATGTCAAAGATAAAGTCATTTTAGATATCGGCTCTTCAACAGGAGGCTTTACTGATGCAGCCTTACAAAATGGTGCGAAAATGAGCTATGCCTTAGATGTAGGCTATAATCAATTGGCTTGGAAGCTACGTCAAGATGAACGAGTTGAAGTGATGGAACGAACGAATTTCCGTTATTCAACTTTAGCTGATTTTAAAAAAGGCCAGCCTGAATTTGCAACAATTGATGTGTCATTTATTTCCCTTCGTTTAATATTACCTGTCTTAAAAGAAATTTTGGCCTCAGGTGGAGATGTCATTGCTCTTGTTAAGCCACAATTTGAAGCAGGAAAAGAAGGCGTTGGTAAAAAAGGGATTGTACGAGATCCAGCAGTGCATAAGCAAGTACTTGAAGACATGATTGCTTTTACTCAAGGCATTGGTTATGATATCCGCGCTCTTGATTATTCACCGATTACTGGTGGAGAAGGTAATATTGAATTTCTTCTTCATTTACAGTGGAATGAGCAGGTAACAGGAACCGTTGCTTTTCATGTTTCAGTAGATGAAATGCTAACAAAAGCTTATCAACAATTGAAAAAATAAGAGAAAAATGAGAAAAATTTTATTATAGTAAATGGCACTGAAACATAAAATGTTCAGTGCTGTTTTTATTGGAATAGATAGAAAATTCTACTCTTGTTAAAACTATACATCAATAATTTATACCCATAAAGAGTAGTGTTATAGTTTGACAGGGGTTGACTAAAAAGCCTTTTTTTGGGAAAATTTAAATGAATATTTTTTTGATGGATAAAGCAATTGGCTAATTTTTATGTTTAAATTAGTTGGTTTGCTTTTTTTATATCTTAAAAAATTCAGTCATTTGTAAAAAAGAGCAAGAAAAAAAGGGAGCACGAATATGATAAAAATAGTCAACAAGATTACATCATTTTTTCTTATTTTTTCACTGATGTTACCGCTCATCATTGGGGGAGTAATTTCAACTGCCAGGATTGTTGAGGCAAAAGAATTAGGTAAAGAAGGCTTTATTGATGTTGTTAAAATGGAAAAAACTGACCTATACACTGGGGAACGTATTGGTATTTCAGTTGAATTTTCCGAAAAAGAAGGAATGAAAATTAAAGATGGGGATACCATTACGATGTCTCTCCCGCCAGAATTAATTGGGATTGTATCGTCAGTGGAGCTAAAAGATCCCGAAACTGGGAATGTATTTGGCCAAGCAAAAATTGTCAATGACCAAGTGATTTGTACCTTTAATAAAACGGCGGAGGAATTTATCCATGTGAAAGGTTATTTTCGTTTTAATGCGCGAGTTGATAGCCAAACGGAAGGAACCATTTCTAAAGCAACTGATTTTGGTGTGGATATCGCACCAGTAGATTATACCGTGACTTATGAACCCAATTCAGGAGAGGTGGAAGAAGGCAGTTATCCATTTTTTACAAAATATGGGTATATGTCTGAGGATGGTAGCAATACCGTTACATGGCAAATGCTTATCAATCAACCCAAAAAAGCATTAGCAAATGATGGTTCAGTAGAGAAATGGGTTGAAGTAGAAGATACCTCTAAAGATGGTCAGGAATTATTAGCTGGTAGCTTTAGATATTTTATTGAAGATAAAAATAAAAATTTTACATGGTTAACACCAGAAGAATTCAATAACTATGGTGTGCTTGAAATCAATCAGGATAATCCAAACAGTTTTAAGCTAAAAGTCAGAGCAAAAGAAGTTTCTGAGAAAAAATTTGGTGTTGTTTATGAGACTCAAATTACTGATTTAAGTAAAAAAGAATATGGAAATGATTATACAATTGATTATCAAGTTACAGGCGAAGAAGAAATCCTAGAGAAAGGAACCGCGAGTGCTGAAAATAACAGTGCAAGTGGCGGAGGTAGTGGTGATTTACCAGAAAAAGGAAGTGTTCGAATAGTTAAAACACTTGAGAATAATCCTAATGTTTTATTAAAAGGCATCACTTTTGAATTATTTACACAAGCTAACCAATCATTAGGAACATACCAAACGGATGAACAAGGACAGATAAATGTGCCAAATTTAGCACTTGGTCAATACTATTTTAAAGAAATAGCTGCGCCATCACATTTTAGTATCGATAAAGATAAAACTTATCCGTTTGAAATTAAAGCAAGCAGTGAAACGGGTGTATTGATAAACGTCACAAATAGTATTGAAAAAACAAGTCTTAATTTAAAAAAAGTCTGGGTTGGACCAGAAACAGAACAGGTTACTGCTAAAATATATGCAGATGGACAGGATATTCATCGACAAGTTATTATTTCCAAGGAGTATGGTTGGGAATTAACTGTTACCAATCTTGATAAATATCATCTTGATGGTTCATTGATTCACTATACAGTGGAAGAAGTAGCGGTTCCTGAGCATTATGAGTCAGTGATTAGTGGAGATGCTGAAAAAGGTTTTACGATTACCAATACAAATCAAGAAAAAGTGAGCTTTCCTGTGACGAAAAAATGGGCAGGTGACGCTACCTCATCTGTTACAGTTTATCTGAAAAAAAATAGTAAAGTAACCAATCAATCGATTCAACTTTCTGCACAAAATAATTGGACAGCAATATTTAATGATTTGCCAAAATATGATGAAGAAGGACAGGAAATCAGCTATAGTATTGTTGAAGCGGATATGGCGGACTATGTTGCAACCTATAGTGGAAATATG
Source organism: Isobaculum melis (assembly GCF_900111355.1). Taxonomy (GTDB): domain Bacteria; phylum Bacillota; class Bacilli; order Lactobacillales; family Carnobacteriaceae; genus Isobaculum; species Isobaculum melis. Next base: position 38,392 of record NZ_FOHA01000017.1, read on the forward strand.
AAAACTGGCTTTATCCTAACCAATACACGCGCTGCTTCTATTACCATTCCAGTTGTAAAAAAATGGATAGGTCCTGTAGGAGAACCTGTCACAATTGAATTATTATCCGATGGTATGCCAACTGGTAGAAAAATTAAACTAGATGCTGGAAAAAATTGGGAAAGTAAATTTACAAATTTACCTCAATACAATCAGAATGGTCAAGAAATTAAGTATACCGTCTCAGAAGAAAAACAAGAAAATTATGATGTGCAAATCACTGGTAATGCTACAGAAGATTTTACAGTCATCAATACAAATAATGAAACGATAGAGATACCCATTGATAAAGAATGGTCTGGTCCAGTTGGAGAGAAGGCCATCATTAATTTATTTGCTAATCAAAAAAGGACCCCTTATTCATTGACGCTAACCAAAAATCAAAATTGGAAGGGTTCCTTTAAAACATTGCCGAAATATGATGAAAAAGGGAAAGAAATCACTTATACCATCAAAGAAGAAGAGTTGGCTGAATATATTCCTTCCATTCAAGGAAATCAAAAAACAGGCTTTACCATCATCAATTTAAATACAGAAGAAGTGAATATTCCCGTTAAGAAAAAATGGCAGGGAGAGACAGGTGGCCCTGTAAAAATCTATGCAACAGCAAATGGGGTACTTTTACCAGATGTTTTTGTGATTTTATCTGAAGAAAATAATTGGGAAGGAACTCTTGAACATTTATTTAAATATGAAGTCAATGGTACATTAATTGACTATTCTGTTGTGGAAGAAGAATTGGATGGTTATGTTGCAGCTTATAGTGGGGATTCAAAAACAGGATTTACTGTAACGAATACTCGAGAAGATTCCATCACGATTCCAATCACAAAGAAATGGGTAGGTCCCAAAGGTGAAGAAGTGACAATCAAGTTATTAGCGAATGGTCAAGAAAGTGGAGAAGAGCTTGTTTTACGAGCAGATCTTCAGTGGCAAGGAAAATTTACAAATATGCCTAAATATGATGCTCAAGGTCAAAAAATTCTCTATACAGTGAAAGAATCGATATTACCAAATTATGAAACACAAATTACAGGAAATGCAGACACAGGCTTTATGATTACCAATATCAATCGGGAAGAAATTAATATTCCAGTTACGAAAGTCTGGAATGGACCTAAAAAGAACGCAGTAAAAGTGCTGTTGTATAATAATGAAAACATGAAAGTAGAAGAGTTGATAGTTGATGAGACGACAAACTGGCAAGGAACTTTTAAACATTTACCAAAATATGATAGCGAAGGTCAAGAAAAACGTTATTTTATCAGAGAAGAAGCGATAGACAATTATCGTCCATCCATTACAGGGAATCAAAAAGATGGTTTTATGATTACGAATACCAATACAGAAACGACTTCAGTAGCTGTTACCAAAGAATGGATTGGTCCTGTAGCGGGACGTGTGCAAGTGAATCTAATGAGAGATGGGAAAATGACCAATAAATTTACCTTTTTAGATAAAGGAAATGATTGGCACACCACTTTTTCAGATTTGGAAAAATATCGTGAAGATGGCACCGAGTACCAGTATACAGTAGTAGAAGCAACAACCTATGAAAATTATGAGACAACAATTAGTGGAGATGCTCAAGCTGGCTTTATCTTAACCAATACCAATAATGAAAAAATAACACTACCAGTGAAAAAAGAATGGATAGGTCCAATAGGCCAAGAGGTTACGATTGAACTGCTTCAAAATGGTAAAAAGATAGTTCATCAACTGAATTTAAATCAAAGTAATGACTGGCAAGGTGTCTTTACAAACCTGCCAAAATATGATGATGCAGGAAACGAGTATGTTTATGAAATAAAAGAAGTACCAATTGAAGGGTATCAATCTATTATCACTGGTGATGCTAAACAAGGTTGGATCGTTACAAATAAAAATATTGAAAAAATGGCCATTACAGTGATGAAAAAATGGATGGGCCAGACAGAGGATGAAGCGATTTTTTATCTAGTGAAAAATGGTGAAAAGACAGATAAAATGCTTACTTTAAATGAAATGAATCACTGGCAGAGTGCTTTCATGGGGCTGCCGAAATATGATGAAAAGGGACAGAAAAATGTTTATACAGTGATGGAAAAAGAAATTTCAGGGTATCAATTAGAACTGATTGGTGATGCAGACAAAGGATTCGTTGCTATTAATCATCATTTATCTAGCGATGAAGACAAGCCTACTAATCCAATGATACCTGAAGAGGATATCATTCATGAGATTGTTGAAAATCATCCTCAAGAAATTAAAACAATAGCTGACAAAGAAAAACCTTCACCATTACCTTTAACAGGAAGTAAAAATGAAGGCTATCAGGTCATTGGCTTGCTTTTACTTTTTAGTGGCTTGATGTTTTATTCTCTCAATCGCAAAAAAATATAAATCTATCCTATAAATCAGAAAGCTAAGATTAAAAACGCATGATGACAACATTGTTCAAATGTGCTTCATGCGTTTTTTATTGTGTCTTTATTTTACTTAGTTGAATGGAGAAAGTCTTTGCTAGAGAGAATGCTAGTAGAAAAATGTTGTAGTGCTGATAAAAAAGCAGTCTGCACATCTGTTGCAATGACAACTTTTTCTCCAAAAGCTAACTCTTTTGTTGCAGTCGCATCTGCTATTAAGACAGGCTGAAAGCCCAACTCCTTTGCAGCACGTGTTGTTGAATCGACACACATATGTGTCATCATACCCGTTATCACTAACTGATCAACCTGGAGGGCAATTAAAGTTTCTTGAAGTCCAGTTTCAAAAAAACTATTTGGATGGGCCTTAACAATCGTTATTTCATGCCCCGTATTCGAAGCTAAAAGCAGTGGATGAATTGCGACCCCTAATGTATCTTTTTCAAAAAAGTCAGCATTTTTTTTGGCATTAATATGTTGAATATAAATCACAGGCAGTTGTTGCTTATCAAAAAAATCCTTGACCTTTAACAGCTGCTGTAAAGCTTGATCTGAATGCATTAAAGGCATTTTACCACCCTTAAAATAATCATTTTGGACATCAATGATTAATAGTGCTTGTTTCATCTAAATCACTCCTCGTATGTTATGATACAATGGTATAGTTTTTTTACCTATTTTTGAATAGTACGCTGAAATAAGTGCGCCTGCTATGGTTTCATATTGAAAGGGTTGAACAAGATGGATGAAATTGATTGGAAAATTTTACAACAATTAAAAAAACAAGCAAGATTAACAAATAAAGAAATGGGTCAGATGATCCATATGTCAGGTCAAGGTGTCGGTCAAAGAATCTCCAATTTGATTGATCAAAAAGTGATTGAACGATTTACCATTGAGATCAAAAATGAAAAAAAACAAATCATCTTAGTCTATTTAAATGAGGCTACCTATCAAAGCTTTGAACAAGCCATCTTAGCGTTTGAAGAGGTCATTGAGTTTTATCAAGTGAGTGGTGAAAGTTGCTATACAATCATTGCTTCTTTTGAAGCAGAAAAATTAAACCAATTCATAGCAGTAATCTCCAAATATGGCAGATATAAAGTAAACACAATCATGAATAAATTAAGATAAATCCTCAATAAAAATACTTTTTACAAAAAAATGAGTCTTTGATTAAATGACATATAGTATAAATATAGCTTAATTTTCTGCTTTTCTTGCTAGCTTGCTTAAAGATATGATAAAATAAAGAGTGCATAAGTATACTATTTTGGATAAAAGAGGTGTAAGCATGAAAAAGCGTGAGCGTCATCGTTTATTACAAGACTTAATTCAAGAAAACATTGTTGAAAAGCAAGAAGATTTTGTAAAATTGCTGGAAGATAAAGGGATAGAAATTACCCAAGCCACAATTTCAAGAGATATAAAAGAATTGCATCTCATCAAAACACCTTCTGCGCAAGGCGGATACCGGTATAGCATGCCGCCAGATATACATTTTGATACAACCAATAAACTAGGTAGATTATTAGCAGATGCCTATGTTTCAATGGACATTTTAGACTATTTCCTAGTGATGAAAACATCACCTGGAAATGCGCAAGCTGTAGGGGCATTAATGGACAATGCAACTTTTGAAGGTGTGATTGGCAGTATTTGTGGAGATGATACCATGCTTGTGATTTGTCATACTCCAGAAGATGCCCAGCGGATTAAAGAAAAATTAGTTAGTTTAATTTAGAGCAGCAGAAAAGTGTAAATGAGGTGAAATAAATTTGCTACAAGAATTAGCCATTAAAAACTTTGCGATTATTCATGAATTACGTTTAGAATTTGAAAATGGAATGACAGTCTTGACTGGTGAAACAGGTGCAGGAAAATCAATCATTATTGATGCTGTTGGCTTATTAGCTGGCGGTCGTGGTTCAAGTGAATTTATTCGTCATGGTGAAACGAAGTGTTCTTTAGAAGGACTTTTCACAATCCCTAAAGACTCTAACGTTTATTCAGTTTTGGCAGAATATGATATTGAAGCAGAGGAGCAGACCTTATTACTTCAAAGAGATATTCATACAAATGGAAAGAATGTTTGTCGCGTCAATGGACGATTGGTAACAACAGCGATTTTACGCCATATTGGCGAAAATATGATTGATATTCATGGTCAAAATGAGCATCAAGAATTAATGCGACCTGAACAACATTTATCGATGCTTGATCAATTTTCTAAAAAACAAATTGAACCTTTATCTCAAAAATATCTCCTTGCTTATCAAGCCTATCAAGAGGCCAAACAGGCTTATGATAAATGGGAAAGTAGTGAGCAGGCATTAGCACAACGCTTAGATATGTTGACTTTCCAAGTAGCTGATATTTTTTCAGCAGAATTATCTATTGGCGAAGAAGAAAGCTTAATGGAAGAAAAAAATCGTTTAGTCAATTACCAAAAAATTATGAATGCTCTATCAGCAAGCTATGAAGCTTTACAAGGTGAAGAAGGAGCAGGCTTAGATTTAATTGGTGTGGCAATGACAGAGATAGAAACCATTGATGAAATGGATCGAAAATATAAAGAATTATCTGAAACCATTACCAATAGCTATTTTGCATTACAAGAAGTAGCCAGTGATTTACATCGTGAAATGGATCAACTCGCCTGGGATGAAAACCGGTTAAATGAGATAGAAACAAGATTAGAGCTTTTAACTCAAATGAAACGCAAATATGGCAGTACAATTGATGAAGTCCTACAATATTTTGAAGAGATTTCAGAAGAGCTATCACAGCTTGAAAACCATGAAGGACATGCAGAAGCATTAGCAGAAAAGCTGGCTACAGCAGAAGCAGAAGTGATGAAAACTGGGCAAAAATTATCCCAAATACGACATAAAGTAGCGACACAATTAGAAAAAGAAATTCTTGTACAATTAAAAGAGCTATATATGGAAAAGGTTCTTTTTGAAATTCGTTTTAACAACACACCAGAAGTTGAAAAAAATATCCAAGCTTATCATGAAGCAGGTGTGGATCAAATTGAGTTTTATATTAGTGCCAATCCAGGTGAACCTTTAAAACCACTTGCGAAAACAGCATCTGGTGGAGAACTTTCTCGGATTATTTTAGCAATGAAAACAATCTTTTCTAAAAATCAAGGCATTACAAGTATTATTTTTGATGAAGTCGATACAGGAGTAAGTGGTCGTGTTGCTCAAGCAATTGCTACTAAAATCCATTCTGTGGCTATCCATTCACAGGTGCTTTGTATTACCCACTTACCACAAGTTGCAGCGATGGCAGATCATCATTTATTTATTGCCAAAGTTCCTGTTGGAAACCGGACAGAAACAACCGTTGTTGCTTTAGATAAACCAGAAAAAATTGAAGAAATTGCCAGAATGCTTTCAGGTACGCAGATTACGAAATTAACATTAGAGCATGCAAAAGAGTTGTTAACGTTAGCAGAAAAAGAAAAGAAATAAGCTCAAAAACTGTTGGATTTTTTCAACAGTTTTTTTTGTTACAGCTAGGCAAATCCTTTACATTTAGTTTTCATTAGTCTATTATTAGTAGCAACTACTAATAAAGGGAGCGATTTGATGCAAAAAACAGCAATAAACTATGAAAAAATGTATGAATTGCTTATCTTAGCAAGAAAAATAGATGAACGATTTTGGCAGTTAAATCGAGCAGGAGAAGCCCCATTTGTCATTAGTGGTAAAGGACATGAAGGCTTTCAAGTTGCATTAGCGCAACTATTAAATCAAAAAATAGATTGGATGGCGCCTTATTATCGTGACTTACCATTAGTCTTAGGTTTTGGTGAAACACCAAAAAGTGTGTTCCTTAATCTGTTAAGTAAAGCAGATGATACCAACTCAGGTGGCAGACAGATGGCTTTTCATTGGGGCAATCAAGCAAATCATATTTTATCCCATTCAAGCCCCGTCACCACACAATTTCTTCATGCATGTGGTGTCGCATTAGCGCTAAAAAAACAAGGTCAGCCTGGTATTGTTGTGACAACAGTTGGCGATGGCTCGACCAGCCAAGGTGATTTCCATGAAGCCTTAAATTTTGCCTCAGTTTTCAATTTACCCGTTCTATTCATCATTGAAAATAATCATATTGCAATGAGCGTAGCTCAAGAAGACCAATATAAACAAAAAGATTTTTCAGGTTTTGGACAAGCCTATCAAATAAAGTATGCAAAAATTGATGGCACAAATGTTATGAGTTCCTATCAAGACTTACAAAAAATTATTGAAGAAATGAGAGCCGAACCACAGCCTGTTTTGGTTGAAGCAGATGTTGTAAGATTAACAGCTCATTCCTCAGATGATGATGGTAGCTACTTAAATGAACAAGAAAGAAACTATCAGGAAAATAAAGATCCAGTTACTATTTTCCAACAAGAGCTTTTAGCACAACAGTTACTTTCACAAGAAAAAATGACGGAAATTGAAGAACAAATTTCAGATTTAATTGATGAAGTGACAGAAGAAGCCTTAGCAGCAGCAGATCCTGCAGCTGACACACTTGAGCAATTTGTCTATGAGGAAGGTGAAGGCAAATGAAATTAAATATGATAGATGCCATTCATTTGGGCCTACAAGAAGAGCTTGTTAGAGATGAAAAAATTTATTTAATTGGTGAAGATATTGGTCGTAAAGGTGGCGCATTTGGTGCGACTAAAGGACTACAGGAACAATTTGGCGCTGATCGTGTCATGGATGCCCCATTAGCTGAAAGTGGCATTGTTGGTATGGCCTTAGGAAGTGCAATGGCTGGAATGCGTCCAGTTTGTGAGATTCAGTTTGCTGATTTTATTTTCCCGGCCTTTAATCAAATTTATTCAGAGGTTTCTAAACTGCGTTATCGGACCAACAATGATTTTGAAGCGCCAATGGTAATTCGCGCGCCTTATGGTGGTGGCATTCAAGGTGGTTTGTACCATTCACAATCAATTGAATCATTTTTTGCTCATATGCCAGGTTTACGTGTGGTGATTCCATCAGGACCTAGAGATGCGAAAGCTTTATTAAAAACAGCTATTCGTAGCAATGACCCGGTTCTTTTCTTAGAACATAAAAAAGCGTATCGCTCATTAGTTGAAGTAGTAGGAGATGCAGAAGAATGCTTCCCAATTGATCAAGCAATCATGAAAAAGCAAGGAACAGACTGTTTAATTATCACCTATGGCTTGTTTGTGTCAAAAGCAGTCAAGGTTGCTGAAAAGTTAGCAGAGGAAGGCTATTCAGTTGGTGTGCTGGATTTGGTTTCAATTTATCCATTAGATCAAGCAACTATTTTAGATGCGGCTAAAGCTTCAGGAAAGGTCTTACTACTTTCAGAAGGAAATAAAGAAGGCAATGTGATTAGTGAAGTTGCAGCAGTGCTGGCAGAAGAAATTCTTTTTGAGCTAGATGCACCGATTAAACGCTTAGCTGCACCAGACGTGCCAGCTGTACCAAATGCCAAGACATTAGAAGATGCCTATTTACACTTTAGCGAAACATTAGAGGAAGAAACAAGAGCATTAATCTTGTTTTAAGGGGTGAAAAAATATGTCGATTAAAATGATAGAAATGCCCAGAATTGGTGAAAGTAGCGTAGAAGGAACATTGGTCAAATGGCTAGTTGAGCCTGGGGAGAAAATTAAAAAATATCAGCCTATTGCTGAGATTATGACAGCTAAAGTCACCACTGAAATGCCTAGTATGTTAAGTGGAATCGTGCAAGAACAATTAATTGAAGAAATGGCTACCGTTGCAGTTGGTGAGGCTATTTTAGCTGTTCAAACGGTGGAAAAAGCAGTGGAAGAACAGGTGGTACAAGCACCATTAAAAGAAACAATCAGCCAACCAAATACAATGGCAAGATTACCAGAAAAAGGTTTATCTCCAAGTGTCAGAAGATTATCAAAAGAGCATCAGATTGATTTAACACAAGTAACCGGAACAGGGATTCGAGGCCGCATTACTAAAAAGGACATTGCACAATATGTCCAAAATAGAAATCAATCGCCACAACCGCAAGTGACTTCTACTAAGAAGGTTGAAGTGAAGAAACTGATAGCAAGTGATACACAGCAAGTCATTCAGCCATCTCCAATTCGTTTAGCGATAGCCAAGCATATGGAAGAAAGTAAAAGTGACATTCCCCATGCGTGGATGATGGTCGAAGCAGATGTGACACCTTTAGTGAAGCGAAGAGAACAATTAAAACATCATTTCCTTGAAGAAAATGGGGTCAAGCTGACTTATTTCCCTTATTTTGTTAAAGCAGTTGCAATCGCATTGAAAAAAGTGCCTTTACTCAATGCTTCATGGCAAAATAATCAAATTTTACAGCATCATGAGATCAACTTGTCTATTGCAGTAGGAACAGATAAAGCACTATTTACACCTGTTATTATGCATGCTGATCAAAAATCAGTGAGAGATATTGCAGTCGAAATTCAGCAAATTGTTCAGCATATTAGAGCTGGAAACTTACATCAGGTGCAAATGGAAGGTGGCACCTTTACTGTAAATAATACAGGTGCTTTTGGTTCCGTTCTCAGCAAAGGCATTATTAATGCTCCACAAGGTGGTATTTTACAGGTTGAAAGTATTGTCAAACGTCCTGTTGTCATCGATGATATGATTGCGATTCGTTCAATGGTTAACCTTTGCTTATCCTTTGATCATCGCTTATTAGATGGGGTTATGGCTGGAGAATTTTTAGCAACCTTAAAAGAAACATTATTACAAACTGAAGCATAAAAAGAAGTCCTTCACTTGTTGAAGGACTTCTTTTTATGGCACTTTGTCAAATCGGACTGATAGTGTCACCTATGAACATTGGAGGAAGAAGAAATTCTTTCCCCAATGTTTTTTTATGCGTATTGAATTAAACCATTCATTAAAAATACCCGTGTTCTCATATTTGAGAAGCTACGAAAGCCATAAGAGACGCGTTTCAGTGTTTTGATATGAGTGTGAAGATTTTCCAATCGTGCATTTGAGTAGCTCTTTTTAAAAGCCATTCGAATGCCATCTTCATATTTAATAAATGCTTTTTTTACATAATGAAGTTCCTTTGGAACATGATGAGGCATTGTTTGAAGCAACTGGAAGAACTGATCTGC
>NZ_FOHA01000026.1 GCF_900111355.1 Isobaculum melis
TAAGGGTAAAATTTTGGATTGATTGCCACTCGTCTGAAAAGCGTCACTACCTTGTTCTAGATACGGAGTAAGGCATTAATACCTTCAACATCTAACTCATTCGCAAACAGCCAATCAGAGAGAGGTGCCAGTCTTTCGAGAACGAGTTCAAAGACTCAAGGAATGAACGGCACAACCTCTCAATCCAATAGTTATATTATCTCAGATGAACTGAGTTAATACCAAATGAAAATTACAATGGTTCATAAGGTTCTCCAATTATAATCGGAAGATAAAAACCTTAAATATAATATACAAGGTATAAGAGGCTTCAAAATTTTGTGGTTTTCCATAGAGGTTAGCATCCATTTGATCTGGCTCTTGTTTGATGAGTAAGTCACCAAATTCTTGTATCCAAGTATGGTTTTCTAAAAATGGCGTGGTTTCATTTACCACATAAACGATATCGTAATCTTGAAAAATATCTTTTGGTACATTAGGATTGGTTCTTGAGCCATTCATATAGACAGCTCGAATATTGTCATTTTGCTTGGCTTTAGTTAGGATTTTTTCCACGACTTCATTTTTAATCGTCATTTTTTCTCCCTCCTAGAAAGGTTTGGAAATTGGTTTCAAATTGGTGTGCTAATTTTGACATAGAGATATTTTTCTGTGCTGAAATATAGGCCAATGTTTGTTCTAATACTTTTTTATAGGAAGAAAGTGGGATTTTTTGGTTGATTGCCCATTCAATCGCTGCAATGCCATCTGATTCTATCAGCATTCTTGAGAGTGGTACTTTTGCCACAACTTGTTGAACTGCTTGATCTTGATAAACAGAAGGGCCAATTGTAAAGTAGCAGTCTTGTGCTAAATACGCTTCTAGGTATTGCAAACTTGAATACCAATGAACCAAGTAACGGTTTGGATAGTTTTGGATGATTTCTGCAATGTCTTTTTCCATCCCTTTGGTGTGTAAGACAACTGGCTTTTGTTGCAGCATAGCATACCTTAATTGGCGTTCAAAAACTTCTTTTTGAAGCTTCATTGGCACCTTACACCATTCATTGTCTAATCCTATTTCACCAATCACATTGACTTGTTCAAAGCAGTGAGCCATTTCCTGCCAATTTGCTTGATCTGCTTTCCACGGATGAACACCAACGCTTAAGGTTAAATGGCTCTTGTCGCCTAACCATTCTTTGATTTGAAGATACTCGGCTTGACTGTCACAATTAATAATCCCTTGAATCTGTTCATCTTTGAGCAGCTGACAAAAGGCTTGGTTATGAATATGGCAATGGGCATCAATCAGCATTGGTCTCTCCTTTTAATTCGTGATAAATGTCATTTCTTAAGGCGCCATTTGCATAAAGCCATTCTCTAGATCTAACCTGTTCAGTTAAGTGAAATTCCTTTTGAATGGAGGCTGGTTTGCCTCCTAAAATCAGTATGCGATCAGATAAATAAATGGCTTCATCAATGTCATGAGTGACTAAAATAATCGTTTTATTTAATTTCCCTCTGATTTCATGGAGCCAATCCTGCATGTCTCCTCTTGTAATCACATCTAGTGCGCCAAAGGGTTCATCTAGCAGTAGAATATCTGCATCGCACAGTACGGTTCTTAAAAAGGCTACACGCTGGCGCATGCCACCTGATAATTCGTTTGGATAGGCTTTTTCATAACCTTTTAAGCCAAATAATGCTAACTGCTTCATGACAAAGGCTGCATCAATTGGTTGATGATGGATGCGTTGATATAAGCAAACATTGTCAAAAACGGTCTCCCATTCCAGTAAAAGGTCTTCTTGTGGCATATAGGCAAAATGTAAGGATAAGCCTTGAATTTCTTCATGATCAACTTTAATGGTACCTGTTTGTTTTTGCGTAATGCCTGTTAGAAGATTTAAAATCGTTGATTTTCCACTACCGCTTGTTCCTAATAGGGTCACAAATTCTCCTGTTTTAACTGAAAAGGAAACATGCTCTAAAATTTTTCTTTGTGGATAACTTAAGGATAAGTCTTTAATTGTTAGTTTCATCATCGCTTCACTCGCTTAAAAACTGATTGGTATATTGTTCATCAGCTGGAATTTTTTTCTGAATTAAACCATTTTCATATAAAAAGTCGGTATAGTTGTTCCAAGTGCTATCCTTCATTTCTCCCCATGTAGCTGGATCAGCTGTGTAATTTTTTGAAACAAAGTCTTGGGATTTTTTGAGAAGTTCTAGTTCATAATCGCTGGCATATTCATGGAGAATCTCGGCTGAGGCAGCTGGTTCAGCAATCGCCTCTTGATAGCCTTTTTTTGTTGCCTTTAAAAAAACTTTTGCTGTCTCTGGGTCATTGTCTAAGACTTCCTGATTTGCAATGATCACTGGGGTATAGTAATCTAAGCGGCTATCCAACTCTCTCAGGGGTAAATAATTTAGTTGGACATCTGCCATCTCAGCTTTGACATTGTCCCAGCCTTCAAAGAACCATTTGATATCCACATCTTTTCCAAGAGCGGCAAAACCTCCGCCAGCATCTCCAACTAAGGTCAGTTTATCAAAGTCGGCATTGGCATTTTTCATGACTGCCTTAATTACTGCTTCTTCACTTGGTGATTGCCAACCTGCATAGACTTTTCCTTCAAAATCTTTTGGTGTCTTAATGGCTGCATCCTTTGTGCTGACAAAACCAGAAGTGTTATGTTCCATAATTGTTGCAATCGCTTTAATTGGTAATTGGTCCTCTGATGTGAGTGCATAGGTGACATCTTCCTGGTAGCTGACACCAAATTGGCCTTTGCCAGTCGCAACAAGTGTCGCAGAAGTATTTTCATTACCTGGCTCAATGAAGGTTACATCTAATCCCTCTGCTTCATAATAGCCTTTTTTCAGCGCAACATACATTCCTGTGTGATTGGTATTTGGTACATAATCCAACACCACGGTTATTTTTTTGAGCTGTTGATTGGTCTTCTTACTTTCCTCTTTTTGTCCACAAGCTGCTACACTTATCATTAAGAATAGACTTGTGAAAATCAGTCCTATTTTTTTCATCTGCTTTTTCTCCTTTTGGGATACACTTGTTTTTCAATGAAGGCAACGATTCCGTTTAACAGTAAACTCAAGATGATAATCACTACAACACAAGCAAATACTTTGTCTAGCATATACCCATTTTTAGCACGAATCATATAATAACCAAGCCCTGCTGAAGCACTGAGCCATTCTCCAACAATGGCACCACCTATACAGTAGGTAGCAGCCACACGTAAACCAGAAAAGAGACCACCAATGGCTTCTGGAATTTTTATCAAGCGGTAAATCTGCCACTTTTTTGCGCCAAAGGTTTTTAATAAATTGATTTTATCTGTTTCAATTCTTCCTAAGGCATCGGAAAATGAAACAATCATTGGAAAGAAGCACATGAGCACTACCATGATAATTTTTGGTGCCATGCCAAAGCCAAACCAGATGGAAAACAATGGGCCTAATACCATGACTGGAATCGTCTGTGAAATCACAAAGTGTGGATAAATGGAAAATCTTAAGGTTTTGGAGGCATCCATTAGTAAGGCAATAACGAAGGCCAAAACGGTTGCAATGATTAATCCAATCAACGCTTCTGTTAAGGTTACCATGCTGTGCTTCAATAGTTCTGAGCGCTGTGAAAGAAAAGTTGTAAAAATCTTAGACGGCGCTGGTAATAGATATAAAGGCAATTTGAGCCATCTGACGGCACTTTCCCAAATGAGTAACAACACAATCAAGGTACTCATTGGATAAAGGATATTTTTCTTGTTCATTTCTACTCCTAACCAATAAAAAACTGCACCATCTGGGAAGGATGGCACAGCAAAAGATAACGCACAACTCCCTACGATGGTCCTAACCAACAGGTTCAAAGGGTCTAAGCTCACAGCTTACTCTCAGGTCGTATTACGACCTCCCCATGTTTGATATTTAGTTTATTTGTTCTAATTGCATCAAGTGTACTATAAGCATTTTTAGATTGCAACTGTTTCTATCATACTTTCATTTTGGGCTTCATTTTTTAAGCGTAAATGATACTTGTACTGGTTTGATTATAAAGCTACTAGAATTCCCTATTAAATACAAACCCCCTAACAAAAAACAGAAAAATGTTTTCTGCGCATACCAAACAATTATAATTATCATTCGAAAAACACGATTCAAATCCACTTTCAAATAATTTTAAATTACAAGTAAATAGTATTTTTAGATAAAAACGCATTGACTTTGTTTAGCATCATTCTTATAATAAGTACTGTACAACTAAATAAAAATGGCTTTACATAAGGAGAATGCGAAATGAAAAAAAAGATGGATAAGTGCCATCATGCTAGTTTCATTTTTTAGCATGGGCTTAAGTTCTGTAAGCGCAAACACTACGATGAACCATCATTTAGGTACTTCAGTAGAAGAAGCAGACATCACGATTCAGCCTGATATTGTTACAAACCTTTTATTAGATCAAACTGGAAACGATTTATCGCAGATTGCTAAAGATCATGTCTTATACAATTTAAAATCTGTTGATATCACACGTTATCGTCAAAAAATTGTCGTTGAGTACTATACTGGAGACTATAATGCTTCAAGCTTTATTGGTAGTGATAGTGGTTACGCAGATTATGAAGATGGTATTGCTAGCTATATTATGAGCATTCCAGAAATAAATGCTGCTTTTAATCAAAATATTCCTACGACGAATAAATTAGTCAATTTAGATCCTGCTAAAGCTGGTAGCTTTGGTTATGTCGGTAGTTATCTTGAAAATGGCGATACACTAACGGTTAAAGTGCTCGCTACTGCAATTAAAACCTATCCAATTTCTGTTACCTTTTATCAAAATAAACAAGATGTTTTAAATCCTAATCCACTTGGTATGACCTTTACTGAACTGGATGCAGCAACTAGTGACTACTGGCGAGTTTATCAATTAAGTACTTCTGTTAGTGGTGTCGTTGGACAAACATTTGATATTCGCACAATTGGTCGCATAGCTGATACTTATACGGCGGGTAGTCGTACTGGAAACTTAGCCTATTTTGGTAGATATGATGCAAACAATGCTTTTGGTGAAGAAACAACCTTTACAATTGGTAATGAAGCACCTCAAAGATTGGAATTAGGCGGTTTTTACTATAAAGATGATATTGGAAGTCCAGTTAAATCACCAGGATTTGCTTCTGCTATGAGTTCTGGTGCATCGATTGGTTTCACTGGGAAAGATGTGACTTGGAAAAATAGTGAAGTTACTGAAAGTCTTACTTTAGATGATGAAGCTGCTAAGACAAAACTTGCTGCTTATCCATTTAATCTTGATGGTGACCCATTTGACACACCTGAATATGTGCTTTATTGGTTAGATGACAACTGGATGTTAGGACATCGTTTGGCCTTGGACTATTATTATGATGAGGGTACACCTATCATACAATATTATACAGTCAGCTTTGAATCAAATGGCGGAAATGCCATTGATCCGATTGCTAATGTCGAAGAAAAAACAAGTATTACAGCACCTGAAAAACCGCTTAGATCTGGTTTTGTTTTTGATGGTTGGTACCAAGATGCTGCCTTAACAACACCATGGAATTTTGAAACAGATGTTGTGACAAGTGATCTGACACTTTATGCAAAATGGTCAGAAGAAGCTGCAGTAGTTCCTGAAACAACCCCAGAAAAAGAAGACCCAATAAATGATGCTACACCAGAAGCAGAAACAGCTACAAGTAAAACGGAAGCAGAGAAAAAGACATTACCTCTGACAGCAGAAATGCAAACACCATCATTACTTTTAGTTGGTTGTTTACTCATTACAAGCTTCTTAGTGATTCATTATAAAAAAAGAAACAAAGTATCTTAAGCAATAAATAAAAAGTTGTTAACAGGATTTGTACACCTGTTAACAACTTTTTTTATAACTTAGCTGGCTTAATATTGAATTGTTAAGCCCACTTCTTTTTCAACTGCTGCTAATAGCTCGCCATCCATTAGCACTTGTGTTGCTTTCTCTAATTCATCATAGATTTCAATTTCCTTATCATGCTCAAGTACATTGACTTTCTCTCTGAATTTATCATAAGCAATTTGCGTTCCTTTTCCAAGCACACCTTTCTTCGCTTCTAAATGGAATTCAATCGCTTGGCAAGCTGCCATTAATTCTGTTGCAACAATTCTTCTTGAATTGCCCACGATATCACGTGCTTTTCTTGCAGCTGTTGTTCCCATGCTGACAAAATCTTCTTGGTTTTCACAAGATGGAATCGAATCCACACTAGCAGGATGAGAAAGAATTTTATTTTCTGATGCTAAGGATGCTGCTGCATATTGGGTAATCATAAAGCCTGAATTTAACCCTGGATGCTTCACTAAGAATGATGGTAATTTACTTAAAGAAGCATTGACTAAGCGTTCAACACGACGCTCAGATACATTACCAATTTCAGAAGCTGCAATGCCTAAGAAGTCAAATGGTTGTGCCAGTGGTTCACCATGGAAGTTTCCACCTGAAATCACATCGCCTCTACGTGTCACAATTGGATTATCTGTTACTGAGTTGATTTCTATTTCTACTTTTTCTTTGACATAAGCCACACTATCTTTACTTGCACCAT
The DNA here is from genome assembly GCF_900111355.1 of Isobaculum melis. Classification (GTDB taxonomy): domain Bacteria; phylum Bacillota; class Bacilli; order Lactobacillales; family Carnobacteriaceae; genus Isobaculum; species Isobaculum melis. The sequence goes on from NZ_FOHA01000026.1 coordinate 6,618, forward strand.
GAATTTGTGGCATACAACGTAATGTATAAGGATCCTGTACACGATCTTTTGTTGCTGGAGTGGTTAAGGTACTCCCTGCAATCAAACCACGAATATTTTTAGCAGTTGCTAATTGACCACTTTGTGGACGAATAATGTGTAAATCTTCATCAAATGCATTCACAATGCCATTGTGTACTTCTAATGAAAGTGCACCAACTACATCTGAAAGTTTTAAGAGTTCAATTGCATCATACGTTGCTAAGGCGCCAATTCCTGTTAAAACAGTTGTCCCATTAATAAGGGCTAACCCTTCTTTAGCTTCTAGTTGAATCACTGGAATACCAGCTTTTTTCATTGCTTCTTTTCCTGTCATCAATTCGCCATCATAATAAGCACGACCTAAACCCAACATTGGTAAGACCATATGCGCTAAAGGTGCTAAATCTCCGGATGCGCCTAATGAACCTTTTTCAGGAATATGTGGAATAAGATTTTTGTTTAACATATCCACTAACGTTTGGATGGTTCCTAAACGGATACCTGAATAGCCTTTAACTAATGAGTTAATACGAATTAAAATGACTGCTCTTACTGCATCTTCTGCTAAAGGATCACCAAAGCCACAAGAGTGTGTTCTAATAAGATTTTCTTGTAGCTGGACAGTATCCTTAGATGAAATACTCACATTAACAAGGGAGCCAAAACCAGTATTTACACCATAAACAACGCGTTCATCTTCAACAATTTTATCAATAATTTTACGAGATTCCTTCACCGCTTCTTCAGCATCTTTTGCAATTGCGACACGCTGCCCTTTTCTTGCAACAGCAATCACATCTTCTAATGTTAAATCATTTCCTGTTAAAATCAGTTCCTTAGTCATTCATTGTTCCTCCTATTTACGCAATTTTTCTTTTAGTAAAAATAATGTTTAAAATCATGCCGCTTTTTCTTTTTTATTTAAAACAAAGTATAAAATAGCTGCAACAACAATTCCACCAACTGCAAAGATAATATTGATCATATCTGTTGCAGAAATCATCCAGAGACTGACAAGCACACTTAAGATTGGAATAACCGGTCCAAGCGGTAATCTAAAGCTTGGTTTATGTCCCATGCCTTTTTTACGCAAGGCAATAACTGCTAATGATGTTGGAATATATTGGATAAAACGCATCACAACACTTAATTCTGCTAGTTGTTCAAAGGAACCGCTTAAAACAAGCAAGCCTGAAAGGATTCCAGATACTGCAATCGCAACAATTGGCGCACCTTTACGATTTTTTTTCGCAATAACTTTTGGCAATAAGCCTTCGTCAGCAATTGAGGCCGCATATCTCGGTACCATCATAGAATCTCCCATATTTAAACCACCAATTGAGATTAATGCACCAATAGCAATCATGTATTTTCCTAATGGTCCAATCATTTCAAAGAAAGCATCTTGAACTGGTGAGACACTTTGCATAATACCTGTTCCCAACATAGCGATTGTTCCTGCAATAATCATGAAATAAAAGAGGGATACAACGCCTATTGACATTAAAATGGCTTTTGGCACATTTCGTTTTGCATCACGCATTTCTCCAGCAACAATTGGTAACGCTTCAAAGCCAATAAAGGCATAGAAAACAATCAAGGAAGTTGACCCCATCGCTTGAGAGAACGTCACATCTGGCGCAAGCTGTAGGAATGGTGTAAAGTTGCCTGCATCCAAGCCTTTTTTAATAAAGAAAATACTTAAAATTGAAAAGGCTACAATTGGGATTAGCTTGGCAATTGTAATCACAACGGTAAAAGTCTTAGAGGTTTTTACCCCAAAGCTATTAATCACTGATAATAGTAAAATAAGAAGTAGACTCACAATCGTTTCATAGCCACCAACCTCTGGGAATAAGGCCACAAGTAATTTGGAAAAGCCTGCTGCCATAGCTGACCAGGCAATTACAGTAACAATCCAGCCTAGAAAACCAACGATAAAACCAACAAAGTCACCAAAGGCTGCTTTAGAGTATTGGAAAGCGCCTCCATTTTTATCAAAATAACCTGCAACCTCAGCAAAACAAAGGGCTAATAATAAGACCAATAAGACATCCACTAGCATTGCTAATAGAGAGGCTGGCCCCATTCCCTCATAAATTCTTTTGGGAAGTAAAAATATTCCTGAACCAATTACTGCATTAATACCATATAAAGTCGCACCACTCAGGCTAAATTTCGACTTTTCATTTTCCTGACTCATCTGTCAATCTCCTCTCCACTTTCTTTGAGCAATTTTACTTGTTAAAGACAACTGAAATAGTAAGATTGGATAATAGGATCCACATTTAACAGATTCCAAGACAGGTTTTACCATTCCTTGAAATCTTACTCTTATTTACTTTGTAATAGTTCGACAACTACTGCAAAAGCAACATCATTTTGGGATTCGTCTGATTGAAGACAAATTGTGGTTTCAGTTTCAATATCAGAAAGAAAGAGACTTTCACCTTTTTCTAGTTGTATCACTTGTTTTGACAGTTGAAATTGAGGATGGATGATTACTTTCAGTGCGTGTAAGCAATAAATTAAATAGTCCCCTGTTGGTTTCAACAAGATGCTTTGATTGCTTGTGATTGGCAACACCTTTCCCTGATACTCTGGTCGGTAAATCAGATTAAAATCAACACAAAGACCTTGACTATGTGTCTCATTGCTACCACTAAAATGATCCTGTTCAAAGGATTGCAGCTGCACGGTTCGCAGCTGTTCTCCTTCCTGATGTTCTAGCGTTATTTCGCCCTTTAACACCATCAGTATTCTTTGATAGCCTGCTAAACAGCTAAAAGTACTTTCTGGCAATTCCACAGTTGCAGAGGAAATGCGGTAGTCAAATTTTTGTTTAGCATAATCTCCATCTGGCGGAGAAATAAAGAGTTCCTTTGTTTCCCCACCACTCCATTTTGTGACTTGATCATCACTTGTCCTTATGATGTTTTGTTTCATTTCAGTGTCTCCCCTGCTTCCTAGAATAGACCTGAAATTACACCAAATTCATCTACATCAATTTTCTCTGCTGCAGGCACTTTTGGTAAGCCTGGCATTGTCATAACTGCTCCTGTTAAGGCAACAATGAAGCCTGCTCCTGCAGAAATCTTCAAGTCGCGAATCGTAACAGTGAAGTCACTTGGACGACCAATGAGACTTGCATCATCTGAAAATGAATATTGTGTTTTCGCCATACAAATTGGATAAGTACCAAAGCCTAATCGTTCAAGATTTGCCATTACTTTACGTGCTGCTGGTGTGATTTCTACACCTGTCCCACCATAGACTTTTTGCACAATTTTAGTTAATTTCTCTTCAATGCTATCTTCTAAATCATAAACATAGCTAAATTGATTTGGTTGTTCAGCAAGCTCAATGACTTTTTCTGCTAGCTCAACACCACCAGCGCCACCTTTACCCCAAACATCAGAAACGACAACATCCACTCCGCGTTCTTGACAAGCTTGATAGACAGCTTGGAGCTCTGCTTCTGTATCTGTTGGGAATTTATTAATTGCAACAACAGCTGGCATCCCATAAACGTTTTGGATATTTTCTAAATGTTTTTCTAAGTTTGGTAGGCCTGCTAAAACTGCCTCAACATTTTCAGGTCCTAATTCTTTTTTAGGAACGCCACCATGCATTTTTAAGGCTCTAATGGTTGCAACTAATACCACTGCATCTGGTTTTAAGTCTGCAAGTCGACATTTAATATCAATAAATTTCTCTGCACCTAAGTCTGCACCAAATCCTGCTTCTGTAACTGCATAATCCGCATATTTTAAAGCCATTTTAGTAGCTAAAGCACTATTACAGCCATGGGCAATATTGGCAAATGGGCCACCATGAATTAAAGCAGGTGTATGCTCTAAGGTTTGGACTAAATTTGGATGAATCGCATCTTTTAATAGGGCTGCGAGTGAACCTTCTGCTTTTAGATCACCTGCTGTGACTGGTTCACCTGCAAAAGTATACCCTACAATAATTTTTTTCAATTTTTCTTTTAAATCAATCATATCTGTTGCTAAGCAAAGAATCGCCATAATTTCTGAAGCAACTGTAATATCAAAGCCATCTTCTCTTGGTACACCATTGACTTTGCCACGTAAACCATCTACAACATAACGTAATTGACGATCATTCATATCGACAACGCGTTTCCAGGTAATTTGACGGCTATCAATTCCTAATGCATTACCATGATGAATATGGTTATCTAATAATGCGGCTAATAAGTTATTGGCTGCACCAATTGCATGGAAATCCCCTGTAAAGTGTAGGTTAATATCTTCCATTGGGACAACTTGAGCATAACCGCCACCAGCTGCGCCACCTTTTACACCAAAAACAGGTCCTAATGAAGGTTCTCTTAAAGCCAGCATCGCTTTTTTTCCAATTTTTGTTAAAGCATCCGCTAAACCAACTGAGGTTGTTGTCTTTCCTTCTCCTGCTGGAGTTGGTGTAATCGCTGTAACTAGAATTAATTTACCATCTTTCTTATCTTTCATTTTATCTAATTGATGCGCATTTAATTTTGCTTTATATTTTCCATATAAAGAAATATCATCACTTTCAATGCCTAATGTTTTTGCTACTTCTTCGATGGGTTTCATTTTGACTTGACTTGCAATTTCAATATCTGATAAATGGGTCATTTTGTTATTCCTTCTTCCTTTAGTCTCTTTAACCTATACCAACCAATACCTAATCATCGCTTTTTTTATTAAACAACCTTTAAGATGTCTTCATAAATCTGATCTGCTAATGGGCAGCTTTCTGCTAAGAGTTGCTCCCCTTTTTGACGGTATTCTGCAACAAATGCCTCGTCTTTAATACCAGAAAGATTAATTAAGACATTTAACCATGCACCTTGGATGCCTGATTTCATATTTAAGGCAGCAACACCTAAATCACTTGCTGCATTGACATTAGATTTACCAATCGCTCGAGCAGTTACTTTCAGGCCTGTTGCAATTTCTTCCATGATTTCATACGGACAAATTGCGGCTCCTTTTAAGGCTACCTGCATCGCTTCGCGACGTTTTGCTTTTTCTTCATCTGTTTCTTTTGGCATACTAAAGACTGCTGAAACCTGATTAAAAGCTTCTGTATCTTTATCAATGGCTGTCAGCAATGCTTCATGAACTTTTTTAGCATCCTTTAAAACAGCTTTCATTTCTTCATCATATTCTGCATATTTTTTCTTACCAATCGTTAATTCTGCGACCATAATCACTAATGCAGCACCCATTGATGCGGCTAACGCTGAGGCAGAACCCCCACCTGGAGCTGGTTCATCTGATCCTAATTTCCCCATAAACTCTGTTACTTTTAAGTCAACTAATTTCATTAGATATTCTCCTTTTTTTAACTTAATAGATGATTTTCTAAAATTTGTTTTTGATAGTCAAATTCTTCAATTTGTAAGTAATATTCTGCACAATCGATTAATGCTTTAGCTGGTGTTAAACCAATGACTTCACTCCCGATAATATTGACACCATAACGTTTTGCTTCAAAGCGAATGGTTTCAAATGCGCGGTAAAGTGGTGTTCCCTCAAAGTTGACCATATTCATCGAAACTTGTGCAATATTGCGGTCTTCTAGCATAACGCCAATCCCTTTACAATATTTAAATCCGCCACCTGAGCCACGTACAATTTTTGCAATTTTATTGGCAATTGAAATATCTGATGTATCTAAGTTGACGTTAAAGGCTACTAATGGCATTCTTGCGCCAACTGCTGTTACACCTGCTGTTGGATGAATTTTTCTTGCACCAAAGTCTGGTGCCCATTCTTCTTCTAATAGCTTTTCAGGCATGCCTTCAAATTGACCTTTACGAACTTTTGCTAAATTGACACGAGAAGGGTTTGCTGCTGATTCTTCATATAAGAAAATGGGAATGTTTAATTCATCATTAATACGTTTGGCTACTTTTTTAGAAATTTCAACACATTCTGCAAGGGTTGCATCTTTAACTGGCACAAATGGAACCACATCTGTTGCGCCCATTCTTGGATGTTCACCATGTTGTTTAGTCATATCAATCTGTTCACTTGCATATTTCACTAATTGGAAAGCAGCTTCCTGAATTCCTACTTCATCTCCGACTAATGTAAATACACTACGGTTATGACTTTTGTCAGATGAATGATCAAGCAATGTTACACCTGCTACACTTTGAGCAATTTTGACTAAGCCATTAATCGTTGCTTCATTTTGACCCTCACTAAAATTTGGAATACATTCAATTAACTTTGACATTTTTTATAACTTCCCTTCTTGATTTATAATGACCTATCAGCTCACACCTCACATGAAGCTGTTTACTGATAAATGATTTCGATATTATTTTTTTACTGGTGTTAAACGTAAACGAATGAGCCGATTAACTGTTTCATGATTGAAAAGATAGTAGCTAACAGCCACTTTAACTGGTAGCCCAATCAGCTCTTTCCCAATTCTTAATGGCATCAACTCGATAATGGGTATTTTAAAAAGAAGATTTAACCAAATTGGGGTTAAAACAAGACTAATGACACACATAATGGTTATCTGAGCAGCGACGTTCCGCTTTAATGTGATGTTCTTCTGATAAAAGAATAGGCCATAAATAAAAGGGACAAGAAATGCATTCAAAGTAAAACCCGGAAAATACATTGCTTTTGGAAATAGTATCATCCCAACTACATCACCAACCACACCACCTAAGCCAGCTAACCAAGGTCCAAATAAGTAACCCATCAACATTAATGGGATAAAAAAAAAACTTAACCGCATAATGGAATTCTCAAATGCTAAAAAACGCGTACAAACAATTTCAAATGCTACCAACAAACTCATTAACGCAATTGTTCTACTTGTTATCTTTTTCAATTGAACATCCCTTCCTCTACCAAGAAGCCTAACCAGAAAACGCTTTCAACTTACGTGAAGAATAACACCCTTCCAAAAGGGTGTCAATAGCCCTAAACCCTTGCAAATACTGGTTTCCAAGAATATTTTCTTCGTTTTTTTATAGATGAATTGAATGACTTTTTTTTGTATTTTAAAATGAGGAAATGATTTTTTGACACTTTTTTGACACCTTTGTTGTATAAAGAATTATTATTGAGGTTCGCTTTGGAAATGATGGGGCTAACAAATGAAAAACCATCTAATCGGGGCTTTGGTTCATGAGTTTGCTTTTGATTGATTCTTCTTGTTGGACAACTCATCTAAATTTTGTAGTTACTTTTATGCTGGGTTATTATTTAAAGACTGCCGTTTTCTTTTTTAATCAGATTTCCAGCTATTTACTAATCATAAATAATCTTTATTCTAATCCATTTTCATTTATAAAATGAAGATCATTAACTGGATTAGACGTTAAATAGATTCCAAAAATTTGCTTAAAAAATATTTTTTTATTTTGTTAAATCCTGTAAAAGGATAGCTGAAGAAGGAGGAGACACAATTGAATCGCTACTATTTATTTGTAGATTTTGGGAGTACTTTTACTAAATTGACCGCAATTGATGTCACAAAAGAAGTAATCATTGGGACAGCCAAAAGTCATACAACTGTTGAAACGCATTTAATGGATGGATTTGATTCTGCTTATCTACAGCTATTAGCAGCAATTGGACAACCAAGAATGCAGTTTCAAGAGAAATTTGTTTGTTCTTCTGCAAAAGGTGGCTTTAAAATGGTCGCGATTGGTTTGACAGAATCCCTCACAGCTGAAGCCGCTAAAAGAGCGGCATTAGGCGCAGGAACGAGAATCTTAAAAACCTACTCCTTGCAATTAACCCCTGCAGATATCCTTGAGATTGACCAGCTTGCTCCTGATGTTATTTTATTATCTGGTGGCACAGATGGTGGCAATCAGCAATTTATTTTACAAAGCGCACAGCTGCTAACAACGCTAGCCTCCCCTCCACCAATTGTAGTTGCTGGAAATCAAGCTGCTCAGCCAAAAATTGCACCTATTTTTAACCAAAAAAAGTTAACCTATTTGTTCACTGAAAATGTCATGCCCAAAATTAATGTCTTAAATGCGGAACCTGTTAGACTGATTTTAAGAGACCTTTTTATGCAACAAATCATTGAAGCAAAAGGATTAACTGATGTAGAACAACAAGTTGGCGCTGTTTTAATGCCCACACCAACTGCCGTTTTAACTGCTGCTAATTATTTAGCTGCAGGCGATGGCAATGAAGCAGGTATTGGTGACTTAATGGTTGTTGATGTTGGTGGTGCTACCACAGATTTACATTCTGTTTGTGATGGAAAACCAACGAATAAAGCCATTCGGATGGAAGGACTACAGGAACCTTACAAAAAGAGAACGGTAGAAGGCGATTTAGGCATGAGTTACTCTGCCCTTAGTCTTTATGAAGCAGTAGGTGTCGCAAAAATAAAACACTATTTACCACAGTTTAAAAGCAGTCAGATTTATCAAGCTTGTAAGCAACGTGAAGAAAATCCAAACTTGGTCGCAACCACTGCGCAAGAGCAAGCTTTTGATGATGCTTTAGCCAAAGTTGCGATTGACACGGCTTTCAATCGTCATGCTGGTTTTCTGCGTCAAGAAAAAACACCAACTCGTACCCTAGCTTTTCAAACGGGGAAAGATTTAACCCAGCTGAAGTATGTGATTGGGACAGGTGGGATTTTGTCCTTTAATCCCCATGCTCAAACATTGTTAAGTGCGTGTTTACAAAAAGAGGAACAAGCGCATATCTTAAAGCCCATACAACCTCAGTTTTATTTAGATCAGCACTATATGCTCTCTGCAATGGGCTTATTAGCCTCTGTGCATCCAGAAAAAGCCATTCGGATGATGAAAAAATATTTATTGCGGCTCACATAATCATTTTTTCTATAGCAAGCTAAAAAGAGACAGGATTTTTTTCCTGTCTCTTTTGTTAAGATTGTATCGTTTTAAAAGTTGTAGCTAATGTTGCGAGTTCATACGTATCTCGATATGGATTTAAATAATCTAAAGCTTTTTGATAGTAATAAGTTGCTTCTTTTGGTAATAATTCTGATAGTCGATGATCATCTAGTAAACGATTTTTCAATTGATACTTAATCATTGCTTCAGCAAAATAAACGGTACCAATGTCTCTAGGGCTAGACATACTTTTAGAATATTTTTTTGAGCTAGCAATATAAGCGAAAACCGCCTCATCATCCCCTTCATATAAGTTAATTAAGGCGAGATAAGCATCTAATTGTGGTCTTTTCCATAATGAAGAAAAGTTTTCATAGAGTCCATATGCTTTCATTAAATATTGTTTTGCTTGTTGATATTTCTGTTGTGCAAATAAGGAGATACCTGTATTAATATAAAAAACAGATAAGCTAGAAACAGAGCCTTTATCTACACAAAGATTGATTGCTTGATGATACATTTGAATCGCCTCTGCTTCATTTCCTTCAATATGCCGAATTTCCCCAAGATAATTATAAGCTGCACCAATATTAATCGAATATTTTTGTGCGGTTTCATCTGTAATCATAAAGGTACTAATAGATTCTTTTAATAACTTCTCAGCTAAATATAAATTGCCGCTCATTATATAGTAGAGTCCCTTTAATCTTAATAAAACACCAATGAGCTCATGATTATTGGTTTTAATGGCCATATCTAACGCTAGTTCAACATAGCGAAACATGCCTTCGGTATCATCAATTTGAATATAGTAAAAAACCATTTGTTTATAGCCTTTTAAAATATATTCTTGATGGTTAAGCTCACTTGCTTTAGAAATCACTCTTTGAATGTCATCAATGCCTTTATGATACTCGCCATGTCTAATTAAATAGCGCCCTTCTAAATAAAGAATTTTAATGACCAATAAATGATAGGTTTCATCCTCCTGATAAAGAGGGGTTAAGGCTGTTAATTTATTTTTAATTTTATTAAAATGCTCAATGACTGCTCCCTGTGCTAAGGAAAATGTTGGTTCGACAAAAGGTTGTTCATTTCTAAAAACTGGAAATAATTCATGATGAAAGCCGAGATAGTTTTGCAAATAAGCAATTTCATAAGTTAAAGACTTTAATTCATTTTTAGCTTTGGCATAATGAAAGGCAATTTTAGAGTAGTGCAAGCTATCATTTGCTTGCGGTTTAATTTGTGCCTCTAATTCCTCAGCAATTTTCCGATGAATGACTCTTTTCTTCGAGGTTGGTTGGTTCATATACATGTAATCTCTTAATTTGGAATGGGTAAATTGAACATTAATTTGCTCTCCATCCATTTGTTCCTTTAAGATATTTTTATTGACCAAATTCTCAATTAAATTAACGATTTTCCAGGTATCTTTTTCTAAAATTGCAGAGAGAATGGTGATTGGCGCACTGTCATAAAAATACGATACAATACTGGTTAAATTGCGCTCATCTGGTGATAAATAGAGAAAGCGGTTTTTCAATGCATCTTGCATTTTAACAGTCATTGTATCCAGCTTGGTATTGGTTTGTAGCAAGCTAATATATTCAATTAAGAAAAATAAATTCCCTTCTGTATGTGCATAAATATTTTGTACCATTTCTTCTGTTAAGGCTAATTTAGGCAGTTTTTTTCGAATAAATAATTTTGTTTCTGTTATCGTAAAGGGCTTTAATTCAATTGTTTCTAAAAAGTTGTATTTTTTTAAGGTGGTTAAAAAATCATCAGTTCCACTATTGTATTCATTTCTTGAGGTGAACATGAAGAGCGCTTCTGATTGTTGTAAATGTAACATGACACTGGTTAATAAGCCTAAGCTGGTGTCATCTAGCCACTGAATATCTTCAAAAACAAAAACTGGCTTTTTAATGGTGGCAATTTTTTTGATGGCTTCAATCATTACTTGAGATAATAGATTGAGATCTACCATTTCTTGATTTTCTAATAGTTTTATAACTGGTAATTGTTCATCAAAATTAGGAAATACTTTTGCTAGAATTTCCTGCCATAAAGCTGGTTGAATCAATTCCTTCTGCTGAATGATTTTTGACATTTTTTCAACAATTTGCTTCCAAGGTCGTAGCGCATGCTGCTGTTCTGCTTGATAACATTGTGTTTCCAAAATGAAAAATTCTGCTTGTATATTATCTAGTACGCGATTGGTTAAGGCACTTTTACCAACCCCTGCTTCACCAATAATCAAGACGGACTTGGCTTGTTGGTTGGCACCAAAACCCTTAAAATTTTGCTCTAGCTGGGTAATTTCTTCAGCGCGACCAAAGAAAAGCGCAGTAAAACGACTCGCTGCAGCAAGACTTTTTTGATTGACGATTTCTAATGACTTCTCATAAATTTCTCTTGTTTGACTACTTGGATTGATTCCTAGCTCAATTTTTAATGAATTTGCTAAGCTATAGTAGGTTTCAATCACTTTTCCATTGCGATCATTATCTTGATAGAACTGCATTAATAATTGATAATTGCGTTCATCAAATTCATCAATATCTATGAGTTTTTGAATATTTTTTTCGACATCTATTAAATTTTTTTGTTGAATATCTGTTTCAATTTTTTGAAAACACTCTCGGACAAATTTTTTCTCATAAAAGCTTCTCATTTTTACAATCCATAAATCAAAGCTTTCAGACTCTTTTAAATAAAAACCTTTTAAAAATTCGCCTTGGTAGAGTGCTAAGTGTTGACTTGGTGCTGTTAAAAATAAATCAATATCACTAGTGATATCTAACTCCTCATTCAAGACAAGTAAAACCTTAGTTGGAGAAGTAATGTATTCTCCTTTTAGTGTTTTATTAGTTTGATAAATAGTATTCCTTAGATTTTTTTTAGCGCTTTGTTCGTCTTTATTTGGCCACAATAGTCCCGCTACTTCATCACGACTCACGGTTTTATTGACCAACAGATAGTATAATAATGCATTTATTTTAGAAAAAGAGAAAAAAATTGACTCTCCGTTTAAACGGATTTGCGGATTACCAAATAGTTGACAATAAACTTTATCTGACATTTTCTTCACCCTATTCTTGAATCATATATGATTTCAATGATGCAAGGTTATCAAGAGATATTTCACTTGTTTGATAGACCTTGAGATTCAGTTGTAATAAATGGCTTTTTGTCCTCCTTTCAATAATATGCTCCTCCTTTTAGGCTTTGTATAGCCCAAGAAAATATAGAGCGTTTACATCTTTAATATAGCATAGCACTTATCAAACCACTAGTGCTTTATCCATTTTTACGATTAAATTAATCTTATGTTTTCGATTAGCTTACTCTTCTGCTATTAAAAAGCCCCATAAACTATATCTATCCATCAAGTTTATGGGGAAATCTTCTTTATTATACTAATTGTCTGTCTTTGACGACTAATTGACCATTTTTATAAACATCTGTTACCAGGTTGGTGGCAAAGAAATATAATGGATAGTCAATATTGGGTGCATCAAATAAAGTGATATCGGCTAATTTTCCCTTGTCAAAGCTGCCAATAGTTGTCGCTTGATCGACACAATAAGCTGCATTAATTGTGACTGCATTAAGTACTTGAATCGGTGTCATTTGCATCGCAAAACAGCCTAGTTGCATGATAAATTGCATATTGGCAGTTGGACAGCTTCCAGGGTTACTATCTGTTGATAAGGTGAGGGCCATTCCCTCTGCCATCATTTTTTTCGCTGGGGCATAGGTGTCTTTCATTAAACTAAAGGTAGTTCCTGGTAAGAGGTTCCCAATCACTTTGCTCTGGCTCATTTTTTTAATGCCTTCATCTGTTGCGGCCATTAAATGCTCTGCACTAGTTGTCTGCAAGGCTGCTGCTACATCAACACCACCAATGGGTTCAATTTCATCAGCATGAATTTTTAACTTTAATCCTAAAGCTTTGGCTGCTGCTAAAATTTGATGTGATTCTGCTGCTGTAAATACGCCTTCTTCACAAAAAACATCACAGAATTCAGCTAAATTTTCAGCTTTAACTTTTGGTAGCATCTCTTCAATCATTAAAGTAATATAGCCTTCACGATCTGCTTGATATTCTGGTGGCACTGCATGAGCTGCCATGAAGGTTGAGACCAAATCAATTGGATGTGCTGTGTTTAATGCTTTGACAACCTCTAATTGTCTTTTTTCAACTTCCCAATTTAAGCCATAACCACTTTTAGCCTCAACTGTTGTCACACCATGGATAATCATTTTGTCTAATAGCTTTTCTGATTTTTGATAAAGATTATCATAAGATGCAGCTCTAGTTGCATTGACTGTATTTAAGATGCCGCCACCCTGTTTTAAAATATCTAAATAGCTGACGCCATTAATTTTTTTAGCAAATTCATGCTCACGACTGCCACCGTAAACCAAGTGTGTATGTGAGTCAATTAAGCCTGGTGTTGCGATTTTCCCTGTACAATCAATTTGTTCTGTTGCTGCACAAATCAATTCTTTTGGTGGCTCTCCACTTCCTACTGAAAGTATTTTCCCATCCTTTACAGCAATATAACCATCTTCAATAATGGTTGCCTCAGACATTTCTGCCCCATATAATGGATGTCCTTTATCAATTGGACAAAAAATTTGGTTTAAATGAATTAATAATTTATCTGCTCCCACTTTCGTCACCATCCTTTATCTTGTTGCTTATAATTTATCTCCTAAGCATCTAATTTGAGTCAAATTAAAGAAAGCGCTTTACAAAAAATCAAGAATCAAGAAAATCATAGCGATAGACTTTCCTTTGACAAGCTTCCCTTATGATAGGGCTACAACCTAACCAATTGATACCAAGAATATGGTTTTGTCTAGTAGCTTTCAACTGGATGCTAGCAAAACAAAAATCGTTTTTTTATTTTTATCATTAGAGAGTAGATAGATTCAAGGAGGAAAATAAGAATGAATAACATGGACATTAGTCGTGCTATGACAATTAAGTTAGATGATGTTTTACCAGATATGCCTACTTTTAAAGATGGCATTAGACGTGCTCCAGATCGTGGGTTCCGTTTATCAAAGGCACAAACTGAGTTGGCATTAAAAAATGCGTTGCGTTATGTACCAGAAAAATATCATGAGCAAGTCATTCCTGAATTTTTAGAGGAATTAACAACACGTGGACGTATTTATGGCTATCGTTGGTATCCAAAAGAACGCGTTTATGGTAGACCGATTGATGAGTATCAAGGGAAATGTGTGGCTGCTAAAGCAATGCAAGTCATGATTGATAATAACCTTGATTTTGATGTAGCGCTTTATCCCTATGAATTAGTGACTTATGGTGAAACAGGACAGGTTTGTTCTAACTGGATGCAATATCAATTGATCAAACGTTACTTAGAAGAAATGACAGATGAACAAACATTAGTTGTTGAGTCTGGTCACCCACTAGGGTTATTTGCTTCTAAAAAGGATGCACCACGTGTCATTATTACCAATGGTTTATTAATTGGTGAGTATGACAACATTGATGATTGGGAAATTGCTGAACAAATGGGTGTGACAAACTATGGGCAAATGACTGCTGGTGGTTGGATGTATATTGGACCACAAGGAATTGTGCATGGGACTTTTAATACTTTATTAAATGCTGGTCGCTTAAAATTAGGGCTTGCTGATGATCAAGATTTAGCAGGTAAATTATTTATTTCATCTGGACTTGGTGGGATGAGTGGTGCGCAAGGTAAAGCAGGGGAAATTGCCAATGCTGTTGCGATTATTGCTGAAGTGGATAAATCTCGTATTGATACGCGATTAGAGCAAGGCTGGATTAGCAATATGACTGCTACACCTGAAGAAACGATGAAATTAGCCCAAGAATATATTGATCGTAAGGAAAAAACGTCAATTGCTTATCATGGGAATATTGTCGATTTACTAGAATATATTAATGAAAACAATATTAAAGTTGATTTATTATCTGACCAAACTTCTTGTCATAATGTTTATGAAGGTGGCTACTGCCCTGCTGGGATTGATTTTGATGAACGTACCCGTTTATTAGCTGAAGATCAAGCAGCCTTTAGAAAGCTCATTGATGAAACATTAGCAAGACATTATCATGTGATTAAGGATTTAGTTGCAAAAGGGACTTACTTCTTTGACTATGGAAATGCCTTTATGAAATCGGTTTATGATTCTGGTGTCAAAGAAATTTCTAAAAATGGTGTAGATGATAAAGATGGCTTTATCTGGCCTTCATATGTAGAAGATATTATGGGACCAATGTTATTTGACTATGGTTATGGTCCATTTAGATGGGTTTGTTTAAGTGGGAAGCATGAAGATTTAGTCGCAACTGATAAGGCTGCTATGGAAGCAATTGATCCAACTAGACGCTATCAAGATCGTGACAACTATAACTGGATTCAAGATGCTGAGAAGAATCAATTAGTCGTTGGAACACAAGCACGTATTCTTTATCAAGATGCGCTAGGACGTGTTAATGTCGCACTAAAATTCAATGAATTAGTTCGTGAAGGAAAAGTTGGTCCGATTATGATTGGTCGTGACCACCATGATGTTTCAGGAACAGATTCTCCATTTAGAGAAACCTCAAATATTAAAGATGGTAGTAATGTAACGGTTGATATGGCTGTTCAATGCTATGCCGGAAATGCTGCTCGTGGGATGAGTCTCATCGCACTTCACAATGGTGGTGGTGTTGGGATTGGTAAATCAATTAACGGCGGCTTTGGTTTAGTATTAGACGGTAGCGAATTAGCTGATAGTATTATTAAATCTGCAATTTCATGGGATGTTATGGGTGGCGTTGCAAGACGTAACTGGGCTCGAAATGAGCATTCAATTGAAACATCGATTGAGTATAACGAATTACGCAAGGACACTGATCATATTACAATCCCTTATCTTGCTGATGATGCTAAAATTGCTGCAGCTGTCAATCGTATTTTTAAATAAGTGGTTGTTACAAAACTCAAAAGTTTTATCACAACCACGTAAATTACTTCCATAAACGGTGGCCAAAAGTCAGGCTCTTCGGAAATTTCACAAAATTCAACCAATACAAAAAGCGTATTGTTCGTCTTTTGCTCCAATTTCTCAAGCCTTAACGACTTTTGTCTCAGCCTCATTCAAAAAGGAGTTTTGAGAATAGCTTCATTTCTCATCGCTCCTTTTTTCTATCATTGATAAAATCATTCAAAAGTAAAGGAGATTACGATGTATTCACCTACTGAAATTTTGGAAAAAAGTATTGAAACTGGTGTCAAAAAAGTCAAGAAACCATTAGTAGAAAAGCTAGTTTTAGGTTTTATTGGTGGGGCAATGATTTCGCTTGGCTATTTGGCTTATGTGCGAGTAAGTGCCTCTATCGCAGCTGATTGGGGCAGCTTTGCCACATTTATTGGAGCCTCTGTCTTTCCTGTTGGCTTAATCGTGATTTTATTAGCAGGTGGCGAATTAATTACTGGTAATATGATGGTCGTTGCAAGTTCTTTATTTGACCGAAAGATTACCACTAAGGAGTTAATCATGAATTGGCTTGTGATTACTTTTGCCAATTTTATTGGGGCTTTATTTGTTGCTTATTTCTTTGGTCATCTTGTTGGTTTAACCAGTTCAGGTGCTTATTTAGAGACCACCATTCATGCAGCTCAAGCTAAAATTGCTGCCACCCCTTTACAAGCTTTTATTTCTGGGATTGGGTGTAATTGGTTTGTTGGCTTAGCAGTCTGGTTATGCTATGGTGCAAAAGATGCCACTGGTAAAATTTTAGCGATTTGGTTCCCAGTAATGACTTTTGTTGCAATTGGCTTTCAGCATTCTGTGGCCAATATGTTCATTATTCCAGCGGCTATTTTCGAAGGACAAGCCACTTGGTTTGCCTTTTTACAAAATGTCGTTCCTGTCTATTTTGGCAATATTATTGGTGGTGCTGTAATGGTTAGTGGCTTCTATTATGTCACTTTTAAACAGCAGGCATAAATCGAAAAAAACGCTAAAAGTAAAGGATGATTCCTTTTCCTTTTAGCGTTTTTACGATTAGATTTAAATTTATTTACAGAGTTAAGCCTGCATTTTATTACTGTCATCACAACAAAAGATGCAGTTTTTATAAAAGGCCCATCTCTTTAGCCTTAGCGACTACTGTCACACGAGAATTCACTTCAAGCTTGCGATAGATATTTAAAATATGCGTTTTGATAGTAGCTTCTGAGATAAACAGTTTTTCTGCCATCTGCCTATTTGTTGCTCCCTTTGCAATCTCAATTAACACTTCATGTTCCCTCGCTGTTAATAAGTCTTTATCGGCTACATCACAAACAGCTAATAATTGCTGATGAAAAGCTTGCTCTTTGGGTTCCAATTGTGCGGCAAGTTCTTGACTAAACTGTGTATCAAGTTGACAAACAACTTCTTGATAAAAGTAAAATGGGGCTTTGATTTCATTGTCACTAGCATAATATAAGCTTTCAGAATATAAATTTTTCAGTAAGCGTTGATCAGCATTGGGTTGCGCTAAAAGAATGGATAACTTTAATAAATTTGCTTCAATAATTTTAAGAAAAATCTGGTTTTTACGACTTTTGATCAGAATCTGATCAATCACTTCTATTGCTTGCTCTGGTTGCGCTTGTTTCACTAAAATCATACTATAAAACAGCTGATTATTTAGGCTATGATTATTTTTTTCTTGGTGATACAGTGTTACATAAGAATCTTGAAACGCTTTGCTTAGTTGGTTGTATTTTAAACAATATTTCAACAAAATAGATTTAGTTAGCACACTATAATGACCTAGTGCTTCATCTTCTATTTTTTGAACCACTTGAAACGCTTCCTCTGGTCGGTTAGATAAGTAGAAGAACTCTGCTTGATTATACTGATAAGCTAAAGCCACATGTTCATGCTGTTGCTGGCTCACTTTAAGCAAAGTTTTTTCAGCATTTTCTAAGTCTAAGCGCTTTAGATAAATTCCTGAGATGGTCATATAAAAAGTAAGCTCATAATTTTTTTTAATCGATTGACCATACTTCATTTTAGCAATCATTTTCTTGGTTGCTTTTAACAAAGCAAGACTTTGATTCAATTCTCCTGTTTCTTCATATAATTGAGCCAGTAAATTTTGATTAAAATAAGTTAAAAATGAATTATTTGTTTGTTGATTTAGAGCCATACTACTTTTAACAAGATCAATCGCTTCAACAAATTGATCACGAAAATAGAGCACAGCAGCATTCTTCAATAAGATAAACGCTTTTGATGTGGGTGTTAGCTGTAACTGTTTGATTTCAGCAACGGTAATTGATAGCTGTTCAATTGAAAATGGTTGGATACCCAATAATATTTTGATTCCTGCAATGGCTTTGATTTCATTTTTTTCAGGGTATTTTTTTTCTAAGGCATCAATGATTTCTTGACAAACTGCATACTCTAAATTTGAATAATGATAAAAAATCTTTTGATAGGCAAAATCAATGTTTTGAATGGCTTCTGGTATAGGCACCTCTCCAACATAATAGGCAGAACGAATTGTTTGTGGCAAGTCAATAATCAGAGCCATCATCTGAGCGTAATCCTCTATCTCAAGTAGTAAACGGATGCCTTCATCTAAATCCCCTTGTTGAATAAATGAACTGGCAGCCACTGCCTTTAGCTGCTTTTGTTCAGCTAAAGCTTTCTTTTCAAACTGAAGCATTAAAAAATCCTTTAAAATAGGATGGTATTGATAAATTTGATGGTTTAAATCGACACATTCAATAAGCAGATTTTTATGCATCAACTGCATGATGCACTCCTGAAAGTCTATCTGAGGTAAAAGTGCATGGCTTAAGGCTTCATTTAAGTAAGAAAAAGAAGCCGTCTGCACTAAAAATGTCTGTTCTTCTGTTGTTAATTGTTGAAAGATTTCTTTTGATAAATAATCAGATAAGACTTTATCACTTTTTTCTAACTCATTTAGCTTGATTATGCCTGTCCGTAAATTAGCAGCGATTAACAGCTGTAAGCCACCAATCCAGCCGTCTGCAATTGTGATGAATTGTTGCTTCTCTTCTTGTGTTAAAGCTGCTCCCACAGCTTCCTCTACAAATTTTAGAGCCTCATTTTCTGATAAGAAGAAATCCTTTTCCACAATATATTGTAATTGATCATCCATTTCTAGATTGCCTAAATAAAGCTTCGGACGATGTCTGGTTAAAAGTAAGACATGGACGGTAGCTGGCATTTGTGATAAAAAGAGTGCAAATGATTGGAGCACCTCTTCATTTTCTATTAAATGAAAATCATCTAAGACTAAAAAGAAATCCTCGCTTTCAAATAAACCATTGCTTAAAAATGCAATGCCATCATCTATTGTTTCCTTATTCACAGTTGCCTGGAAAAAAGCTAAAAATTCCTGTTTTAGTTCACCTAATTGGGTTTGTAACACTTCTACTAAGTAGCTCCAAAAAACATAAAGATGATTACAATCTTTGCCTAAACTGACCCATTTAATCTGTTCCTTTGGATAGTCTGACAAAAAAGCTGTCACCGCTGTGGTCTTCCCTCGGCCTGCTCCTGCTTCTACCACAAGTAATTTTTTAGTCGTAATCCCATAAATTTTATTCATCAATAATGGTCGACGGACTATCTTTTTCCGAACTTCAGGCTGTCTGATTCTACCATTTAATATTCTTTTTTCCACGCTGATGACCCCTTTTGCCTACTAATATTACTTCTAGTATAACAGGAATGACTAGCTTCTAACATAATCTTTTCGTGTTTTCATCAGAGCAAAGAAGAATAAAACAATGGTAAAAATAAGCAGATAAGCGATGTTTGTTATCATTGAATCCCCATTTTCCAAATTGGCAACAGCTTCTAGATATCTTTTCTGCGGCAAAACTTGAATCAAATAATCTAGCCATTTGTTGCCATCTTCAAAAGAAAAAAAGCTACCAGAAAGTACAGTGGTAATCACAACAATAGTTGAGCCTAACATATTGGAACGATCACTATCAGTAAAGAGCGAAGCCATAAATAAAGAGAAAGCTGTCGCAAATAGACAAATGAAGCCTAACAAATAGAAATACTCAAACAGTTCAAAGCCAATATCCACTTGAAAAATAACCTTAGCTCCTGCGATAATACATAGGATTGGAAGGAATAACAAGACGAAGGAAAAGGCGGTATGTCCTAGTAATACCCGCATTAAAGAGGTGGGCGTTGTGGCAATGCGTTCAAGTAGATGCTGCTCTTTATCCTCACCAAAAGTAAACATATTGGTTAAACTAGCCATTAATAAAAACATCAGCAAGTAACCAATCATCATGCTCCCTGCACCTTTTTTCTCAGTTAACGTCATTTCATTTCCAGCCGTTCCTGCTAACAGCTGCTCCAATTTGGTTTGAAGGACATCATTTTTAATCGTTTCTACTGTTATATTTCCCCCTTCTTTTTGAACCACTGCATCATAGGTTCCTTTGATTAGCTCCGAAGTTTTGGGCGCTTCTTTTAAATAGGTGACCTCCAGTTTATCGGATGAGACCGCCCATTCACTTTCCTCTCCAACAAAACCAATGCGCAATGTCTCTTCCCCATGGCTGCTCATAAAAATTGCAACACCAATTGACACAACCATTAAAGCAAACATCACGAAAATACGCGCTTTATTTTCCCAAGCTCGACGACAATCATTTTTAATGACAGCTATCATAAGTAATCCTCTCCTTTAAATAATGCCCCGCAGCATAAAATAAGTAGCATCGACATTCCTAATAGTAGGCCCATTGTTGCTAAAAAACCAGTTGCAGCAGTGTCGTAAATGAGTGAAAAGATCAAATCTATTACTTTAGTTATCGGTGAAAACTTGCTGATTGCTACCATTTGCTTTCCAAGACTTGCTACTGGGAAAAACAAACCAGATAAAACCGCAAACAAAGTAGTCACAATACTAATAATTTGATTGGCAACACCTTCACTTTTAAATAGGCAACACATTAAAACACCAATACAGCTAAAGAAAAAGTCTACTGCTAAAAACAGTGCCATAATCTTTCCAAGGTGCGCACTACCAAAGTTCACCCCTAGAAGAATATGCATCACACCACCAGCAAGCGTATAGAAAATAGCGGTAAAAATAAAGGTGGCAATTATTTTAGATAAGGGAATAGAAAATTTATTGATAGGTGAGTAGATAATTCGTAAATTTGGCTGCTTGATTCTCTCCTCTAAAAAAGCATTGGCCGAAAAAGTAGCAGCATACAAAGTACTATAGAGCAGCATTGTCACGCCATAATAATCATAGCTGGTAATACTACTTCCATATAACCCTTCAGTCAAGACACCTAAAACAGCTGTTAATAAGAAGGGAAAACCAATGCCAAAAAATATCCACATTGGGTTAATTAATAAATTGATGGTATCTCTTTGAACAATTCTTAGAAAACGATACATGGTTGAATCCCTCCTAATCTCTTAAGGAACGTCCTGTTAAATCTAAAAAGACGGTTTCCAAATTATTTGATTGTATCTCAACATTTTGAATTTTTTGATTTAATTGAATTAAAACACTGATGATTTTATCTAAGTTTTCGACTCCTTGAATCGTTGTCACAATTAATTGTTGTGCTTCTAGCTTCACTTCTTTAAGTCCTTCAATGTGATAAAAATCATCTAAGGAAAAGACTGTGCTAGTTGCTAATTCAATGACAATATTTTTTTCACCTGATAAGGCTTTTAAGGATTCTTTTGTTCCTTCTGCAATCATTTTTCCATGATCCATAATAATAATTCTAGTAGAGATTTCTTCTACTTCTTCCATATAATGCGTGGTATATAAAATGGTCATCCCATTTTTTTGCATCTTACGAATGGCATCTAAAATATGATTACGAGATTGAGGATCAATTCCCACGGTTGGCTCATCCATAATCAATAATTCTGGTTGATGGGCAATGGCGCAAGCAATATTTAACCGACGCTTCATCCCCCCAGAAAATGTATTGGCTTTTTCTTTACGGTGTGCAGTCAATCCTACCGAATGTAAGGCAAAGTCAATTCCTGCTGCTAATGCAGCGCCTTTTAGTCCATACAATGAGGCGAAAAAACGAATATTTTGCTCTGCGGTTAAATCTTCATATAACGCTAAATCTTGTGGCACCATTCCTAGCTTCTCTTTAAAAGCTTTGATATTTTTCTCAATTGATTTCCCTTGATATAAGATTTCACCTGAATCATAGCCTAAAGCGCCACAGATAATATTGATTGTCGTACTTTTAGCAGCACCATTTGGTCCAAGTAGACATAAAATTTCTCCCTGCTTAATTTCAAACGATAGCCCATGTATGACTTGTTTTGCTTGATAACTTTTTCCTAATTTCTTTACTTCGATTAGTGAGTGCATATTTCCATCTCCTTTATGTCTTTATTATAGAAAAAGAACAGTAGACTGCCTATCAACCGAACGGATGATATTGTAAAAAAAGTGTTTATTATGGTTTTTTGGGGATTTAAGAAATAGTTAATAATTGGTTAAGAGACCATTTAAGAGATGCTTGGTATAGTTATGGTGTTGAAAGGAAAACAACACAGTTGCTTGAAACAAACAACGTGTAGCCTACATAACTAAAAAAAGAGGAGTGGAACATAAATGACTGAAGCAGTTTTATCATTAAAAAATGTTGGAAAAAAATTTGGTAAAGAAGAAGCACTGAAAAGTGTGACACTAGAAGTAAAAAAAGGAGATATCTACGGTTTAATTGGAAGAAATGGTGCGGGTAAAACCACCATCATGAAACTAATCACTGGTTTATCTGAACAAACATCTGGTGAAATTGTGCTACTAGGAAAAAATAAACGTACTAGAGAATATAGCAGTGTCTTACAGCGCATTGGCTCAGTAATTGAAGCACCTGCGGCTTACAATAAATTATCTGCTTATGAAAATATGAAAATCATTTGTATTCAAAAAGGCATTCATGATTTATCTGTGATTGAAGAAGCTTTAACTTTTGTGAATTTAGCGGATACAAAAAAGAAAAAGTTTAAAAACTTTTCATTAGGGATGAAACAACGATTAGGCATTGCCATGGCTTTAGTGAGCAATCCAGACTTCTTGATTTTAGATGAGCCCATTAACGGCTTAGATCCAATTGCCATTATTGAATTTAGAGAAATTATTGAGCGGATCAACCGTGAAAAAAATACAACGATTTTAATCTCAAGTCATATTTTAACAGAGCTTTATCATGTCTCAACTCGCTTTGGCTTCATCCATGAGGGTCAAATGGTACAAGAATTAACCAAAGCCGAGTTTGATGCATCAAATACAGAGGCAATTGTTGTCAAAATTGATGATGTCAACAAAGCAGCTATGTTATTAAAAGAAAAAATTGGTGATACATTTGAAGTTGTTGCACAAGATGAAATTCATATTTTTACTGAGAATCAATCTGTTAGAGAAATCAATATGCTCCTCGCAGCAAATGGCGTTCTAGTAGATTATATCGGCAAAAAAGAAAACAGTTTAGAAAACTATTACACAAATCTAGTGAGCAGTCTTAAGGAGGAAGTATAATGTTACGTTTAATTAAAGCAGATTTCTATCGATTATTTCATTCAAAAGGGTTTTATATGATTTTAATAGCTATTATTGGGTTGGCTGGTTCTGTTGTCTTATCTGAGGCGTTTACTTCAATTGGCGTAAGTACAGAAACTTCTGCAGTAATGGAAGCCTATGGTAATGCTGTATGGACGCCTGAAATTGCGCTTAAAGGAGCACTTTCATCAAGTAGTATCTTAAATTATCTTTTCATTGGCTTCTTTGTGATCATTTCTGGTTACGAGTTTTCTCAAAAAACCTATAAAAATACCTTAACTGCAGGTGTGAGTCGTATCACATTTGTATTATCTAAATATTTCTCGCAACTGTTAACTGTGATACTTGGTACAATGCTTTATCTTGGTTC
>NZ_FOHA01000021.1 GCF_900111355.1 Isobaculum melis
ATCTCTTAAACATTAAATAGTGTGGTGGCGATGGCAAGAAGGATACACCTGTTCCCATGCCGAACACAGAAGTTAAGCTTCTTAGCGCCGATAGTAGTTGAGGGTTTCCCTCTGCAAGGGTAGGACGTTGCCACGCATTTAATTATTCCGAAATAGCTCAGTTGGTAGTAGCGCATGACTGTTAATCATGATGTCGTAGGTTCGAGTCCTACTTTCGGAGTCATATATCTATCAAATAGAAGAAGGATATATATCAATACGTGAAGTATTGGGAAGCATTTTGAATCTGGAGAGTTGTCCGAGCTGGCCGAAGGAGCATGATTGGAAATCATGTAGGCGGGTAAACTGTCTCAAGGGTTCGAATCCCTTACTCTCCGTTTAGTTCTAATTAAAGGCCCGTTGGTCAAGCGGTTAAGACACCGCCCTTTCACGGCGGTATCACGGGTTCGATTCCCGTACGGGTCATTTTAAAGTTGGAGGTTTAGCTCAGCTGGGAGAGCATCTGCCTTACAAGCAGAGGGTCAGCGGTTCGATCCCGTTAACCTCCATTGTTTTTCTTAAAAAACAAATGTGGCGTAGTTAATTTAAAGTTGGTCTGGTAGTTCAGCTGGTTAGAATGCCTGCCTGTCACGCAGGAGGTCGCGGGTTCGAGTCCCGTCCAGACCGCCATTTTAAAATTAAATAATTACCTATAAAAATGGCTCGGTAGCTCAGTTGGTAGAGCAATGGATTGAAGCTCCATGTGTCGGCAGTTCGATTCTGTCCCGCGCCACCATTATATTGGAGGGGTAGCGAAGTGGCTAAACGCGGCGGACTGTAAATCCGCTCCTTCGGGTTCGGCAGTTCGAATCTGCCCCCCTCCACCATTTTTTTAATTTGAAATCTTTAACTTTTAGGGGTATAGTTTAAAGGTAGAACAGCGGTCTCCAAAACCGTTAGTGTGGGTTCAATTCCTGCTACCCCTGCCATTATATTTATGATGGCGATTGTGGTGAAGTGGTTAACACAGCGGATTGTGGTTCCGCCATGCGTGGGTTCGATCCCCATCAGTCGCCTTTAGAAGAAAATTAATTGAATGATGGCGACTGTGGTGAAGTGGTTAACACAGCGGATTGTGGTTCCGCCACGCGTGGGTTCGATTCCCATCAGTCGCCTTGTTATTATTTTATTTATTGGGCTATCGCCAAGCGGTAAGGCAACAGACTTTGACTCTGTTATGCGTTGGTTCGAATCCAGCTAGCCCAGTTGTTTCAAACTTATTCTGCAATTTGATGTTTCTTATTGACAGAGCTGTATAAGTAATTAAAGATGATGCGGAAGTAGTTCAGTGGTAGAACATCACCTTGCCAAGGTGGGGGTCGCGAGTTCGAACCTCGTCTTCCGCTTTTTTTATTTCTTTACGGCGGTATAGCCAAGTGGTAAGGCAGAGGTCTGCAAAACCTTCACCACCGGTTCAAATCCGGTTACCGCCTCCAATTTTTAAATTTGTTTATAAATAGAGTAATGCCGGTGTGGCGGAATTGGCAGACGCGCTGGACTCAAAATCCTGTGATCTCACGATCGTGCCGGTTCGACCCCGGCCACCGGTATACGTTGATACACCAGTATTCCTATAAGGAGTATTGGTGTATTTTTTTGTTATTTTAAAGAAATAAGTCACTTAAAAATCACTTAACTTAAAAATATCGTCTAATGGGTCGCTTACACTACGCTGTTTATTTGGATATAAGTGCGAATAAGTATCTATAGTAGTTGTGATACTTGAGTGTCTTAAACATTCTTTAATAGTGTCATATTCTTCACGCCCTTTACTTAAATGAATAAGTAGTGCAACGTGTGAATGTCTGAAATCGTGAATCCTAATGGGTCTTAACTTAGGGTTCTTTTTTAAATACTGTTTAAATTTTTTGTGAACCATATCCTTATTTGTCCGTTTTGGTTGAAATTGAAATACTTGTATTTCATTATCTAGCTCCATAAGATAAGACTCTAAAAGTTTTTGTTGTTCTGTCTTCCATTTTTTTTAGGTATCAGAAAGTTATTTGTTGATGGTGATTCGTCTGATTGAAGCTTTTGTTTTTGGTTCGCTAATGATCGTTTGACCTTTAATGATACTAGTTGTTTTATTGATGTTTATTTCTCCAGTAATAAAATCGATGTCATTCCATGTAAGTGCTAATGATTCCCCAATTCTCATAAAGGTAGAATCAGATCTTGATAGTGAAATACAGAAAAACACAAGCACTCCTACTAATGATAATTTGAAAGATTCTTCATCTGTAGCAACAGAAAAAGAATCAGTAAATTATCAGGAAGATGTCAAAAAATTCTTAAAAAAAATGTACAATTATGATAACAAAACTGACAGAGTGGTCAAACTTGAAGACTCTGTCACGGATTCCTTTAAGAATTATTTATCAGCTATTCAAGGAACATCAAACTTAGAATATCAGAGTGTGTTACAAAATTATGATATTTATAAGATTGATGAAGTGAATGAGACTGTAGTTGTTCGTGTAAAATCAATGTTTAAAGTTAGTGAACAAAATCAAACGGTAATGGATACATTGTTAACTTTTAAATTCAAAGATAGAAAAGTGGATAAACAATCTATTGAAGCTATTCAAAGTCAAAATCAAATGAAACAATGGTAGATTAGTTTAATAAAAATTCTATGCGTAGTATTTTTGCGTATAGAATTTTTGCTTTTTCAGTGATATAATGGTACGCAAAGAGCGATAAAATGAATATAATTTTGATTTAATTAAAAGTCGAGCTAAGTATTTAACGCCCTCAGAGCATGAGAATAGAAATTCGATGAGTTAAAAGTATAGTTTTGTACATTGAAAGAATAAATCATGGTTTTATAAATAAGTACAAAATATTACGATTTAAGTTGCAATATGTTAAGTGAGATATTTTATACGAGGTGTAAGTATGATTGATGATAAAGAATATGAAATTTTTTTTAAAAAAATGAACTCTCTAAGAGATTCAATTGATGATGAGTATAGTAATAACATAGTTTTTCTGCTTAATCATAAAATCCCAATGATTTTTGAAAAAAGTAAAACGAATTTTATTTTTATGTCTCCTGAAATTGTTAAAGAAAATTTAAGTGAACATTATATATTTTCAGAATTAATAAAAAAGTATAGCATTGAAGTAAAAGAATATAATGATAATGATGAAATTTATGATTTACTTAATTTTTTTTACAATATATTGAAAGAAAAATTAGATGATTTAATTGAGCAGTCTATGCATGTATATTTATTTTCATTGCAGCAAATGTTAGATTACAATATACATATGACTTTGAATTTATCTGAATTATTTTCAGGAAAAGATATAGAGTATAAAAAAATAGAAGAACAAGTATCAAGAGATATTTGTTACACATTTTGGTATCATAAACAGTATTTTAAAAGTAAAGGAAAACAAATCAATGAGGCTACCTTATATTTAAATAATTTATTAGCAAGAGATAAACAAGCAATACAAAAATCAATAAGTTATATTTTATCAAAAAAACAGCTTGTTGATGCTGATGAAATAAGTGATAGTAACTCTTTTGATTTTGTCGAACTTTTAAATACCTCTAGGGCTATCATATTAGTTTTAGAATTATTGGATATCTTTAAAACTAATAAAAAAACAAAAATAAGAGTAACTGATGACTATTTATATCTAAAAAATAGTGATAGTAGAGTTAAAGATAATTGCTTAGAAGAACAGATTAAAAAAGTTAGTATCGGGCATAACATAACTGACTATGAAACATTCCAAGCTGAAATTTCTCCAGTTTGTCAAAAATATTTAGGATTGGAAATTTCAGAAATAGATATATTAATATCTAGATTACGAGAAAAAATGAATATATTCAGTTATGTAACGGGTACTTCCGATGATATTAGTAAATTAATTTCAGACATATCTAAGTTGGAATTAAGAAATGTCAAATTATTAATTAACCAGCTATTGCATAGTCAAGAATATATGAATAATTCAGGATTTTCCAATTATCAGAGGTATTTAAGAAAGCCATTGATTCCTTATGGTAATAACTATTATTGTGTGCAAATTTATATTCTTATATTTACGTTAATTGGATTGATTGAAGATATAAAATATGGTCTTGTAGAAAATCCAAAATTTAAAAAAGATTTAGAAAATCATGTTCAGAGTATGCAAAATATTTTTGAATATAATGTAGCAAAAATAATAGAAAATGAATTGCCAAAAAGTAAAATTATATGTGATGTTCCTCAAAATGCTATAGAAGGTATACATCTATATGGACAAATAGATGTTTTAGTACTTTATAATAGGAATGTTATTGTTATAGAGTGCAAAGCACTACCTATGAAATATGATATGAAATCACAAGTAAATGCTTCTGGGAAAATAAATAGAGAATTTCAAAATAAAATAAATAAAAAGGTTTTAAATTTAAGGGAAAGAAAAAGTTATGTAGAAAAATTTTTTGAAGGTGAAAAAATTAACAAAATTAGAGGGGTAATTGTTTTGAAATATCCCATAAGTTCAACAGAGAGTACGGATAATTTAAAATTTCCTGTTATACATGTATCAGAGTTAATTGAATATATAAAAGAAAATAGTTGAATTTAAATAATACCAGAGCTTTGTAGTGTGTAGAGGTATTTTTAAAATAATTTGCTTGAACGTTGATATATCAACCTTTATAAAATCATGCATTTACTTATATGGAAAGACAGTAGACCCTTTCAATAATATATTGAAGTTATTCAAAGTCAAAATCAAATAAAACATGGTAGATTAGTTTAATAAAAATTCTATACGTTACATTTTTACGTATAGAATTTTTGCTTTTTCAGTGATATAATGTTATTTGGTTGATAAGTGCGACGAGGAGAAGTTAAATGAAGAATAGTATTGCTGGACTTGGATTATCTACAAAATTTTCTCATTTGAGATTTAAAAATATTGATTTGTTAGAATTTAAATCGTACAATTCATTATTAGAATTTGATATTGTGTTAATTGATTTAGACTGTATTTTATTAGAGTATGATACAGAAAATAATCCTTACAAGGGAAAAAAAGTTTTAACGATAGATAGTTCGTTCGAGTTCTTATCTGATTATGCCAGAATAAAGAATGAAATTGACTACTTATTAGATATTGGAAAAACTATCTATGTAACTCCACCTGTAGATAGAATTTTCTATATACATACTGGGGATAAGCAGTATTCTGGCACTGGTAGAAATCAGAAAATAACAAATGTAGTTCAGGAATTTGATATATTAGATATTGTCCCGATTTCATTAGATACTACTATTAGTTTTGGTGACAAAGTAACACCTTCAACAGATTCAGTTTATAAGGCTCTATTTGAAGTTAAAGGGATGGATTATTGTTATAATGCATATTTTGAGTCTTCGGATACTGGGATACCCCTTGCTTATGTTACAAACACAAAAAAAATTGTCTCTCAAGCTTTTTCTGTAAGTAAAGGGCACATAGTTTTATTACCATCTGTTTTGGACAGTGAACACTATTTAACTGAAAAAAAATTTCGCGAAGTGGTAAATTCTTTCTTGCATGTTATTGATGATTTGGAAGAAGAAATAAAATCACCACTATCTGATTTCTCTTTGCCAGAGTGGGCTAATAAATATAATATACTTGATGAGAAAGAAAAAAAGAAAAAAATTGAAGAAATTGACTTGGAAATTGAAAAATTAATGAGCACACGTGAAAAAATTAATAACAGCTTGATTGGTATCCAAAAATATAAATTAGTATTCACATCAACTGGAAAAGAGTTAGAAAGTATAGTCTGTGAGTTGCTTTTAGATTTAAGATTTGAAAGTGAATCTGTTGAACATAATCGAGCTGATGGAATTTTTAAATATGGGGATACTAAAGTAGTTGTTGAAATTAAAGGAGTTAATGGTAGTTCTGCTGAGAAACATGGTGCCCAGTTAGAGAAATGGGTTGCAGAGTTTATTGAAAAGGAAGGCATAACTCCCAAGCCATTGTTGATAGTAAATGGATTTAGAAATAAAGATTTATCTGTTAGGAACGATGATGTTTTTCCAAATCAAATGGTCAATTATTCAGTAAAAAGAGAACATTGTTTGATTTCCACGTTACAATTATTAGGTATTTATTCTGAAATAAAAAATAATCCATCAAGTAAGGATACTATTATCAATGAGTTGTTAAATACTATTGGAATTTATGATAAATTCAATGATTATAGAACATTTTTGTAAAATTACTGACTTTGCACTGAATTAGGTTGTTTTTGGGATGTATTCATAGTTTCAAAATGTGATAAATATTATTAAACATTGTATTTTGTTACTAATAATAACATATAATAGAACTCAAAATCCTGTGATCTCGCGATCGTGCCGGTTCGACCCCGGCCACCGGTATATCTAGAGCACCAACGTTTTCAATTATGTTGGTGCTCTTCTTTTTGTTTTGGTTATTTTTAGGAAAGTCTCCACTTTGTGCCATGAATGTTTCCAGATATAAGCAGAATAAATAAAAAACTAAAAATAACCATGTCAAAAGATGAGATTGAAAAATTTGTCTACCAGAAAGTCGAATGTGAAACTAATATTATAATAAAATAGGCAAGAACTATTATATTGAAGATAAGAAAAATAAAGTTAGACTTACTGTTACTGTTAATTCCTATACATATAGAATTATTACTGCTGACAAACTCTGAACGCTATAGCTTTATAACTTGCTATATTAACATGAGTCAATTACTAGCACCCAAAAATCAATAAAAATAAGCCACTCAATTCGTTAGGGAATGAGTTGGTTTATGTTGTGTTAGGATTGTGTTAAAAGAGGTTATTTAGCTTATCTGACATGCTTTCCTGCTTAACTTTGGTAAAGATGTCCATATGTGTCGTAAGTCGGATGAATGGAGGCGTGACCGAGTCTTTCTTTAATTGGAAATTCCTTTTCGCTATTCTCAACTAATAAGGCTATATGTGAGTGTCTAAAGTCATGAATCCGAATCCGTTTTAGCTTTGTTGTTCGCTCTAGAATGGTATTGTACTTGTTAGTTACCATGTGACAAGTGGTTATATTAGGGACATATTGAACTGGTTTCAGGGATAAGAATTCTTATCATGAAGCTATTGAATCAATAAAAGAACTGTTTCTTTATTGTTCTGATAGGATGTTCACTAATACATTATTGTTTTATAGTCTTTAGTGAGTTGTGTTTTGTGTGATACTTCTCTATAATCAAGATGACTTAAATTAGGGCATTTGCCTTATCCTATAACTAGTAAGCGAATAACATTTTAGTTGGGAAAAAGTTGTTCTCTATTACTTGTTTTTTGAGGGAAGTCAAAGCGGAATATGTTAGTTGGAGGAACGCTGTGAAGAAGGATTATATTTAAAGTGTATGTCTTTTATTCTTAGGTGTACAAAACTTTGGTAATATTTTCCATCATAAAATTGTAATATTGGAAATATCGCTAAAATAAAGATCTTGTAAGGCAACAATATGAGCTGCTAAAGCTAGTGGAAATAAATAAAAAGATAGTTATCAAGATGATATTCTGAGCTTTTATAAAAAAAGTAGCACTTTTTTGGTAAGTGTCAGTTTTTATTCATTTTAACTTCACTTAGCTAATTATCATGAGTTTAATAAAAATTGGAGGTTTTTTTATGAAAAAAATAATGCGTATTATCTTATCTTTAGGGGTATTTGCTTTAGTTGCTGGATGTAACAATGCAGCAACTACAAAGGACAGCAATTCTGACAAAAAGAATATTTCTGTTACTGTTATTTTAAAAGAAAATCATGAAGAATTTGATAAGAAAGAAATTAAAGTAGCTGAAAATACGGATTTACAAACTGTTATGGAAGAGAATTTTGAAGTTGTTACAGATAATGGTTTTATCAAAGCGATTGCAGGTAAAGAACAAGATAATGCAGAACAAAATACAAAAGGTAGTTATTGGCTTTATGATGTAAATGGCACACCTGCTGCTGTTGGAGCAAGCGATACAAAGCTTAAAGACGGTGACGAAATTGTCTGGGATTTAAGTGGACAATAAGCTATCTAAAGGCTAAAAATAAAAGAAGGTTGAAGCAAATAAACCTTCTTTTTGATTTGTCTATTGCTAGCATTTTTTTGCTTTATTTAAAATAAGTTTTATTATGAAGAAGGCAGTTAAAGGGATAGTTGGCGCATCATGATGATGTTTTGAAGAAACTAAAAAGAGTACAAATTTGCGTTTCATTGTGAGCATACTTGTAACTTATAAGAAAAATCCCTATAATGAGTGCTAGAAATCATAAAATGATATGTGTTAAGAAGTAGGGAAAGAGGTGCAAATCCTCTACAGCCCCAATCTACTGTAAGAAGGACGAAATCTCAGATACCACTGAATAGTTATCTATTTGGGAAGGTGAGAAAGTAGGATGAATTTAAGTCAGAATACCTCTCTTAATACTCATAGTTACTACAATTCTTATTGGAGGAGTTGTCTAGTACAATTCATCAGATAAAGCAAAGGGACCGCTTCTTTGTTTATCTATTTTTTAGTATGAGTCTGTCTCTAGGAATCCTTTGATTATCATTGGATGCCTATTTTTATTTTCATTTAGAACAATTAATGCAACTCAAAGTATTATTTAACAAAATAGCAATCAGCTAAAACGTATATGATTGATATAAAGGAGCGCAAACATGCATACTGTATTAAATGATGTTCATCCAATTACAAGTTTTTGCTATTATATTGGCGTTATGATTTTAAGTATGATGTTTTTGCATCCTGTATTTTTAATTGGTGAACTATTCTTATTCATATTGTATAATATTTGCCAACATAATGGTGCTAAAATGAAACAAATGTTTAAAGGCGCATGGTTTTTTATAGGAGTGATTGTCATCGTAAATCCATTATTAAATCATCAAGGAACACATCATTTGTTTTATATTGGTCGTAATCCTATTACCTTAGAAGCTATAATATATGGTGGATTACTAGCCTTGTCTTTTTGTTGTTTAATGTTTATTTTTCTTTCTTATAATCTGGTGATTACTAGTCATAAATTTCTTTATTTATTTTCAAGAATATCTCCTCAGTTAGCGTTACTAACTATGATTACTATGCGATTTGTTCCACTTTTTATTCGTCGCTTAACAACCATTAAAGCAATTCAAAAAACACGAGGGATTCAAATGGATAGTGGAAATATAAAAACGCGTGCACGCAATGGGATGCATTTAGTTCAGATTTTGTTGGTGTGCTCATTAGAAGAAGCACTACAAACTGCAGATTCAATGGAAGCAAGAGGCTATGGCGTAAAAAAAAGAAGTAGTTATTTAAGGTATCATATGGAAAAACGTGATATTTTTAGTTTAATTTTAGGTGCAATAATTTTAGGGATTTGTATTTATGGTAAGCTTAAAGGATTTGGGGATTTACAAATTTATCCGTCATTAGGTTCATTTGGTTTGAAAGGAATCGAGGATGTAATGTTGTTGATACTTACCTTATTATTTACAGGCTATCCTTTAATATTAGAAGGGAGGGAATGGTTATGGTGGCGTTGGCAGAAATAAAGGATTTAACCTTTAGCTATCCAGAGGAAGAAGAATCTGCATTGGTCATTAATTCTTTAGTGATTGAAGAGGGAGATTTTATGGTGTTAGCTGGATCTTCTGGCAGTGGGAAAACGACTTTATTGCGACATTTTAAAAAAGAGTTATGGCCAGTTGGAGAAAGAACGGGAGCGCTATTTTATCAAAATAAGCCTTATCAAGAACTATCAGGTGTATTGTCTGCAACTGAAATTGGAATGGTTTTCCAAAATCCAGAAAACCAAATTGTGATGGATAATGTGATGAGTGAATTGGCTTTTTCATTGGAAAATATTGGGTGTCCCTCTCAAATAATTGAAAAAAGGATTGCTGAGCTTATCAGTTTTTTAGGGTTTCAAGATTTACTTGAACAGCCCATTCATACATTATCTGGTGGGCAAAAGCAATTGGTTAACTTAGCAGCAGTATTGATTTTACAACCTAAATTATTAATTTTAGATGAACCAACAGCTCAGCTTGACCCAATTGCTACACGTGATTTTTTAGGCTTATTAAAAAGAATTCATGAAGAATTAGGGATCACAATTGTTATGAGTGAACATCGATTAGATGAAGTTCTTCCCTTAGCAACAAAATTGGTGATAATGGGTGCAGGTCGTATTATTGAAAATAGTGAACCTGTTACAGTAATAAAAAAATTATGGAAAGAAGCAGACAAACAGTTATTTATTCCTCAAATTCCGCGTTTATTTTTAGAAATGAGTTTAACAGCCTTACCTTTTTCAGTCTTAGCTGGACAAAGGGCGTTACCTAGCTTGTATCAGCCGTCTGTGCTAAAAGTTGAAGGAGAAAAAGAGCAAGATAATCCATTTTTAGTGGCTAACTCAATTCATTTTCAATATGAAAAAAATGGTCGCTCTATTTTAAGGGCATTGAATTTTTCTATTTCAAAAGGTGAATGGATTGGGATTGTTGGGAAAAATGGAACAGGTAAATCAACCTTTTTAATGGTTTTAGCAGGTTTATTGACACCTCGTAAAGGCAAGGTCACATTGCAGGGGCAGTCATTAAATAAGCTGACACAACAAATGCGCTATGAGAAAATTGGGTATGTTTCACAAAATCCAGCGTATCATTTTGCTTATGATACGGTGTTTGATGAATTTTATCAACGTAGTTTGCAGCTTCATTTGGAAAATCCTGAGAGAGCAGCTAATGAGATGTTGGCAAGGTTAACCATTCAGCATATCGCTAATAGACAGCCCTTAGATTGTAGTGGTGGTGAGCAACAGCTTGTTTCTTTGGGCTTAGCTTTATTGTCTAATCCAGAAATTCTTTTGTTAGATGAACCAACCAAAGGCTTAGACCCCATTCGAAAATATTATTTAGGGTTGCTTTTACAGCAGTTAAAAGAAGAGGGAACGACAATTGTGATGACCACCCATGATATGGAATTTGCTGCAACCTATGGGACAAGGGCTGCATTGTTATTTGATGGGAAAATTATTTCAGAGGGATTGACTCAAGACTTCTTTAGTGATAATTTCTTTTATACCACGGCTATTAATCGATTGGTTCGAAAGCAATTGTCTAGAGCTTTAAGTTGGGAGGATGTGATACCCTATGTCAAAAGTTAAAAAAAATGTATGGTGGCTAGTTTTTTCTCTATTGTTTCTTTTAGTTTTAACAGTTGCGATAAGTGACCAATATTATTTGCTTGTGAGTTTTTTATTTTTGATTGGTACAATGGTTCCTTTATATAGCCGTTTTGAAAAGAAAAAAATACAGTCACGAGAAATTGTTTTTCTAGCTGTTTTAGGTGCAATAGCGGCAGCAAGTCGTGTGCTTTTTTTTGCCATCCCAAGTGTTCAACCAATGACATTTGTTGTCATTGTTTCAGGTATGGTGCTAGGTAGTGAAGGTGGCTTTATGATAGGGGCTACAGGGGCTTTAGTTTCTAACATGTTTTTAGGTCAAGGCCCATGGACACCATGGCAAATGTTTTCTTGGAGCATGATTGGATTAATAGCAGGCTTATTAAAGGATTCTGCATTGTTAAAAAATATGCGGAGTCGCTTGCTTTTTGGATTTGTCATGGGTTTTCTTTTTGGTTGGGTTATTAATTTATGGTCTGTGATTGCCTATATCCATCCGTTATCTTGGCTGGCATTTATTCAAGCCTATATAGCCAGTTTTTATTTTGATTTAGCGCATGCTTTGTCTAATGTATTTTTCTTGTGGCTTTTTAGCTCATCATGGATAAAAGTGATGAGACGTTTTCAAAAAAAATATGGTTTACTAGATTGAACCTAAAAAGTTATAAGAAATAGAATCATTAAAAAGGAGGAAATAGTGAATGAAAAAAGTCATGTTTATTGGTTCAATTGGTTGTGGGAAAACAACCTTATGCCAAAGAATCGAAGGGGCTGAATTATCTTATCATAAAACACAAGCTGTTCAATTTCATGCAGATATGATAGATACGCCAGGTGAATTTATCCAACATCGTCAATACTATAGTGCTTTAACCGTTACATCGACTGAAGCTGAGGTTGTTGCACTATTAGCAAGTGTGAGTGAGAAAGAACAAGTTTTTGCACCACTTTTTGCCACACTTTTTGCTAAGCCCACGATTGGGATTGTGACAAAAATTGATTTAGCAGCTAGCGAAGCAGATATTATTGAAGCAGAAAAACGACTTTATTTAGCAGGAGCAAAAGTTGTTTTTAGAGTCTCATCTTATGAAGATGCTGGGATTAAAGAATTAGTTGATTATTTACAATAAGAGTCAATCAAGCGCAACAAACTTTTAATGATGGCTAGTTCTTATGAGCCAACTCTTCGGAAAAAAGATAAATTGTAAAAATGACAAAAAGCGTCATTCTTCCAATTTCCTATTTTTCTTTCAGAGTAAATCGGGCACAACAAACTTTTAATAGGGGAGTGAATTGAAATGAAGATTTATACAAAAACTGGCGATAAAGGAATGACTCGTTTAGTAGGTGGTGCACAAGTCAGTAAAGATTCAGCTCGTGTTTCTGCTTATGGAACATTGGATGAATTAAATTCATTGGTTGGTTTTATTGTCAGTCAAATGAATGATACAGAAAATACTGATATCAAAGCAGAGCTAGCTGAAATTCAACAGTATTTATTTGATTGTGGAACAGATCTAGCAACACCAGATGGGATTCGTGAATACCGAATGACAAAGGAGCCAACGAAATGGTTAGAGTCGCGCATTGATGTTTATACGGAAATTCCGCCTCAAATTGAAGAATTTATTATTCCTGGTGGTACACCAATTGCTAGTCAATTGCATATGGCAAGAACAGTTGCAAGACGTGGAGAACGTTATATTGTGAGTGTTGCTTGGACTGCTGAAATCAACAGTCATGTGTTAAAGTTTGTCAATCGTCTATCTGATTACTTTTTTGCAATTGCTCGTGTGGTAAATTACCGTGCTAATTGTCAAGATGTTCATTATCAACGTAGTGGTAAAGTTTTTCATAATGGACCTGCAAAATAAAGATTTGAGATTGCAAACAATTCCAAATATGTTATAATGAAGCAGATAAAATATAGCTTGTTTAAATTATTTTAGAAAAATGGAAGTTTGGTGAAAATCCAACGCGGTCCCGCCACTGTAATAAGCAATGCTTGCTTTAAGTCAGGTCTTTTCTTCTAAAATACTCTGGTACTGTTGTTTCGAGGCAAAACAATAGGCTTTTGTTCCAGTGCGCACTTGTCTCTGGGACTTTTTTTGTTTAGCAAACATCTTCGTATGTTTCTAAATTGTCCATTGCTTTTAGTAGGTGCCTTTCATTAAACAGCTTTTCTATGAAAATAGAAATTTTATCAAGTTCTCTGCCTTCATCAGCAGAAAACAGCGCCACTTGCACAATGTTGTGCACAAAAAGACAGTGGGCAATAACCTTCTCAATGACGCCGAAGGGATAAGTACAATGAGGTGCTTTGATTGCCTATCTTTTATTTATTTTAGACATTGGTATTGACAGTATCCACCCAAAGTAGTAAATTATAAATGAATTGAATATGTTTCTCACAAGGATGTGGGATAATCTGATATAGCAAAGAAGCTTTAGAAAGATGTGCAGGATGACTGCCTTTTTTCTAAAGCTTCTTTTTTGATTATTTCACGAAAATACCTATAAAAAAGCTTGAAAGGAATGTTGCAAATATGGAAAAAATAAGTTTTAAAACAGATTTGTTTATTGGAGAGAATGCGTTAGATCGTTTAAAGGATTATCAAAATAAAAAAATATTTATTGTGACGGATCCATTTATTGTTAGTTCTGGTATGATTGAAACAGTTACTTCAAGAATTGAAGCGAATAATGAATTTGAAATTTTTAGTGAGATTATTCCGGATCCACCTATTGAAAATGTGGTAGCGGGAATTAGTGCTTTAAATGCCTTTGATGGAAATTTAATGCTTGCAATTGGTGGCGGTTCAGCGATTGATGCTGCTAAGGCGATGAAGTTTTTTGGTCAGAAATTAGGAACGGTTAAAGCGATGCCTTTTGTTGTGATTCCAACAACTAGTGGAACTGGTTCAGAGGTTACCAATTTCTCAGTGATCACCAATCAAGAAAAAGCGATGAAATATCCACTCGTGACAGATGCTATTTTACCAGATGAAGCAATTTTAGATGCAACATTGGTTCGCTCTGTACCACCAGCGATTACAGCTGATACCGGAATGGATGTCTTAACCCACGCACTAGAAGCTTATGTTTCTACAAAAGCGAATGACTATTCGGATGCTTTATGTGAAAAAGTAGTGATGCTCGTTTTTGAGTATTTAGAACGCGCTTATCGTAATGGGGATGATATGGAAGCTAGAGAAAAAATGCATAATGCTTCATGTTTGGCTGGAATGGCCTTTAATATTACTTCTTTAGGCTTGAATCATGGGATTGCCCATGTTGCAGGTGCGAAGTTCCATATTCCTCATGGGCGTATGAATACTTTATTACTTCAACATGTGATTCGTTATAATGCGGGCATTACTGATTTTCAAAGTGTGCCAACCAATGAAGCCGCAAAACGTTATACTGCTTTAGCTAAAATATTAGGTTTACCTGCCAGCAACACGCGCATTGGTGTGCGCAGTTTAATTAATGAAATTAAACAGTTACAGAAAAAATTAAATATGCCAACAACGCTAACTGAATGTGGGGTTACAAAAGAAGTCTTTACCACTGAAAAACATGCAATTGCTGTTGGCGCATTAAAAGATGGCTGTACGGCAACAAATCCAAGAGTACCGAAAGAATTAGAGATTGAAGAGATTTTAGATACAATGTTGGTTTAGAGGATTGACATCGCTTTCCAGCTGGAATATAATGTTTAAGAGCACAAAGGCGTGCATAACAATTAATGATTGAGCAACGATGCTCCTTAAAAGAGATTTTATCTTTTTTTAAGGAGCTTTTTATGTTCTTTTTTCTAGCATAAGCAAAATAAAGTTTGTCATTTCAGTAAGGATTTTCCAATAACATGTAGAAAATAGGTGGAGAAATGGAAGAGAAACAAAGAATGATTCAGGAATATGTTCCTGGTAAACAGGTAACATTGGCACATATTATTGCCAGCCCAGATCAAACAATCTATGAAAAATTGGGTTTGTTGGATTGCAATTATAATGCAATCGGTATTTTAACAATTACACCTAGTGAAGCGGCCATTATTGCTGTGGATATCGCTACGAAAGCTGCGAATGTCCAAATTGGCTTTATTGATCGTTTTAGTGGATCAGTTGTTATTACTG
Source organism: Isobaculum melis (assembly GCF_900111355.1). Taxonomy (GTDB): domain Bacteria; phylum Bacillota; class Bacilli; order Lactobacillales; family Carnobacteriaceae; genus Isobaculum; species Isobaculum melis. Next base: position 15,379 of record NZ_FOHA01000021.1, read on the forward strand.
GAGATGTTGCTTCTGTAGAATCTGCTTTATCCGAAGTTTTAAGTGGTCTTGAAAAGATTCTAGGATTTACAGGTACACATATTACAAAAACTTAAATCTTTTCTAACAAGACTTTGTTTAAATGAAGTGACTTAAATTTTCTTAAATGCCTTTGTTGACGTTTTTATTTGATATAAAAAATGATAGGAAGTGACAGAATGAATGGAAGAATTGTAATAGTCGATGATGAACCTATTACAAGGATGGATATTCGTGATATTTTAGAAGCAGCTGGCTACGATGTTGTAGGCGAAGCTTCAGACGGGTTTGAGGCCATTGAACTTTGTAAGAGTCAGCATCCCGATTTAGTCATTATGGATATTCAAATGCCTTTATTAGACGGCTTGAAAGCAGGAAAGAAAATTGCTTCTGAGCATTTAGCAGGAGGTATCATTTTATTGTCAGCCTTTAGTGATGCCACCAATACTGAACGTGCAAAAAACTTTGGTGCTTTAGGCTACTTAGTCAAACCTTTGGATGAAAAATCATTGATTCCAACTGTTGAAATGAGTATTGCCAAAGGAAAAGAAACGCAAAAGCTAGAAGAACAGCTTACTAAGTTAACAAAGAAATTAGAAGAGCGAAAAATTATTGAGCGCGCTAAGGGTAGCTTAATGATTGAGCATCAGATTACTGAAGAAGATGCTTATCAAATGCTTCGAACATTAAGTATGGATAAACGCTGTCCGATGATTGAGATTGCTGAAATGATTGTGATGACAGATGATTAAGAATCAAATAGCAGCACTTTGTCAAAAGTATTCTGATTTAACAGATGCAGATATTGATGAAATTTGTTTTCAAGCGCATAAAATTGAAATGAGCACCATGTATGCTGAACAAGATGTTTTTATTGATATTATCAATATTTACACGAGAGAAGCAGTGGTCATTTATCATAAGCCACCAACCAAGGTTGCTTCGTTATACAAGGAAACAGTTGTTGGAAAAACGGCAAAGCGTGAAAATGAACCAGGTGTGTTAAGAACCTTTGAAACAACACTTAATTCTGAAGGGCTACTAGCACGGAATCAAGAAGATAAATTAATTAGACAAAAAGTGTATCCTATTCGCAACAATAAAAGAAATATAGCGGTTCTCATTATTGAAGAGGATGTCAGTCAAACGATTAAGGATAGCTTTGAAGTCAGTCATAAACACCAAGATTTTGTTGAAGTTTCTTCTGCTTTACAGGCAATCGAATCATTTAATGAGTCCATTGTGGATAATCTGAATGATGGGATTTTGATTTTTGATAAAGCAGGTTACTTGCTACAAAAAAATAAAGCAGCTGATCTTTATTATGAATCCTTTGGTTATATCGGAGACATTCTAGGGTTACATTATGATAATTTATCTTTAGATTTATCGACTTTTGAACAATTAGCTTATTTAAAAACAACGGGTGAATGGTCTAATTCTCATGTTAAAGAAGTGAAATTTGATTCTTATTATTTTGCAATGAAGCAAATTTTTGTTGATCAAGAAAATGTTTTTATTATGATGTTGCAAGATAAAACTGAAATTAAAGATAAAGAAGCAGAGATTATTTCTAAGTCAGTTGCGATTAGAGAGATTCACCATCGGGTAAAAAATAATTTACAATCAGTTGTTTCCTTGTTACGCATTCAAGCAAGACGTTGTGAAAGTCAAGAAGCTAAAACTGTTTTAAACGAAAGTGTCAGTCGGATTTTAGCTATCTCAGCTACGCATGAATTACTATCTAAACAAGTTGAGGATGGCATTCAGTTAAAGACAGTCTTAGAATCAGTTGTTTATAATATTCAACGCTGCTTTTCAGAGCGTCAGCAAATTACAATTATGAATGATGTCAGTCCAGAAATCGTTATTGATAGCGATCGCACGGTTGCCATTGCCTTAATTGTGAATGAATTATTACAAAATAGTTATGATCATGCCTTTGAAAATGACCAAGTTGGCTTGATTCAATTAACAGCCAAAAAAGATGAAAAAGTCATTACCATTTCGGTTATTGATAATGGTACGGGCTTCGATGTGAAAAAAGTTGCGACAACAAGTTTAGGTTTACAAATCGTCAACAGCTATGTGAAAGATAAATTACGTGGCAAAATAAAAATTAAATCAAATAGAGAAATTGGGACAAGTACTTGTTTCTCTTTTAAAAACTAAGACTGACGCTGCTGTCAGTTTCATTTAAGCAAAGACGCTTAGAGTTAGTGATCCTATCAAGATAGGATGCTTTCTTTAGGTGTCTTTTTATGTTTTTAGTAGCTTAGCTTACTAACTGCTGGCTTTATCATCATTCATTAAAAAAGGAAAAGCTTTAGTGGATGGGCAATATCAAGAGAGGAGTTCAGAACAATGACAGAAAAAATCCTAAGCGTTGGAATTGATTTGGGTACTTCTACGACGCAATTAGTTTTATCTGAATTATTCATCGAAAATATGGCTTCTGCTTTTTCAATTCCGCGAATTGTGATTTCAGATAAGAAGGTCATTTATCGAAGTGATATTCGTTTTACACCGATTTTAGCTGATAATTTAATTGATGCGGATGCGATTAAAGATTTTGTTGAAGCACAATATTTAAAAGCGGGCATTCAAAAAGAAGACATTCAAATGGGTGCTGTGATTATTACTGGTGAAACGGCTCGTAAAGAAAATGCCAGTAAGGTTCTATCCGCTTTAAGTGGTTTTGCGGGAGATTTTGTTGTAGCAACTGCCGGTCCAGATTTAGAAAGTATTATTGCTGGTAAAGGGGCTGGAGCACATCTTTACTCAAAGGAAAAACGTTTGTCAGTTGTGAACTTAGATATTGGTGGAGGGACAACCAACTTAGCCTTATTTGAAGAGGGTGAAGTGGTTGATACTGGTTGCTTAGATATTGGCGGTCGTTTGATTAAGGTGGAGCCAAAAACGAAAAAAATTACCTATATTGCACCTAAAATACAGGAGATTATCAATAAAAAAGGCTTAGCTATCCAGTTAAATCAGCCCACAAGTGTTGAACAATTACAGCCGATTATTCAAGAAATGGTGCATTTGCTTGAAAACAGTGTGGGGCTTGGAATGCAAAGTCAGTTTTATCAATACATCATTACGAATAAAGGCTTGCGTTTGGGTCAATGTATTAAAGGCATTTCATTTTCAGGTGGGGTAGCCGATTGTATTGCCAAAGAACTACCAGAGGATCCCTTTAAATATGGGGATATTGGTTTGTTATTAGGGCAAGGTATTGCTCACTCAAGATTAGTGATGGAAAAGGAAGTCATTCCATCTGTTGAAACGATTCGTGCAACGGTTGTGGGTGCAGGCTCTCATACTGCTGAAGTTAGTGGGAGTACGATTACCTATACAAAAGCAATTTTACCCATTCAAAATATTCCAATCTTGAAATTAGCAAAAGCAGATGAGATTGGAACAAGTGATGAAATGGCGACTAAAATTCGTGAGAAGTTGCAATGGTATCAGCTAGAGAATGAATTTCAAAAGATTGCTCTTGGTTTGTCTGGAGAGAAAAATCCAAGCTTTCAAACCGTGTTAACACTGGCAGAAGCGATTGTCAAAGGTTTAGAGACCTTGATTCAGCGGAAAGAACCATTAATTATTATGGTGCAGGAGGATATGGCAAAAGCCTTGGGTCAAAGTATTCATAGCTTATTACCAAAAGATTATCCTTTTGTCTGCTTAGATAGTGTTCGGGTTGAAAATGGAGATTATATTGATATTGGCAATCCAATTGCTGGTGGAACAGTATTACCTGTAGTAGTGAAGACGTTGGTTTTCAATTAATTTAAACCACTGATTAATAGAGAGAAAAGAAGGATGAGGAGGATTTAAGAATGATTTTAAAAACAGTACTGTTCGGTAAAACTTATCAATTTAAAACAGTCATGGAAGTAATGGCAAAAGCTAATGAAGTGAAATCTGGTGATAGCTTAGCCGGGATTAGCGCAACTTCCGCAGAGGAAAGGGTTGCAGCTAAAGTTGTTTTAGCGCAACTAAAATTATCAGATTTATACAATAATCCAGCTGTACCTTATGAAGATGATGAGGTAACACGTATTATTATTGATGGCGTGAATAAAAGAACTTATGAGCAAATTAAAAACTGGACAGTTGAACAGCTAAGAGAATGGTTATTAGATCTTAGAACAACGGATCACGATATTAAAATTCTAGGTCGCGGTTTAACATCAGAAATGATTGCTGCTGTTGCAAAATTAATGTCGAATATGGATTTAATTTATGCAGCGAAAAAAATGGTAGTAACAAAAACTGCGAATACGACGATTGGTGTACCGGGACATTTTTCAGCTCGTTTACAACCAAATCATCCAACCGATAACATTGATGGGATTATGGCTTCATTAATGGAAGGTTTATCATACGGGATTGGTGATGCAGTGATTGGTCTAAATCCAGTTGATGATTCAACGGAAAGTGTGAAACGAATCTTACATCGTTTTGAAGATTTTCGTCAAGAATGGGAAATCCCAACTCAAACTTGTGTCCTAGCTCATGTTAAAACACAAATGGAAGCGATGCGTCAAGGCGCACCAACTGGGTTAGTTTTCCAATCAATTGCTGGTTCTGAAAAAGGGAATACTGCTTTTGGGTTTAATGCAACTGATATTGCTGAGGCGAAAAAATTAGCTTTAGAAGTGGGCGCAGCTGCTGGTCCAAATGTGATGTACTTTGAGACTGGACAAGGTTCAGAATTATCTTCAGGTGCACATTATGGTGTCGATCAGGTAACAATGGAAGCTCGTTGTTATGGTTTTGCGAAGAAATTTGATCCATATTTGGTCAATACAGTTGTTGGGTTTATTGGACCTGAATATCTATATGATTCTAAACAAGTCATTCGTGCTGGTTTAGAAGATCACTTTATGGGTAAATTATCTGGGATTTCAATGGGCTGTGATGTTTGTTATACCAACCATATGAAAGCTGACCAAAATGATGCTGAAAACTTAGCGGTTCTATTAGCATCAGCAGGCTGTAACTTTATTATGGGGATTCCACATGCGGATGATGTGATGTTAAATTATCAAACAACTGGCTACCATGAAACGGCTACATTGCGTGATATGTTTAATTTACGTCCAACATCTGAATTTGATCAATGGATGGAAAAAATGGGCTTTAGTATCAATGGTAAATTAACAGAGCTTGCCGGCGATGCATCTGTATTTTTGAAAAAGTAAAGGAGGGAGTCGCATAAAATGGTAGATGAAAAGAATTTAAAAACAATTATTGAAAACATTTTAAACGAAATGACAGCTGGCAATGTTGATGTCACAAATGATGTTCAATCAGCAGTTGCTGTTAAGGCAGCAGAAACTGTCTCTCAAAGTAAGATTGAGGATGGCTGTATTCCGGATATTACAGAAGTAGATATTAAAAAACAATTTTTAGTGCCACATGCTGAGGATCCAGAAGGTTATCAAAAAATGAAGCAATATACGCCTGCTAGATTAGGCTTATGGCGTGCTGGAACGCGTTATAAAACACAATCAACATTGCGTTTTAGAGCCGATCATGCTGCTGCTCAAGATGCAGTTTTCTCTTATGTAGATGAAGCATTAGTGAAAGAAATGAACTTTGTTGCAGTTGAAACATTATGCCGTGATAAGGATGAATATGTTACCAGACCAGATTTAGGCCGTCAATTCTCACCAGAAATGTGTGAAAAGATAAAAGAAAATACAACACATGGTGCAAAAATTCAAGTTGTTGTAGGTGACGGACTAAGCTCGGCTGCAATTGGTGCCAATATTAAAGAGATTATTCCTTCTATCAAACAAGGCTTGAAAATGTTTAACTTGGACTTTGATTCCGTTGTTTTTGTAAAACATGCACGTGTACCATCAATGGATAAAATTGGTGAATTAACCGATGCAGATGTTGTTTGTCTTTTAATTGGTGAGCGCCCTGGATTGGTGACAGCTGAGTCAATGAGTGCTTATATTGCCTATCGTCCAACTGTCGATATGCCAGAAGCTAGACGTACAGTGATTTCTAATATTCATAGTGGCGGGACTCCTGCTGTTGAAGCAGGGGCTTATATCGCTGAGTTAATCAAAAATATGCTTGATAAAAAGAAATCTGGTATTGATTTAAAAGAAGCTGAATAAGGGAGGAACAATTGAATGAAAAATGATCGTTTAGGTGCAAGTGTATTAAGCGTTAAAGTCATTTCTAATGTAGATGCAGCAATGGCTGAGTCATTGAATTTAGGACCAAATCAACGCAGTTTAGGATTGATTACTTCTGACTGTGATGATGTCACCTATGTGGCATTAGATGAAGCAACCAAAGCAGCTGAAGTTGAAGTCGTTTATGCGAAAAGCTTATACGCAGGTGCAGCAAATGCTTCAACAAAATTAGCAGGTGAAGTCATTGGGATTATTGCTGGACCAAGCCCTGCTGAGGTTAAAAGTGGCTTAAGTGTTGCAATTCAAGAAATTGAAGAAGGTGCTAGCTTCATTAGTAGTAACGATGATGATTCAATTCCATATTTTGCACATTGTGTTTCTAGAACAGGGACTTTCTTATCAAAAGAAGCCAATGTTCCAGAAGGTGAAGCGTTAGCTTACTTGATTGCCCCACCTTTAGAAGCCATGTACGCACTAGACGCTGCTTTAAAAGCAGCAGATGTTGAGATTGCAGCATTTTACGGACCACCATCAGAAACAAACTTTGGTGGTGCGCTATTAACAGGAAGTCAATCAGCTTGTAAAGCAGCCTGTGATGCATTTGCTCAAGCTGTTGAAGTGGTCGCAAGTAATCCAACCGCATACTAAAGTTAAGGGAGGCTTAAGCTAGTGGAATATGAAGCATTAGGCATGATAGAAGTCATCGGTTTCTTAGGAGCCGTTGAAGCGGCGGATACAGCCTTAAAAGCTGCAAATGTCACTTTTGTACAAGCAGAAGTTATTAGTGGCGGTTTAACCACCGTTCAAATAGTAGGGGATGTTGGTGCAGTACAATCAGCTGTTGAAGCAGCTGTTTCAGCAACAGAAAAATTAGATTGCTTAATTGGTAGCCATGTGATTCCAAGAATGGACGCTGCAACTGCTAAGATGGTCTTTTCTAAGCTTGCTAAAAAAGAAAAGGTTTCTATTGAAGAACCAATGGAAAACACCATGAAATCGACAGAGGTATCAAGTGTAAATGCTGCGAAAGAAAGCTTGAAAAAAGAAATTCAAGAGGTCGTTGAAGAAAGCTTAGATCAAGAATTAGCGCAAATGAAGGTTGTTGACTTACGCAAAATGGCTAGTCAAATGGAAGTAACGTCCCTTTCTAAAAAAGAGATTAAATTTGCTAACAAAAAAGCCTTAATCGATGCGATTCAAGCAGAAAAAGAAAGGAATGACAAGTAGTGACAATTCAAGATAAAGATTTATTATCCATCCAAGAAGTCCGCGATTTAATTGGACAAGCTAAAAAAGCGCAAAAAGAATTAGCCAATATGTCACAAGAACAAATTGATGCAATTTGTGAGGCTATCGCAAAAGCGGGTTATGATAACCGTGTGAAATTAGCGCAAATGGCTCATGAAGAAACTGGATTTGGGATTTGGCAAGATAAAGTCGTTAAAAATGCTTTTGCTTCTCAAGGCGTTCTTGAAGCAATCAAGGATATGAAAACAGTTGGTGTTTTAAGTGACAATGAGGAAACTAAAGTGATGGAAGTCGCTGTTCCTGTTGGGGTTGTTGCTGGTTTAATCCCTTCAACAAATCCAACTTCAACAGTCATTTACAAAGCCTTGATTTCAATCAAAGCTGGAAACAGTATTGTCTTTTCTCCACATCCAAATGCTTTAAATAGTATTTTGGAAACAGTGAAAGTGATTGAAGCCGCAGCAGTAGCAGCAGGTTGTCCTGCTGGTGCCATTAGTACAATGAAAGTTCCTACCATTCAAGGAACAGATCAATTGATGAAACATCAAGATACGTCGTTAATTTTAGCGACAGGTGGTTCGGCAATGGTAAAGGCAGCTTACTCATCAGGTACACCAGCAATTGGTGTTGGTCCAGGAAATGGCCCAGCATTTATCGAGAGAACAGCTAATATTCCAATGGCAGTTAAACACATTCTAGATTCTAAAACCTTTGATAATGGAACAATCTGTGCATCAGAGCAATCAATTATTGTTGAAGAAAATAGTCGTGATGAAGTCATTGCTGAATTGAAAAAACAAGGTGCTTACTTCTTAAATGCGAAGGAAGCAGAACAACTTGAAAAATTCATTATGCGTGCAAACGGTACAATGAACCCTCAAATTGTTGGTAAATCAGTTCAACGTATTGCTGCATTAACTGGCTTATCTATTCCAGAAGGTGCGCGTGTCTTAATTGCTGAAGAGAGCCGTGTAGGGTCAAAAATTCCTTACTCTCGTGAAAAATTAGCCCCAATTTTAGCTTTCTATACTGCACCAAACTGGTCAGCAGCCTGTGAGCTAAGTATTGATATTTTAAATCATGAAGGTGCAGGTCATACAATGATTATTCATTCAGAGGACAAAGCGGTTATTCGTAAATTTGCCTTGAAAAAACCTGTTTCAAGATTACTAGTCAATACACCAGGTGCTTTAGGTGGAATTGGCGCTGCAACAAACTTAATGCCAGCTTTAACTTTAGGCTGTGGTGCAGTTGGTGGCAGCTCAACTTCTGATAATATCGGTCCAGCTAACTTATTCAATATTCGTCGTGTTGCTTATGGTGTCCGTGAATTAGAAGAGTTACGTGGAACAGATGCGCCAAGTACAGCAACTGTTGCAACCGATGAAAATAAAGAAGCATTAATTAATGTTTTAGTAGAGAAAGTCTTAGCTCAATTACAATAATATTTGTAATAAATATTAGGACGTGTCTGAAAACTACAGTGGCGAATATTTTCGTGATGATGATGAAACTCGTCGTCAGAAATACTCGTGGTTGAGACAAAACTCAAAAGTTTTATCTCAACCACGTACATTGCCTCCGTAAACGGTGGCCAAAAGTCAGGCTCTTCGGAAATTTCACAAAATCCAACCAATACAAAAAGTGTATTGTTTGTCTTTTGCTCCAATTTCTCAAGCCTTAACGCCTTTTGTCTCAACCTCTGTGTTTTCTTTCTAGATTTTCAGAATCATCTCTGAAAAATTCGGATACCACTGTCGTTTTCAGGCACGTCCTAATAAAAATAAATAAAAAAACACTAGGAGGAACAATATTATGGCAAACGCAAATGCATTAGGAATGATCGAAACAAAAGGTTTAGTAGGAGCAGTAGAAGCAGCAGACGCAATGGTGAAAGCAGCTAACGTAACATTAATCGGTAAAGAACAAGTTGGTGGCGGATTAGTAACAGTTATGGTTCGTGGCGATGTTGGCGCTGTTAAAGCTGCAACTGATGCAGGTGCTGCAGCAGCTGAACGTGTTGGACAATTATTATCAGTTCACGTAATTCCACGTCCACACTCAGAAGTAGATGCAATTTTACCAAAAACTGCTTTATAAGATCATGATCATACCTGAAAAGAATTCTTTAGGGTAATCTTAGTATAAAAAGGAGCACTCTTATTACAAGGTGCTCCTTTAATTCTAATACTATTTGACGATTGAAAGTTGCTGAAAGCTATTTTCTAAGACAAATGTGTATCAGGAATAGGGGAAGTGAGTAGATGGCTATTTTAACAGAAGAAACTGTTAGAAGGATGATGAAAACAACTGAAATGCAGAAAAATAAAGTGTGTGAAGTAAAAAAAGGCACGATTATTACCCCTTCTGCACGAGGTTTCTTATCCGATCATCAAATTAAACTACATGAAATTCCTGAATGTGAGATAAGTGGTAAGCTAGCTCCTGAAAAAGAAGCGAAACAAACCGAAAATCAAACATCACAAGCAGTGAAAATGCCCTTTTTATATAAAACATTAGATGGTGGACAATTTATTGAAAAGCCAATTTATATGCGTATCTTAAAAGAAAATATCATTGTGCCATTGGATCATCCTCAAATGAAATTGCGTAGTCAATTTGACGCAGTACATGGAGAGGTGTTAAAGGTTCAATTACTGGCAAGTGAAGCAGGATTTACAGGTTTAATAGAAGAACTGGAATTAATTGCTAACAGTAGCCAAACCATGGGATTTAATGACGTCAATTTACTCAGTAGATTAACCAATCAAAAAGAAGATGAACAGGTTACATTCCAGATTCAGTATCAGATGGGACCGATTGTAATTGCTCTCAATCAATTAAGATTGATGATTGAGCAGACTAGTTTACTGGCCTATGAAAGTTTAAAAACAGCTGATGGGACAGTCAAAGAATGCGAGTTACTTGAAGGTCTTGATTATTTGGCTCATTTTTGTTTAAAATTAATGAATCAAGTGAACAAAGGAAAATATAAGAAAAGCTAGGAGGCTAAGGATGAATCCAGAAGATTTAAATTGCTTAATTGAAGAAGTCGTTAAGCGTGTTGAAAATCAAAATGGGATTGAAGTAGAAGCTAGTGGACGTCATATTCATCTTGATAGAGCAACGATTGATGCGCTATTTGGTAAAGGATATGAATTACGCGTTGCAAAATATTTATCCCAACCAGGTCAATTTGCTAGTAAAGAACGTGTAACATTAGTTGGCTCAAAAGGTGTCTTGCATAATGTGATTGTTTTAGGACCAGAAAGAAGTCAATCACAAGCTGAAATTTCAGCAACAGATGCTTTAGCAATTGGTGTGAAGGCACCAGTTCGTGAAAGTGGAGATATTGCTGGCACACCAGGAATTTTAGTGATGAATGGTGGGAAATCAGTTCAATTATCTGAAGGCTTAATTGTCGCAAAAAGACACATTCATATGACAGTTGAAGATGCAGCGAAAGCAAATGTAAAACAAGGTGAAATTGTTCAAGTAAAAGTGAATGCAGGAAGACCGCTAATTTTTGATGATGTGGTGATTCGTGTAAGTCCTAATTTTGCTACAGTGATGCATATTGATTATGATGAAGCAAATGCTTGTGGCTGGAGTAAAGGAACCCGTGCTCAAATTATGAAGAAGAGTTCAGCATTATGAGCCAAATAGATGAGCTTGTTCAAAAAGTGATGGAAGCTGTCTTAGTCCGATTATCAAATGAAGCACAGCTTAAACTAAAACTAATTGGAACTAGTGATTCTAACGTTCTTTCTTTGATTTCAAAACTACCCACAGCGACACTAACTGATTGTACAATTGAAGAAGCAGATGTCTTATTTATGACACAATTATCTGTGGAGCAAATGGGACGTATTGCAAATGGCTGCCCACAAACACCAGAAGAAAATGCGCTATTGAAACATTTTCTAAAAGGAAAAAAAGTCATGGTGTTACAGGAAGGGATTGAATTTTACCATTACCGTCAATCTGCATCCTATGCCTTACGTCAAAAATTTGAAGAATTTGAGCTACAATGGTGTCGTTACGGTGCAGAAGTAGTGAGTAAAAAAGAAGCAACGTGGCAACTTCCAAGAAGTCAAAATCAGCAGACTGCTGAAGTGGTAGGAACTAAAAAAGTTTGGACTGAGGCTAAGCTAAAAGAATTAAACTTAGCGACAGGTGCACACTTTAAGCTTGAAAAAAATGCATTATTAACAGCTTTAGCAAAAGACTATTTACAAGAAAAAAATATTCACTGGACCTAGGACATGACTGAAAACTAGTCAAGTGGAGTGAAAAGAGGCCAAGTAGATGATAATTGGAAAAGTTACTGGAAGTCTTTGGGCAACACGAAAAGATGAGAAATTAAATGGATTAAAATTTTTAATTGTTGAAACTGAGCCTGATGAACATCAATCTGTGCCTCAATCACTTGTCGCTGCAGATAATGCTGGAGCAGGTTTTGGTGATGTTGTATTAGTAACAACTGGGGGAGCAGCACGTTTATCGTTAGATAAAGAAGGCGTTCCCGTTGATGCAGTGATTGTAGGTATTGTTGATTCGGTAGAGCGTGAAGGCTAAAATAAGAAATAATAGCACGAGAGTCATTCTACATGCAAATAGGCATTACGAGAGACTCTCGCGATTTTTCTATTAAAAAATAGGAGGGTTTATCCTTGAGTATTAATGAAATTATTATGTATATCATGGTTTTCTTTATGATTTTAGGTGCAATTGATAAATGTATTGGGAATAAGTTTGGTTTAGGAGAACAATTTGAAGAAGGTATCATGTCAATGGGTGCATTAGCACTATCCATGATTGGGATCATTACATTGGCCCCCGTTTTAGCAAATGTACTTAGCCCGGTGGTTGTACCGGTTTATAATGCATTAGGCGCAGATCCAGCTATGTTTGCGACAACCCTGTTAGCAAACGATATGGGTGGTTTTGCCCTAGCGCAGCAATTAGCAGTTGATCCACAAGCTGGATTATTTGCAGGAACAATTCTAGGCGCGATGATGGGACCAACTTTAGTTTTCACCATTCCAGTAGCGTTAGGTATTATTGATAAAAATGACCATAAGTTTTTAGCAACTGGTGTTTTATCAGGCGTAATTACCATTCCAATTGGCAGTTTTGTTGGTGGTTTAGTTGCTGGCTTCCCAGTGACTATGCTGTTAATGAACTTGATTCCAATTGTGATTGTAGCGGCAATTATTATGTTAGGTCTATGGTTTAAACCAGAAGCGATGATTAAAGGCTTTACTGTCTTTGGCAAATTTGTTGTGATGGTAGCCATTTTAGGTTTAGTTGTTGGTGCCATTCAATTATTACTTGGCATCACGGTGATTCCAGGAATTGAACCAATCACAAGCGGTATTGAAGTTGTTGGTGGGATTGCATTAACATTGGCAGGCGCGTTCTGTTTTGTATATGTGATTACCAAAGTCTTCAAAACACCTTTAATGAAATTAGGTAAAGTATTAGGCATGAATGAAATTGCAGCAGCTGGTTTAGTGGCAACTTTAGCAAACAGTATTCCAATGTTCCAAATGATGAAAGATATGGATGACCGTGGTAAAATTATCAATGTCGCTTTTGCTGTCTCAGCAGCCTTTATTTTAGGAGATCATCTAGGCTTTACAGCGGGTGTTGCGAAAGAAATGATTTTCCCAATGATGGTTGGAAAAATTGTTGGTGGGATCACAGCTGTTTTAGTTGCGATGTTTATGGCAAACCGTATGCTAGGCAAAAAAACAACTGAGGAAGTGAAATAAACGATGTCAAATATTGATAAAAGTATGTTGGAACGCATTATTCGTGAAGTGATTACTGAGCAAATGATCAAAGGTCAAATGGATACCAAAACAGTTGATCCAAGTGGCGTGTTATCAATTAAATTACCGCAATTAGATGTTTCAGAAGAAGACCGTTTAGACACTGGCAAACCAGGCGATGTTGTCTATTGTAAGGATTTAGTCACTTTAGAAGAAAGCCCACGTTTAGGCTGTGGCTTAATGGTGATGAAAGATACAACCTTTGATTGGACCCTAGAATATGATGAAGTCGATTATATCATTGAAGGTCAATTAGATGTGCTGATTGATGGACGCAAAATCTCTGCTGGACCAGGAGAAATCCTTTTTATCCCTAAAAGCAGCAGTATCCAATTTTCAGTGACAGGCGATGCACGATTTGTCTATGTGACCTATCCTGCTGATTGGCAATCACAATAAACTAAAAATCCTTTGGGAGATTCAAGATTGAATTTTCCAAGGGATTTTTTTTGACTATTTATTTGATTAAAGCTGATTGTTTGATTGACTCGTTAACTACTGTAAGAACGACGATAGTCCTTTGGTGTTACACCATACTCCTTTTTAAACATGCGAGAAAAATAGCTCATTTGTGTAAAGCCTAAGCCTTTTGCAATCTGATTAATACTTAAATGAGATTCACAAAGTAGCTGAGAGGCCTGACGCATTTTTTGTTGATTGACATAAGCAATAAAAGTAATCCCTGTCTCCGCTTTAAAAAGCTTACTAAAATAATAAGGACTTAAAAAAACTTTTTGAGCCATTTCATTTAAAGTAATGGTCCGATGAAGGTGTTGTTCAATATAGTCTTTAGCCTCTTTAATTTCTTTTTTTTCATTGAGCTGCGGTACTTCAGCTTGTGTGTGCCTGATTGCATCAATAGGCTCAGCAGCTTGATGATTTTGATAATAGCTACTCAAGATATTTAAGGGGTCGACTGGATCAAAGGTTAAGTCTGCTAAGTGTTGTGTTGAAGCATTTGATTGATTGGTACTGCTTTCATTTATGTTTTCTTTCTTGAAACGATAAGTTGTTTTAGCAATTCTAGCCATTTTTATGAACCCTCCCTTAATTTCAAGCGCTACCTATATTTTACCATAGTTCACTTAAAATAAATATTTGATTTTAGTCAAGAAGTTGAGAAAATGAAGCAATGATTTTAATAAAATTGAACTTTATGATAAAATAGAAGGAGTAGCGAAGAAGGAGTGCATTGAAGATGACAAAGCCTAAAATTTTTGGCATGAGTTTTGCAAGTGTCTACTCACTTTATGTGAAGAAAGCAGAAAAAAAAGGCCGAACGCAATTAGAAGTAGATGAGATTATATTTTGGTTGACGGGTTATGATCAAATGACATTACAACAACAAATAGATCATGCCGTTGATTTTACAACATTCTTTGAAGAGGCACCACAATTAAATCCCAATGTTTCACTCATTAAGGGCGTTATTTGCGGTTATCGCGTTGAGGAAATCGAAGATGAATTAATGCAAAAAATTCGTTACCTAGATAAGCTGATTGATGAATTGGCAAAAGGAAAAGCAATGGAAAAGATATTAAGAAAATAAAGTAGTGAAAGAAGACTTTTTTAGATGGAAAGAATTATTACGCTACAGAAACGGAATAGAAAGGTATGAGAAATGCATGAATAGCCATAGATTTATTGATCAATCTCCCTATTATTTTGATTATCATCATGTGTTAAAAACAAAAGGTGTGTGGTTAGTATGCTCAACTTGTCATCATTTAGCCATCTTACAGGAAAAAGATAAGGCCTTCATTCTTACTTGTCAGACCTGCTTCAAGGTCGAAAAAATCACAAAACATGAGAATAAAATATATGTGTATCAATATACTGGTTTATGTAAGAAGTGTGGAAAATATCTTAGGTATGATATTGAAGCGCATCCCTATCCAATAATTACAAAACCTTGCACAGCTTGTAGAGAAATCAATGTATTAAATTTACAAAAAAATGCACCTATCTCCTATAAGTATCAAAAAGTAAAATTTCTTGAGAATGGACTAGACCCTTTAACTGGAAAACCATTATATTTTTTAGAAACATTCAAAGGAAAAGCTTTTTGGGCACTTAATTTAGAACATTTAAACTATTTAATAGCCTATGTTACAGCAGACCTAAGAGAGCGAGATAAAAGTCATCTTGTTTGGAAAACAGCAGGACATACCCTGCCCAAATTCATGAAATCTTCTAAAAATAGAGAGACTATTTTACATAAATTAAATAAGATGAAGCAAAAGCTGAAATAGATTTTTTTCATACTTAGTATTAAAAAATAATCGCATGATGAAAACGGAGGTTCACAAAATGGTGTGGAATAAGAGCAAGCTTCAAAAACAATACCAATCCAAAAAAAAGCTGAATTTTCTCTTTTTCTGGGGACATCAAAAAGCAAAAGACCATACTATTTCAAAAAGCTGCTTTAGTCAGTGGTGGTCATGTCAATTTAAAGATGAAGCTTATACATATTACAGCGCTGAGCAATATATGATGTCAGAAAAAGCTAAATTATTTAATGATACAACGATTCGTGAGCAGATTATTGACTGTAGGAATCCTAAGCAAATCAAAGCATTAGGGAGACAAATACAGCATTTTGACCAATCAATTTGGGATAAAAATAAATATGACATTGTTGTCCAAGGGAACCTATTGAAATTTAGCCAAAATCCGTCATTGAAAAAATATTTACAGGATACTAAAAATAAAATACTTGTAGAAGCAAGTCCAGTAGATAAAATTTGGGGCATTGGAAGAGCCGAGGAGGATCCTAAATCAATGAATCCATTACTATGGAAAGGTGAAAACTTATTGGGATTTGCCTTGATGGAAGTAAGAGAGTTGCTGAATAAAGAAAAAAATAGTAGCTTATGAAGCAACGATACTGGAATAGTAGAGATCGATTCGATTGGAAATGAATGATTTACTGTATGTTAGTGAAGTATAGGCTTTAAAATATCCAAGAAAATTAGTTGTTTTAATACGGCTCTAATAGATTGCCAGAAAGAAGGTCAAAGATGCTTAGGAAAAAAAAGAGGGTACTGGAAAGTGAATTACATGAATTTGAATGCTCTTTATTAGAAATAAAAGATTTAGCTGATAAATTGGATTATCCAAATTTTTCAAGAATGTTCAATTTAGGCTTAACTATTTTAAAAGAAGATTTATCTGAGCACGACAAAGCAAAACGTGTTGTGGCAGCAACTTGTGTATTTGGCGGTATGGGATCTTGGAATGATTCTCCACCATATAGTGCCCACCAATTAGATATGGAAAAAGAGTTTGAAGAGATTACAAGTACATTTTATGAGAAACGTGAACAATTAATAAAAAGAATGAGTTGAAGATAGGTTAAATGTATCAAGACTCTTGAAAAGAATAGGTAACTAATTTATCGAAATGCATTCGGCTTTCTAACCCAAAGTTTGCAAGAAATGGAGGCGTTTTATATGACAAGTAAAGCTTCTTTGATAAGTGATATGAATGATTCAAAATGGCAAAGAATATTTGATTTTTTAGCTGACACATTTTTAATAGAATATGGACAAGTGAAGTTACTATCAGACAGTAATCATTACCACATTGCATTGGATACGATGGATGAGCATAGACAATATACTGAAGATTACATTTCAGGTCCAATCAAATTGAGTGAAATTGAGTATCTGATGATTCCATTACCGAAAAGTTGCAAAGAGAATGAGTTTTGTGAACAACTTGATTCAATTGGACGATTTAAATATAAAATTGAAGAAAGCAACGTTTATATTTATGGCTATCACGTTATTAAAAAGGTTAATGTTAGAGAGACCTTTTGAGGAAACTAAATTGTCCAAGCTAAATATGGCGATGAAATAAAATAGCTAAAGAAGAAAAATGGAGGCGGTTTTATGTGTAAAGAGCAATATTCTAGCGAGTTTATTAGGCCTATACTGACCGATATAGCATCATTTAAAAAAAGACCATTGATGTTTATGAATAAAAAGGATTTATCACATTTACAAACTTTTTATGCAGGCTATTTAATGGGGAAAAAAGATCATTTCGCATTAGATTTAGAAATAGACTATCATTGGCTAAAATGGAAAATGTTAAGGGAAGAGCAAATTTTTTCGGGAGGAAATCTATCTTCTTATCAAATAATGGCATTTATTTTTGGTGATAATGAGGAAGCTTTTGATCAATATATGAATGCTTTACAACAGTCTCAAGATACAGACACAGAACAAAAACATTTCCCAATAATTTTAGGTTCATTTGTTAGTAAAAAAGAAGAGCTATTCTTAATTATTAGAGATCATTATCAGCATATTTTAGATATTCTTCAGATTGAAAATGGTATACTTTACATCTATCAAGGTGAGTTTATGACACACTTAAAGCAATATAATGAGCTGGGCATCGAAATAAAGATTGATGCAGAAAAAATATTCGCAACAATGGAGATTTTAAAATCTTTGAGTTCAGCTTTTTTTGAATTAAATTTAAAACAAAGAATCATCACGATTGCTGTTGTTCACAATGACATCCATCAATCTATTATTGATTATCAATACCCAGATAAGCCAGACGGTGCAATGAAGATACATAAACAATGGCTTGAATCAAAAAAATTAAATTAAAGAAAAGGAGTGCTGTTTATGAGTGCAGACAAAATAATTGTACCAAATCTATTAGAATGGGAGATACAAGATGAGTATGCAGAATTTTTTCCATATATGTTTGGGGATCATCGACTCGTTGGTGCTGACTTTGCACATGAGATAGCAGAAATTTCACATGAAAACACGACAAAAATTTCAGCGAAAATCCAAGATATGATTGACTGGATTTTTACACATCAATCAAATATTGCTAAAGAAATTATCGCAAAAGACTATATTCATTTAGCTGAAAAATGGGTAACAGAGCTTGGTGAAAAGGTAGAGGGACTGGATAATTGTTATCTCGTTTATGAACGAAAAGAAGCAATACCCATTCAGCTGCCCCTCTCAAAACAAGTATTTTCTAATGCGATAGAATACAGTTCGATTAATTTTATTTTTGATAAAAACAATCAACTTGATACCTGTATCATCTATGTGACATTTAAGCCAGATTATTTTTCTTCTCACGCAATAGAGGTTTGTTTAGATGCTGACTATACAATTACAGTAGGAGGATTATAAAATGTCCATTAGTATACAGCAAGTAAATGGCGTTAATCAGTTAACTGCTAGAGCTCGTTATCAACACTTTATAAGAAGAATTGCAGATTGGGAAGTTGTATGGACAATTAGTAATCAAGATCAAGCTGTTGTGACCCAAACATTTAAAGAAAAATGTATTTTTCTTTGGTCTGATAAAGAATATATATCAGCAGATTTCAGTGGAAAGCCAGTTGAGTTGTCTATATATGATGTAATGGATGACTTACTAAATGAAATGAACCACGATATTCAAGTGATTTGTATGTATAAAAATCCTGAAGATTTTTACAAATGTTCTCAAGAAGCATTTATTACAGAATTAAAAGATGAATGTAAACAGTATGAATAAAATAATCAGTTAGAGAGTCAGTAAATTTTTTTAGAAAAAATAAAAAGTTGGTATCCTATTTATTGCATTTCCATTACCAGAAAGAAGCTGAGTTTGAGTTAGAAAATAACTTGGATACATTGATAGAAAAAAACTACAAATAAAGGGAATTTATTTATAATCTTTATTGAAACAGAAAATCTTTTTACTCAATGAATGTATATTCTTTTTAAAGGTATAGATTCGGCGTTTTTTGTTAAGGATTCAAATAAATGATAAAAAGGATTCATCTAGGTATCCTTTTTATTTCCTGGGAAATCAACAGGTGGATGGCGATTTTATCTATACAGTTTTTAGGTTGATTTTTTTGTGATGTGCCCTCAGATAGTGTATAAAAGTATGATTGGCTGATAGCAAAAAAATAATAGAATATGAGCTTGTAAAAAAAGAACCATCAAAAGATTTGATGGTTCTTTAAATAGGTAAAAAGTCATTATATTTTTACAAATGAAGTGATTTGTGAAATCCTTGCATCTTTTTGATGACTACTAAAGATAAAAATATCAGAAAAATAAATTTTCTCTCCTTTTTTATTGTCATGATAGCATGAGTAGACCCTTATTTTCTAATAAGGGATAAATTTGTTAGTCATTAAATAGTAGGACTGTTTAATAGTATTTAATATACGATTATTATAGCGTATGAACACATATTGATTAAATGATGTGATTAATTAAAATCAGATGAATCAAGTTTATAGATGATAATTTCCCTTAGTGGAGGTATAATGTACATAGTACAATGGGGAAGAATGGAGGAGGCACTACTATGATCACGTTGAAGCAGCAGATTATTGCAGAAAGTAAACGTTTAGGAATTGATAAAATTGGCTTTGCATCTGCTGAACCTTTTTATGAATTAGAAGATTCTTTAAGGGAGCAAAGAGAACGTGGCTTTCATTCTGGTTTTGAGCATCAGGTAATTGAAGAACGCATTTATCCAGAAAAAACCTTTAAACATCCTAAAACCATTATTTCTATTGCTTTAGCCTATCCTACCAAAATAAAGGAGGATATTCCAAAAGATGAGAAGCGTGGTATGTTTGCTAGAGCCTCTTGGGGGATTGATTATCATGAGGTTTTAAAGGATCGATTAACCAAATTGATTGCTTATATTCAATCACTTGCTACTGAAAAAGAAATCAGTAAAGATTGGCGCTTTGCACCACAAGTAGATACTGGAGAATTAGTCGATGTAGCAGTAGCTCAAAGAGCGGGACTTGGCTTTATTGGACGAAATGGTTTATTAATTACAGAGGAATTTGGCTCATTTGTTTATCTGGGAGAAATCATTACAAATATTGATTTTGAAATAGATGAACCTGTGCCTTTTGGTTGTGGTGACTGCACAAGGTGTGTGACGGCCTGTCCAACCAAAGCCTTACTAGGAAATGGTCAGATGAATGCTCAAAGATGTTTATCTTACCAAACCCAAACCAAAGGGATGATGCCAGAAGAATATCGGAAAAAAATCCGTAATGTCATTTATGGCTGTGATATTTGTCAAATGGTTTGTCCTTATAATAAAGGCAAAGATTTCCATTTCCATCAAGAAATGGAGCCTGAAGTTGATACGGTTTATCCCAAATTAAAACCTATGCTGAGTCTCTCAAATAAAGCGTTTAAAGAAGAATTTGGTCATCTTTCAGGGGCTTGGCGAGGGAAGAAGCCCTTACAAAGAAATGCTTTGATTGCTTTGGCAAATGTAGGCGATCGTTCCGCCTTACCAGATATTTTACTATGTGCAAAAGAAGATGTGCGTCCAGTGATTAGAGGAACAGCAGCTTGGGCGATTGGCCGGCTGGGAAGCAGAGAAGCAGATAAATGGCTTGCTGCATTAAATGAATTGTTACAGCAAGAAACAGAAGAAGAAGTGATTGTTGAATTAGAACAAGCAGTCAAACAATTAAGTAAGAAAAAATAAGGGAGAAGCCTATGAAAGTAATTTTAGCATAGGCTTTTTTTGAAATTGAAGAAAAGAAAAAGTATTTTACTTATAAACAATCTTTATTTTTTTACTTTATCGTTCACAAAATGTTTGTTGTAAATAGGCAAAAAATATGGCATCATTCTAATTAGAGATGTTCTGTCTTAATCATGAAACTAAACTATTTTACATTTGTAGACACAGCAAAAATTTGACACTATTGACAGGAGAAATACGATGAAAAGACTATTACTAATAGAAGATGATGAAAATATTTGCCAGTTAATCAGTCATCTCTTTAAAGAAAAATACGATGTGACGGTAAAAAATTCTGGAACAGAAGGCTTATTAGCGATTAGCCAAAATACATATGACTTAGTTTTACTCGACTTGATGCTTCCAGGGATAACGGGTGAAAGTGTGTTACAAACTGTTCGTAAAACCTCTGATGTGCCGATTATTATATTAACAGCGATTGATAATAAAGAAAAAACAGTTGAGCTATTAAGAAATGGCGCAAATGATTATTTAACAAAACCTTTTCATATTGAAGAGTTAGAAGCAAGAATAGAGATTCATTTACTACAAACAAGAGTGAAGGAAGTCCAAACCTTAGTCCATAAAAAGTTAAGTTTAGATACAGAATTACTTGAAGCAACCGTACAAGGAGAACGCTTAACGATTTCCAATAAGGAATTTCAAGTACTGGAATTACTTTTACGTCATCCCAATAAAATCTATTCTAAAGCCAATCTCTATGAAACAATTTGGCAAGATGCTTATATTGGTGGAGAAAATACAATCAATGTACATATCAGCTCACTTAGAAAAAAATTAAAGGAATTAGATCCAGAAGAAGAGTATATTGAAACCATTTGGGGAACCGGAATTCGGTTGTCAAAGGAGGCGTAACAAATGATTTGGACCGGACTATTTGCTGTACTTTTCCTCCTAGTAACAAGTTATCTTATTTTCTTTTTCTTAGATTTACATAAAGTCGTCAAACAATTGACCTATATTTCTGAGCATGAAACCAATGCTGAATTAGTCTCTACCTCAAAAAATTGGTTGGTAAAAAAATTGCTAGATAAAAATAATCTTTTAATCAAAAAAAATAAAGCTTTTTATCAAGAGCAACGTCAAAAAGAAAAGCAAGTTCAAAAAATCTTAACCAATTTAACGCATGATTTAAAAACACCATTAACTGTTTCGTCTGGCTACAATCAATTGCTTTTAAAAGAGATAGAAAGAGAAGACCATCGTCAAATTTTAGAAAAAATTGATACAAGCTTAATGGATATTTCTCATTATTTAAGCTATTTGATGGAATATAATTTAATTCAAGAAAAGGAAATGAAGCTACAGCTAGAAACCTTAAATGTTTCTGAAATCTTACAGGAAAATTTATTTACCTATTATGAAGAGTTTGAAAAGCAACAGATCCGCTTAGATTTAAAGGTTGAAGAGAATCAAATGTTGTTATTGGATTCATCTATCTTACAGCGACTGATTCAAAATATTTTAGGAAATATTTTAAAACATGGACATGAATATGCGGAGATAGCGCTAAAAAAAGATGCAGATTATATTGAAATTACCTTTACTAATGGTTTAATCAAACCAATTGAAGATATTCAAGTCTTTTTTGATCGTTTTTTCACAGAAGATTTATCCAGAACTAATAAAAGTACAGGCTTAGGCTTAAGTATTATTAAAGAACTAGCTGGCTTGTTAAATAGTCAAGTAACCTTAAATACGGAAAAAAATGAATTTCAATTAGTCTTAACATTGAAACAAGCTAGAGAAAATTAATTCTCTAGCTTGTTTTTTTAAAACTCTTTTCGTTTGATGACTTGAGCATTGATAACAATCGAACAAGCAATCAGTCCTAAACTAATCAGTATATAAGGAATTAATGCTTCACCAGCTAGGTCGTTTAAAGCCATATTTTGCGCTAAACTGAAGAAGTCAAAGTATTTTAGTCCAGACCATTTTGTAATTAACGCAATAATTTGAATCAGCATTGGATAAATTGCAATAAAGATAGTGGCTAAGATACTGCTGTTAAAGCTAATTAATAGAATGGTTGCTAAACTTAAGATGACACTAATACAGAATGAGACAGATAATGTCGCAAATACAATATCTTGTGCTAATGCACCCACTTGAATATTATCCATTCCATATTTGAAGAAAGAGAAAACAAAGGTCGAACCAAGATAAAGCATTGTACCAAGTATCACAGTTAACAGTTGCGAGAAATATTTAGATAATACAAATGTGATACGACTCACACCTGCAGTTAA